>NZ_JANSKB010000009.1:0-83237 GCF_024741215.1 Gabonibacter chumensis | reverse complement strand
TATATATAAGATACTATCGGGATTCGAACGAAGCGATAGACGGGGTTCGTAACGCATTCACGAGGAACTATGTTCCGAGTCATCCCTCTCTCTCCGCAAAAAGTCACAGGAAGCAAACGCAAAGCACTGTAAATTTGTAATTTACAGCATATTTTTACTTTCGACTCCCGGTAGATCAATTAATATACAGCCTGTACCTCGAAAAGACGCCGTAACGAGACGGTACTTTCATGATTTTCGACAAATGCAATCCGTCAGGTGATCGTTAATAAACCCAGAAGCCTGCAAATGAGCATAACAAATTGTCGTCCCGAAAAATTTGAATCCTCTCTTTTTCATATCTTTACTCATCGCATCGGATTCGGGAGAAGATACCGGGATTTCACTCATTGACCGAACATGATTTACAATCGGCTCTCTGTTCGGAAAAAACGAAAGGGTATAGTTGTAAAAACTACCAAACTCCTTTTGAATGGCAATAAACAGTTTTGCATTCGTAATGGCCGATTTGATTTTCAACCGATTCCGCACGATACCATCGAATTGCATCAACCGGTCAACGTCTTCATCGGTCATTCGAGCAACTTTCTCAACATCAAAATCATGAAAAGCTTTACGATAACCTTCGCGCTTCCTGAGAACAGTTATCCAGCTCAAGCCCGCCTGAGCACTCTCCAATACCAAAAACTCAAAAAGAATCTTATCGTCCGTCACTAACTTCCCCCACTCCAGATCGTGGTATTTAACATATAGTTCATCGGTTCCACACCAGCCACATCGGCCATTTACGATATCCTGCATAATTTTTTCGTTTTATATTTTATACACGTAAGTATTTTATTATAAGATGCTCGCTATCATGATCGAACACAAAAATACTTATTTTAATCATATCCACAATTCATATAAACAATTCCGATTATTATCATTATACCTCAAGTAGATCAAGCATCACCTACCACTCTTCAAACTCTTTTTCCGATTTACCGTCAGGAAACCTTTATCAACAGTCCACCTCCGTACCGTAAAATGCTATCCAGCAAATTAGAGTCTGGCAAATCAAACACTGCCTGAAAATCAATAATATAACACGCTCAATTAGTTAATTAGAGTTAAATATTAAGGTTTCCGCTTGTCTAATCAAATAAATTACACACATTTGCAGTGTACTATTTAACTAATACACACATAAACCAATTAACCTATAACCACTATGATGATCGAAGTGAAAAACTTATCTTTCAGTTATGGAAAGAGAAAACAAAAAATCTTTGACGACTTTTCGCTGACATTAGGCAAAGGCTCAGTTTACGGTCTTTTAGGTAAGAACGGTACAGGTAAATCGACTTTGCTTTATTTAATGACAGGCTTACTTCGTCCTCGAGCAGGACAAATATTTTACAAGGGAATGAACGTTTCAATGCGCCATCCGCAAATATTAAAAGATATGTTCCTTGTACCTGAAGAATTCACTCTACCACCGATCAGTTTGAAACAATATTTGAAACTGAATACTCCGTTTTATCCGAATTTCAGCCATGAACAGCTAAGAGCCTGCCTTCGCGATTTCGATATGAATGAAGATATCCATTTGGGCGAACTATCTATGGGACAAAAGAAGAAAGCATTTATGTGTTTTGCATTGGCAACCAACACCCCTCTGCTGTTAATGGATGAACCCAGCAATGGATTGGACATTCCCTCAAAGAGCCAGTTCCGTAAAGTGATCGCTTCGGGCATGACAGATGATAAATCGGTAATTATCTCGACCCATCAGGTAAGAGATATCGACAGCTTGCTGGATCATGTAA
Source organism: Gabonibacter chumensis (assembly GCF_024741215.1). Taxonomy (NCBI): domain Bacteria; kingdom Pseudomonadati; phylum Bacteroidota; class Bacteroidia; order Bacteroidales; family Porphyromonadaceae; genus Gabonibacter; species Gabonibacter chumensis. The sequence goes on along the minus strand of NZ_JANSKB010000009.1, from coordinate 81,426 downwards.
TTATTATCGACGGTACCCGCGTATTGCTAAATACATCGGTAAAAAACATCTGTCATAAATTATATTTTGCAGATCAAGGGATAAATGAACCGACAGATAATGCATTATATATTCAATCATCAATCCAAGGAAATAGCGTAATCTTCCCGAATTTTGACAATGAAGAAACAAATTTGAATCTGGAAGTATTATTCAACGCTATGTTGACAGAAAGGGAAAAAATGCAATCGATATTTAACAAGTAAAAACAGGCACATTATGGATACGAACAACTTTTTTAGCTTATCGCGCATAGTCATGGTAATGAAACGCGAGATCATTGAAAACTGGAAAACGAATGTATATCGTTTAATCGGTCTTTACGCGGCATTTGCATTGACGTTAATATTTGCCATGATTAAGGCAAATAACGAACCGCGTTGGTTGGATAATCCCGAGTGGGCGGTAGAACATTTTTGTCTAAGCAGAATGATTGCCTTTATGATAATCGCGGGGATCGCATCTTTTATTTACGCAGCCAATATCATGGAAAATATGAAAACGAAAGAGAAACGCATATCATTCCTTATGCTTCCGGCTACTATGTTTGAAAAGTTTATAGTAAGATTCTTATACGTTACGGTAGGTCTTTTCGTGGCTATCCTGATAACCGTATCCTTGGCAGAGATTACCCGTCTTCTTTTGCTTCCTTTATTTAACGTTCCTGCCACTTTGCATCAGACCGTATTACCTAAGATGTTCTCCATGTTTATAGATATGATTTGTATGAGTGGTAAAAATAGTTCCGTTATTTACGGAAGCGGAATTTCTAATCGGGGGTTGATTTCGGCTTGTATCTGGACTTCGGTTATCTGGCATCATTCCTTGTTCATATTGGGCGGCAATTATTGGTATAAAAAACCTTTTTTAAAAACATTGGGAACCCTTTGGGGTATAATGTTTCTATTAGGCTTTATCGCGTCAATCGCCATAGGACGACAGGACCCCGAAAACACGTCTGCCCTGTGGTATTCGGGAGAGGCCACTTGGGCGACAGTGAAGAATATATTGGCAGCAGGTGTGACTTTCTTTAGTTTATTTACTATTTTCAATTGGTGGTTGAGTTACAAACTCTTTACCCGTTCACAAATTATTAAACCGAAATTTCATTTATTATGAGATTTAAAGAAAGTAAATCCATATACTTGCAGATAGCCGACCGGATATGCGACGAAATCCTGCAAGAACAATATAAAGAAGAGCAGCGTATCCCATCCGTCAGGGAATACGCTGCCACCGTGGAGGTAAACGCAAACACGGTCGTTCGCACTTACGATTACCTTCAAGGGCAAGAAATAATATACAATAAACGCGGTATCGGCTATTTCGTATCGGCAGGGGCCAAAGACCGGATTATGACCCTTCGCAAGGATGTATTCCTGCACGAAGAATTACCGGAATTTTTCAAACAAATAAAGACATTGGATGTTTCAATAAAGGAGATAGAGAAAATGTATAAAGAATACATAGCTCAAAATTAACATACCCGATAAAGCGAACCGTCTCTTTACAAAATTTCCCGCTACCGGAAGAGAAATACCCCTTACCGGTAGTATTGTCTATATTTCGCTCACATATTGATATACGACACGAGAAATATCAGCTATGATTCGAGAAGTTTCCTGCATATTTTCCGCGGAGTCTTTTATAAAAACGGCAATCGTGTATCTTTTCCCGTTCGGCAGATATACAAAACCCACATCATTTATTCCGATAATTTGGCCTTTATCATTGAGATCTCCTGTTCCCGTTTTATGACCTATGATCGCCCCTGTCCCCTCTAACGGAAAAGGCAAGCGATCTTTTCCGGTCTCACAGGTAACCATCGCCTGTTTAATAAAATCCTGATAATCTTTATCAAATAACGTCCGAGTAAGCAGTAATTCCATGACTTTAACCGCTTCAAGCGGAGTACTCCAATTCCGATAACAGGTATTTATGTCCTTATGCATTTCATCCTCCGTAAATTCAACGGAGAAATTCCGGATACCCAAACTCCGTATATACTTGTCAGTTGCTTCCGTCCCACCGGTTCGAGCAAAAAGAATATCACACGCGTTATTATCGCTTAAATGCAAGGTATATTTCAGCAAATCTTTAATCGGAAGAAAGATTTCACCTTGAGGATATTTGTTGCGAAGAGGACTATATGTATTCGATTTCAAATCGGATCGTCGAATATAAACAGACGTTTCGAAAGACAACTTTTCTTTTTGACAATAATCTGCAACAGCCAAGGCTTGATACAACTTAAAAACACTCATCATAGGATATTGACAATCATTGTTCACGGTGATCGTATCCTTGCCGTCAAGAATAACGGCTATACCGACTTGTGCATTCTTTCCGGCTATCGTTTCCCGTAATTGCTCTTGTAACCTTTCATGTTCCGCTTTTACTATAACCGGCAACACGAGTAAACTGAAAACAAACCATAAACCTTTTAATTTCATATCATCATTTTATGTATTCAGCAATGTTCAAAACTACAATCATTTTTTATCATATACAAAGATTCTATTTCCCTACCGACAAGTAAAAAAGAGCTTGATTAACACACAAACACGATTATCTATTTTTATAAAATATACATCACCCTGATAAAAGAGAATATTGATACACAACATCTCTGTTGTGCTTTCTCCGACAAGAAATATAGCGAAGGCTACGAATTAAAAAAAGATTGGATGAAAAAGCAAAAGTTTTTATCGAATATATTCCCGCAGCAAAAGCATGGAGACAATGAAACAGGCACAGAATGCCCCTACGCCCGCAATTATATTTTCACTTTTCCACAATGGAAAAATCATCAGCGTGTGCGTTGATAAACGATTCAATAAAATACTAAACTTGGAACAACCCAAATCAATCTCTATCCTTAAAACGGGAATAGCAGCGGAAGCATCAACACCATTACGATTCCCATTATTATCTGCAACGGTAAACCTACCTTCACATAATCCATAAAGGTATATTGCCCGGCAGGCATCACTAATGCATTAGGAGGAGTCGAAAAGGGTGAAGCAAAACACATGCTGGCTCCAAGCGTTACCGCAAAAAGAAACGGTACGGGACTAACTCCTATTTGCGTTGCACTCTGTATCGCAATGGGTGCAAGAAGTACCGCAGTAGCCGTATTACTGATAAACATAGTCATCAACGAGGTCGTAAAATAAATTCCAGCCATCAACGCCAAGGGCCCATAAGTTCCCAGCCCGCTCACCAAACTGTTCGAAATATATTCAGAAGCGCCTGTCTTTTCCAACGCCAAAGACATGGGTAACATGGCGGCAATCAAAACGATGCTCTCCCAGTTGATAGTTTTATAAGCAGCTTCCACATTACGGAAACACCCGGTCAACACCATCAGAATGCCCGCAATCATTACAGCCGTAACCGGAGCCACAGGAATAAAATCGAATACCATCATCGTCACCATCAACACCATAATAGCAGCCGCCAAGGGAGCTTTGTAGTCCAATGTCACCTTAGCGGCTTCAGCCAACGGTTGTCCCAACACGACCCAATCCGAATCTTCCCGGCTAAGGCGGGCTATATTATTCCACGTACCCTGTACCAACAATACATCGCCGCTATGAATCCGCTCGTTACCCAAATCGTGTAACAAATACTCTCTCTTGCGACGAATACCCAGAACATTTACATTGTACTTATCGCGGAATCCGGCTTCTTTTATGGTTTGATTAATCAAATTGGAAGAGGGCATCAACACGATCTCAGCAATACCGATATCATAGAAATCCAATGAATTTTCATTCATACGGGCCTCTTCCGTAACGTGTTCATCCAATATTTCGAGCAAAAAATCTTCAGCAAACCGTTTAACTTTATCAAAATCGCCTGTTACGTAGAGAATATCCTCCTTTTGCAAAACGGTATCCGAATCTGCCAGCTTTTGAGTAATCGTCTTCAAAAAACGATGTTGGGATACGTCGCCGCGGCGTACCTCCAATATATTCAATCCATATTTCCGACGAATATCCAATTCAATAATTGTCTTTCCATGCAAACGGGCATTACCCGCCACCTTCAATCGAAACAGGTTACTGGACAATCCGTACTCTTTTACTAACTGATTCAATGATTTACCTGAATATACATTCTCGTCTCCACTCTTTCCGCGTTTCGAAAGAAACCACTTGCTTAGCGGCATCAGCACCAAAGTTCCCACGACAACACAAATAATACCTACCGGGAGAAAAGAAAAAAACGAAAGCGGAGGGAACCCAGCCGAGGTCAATACATTCTGTATTACAAGATTAGGAGGTGTACCGATAAGTGTCATCATTCCTCCCATACTGCTGGCAAACGCCAAGGGCATCAGCAAGCGGCTGGGATTCATATCGGCACTCACAGCCAAGCTGACCACAATAGGCAACATCAACGCTACCGTCCCCGTGTTGCTCACAAAAGCTCCGATAGCCGAGGTCACCAACATAACCAATAAAAATAATCTCAACTCGCTCCGTCCTGCCAGTTTCAAAATACGAGAACTAATCATCTTTGCCAATCCTGTCTGGAAAATAGCTCCTCCGACAACAAACAATCCGATCATCATAATTACTACCGAATTGGAAAAGCCGGATAAAGCTTCATCAGGAGTCAATACCTGAAAAACCAACAAGGCAATCAAAGCACAAAGTGCTACAAGGTCCGAGCGAACCCTGCCATTAACAAAAAAGACCGCGGATAGAACAAGGATAATAATGGTAATAAGCATAAGTATCAATTGTTGTTTTTGATTCGTAAATACTATTTGCATAGGTTACGTTCGCAAAATAAGAAATATTTTTCTATTTATTTTTGATTTTCAAATGAATTCATTCCTTCGCTTTTTATTCTTTTTATAATCATAAACCGACTATTTAATAACCGAAACGACCTATCTTATTTTGTATTTTTGGGAAAGTACATATAACTCTTATAAATACCGTGGTCACACATCCCGAAAAAACAAAAGGCGTTAAACAGGTTAAACCCACCAAACCTGTCAAAAAAAACGACTTTTCCTCTCCTGTCTTGATAGACAACTGGAGTGCAACACCCCTTACAGAACTCTTCGACACCGGGAAAAAATAAAGATTCACCGTCACGATTATTTTAACGTTGAAATTTCATTCGCGAGAGATAATACTGAAATCTCTCCACTATCTTCATCTACAAGTTTCCTACTCAGATTAACGACGCAGGTAACACAATTCCGTAACAATATAAAATACAACAATCCGTAAGATTGGTAAGAAAACCTGTAATCCGTCTACCATCGGGTTAATAACAACACCGTAATTTTGTAAGGTTGAAATAAAAAATGACATGCAAGAGGGGCCGTCTACTCCAACCGGAAGTTATTGCGGCAAGCGTCCGAGTATCCGATAAAAGTATTTATATTAATAAAAACAATACCCGAAAAATAAATAGGAAAATGGGAAACAAGAAAAAAATCGATCGCCGTGATTTCCTGAAAATATTGGGAACAGTCGGAGCTACCATAACTGCAATCGGACTACCCGGCTGCGGAAACAACAAAAACAGGGCCACTGGCAATATATCGATAGAGAAGCAACCGGGTAAAATGACCTACCGTACCCATCCGACCAACGGCGATCGCGTATCGCTTCTCGGCTACGGGTGCATGCGCTGGCCGACTGTTGCTAACCGGGGCACCGGGAAGAACAGCGATGAGATCGATCAAGAGATGGTCAACGAACTGGTCGATCACGCTATCGCTCACGGGATAAACTATTTCGATACGTCTCCCGCCTATTGTAAAGGACGCTCGGAACACGCAACGGGTATTGCACTTAGCCGCTACCCGCGTAATAAATATTTTATCGCTACCAAGCTCTCGAACTTCGCACCCTCCACCTGGAATCGTGAAGCGTCTATTGCCATGTACCGCAATTCGTTAAAAGAGTTACAGGTCGAATACATCGACTATCTGTTATTACATGGAGTCGGAATGGGAAACAGCATGAAAGAGTTCGAAGCACGTTACATCGATAACGGCCTATTGGATTTTTTACTTGATGAACGGGAAACCGGACGTATTCGGAACCTCGGATTCTCTTACCACGGGGATATTCGCGTATTCGATTACCTACTCTCTCGACACGACGAAATCAAATGGGATTTCGTACAAATTCAGCTCAACTATGTGGACTGGAAACATGCCAAAGAGGTAAATGCCCGCAATACGGATGCCGAATATCTTTACGGAGAGTTAGAGAAACGGGGCATTCCGGCCATAATCATGGAACCGCTCTTGGGAGGACGTCTCTCTAATGTACACGACCATATTGCTGCCCAATTGAAGCAACGACATCCCGAATCGAGCGTCGCATCCTGGGCTTTCCGCTTTGCCGGCTCTTTTCCGGGTGTTCTAACCGTACTAAGCGGCATGACCTATATGGAACACCTTCAGGACAACTTAAGTACTTACTCTCCCTTTGAAGAACTGACCTCTGAAGAAAAGGAATTTTTGGAAGAAACGGCACGGCAATTGCTCCGTTACCCGACCATTCCCTGTAACGATTGCAAATATTGTATGCCATGTCCTTACGGTCTGAATATTCCGGGTATCTTACTCCATTTCAATAAATGTATCAACGAAGGCAATATGCCCTCTTCGTCACGGGATACGAACTATCGCAAGGCCCGCCGAGCATTTCTTATTGGTTATGACCGTTCTGTTCCGTACCTGCGACAGGCTAACCATTGTATCGGTTGCGATCAATGCAATCCCCATTGTCCGCAAAACATCGATATCCCGGCACAGTTACGACGTATCGATAAATTCGTCGAAGATCTGAAGCAAGGACGGGCATTCTAAGATGAATAATACGACTCTGAAAAAACAACAAGCTATCGATATATTATAAATTGAAAAAGTGCCGCTTTACTAACGGCACTTTTTTCAGGACATTTCATTCTTTCTCCAAAAACCTATCGGATAAAAATCGAACAGCAAAAGAAACATAAAACAGTAATTTTACTATAAAATCACGCTATACCTGTTTTATCATTTCAAATTGCTTTCCTTGTATATCTATATTTTTCGCTTTTAGGAAACCGGTGATCGAAGGTGATAAAATATCCGTATTTATGATTTTAACTATATCATTTTGACTTAATTCAATCATTTTATGAAGTAACACGGAAGCCATTCCTCTCCTTCTGTATCGTTTATCGACCGCTATTTGAGTTATATCTCCGGAAGCAGGTTCAAAAACACAATACCCGACAAGCTTATCTTCAATAAATGCACCTAAACAAACGAACTCCTCGGCAGCTCTTCGGATAGATTCAAAACTATTCTGCCAGGATGGGGTAAAATCCCAAAATTCAGGAATCGAATCATATTCGCCGATAGTATTAATTTGTTTGATTATACAGGCAACAAACGGACGGTTGATTGTATTCCGAACCTCCTCATTCTTGGCCATAAAATAATTGAACTCACGCATTACCTCAAATCCGAGATTTCGATAAACGGAAACAACCTTTGTATTGTGTTGCAAAACTTCTAACAAATACTGCCTAATCCCTGTTTCCTTCAAATAAGGGATAGAATATTTAAAGACCTCCGTAGCCAACCCTTTTCCCCTGTACTCTTTCAATGTCCCGATACCCGTATCGTAAGCCGTTGGTATCCCCTCGAAATTTCCGATGCCGTTAAACGTAAAAGCCACGATTCCTCCCTTGTCAAATGCGGCAAAAGACAATTCAGGATCAAAACCACGCCTCTTCAACATCGTCTGAAGCTGTTCTTTATTCAATTGAATCTCATAATCGGCAAAAGCCCGATTAAATGCCTCAAACACAATATCGAAGTCCGTTTTCCCGAGGGATTTTATTTCCATAGCATTACCATTAATTGTATTTTGAAACCGTCTCCAAAATACCTTTAATCTTTTATATTTGCAAAACTATTTTACGCAAGTCCACCGGTACAACGTTTTCTCCATGCACATTCAAAACTTTTTAATCACGTCCCATTACAAATGCTGTATTTATATTAAAAATAACTATATTTATTATTTACACCTAATTCATTTGTTGTATTTATCAAAAAACTATAACAAAACAAACTATTAATTCGGAATATTTTAGGAATTAACCCTTTATACCTGTTTACCAATTTTTGATTTCCTATGTTATCTCTCTATTTTAATCTCAAAATCATCTAAATCCCTCACTTCTTTAATTCCAAACCGTCAATTTACAATTGACCATCTTCCCTGTTTGTTATTCCCAAGATTATTTCCGAGATTTGTTCGGGTGTAAACCTCACGTGTAGGGAATAATTTAGAATAATAATGATAAAGCTGTTTTTCGAGTATCTGGCGACCAGACGATACAAAGAGAATGATTTGTCGGACATTACGTGGGCGTTATGTCATGCCTGTCCGGATTTTAAACGAATCTTCATTCATTTCTTTTTTCCCGATTTGGAGATAGACCTGATCGAATACTTCGAGAGGGAGACAAGGGATGACGACGAGGGTGATAGTCGGGTCGATTTTTTAATCAGAATAAAAGGGGACGACAAACCCTTCTTAATCGAGGTTAAGATTGGAGACCGGAATCATCATTTCGGCCAATATGAAAGAGCATATCATGTGGGTAAAGAGAGACTCGGGTACATCACCAATTACTCGTTACATATGAGGGGGTGTATAACCAAAACATGGGAGATGTTCTTCGACGAGCTGGCCGAACAGATAAAATATATTCAGGAGGATGATTCCCTTAAACTCATTAACGGCTACTCTTCCTATCTTCAAAATGTTTGTGGCATAATCAAATTTAATAAAGCTATGAAATTAGACGGCATGTATTCGCTATACCAGTTGATGGTTGAATTGAATAAATTAATCAACCGATCGGAAGAAGATTTTATATTAGACCTTTATTCCGATAAAAACGGGAACAGGAATGGAGTCCAGGGACTTTATTTCAGGATAGATTATACCACCGAAAAGATCGCCCCGACTTGGGCCTGGATCGGAATCTATTACAACAGGGAAAAACCGTTAATCTGTATCTCATTCTCAAAAGATGAAGGGTGGGGAAAACCTGTTTACGATATCCTATCCGAATCGGTAAAAGAAAACGGTATTTATGCCGCTTCTCCCTACAAGGAGGGTAACTCCTACTGGTTCGAACTATCGGCAAAAAAACACGAGGAATTCGAAACGATCCCGTTGCAAAAACAACGGGAACTATTAAAAAATTTCATGGATGAAGTGATCAGGTATCCGCTAAAGGCATTTAAACAATAAATTCCTCACGGGCTTTCCTATTTTATTCCAAAATACCTTCAGGCATATGCATGGAGTAGTCCATCATTCCCCTGACCTTAGAAGAGGTACTCGTCTCTGTCAGATGCAAGAAATAAATCCGAGGTCCGACACCACGGGAAGATTTCTCCAAAGATTTTTCCCATCCTAATTCAAATACGGTATTCATCACGTCGAAAACGACCCCGTCACTTCCTGACAAACAAAACTTGCGAACGACCGCCGTTTCCGTCTCGTCTTTATAAGTAAGCGCTAAATAAGGCGCATTGTTCTCCACTGTAATTTCATAACTACCTTTTAAGACCGGTTCCCCTGCAGGCCCGTTAAAACTCTCTGCCTTGTCAAACAGATAAAATTCATTTTTATCATTCTTTACAAGGAATAAATTCGTCTCGGATTTAAAAACCGGAAGATCACTATCAACCAGCACAAACCCTAAATAAATATCCGTTACTTTTATTTTCAATTTTACCGTCTCTCCCGCTCCATTATCCCTTATAGATAGAATCGTTTCACCCTTTTTTTTCGCATGAATAAAAAGATTATCCGTATTTAAACCGATAGAAGCATCCAGTAATTGCGGATTTTCCACATCGATCGTATAATCTCCGCTACCGTCCACAAAAGAAATACTCTCTCTCATACCCATCCGGACTTCATAAAAAGGAGCGGAGAATCTTATGGGATAAATCTCTTCCGTTTCTTTATTTCCGCTACACCCCCAAAAACAACCCGCCAACAAAAGCATAAAAGATACATTTATCAAATCAATCCGTTTCATAATAAAACCTTCTAAAAACAACCAACCAAGTTTCATTTCAATGCTAAAATACGTACTACCGATATGTTTGACAAATATAGAAGTTATATATCGAAACGACACTTTTTTATATTAAAATCCTTATTTTTTTATATATAAGATCGCATTAAAAGTAAATTCATCCTTTCTGTTTTGTATCTTTGACATTCAAAGTAATCCGCCTTTTTTAAAGTTCTTTCCTTCTCTTTTTGACTAACTTCGTCGTAGATCATTCGTGCCAGCCGCAAAACGGACTTACCAGCCTTTTATACATCTTGGTTTTTCAACCGGATAAAAGAAAGACACGTACTTGTTCCCGATCCGTATAACCCTAAAATAATAAGTAGGGTAAGCCTGCACCCCGCCGGAGCAGATTGTATCGTCTTTCGGACAAAAAATCCGGCTCCATGCCCGATAAACTTGCTCTTTCGAAAAACTCACTCCTGTTTACTGGAATATCAGATGAAGAATACACGATCAAAGAGCGAAAAATAAAAAGTCTCCAAAGGATCGACTATCTCTATTTCAATAAACAATAAAGTTGCTATTAGTATAAAAAAAGAGTCCGGAAAGTAAATTTCCGGACAACTCTATTATAAACCTAAATACAAACATTAAAAGAATCAATTATAAGTAAAGTTGGCTAAATTGCCATACTTGTAAATAGCATGGACTACCTTACCTAAATTATCCACACTATGCAATACTTTCACTTCCCGGCCAAGTAGTTGGTCGGCCACATCAAAAATAACGAATTTACCGTTTTCAAGAGCAACACCTAAATGCTGGCATGTCTTATCGGCACACAGAGAAACAATTCGTTCCCCTTCAAAATCTTTATAAAGATTGGTCTTATTCGTTGCCAGATCGAGATAATAAAGTTGGTCGGAATTGGCCCCGGTTGTAAAGAAAATATAAGGACGCCTCCTGAGCAAAAAATAAAGACTTTGTTCGTTAAATAATCCATTCCCCGTGATTTTCGGTCCCTCTATCTTCATAACTTCGAGTCCTCCCCCCACTATATACTGGATCATATATTGCTGGAGCTTGTATTGATTTTGCGGGTCTTTAAAAATAGAGACAAACTCGCAAGACTGTTGGCCCTCCAAATAAGCTCCCGTATAAACCATTTTATATTCTCCGATATTAGTCAGTGGGATTGCTCCTTCCGGATAGCTTTTACAATACAGATCCGTTAGTTTACCCGCGAGACTGTTATTTCGCGTAAGAGAACCGACAAGTCGATTGTTCGTCTCATCAAACAAAACGGTAAATTCGGCCCTCGACTCTGCCACGGAAATCAAAGCTCCGACTTTCAACTCTTTACCGTTATCCGCCAAAGGAAGTATACTGTAACGATTGGTATGCAAACTGTTAGGATTGGCTTTACGGCTAAATACCCGGCCGTCCTCGTTCAGTATATAATTAATATATCCGGCATAAGAAGCGTCCACCGGAGCAAAATTTTCCGGCAAGCTCTCCCCGATAAATTCCTGTTGGGTTGTCACCTTTTTCAATAAACTTCTTCCATCTATCTCTACACATCCCAACCCTCCGCGCTGAATAACGAGGACTTCAGAAATACCGCTACTCGTGGTATAATGCTCCACCATTCTTAAAGGAGTAGAACCTAACCCCTCTCCATTCAACTTCTGATAAAAATCGACATAATCGGTGTATACTCCGCCTTTTTCTTGGATATAGCAATACTCCGATTTCCCGTTCCTGTCATATAACACCATCCACCCCGTCTCGTAAGGAGTAACCTGATCGACACTAAAATTAACAATATATTGGCAATTCGTCAGGGTATCGACGACACGAAACTCCCCGTAAGTTTCTCCTAATTCAGGCCAGGAAGCATTACAATTCCGAGAAGTGGAAATCAGCTCCGACGCCAGATACCATTCATACTTAAAGTAAGCGGTATCCTTGGGATTTTTAAACGTTATCTCGGGTTCTATCACGATAGGATCCCCCATGATCAGGTTGGGAAAATATTTCTTAGGTAACTTAACCGTCACCTCGTTGATATTTTTATAATCATAATTTCCCTTATCATCGTAACAGGATTGTAGAAATAAAACTCCTATAATCCAATAGAATATAAATTTGATTTTCATAGATCAACATTTTTTAAATTTAACCAATAACAGGTACACTCATGTTATTCCCATCTTCATCGATGACAGGAGTTCCGGCTTCCTCCATCTCCAGCAAATAGTATTTGAATGAACGGGACAAGTACCATATATCGTCGGACGATAGATCACTCAAATCCCCTACCCCGGTCACTTTCATAAATAACCGGAATTTCTTTTCGGTATAGATGCCAAGATAACTGTCTACGATTTCCTGACTCCACCATTCCGGTGGAGCGATAATGTCACTAAAGCGAATGATATTTTGCGTATACTCATACTGTCCGGGAGAAAACAGAGCATTCTTTTCGATTCTCAACACGAGTCGTACACTCTTTTCCCTTAAATCAGGAGCATTATTGATTTTAAAATACACCGTATCGACAACTCGATTTGCCCGGAGAAGAAATTTCTCCGGAAAAGAGTAATGCTTGGCTTCGACCGTACTGTTTTTCGTGTCTACCGATAACTTAAATTCTCGGTCATAATTCGTTGTATTTCCTATCAACTTAATTCCGACGGGAACAGTCAAAGAGGTTGAATCCGGATAATAGAAAAAAGAGTAAGTTATCGAATCAGCGTAACTCTTTTCAAAAAAAAGATATTGCCGAGTAGTATTAAAAGCCTCTATCTCATCCTTTGAGCAAGCTCCGATCAATAATATTCCGATGATATAAAAAATATATTTTCTCATAATGTCAATGTTTTAGTGAATCGTTTCGATATCCGGTAAAGGAAGTATAAACTTGCTCCCCATCTGAATTTGTTTTTTACCATCCAAAACAGGACGATTCAAACGTTTATACATAAAAAACAACTGCCCTTCCCCTATAAAATCTTTTCGAGCATCATACACAAGTTCATCCATAAAATTAGACTCCGTCACGGTATATGGAATATCCGTCTTACATCCCCGGGCCAAACGTAACTCATTCAACAAATCGACGGCTTGATTTTTATCCGTATCCACCAAACATTCACACATGATATAATAGATCTCACTCAATCGGATATAAGGAATAATCGGTCCCTGGTAACTGTTCACGTTATTTATTTTTTCGTCCGCCCGCATGTATTTCAAAGCTTCCTGATGCCCTTTGTTATTAGGTGTAATCAAATAAACCAACCGATAGTCGTCTTCGTTCCCCTCGAACATCTCCTCTACATTTTTCAAAGGCATCTCTCCTCGTTTGTTGTAATACTCCTCATACAGATCCAACAATTTTGAATTATACAATCCTAAAATAATCCCGTCATACAATTTTCTGGAACGTTTCAGGATAGAACTTGTGATATCATTAGCCGGAGTCAGCCTCAAATGGTCGTAATAATTATATTTCTGCACATAGGAGTCATATATGTAACGGGCATGCTTATAAGCATTCGTCTTATCTCCTGCATACAGGTATACCCTTGCCAACAGCGCATCGGCTGCATACAAATTAAACCGGGTTCCTCTCAACCGAAAAAACATATCTTTATCCGTCATCAAATTGCCGGTAAGCCGCCCGGCAAGCCTCTCGAGATCCATATTCAAACTGTCGTGGGGAGCAACCAGTCTCCGGGCTTTCACCAAATCATCAATCACATGCCCGAGAAAATCGTCTATTGTCAGATAAGGTTCAGACGTCGAAGGATAAATCGTGAAATAGGGAATGTAATTCCCCGAAGGATTCGTTGCCGGAGCGGGAGCAAATAACCGGAGCATGTCAAAATGAAGCATAGCCCTTACTCCCAGAGCCTCACCTAAAATTAAGTCCCTCTCCTCTTCCCCCAGTTCAAATTTACCCGGTTCTATATTATTGATATTGGCAATGATATTATTACAGTTGGCTATCGCGTTATACGTATTTAACCATATATCCGAGATAATAGCATTAACCGAAGCATTTTCATAATCATATTCCATTGCTGCCTTATACTCGGTAGAAATAATAGGATCGTAATATTGTGAAATAGCACTCAGAAATCCCCAGCTAAGTTCACGTCCGTAGAGTTTCCCCTCCGCCAGATTAAGATAAATCCCGTTCAATGCATTTCGAAATCCTTGCGCCTCACTCAAGAGATAATCCGAATCGATCTCGTCTTCCGCATCCAACGATAGCCAACTGTTACAAGAGTTTGCCCAAAAAAGGATCGTAAGTAAATATAAAATAGTATATCGTTTCATGGCTTATTTATCATTAAATTAGAAACTTGCATTCAAAGTAAAATTAAACGTCCGGGCAAAAGGATAGGAAAGCCCCCGTTCCCGCTTAATACTGGAAAAATGAGCTATATCCTTCATATTAAATTGCAAACGAAGCATACTGAATCCTATCTTCTTCAACAATTCAGGATTAAAATCGTATCCTATAGTCAACGAATTAAAATCCAATGTATTGTTATCTTGACAGAAACGAGAGGTCGGGCGAGTTACCTTTTTGTCTGCATCTTTTATCGTTTTGAACTTGGCAATATCACCCGGTTGCTTCCAACGATCGGTCAATACGCGTTTGTCCGCGTTATTGCGAAAATCCACATTCTCCACGTTATCTACAAGAGTTTGGTTATAAGCCTGTCCCCCCAGTTCATACATGAAAGTAGCCGATAAGGTGAAACCTTTATATCGGGCGTTAATACCGAAAGCTCCTTGTACATCCGGTTCACTATCCCCGATAATCACCTGTTCCGAAGAGTTCCAATCGTAGGTCACCGACCCATCCCTGTTCACGAGAATCTCATTACCGTCGGCCGGATTTATACCTAAAGACTTCATTCCCCAGATGGAAGTCAACGACCCTCCTTCCGTGTATTTCATAAAAGGTTTGGCGTACTTGGTATCCTTAGCCGTATTGGCATTCTTGTTATACTCATCAAAGTATTCGTCAACCCGGTCATTATACTCTTTCAGCGAGTTGGAAATTTTCAATATTTTATTTTTATTATGTGCCAGATTGACAAAAGCAGAAAGGTATATGTCCCTTTCGTTAATGATATCCCCTTTAAGATCCAGCTCGATCCCCCTGTTCTGTACCTCTCCCATATTATCGGTATAGGTTGTAAAACCGGAAGAAGCGGGAATTGTAATGGAATTCACCATATCAACCGTTTTTTTATTATACCATGATCCTACAAGCTTAATGCGATCGTTCAAGAGTCCGATATCGGCACCGATATTCAACGTATTTGTCGTTTCCCAACCGAGTTTCTCGTTACCCATGTATTTCATGTATACGCCGAATCCGGTTGAATACCATTTATCGTTGATCGTCTTATAGGTATGCTTGGCAGCATAGGGAGCAAAATTAACCTTTCCGGTCTGTCCGTAAGTAGCCCGGAGCTTCAATTGACTGAAAATACTATTCCCTTTCAAAAAATCGTAATTGTGGAAATTGATTCCGAATCCGCCGGACCAAAAAGGAGCCGTCCGGTTATCGTTTCCGAATTCCGAAGAACCGTCGAGCCTTCCGGAAAGATCGAAAAGGTAGATATCGTCATACGTGTAATTCAACGAGATAAAGGCGCCGAACAGGCGGGTATGACTTTCTGAAATCATCTTTTTATTTGCTTCTTCCGCCGCATAATTCACCGAATGAAGCTGGCCGGAAGGGAAGCCCCGGTAATGCTCCGATCCACTTTTGGTTTTAGTCTCGATAAAATTAACACCGGCAGAAAAATTCATATTGTGTTTACCGATCACATTATTATAGCTGATCAACACGTTACCGTCCATCTTAGTCGTTTTCGTATCATCTATGTACAGATCTCCTCTTTTCCCGTAATCGGAAGAAGAGTAAGACATGTAAGTACTGGAAAGCGGGTCCGTAAACTTCTCGTGTTCACCATAATATTGAGATAGGCTGAGCTGACCTTTGACAAGCAACTGATCCATGACGTACCAATTAATATTCAAATTATCCGTCAATTCGTTATAATTACTCTTATCGTAATTATGCAAATGGGCTTCATACATAGGATTCAACCGTTGAAACGTTCCGATGGAACTATTCCAGCTCTGGGTAGTCTGCATATAACTGCCATCTTCATTTTTATAGTAGTCGTAAGGATTTTTCTTCGTGTAATCGGAAAAACTGCCGTAAGGAGATTCGCGGGAACTCATCTTATCGTAAGTAACCATATTTCGTATCTGGATCTTTTTGAAACGATAATCCAAATAAAAATCACCGCCATAAGTATTTCGATACGACTTTTTCATTACTCCGTTTTGACCGTTATAGCGAAGGGATATTCCGTAACGGATCTCGTTAGTTCCTCCTTCCACGTAAAGAGAATGCTTATGGTTGAATTGAGTGGTCAACGGCAAAGAGAGCCAATACGTATCCACTCCCTTGATGATATTATTCAATTTGGCGTGATACTCGGCATTTTTTTCCGCCTGCTCTTTATCATCTTTCCCTTCAAATAACCCGGCTAAAACTTCCGTCTCCAACTTCTCCCGGGCATTCATTAAATTATAATCGGACAGATCGGGAGTTGTGATGGCCCCCGTAAAAGTATAGGATACCTGTAACTCACCCGGTTTGGGCGCTACCGACTCGATAACGATTACACCGTTAGCCGCTCTTGATCCATAGATCGCCGTGGCTGCCGCATCTTTCAAAATATTGATACTCTGTATCCGATTCGGGTCCAGATCGTAAATTTTCTCTATTTTGACCTCATATCCGTCCAAAATAAAAACCGGGTTATTCGGATTATTCTCCAACGAAGTCCGGGAAACATCTCCCTTGTCCAATTCTTTCACACCGATACCCGAACGACCGCGTACGTAAAACTCCGGTAACGTGTTGGGATCGGACCCCATCTCGTTATTCCTTACGATACGTAGAGAGGGATCATATACCTGTAATACGTCGATTACATTCGTAGGAGATACTTTCAATATATCCTCTTTCTCCACCCGGGTCGAAGCTCCCGTGAAACTGGATTTTTTAACATTGGAATAACCGGTAACCACCACGTCCTGCAAATTTTCTTTCTTCTCGTTCAGGGTCACTTTTATCTCTTTCTGATCGGTAATCTTCACCTCCCGCGTCTCGTAACCCAAGAAGCTGACAACCAACACTAATTCTTTGACATCGGGAAGTTTCAATTCAAATTTTCCCTCCGTATCCGCAGCGATCCCTACCCGAGTCCCTTTGATAACAATAGTGGTACCCGGCAACGGGATTCCCGCCTCATCCATAACAATTCCGGTAATCTTCCGTTCGATCAAAGTCTTATTCTTCTCTTTCACTTTGATAACCACGGTACTATCTACAAATTGATAGGTAAAATCGGTCTTCTCCAAACAAAGTTCAAGTACTTGTTTAAAAGGTTTATTATCCGCCTTTACGGTTATACGGGGAGCCTTGTTGACAAGCTCCAGATTATAGAGGAATTCATATCCCGTTTTGCTTTTCAAATCCTTAATCACATTAACAAGCGTCTCATTCTTAAAGTCAACGCTGATAATTTTATCCGGAGTCTGCTTTCCTGATCCCGCGAAAGCAAGCGGCATATAGCATAAGGCAAATGTAAATAACAGATACCATCGCAATTTGTTGTAAACGTTTTGTTTCATAAATTACAGTTTGACAATGTTTTAGATATTAGTCCTAAAAATTAACACGTGAAAATTTTTACATACTATTCTTTTAAACGGTTAAACATAAACACATAACTTCCCCTCTTACCGGATTCATCATCCGATAATAAATGATTTGGATTAAAAATTATTGAGTCATTTACGTGCCGCTTCAGATTGATATCAGGATACAAAAACAGCACTTTATACGCGTATCATTCTTTTGCTATCACAATTATTTCATCATTTTCAAGTTCAAATCTTACATGAGTCGTTAGCTCTATCACGTTACATACGTCTTTAATATTCCCATACTTAGGCACACTTCCGACAAAATGATAGCTCTTTGCTTTCTCATCTCGGAATTTCGCTCCTATGCCATACCACCTGGATAACTTCTTCATGATATTTTCCAAACTCTCCCCGTCAAAATAAAAACGGTCCTTCATCCATGTCGCGTAATAATTCACATCGACCTTTCTGACCGAGACCTTTCCCTCCTTCACGAGAGCCTGCTCCCCGGGAATCAGTATTCGCCGCACCTCGTCATGTCGCATTTCAATCTTCCCCCTAACCAACGTGGTATGGGAATAATTGTCTTCGCTATAATCCATTACATTAAAAGCCGTTCCCAATACCCGGATCATATAATCTTTTGTTTTTACGATAAAAGGCTTTTCTTTATTTTCAGCAACATCGAAAAAAGCCTCTCCATCTAAGTATACTTCCCGGATCGAATCGGAAAAAAATACAGGGTATTTTAAAGAAGAAGAAGAGTTTAACCAAACCCGGGTCCCGTCAGAAAGCGTAACATCGTATTCTCCCCGGACGGGAACCACCAATGTATTATAGATTTTCTCCACACTATCCCCCACTTGGGAAACATAAGCAATTCCATTGTTATTTTGGGTAAAAATGCGAGTTCCGTTACTTTCCGTTATATCAAGCGTATCTTGAGTGAGAACGACAGGCGTTCCGTCAGACGTGTAAAGGATCGCTTTTTTCTCTCCGGGAGAGATTGACGTCAAAGCCGGAATTGAATTTTTAGAAACACGATTCGAATCTACGTGTAGAAAATAGAGGCAACATCCCAAAACAGGCAGTATAAATAGGGCTGCATAGGTTATAAAACGAATCCGTCGTCTTCGTCGGACAACCTCCTGAACTTTTCGATTCATTTTCGCCCAGTATTCCGGTCTTTGCAATTTTTTCATCTCGGCCCAATCTCGAAGAAGCTGTTCGTTTATATTTTTCTGTTCATTCATCATAGTTCGATCCGGTTTTCTATAATAAGAACAAGTAAGGTTTAAAATCTACCTATTCTATTTTCAACTTTTTTTTGCAGCACGTTAAAATTTAACATTTCGAAATAAAATAAACAGGAGTAACAATCGCTTGCGCAAATGCTTAAAAGCGGAAGACATATGAGCTTTAACCGTATGATAAGATATATTTAATTGCACGGCAACATCCTCATAACGTTGTTGTTGTAAATAAACGCGGATAAATATATCCTTACATTTGTCCGGTAAAGCCTCTATGGCCTTATCAAGCTCTTCCAATTGCTCCATGTGACTGATCTCTTCCTGAATTTCTTTATCGGATATTTGATTTTGCTCGAAAGATATCGGGATATGTTTATTTAAAGAAGAGTGAAGGTAATTTAAGGAGGCATTTTTCACACATGTAAATAAAAAAGAAGGGGAAGCCTGTTCTAAACGTCCGGATTCAAACAAACGCAAAAACACATCCTGAACGATATCCTCTGCAGACTCGGAATTTTTTATCAAGTTTCTGGAATAGAGCACCAAATGACTAAAATAACGTTTAAACAGCTCTTCCAATACTAATATTTGATCCTTTTCCACCGGTTTGGGTATTACGCTCTCTTTGATCGTTCCTGATCAAAATTCAATTTATACACGGACGTGGAACCATTAACTCACTCGCAAGACTATTCTTCACATCTAAATTAAAAAAATAGTTTTCACCTTCTGAATGAAATTAAACGCCCTTTTTTATTTTTAGTTACCACCGTCTATAACATAAGACTAAGCAAATGTATAATTTCTTCCGAGACGAACAAAAACTCCCCCGAAAATTAAGTTTTGAGAATTCTCTGCCTACAGTCGAACGGGATCGTTATTCGCTTAATACATAAAACAAAAAAGGGAACCGGATAGGTAATCACAAAAAATAGCCTGATAGCATATGGTCTATCAGGCTATTTAGTACCCAGAACAGGACTCGAACCTGCACAGCCGTACGGCCACTAGTCCCTGAAACTAGCGTGTCTACCAATTCCACCATCTGGGCATAAAACGAAGAACTCGTTTAGGAAAAAAAACCTTGCAACTCACCTGCTGCAAGGCCTTCCGTTCATGTTGTCCAACCAGGATTCGAACCTGGACTGACAGAACCAAAATCTGCTGTGCTACCGTTACACAATTGGACAATCTTTTTCTTATCGCAACGTTATTTTCCGTTTTTGACGCTGCAAATGTAGAACATTTTTCTATTTCCCACAAAGAAAATGCGGAAAAATTCAAACAAAATAGTTATTTTCGTGCTGCCAAATGGATACATTTTTGGGCACCTGATTGAATATTAACGCGTAATAATAAATTCATAACACGAAAAAAGCATGTGCAAAATTAAAAATCACCCTACATTAAGTTATAAAGTAATTAATAATGTGACCGGCTGGGTAGCGTTCTTAATTGCCAGCATAACTTACTTGCTTACGATAGAGCCGACGGCCAGCCTTTGGGACTGCGGGGAGTTCATCACGACCTCTGTCGGTTTACAAGTAGGTCACCCTCCCGGAGCGCCTTTATTCATGATTATATCGAGGCTATTTGCCATTTTTGCTCCGAGCCCGGAAACACAGGCGATTATGATCAATAGCATGTCGGCCTTGGCGTCCGGATTTACAATACTATTTTTGTTCTGGACCATTTCACATTTAGCCAAAAAGTTGATTGTCGGGAAGTCGGAAGAGTGTACCTTAGGACAAATGCTTGGTATTATGGGGGCAGCTTTCGTCGGAGCTTTGACTTACACTTATACGGATACATTCTGGTTCTCTGCCGTCGAGGGAGAAGTATACGCTCTTTCCTCTTTATTTACGGCCGTTGTGTTCTGGGCAATTTTGAAATGGGAAAATGTGGCGTTTCAGCCCTATGCCAATCGTTGGCTGGTCTTCATAGCATACATGATCGGACTATCCATCGGCGTGCACTTGTTAAACTTACTGGTTATTCCGGCCATTGTGTTTATCTACTATTTCAAAAAATACGAACCGACAAGAGCCGGAATCATCAAATCGGCAGCGATTTCCATCCTATTGTTAGGCGTAATCATGTGGGGAATTATCCCGGGAGTTATCGTCGTAGCCGGATGGTTCGAACTCCTGTTTGTTAACGGAATGGGATTACCGTTTAACACGGGTGTGGCCGTTTATGCCCTATTATTGGTTGCCGGATTGACTTATGGGACCTATTATACATTAAAACACAATCATACGGTATTCAACACGGCATTAACCTGTGTGATCGTTATGTTGATCGGATATTCGTCTTACGCGATGGTTGTTATCCGTTCCGTAAGCGATCCTCCCATCGATGAAAACAGCCCGGACAATGTATTTGCCTTGCAATCTTACCTGAACCGTGATCAATACGGACACGAACCGCTATTGTACGGCCCTTATTTCAACGCCGTGCCCAAAGAGATGAAAGAAGGTAGTGCCGTTTATTATCAGAATAAGCACACGGGAAAATACGATGTGGTAGGCCACTCCTCCGAAATGGTATACGATGAACGTTTCTGTACCATTTTACCGCGCATGTGGAGTTCTTCACGACCGGAAGGAGCCTATACCCAATGGTCCGGACCATTAGCCGGTCCTACCTATATGGTTGACAACAAAGCCGTCCGAATACCGAGTTTCTGGAACAATTTGAAATTCATGTTCCGTTATCAGTTAGGACATATGTACCTTCGTTATTTCATGTGGAATTTTTCCGGACGCCAGAATGACATCCAGGGCCACGGAGATTTCCGTTACGGAAACTGGATTACCGGTATTCCGTTTATAGACAATATTTTGGTCGGAGACCAAAGCCTGATGCCTGATTCGTTGAAAAACGACAAAGCGCGCAATACCTATTATCTTTTGCCCTTTATTCTCGGTCTATTGGGTATGTTTTACCAATACCAAAAGAATAAACAAGGAAAAAAAGATTTCTGGGTGGTCATGTTACTTTTCTTTTTCACGGGTATAGCCATCGTTCTCTACTTGAATCAATACCCCGGACAACCGCGGGAACGGGACTATGCTTACGCCGGATCATTCTATGCTTTTGCTATTTGGATCGGTTTCGGAGTACTCTATCTATGGGACTTGCTTCAACGAAAAATGAACTCCCGCAATGCAGCCATTGCGGCCACACTCGTTTGCTTTTTTGCCGTTCCGGTAAACATGGCGGCAGAGAACTGGGACGATCACGACCGAAGCGGACGTTACGCCACCATCGCTCACGCTAAAAATTACCTGAGCACATGCGCTCCTAATGCCATTTTGTTTACCTTCGGCGATAACGATACGTTCCCGCTATGGTATGCTCAAGAAGTGGAAGGATTCCGGAGGGACGTGCGTATTGTTAACCTGAGTCTGTTAGCCGGAGATTGGTATATCGACCAAATCAAGCGGAAAACTTACGAGACTCCCGGAGTTCCGATCTCTTTCACGAAAGATCAATATCATGCCGGAGTAAGGGATTTCGTCCTTCTCATGGACAAAATACAAAAACCCTTCGACCTAAGGGAGGTCATGGCCTTTGTAGGCATAGACAAACCGGAAGCTAAAATAAACGTGTACACGGGAGAAGCCGTAAACTATATTCCTACACGGAACGTTTATATCCCGGTGGACAAAGAGAAAGTTTTAGCCAACGGTACCGTTCGTCCGGAAGATGCCGACAAGATTGTCGACAGGGTTGAAATTCAACTCCCGAACACCAGTTCGTTGAATAAATCCCAATTGATGGTACTGGATATATTAGCCACGAACAATTGGGAGCGTCCGGTCTATTTCGGAGTAGGAATGGGTAAAGATAGCTATCTGGGATTTGAAGACTACTTCCAGCTGGAAGGTGCTGCTTACCGGGTAGTGCCCATCAAAACCCAGACAAACGATTATTCTTATGACTTCGGACGAGTGAACAGTACGGTTTTGTACGACAACTTAATGAATAAATTCGTATGGGGAAACATCAAAGATCCGAAAGTGAACATCGACCACTTCCACGACAACACGATTGCCGTGATGAAGTATCGAAATACATTTTTAAGGTTGGCTGACAAACTAATGGAAGAGGCACAAATATCGAGTGATTCGAACCAAATTGTACTGGATACGGCAAAAGTAAATGCAGCCGTGAGAGTATTGGATAAATCCTTGGAAGAGATTCCATTGTACCAAGTCCCCGCCGACAATTTTCTAATCAATTATATCTCTGTTTATTATATGGCAGGAGAAGAAGAGAAAGGAAACAACTTATCCAAGGCTTTAGTGTTAGATAACATTCAAAACCTCAGATACATCTCTTCTCTTTCTCCAGCCCGAAGAGCCGCCGTTCAAGACGACGAGAGAAGAAGTATTCAGGTCGTTCAGGTATTACTGGATATGGCAACAAGGGCGGGACAAAGAGAGTACGTGGAAGAAATTCAACGTTTAGCGGAAGATATGTTTGCTCCCGCCGTTCCTCAACGACGGACAAAACCTTCTTTGGATTCCGTAAATGAAAATAACTAAATAAATATATATTGTCCGGAAAGACAAGGCTATCGATGCCGTCTTTTCGGGCAGTATTTTTGTATCAACTATAAACGATAAACAATGATCACGATTGACCATATCAAAGCACTGGCCGAAAGAGGTGAAGCATTGAGGAGGTATCTTTGACATCGATCAGAAAAGGGTACAACTCTCAGAAGAAGAATTAAGAACGCAAGACCCAGCCTTATGGGAAAAACCGAAAGAAGCCGAAGCGTTAATGAAACGGGTCCGGGAATTAAAATCTTGGATCGAGGGTTATGAAAAAACAAAAGCTTCCATAGAAGATTTGACGGTTCTTTACGATTTTGCGAAAGACGGAGAAGCGACTGAAGAGGAGGTAGATAAACAATACGAAGAGACGGTTAAGATCATCGAAGATATCGAACTCCGCAATATGCTAAGAAAAGAGGAAGACCATTTCGGGGCCGTCTTGAAAATAAATTCCGGAGCCGGAGGCACGGAGAGTCAGGATTGGGCTTCCATGTTAATGCGTATGTACATTCGTTGGGCAGAAGACAACAAATACAAAGTTACGATTAGTAATTTGCAGGATGGTGATGAAGCCGGTATTAAAACCGTAACCATGCAAGTAGAAGGAGACTTTGCCTACGGTTATCTAAAAAGTGAGAACGGTGTACATCGTTTAGTTAGAGTTTCACCTTACAATGCCCAGGGTAAACGAATGACATCGTTCGCCTCTGTCTTTGTCACGCCTTTAGTAGACAACACGATAGAAATCGCAATTAACCCGGCGGACATCACGTGGGATACCTTCCGTTCGGGAGGTGCCGGTGGGCAGAATGTAAACAAAGTGGAGACAGGCGTTCGATTGCGTTACAACTACAAAGACCCGGATACCGGAGAAACCCAGGAGATCCTGATCGAGAATACGGAAACTCGCTCTCAACTGGACAACAGAGAAAATGCGATGCGTCTATTACGTTCCATGTTGTATGATATGGAATTGAAAAAACGAATGGCAGCACAAGAAAAAATAGAGAGTAGTAAAAAGAAAATAGAATGGGGGTCTCAAATCCGAAGTTACGTATTCGACGATCGTCGGGTCAAGGATCATCGTACCAATTATCAAACCTCAAACGTACAAGCAGTCATGGATGGAGATATCAGTGAGTTTATCAAAGCCTATCTGATGATGTTTGGAGGGGAAAATTGAAAAATAGAAGAATTGAAACAACATCCATTTTAACCATAACCGTAAATCGAATTATCGTGGATTTTTCAAAATGTAACATACTGATCGTCGGGGATATTATGCTTGATAAATACTATTTTGGGAAGGTCGAGAGGATCTCCCCTGAAGCCCCGGTTCCCATCGTAAACATTGTCTCAGAAGAATCCCGTTTAGGAGGAGCTTCCAATGTGGCGAACAACATCAGTAGCTTGGGAGGAAATGCTTTTCTTTGCGGTGCTATCGGACATGATCTCTTCGGAAAAGAAATTGAACGGATGGGCAGACAAAAAAATATCCGGACTTCATTTATCAAAACCGAACAACCCACGATCGCCAAGGCCCGGGTGATCGGAGGACTCCAACAAATTGTCCGTATTGATTACGAACAAAAATTACAACTGAACGAAAGAGGATACCATCAATTAAAGGAACTAATTTCAAAATTAATAAAAGAAGTCCACTTGCTGATTGTCTCCGATTACGGGAAAGGATTTATTTCTCAAGAAATCTGTTCTTTTCTTATTCAAACGGCACAAGAACACCACATTCATGTGATCGTAGATCCCAAAGGACAAGAGTGGGAAAAATACGCCGGGGCCGATTTAATAACTCCCAATGTGAAGGAATTAGGTGACATCATTGGGAAAACGATAAATAACGACGACAGGGAGATCGAAATCGCCGGAAAAACGATTCTTACCCGTTATGGCCTTTCCGCACTGCTCGTGACAAGAAGTGAAAAGGGCATGAGTCTAATCAACAAGCAAGAGACCATTCATATCCCGACTTATTCACAGGAAGTTTTCGATGTCAGTGGAGCAGGCGACACGGTCGTTGCAACTCTTGCTTTAGCTCTCTCTGCAGGAAAAGATATAAAAGAGGCTATGTATATTGCCAATGTAGCCGCAGGGATCGTAGTTACCAAATTGGGTACGGCAACCGTGACACAAGAAGAGTTAAACAAACATCTTGGAAAAAGTTACTGAACGACAATTAAATATAAATAAAAAGAGGTTATTCGTGATCCAGATAACCTCTTTTTTATTACGCTTGAATCATAGATACTAAATATTTATGAAATTCCGAACGATCGGTCAGTTCCGGGTGAAAAGAGGTCACCAACATATTCTTTTCCTGAGCTGCCACCATATGCCCGTCTATTTCACAAAGGATCTCAACCCCTTCTCCGACCTTCGTTATATAAGGAGCCCGAATAAATACCAAGGGGATCTCCTCCTTTCCGACTTTAGGAATTATCGTGTTAGTGGAAAAACTATCGATTTGACTACCATACGCATTACGCCGTACACTGATATCCATAGTAGCTAAATGAGTAACCGAATCGTTAACCAACTCCTTAGCCAACAATATCATTCCCGCACAAGTTCCCCACGTGGGCAAGCCCTCTTTTATTTTTTCCCGTAAAGGCTCCATTAAACCAGTCCGATTCAATATTTTCCCCATTGTCGTACTCTCTCCGCCCGGCAATATAATGGCATCGATTTCTTTCAATTGTTCGGGGTATTTTATAATTACAGGTTCTTGTCCGATTTTTCGGATATGCTGTTCATGTTCTATGATAGCCCCCTGAAACCCTAATATTCCAATTTTTTTCATCTTCCCAAACTTTTAGCCTCCCCTAAAGGATCTATACAGCCCAAAATAAAGAAGAATTCCAGGGATTTGAAAACTCGTCTCCCCGAAATCCTTTTCTATTTCCATTCTTGCAATTTACCAACCGCGATCGGCATATTTATTCTCCAACGTATTAATCTCCAAGCCAGACATAGGTTCACCCAAATTCTCCGATAGTTCGGCCAATTTAACCGGATCATTGTAATACGTAGTAGCCAACACGATTGCCTTTGCCCGTTTAGCAGGATCTCCCGATTTAAAAATACCGGAACCTACAAATACCCCTTCACATCCCAATTGCATCATCAAAGCGGCATCAGCAGGAGTAGCAATACCACCGGCAGCAAAATTCACCACAGGCAATTTCCCGTTTTCATGTACATATTTCACAAGATCGTACGGTGCTCCCAACTCTTTAGCGATAGACATCAAAGCCTCTACCGGCGCACCTTGTACCATCTTTATATCATTGTTCAACTGACGCATATGTTTCACAGCCTCCACTACATTACCCGTACCAGCCTCTCCTTTGGTACGCATCATAGCCGCTCCCTCACCTATACGTCTCAAAGCCTCTCCCAAATTACGACATCCGCATACAAACGGAACTTTAAAAGCAGTTTTATCCACATGGTATAAGTCATCAGCAGGAGTCAACACTTCACTCTCGTCAATGAAATCAATACCGATAGCTTCTAATATTTGAGCTTCCACGAAATGTCCGATTCTTACTTTCGCCATTACAGGAATAGATACGGCTTGCTTTATTGCTTTTATCATATGCGGATCCGACATTCTGGCAACACCACCATCTCTACGAATATCCGAAGGCACTCTTTCCAATGCCATCACGGCACATGCACCGGCAGCTTCAGCAATCTTTGCCTGTTCTACATTGGTAACATCCATGATTACCCCACCTTTTAACATCTGTGCAAGGTTCTTGTTTAGTTCATACTTTCCCATAAGGTACGCGTTTTATAAATTACTAAAAAATTACATATCGCCTTTGTTTTCCCTTTCAATATTTCTTTAAAAAGGATTCATAATGGCGAGCAAATATACGGACTTTAGTTTATAATAAAGTATTTTCTCTTTATTTTATTATCAATCTCAAACTACAAAAGGTCCGTCACTATCCAATTGATAAGAAAACAGCATGAAATAAGAAAGTATTCACTTGTGATTCAGATACTCGCATGTATTACAGATAGGTTTTCAATCGTTTGTTCCTACAGGTCGTTTTTAGTCGTTTGATGGCCTTTGATTTAATCTGCCGTACTCTCTCACTTGTAAGTCCGAGATGGTTTCCGATCTCCTCTAAAGACATGGATTGAAATCCTCCCAATCCATAATACATCCGAATAATCAAGGCATCCCGATCTTGAAGAATGGCAAGAGACCTGTCTATCTCCGTTTTTAAAGAATCGGCATTCAGTTTCTGCTCGGCTTCCGGAATCACATTATCACCAGGAACAAATACATCATACATGGTCACGGCATCACTTTCCGAAGAGAGAGGTGCATCCATGGAAATAGGTCTGCCGGATATTTTGAAACTTTCCCTCACTTCTTCCGGGGCAACATCCATCTGGGCCGCAATCTCTTCTACCGTCGGTTCACGTTGATACTCCTGTTCCAAACGAAAAAAATAGCGATTGACCTTGTTGATGCTACTGATTTTATTAAGAGGCAAACGTACTAATCTGGCATTTTCAGCGATAGCCTGCAATATAGATTGACGGATCCACCATACAGCGTAAGAGATAAATTTAAAACCTTTAGTCTCATCAAAACACTCTGCCGCTTTGATCAAGCCCAGGTTTCCTTCATTTATCAAATCATCCAATGCCAATCCATGATTTTGATATTGCTTCGCCACAGAGACTACAAAACGCAAATTACTCATCACCAGAATCTCACGAGCTTCTTTATCACCTGAACGAATTCTCTTAGCTAACATAGCCTCTTCATCAGGTGCAAGCATTTCTATCTTTCCGATCTCTTGCAAATATTTCTCAATCGAAAAAGATTCTCGGCCTGTAATCTGCTTACTAATCTTTAACTGTCTCATAGCACAATCGATTATTGCTTTAAAGTTAACAATCTAATTTTAATAAAAAAATATATGTCTATTTTTTTCTCCATCTACACGGTATACGGCGGAATGGCAACTTTGTTATAACAATAGGAAATCTTTATCCGGTCTACGGATACTATTTTCTGATTCCAGTAATTCTCCCCCATTGATGAACATACATTTTTCTTCATATCTTAAAATGGGGCTGAATTATTATATTTGCACATTTCAAATTTTACTGGAAATCTTTGGAGCTATCAAAAAATTCGCTACTTTTGCAGTCCGAAGTGAGAAAATAATAACATAAGATAATTCGCAATGAAACGGACATTTCAACCATCCAACAGAAAAAGAAGAAACAAACACGGTTTCAGAGAAAGAATGTCTACCGCTAACGGTAGAGCTGTATTAGCCAGAAGAAGAGCTAAAGGAAGAAAAAAACTTACTGTATCTGACGAACACAGGCACAAAGCTTAATATAAAAGCTGCTTTTACAAGCAGCTTTTTTTATGTTTACTACATCCGCAACAGCCCCCTTCGCCTTTTCTGCTTTTCTTTATCAAACGATATATACCTCTTCCCAGCGCAAAGATTGCCACGGCAATAATAATATACGTAAATATCAGTTGCATACCTTATTTCATTTTATCTCTTTATACGTACAAAAGTTACCTCATTACATAAATAGATCCAGCATCTGTTTCAACACGAAACAAACCACCCAAGCCAACACAATCGTGTAACCCATTACGAAAATAGCCCATTTATAACCGATTTCCTTATCAATTGCGATCAAGGAGGCAAAACAAGGCAAATACAGTAAAACGAAAACCATAAATATAATAGCTTCCATTGTGGTAAATCCCTCTTCCTTCAATTTTACCTCCAAAGAGGAAGCCGAGGTATGATCATCGCTTTGGTATAGAACAGCCATCGTGCTCACGACAACCTCTTTCGCCGCTACACCGGTAAGCAAACTTACTCCGGCCTTCCAATCAAATCCTAACGGAGCCCATATCGGTTCCATGGCACGTCCCATCCGACTGATATACGAATTTTCCTGACGCTCACGAATCTCCTGACGATGCAAACTCTCCAGTTTAGCTGTCTTCTCTTTTTCCAACTGTTCCGCATCTCCAACCTCTATCAACACGTTTCTACCATACGCAGCCTCTACTTCGGCTTTCTGGATTTCATATTCCTGCTGAATTTTTTTATCGATAGGGAAATAGCCCAACGCCCAAATCAAAATGGAAGCGAACATGATAATTCCCCCCATCTTTTTTAAATATTGCTCTCCCTTATTCCACATGTGAATCAAGGTGGTCCGTAAGGTCGGCATACGGTAAGGTGGTAACTCCATGACAAAAGGAGCTTCTTCCTTATAAAAAAACAACCGTTTAAACAATTTGGCCATCAATACCGCCATCACTATGCCGAAGAGATAAATACCGAAAAGTACAATAGCCGCGTATTCCTCAAAAAATGCTCCGACCAACAGAATATAAACCGGTAATCTCGCACTACAAGACATAAGCGGATTTATCAATATGGTTAATATCCGGTCATTTCTATTTTCCAAGGTACGCGTAGCCATAATTGCCGGCACATTACATCCGAAACCCATGATCAAAGGGATAAAACTTTTTCCATGCAATCCTATCTTGTGCATGAGCTTATCCATGATAAAAGCCGCTCGGGCCATATATCCTGTATCTTCCATAAAGGAAATGAAAAGGAAAAGGATCAATATATTCGGCAAAAAAACAATTACGCCCCCGACACCTCCGATAATTCCGTCTATCAGTAAATCCTTTAAAGGACCGTGCGACATCGTGTCTCCGACAAAATCCCCTAAAGCCTCCACTCCGGACTCGATCCACGACATCGGGTATTCCCCGAGACTAAACGTGGCAAAGAAAGTCAGAAAAAGAAATAATAGAAAAATCGGGAAACCAAACAGCTTATGTGTCACAATCGCATCTATATACTCGGTCTTCCGCCGACGATTGACAGGGCTCTCCTTATAAGTTTCTTTCAAAGCCCCGGAAATAAAACCGTACTTGGCATCCGTCACGACCGCCTCTACATTTTCTCCGTACACGGCCTCGATACGAGCGGATTGTTCCCGAATAATCTCCAGCAAAGACTCCCTGGGCCCATCCCGGGTCACAAATTGTAGAGCTTCCTCATCCCTTTCCAATAGCATCAACGCCATAAAACGGGGAGAAGCTTTATAAATCAAATCCTTTTCCTGTTCCAACTCCGTCCGAATAGCCACAATTCCCTTCTCTATCTCTTCCCCGTAATTGATATGAATATGACGTACCGTTTTACTTCTCCCTTCATATACCTCAATCACTTCCCGTAGCAACTCCTTAATCCCCCGTCCTTTCGCCCCTACCGTCGGAACGATAGGCATTCCTATCATTTCTCCTAACTCCCGATAATTAAAGATTGCCCCGGAACGCTCCAATTCATCATACATGTTTAAAGCAATTACGCTTTTTACATCCATATCGATCAATTGGGTCGACAAATAAAGATTGCGTTCCAGATTAGAAGCGTCTACCACGTTAATAACTACATCCGGAGCCTTATCCATAATGTATTCACGAACAAACTTCTCCTCGTTGGAATAAGCAGAAAGAGAATAAGTACCAGGAAGATCAACTACATTAAAATGATATCCTTCAAAACGTAAGCTGGCCTCTTTAGACTCCACCGTAACCCCACTATAATTTCCCACATGTTCGGAAGAACCGCTGATATAGTTGTACAAGGTTGTTTTTCCCGCGTTGGGATTTCCGACAAAAGCCACATTAATATTTTTATCCCTACCCGTCCAATGTTTTGCCAACGCATCCTCGACCTCTGTTATCTCTCCGGATATGCCGACGATATCTACAGCTTCATCAATGGATACGATCTCAATAAAGGCTGCCTCTTTCCTACGTAAAGAGACTTTATACCCCATAATAGAATATTCGATCGGGTCATTTAGCGGAGCATTCTTTATCGCTTTAACTACTTTGCCCCGAATAAACCCCATCTCGTTTAAACGTTTCCGGAAAGCACCATATCCTTTCACTTTTACAATAACTGCACTTTCTCCTGTTTTTAATTCCGATAATAACATAGTCACTTATAAAAATAGTACGCACTTCCCCACCTCTTATCTTTCCAATAGGGCAAAGATAATTATTTTATTTTTATTCTTTCTAAATAAACATAAAAATTACACTCTCCCCGTAATATTGACAATTTACAATCTGATTATCAATAATCGAAACGGAATAATATTTTTTATTATCTCTTTCCAGGTAAAAAACTCATCTTAAACCAGAGATCAAAGAAAGGAAACAAATAAAATCGATAAGAAGCCGTCCACTATTCATATAAATACGTTACTTTTGCGAAAGAATAGCAATCGTTGTAATGGAGAATCAAGAGGAAAAACAGTGGAACAGCATGAATGACCTACTTTCTAAAATAGGCTCCCAGCTAAACATCTTAGAAGAGGAAATCGATGTGGATATACAACATACTTATATGGGAATGCTGGAAAAATTGCTTAAAAACGAAAAGAGTTTTAAAAGCTTATGCAAGCGGGCACAAGAAAAAACGGATCGACTATTTGACGAAACGGTAGATGAAAAAGAAAAACAACAAATGTTGATTGCTTTGGCCACAATAGACGACATTGCCATTTATCGAACTATTGAAACTTTTCAGAAACAGGATTCTAAGCTTAAAAAATGGGCCACCGTGGCTCTCCAACAATCCCGGATGTTAATTCAATCGACATTAATGGATGAATCGACCGTATACGTGTCCACCGGCTTAGGAGGCCAAGGTTCCCTCCTGCGCTATTTCTGCGTCTATTTAGCCAATGACAATACCTTATTAAAATCATTCCAGTACGACATTGCCAGAAAAGAGACGGAATTGGTCATTACGAAAGCACAAGGAAAAATAGAAGAATATGCATTTTTCGACAAATACATTACCTTCACTCTATTATTACCGATAGAAGCCGAATTAAAAGAGATATTCGAATCCATCATTGATGAATGCAATACTTACGGGCATTTTCTAAAAGAGAATATAATCATCACAAACGTGAAGAAATTAACTCCCCAAGAGATTGATCACTTTCTTGATACGCAAGCACAGAAACAAAATCCGGCACAACCGCTCTAATCGAGCATTAAACTCATATAAGGACGACGATGTTCAAAAACAGAAGTTTCTCCAGCAACGCGGTCCGGATGATATCCCAATAAAAGAGAGGTCAATTCGGCCACATCCACTTTTATAGGAACAAAATTCTGAAGCCCGTAACCTTCTTCGCAGCTTCCCTTTCTCACGGTATATATTCCCGTGTTCTGAACAATCTGTTCATCGGTCACCTCCACCGCAAAAGATTTCTCCGGATAACAAACAGCATATAATTCAAGCATTTGAGGAACATCTATAATCCGAGCCATTCCATAATGTACCTGCTGTTTTCCATGAGGTAACTCTTTACATCCGATACGTTTCACTCCCCAAGTTTGTCGTATTTTTGCCAATAAACCATTTTTTATTATCTCCGAGTCGTAAAACCAATCATTCACCCGGATCTGTTCTTTCTCCTGTAAAACAAAAGCCATCCCCACAATCCGACGAATCGCATCCCGGGCAACCAACAATTCACCTCCACTCAGGCAGAGATCCTCGAATATACACTCAAAATCCTCCCTGGTATGTTGCACGCAACAAGCCCGAGCCCTCATGCGAGAAGCAAAATAATCGTACAGATCCGTGTCTCCTGCAAGTAATTTTTCCGGAAACTCAAAATCAATATCGTCCGGCAACTCTCCCGCCTCTTCCCCGTAAATGCCCCAGGTATAATCAAAAACCGGAGCATACCCCAAACGACGATAATAATCAAACAGCCATGCCTCTTGAGGGATTAAGGTACTCATCACGACATTTCGCTTTCCCATCTCCTCGAAAGCCCTCAACAGAAGCCGTTTCATAATTCCTTCGTTCCGAGCTTTCGCTATCGTACATGCACCCGATATATAAGAAATATCTATACAGCTACCGGCGTAAGTCATAGGATAAGGCAACATCTGCAAAGCTCCCAAAGCTTCACCTTCCACAATACGATACAGCAGCGTATTTTCCCCCTTGTACTTCCTCTCAAAATACAATTGAATAAATTCTTCCGTATCCTCGAAACAATCCCTCCACAAGCGGATGACCTCCAACTTCGATAATTTATCTTTTGCCAAAGAGATCATCCCCTCCTGGTATTTCCGATTGACGATTTTTTCCGAATCCTGCTGCATATCTTCCTCCTTGTTTTTAATTTCTATTTAACTAACTCGGCAAACCCCTTTTCAAGCAACATCACCGGACGGTAAGAGAGTTTTGCCTTCCGCAACCCGGGTATCCCCAAATCCTCTTCCCTGTTCAAATAGATATATTGTTCCGGTAAATGCAATGCAAATTCCTGATTAATCATATTATAAGCACCTTCAATCCGCGTATCCGCCTTCTCTATATGGACGGCAAAAGTATCATGGGTGACCGGAACTCCATAAGTGAAAGCAACAATCTCTCCATCCACCCAAAGAGCTCCTCCCGTGAGTTCCAGTTCTTCAAAATGACGTAAAGCAAAATTCAGGGCTTTCCTTTCATTCTCCAAGCTCTCGGATTCATCACAATCATGCTCCTCGCACCATTTTTCCTCCAATTCCAAGCAATGCGGTACTAAATCCGGAGTCAACGGAGTATATTCGTAGGAATACATCCGCTTGAATTTATTGACATGATTTCGTTTGGCCTGAAAATTTTTTCCTTTTAACTCGGCCAAATCTTTTCTCCAATAGATGTAATCAAAATAATCCCTGTCCAATATATACTCGAAGCGCCCCGGAAAT
The DNA here is from genome assembly GCF_024741215.1 of Gabonibacter chumensis. Classification (NCBI taxonomy): domain Bacteria; kingdom Pseudomonadati; phylum Bacteroidota; class Bacteroidia; order Bacteroidales; family Porphyromonadaceae; genus Gabonibacter; species Gabonibacter chumensis. Next base: position 46,876 of record NZ_JANSKB010000009.1, on the reverse strand, counting down.
TCCCTGTTCAACCACTCCTCCACGCGAGGAAATACACCATGTATACGTAAAGGGTGCCCTTCCACCTTTGCCTGTTCCTTCAATACTCCTATTACAGCTTTAATATCCCCTCTGCCTACCGGCATCAGATAGACAACCCGCTCTTCGTCTAAAGTAAAGCGTATCACCAAGCAATCGTCCACGATAGCAAAACAGCTGCCGGTCAAAAATTGCCAACTGCACAAATTTACAAACGACAAATTACAATCTCTGTTATTATCAGGTAATAAATAAGAGGTAATTACCTCTTTGTCTTCTAATCTTATCGGCTTAAATTGTATCATAAATCTATTTACTATTCTATTTCCAGACACGAATATAATATGCTTTTCGATACAATTTTCTTTTTATTCCAAATATCATACTTTCTATCACAATAACCCCTTCACGTGATGAATATTGGACTGAATCGTATCAAAAACTTCCTCTGTCCTGCCGTTTATCATTAACTTGTACATGGATTGAGCGAACCCAACCATTTGTCCAAACTCTATTTTAGGCGGCATTGCCAAAGCATTAGGGTCGGTCATTACGTTAATCAAAGCCGGTCCGTCAAACCGAAATGCTTGCTCGAATGTCTCTTTAACCTCTTCCGGATTTCCTACGGTATACGCGGCCATCCCCATTGCCTTCGCCACTGTCGCAAAATCAGGATTCAATAAATCCGTCTGCCAATCCGGTAATCCCGCAACCTCCATCTCTAACTTTACCATTCCCAGTGCTCTGTTATTAAAAACAACCACTTTTACGGGTAACTTATATTGGACGATCGTTGCCAAATCACCCAATAACATGGAAAGTCCTCCATCCCCACACAAAGCCAACACCTGACGCCCCGGATAAGCCAATGCAGCCCCGATAGCCTGTGGCATAGCGTTAGCCATCGAACCGTGATTAAAAGAACCTAACATCTTCCTCCCTCCTGTTGCCTGCAAATAACGTGCCCCCCAAACACAAGTCATTCCCGTATCGACTGTAAATACGGCATTTTCAGTGGCTAATTCATTGATCACCGACATCACGTATTCGGGATGAATTTCATTCAAATTCCCTTTATTTTTGACATAAGCAGCCAAATCCTCCTTAACCTCGGAATACCTATCCAATTGTTTTTTCAAAAACGAATCATCCTCTTTTTGAGTTATAAAAGGTAATATAGCTTGTAACGTATCCTTTACATCCCCACAAAATCCCATTGTCAATTGGGCACGACGTCCCAAACGAACAGGGTCTATATCGACCTGTACAATCTTATTTTTTTTAGGCATAAAAGCGGCATACGGGAAATCAGTTCCCAACAACAACAAGACTTCCGCTTCATGCATACTATGGTATCCGGAAGGCATACCTAATAAACCGGTCATACCGACTTCATTGGGATTATCGTATTGTATTTCCATCTTGCTTTTAAACGTATAGGCAACAGGAGCATGTAGCAATTTCGATAATTGAACCACCTCGTCATGGGCCTCCTTTGCTCCCATACCACAAAAGATGGTCACTTTTGAAGAGGTATTCAACAAGGCTACCAAAGGTTCCAATTCACTATCCGAAGGAAAAACTTTCGAAAAAGTGGGAAAAGAACGAACGGAAGAGAGCACCACTTCCGCCCCCGCGGCCGAAAGATCGCCAGGAAGCCCTAAAACGGCCACTCCTTTACGGGATATTGCAGTCTGTATAGCAGATTGCAACATTCTGGGAAATTGTCCGGCTGTCATGGCAATCTGATTATAATAACTGCAATCCTCAAATAATTTCATGGTATCCGTTTCCTGAAAATATTTCATCCCAAATTCCGAGGTCGCCATAGTCGAAGCAATAGCCAACACGGGAGTTCCCGATCGATGGGCATCGTACAGCCCGTTGATTAAATGTACATGTCCGGGACCGCTACTTCCGGCACAACAAGCCAATTGCCCGTTCAATTGAGCTTCCGCTCCCGCGGCATAGGCTCCTGTTTCTTCATGTCTTACCTGTATCCATTGTATCTTTCCGTTACGCCGGACAGCATCATTGATCTCGTTCAAACTATCCCCCGTAACGGCATATATCCTTTGTACTCCCGCCTCAACCAACGTTTCTACTAATTGTTCAGCGATTTTTTTTGACATACTTCTGTAATTTAAATTCATATTTTTCTTCCCGATAAAACGTATTCTTCACTAAAATGTTCACATATTTCAAGAAAACCTTTCAATGAAAAACAACGTTTAAACAACAAAAACAAATCAAAAAATATAAACACCATGAACACGAATGAAATAAGTAATCTGTTAGGTGATCAGAGCGAGTATTATTTAGAACATACTTGCAAAACCATCGAAAAATCATTAATACACGTACCCTCACCTTCCGTAATTGAAGATTTATGGGTAACATCCGACCGAAATCCAAAGACATTAAATAGCCTGCAATCGATATTCTCACACGGACGTCTGGCAAACACGGGGTATGTTTCCATCCTTCCTGTCGACCAGGGAATAGAACACTCCGCGGGAGCCTCCTTTGCTCCCAACCCGCTCTATTTCGATCCGGAAAACATTATAAAATTAGCTATAGAAGGCCATTGCAATGCCGTAGCCTCGACTTTCGGAGTCCTGGGAAGCGTAGCTCGAAAATACGCCCATAAAATTCCTTTTATCGTAAAAATAAATCACAACGAATTTTTAAACTATCCCAACACGTACGATCAAATTTTGTTCGGAACAGTCAAAGAGGCCTGGAACATGGGAGCCACGGCCATAGGGGCCACGATCTATTTCGGCTCGCCCGAAAGCCATCGCCAATTGATCGAAATAGCCGAAGCCTTCGCTTACGCGCATGAGCTGGGAATGGCAACCGTACTGTGGTGTTATCTACGAAACAGCAATTTCAAAAAGGAAGGAACGGACTACCATCTTTCAGCCGATTTGACCGGACAAGCGAACCACCTGGGCGTGACCATCGAAGCCGACATCATCAAACAAAAACTTCCTGCCAACAACGGAGGATTCACAGCTCTCAATTTCGGTAAAACCGATGCCAGAGTCTATTCCCAACTCACGACAAAACATCCGATTGATCTTTGTCGTTACCAAGTCGCCAATTGTTATATGGGTCGTATCGGTCTGATCAATTCCGGAGGGGAATCCAAAGGAGAATCCGACTTAAAGGAGGCCGTAATCACGGCCGTCGTAAACAAACGAGCCGGAGGAATGGGACTCATCAGCGGCCGGAAAGCATTCCAGAAACCCATGAGTGAAGGTGTCAAATTATTACACGCGGTTCAAGACGTCTATTTAAACAAAAACATCACGATAGCCTGAAATAATTGTAGATTGTAGATTGAAGATTGTAGATTAAGAGGCTACAGGATGGTGTAATTTTAATTTATAATCTACAATCTACAAGCCCAATTACCTCTGTAATCCGCAACGAATCATCCAATCTTCTAATCACTAAATCACAAAATCGCTAAATCACAGAATCATGGAATCGGTAATATCTCGATCCAATACCCGTCCGGATCACTGATAAAATAGAGTCCCATTTCCGTGTTTTCATAACAAACACAACCTAATTTGTTATGAAAAGCCCTTACCTCTTCATAGTCTCCCTCCACCCGCAAACAAAGGTGGAACTCCCCTTCTCCCAGATCGTAAGGTTCTTTCCGGTCTCTCAACCAGGTCAATTCCAACAAAAAACGGGTTTTATCATCCGTGAGATAAACCAGAATAAAAGAATTATCCTTAGCCGTTTTTCTACGAGCTTCTTTCAAGCCAAGAGCCTGTTCATAGAAACGAATGCTCCGTTCCAGATCCGACACGTTTATATTAAAATGATCAAATCTACCTTTTACTTCCATAATTCCTTATATTAAAAATCTATACGTTCACCCTCTTTAGTCCAGGCGACAAAACGTATGCCCCGTACTTTCGCATAAGTCCCGAAAGCAGCGGCACGATCATAAGCCTGATCAAAATGCATAGGTACAAATACACCCGTTTTTATCCGGTCTACAAATTGTTCCGCCCCCAACATATACTCCTTGCCTAAACGAGGATCCACCGGAAACATCGCTAAATCGACCGAAGAAGCTTCCGACACCACCTCCTCCAATTCCGCTTTAAAATCAGCCTCCGCCTGCCTGGATTCCGCCAACGTAGACTCCTCTTTCCAATGCCAATTATTCAAATCTCCCGCATGGAAAATACGCTTCTCTGCCATGTTTATCAAAAAAGAGATACCGGCATCTGTCGAACCAAATGCCTTTACCCGTATCAAATCATCTTGATACACGTCCCCTTTCTCCAAAAATACAGCTTCTCGTTCTCCGGTTCTTCTTGATTCTAAAATATCTTTTGAAAACAGGTAAAGAATATCAGGACGCATCGTTTTCCAATTCAACACTTCCGGGTTAAAATGATCCGCATGCACATGAGAAGAGAGCACATAAAACGCACCCGGACGTCTTAATAAAAACGAATGAACATCTGCCGGATCCCGATAATAATCAATAACAATCGTAAATCCTTCCCCTAAAACAACGAAACCGCTATGTCCGATATAAATTAATTCCATCGTTCATGATTTATAATCCCGAAACAAGTAGACAAATATACCTATTTTATAATCGCATTCGACAACTAATACGACAAACTAAATAATAAGTTCCGGAAACACTCGTCAATAAAAACAGTCACGAAAAATTTACCAAACCAAACAATATCCTTTTCGGGGAATAGTAGTGATACGAACAGAGGGATCTTTTTCCAAAATCTTTCGGATACTCATCATGTACTTATCCAAATAACGAGTATTCCCGGAAAAATCGTTTTTCCACAACTCTTTGATCATGTCTTCTTTCAATACGACTTCATTCATATGTTCACACAAGAGATATAGGATTTTAGCTTCCATAGGCGTTAAATGAATCTTTTCATTCGCGATGACAAGATGTTGCTCCACGTAACTGAACAAGCAATATTCTCCTATCCGAAACACTTGGCTACTCTTTGTCCAGCGTTGTTGACGCCTCAATGCCGCACGAATGCGTGCATCTACCTCTTCCAACAAAAATTCTTTTCGAATATAATCGTCGGCACCAATATCTAATCCGGTTACCACATCGACAGAGCTTGCCAATGCACTAATAAACAATATCGGAACATTCTGATTCTCGGCTCGAATCAAACGGGCCACCTCGTAACCGTTCTTTTTAGGCATCATAATATCCAAAAGCACCACATCCGGATTGATTTTACGGTAAAGTCGCCAGGCCATTTCACCATCCCTGACATAGAATACCCTGTAACCCTGAAATTCTAAAAAATCTTTACACAACATTGCCGACAAAACATCATCTTCGGCATATAAAACACTAATCCTTTCCCTTTCCATTATTTACTTAGTTCGTGTACATATTCAGCACTTTAACGGCTTAAAGATACATCCTTTAAAAGAATTTTTTCATCCCCCTCCAACAGGCATTCCAGGCCTCCCCCAACTAATCCCTTTCCTTAAAACCTTACCCGACAAATCCTTATATCAGACAACGATTCACCATTCCCCTACCTTATAATCAACAGAAGAACCGAAAAATCCTACATATTCACTACAAATTTGCTACACATCTCATACATGTAAAATAGGTTTATTTTCTTGAAAAGACTCATAATATAATGATCTTTCCAGTACAATAAAACTTACCTTTTTCATTCCATCCAAAATTTATTATAAATTTGAAATTTCTATTTATCCATAAACATGAGACGAAGAAAACATTTTATCCCCTACTTGAAAGCAATTGTTATTGCCTTTTTCATTACGCTTTTACTTCGCCTTTTTGTCGTGGATTTTTACATGATCCCGACCGATTCCATGACTCCCGCTATCGAACCGGGAGATTATATTATGGTAAATAAACTTTATAAAGGAGCTCGATTTTATAAACAATTGAAATTCGAATCGGGAAAGACTCCGGAAACCTTTCGTGTTCCGGGATATTCATCCATTCGCCGGAACGATATTGTTGTTTTTAATCTTCCCACTCCCCTTTTTTCGGATCAAATGGAAATGGACCTATCCCATTTTTATGTGAAACGTTGTATCGGCTTACCCGGCGATACGCTCTCCATATCCAACGGGATATACACGATAAACGGACAAACCGGATACGGAAATTTGCGTGAACAGTATCTTCTCTCCCATTTCCAGGGAGAGTACCTTCCTGGAACATACCATACATTCCCCTTCGATACGACCTACGCGTGGACCATACGCTGCTTTGGTCCCCTGTTTATTCCGGCTGCAGGGCAAACCATTCTTTTAGATACCGTCAACCTCTCTCTTTTTCGCAGACTCATCTATTATGAAACCCATACCTCCCTCCATACCCGCCAAGGGAAAGTTTACCTGGAGGACTCCATCATTACCCGCTACACCTTTCAAAAGAACTGGTATTTCATGGCAGGGGACAAAATCTTTAACTCTCGGGATTCCCGTTATATCGGACTGATACCGGAAGACTTCCTCATCGGAAAAGCCGTACTCGTTCTTTATTCTAAAGATCCGGAAACCCGACAAATCTCATGGAAACGAACTCTTAACCTTATCCGATAAAATCAGATAAGCCAGAAACTAACCGTTGGCTTCTCCTTTCTTAACCAAACAATACCCCACCCTCCAGGTAGTCGATATTTTCAACGTCGGATCATTAACCAAAAGTTTTCGTATCCTCGAAATAAACTTATCCAAATAACGGGACGTCGCAACAAAATCATTTCCCCAACAGGCTTCCATCACATCCTGTTTCTTTACGACCTCATTCGCATGCTTTTCCAAGAAACGAATCAAACGCAACTCCAAAGGAGTTAGATGAATCACTTCTCCTTTTACAATCAGTTCACTCTCGACATAATTGAGCTTGGTGTATTCACTGATATAAATAAGAGAATCCTCTTTTTTACGATTCAATCCGGATATGCGCAATATGGACTGCATACGGGCTCCTACCTCATCTATCAAATACTCTTTCCGAATATAATCGTTCGCACCCAACTGCAACCCCTCCACAACGGACCGGGAAGAAGTTAAAGAGCTCACAAACAAAATAGGTACTTGCTCATCCTTTTTCCGTATCAACTTAGCAACCTCATAACCGCTCATTTCCGGCATCATCACATCCAACAATACGATATCCGGCCCCACCTCCTGGTATAGGCGCCAAGCCTCCGTTCCTGTACTCGCGTAATACACGTCATATCCCAGATTTTTTAAATAATTCCGACACATGTCCGCGTACAAAGCGTCATCTTCCGCGTATAAAACCTTAACCATTTTTTTATCAATTAACCAACACTATATTTATTTCCCTATATCAGGCATAACAATAGTAAACGTACTTCCTTTTCCGACTTCACTTTCAACAAGCACCTTACCTCCGTGAGATTTTACCACTTGCTTCACGTAACTCAGCCCGACGCCGAAACCATGAACCTCATTTCCTTTCGGATTAGGAATACGGTAGAATGATTCGAAAATCTTATTCAAATACTCTTTGGGAATACCCCGTCCCTGGTCCGCAACCGATACCTCAAAAGTTCCGTTCACCAATCTGCAACGAATGGTAATATCAGGTTTGTCCGATGAATATTTTATGGCATTGTCTACTAAGTTACGGATTACATTCGGGAAATGTACCCGATCTGCCCGGATTATTTCCCGCTCACAAACATAATCCAAATGAATGTCCGGAGAACGGTGATCCATGGAGTATTCATACACGATCTGCTCCAATTCGTTTTTTAAGTTCAACTCTTCCGGTATCAGCATCAAACTCTTTCCGTTCTTACCGGAAACCAACATTTTCTCGGATAAGTTGGATAATGATTTAATTTTCATACCAATACCATCCAATAATTTCTTTTGATTATCCGACAAACCGTCAACATTCCACATATGAAACATTTTTAACGCATTTAACACAAACGCCAACGGCCCTTTGATTTCATGTACCATACTATAAACAAAATCTTCACGCATCTCGCTCAATTGTTTCTGCATCAATATCGTCCGGATCTGGTAGACAAAACACCAAGTCAAAATCAGCATGACGATAATCGAAGCAAACAAAACCCCGCCCATCTGGACAAAGAAATATTTATAGGGAATATCGAAATAAGCGATCAATCCGTGGTTACAGGTTAATCCTAACGTCAATATCGAAGATTCGATATACTTATCTATATAGGAATGTTTATTCTCGGTTGTCTCCAACACCACTCCCTCATCCAGATCAATCAACTCCAAAATATATTTCTCATCTATACCCTTTTCCCGAAGATTCCCCGTGCATATACTATCCAAACGTCTTATATTTTCATGAGCATTTGCACTTACGATATCGTAACAACATCTGTTGATTAAAGTTACATAATTATAATCGCCATCGTAATTAATTGTATCTTTTTTCCCATCCAAAACTATCCATAATTCTTTTCTATTTTGCGAAACACTAATTGCAGATAAGCGAGAAGACAACATCTGATCATTAACAAATAAATCCACACCTTGTTCTATTGCTTCCTTTAAAATTTTATTTACGGATCTCTCGTATTCCGACCTTTGAAACTGAAAGAGGTTATATAGCCAGAATACCTGAAAAACAACAATACACACCATTGCGATTATCGAAATCGTCCACGTAATTTCAATACGCTTGTTCATAAAATATCATTTATTTTTAGCCACCTCAAAAGTAACAATTTATTTTCCTGCCCCTACTATATTTCATTAAAAAGAAAAGCTACATATTGAACACAAAATCGGTACAAATATGGAACATTTTATTCATTTAAGTCTCCTAATTTTGTCTCATCAAATTAAAAAAAAAGTTATGAAAATTAGAATTCTCATTTTTACCGTCATTTTAGTACTTATTGGACTTATCTCCGTCAATGTGTCCGTTTCAAAGGATAATACAACGGTAGATATATGTCTGGAAAACATTGAAGCTTTAGGTAGCGGAGAAGGAGGAGGCACGGGAGGGTGTAAAGCTGTTGGAACATTATGCTTAACTTCTGATGGACATGGAAATCCTGTTTATTACCCGGGGTTAGCAGCAGAACTTTAATTTAAAGTGATCATTTAATTATTGAATTTTGAAAAAGATTAGTTATATCATATCGGTGATGATTCTCGTTTGGGGATGTGCAAACGAGATGCGTGAAATAAAAAAGGAGAATCCTCTATTTAGTGAAGAAGGAAATGTCTCCATGCAAAAAGCAACGGGGATAATTGATTTGGAATCCATCGGGATCTTCAACCCCACCAAGGTAATTCGAAAAGACTCCTTGCTTATCGTGTTAAATCAAAACGGAGTGAATAAATTATCCATCTATAAATCAGACGGAACAAAGTTATTCTCCTTTTTACCGACCGGCACTGGAACCGCAGAAGGACTCTATTTCTTAACCATGAATATGGCTCCCGACGGGATCTTAACGGCTTATGATTTCGGAAACGACAAATTAGTGGAACTGGATATCAACCAGCTGAATGAGCCCGGGTTCGGCCCGACCTTTACATTGCTTTCCCCTACTCCGAAACATTTGAGCGTCGCCAAAAAAGGTTCGCTTCTGTTATCCACGGGTATATTTTTAGAAGGGCGTTATTGCCTCACCCTCGATAATCATTCCGGCTACTTTTTAAACTATCCGGAAACACCGGGAAAGGAAAATATGAGCGACTCTTTAAAAAGTATGTTATATGCCAGCAATGTAACCAAATTAAAACCAGACGGTTCCAGATTCGTATGTGCAAACATGCAAAGCGGCATCATTGATATCGGTGCGATCCATGATAATTCGACTATTACCCGGATTTCCGAACAGAACCTATATGCGCCCAAAGCCTCTACCTCATTAGCAAAAGCCAAACCTGTCGTGTACTCTATCGACAATTTGTTCGGATTTTGTGATATAGAGGTCTCGGATGACTACATATACGCTTTATATTCCGGGAGAAGTTATCGTAACTTTAAAAACCTGGTGGGTTACGGAGAAAAGATTATCGTGTTCGATTGGGAAGGAAACCACGTGAAAACATATCAGTTATCCGTACCCTTCACCAGCATCTCTTACAATAAAGAGGAACATGCCATATACGGTTTAACCAACACGCCTAAATCTTTACTCGTAAAGTATGCATTGGAATAGATCGTTTATACTGATTTCAATCGCACTGATCCTCTCCGGTTGTTATTCGAAAGAGGATCAGAACAAGAAAGTGGTACAGGAATGGTACGGGAAAACCGTCGTCATTCCCTCTTCCCTGAAACCTAAGGTGGCAGGAAGAGATACCACGATCTCCGCGAGCGAAATATTAGATAAAGATTATAACGTTCTTACTTTTGTTGATACGACCGGATGTACGGAATGCAATATGCGACTGTATGACTGGCGTTTGCTCATAGAAGAGGTAAAACAATACGGCAAAGAGATCAATTTTATATTTGTGATCCATTCATCCAATTTCGATGAGATCTCTGCTTTTGCGGTTAAGAATAAATTCAATTACCCGTTGTTTTACGATTATGACAATTCATTTGCCAAAGCGAACAAAAATTTACCGGTACAACCTGAATTTCAATCTTTTTTATTGGACAATAAAGGTAAGGTTATATTGGTCGGTAATCCGGTAAAGAATAAGTCTTTGTGGAAACTATATAAGAAACAAATGGAAATTTATGATAAAAGTGATTCATAAGTGGAGTATATATGCCATTTTTATGATTTTCTTTCTATTGACAGCTACCGTGCTGATCATTGATACCAAAATCATTCATGGTGTTTCCGTGGCCAAGCAATTCTGGTTTTTCACCTTTTTGCCGGTCACAGGAATAATCGCTTGCATGCTCACGTTACGTAAATCTTTCTATTTTGCATGGAATCATATCACCAACTTAAATATGATTGTGATGACTGTAGTGATTACAGGCATATATCTTTCAACCAACACACACGAAGTGATGAAGACAGGAACTCTCCTGTTAGTAATCACTTCTTACTTTTATTTCCTTGCTTTTTTCCAATTAAATAAAACGACCGACATAACCTTTCATTTTATGTTAATCGCTTTGGCTTTTATCGAGGTCATTTGGGGATATTGTCAATTATACGCTTACTTACCCAGTCAAAATTCTCGGTTCGGCCTTACCGGATCCTTCAATAATCCGGGACCATACGCGGCTTTTCTGGCTATTATCATGCCGTTCAGCCTGTATTGGACAATTCGATTAATCCAAAAATTGAGAACCATCGTTCGACAAAAAGGCAGAAAGGGAAGGACGGAAGCGGACAATGAAATAGCAACCATTGTTCTTCTACTTTTCCTATCGGGTTCCACGCTTATCGGGACCATAACTATTCTCCCTGCCACAATGGCCCGGAGCGCATGGCTTGCCGGCATGGCAGGTTCAAGTATCGTCCTCTTTTACCTTTTCAAAATAAAAGAAAAACTACAAAAGATACATAAACAACATCCCAAAGGTTATCTAATCTTATTCATAAGTTTCATCCTGATGCTTTCTATCGCCTGTTATGGAATCTACAGGTTAAAAAAAGATTCCGCCGACGGTCGGTTACTGGTGTGGAAGATATCACTCTCTTCATTAAAAGAGCACCCGTTAACCGGTGTCGGCATCGGAAACTTTCCTGCCGCATACGGGGAAGCACAGGCAAATTATTTCATGCAGGAAAATTCCTCTCCAAGGGAAAAATGGCTTGCAGACATTCCTGAATATGGGTTTAACGAATTCTTACAGATTGCCGTAGAAGGAGGTATCATAGGTATTGTTCTTTTTTTAATTTTGCTCTGTTCCACTTTATGGTACGGACTGCGTAACATCCGGCACAATCCGCATACGGTAGCCCCGATAGCTGCTTTTACAGCCTTTGGTCTTGTGTCGTTTTTTTCTTATCCGTTAAGCACATTGGCACTTGCGATACTTTTTACTCTCCTTCTCGCTCTCTGTAACACGTCACAAGTTCAGATTTCATCCCGCGGAAAACTCCATCCCATCTTTATCTATCTTCTATTTTTAGGAATAAATATCGGAATTATCTATCCGAAGTATCAGACGCGTCAGGCCTATGCCCAATGGGCGCAAGCTCAAAAATATTACGATATGAAAATTTTTGCCACGGCAGCAGAATCTTACGAGGCTCTCTATCCGATTTTAAAGGTTTATCCCGACTTTTTATTTGAATACGGGGATGCGTTATCAAAGACAGGACATTTGGATAAAGGCAACCGAATTTTATCGGAAGCTGCGCGAGGGATGGCCGATCCTATGATTTATAACCTGATTGGTAAAAACTACCAGGCCAAAAAACAATTTCATCGGGCGGAATACTACTTTCTTAAGGCACACTATTTGGTCCCAAACAGGTTGTATCCGCTCTTTCTATTGGCCCATTTATACCAGGAAATGGAGTTGCCGGAAAAAGCATTCCAAACAGCTCAACAAGTCATCAATGCGGACGTAAAAATAAACTCCACGGCAACAAAGGAGATAAAGTTTAAAATGAAACAATTAGCAAAAAATATACAAGAATCTTCTTTTTTAACTGGTGTTTCACACCAGTAATGAGCAATTCTTGCTCGTACACCAACACACACCTTTGAATTTCAGGGAAAGAGCAGCCAGAGGGCGCTCTTTCCCTCTCTCCTTTTTTCGGGATGATTTGCATCGTCGTGATTATTCTCTATATTCGCGATAAATCTGATACTAAAAACCGCTTATATGAAATACGTTCGTCTGCTGATTTTTACCGCACTCGTTTCTATTTGCGTGGGTGTTTCCGCACAAATCAAACGAGAATTCCGGGGAGCCTGGATACAAACCGTACACCAAAGCGAATACAGTCGAATGAGTATCGATGAAATGAAAGCTGACTTTATTCGGAAGCTCAATTTCCTTCAAAAATGCGGTTTCAATGCTATCATTTTTCAAATCAGGCCGGAAGCAGATGCCTGGTATCCTTCCGAGTTGGAACCATGGAGTCGTTTTTGTACAGGAGTACAAGGTAAAGCACCCGAGCCCTTTTTCGACCCCACAGCTTTTCTTATCAAAGAGTGTCACAAAAGAAATATGGAATTCCATGCCTGGTTAAACCCTTTCCGGGCCAGTACATCGGGAAACACGACTTTCGCGGAATCTCACGTCTACCATCAACACCCGGAATGGTTTGTAACCTACAATAAACAGACCCTCTTCGATCCGGGCATACCGGAGTGCCGGAAATTCATCTGCGAGGTAGTAAAAGACATCGTACAACGCTACGATATAGATGCCATTCATATGGATGATTATTTCTATCCCTATCCGGCAAACGGTCTGCCTTTCCCAGACGAAAACAGTTTCCAAACTTATGGAATTCCTAAAGGATATGCACCGGAGAATAAAGATGACTGGAGGAGGGAAAACGTAAACAGGCTCATACAAGCATTAAAACACACCATCGCTTCTACGAAACCTTGGGTACGTTTCGGTATCAGTCCTTTTGGTATTTACAGAAATAAAAAAAATACGCCGGACGGTAGCGGAAGCAATACAAATGGCCTGCAAAACTACGATAACCTGTACGCTGACATCACCCTTTGGGTTAAAAAGAAGTGGATCGATTACAATATTCCTCAAATCTATTGGGAAATAGGACATCCGGCAGCCGATTACATTACGTTAGCTCGCTGGTGGGACAAGCATGCACACAACGTTCATCTCTATATCGGTCAGGACGTGGCTCGTTCCATGAAAGCCGGAGATCTAACCCGCAAAATGGAAATCGAACACTCCCTACCCCATGTCAAAGGGCATTGTTTCTGGCCAGCTAACGAAATACTATGGAACAATAACGGAATTGCCGATAGCTTGCAACAAAATTATCACCATTATCCGGCTCTTATCCCGGCCTACACGCATATGTACAATCATCGCCCTAAAAAAATATGCAATCTGAAAGCTGAAAAAAACGCACAAGGTTATACGCTAAGATGGAAAGTAAAAGGAGAACGGGAGAATCCGCAAGATGCCCAATATTTCGTGATCTACCGCTTCAAACGGGGAGAAAAAATAGATTTGGACGATCCGTCGAAGATCATGGCTTTCACGCGTTATACCGAATGCTATCTACCGATGAACGCGAAAGATATGAGATACCGTTTTGTCATCACTTCCGTTGATCGTTTCCACAACGAATCAAAAGGAAAAAAGATTACGCTCAAACATTAAACGGATCTTTACCACAGCTTTTTTTCTATCTAATTTTACCTAAGAACCAACCTGTTCCGCTTTTATCCGTATCCATTCGTAACAACACGGTAATCATAGCTTGTTGGAAATTATCACGTAGCCTAAATACGAGAATAAACTTTTTACATTTAATATTGTCTTATATTCAGTAAACATAAATGTTTAATTTAAAACGAAACAAGTATGAAAACAGTAACATTTGTTATTTCCGCCCTTTTGATGTTTTTTAGTTTCAGCATCGAAGCACAAAACCATCATGAAGAGCATCACGGACAACACCAACGTGGCCCGAGAGAAAGGATGAATCCCGAACAGATGATTCAAAGAATGGTAGCTCAATTGAAAAGCGAACTTAAATTAGATGAAAAACAAGAAAAACAAGTTTCAGAATTATTAACCGCCAATTTCAAAAAAAGAGGTGAAATCTTCCAAAAATATCGGAACAACCAGGATTCTTTAATGTTCTACCACCAAAAAGTGGAAAAAGAACAAAATGCATCCCTGAAAAAGATATTGACCGAAGAGCAATATAAAACTTATATAACCAACCTGGAAAAGAAAAAACAAGAAATGGAGAAGCGTCGCAAAGAGATGATGGACAGGCGCAATAATAATAGAGAGAGTACCCCCGAGGTAAGCGGGGAAGAATCACAATGCTGCGGTAAATGCAACTAATATAAAAACGGATGATCTTTTCCGATCATCCGTTTCATTCTAATCGCACCCATATCTTTTATTTCCGACGATCCAAAATCTTCGTAGCTATATCCATATACCGGTAAACATCCTTCGTCGTCTCTCTAACGCGTCGCTCATCCTTCTTATGCCCTAATCGAACGACAATGGCATTCTTTTCAGGAATGGCAATTACGTATTGTCCCAACATTCCTCTGAAATAAGGGTTACGCATTCCCTTATAGTTCATAATCCAAATCTGAAAACCGTAATAATCCAATGAATCTTTTCCCCATTCATCTTTCAAATAAGAAGCCGGAGTAATTGCCTCCCGCATATAGGCCTCGGAAATCAATTGCTTCCCATTCCAATTTCCATTATGCATCATCAGGCGGGCAAACCGAGCCATCTCCCGGGCTGTAGCATGGAAACAACAAAACGCCTTTTCATCCCCCCCCTCCTTATCCAACAACCAATAAGCGTCTCTACAAGCCTGCATCGGTTTCCATAGTTTTTCTTCCGCATATGCACTAATGGTCTTTCCCGTTGCTTTTTCTACGACAAAAGCCAATATCTGGGTATCGCCACTACGATAAGAAAACTGCTTTCCAGGTTCATCGATCGCTTCCAAACGGGTGACCAGTTTATATAAATCGTCTCCGTAATACCCGTGAGTCGTAACGGAAAAAAGGGAACTATACGATTCATCCCAACTCAATCCGCCACTCATGGTCAATAAATTACGAATTGTAATTTTCTCCCTTTTATCCTTACGGAATTCAGGTATATATTTCGCTACCGGATCATCCAGGCTTTCTATCTTCCCTTCGTCCAAAGCTGCCCCGATCAAAAGTCCCACGATACTTTTAGTGGAAGAGAAAATATTAGACGTCAACGTATCGTTCCAACCGTCCCTATACTCCTCATACACGATACTATCGTTCTGAATGACAAGAAACGAAACCGTTTTATATTCATCCAAATAAACCTCATCCTCTTTCTCCAATTGATAGTCGTTATAATCATGAGCCGTCGTCCACTCCCAACAACTATCCGACTTCATTACGGTATGTTTCTCAAACAAAGACAGATCGTCAATATCCGGAAACCAATGAATCAAAGCCTGCTGCGCGTAATAGGGCAGACAAAAATAAAACACGGTCAAAACAACTATTATTCCTATGCTAATTTTATATATTCGTTTCATATTGTAAATTGACAATTTCAAATTGTAGATCGACGATTGTAGATTAATCCATTGCAATCACATGATCGCTAAATCACCCGATTATACCATCGTCTTAATTTTAGCCACTATCTTTTTTATCTTTCCACTTCCTATACAAGGGGCATGAGCATCTTCCGGGAAGAAAATTACAAACTCCCCGGCTTGTAAAGGAAAATAGAAAGAAGGTCTATCCTGATAGAACATAAAATCACCCTCAACATCGTAAGCCTTTTTTATCTCACGCAGATCTTCTTTAGCTTTCCACCCATAAATTTCTTCGCCTAACAAGGGAAGTTGTATATCGATATAAGACTCGTGACGTTCCAAAAAAGCCTCTTCCTTCTCCTTTCCATCCACCTCATCCACTTTTATGTAAGCATCCTCTCCTGCTATATCGATACGGCCCAACGGCATATCGGTCATATCATGTGTTTTTATATAATCGAACACGGCTTTAAAATACGGGTTCAGATCTTCTACACAACTACTATTCAAAAGCTTATCTATAATCATTGCATTTCATTTATCCCGGACAAAGATAAGAAATTGTTTTCATTCTTGTCCCGAAAGAAATTTCAACTTCCGATTTCCAACTTTCAATTAGTTATCGTACCTTTGTGCCCAATTAAATGATTAAATAAATGGAGCATAGAGCAGGTTTCGTCAACATTTTGGGTAATCCCAACGTAGGAAAATCAACCTTAATGAACCGGTTGGTCGGAGAAAAATTATCCATTATCACCTCCAAATCACAAACAACCAGACACAGGATCAAAGGAATCGTAAACGGAGATGATTATCAAATCGTATTTTCCGATACGCCGGGGGTTGTCAAACCCAGCTATAAAATGCAAGAGTACATGCTCGATTTTTCCAAATCGGCGATCATAGATGCAGACATCATCCTTTATGTTACTGATGTTGTTGAAGATTTTGAAAAAAATGCGGACTTTATTGAGAAGGTGAAACAAAGCAAATCACCCATTCTACTGGTTATTAACAAAATAGACCTAACCACAGCGGATAAATTAGATGTTTTATTCGACAGATGGAAGCAAATTTTGCCTCAAGCTGAAATATTTCCGCTTTCGGCCACGGAAAATTTCAATGTGGACAATCTATACAAACGAATACTGGAGCTCTTGCCCGTCGGAGAGCCTTATTTCGATAAAGAAGATTTAACCGATATGCCCGCCCGCTTTTTCGTGACGGAGATTATACGGGAAAAGATCCTTTTAAATTATGAGAAAGAAGTTCCTTATTCCGTTGAGGTCGTCGTGGAAGAGTTTAAAGAAGAAGCGAAAAGAATCCATATCATGGCTGTCATTCACGTGGAACGCGATTCGCAAAAAGGAATAATCATCGGACATCAGGGAGCCTCTCTAAAAAAAGTAGGAACGGAAGCCCGTCTGGATATAGAAGCTTTTTTCGGTAAAAAAGTATTCCTCAATCTGTATGTAAAAGTATTGAAAGATTGGAGAAACAAAGAAAAAGATTTGAAGAATTTCGGGTACAAACAAACCTAAAAATAAATGTAATTCGATGGAACGATTGAGTGATTATAACAGAGAAAACCACAATCGTCAACCGTCAATTTAAAACGTACAATTAATATATATGAGTAATATAGTAGCAATCGTAGGACGACCGAATGTAGGAAAATCAACTCTTTTCAATCGATTGATTGGAAAAAGAAAAGCCATTGTAAATGAAGAGAGCGGTGTAACCCGCGACAGGAATTACGGAAAATCCGACTGGATCGGTAAAGAATTTTCCATTATCGATACCGGTGGTTATGTATCTAACAGTTCCGATATATTTGAAGAAGAGATTAACAAACAGGTGATGCTGGCTTTAGATGAAGCGGACGTTATTCTTTTCGTATGTGATGTGGAACTAGGAATTACCGATTTGGATCAAAGTTTCGCCAAGCTCTTAAGGAAAGTGGATAAACCCATCTATCTCGTCGTCAATAAAGTAGATAACGGAGAACGCCTATACGATGCTCACGAATTCTATAAACTGGGAATAGGGGAAGAGTTATTTCCTATTTCTTCCGCCAGCGGTTCAGGTACGGGAGACTTGTTGGACAAAGTGGTCTCACACTTTTCCAATAATACTATTGAAGAAACGGAACATCTTCCCAAGATTGCGATCGTAGGACGACCGAACGTGGGAAAATCTTCCACGATCAACGCCTTAATAGGCGAAGAACGCAATATCGTAACCGATGTAGCCGGAACGACAAGAGATACGTTAGCCACCCGTTACAATCGTTTCGGGCATGATTTTCTATTGATCGATACGGCCGGATTACGAAAAAGAACCAAAGTGAATGAAGATGTAGAATTTTATTCCGTCATGCGTTCCGTAAGAGCAATAGAGGATTCGGATATCTGTATGCTACTCATTGACGCCACCAGAGGTATGGAATCCCAAGATTTAAATATATTTCATTTGATCGAACGAAACCAGAAAGGAGTAGTCATTCTCGTCAACAAATGGGACCTTATAGAAAAGGATAACAAAACCCTTATCAACTTCGAAAAAGAGCTAAGAATGAAAATAGCCCCTTTCGATGACGTACAAATTATTTTCACTTCGGCATTGACCAAACAACGTTTATTAAAGGCTTTGGAGGCAGCAATTGAAACGTATAAAAACCGTTCTCAAAAAATAAAAACATCGGAATTGAATAACGTGATGTTAGAAGAGATAGAGAACTTTCCTCCACCGAGCATGAAAGGCAAATACGTTCGTATAAAATACATCACGCAATTACCGACGGCTACGCCCGCATTTGCTTTCTACTGCAATCTTCCGCAATACGTGAAAGACCCGTACAAAAGATTTTTGGAAAATAAAATTCGCGAGCATTGGAAATTTACAGGGGTACCCATTCAAATTTTCATGCGCAAAAAATAGATTAAAAAGTCAGAATACATATTCTGACTTTTTTAATGGCAATTTGTAAATTAAAAAATTCCCCCTCCCTTAATGCCCCGATCCTTTAATTTTAAATCGCCGATCTAAAATTATTATTATCTTTAGGGCGTTTAAAAAGAAGAAAATGGCTGAAACTATCACACACGAGGGAATCGTCATTGCAATCAACGATTCCCATATTACGGTTTCCATCCAAAGTCAATCTGCCTGCGCCGCTTGTCATGCCAAAGGTGCTTGCGGGCTATCGGAAGTGACTCATAAAAACATCACGGCCGAAAAGCCCAATACTCCCGTAAAGGTCGGAGATAAAGTGATTGTTATGGCGAGTGTCGGAAACGCTTTATATTCCGTTTTATTCGCCTACTTTCTCCCTTCCGTTGTTCTGATCGCCATTTTAGCTCTACTCATCTCCTCCGGGATAGAAGAAACTTGGGCTGCCTTATATTCACTTTTAACAATTACCATCTATTTTATAATCATATACTTCTTTAGAAATCGGTTCGCCCAAAAGATAAAATTCAAGGTTAAAATAGAATAAACATGAAAAAATTAATAACTTTACGAGCGCTATAACTGTAACGAAGAGACAAAACGAAAAATCTTATGATTACTACTACTATTATTTACACTATTATCTCTTTATGCGCCATCGGAATTGCAGCAGCTGTAATCCTTTATCTGGTCGCACAAAAATTCAAAGTCGAAGAGGACCCCAGAATTGATATCGTGGAAAGTATACTACCGGGAGCAAATTGCGGAGGTTGTGGCAAACCGGGATGTAGGGGATTTGCCGAGGCGACCGTGAAAGCGACCTCCTTGGACGGACTTTTTTGTCCGGTAGGGGGTACAGAAACGATGGCAAAAGTAGCTGCTGCCTTAGGCATGGAAGCAAGTGCACAAACTCCGCAAATTGCCGTTGTGAGATGTAACGGTACTTGTGAAAATCGGAAACGCACAAGCCGGTATGACGGCTACTCATCCTGTGCCATAGAACACTCTCTTTATCGGGGAGAAACGGATTGCACGTACGGTTGTTTAGGATGTGGCGATTGCGTAAAAGCCTGTCCCTTCGATGCCATTCGCATGGATGCCAACGAATTGCCCGTAGTCTCAGATGAAAAATGTGTCGCCTGCGGAGCTTGCGTGAAAGCTTGTCCCCGCAACATTATTGAATTACGAAACAAGGGTCCGAAAGACCGCAGGGTATTCGTATGTTGTGTGAACAAAGATAAAGGAGGGATAGCCCGCAAAGCTTGCACGGTTGCTTGTATCGGTTGTGGAAAATGCGTGAAAGAGTGTCCTTTTGAAGCGATCACGTTAGAAAACAATCTTGCTTACATCGATTTCCGGAAATGCAAATTATGTCGAAAGTGCGTTAGTGTTTGTCCCACGGGGGCCATCCATGAAGTGAATTTCCCACCCCGGAAAATAACCGAACCTGTTGAGACTACCGCCACGAATAAAGAAGCGTAGAGTTTAGATATATCTACTGAATCCTAAAACCTAAAATTGAAAACCGTGTTGAAGACATTTAAATTAGGAGGTGTACATCCACCCGAAAATAAATTATCATCACAAGGGGAAATCATTACTTTACCAATCCCCGAACAAGTAATTATCCCGCTTTCACAACATATTGGGGCTCCCGCTACCCCGGTCGTAAAAAAAGGCGATCAGGTGAAAGTCGGACAACTCATTGCCCAAGCTACCGGATTTATTTCCGCCAACATCCACAGTTCCGTTTCCGGGACTGTCGCCAACATAGAACCGGTAATAGATAGTAGCGGATACCCCAAGCCGGCCATTATTATAAAGGTTGAAGGCGACGAATGGGAAGAGGGAGTATTACGTGAAGCCATAAACAAAAGACCTGACGAATTTACCAAAGAAGAGATCATATCGGCCATTCAAAGTGCAGGTGTTGTCGGAATGGGAGGAGCAACATTCCCCACTCAGGTAAAATTATCACCTCCACCGGGAAATACGGCAGAAGTTTTAATTATTAACGGTGTAGAATGCGAACCGTACCTGACAGCCGATCATCGACTGATGCTGGAACACGGAGCCGAATTGATCGTTGGAATAGAATTGCTGATGAAAGCCCTACATGTTCAAAAGGCAATCATAGGCATCGAAAATAACAAATCGGACGCTATCCAGCTCCTCCGGCAAGAAGCCCGCAAAGCAAAAGGGATTGAAGTATATCCATTGCAAATAAAGTACCCGCAAGGTGGAGAAAAACAATTGATCCAAGCTACCACGGGAAAACATGTTCCCTCGGGAGCCCTTCCGATTGCTGTCGGGGCTGTCGTACAAAACGTGGGGACTGTATACGCCGTATATGAAGCTGTAATGAAACATAAACCTCTGTTTGAAAGAGTAGTTACGGTAACCGGAAAGTCTTTAAAAGAACCGGGAAATTATCTATGCCGGATCGGCACGCCGATCACGAAATTGATCGAAGCTGCCGGAGGCCTCCCCGAAGACACGGGAAAAATTATCGGCGGTGGTCCTATGATGGGCAAAGCTCTGACGACAACAGACCTATCTATCACTAAAGGTTCCAGCGGTGTCTTACTGCTGAATCAAAAAGAAGCCAGCCGAACATCTTCCCGTAATTGTATCCGGTGTGCGAAATGTGTTAGTGTCTGTCCGATGGGATTAGAACCTTATCTATTGATGTCCCTAAGTGAGCGAAACAGAACGGAGGATTTGGAAACAGAAAAAATCATGGACTGCATAGAATGTGGCTCATGCAGTTTTACCTGTCCAGCCAACAGGCCTCTTTTGGATGTCATACGCCTGGGAAAGGCAAGAACAGGCCAAATGATTCGATCACGTAAATCATAAATCTTAAATTAAAATTCACTTATGAGTAATTTAATCATATCTCCTTCACCTCACATTCACAGTAGGGACTCGATAGAAAAAAACATGTATGGCGTACTCATTGCCCTTATTCCGGCATTTATCTGTGCCATCGTATTCTTCGGCTTGGGAGCAATCACCGTAACCCTGACGTCCGTGATAGCTTGCCTCGTCTTTGAATATTTAATTCAAAAATACCTATTGAAACAACAGCCTACCATTTGGGACGGGTCGGCTATTATTACCGGTGTTTTGTTAGCATTCAACCTGCCTTCATCACTTCCGGTATGGATCGTGATCATCGGCGCCTTGGTCGCCATCGGAGTCGGAAAAATGAGCTTCGGTGGCTTAGGAAACAACATCTTTAATCCCGCCCTCGTGGGACGGGTATTTTTGTTGATCTCTTTCCCGGTTCAAATGACGACATGGCCTATTCCTCACGGATTCTCCACCACAGATGCTTTAACGGGTGCAACTCCGTTAGCTATTGCCAAAGGAGCTTTTAAGACCGGGCAGCCCATCTCCGATGCTTTATCTGCAGCCGGATTTTCAAATGAAGATTTAGTTTTAGGAAACATAGGAGGTAGCCTCGGAGAAGTAGCTGCACTTGCCTTGCTTTTAGGCTTTGCCTATATGCTTATTCGCAGAATTATCACTTGGCATATTCCCGTAACGATCTTTGCTACCGTCATTATTTTTTCGGGCATTCTACATTTAGCAAGTCCGGACCAGTTTGCCGGTCCGGTATTCCACCTCTTTACCGGAGGTATGATGTTAGGAGCCATTTTTATGGCAACAGATTACGTCACCTCCCCCATGTCTTATAAAGGAATGTTTATTTATGGCGCAGGCATCGGATTATTGACTGTCGTCATCCGAAATTTCGGAGCCTATCCGGAAGGGATGTCGTTTGCCATTTTGATCATGAACGGTTTTACCCCGTTGATTAACAGATACTGTAAACCGGTAAGATTTGCTTAATGAAGGATTGCTGATTTGGATTTACGATGACCGTAATCAATCGCTAAATCATAAATCGTAAATCATAAATTTTAAAACTATGGGAAAGAAATTAGAGTCAACCTTTAAAAATATGGTATTGGTTTTATCCGCCATAACCCTAATCTCGTCGGCTGCCGTTGGATTTGTCAATGAATTTACTTCAGGGCTAATCGATAAAGCCAAATTGGAAAAACAGGTAACAGCAATCCGGAATGTCGTAGCCGCCTTTGACAACGATCCGATGGCTGAAGCATGGACAGAAAAGACTCCCGACGGAGGCGAATTGATATTTTATCCGGCCAAAAAAGCGGGCGAGCTTGTCGGCACGGCCATAAAGACGTATAGCAACAACGGTTTCAGCGGAAAAGTATGGCTGATGGTCGGTTTTGACCCGGACGGAACCATTCACCATTATTCCGTACTCGAACATAAAGAGACTCCTGGATTAGGATCCAAGATGGATAGTTGGTTTACCCAGGGAGGGAAAGGAAACGTGACAGGAAAAAAACCGGGAAAAACCGGATTAAAAGTTACAAAAGACGGTGGAGATGTGGATGCGATTACGGCAGCCACGATCTCTTCACGGGCATTTCTGGATGCAATAAATCGGGCTGCAGCCGCCTTAAGCGGGGCGGATACCCAATCGGGAGCAACCCAACAAATAAAAGCTGAGAATTAACAAATTTAACGACTGCGATACAGTCGCCAATATAAAATTAAACTGGACCTATGAACAATTGGCAAAATTTCACCAAAGGTTTCTTCAAAGAAAATCCGACCTTCGTTCTATTGCTCGGAATGTGTCCCACGTTGGGAGTAACGACATCGGCAGTCAACGGGTTGGGAATGGGATTGGCTACGGCATTTGTGTTGACTCTGTCAAACCTTGTGATCTCATTAGTATCAAACCTGATCCCCGATAAAATCCGTATACCGGGCTTCATCGTGATTATAGCGGCATTCGTTACCGTGGTGGACATGTGTATGGCTGCTTACACACCGGGACTTCATGAATCATTGGGATTATTTATTCCCCTGATCGTAGTGAACTGTATCGTATTAGGACGAGCCGAATCCTTTGCCTCAAAAAACAAGGCCATCCCTTCCATTTTAGACGGATTAGGCATTGGACTGGGATTCGCTATGGCATTAACCATCTTGGGGGGAATTCGAGAAATTTTAGGAAGCGGTAAGTTATTCAACATAACATTGTATAGTGAACACTACGGAATGCTTATTTTCGTCTTAGCCCCGGGAGCGTTCATCGCTTTAGGCTATTTAATTGCTCTGATCAACAGGATCAGGAAGACGAATTGAAGATGATTATGATAAGAACCTAAAATCTAAAACTATAATGGAATATATATTTATATTTATTGCGGCAGTATTCGTTAATAATATCGTATTGGCCCAGTTCCTGGGAATATGTCCTTTTTTAGGGGTTTCCAAAAGCGTTCCTACCGCACTCGGTATGACCGGAGCCGTTACTTTCGTAATGATTTTGGCCACATTAGTTACGTTTATCGTACAAAAAACAGTACTTGATCCGCTTCAGATCGGGTTTATGCAAACAATCACCTTTATCCTGATCATTGCAGCCCTCGTACAAATGGTAGAAATTATTCTGAAGAAAGTAAGTCCAGCTCTCTATCAGGCGTTAGGGGTCTTCCTGCCCTTAATTACGACAAACTGTGCCGTTCTCGGTGTAGCCATCATGGTTATTCAAAAAGACTATAACCTGCTGCAATCGGTCGTATTCGCCGCCTCGACAGCTTTGGGTTTCGGTTTGGCCCTAACCATATTCGCCGGTATTCGGGAACAGCTGGAGCTGGTAAATATTCCCAAAGGAATGCAGGGACCCGCTATCGCAATCCTGACAGCCGGATTGTTAGCCATGGCTTTTATGGGATTTTCCGGCATCGTGTAATTCGAAATCATACGATAAAAATAGTCCGGAATTATTTCCGGACTATTTTTATAGACCACATTCCTTCTCTTTTCGTAAAAAATCAAGCATATAATCCGCTCTCTCCCGGACAGACAATAAAGGAACCGACGTAACGGTATATCCTAACGCTCCATAAGTTCGTTTCATCTCTTCACAGGTTTGTATCGCCAACTCAAAATTCTGTTTTCGCTCCTCATCCGTGCAATATATTTCTTTCCACGGAGGAAATAAAAATACCCTTTTATTGTATCGATAACAAGAGGCTGCACACTTCAATTCATCCCACTCATTCAGCCCTATTAAGCGACTGTACCCCAATACATCCGGGATTCCTCTATCGAAAAAACAAAGCTCTTCCGTCTCCTTATGGTTCTCAAAATCCCGAATTGCGTATCGTAACATCAATTCCGAATATTTTCGGGTATTTCTCCAAGGCAAAGCATCTCCTCCGGAAGCAAGCTGTTCACGGATAATACATCTTCCGCTCTCCGCTACAGTAACCGCTCCCCTATGCCGGAGCTCCTCCAAAACAGTCGTTTTTCCCGCACCGGGACCTCCCGTTACAACAAAAAAATTAGGTTTATACATTCTTCTATTACGCGATTGAAAGATTCGACGATTAAAGTAAATAAAAAACGTTTACACGATTGATGGAGTTCTCTACCCTTGAGGAATTTATTTCCGCTAACACTATAAAACAAGAGGGATTCCGGGATCAAAGGAGCAAACGATTCGAATAAGCATAGAATCACTCTATCATTTTTTCATAAACGAACCCTACAAAATCGGATATGACCCGATTAGTTCGTCTCTCCATTTCCTCCCGGGGGTTTGTCGTTGCCAATCCTATCACCTTCATTCCAGCCCTCTCTCCGGCTTCCAAGCCCGCAAAAGAATCTTCGAATACGAAACAAAACTCCGGTTTTACTCCCAACCCTTCAGCTCCCAACAGATAACATTCAGGATCGGGCTTAGAGCGAGTAATCTTATCGGCAGTAATCTTTACTTGAAAATACTCGGCTAATTCCGGACGGGCATGATACACGTATTCCATCTTTTTCTCATTGGAACTGGTTACCAAAGCGATCGAGACTCCCCGATTTTTAAGATCTTCTATAAAATCCAATACCCCTGGAATATAAGGATAGTCCATACGAGATTCCAAAGAATCCAACCGTCGTAGAATCGACTGCTCCTTTTCAGGATCATTTCCCAAAAACTCCGCCATGATCTTTTGCAGAGTGAAGCCTTTGACTTTCCGATGGAATGCCGGTATATCGGGCCGATAACGCTTTCCTTCCTCCTCCCAAAAAACATCGTATGCCTTTTCCGTATCTAAAACAACGCCATCCAAATCAAACAACACAGCCCATTTCCTTGTTCTATTCATACCTCCTTCAATTAGTATTTCAAAAATAGGAAAAAACTCCGAACGGACAATTTCTCCCGAACGGAAACAAACCGAAAAGAATTTTGGTCGGTAACGTATAACTTCCTATTTTTGTATGCCGTTTTACCAGAGAGTCTATCATTCAATAGAAATAATATGCAGAAGCATTTGAAACATCCTATTTTTCACTTACTATCGGAAATTGCAGCCCAAAAAGGATGTGAAATATATGTTATTGGCGGATACGTACGGGACCTGATCCTGCAAAGGCCCTCCAAAGATATCGATATTGTTGTGTTAGGAAATGGCATTGAATTAGCCGAAACAGCGGCACGGCAACTCGGTAACCTGCACATCTCCATATTCAAAAACTTTGGAACCGCGATGTTCCGCTATAAGGGCGTAGAAATCGAGTTTGTCGGAGCCCGGAAAGAGTCCTACCACTTCGATTCGCGAAAACCCGTTGTAGAACAAGGTACTCTCGAGGATGATCAGAAACGCCGTGATTTTACGATCAACGCACTCGCCATCTCTCTGAATACTTTTAACTACGGAGAACTGATTGATCCCTTCGGCGGTCTACAACATATAAAAGAACAGACCATAAAAACGCCTCTCGATCCGCTCATCACCTTTTCCGATGACCCGTTGCGAATGATGCGGGCCGTGAGATTCGCCTCCCAGTTAGGATTTTCTATCGCTCCGGAAACTTTCGAGGGAATAAAAGCCAATAACGAACGATTAAAAATCGTTTCAAAGGAAAGAATCATAGATGAATTCAACAAGATCATGCTTTCCCCTAAACCCTCCGTAGGAATTCGATTATTGGAGGAAGCCGGGCTATTAAATCTTTTTTTTCCCGAATTGACCGCATTAAAAGGAGTTGAAATCGTCGAAGGAATCGGGCACAAAGACAACTTTTATCATACACTGACCGTCTTGGATTCCGTTGCCAAAAATTCGGACAATCTTTGGCTAAGATGGGCCGCTCTATTGCATGATATAGCCAAACCGATTACTAAAAAATTTATTACCGGACAAGGCTGGACATTCTATGGCCATAATCATATCGGAGAACGCATGGTAGCCAAAATATTCAACCGACTAAAATTACCCCAGAACGAAAAGATGAAATACGTTCAGAAATTAGTTTTTTTACATATGCGTCCCATTGTCCTTTCCGAAGATATCGTAACTGATTCGGCTGTCAGACGCCTGCTATTCGACGCGGGAGATGACATCGACGACCTGATGTGTTTGGCCGAAGCGGACATTACCTCCAAAAACGAAGAAAAGGTAAGGCGTTTTTTAGACAATTTCCAGATCGTTCGCCAAAAACTGAAAGAGGTGGAAGAAAAAGATGCCATACGGAATTTTCAACCCCCTATCAGCGGAGAAGAGATTATCGCCACCTTCAATTTACCCCCTTGTCGTCTGGTCGGGGATATCAAGAATGCCATCAAAGAAGCGATCCTTGATGGCATTATTGGAAACAATTCCCAAGAAGCCAGAGAGTATATGTTTAGAGTGGCTGAAAATTTAGGAATTTATTTTAAAAAATAAGCTATCTGTTTCGCCTTCGTTCCCGAGCATATTTTTACCGGGGAGGTCGGCACATCGTTATAAGGAATAAATTCCAATGCTTGTACCAAAGCATACTCATCATCGTCCGTACTAAAAATTTCCAAACTCAAATTAGACTGATTGGTACGATTAAGTGCTTGCAAATCATCGAATTTATCTTCCTCTAAAATCTGATATAACCTGGAAGACTGGTTGGGAGACAGATAGATCTTGTGTTTTTTTAAGACTTTTCCTGTCGGACTATAAATATAATTCTCTTTCTTCACGAGAAAAGCCACGATCCCCCATCCGATGATCCCCAAACCGATCATGATCGCCACCGAAGAAAGGATGTCATTTTCCGCGGCATTGATATGAGTGGAACCGAAATACAAAACAGCGGCTCCGACTAACAATAAACCCAAAGGTTTTACCGGTGATTTCTTTTTCTTTATAATTTTACCTTCATCGACTTTCAATATAATATCTCCAATATAATCAAACTTTTCCATAGTATAAACATTAAATAATGACTCTTTTTTCCGGGAAATTGAACACAATTATCCCGCAACAATAACTCTATCAAGCATTTCGTGAAAGAACAAATACATTTTACGAAAGCTCTAACAGGCACCAAGATGCCTCCAGGGTTCAGAATCATACAATGATTTCACGTAAAGCAAAGACATAATATCCCGCGTCTTGCTTCAGCGCAAAAGAATCTCTATAAAAATGTTCGACATTTTTAAAATAGGAAGGAAACACACATTTACGTTCTTCTATTATCCCGCAAAAAAGATTACTCTTGGGAAGATAACGACAAGTCGGAAAAGAAGTCAGCACCTCATGTACCGAATTTACAGGTACCGCATTCGCATTTAGAGCAGTCAAAAAAGCCAACTGATGAAAAGCCTCTTCTTCATTCGAAACAATCTTTTCCTGTTTATCGGTCGTAACGACACGAGTAGAGGAATCTATCTGTTGAATCAGATAAATGATTACCACAAACAGTAAAACACTATATTTCAAAAAGGCCTTCATCGTTTTATTTCGTATTACAAAATTAGCAAATCACTACGATATTCCATACAATAAATAAAAAAAAATTAGGCTGATATAAATATCAGCCTAAAATTTTCAATTACGCATACTTATTTAGCCGGTTCGACCTCTCGACCTTTTATAATTTCCACAATATGTTCATTATTGATAATCATCATACCGTGACGGTCATTGGTAATACCCTCTTGTAACGTATAGGTATAAGTCGGAATAGAGCCCTTCATAATTGTCGGGAAGAATACAAATTCCAGGTTAGAACAACGTTCCCGCAATGTTTGTCCGGCCTCTATAATGTGGGTTGATATAATAAAAGAACAATTCCGATTCTCTGCAAATGCTTCCGTTACGGCAACAGTAGCGTCGTAAGCATCCTTCACGTTGGTTCCTTTAAATAACTCGTCGAATATAATAACCAGATTTTTACCTAAACTCACCTCTTCTGCCACATGTTTTACACGAAGTACCTCAGCATAGAAATGGCTATATCCCATATTCAAGTTATCAGCTACATTAATGGAAGTATACATACCGTCCTGAACCGAAAACTCCATACGTTCGGCCGCAACAGGGAATCCCATATGAGCCAAATAAATAGCGATACTGAAAGATTTCATGAATGTAGATTTTCCGGCCATATTAGCACCGGTCAGGAAAATCACATTGTGCTCATGATCGACATGCACGGAATTGGCAACAGCCCCCGTCAACTGAGGATGATATACCTTCGTTATCGTTATATCGTTTTTATCCTCTACCATTTGATTGGCTTTCGCGTAAACGAATTTTTTCTCTCTGGCAATCCGGGAAACCGTGATATACACATCGTATTCATAAATAATCTGCATCATCCTCTTGATTTTCTCTCGACAAGTATATCGCAAAAGATGATCGAATCTGGCCACCTTCGCTAAAGAGAGACGGGCTACTCCCCGTTCGTTAAGCGCCCAAGCCATTTTTTTATCATGAAGAATGGTATCCATCTCTTCGATCGTCTTCCAATAAGGAGAAGAAGCTCCCCCTTTAGCCAGTTTCTGATTAAAATCGTTTATCAGGTTCAAAAACTCGATGGAAGCGATGATTCCATTATATATCATTTCGAATTCCTTATCCGACCCTATATAATTCAATAATTTCCTACGGCAGGTATTCATGGCTGCCACAATGGGATTCGCGTGTCCTAAATTACTCAGGTAATGGTCAACCACATCGAACAATTCGTTTTCGATAGGAAACTCTACATTTTGTTCCTGAAAATAACGGAATACACTACTCCGTTTATTGATAGCCTCAGCATCACTCAAAGGGTTTTGGAACATGTATTCCAAGAGTTGTCCCCCGCCACGGGTACAAGTATGATTAAACACGTTAAATATAGAATTATTCTTATATTTACCGAGCATGTTAAGGTCATCCAAAGTCTGTTTATCTACGGTAAAGCTCATGATCAATTAGATTTAGCGTTGTTGGTTTTCTTTCTACTCTTTATTATCTCAATGATACGTTCATTATTGATAATCATCATACCATGCCGGTCGTTGGTAATACCTGAAGCTAACTTATAGGTGTATACCGGCATACTTCCTTGCATAATCGTGGGAAGATAAGCGAAATTAATATTGTCGCAAAGCCCGCGTAATGTCTCTCCTGCCTCAATAATATGGGTAGAAATAATAAAAGTACAGTTCCGGTTGGCCGCAAAAGCCTCCGTTACGGCAACGGTCGCGTCATAAGCATCTTTTACGTTAGTACCGCGGAACAGCTCGTCGAAAACAACAATCAGGTTCTGAGAACGGCTCACGCTTTCGGCCACTTTTTTTACCCGGAGAACCTCCGCGTAGAAATGGCTGTATCCCATATTCAAATTATCCGGCAAATTGATCGTCGTATACATTCCGTTCTGGACGGAAAACTCCATGCTTTCGGCCGGAATAGGGAATCCCATATGGGCTAAGAATATACATACGCCGAATGTCTTCATGAATGTAGACTTTCCGGCCATGTTAGCTCCCGTCAAGAAAATCACATTACTATTGTGATCGACATGCAGGGTATTCGGTGTTGGATTTTTCAATTGAGGATGATACATCCCGTCAATTTTCAATACATTTTGATCCGGCGGTAGAGCTTTCGCAAAAACGAAACCCCGCTTAATAGCCACCTGAGCGATAGAAATATATACATCCATATTATAGATGTAATAGAGCAACTTCTTCATTTTATCCCTGGCGGCATAACGCAAAACATGGTCGTAATCGGCCGTTTTCGCGTAAGCTATTTTTTTCAGCCCCTTCTCTTTATAAGCCCAAGCAAATTCTTCATCAAGAATGATCTTATTCATCTCCTCCACCTCTTCTTTATAAGAATCGACAGCATTTATCGCATCGATCTGAATAAAAAAGTCATGCAAGCAATTAATAATCTCAACAGAGGCCAAAATACCTTTATGCAATAATTCATATTCAGTATCTGTCCCCATATAGCTACGGAATTTCCGCTGTAAAGTATTGTTCTCGGCCACAATCTTCGTACGACTATCCGTATTGCTCAGGTAGTGCTCTACCGTATCGAACAATTCGCTTCGAAACGGGAACTCCACGTTCTTTTCCTGAAAATATTTAATGATCGTACTCCTTTTATTGATTTTATCCACGTCAGACAGCGGATAAAGAAACATTTCCTCCAACACCAAAGCCCCACCTCTCGTTCGAGTGGTGTTGAACAAACTGTAAATCGAATTCCCTCTGTGCTGTTTTCCAAAAATGTTGAGGTCATCCAGGGTTTGCTTGTCAATTGTAAAACTCATAATTTGTTTTTTTCATCGTTTATTTTAGGTCAGTATCCTGAATCGTCATGACGATCCAGGATACACTGTAATCTTTTTTATCTTCCTCTTCTACGAATCCAGATCAATATTGCAAATATAGCCAATATTCCCGGGAATACACCCATAAATCCGATCTTAGAAACGTACATTCCTGTCTCACCCAGGTATACCTTGTTATCCGGCATAGTCGGACGGCGCACGTCGATAGGCACCTCATTATCCGACATCCAGAAGAAACCTCCTGTAATAATCGTATAATTGGAAGCATCCACGTTCTTCCTTCCGATACTGATCTCTCCGTTACTGATGCAATCAGCATCTCCAAATATAATAATTTTTTGTTCTTTTTCTCCTACTTTCCGGGATAAAGCCAAACCTGTCACGTAAGATTTTTGAATTTCTCCCTTTTCCGGATCATATTTTACCGTATCATCGACAAAATTCGTGACTTGTAACTCGTTCCATACCAAAGAATCCGTTTTAAACAAAGGTGTCATAGTAAAACCTTTTCCCTCCGTGTATTCCAAACCGGAAACATTGGGCATCGTCGCTTTATATTCGTATTTACGCATAATATCAAAAGCGTAAGAGAGTTCTCCCGCTTCCTTCGTCGGATCCGTGATTATAAAATCAGCAAGGAAGTTCTCACTCGGTTTTACTAACGTACCCGGCACAAACTGTACACCAAACTGTTCTACCAACGGATTCATGACATCCCGACGCTTCGGCTCTCCCAAAATCAACAGGTTTCCGCCTTTGGCAATATACTTATCCAAATACACTTTTTCCTCTGCCGTCATCGGGCTTCTCATCTCGGCGATAACCAAGATAGATACGTCTTCCGGAATTTCCTTATCCAAGGCCACGTCACAAAAATCAAATCCTTGATTGATCAACGAATAGCGGAAAGGTTTATCCTGAGCAAAGCGGTTATAATCCCGATCCCCCTCACGTTTATTGTCTCGTTCTCCATGACCGGTCAAAAAGCCGACTTTCGGCAGTTTCATCACCAAGCGTTTCAAAGCTGCTGTAATCTCAGATTCACTCGGGAAACGCATCATATCATCGTAAACACGAAGGAAGGTCTTTTGTCCGTTTTCCCGTTCTATCAAGCGAACAAATCTATTCCCCTCCGGGAACAAATCAATCTGTTGACGAATCTGTTCCGGGGTGATAAACAGATTGGAATCCAATCCCCATGAATTACAGATTTTCACCATCCGCTCCCGATCCGAAAGCCCCGGATAACGTTTCTCCAAATCAGGATTATTTACCGTATCGTAATAGTACACGTACTTCATTTCAATTTCCGGTTTGAATCGGGTATATTGCTTAAACCGTTCCAAATCCTGATTCACGTAGCGAGGAGTCGCGTACCACAACGTTCCGTCCTCTAAGGCATTCGTGTAAGTCGTAATAGTCAATCCGCCTTCCAAACGTTTTACAACATCCTGGCTATTCTCGGTTAAGGTTCTCACCTTGGTCCGGGTAGCGTCATAAAATGCCATCAACGTAGGACGAGAGGTCAGATACCCCAGAATCATAGCGATACAGACAACACCCACATATTTCCCCATACTGACAGCCCACGGCGTCTTCTGACGACAAGCCTGTAAGCGAATAATCGCCAACGAAAGAAACAAGGCAATCACGATAATAAAATACAATAAATCCTCACTGCAAATCAAACCGCTAATGAATTCATCACAACGCCCGGAAATAGATAACCAATACGTAATGTCACGGACAAAAGCAATATCCTGCCACATTCCTCCCACGAAATTCAACACGGCCAATACAGCCAAAGTACCCATGGCGGCAACCACTTGATAAGAGGTCAAACTGGACATGAAAAGTCCGACTGCCGCGTAAGCGCAGATCAAAAGATAGAGTCCGAGCAATCCGGAAAGGATAGCCGGAAAATCCAGCATCTTAACCGTAAAAGCAGTGAAAAGAACATAAACCATCAACACTCCGATCAAAACCAAAGCATAAATCATCATGGAAAGGTATTTTCCTAAAATGATCTGAATATTGGTCACCGGAGAAGAATAGAGTAATTTTATAGAACCGCTGCCCAGCTCCCGGCTCATTAAGCTCATGGTCAACAGAGGGATATAAAGATAAAGATATTGCTGTACGATAGGAAATAATCCACCCCAAGGCGAAGCGTATACACCCAAAGTCACACCTCTTAAACCGTATCCTAAAGCTTGATTTCTCACCATGCCTCCCATCACATCGGCAAATGCCATACTCGATTGAAAAGTAAAAATTATAAGAATTAGCCAGGCAATCGGTGAGAAAAATAAAGTTTGTAATTCAGTTCTGGCTATATTATATATCGTCTTCATTGTCTATTTCTTTTTATTTTTTGGATAATTCTGCAAAAATCGTATCTAATGAACTCTTTTCTAAGTAAATTTCGGTTAAACGCCAGCCGCGAGCAACACTCATTTCAACTATTCTTTCCGTGACCTCCTGTACATCGGTAAATTGCAAGCGATATTTCGTTCCGCCCAGCTCTTCTACACCCAATACACCTTGAATGCCGCGCAATTCTTCAGCAGAAGGCATAGCTACCATTGAAACGACCAAGGTGTTCGGTATAATATAGTTATCGAATTCATCTACGGTTCCGGCAAAAACAAGTCGTCCCTGTTCGATCATGCGAATATAATCGCATGTTGCTTGCACTTCCGGCAAAATATGGGTCGAAAGCACAACCGTACGATCTTCTGCAATCTCTTTTATCAAATGACGGATTTCAACGATCTGGTTCGGATCCAATCCGTTCGTCGGTTCATCAAATACCACAAAATCCGGATTATGAACGATAGCCTGCGCTATCCCCAAACGTTGTTGATATCCTCCTGATAAATTACGGATCAATCGTTTCTGAAAATGGGTAATACCACAACGGCCCATAACCGCCATAACCGCCTTAGAGACCTCTTTAGCCGGAATATGACGTAAACGAGCACAATGGATCAGATACTCTTCTACTGTCAAATCCATATGCAAGGGCGGTTTTTGGGGCAAAAATCCGATATGCCGTTTGGCCTCTACCGGATGCTCCCGTAAATCGATTCCTTTAATAAATACACTTCCCTCCGTTTGCTTTAACACTCCACACATGATGTTCATGGTCGTAGACTTGCCGGCACCATTAGAGCCTAACAATCCATAGATTCCATTTTTAGTAATCTCAAAATTGATATCTCGTATCGCCCACTGAACGCTATAGCGATGAGATAAATTTTCGACTTTAACGATTGATTCTTCCATAGATTTTTGTTAAGTTTTATAGATTCTTAGTTACACACGTCGTATCATAGTTAGTCTAAAAATTACATCATTTCATTAAAAATATGACACAATTTTCACCACTAAAAATAGACATTATTTATCCATGTTTTTCAGGTAAAAAATACTTTATAAAAAACTTAACTTTTACATTCTACCGATTCACTATCTCCCGAAAGCCCTTTATCAACAAAGGAAGGTGTTTTTATTCGAACAAGATTTTACGTCTAAAAAAAAGGATTAATATTTTTTTAACAAGAAGCGGTTTAATTTCATTCCATATTTTAACAGATTTCACATTTTTATGAGCCGATATTATCCCTTGATACCTCTTAAAAATAACTTTTATAACTCGAAAATTCAAAAATATCCCGGAAACCAACGACATTTTGTTTCTTTTAACAAGAAAAAATACATTTACAATTACCCCCCCAACCGGTAACGAATGAAATTATCTTCCGGTTTCCCAATACAATTGCATTAACCGGGAAAAAGCATAATCCCCTGATCGCTCCTTCGACACCTGCATAAATTTTGTCATAGCAGGAGAAAAACTACCGACTTTTATTTCATAAAAAACAGCATAAATCACCCGATGGGATAACACATGTCTGGGAGGCTCAAACGCCATCCGTATTTCCGGTTGATCAGCTCCATCCAGTAAATGGTTCCACTCTTCAGTCTGCTGAAGTTCCAGAAAAGTCAAAGGTTTATCCGATTCAATTAAAGGAAATTCGTACAGATTACGCCAAATATCTTTTTCCTCCCTTTTTTTCAACAAAAAACGGGTTTCGTCATGAACATGCAAATAATTAAAATAACGGGGTTTCACCTGTACCTTCCCTACTTTCACAGGCAATTGTTCTACCTTGTCTTTTGCCTTTGCCAAACAACGGTTATTCAACGGACAATGTTCGCAATCAGGAGATTTCGGTATACACTGCAAAGCTCCAAACTCCATCATAGCCTGATTGTAAAGATCAGGACGGAAACGATCGAGTAATCTCCGGGAAAGCTCCGCAAAATAGCTCCTTCCCCGTCCTGAATCTATCGGGATATCAATATCGAACAACCGGGCTAACACGCGGTATACATTTCCGTCCACCGCTGCATATGGCAAACGATAGGCAAACGAACAAATAGCGGCAGCCGTATACTCCCCTATTCCTTTCAATGAAAGAACCTCCTTGTAGCTCCGAGGGAAGTGTCCTCCATATAGCGAAACCACCTCTCGAGCCGCTCGATGCAAATTACGGGCACGACTATAATACCCCAAACCTTGCCAATAGGTCATCACTTCATCTTCTTCCGCCTCGGCCAAAGAAACGACATTCGGGAAACGTTCCACAAACCGAATAAAATAATCCAGACCTTGTACGACCCTTGTTTGCTGGAGAATAACTTCCGATATCCATATCAAATAAGGATCATCTGTATTCCGCCAAGGAAGATCCCGGCGATTTTGCTCATACCAAGGAATAATCACGTCTCCTATCGACCACTCTTTCATACTCACTAATAGCTAAAATATACCGACAAAGATAAAAATTTAAAATCCTTTCCTCCGTCATCTATCCAATAAAAAAACGGATGCCTCAATCCGTGAGGTACCCGTTTCCACTAATAACAAAAAAACCTATTTTACTCCAAGTGAGCCCGAATCATCCAAGCTACTTTCTCTTTTTTCTCTATCATATCTTCCAAGAAATTCGAAGTACCGAAATCTTTGGATTCTTCTTTATCCATAGTTTCAAGATCTGTCCGAATCTGACGAATGATTTCAGCATTATCATCTCTTAACAGGGCCAACATATGCTTGGCATCCGGAAGCGGTTGCTGCTCATCGTATTCTTTTATACGGTTATGTTCTAAACACCCCCTCAAAGATCCTAACGGCCGTTCATCCAAATCACGTACTCTCTCCGCAATAGCATCGATATCTTCAATCAATCCATTGTAAAGATCTTCGAGAAAAGTATGATAGGATCTAAAACTCGGCCCCTTCATATTCCAGTGAAAATTCCATGTTTTTGCTAATAAGACAAAATGGTCTGCAAGTAAATTATTTAAAATGGTCTTACTTGATTTGATCATTTTCGCATCTAAACCAATATTTCCTTCCATAGTAATGTTATTTAAAAGGTTAATTAACTTCTGTTTCTTCATTTATAACGAAGTTAATTCAGGAAAGTTTCGGGACGAGCTGAAATATTAGCCTTAAAAGAAAAAGGAACTCCGCAAAAAATAATACGAGATTAGAAGTTTTTCCCGGTATCCCACCATAAACGAGTTCCCGGAGTATCATCCCCCTGTAAAGCTTTTTTCAATTTCTCATATTGTTCAGGATCCACATCGATCATGGAAGCCGGAAAGTTTAGCCTTCTGATCATCAATTCCGTATCGATACAACCGTCTTTACTATTATTAACCCGTACCGGAAACAAACGAGGATAGCCCGTACGCCTTTGTTCCGCCCAAGCTTCACACCCTTCAGGAAAAACAGCTAACCATTTCTGAGTAATGATTTTCTCTAATTTCACCTCCCTGGAAGCACTCTCGTCCCAACGAGGAGAGACCAAACAACGAGCTTTAATAGTATTAACAGGCTCAAAAACATCCACGTAATCGGCTCCAACCCGATCGCTCTGCAAATATGCCTCCACCCCGGCAGCTCCCCATTGACTGAAAGAACAACGCACCCCTTCCCGATAACAATCCCCAGGAACTTCTGAAGTCCAACCGCGTAAAGCAGCCTCAGCTCTCAAAAACCAAACCTCGGCGGCCGTCATCAGAATAGCCTCACTGCTCTCTTTCACGTATATCCTGGATAACGCACTATACCGCGTATGAGCAAAAACAGTTCCTTGCCGAATTCCCCGGTACTCTCCTTTTATAGAAATGATATTCCCGTTTTCTCCCTGAACATCGTTCGGACAAACTTCAAAAAAATGAGCTCTTCTCGGATCTTCATAACCATTTAAAATTGACTCCATAGAGGCATTCATGTAGGCTTCTCCCCATACCTGATTAATCACTCCAAGCGGATTGGTGTAACCATTCTTGGTTGAAACCACCGCCTTTTCAGGCGAAGTCGTGAAAATACCGTAAGAGTTAACCATCCCTTTTCTAAACTCTCTTCTTGCCTCTTCCGGATTTACCACTGCCAAACGTATAGCCAGACGGAGACGAAGAGAATTGGCAAATTTAACCCAAGACTCATAGGTTCCGTCCATTATAATATCGAATTTCGCAAAAGCAGAAGCATCTTCCTCCTCCCTTATGGCCTGATCCAATATTTTCACAGCTTCATCAAGATCCTCAAAAAACATCCGGTATGCCTCTTCCTGGTTATCCGGGGCATAGCTCTCCCTTAAATTTCCAAACTGAGAATAGATGATAGGACCATAATAATCCGACACCCGATGCATCACCTCCACCTTCAGAATCTTAGTTATGGCAAAAAAAGCCGGATAATCCAATCGAGTCAGATCTTCCAAACGTTTAATCTGAGGCATTACATAAGCGTAGGTATTCTCCCAGAATGTACCATTCCAACCATCCTGCATATTATAATCCGAATTATGAGACCCTCCGTTCAACGGCTTATAATCATGCATATACCCGCTAAACATATCTGCACTCAGATTTTGCATGATCTGGTATGGCCAATTCTTTCCTTTTCCGAAATCATAATTAAAATAAATACCTTGCTGAATAATACCCAAAGGTATCCCCAGGTGATTCAGATCTATTTCCATCTCCTCATCCGTCATTCCGGTTTTATCCGTGTTTAAAGATTTGAAATGACCCGTACAAGCCACCCATCCCCATACGAAAGCAATAAAAACGAAACTATATTTCCTCATCTCATTAAAATGTAAAATAGATATTAAAACCGATATTCCGGGTCGTCGGCATCCCGTATACTTCAATAGCCTGATTATCACTACCCGTGGAAAGTACCAAATCGGGATCAAAGGGAGCTCTTTTATACAGGAAACACAGGTTACGAGCTACAAAATTCACTTGTACGCTCTTGAAAATACCACTTTTTTTCATCCAACTATCGGGAAGCGTATAACCGATGGATAATTCCCGAAGACGAATATTCGTTGCATCGTAAATATAATACTCCGTTACTCCCGCACGTCCCCCGACAAGGCCTTTATAAAAACCTTTCACGTCCGTAATACGTTTTCCTTCCAATTCGACAAATCCTTTATCCCTTGCCTTTCCCGTAGCTTTAGTTACCCCGAACATGTCCAAATCCGCCTGCGTTTGCGACAGGACATCCCCTCCGAAACGCCCGTCCAACAAAAGATGCAAAGAGAATCCCCTATACCTTAAATTATTACTCCAACTCAAAGTAAAATTCGGATTAGCATTTCCTACTTTCACCGTATTGCCTTCTCCGACAATCTGGGGAAGACCGCTTTTTTCTCCATCCGCCTCGTAAACGATCTCTCCATGCTCGTCCCGCTTAAAGGCTTTTCCGTATATATCCCCAAATGATCCTCCCTCTCTTAACTTCATCGCGTAACTGGAAGAGAAGCCACGCGGACCGTATATAAATACCGGAAGCTCCTCATGCAGGCGTAACACCTTATTCTTATTCGTGGCAAAATTGATCTTCGATTCCCATCTTCCCCCTTTGAAAATAACAGGAATACCTCCCACGGAAAATTCAACTCCGACATTCTGAATATTTCCGGCATTCACGTAACGATAAGCATATTCATCTCCATCCTGTGCGGGCAATTTAAAAAACTGATTCCTTGTATTCGTTCTATAATAAGTAAGATCTACATATAAACGATCGAGCCAGCATCTCCATTCCGTTCCTAATTCGATAGAATTATTCATCTCCGGTTTCATCTCCTCAAAGGGAGCCGCATCGGCAGATTGTACACCTCCTCCGGCCAGCACATAGGACATCGGATTGGTAATGTATAATGGTATATCGTTACCTACCCGACTCCAAGATACACGTAATTTAGCCAAATCAATCCATTTCGGTAAATTTAAAGTTTTATTCAAAGCCCATGCTATACCCAATGACGGATAAAAGAATCCTGTCGATTCATGGGAGGTAAAAGCCAATGTAGAAGACCAATCATTCCGTGCCGACACATCCAAAAACAGAAAATCACCGTATCCGATCTGAATCGTTGTAAAAAGTGATTGCATCTGCCTGGTCGCCTTATTCTGCTCTTCAATATAAGCAGAGGTATTCATATTGATATTGGCAACCGTAAATACGTTAGCGTATTTCAAAGAAGCTGTTTTCGAATCATACCGAAGTCTACTGATTGTATTATTATTAATACTGGTTCCGAGTGTCATATGAAACGTAAACTTTCCAAACAGCCGCCGGTATGTGGCCAACAAATCCCCGTACAATAACGTTTGCTGGTAAGTATAATCTATATAACGCCCATTTTCGCCCGCAAGTGCCGGAGCGGTTGAAGCATAAAAACGCTGTCTGAACTTATCCGAAACATCGTCTATACTGACTCTCCCCTGTATAGACAAATCTGTCGTTATTTTCACATCCGCCGTCAAAGAGACAATGACTCTGCTTCGAATATCTTCGCTTAAAATACGATTTGTCACCCAATAAGGATTCTGTTCGAAATCTTCCACCGAGCTATGCCAATTCTGCACCATCAGATTCCGTTTTTCATCCAATAGCTCAAAGTGTTTTTTATACTTTGAAATATCTTCCCCACGCGGAAAACGATACAATCCCACGAGGGGATTCATATAAAAGCCTCCCGGAGTAGGACGATTCTTTATTTTTTGCCTCATTAGATTCAAATTACCATCCAATTTCAATCGCCCTTCAAAAAAAGAAGCTGTTTCTTTCAAATTGATATTATGTTTCATAAAGCGATGCTGAGGAACGATTCCTCTCACTGCCGTATTCGCGTATGAAAAATAGGTCTGCATAATCTCATTTCCCGTGGAAAATGAAAGAGAATGAATCGCTGAAATGCCAGTTCTAAAAAAATCCTTTGCAGCATTGTACTTCTTCAAGTTCTCCCGCACCCCCCAACTCTCAATTCCGTCACTTACCCCGTAGTGATTCTGAAACTCGGGTAAATTAATCGCCTTCTCAAAAATCATACTTGAAGAGAACTGCACTTCTTGCTTTCCCCTCAATCCTTTTTTCGTCTTAATCAAAATAACCCCATTGGCAGCTTGTGTCCCATATAAAGCAGAGGCTGAAGCCCCTTTCAATACACTGATACTTTCTATATCTTCCGGATTCAAGTTAGAGATACCGTCTCCGCCATCCCGGTTCCCGGCATCTGCCGTTCCCCCGATAGCCGTATAAGCCTGTTCACTACTTTCATTTAAAATCGGTATACCGTCAATCACAAATAGAGGTTGATTATTCCCGGCCACGGAACGAATTCCCCGAAGTAAAACTCTTACCGATCCTCCTGTACCGGAAGCACTTTTATGAATCTGCAATCCGGCAACTTTTCCCATTAAGGCCACGAATAAATTGGGATCTTTTATCCTTATCAATTCGTCCTGTCCGATTTGCGTAACAGAGTAAGGCAAGGAAACGCTACTTTTTTCAATGCCTAAAGCCGTAACAACCACATCCTTCAAAAAGATCATATCCTCCTCCAGATGAACCCTTAAAAAAGCTTTCCCCTGAATAGGGATAAACAAGGTTTTATAACCGACAAAAGAAATAACTAACTCTCCGTCAGCTGGAACAGAAAGTGAAAATTGTCCCTCTTTATCAGAGACGACCCCATGGTAAGTTCCTTTTTCAACGATATGGGCTCCCGGTATAGGAATTCCTTTTTCATCCACGACAATACCATTAACCCGGATGATGTTGGTTGCCAATCGAAGGGAATCCGGCACAGAATCTCTCTCCCACATACCGAAACGGCCAAAATTAGTTTTACCGTACAGATAAGAAGATACGGTTAAAAACAAAAATAACGCATAAATACACTTCATCACACAAATACCCTATCAGTTTATTTTAACAGGCCCCTCCCCTTCCAGAGGCTTTTTTCCACATTTATTTCAATCCTCTCTTTTCCAGCAGAGGAATTTCCGACGGAGCTTGTCCACGAAACTTAACATATTGTTTCATAGGATCATCGTATCCTCCTTCGGAAAGAATATATTTTCTCAAACGTGCAGCCAGCTCCGGATTATATATATTTCCGGAATCTTTAAAAGCCTGGAAAGCATCCGCATCCAATACTTCTGCCCAAAGATAGACATAATAACCGGCCGAATACCCTCCATCGAAAATATGAGAGAAATAAGTAGTCCGATAACGAGGTAAAATCTCTTTTATCAACCCATACTTATCCATCGAAGCTTTTTCAAAAGTATTCACATCGTACTCCCGCGAAGCTGTTTGAGAATACCAATCCATATCCAATAAAGCCGCAGCTACATATTCCACCGTAGCGAATCCCTGATTAAAATGACCGCTCTCCTGTATCTTTTGAATCAATGCATCAGGCATAGGTTCACCCGTCTTATAATGTCTGGCATACATCTTC
This sequence comes from Gabonibacter chumensis, assembly GCF_024741215.1. NCBI lineage: Bacteria > Pseudomonadati > Bacteroidota > Bacteroidia > Bacteroidales > Porphyromonadaceae > Gabonibacter > Gabonibacter chumensis. Next base: position 4,188 of record NZ_JANSKB010000009.1, on the reverse strand, counting down.
AATACCTCAGGTTCACCAGCCCAATTCTCCATGATCTGGGAAGGCATCTCTACCATATCGTGAGGTATGGTACCGGCTATCCGCTTATAATCCCCCCGCGTAAAAAACCCGTGAAGAGCATGTCCGAATTCATGAAACATGGTTTCCGTATCGTCCCAACTCAATAATACCGGCTCGTCACCGACCGCAGGAGAAAAATTATAAACGACAGAAACCAGCGGGAACTCTTCTTTTCCGTCCACTTTCGTGTAATGACGGAATTCTGTCATCCAGGCTCCTGCCGATTTGCTGGATCGAGTAAAATAATCCAGATAAAGAATAGCTAAATGCGATCCGTCTGCATCTTTTACCTCATAAGTCTCTACATCCGGATAATACACCGGTATGTCCGTCCTTTTTTCCAAAGTAATCCCGTATAACTTACGAGCGACTTCAAACATTCCGTCACGCACATTTTCCAACTTCAAATAAGGTTTCATCTCGGATTCGTCCAAATCGTATTTCTGCTTCCGCAATTTTTCAGCATAATACCACCAATCCCAACTCTCCAACTTTTCTTTCATCCCCTCTTTATTGGCGATAGCCTGCATTTCGGCTAATTCCTGTTTCGCAACCTTTAAAGCAGGCCCCCATACCCGGCCCATAAAATCATACACATTTTGAGGCGTTTTGGCCATGTTTTCATCAATCACATACGAGGCATAAGTATCAAAACCCAATAACTTCGCTTTTTCCAACCGCAAATTGACCATTTGGGCAACAATCCCCTTGTTATCATTCTCGTTGTTATTATCTCCCCGCATATAATATCCCTTGTACAATTTCTCGCGTAATTGACGATTCTCGGCATATTGTAAAAAAGGAATCAGGCTTGGTTTATGAACGGTAAATACCCACTTACCCTCTAAACCCCGTTTTTTGGCCTCGGCGGCAGCAGCGATAATTGCCGTCTCCGGAAGTCCGGCCAAATCTTCTTCTTTGTCAATCTCTAAAACAAACGCATTTGTCTCTTTTAGCAAACGATCTCCATATTGTAAACTGAGTTTAGCCAATTCGGCATTCACCTGTTTCAGTTTAGATTGATCCTCCGCACTTAAATTCGCTCCACCCCGAACAAAATCGTTATAATACAACTCCAACGTCCGAAGTGCTAACGAATCCAATCCCAAGCTCTCTTTTCTATCATACAATGACTTCATACGGGCAAACAATTGGGGATGCATACTGATTTCATCGCTATGAGCCGTTACCATAGGACTGACTTCCATGGCGATTCTCTGCATTTCGTCACTCGTAACGGCCGCATATAAGTTGAAGAAAATAGATGACACTCTATCCAATAACTCTCCGGATCGATCCAAAGCCATTATCGTATTCTCGAAAGTCGGTTCTTCCGTATTATTAACAATAACTTCAATCTCTTTTTTATGCTGTTTTATTCCCTCGTCAAAAGCAGGTTTATAATCGGATAATTCAATCTGGTCAAAAGGAGGCGTATGAAAAGGAGTTGTAAAAGGCTTTAACAGCGGATTATTAGCTTGACGTTTTTCCTCTTTACAAGAAGCTATCAATGTCACCACACTCAAAAATAAAATTACCGTTCTTTTCATATACATGTAAATTAAAAATAGCATTCGCAACTTATCCATAAAACGAGATAAAGATACAGATTAAAAATAATAAAATGTTAATTGATTTCATTTTTAACGTTAAAAGATATCTAATTCCCTTATTTACACTATTTTTACCCTGCAAAGTTTAACAACATTATTTATGAATTTACTTTTTGTCGCAATCGGTTCTATGCTCGGGGGAGTCTCCCGGTACTGGTTATCGGGTATCATACAAAAAAATGCCCCTACTTTTTTTCCTTTAGGAATTTTTACAGTAAACATCATCGGGTGCTTTATTATTGGTTTGCTGACCGGCTTATCAGCACATTCCAATTTACTCACCCAAAATCATCGTCTATTTCTAATTATTGGATTTTGTGGGAGTTTCACTACCTTTTCCAGCTTTTCGGTAGATAACCTGAAATTATTAACAGCAAAAGCCTACTTGTTGTTTTCATTGAATATCGGTCTTAGCGTCATCTTAGGCCTATTAGCCACTTGGTTAGGTTATTATTTCATCCAAACTCTTTTCAGGTGATTTTAAAATAAGAAAAGGGGCCACTATCTCTAATGGTCCCCTTCTTTGAATTTAATTTCTGTCAATAATGCACACTACGAATTTCCCCTGGTTTATTCTAATTCCAACAAAATATCAACATTAAGAGACACCGACGTTTAAATCCTGTGTTTACAGGATTTAAAACGAACGGTGAATTTTTAAATCATCATGTCATACATTGTTATCTCCCTCTTCTTCTAATCCATATGAATATTGCGATAAACAACAATAAGACAGGAAATACTCCCATAAACATGATCTTCGTGATGTACATGCCGGTCTCGCTCGGGTAAACTTTATTGTCCGGCGGTGTCGGACGACGTACATCGATAGGCACTTCCTCGTTCGATAACCAGAAGAAGGCCCCTTGTATAATCGAGTAGTTAGAAGCCCTGATATCTTTTCGAGACATTCCCAATTCCCCGTTACTGATACAATCGGCATCGCCAAATATCATGACACGTTGCTCCTTATCCCCGATCTTCCGCGATAGAGCCAAGGCCGTAACGAACGTCTTCTGCATCTCCCCCGTCGACGGGTTGAAACGGGCCGTGTCATCAACGAAATTAGTCGTCTGCAACTCGTTCCAGCAATCGAGCGTGTCGCTCTCGAACAACGGCGTTACATCGAAACCCTTGTCCGTCACGTAATCCAAACCTGAACAACCGGGCATCGTTGCCACGTACTCGCGGCGTCTCATCGTGTTATAGATATAAGAGAACTCAGCCGCCTCACGCGTCGGGCGAGCGACGATCAAATCAGACTGGAAATTCTCCGTCGGGCGAACAAGAATTCCAGGTACAAACTGAACACCGAATCGCTCTATCAACGGGTTCATCACGTCCCGACGCCTCGGTTCCCCGGCGATCAGCAAGTTCCCCCCCCGGGCGATGTACTTGTCCAGGTTCACTTGTTCGGCAGCCGTCAACGGTTGACGCGTCTCGGCGATAACCAGAATGTTAACGTCTGCAGGTACCTCCGTGGCGAGCGTCACGCTCTCGAAATCGAAGCCCTGGTTGATCAAAGAGTAACGGAAAGGCTTGTCTTGTGTGAACATGCTGTAATCGCGATCCCCTTCCCGCTCCGTGTTACGCTCCCCGTGACCCGTCAAAAAGCCCACCTTCGGCAACTTCATCACGATACGCTTGAAGGCGGCTGAGATCTCCGTCTCCCCGGGGAAGATCATCATGTCATCGAACACCCGCAAGAAGGTCTTTTGACCATTCTCCCGCTCCAACAAACGAACGAAACGATTCATTTCCGGCTTCAGGTCGATCTGTTCGCGAATTTGTTCCGGCTTTAATATCTTGTTCGAATCCAAACCATACAGCTCGATCGTCTTCTTTACAATCTCCTCGAAGGTCATGTTCGGGTATCTCTTTTCCAGGTTCTTCATGTTTTTTACCGAGTCGTAATAATAAACGTATTTCATCGTGATATCCGGTTTAAAACGAAGGTATTGTCTGAAATTACGCAAGTCCCAGTTCCGGTACGAGGGCATACCGATCCAAGAATAATCATCCATGATGTTCACGTAGGTCGTAATCTTCAGTTTGCCGTTCATGCGGGCAACGATATCCTGGCTATTCTGCGTCAACGTGTTCTGTTTCGTCTCCGTGGCGTCGTAAAATGACATCAACGACGGACGGGAAGAGAGGTAACCGATAAACAGGGCAACGAACCATACCACGGCGTATTTACCGAGATTCACCGCCCACGAACTCTTCTGCCTGCGGGCCTGCAAGCGAATGACGGTCATGAACAGGAACAAGCCGATCACGATCAGGAAATAGATCACGTCCTCGGAGCAGATCAAACCGCGTACGAACTCCCCGGCTCGACCGGATATCGCCAGCCAGAACGTGATATCGCGAACCAGATCGATCTCTTGCCACAACCCTTTAACGTAAGAAAGAACGGCTAAAATCGCCAACGTGCCGACAGCGGCAACAATCTGGTAAGAGGTCAGGCTCGACATGAACAAACCGATCGCCGCGTAAGCGCAAATCAAAAGGT
>NZ_JANSKB010000008.1:0-101897 GCF_024741215.1 Gabonibacter chumensis | reverse complement strand
AGCCGATATGGCGTTTCGCCTCTACAGGGTTCTCACGGATACTCACGCCCTTGATGTAAACATCACCCTCCGTCGGTCTCAACACGCCACATATGATATTCATCGTGGTCGACTTACCCGCCCCGTTGGAGCCGAGCAAACCGTAAATACCGTTCCGGGTAATCTCGAAATTGATATCCCGGATCGCCCACTGGATCGTGTAACGATGAGATAGATTTTCAATTTTTACGATCGATTCTTCCATACAATAGATTTACTTTATATTAGTGATTAATACTTTATTATCGTTTATAAATCAGCACTTTAAAACGTCAATCATTATTTCTTATCTAACATCTTCCGTATTTTGTACAACATGTACTCGTAATGCAATTTCGTATCACCGGTACTTTTCTGAACGGCTGTTTTCAACAAATCCTGAACTTTAAACAACAGGTTGAAATAATGATCCACCGGGATATAATCACTCGGCATAACCACGTTCATGTTCGGGTAAAAACCGCTTTGTTCCTCAACGGCCTTTCCGTCGAAACGCACCTGATTGCGGTACTCGTCCATTAACCGATTCGCCGTTTTCATGTCTATAACGGGGAATACCGCTTTATATGAATCCACCAAACCTTTTTTGGGAACGAAATTCCCGGCATTGGTCGCTACCGTCGAGGAGGCGACGACGCTCCCCAAGAACTCCCGTTGCAAGGCCATCTCGTGCTTCTCTAACGGACGGTTTTTTATCGTGCCTTCCCAAACCGCTTTATAGATATCGTCGACATACTCCTCTACGGGATAACCGCTACCTTTTTCGGCTCCCAACGCCACGTACTTCAAACGGAAGGTCAACGTGCCGAAAATAAAACCACGGATACGGTCGATATAAGAGTTGCCGATCTCGAGTTGTCGCAGGACGGCCTCGTTCTCCAACCAGGAAAGATCTTTAGCCAGGTCGACCATCGCTTTCAAAGTAGCTTTCTGCGTGGTTTTCGGAACCGCGGTGTAACTCGTCAGATCTTCATCGTCAAACGCCTCGCGTTGATAAAAACCGCCAAGGTTTACCGAAAGGTCGTTTATCCGTTTTTGTAATTGCCCGTATAACATGTTATACAAGATCGCGCGCTGGCGTTGATCAACGTCTCCTTCAGCGTACCATTCATAAAAATGACGAACGGAGAGTTTCAAATTATTAACGGTGTATTCGAGGGCTTTTAAATGATCGTCTCCCAAATCCCCGGCGAACGTCGTCGGGTCGTAATAGTAATAAGGCATTTTACCGAAACGACAATTGGGGTTGTCCCGGCCTTCCTTGATCCAACGGTCTAAGGTTTCAAATTCATCCTCCGGACGGGAAGCGTTAGCGATAGGACGATACAACCAATTGATCACGTAATAGTCGTAATCGCCCAAACCTTTCGGAGTCATACGAACGCCTTTCTCCACGTCTCCCGGCTGGGCGATGTAATTACAAGGCACTTCATCCATGATCGAGGGACTCAGACCGTGTTCCCGCGTGAAAGAAGGGGAACGCAAAGAGTCTACCGGATAAGCACTCGAGGCCCCAGCGTTGTAGACCAAACCCAGGTTAATACCCGTTTCACGCGTGACATTCGCCCGGATAAGCTCCCCGATCTGTTCGTCGGAAAGCTGTTTCCGTCTCACTCCCGGGTCGGAAGCCATCGTCGTCACCTTGCGATCAAATTGTAAACCGGAGGCCAACCCGTCATAAAGGTAAAGAGACGCCTGCAAGATTTCCCCCGTACGAGGGTCGATCGTCATGGAACGTTGCATGTCCATCCATAGCGGGGCGTAACGAACCGTCGAATAACCGATGTTGTTGGCGTTAAAATCCGGATCGTTCCTCGGGAAATCGACCACGCGTATCGCATTTTTGAACCCTATCTTCTCAAAAGCCGCATTCCAAGCCTCGATACCCTCTTTCACGGGTTTTTTCCAGGCCGGGGGAATCAACGTGTCCATGTAAAAAACGATCGGCTTCAGGGGTTCGACCAGTTTTCCTTGCTGGTAAGCCGCACTATCGCTCGGCTCTAAACGCCAGCGTTTCGTGAAATACGTTCTTTCAAGGGGCTTTCGACCATCCGGGAACTGGGACACGCTCGTGAAAGATACTCCCAGGCGGGGATCCGCCAAGCGGGGTTTCATCGGCTCCTCCGGTAACAGCAACAACATCTTGTTAGTCGTAACGGAAACCTTAACATCGGCCGGTAACATCTTGAACGCACCGAACAAGTACATGTTTTCGATAAAACCCAACTCGCAAGTCACCGAGATATTATCTTTATAAGACCGGACCTCTTTCAAGAAAGAGGTCTCTTTCTTGTACTCGTGAACACGGGCGATATAACCGTAAAAAGAGTTAGCCGAGTAAGCGGCAAAAGGGGTCGTGTAAGGAGAGTATTCCATGAAAAGAGGGGTCATGTCAACCACGATAGCGCTACTATCCGGCGTGTAAGCCGCAACTTTGAAAGAAGCGTAAACGCCACCTGCGTTGGACCGCTCTATCGCCTCGTCCAGGTTCTGGTCACCACCACGGTTCAAAGGCTTATCCAGAAGAGAAATCCGCGCCTGTAACGTCGAGTCCAAAAGAACGAAACGGAAGGGAAGCGAGTACCCCCCGAATTGACCGACGACTCCCTCTCCGTTATCGCTGATATCTTCGATGGAAGAGACCAGTAACATCTCTTTTCCCAGCAGATTCAGCGGATACTCGACGAGGACCTTGTCTCCCACCTTGTGGATCGTCATCAACCCCCGGGAAGTTTGCACTTTTTTACCTTGAAAAAGTTGCCGGTAAGGGGTCAACGTTTCTCCCCTCTCCACTCTCTTCTTTTTCCGCGCCCAAGATTCCTGGCAAAAAAATCCCAGCAAAAAAGAAGTGATCAATATATATAGTATTCCTTTCATACGTGACATCATGAATTATTTCAACGCCTGTTCCAGTTTATAAAGTAGTAAACGGTAATGTTGACGGGTATCGGCAGATCCGGTATTGGATTTCGATTTAACCAGGGACTGTATCTTTTTCAACATGTCGAAATAGAGGTGATCAAGAGGCTCAACTACCGTATTCGAGTTGACATTCACCCAGTAACCGAAACCCTGACGCTCTAAATGTTCCAAGCTCGTGCCCCGTTCAAGCACAGGCACCTCCTTGCAAGCCTCGACACGCGGAAAGTCCGAATACATGCCCATCCACTCCGTAGACAACATCCCGTATTTTTCACGGTGAAACGTCTTCACCACTTCCGGGACATCCACGAGCCCGCTACCGGAAACGATCGAAAACGGGTCGCCCGAGATTCCTTTCTTCGCCACGTCCGAGAACAACATGATATTGGCAAGCAATTTCATCTGGAGTTTCTTCTCCGACACCGAAAGGGTCTTGCCCTGTCTCGTCGGTTTGAAAACGAACTCTTGAACGTCATTTAAAAATTCCCGGGGGGTATAAGTATCCTTATTTTCATCTTTCACCGCCGTTAAAGTGACACTCCCCAGCCGGCTCATCACCGCTCCGAAGATTTTGTCTTCCAGCTCGGACGAGATTTCGCTCCGCAACGGCCATTTAGATTGCAACTCTTTAGCGTCAAGCCAATCAAGATCACCGATCTGACTCAACAAGAAGTGAAAAGCACGGCGTTGTTTCTCTCTCGGAACCACGGAATAACTGGGGCGGGAATCTCCTTCATAACGCTCGTTCAAGTAAATACCGCCGATATTCAATAAAACGTGGTTCACGTACCGAACGTACTGGTAAACAACCTCGTTGTACATGTTCTCCCGGAACGCCAGGTCGGGATCGTCTTTTCCTACCCAGGCACTCATGTTCGAGAGCACGTGTTTCAAGTTCTTCACGCCGTAGGTCGCCGACTTTATAGCGTCGTCTCCCAAATCTTCCTCGATTGAGCTCGGGTCAAAACGTGAATATATCTGTTGTTTGCCGTAACGATAAACGGGATCGCCAGATTTCTCGCTGATCCACCGGTTCAACGTCGGGACTTCATCTCGAGCGCTCTTGACATCCAATAGAGGAGTGTATAACCAGGCGATAGCGTACAAGTCGTACAGGCCCAGGTTGGGGGGCGTCAATTTTACCCCTCTCTCTTTATCGCCAGGTTGGGCCACGTAGTTGTTACGGGCGTAATCCATGATCGAGTACGTAGTTCCATGTTTTTGGGTGAAAGAGGGTGAACGCAACGAGTCCGTCGGGATCGAGGAAGAACCCGCCATGTTGTGCATCAACGCCAGGCAGTGACCCACCTCGTGCGCCACCACGTAACGGATACAATTGCCAAGGGTCTCCTCGTCAAAAGCGACCTTACGCACGTCCGGATCTGCCGGTGCCGTTTGCAGGAAACGCCAGGCAGTGACCAACTCTACCATGTTATGGTAAAGGTAAACGGAAGCGTTCAATATCTCTCCTGTGCGAGGGTCCGTCCAGGAGGGACCCATGGCATTAGCGATCCAGGAAGGGGAGTACCTCACGCAAGAATACTTCAGGTTATCGGGATCGAACTCCGGATCGTCCGTCGGGAAGTCCCTCGCGATTATGGCGTTTTTAAAGCCTATCTTCTCGAAAGCGGCCTGCCACTCCTCCACTCCGGCTTTGATGTATTTTTTCCAGCTCTCGGGAAAGGCGTTATCAACATACCAGACGATAGGTTTTTTAGGCTCTACCAGCTGCCCTGAACGATAGGCCGATTCGTCCGAAGGTTCCAGACGCCAGCGGGTCGCATAATAAAGGGCCTCGACTCCTTTATTGTCGTGACTGAAAGAGGATACTCCCTGGTAAAAAATACCGATACGGGGATCGGCCAGGCGGGGACGCATCGGCTCGTCAGGCAAAAGGATAAAACTGCGGGTCAATACCGACGTGAAAGGTAACTTGTAAATGTAGTAATACCGACCGTCGCGAACATTTACCTCGTAACTTAAAGAGGACTGCACGCTCGCATTATCAGAGAAAGACTTCACCTTCCCCAGCTGGGATTTATCCTTTTTAAACTCTTTGACGATCCAACGACCGTTTCCGAGGATCGGTGCATATGGAGAAAACGGGGTCAACTCCTCGTTATCGCTGATAAAGAAATCGGTCACGTCGATTACCACCGCCGTGCTGTCCGGAGTGTAAGCGAGGATCCCGGTATTATATAACGTGGCAGGTCGTGTGCTTGCCTTAACGCGTTCTTTCAAGTTTTCCACTTCCGTGGTGTACATCGTGTTCACTTTACATAAACTCACGAGAGAATCTCTTCTCGTGAATACAACGTGCAAGGGGTCCGTCGGTTTCTCTCCCACGCTACCGAACCAGTTGCTCGTCGTCTCCGATATGGTTGAACCCAGCAGCATTTCACGGTCCAATAAAGTCAACGGGATCTCGAAATAAACCTTACCATCCATCTTGTGTATGGTGAAAATACCACTCGCCGTCTCACAAGCTTTCCCTTTAAACAATTTATCGTAAGCAGTTTCGCTCTTCGGCTGAAGCTTGTCCTTTTTCTTTTGCTTTGCAAAGGCAAGCTGTCCGCTTCCGAATAAAGCAAACACGATAAAGAAAATCACAACTCTTTTTTTCATTACCAATTCTTTTCAATTTTACAAATACAATATAACATTCCCATTCCACAACAGTTACCAAACTGTTATAGTTCTATAAATCAATTAAATATTCAGGAGAGAAGGTATTCCAAAAGTATCTTTTGGAATACCTTCCATTAGTCATCTACCAAAATCTTTTTACAAATCATTATTTATAAAAATCGGTATAGCTATTATAGGCTAACTCCAAAAGGTCAACAATCTTTCCGCCCACGTTAAATCTCGTCTCCTCTATGATCTTAGGAGTAATGATATTAGATATGTCAATTGCAAAAAAGTCTCCGTTTTCCAAAGCAACATACAATCTGTTATAATCTATATTGGACGCATTATAAATAAACGCCACAACATTGGCAACAAACGGACTGCTCATTAAGCTTCCGGTCGTATTATTTTCCCGGTTCACGTAATGAATCTCTTTTCCTTTGGAATAGAAAATATAGTTATTGGATATCGGGGCACCGTAATTAGCGGCCGAAGTCAAAAACTTCGTTCCTTTGGGCAAATTTCCTCCCGGGAACGCTTGTTTACCGGCCTCTTCATGTTGAACGACCAAACCGGTAGCCCGATTGACAATAAAATCGGTCAACCAAGTTTTTCCATCCTTGTCATTGTAAATGATCGAATATTTATACACATTTCCCAAATAATTGTAATACTCTCCCGCAAACAGGTGCAGCACCTCTGTTCCTTCCGGCATAGCCCAGACCGGATCCGGATACTCGGCACCCTCCACGTAGGTCAAAGGGAAAATATTAAAGGGCTCAGAATTCATCCTAATCATCAATATTCTCCGGTTTTTCTCGTCCCAACAAGGTGAAATATATCCCCCCGAGGGAGTACGTCCTAAACCGAAGCCCGTCACTTGATATCCTTTTTCATCTACAATATAAGGTTCCGACTGGAATTTTCCTCCCAACCAACTGGCCGTTTTAACTCTCTGGTATAACTTTCCGTCTGCCGTTGCCAACAAAGAAAGCCGACTGCGATGGAACGCACTCACGACATCAAAATTAGCAGGAGTTCCGCTCATAAATTCATCCTTCAACTCCTCGGCGAATTTCATATTCTCGTTATTGACCACATATATACCCTTACTCGTCAATACCGTCGTCGCCGCCATGGAAGAAGAGATCGCGTTGTCATGATTCGCGTACAATCCGCGAGGTGTTCCCTCCAATTTCATATTGGCATTCGCTACTTCAAAAACATTATCCTGCAAACTGTAAACCACTTTACTCACCCCGTTAACGGTTTCTGTTTTTTGCGAATAACACGACAATTTGGCATTACTGCCGTTCTCGGACAAAATCAAGACGTTGCCTCTTCTGTATCTTCCATAGGTATAAAACCAAAGTCTTGCAACGAACTTCATTCCGGTCGACTGGTCAACGGCAGTGAAAGTTCCGGTTTGAGGAATCTCCGTATAGGAGGTAATTCCCAGTCTCGAAAACAAGGTATCCGTAGATATCGCCAACACTCTTTCCTCACAGAAAAGTTTCCCGTCGTAAGTTCTCCATTCGAATCTAAAATTAGAAGAATCTCCTTCGAAATGCATCGGAACCGTCGCCTTCGTGGAATCCCCCTCGTAAGCACGAATATAAACCGGAGAAGAGGAGTAATTATAATCCCATACCGGACCGTTGATCTCCTTGTAGTCATATGTTCCCTCGTCATCGAAACAACCTATCAATAAGGCGGCGAGAAATAAACATCCTAACAATATTTTGTTTTTCATCATAATAACTTCATTTTAAATTACAACATCACTTGCATGTACTCGTTATTTTCATCGTCGTATATCCGAGGATTTTGTTCCAGCAACCACTCTTTAAACTGTAAAACAAGTTGTTTAGCCCTGTCGGGAGATTCCGCGATCAGCTCTTTACTCATCTCTCCCTTCTTATCGATTTCGCTCATGAATAATTTGAACTTCTTCTCCGAATATTTTCCTAACAGATAACTCGTTACATCGCCATCCCACCAATCAGGCGGTGATACTTGAGTCGAAACGACGATAATCGCCCTTCTCCTCTCCCATTGTCCTAAGGCAAGTTTTTCGCCGGGAACCAATTCCACGATAATCCGCACGGGAGCAACATCCATTTTAGCCGTCCGGTGTATTTTCAAGTAGATGGTATCTCTTATGTCCACGGCATCTTCTCCCACAGTTGTCGACTTAAACGTATAAGAGGGATCCAGGGTAAACTCCTTTCCTTCCTCTCCCGTACTTCCTTCCGTAACGGCTTTTAACCCGAACGTAAGGTCTTCCGTCAAAAGATTTCCGGAAAGACAGACTACAAGCGGAACTTCTATATCCTTGGTTCCATCAGGATAATGGAAGAAAGAAACCTCGGTCGAATCGGCCCCTTCCGTACCGGGATAGATAGCATCCATATAAAATTTATCGAAAAAAACTTCGGGACGATCCGCAAACGTAAAAATTTTCTCTTCTTCACAGGCCCAGAATAAACAAAGAAGGAAACTTAAATATATACTCTTTTTCATATCTATAAATCATTTAAAATTTATCATAATCCTTCATTCGTCGGTATCGGCAATAAATATTCACTACGAGTAAAAGGACGAACCGTTCCATTACCGAAATCCACACTGGCATTCAAACGCTTGTATAAATAGAATAATTGCCCTTCACCGATCCACTCCCTGCGGGCATCCCGGATCAATTCGCTCACAAAATCCGCCCAACTGGAAATACTAAGGGACTCAACACATCCTCTCGCCTTACGAATATCTTCCAATATTTCTTTAGCTTTAGGGAAATTATTTTGACGAGCGAAGTACTCCGCCATAATGTATTTCATCTCTGTCGCACGAATCAACGGGATGACCGTGGCATTATAATCCCGAGTCGTTTCGTCCGTACTACAATAATACTTTCCTGAAATAGGATACTCTCCTCCGGCAAGATAGGTCAAACGCAAATAACGATAATCGCGGTCGGATTCGTCCACTCCTGCATAATTCTGGAAAACTTTCTGTCCATCGAGATTAAGCACGAACCATCCTGCACTTCCCGTATATTCCGGTGCATAACTGTAAGACAACCCGAAATCTTCATAAGCATTTTCATTATACACGCCGAAAATCAGGTTACTGATCGTTTTCAGATCTTTTTTATTATTCCAATTGGTAGAACTGACTCCGGAAAAATCATCCTTATCGAATGCTAACTCGTCACCGTAATTACTCTTCACTTTAAATTCCAGCACCTCTTTTGCACATTCATAGGCCTCCTGATACCTTCCGGCATATTGATAGGCTCTTGCCAACAAAGCCGTTACAGCAAAATAGTGCATGCGATATCCGCGTCCTTTGAAGAAGCTCTCCACATTCAGGGTCTGATTACCGTAAATTTCCGTTCCGAACACGAACGTATTATGGAATCTACTCTCTCCTCTGATTAAAGTTCCTCTTCCCACGAGAGAAGTATCCCAGACAACAACAAGCGGACGAGCTTGTTCCAAATCGGTTATTATTTTATCGATACAAGACTGTACGCCCAATTTTTGAGAATAGAGGCTGGGATAAGCTTCTACATAGGGAACATAAGCTTTTCCGTCGTCATTGACCGGAGCCGGAGCAAACAACCGCAACATATCGAAATGCATAAAAGCCCGGCAAGCGTAAGCCTCTCCCAAAATAAGGTTCTTTTCCATCTCCCCTTGAGAAAAAAGATCGGGAGTAGCATTTTTCAGATTCTGTATCAAATTGTTAGCATTGGCGATGATATTATAAGCATCCGTCCACACATTTTTCAAATAACTGACGGAATAAGTGGTCGTGTAGTCGAGTTTTGCAAAATCCCTCCAAATCTTCCCCGCGTAAAAATTATCTTCTCCCAGCTTATATTGTTGAGATATACAATCCAACATACCCCAAGTCAGCTCTTTTCCGTACAAAGCTGTCTCTCCCATGGTTTTATATAAACCATTCAGGACGGATCTGTAACCATCTCCCGTGGTTAACAAAGACTCTTCGGTAATTTGCGTTTCCGGTTGCACGTCCAACCAGCTTTCGCAAGCGGCAAACGAAAACGATATCAATAATACCACTGTTTTTATATAATCTTTCATTTCATTACTTTTTAGGTTAGAAACTTACATTCAAGGTAAAACTATAATTCCACGCGTACGGGTAATTGGTTCCCCTTTCTACCTTTACCGTTGACCAACGGGCAAGCTCGTTCACGTTGAAACGCAAGCCTAAGGCCGTTAATCTCCATTTGCTTATCAACTCTTTCTTAAAGTCATAACCGACAGATAAACTGGTAAATTCCAAAACATTTTCATCCTGCACGAATCGACTGGTCGGTTGCGTACTCGCACTATTCTGAAGATTACGATAAGGCGTTATATCTCCCGGCTTTTTCCACCTTTCGGTAAGTAACCGTTTGTCGACATTCACGCTCTGAATATTAGGATTCTCGACCCGATTCATCAACGTCGTGTTGTAAACCTGTCCACCCCATTGATAGCTGAAAGTGGCATTCATATAAATACCGCGGAAATTAACATTGAGTCCGAAAGACCCCTGCACGTCGGGTAATTCATCTCCGACAACCACCTGGTCATTGGAATCCCACGTATAGGTACTCGAACCGTCTCTTTTTATATATTTTTCCTTACCGTTTGCCGGATCGATTCCTGCCGAACGTACGGCATAAATAGCCGTTGTCGATGCACCTTTATAATATCTCGTAAACGGTGCATATTGCGTGTAATAAGACGAACCGTTTTGATAAGCCTCGTTAATTGCCTCGTTATAAGCTTCTGCCGCGGCTCCCAATTTCGTTATCTTATTCTTGTTTCCTCCCATATTCCCCATAAAGCTAACGATCCAATCCTTATCCCGGTAAAGAGTAGCGGATAAGTCTATTTCAAAACCCTTATTCTCGACAGAACCCGAATTGTCCCGGTATTCGCTGAAGCCGGAAGAGGGACGAATTGAAATCTGATCGATCAAATCCACCGTCTTCTTGATATAATAATTGGCAGACAACAGTATACGGTCATTGAGGAATCCCAATTCGAAACCGACATCCGTCGTTTTGGTAGTTTCCCATTTTAATTTCGGATTACCCAGGTACTTTAAGGAAGTAGCAGGACCGGTATAATACCAATGCTCCGAATCCACTTCATAAGTAGAAACAGCCGTGTATGCCGGGAAATTCACCTTACCGGTACTACCGTAAGAAGCCCGAAGTCTTAACCTGCTTAACAACCAATTATCCTTCAACCAACTGTAATTATGGATATTGATACCAGCACCAACGGACCAGAAGGGAGCATATCTCTTATCCGAACCGAATTGTGAAGAACCGTCCAAACGTATAGATCCGTCAAAAAGATAGACATCGTTATAAGAGTAGTTTATTGAAGCCAAGAAACCGATCAAACGGTTGGTTGATTCATCCACGGATGTCTTATCCGGTTGAGATTTGGCATAAGAAGGGTTATACATTCCCTCCATCTGGAATCCTTTAAACACACTCGTATGTGAATTGGAATTATCCTCTTTGATATTTATTCCAAGCGTTGCATTAATAAAATGTTTTTCAAATGCCCTATTATAATAGAACATGGCATTCAGGTTCCAACTATAACTATCCGAATAACTCTGGGTCAACTCTCCTCTTTCATTTTCATTGTAACTACCAGAATTCCTATATGCATATACAGATTTAGGATCTATAAAAGATTCCTGTTTTTGGGTCGTTTTGGTTATACTCAGCTGTCCCTTGAATTGCAAACCCTCCAAAATAAACAAATTCACGTTCAGGTTATCCTGAAATTCATGGTAACGAGTACGACCGTCAAACCCACCTAAAGTGACATCGAATAAAGGATTGGCTTTCGTTCCGATACCATCTTTGAGGTACTTCAGGTATTCGCCGTCTTCATCGTATATTTCCAAATAAGGTTGCTGAGAGGCATACGTGCTGAACAAACCGTAAGGAGAGTTTTCAGAACGCGTTCCCGCGTAAGAGATATAATTTCGAATTTGCAATTTTTTGTAACGATAATCCAAAGACATGCCTGCTCCGACACGGTCCCGATAGGAACCTCTCATCGCTCCACCGTTTTTATCATAGAAGAAATCGACCCCGTACCGTATGCTTTCCACACCGCCTTCTATATAAATCGTATGCTTGTGATTGAATACGTTGTGTAAGGGCTGAGCCAGCCAATCGGTATCAACCCCCTTCAATACCTGATTCAATTTGTTGTAATAATCTTGATCGCTGTTCGGCTGACTACTCGGAGAAGAAGCCGTATAAACACCGGCTAACCGCTCTACTTCCAACTTTTCGGCAGCGTTACAAAGATTGTAATCGGAAAGATCCGGCAACTCCAAACCACCCGTAAAATTATAAGTCACCCGCATTTCTCCCGGTTGCGGAGCAACGGTAGTGATAACCATTACGCCATTGGCGGCACGGGAACCGTACATAGCCGTTGCCGCGGCATCTTTCAAGATAGTGATACTTTCCACCCGGTTCATATCCATATCGTATATCTTTTGAACATCCACCTCAAATCCGTCCAAAATAAACACGGGCAAATTAGGGTTATCTTTCAGGTTGGTACGTTGTGTCTGCTTCATATATTCCGATTCCAGACTTTTATTCATACCGATACTGGACTCTCCCCGGATATTGATTTCAGGCAAACTATTCGGGTCGGATCCCCACGCACTCTGGCGGATTCGGAAAGAGGGATCGAAAGTCTGAACAGCCGCAAGCATATTCTTACTATTGGTTCTCAATAGCTGTTCCCGGTTTACCGTGGTTACATTTCCCGTAAAACTCTCTTTTCGGATATTGGAATATCCCGTCACAACGACATCCTCCAACGCAACCTTATCCTCCTTCATGACGATTTTCAAATCTTTTCTAACCTCTCCTTCCTTTAAAGCATTGATCTTTACGTTCTGAGTCTGCATTCCGATAAAAGTAAAGATTAAAGTCGCCGTATCCCGGGGTATAGGAATGCGAAATGCCCCCTTATCGTCCGTGGCAACTCCCAAGGTCGTACCTTTTACGAGAACGGTAACTCCGGGTAAGAAGACCCCCTTTTCATCCACGACGACTCCCTTGATCAAGATAGGTTCCTTTTTCGTACTATCTTGAGCTGCCACTTTAGGAGCCAATCGGATAACGATCAAATTTTCTTTAAATTCATAGGCAAAACCGCGAGGTGTCAAAATCTCTTGTAACAACTCTTTTACCTCTACATTCAACGCCTCCACGTTTACACGACTCTCCCCCTTTATCAGATCATAATTATAAAGAAAATCATACCCGCTTTGTTCTGTGATTTCTTTAAAAACCTTGATTAACGTTGCGTTCTTCATCTTAATGCTGACGGTCTCGTTTTGGGGAAAACCTTTTGCAGAGAGAAGCATTGTCCCAGCAAGAATAAAAAAAGTAATCCTTCCCATCGTAAATAAAATTTCCTGCAACCACGTTTTTCCACGTGACATGGCAAAAATCCATTTCTTTTTCATAAATTTGTAGCGTTTAGTAATTAAACATTGTATCCCGCGTCTACGCGCATTTGACAAAGGGACACGTTATCTAAAACTGAAAATGTTGGAAGCATTTTCAGTTTTATTTTTTATTCACAGTTATAGTTCTATTATCTATTTGGAAATCAACATCATAAGTCCCTTTTAAAATCTCCAAGAATTCACGAATATCGCCGTAACGCTTTATCCTACCTGAAAATCTGATTCCTTTCAACTCTTCACTCGCATAATGGATTTCTATATTATACCACCGAGCCAACGTATTCATGATCTCTTCCAAGGTAGTTCCTTCAAACTTATAGTATCCGTCCTTCCATGAGATATATAGCGCCACATCGACTTGACGCACATTCATTTGTCCCGTCAGCGAATCAAATACGGCCTGTTCTCCCGGTTTTAAAACACCCAAAGACCTCTCGTCGCTTTGAATCGCCACGGCTCCTTCGACCAAGGTTGTAAATATCTCTGAAGTACCCTCGTAAGACGCAACATTAAACTTCGTTCCCAACACCCGAATATCAATTCCTTTGCTCGTCACGATAAAAGGCCTCGACAAATCTCTTTTCACCTCAAAAAACGCCTCTCCGTCGATATACACACGCCGTTCCTTAGCCCCCCACACCGACGGAAATCTCAATCGGGATTCCGAATTTACCCATATCCTCGTACCGTCTTCCAACTCCAAAGGATATTCTCCCCCTCGAGGTACTTCCAAAATACGATATTCCAGATTCTCTTCACTCGAAACAAGAGAGTCCCCCGTCACAGAACAAATCAACCCGTCTTCTTTGTTGCTGATCACCTGCCCCTTCTCCACAAACGTGAACGTTTTATCTAAACTCAAAGCAATAGTCTCTCCTGAAGCCAAAGTCAGCACAGCTTTTGTCTCTCCTCCCTGAATGCTCAATGATTCCATCGATTTCATCCGAACAGGTTTATCCTGGAAAAAATAATAAAAAGAGAACGAAAACAACAGTAAAACAGAAGCCGCATAAGCCCATTTCTTAATACTCCTTAAATACCTGGTCTTACGCTTTTCTTGTAGTTTCTTTATACATATCTGATAAGCAGCATCAACATCGATATACTTTTCCTGCTTATAATCAAAGTAATACTTCTCTAATTTCTTCAGCACGACTTGATTCTCGACCTCAGATTTTAACCATTCTTGTAAAATCGATTGCTCCTCTAACGTCAACACCTCACCGTTAATTTTGGCCGCAATTATTTCCCAAATAGAATTTTGCATATCTTTTAACCTTGCATTTTGTCAAAAGACCCCAAAATCTACATTTAATGTGACAAGGATTTCGTTTTTTTTAGAAAAAAATTTATTTTATTTGGTTTTCGCTGATTGTGAATACCTTAAGAAAATAAAATACAATAAAGCAGTAAACGATTTTCCATTCAAAGAAACTCGTAATGATTTGAAAGCTCTCGCCATCTGTGTCCGCACGGTATTTATAGAAATTCCCAACAGATTGGCAACTTCCTGATATTTCATACCCTCTACACAACACAGGTTAAAAATACGCCGGCATTGTTCCGGCAAACGATTCATAGCCCGATACAACTCTTCCCGCTCTTCCATCTCCTCCAAATCGACCTTACACTCCTCCTTTTCATTCACGATCATACGAACCAGCTTATCGTTATGTCTCCTCTCGTTCCGTATATAATTGATACAATTGTTACGAGTGGATCGAAACAAATATCGCTCCAACTCGGAACTTATATTCTCGTATTTCTTCTCGTACCAAAAATTAATAAATAACTCCTGAACGATATCTTCCGCTACTTCCCGATCCTTCAATATGGTACTCGCGTAAACGACCAAATTGGCGTAATAAACCCTGAACAAACGTTTGTACGCTTGTTCATCACCCGTTTTCAACTCTTGTAGTAAATTAGCAGACACCAAACAACTGTATTAAATCTTACAAACAAAGATACGTCAAATTTCAACTCATTCGCAAGACTATAATAAAAACAAATGTATTTTTTTTATAAAATCGTTAGTCAATTATGATTTTTTCAAGGAATTTATCAAATAGATATCCAATCATATCACTTCTTCACAATTAAGACAATAAAGCATGCAAATATTTTAATTTAGGAATTAACAACACCACACCGACCAAAAATAATACACATATTATTAACCAATTATAATAAATATCATAAAAATAAATATAATCCAATAATCATCTTTTACACGAAAAAAAAGCTCGAATTACATCTCCTTTTTCTTTCCACTAAAACCGCAGTGTTAATTCTTTTTTAATTTTCAAGCTAACACGTGACCAAACATAAATTTTTACAGGGACGATCGACGGATTAGGTCATCTTGTCACTCTATGATACCGCGATTAACACGACGACCAACCGAATGAAAACAGGTATAACCGAAACTGAAGAGTCTTTTCGGGACAAAACAAATCGATAGCGTCATGAAACGATCGGGTGATTCACCATCTCATCACCCGATCATCCGATCTTTTAATCGGTTAATATGACTGTCACTGCTTTCGGCCCGTGCGCTCCGATTACAAGAGCTTGCTCTATATCAGCTGTCTTTGAGGGACCCGCAATAAAACATCCGTATCCGAAATCGTTAAAATAAGGATGGCGGTAAGCTTCATGCATGTTGTTTACGATCTGATGTCGATCCAACACGATAACCAAAGATTCCGAAATAAAATAGAGTGCTTTATACTTTGTACTTTGCCTGATCCATACAGCTCCGTTCTCTATCACGCCGAATTCCCCGCGGATAACTCCCACATCCGTCCCGTTTAACTCCCGGGGATCCGTTAAAACATCGGGATTCAATGTAGCACAAGCGATACTCGGCAAATCGGAAGCGATCATTTTGGCATCCGGATACTGCTTTCGAATCGTTTCATTGATATCTTCGCCTTTTTCAAGCAAGAATACATCACACCCTACCCTTTGCGCTACCTCTATAAAATGTCGAATCTTATCTTCGAAAGTCATCGGCTCAAAGTCCATAGCAGGCCGTTCGACCTCCGGCACCGGATGAGCTTTTATTCTGTTCAATATGTCATTTTTACTATTCATGGTCAATCTTATTATGTTTCCATATGGAATGAAAAGTTTCCGGAGCTATCCGGGGTAATTCCCGTCCTTTTCCCCAAGGATCCAAACGGTTATACAATACAAAGCGAGGCATATGCTCCGCTACACGTCCTGCCTTTATCGTTGCATAAAATAAATCGGGATGATTCATTATCCATTTCATTCGCTTTACCATAAACTTTTTCATCGGATCGGCCAGGTTCAATCGGTCCATCTCCTGTCTCCATTTATAGATCTGTTCGGCCAAATCGATTTTAGCCGGACATACGTTGGAACAGGAATAACACAAAGAGCAGGCCGATACATTACCGGAATATTTTTGCGGAGAATTCAACATCCCCAAATTAATTCCAATCGGGCCCGGAATAAAATAAGAATAGGAATATCCTCCCGTACGACGATATACCGGACAGGTATTGATACAGGAACCGCAACGAATACACTTTAACATACCTATATGGTCAGGATTACCCAATATATCGCTCCTTCCGTTATCCACGATCACGATATGCATCTCTTGTCCTTCCACCGGTTTTTTATAATGCGAAGTATAAGTCGTCGAGGGCTGTCCGGTAGCGGAACGGGCTAACAAACGAATATAAACGGCTAATGCATCGTAATCAGGAATTACTTTCTCCATCCCCATGATGGCAATATGCACTTTCGGGAAAGAAGTTCCCATATCGGCATTCCCCTCGTTGGTACAAACCACAAAAGTTCCCGACGAGGCGACGGCAAAGTTTACCCCTGTCATGGCAATATCGGCATGCAAAAACTTCTCTCTCAAATTAGCCCGAGCCGCGTGGGTCAAATAGGTAGGATCACTATTTCCCGGTTCCGTATGCAAGTATTTTTCAAAAACTTTCCCCACCTCTTCCCGTTTTACATGGATAGCCGGCAAAACAATATGACTGGGCGGCATCCCCATCAACTGCATGATCCGCTCTCCCAAATCCGACTCCACGACATCAATACCCTGTTCGGCCAGAAACGGAGTCATTCCGCACTCTTCGGACAACATGGATTTACTTTTTATCAAATTCTTACCGTCATGTTTTTTGATGATTTCATATACTATTCGATTGTGCTCTTCCGCATCTTTAGCCCAATGCACATGAATTCCGTTTTCCGCGGCATGTTTTTCGAACTCTTCCAAATAGTAAGCCAGATGGCTGATGGTATGTTGTTTTATACGACTTGCCATCTCCCGCAATTTCTCCCATTCCGGCACACCGAAAGCCATTTTATCACGTTTCTCCCTGACAAAAAAAAGAGCCTGGTCGTGCCACCGTGTCCGTTCCTTATCGGCTATAAATTTTTCGGCCGCTTTAGCATGTGTACTCATGATCTCGAGGTTAAAATTTCAATGATATGAATCGTTTTGATCGGTAATTTTTCACGTCTGATAACTCCCTCCATATGCATCAGGCAGGAACTATCAGCCCCGGTAATAAACTCTGCCCCGGTCGACATATGATCCCTTACCTTATCTTCCCCCATACACACGGATGTAGCCGCCTCCTCCACGGCAAACATGCCTCCGAAACCGCAACATTCGTCTACCCGCTTGGGTTCCAATACCTCCACCCCTTTCACCAGGGAAAGTAAATCCCTCAATTTGGAAAACCGGGGAATATTCAACTCGCTTGGGGAAGAGAGATGTAGCAAGCGCTCCCCGTGGCAACTATTATGCAAACTCACCTTATGCGGAAAACAGGCATCTAACTTATCTACTTTTACCACATCATGCAAGAATTCGCAGATCTCATATATCCGGCTACCGATACAAGCATGTTCCTCTTTACGCAACAATCGAGGATAATTCTCTTTGACAAAAACGACACAACTGGCCGAAGGTCCGACTACATAATCGTATTTTTCGAACAACTCCTCCATCTTCCTTGCCAGCCCGATCGAATCGTGTTCAAAACCGCCGTTCGCCATAGGCTGGCCGCAACAAGTCTGCTCCAAAGGATAATCCACGTCTACCCCCAAGGACTTCAATAGCCTGTAAGAAGCCACGCCTACATTCGGATATATCGCATTGACATAACAGGGAATAAATAAACCTATCTTCATATGCTATATTTTAATTTGAAAAACGGATTCTATTCCATTTTTTCATTGTAATACATTCATCTTTCCAAAAATACAATCTTTAGCGTTTAAATTTTCTTTCATACGAATAAATAAACAATAATTCCTGTAATAATGACATAGGCTAACGCGTAAGGAATAGCCGCCTTTAATATACCTCCCTCCTGTCCCTGCCGATCAGTTGCCGACGTGGCAATAGCCATACTCTGCGGAGAGATTATTTTTCCTCCCGTCGCTCCTGCAGTATTGGCCGCAGACGACCAAGTGGGATCCACTTGAATATGTTCCGCAACCCCTGCTTGCAACTTTCCAAAAAGGATATTAGCCGACGTATCGCTTCCGGTTAGGAAAGTACCTAAAGCCCCGATCGTCGGAGCAAAAACCGGGTATAAAGCCCCGGTTGCCGCGGATAAAGCCATTGCCAAAACCTGTATCATTCCGGCTGTCTCCATAACGGAAGAGAGGCCGACCCAACAAATCACCGTAACGATCGTTTTTCTCAATTGAATGAACGTTTTCCAAAACAATCGCAATAAAATTCCGAGAGAAGCCCCTTGAATCAATCCCCCGATAAAGGAACCTAAAAATAAAAGGACTCCCCCTTGTGTCAACCACTGAATAACATACCGGTTTTCCTCTCCGCGAATAGTAAAAGAAACAGTTGATACTCCAACGGATTGTAAAGAGTTTTTTATCGTCGGGAATAACGGACTCGTTACCAATACGAAAAACATAATCAAAACATAAACCATCCATGCCGATGCGATCTCTTTTCCCCGATACGGAGATCCTACTCTTTTCTTCCCTTCTTTACGAATTAACTTTCCGAAAGAAACAATAACGACCACCGCAACAATACTGCCGATAATAGCCGGAGTTTCCGCTCCTATATAACGGGCCGACAAATACTGGGCCGACAAAGAAAAACCTCCGACCAACATACTTAATACCATATTTTAGGTAAAGATTTAAGTTTAGGATCTGCTAAAAACGTAAGGGCAAAAGGTACTAAAAACATCAACACGGATAATTGAAGCACCACAGCCGTACTCAAAGGACCTACCGGCAAACCGGTTTCTTGAGCCAAAACAATCACAGGCACCCCCACGGCACCAAAAGCCGTCGGAACACTATTGGCAATCAAACTCACGACAGCAGAAAAAAACGGCCGAAAACCCAGACTAATCAATATGGCTGCCGGGATGGCAACAGCGGTACCAAATCCTGCCATCCCCTCCAACAACCCGCCAAACCTCCAGGTAATCAAAAGTACCTGTATGCTCTTATCCGTAGAAACAGAGGAAAATTGTTGCTTCAATACCTCTATTTTTTTCGTACGTAACAATACGTTATAACTATATATAGCCATCAGGATAATAAAAAGAATAGGAACCAGCGCCTTTAACATTCCGTACACAAAAGAAAGTGCCGTATCCCGTAGCGAACTATGAAAAGCAAACATAGCCAAAGATGCCGTTACGATCAAAGTTATTACACTACTTTTATCCCCCGACATTTTAAAGAATCCCATCAGGATAATCAATAAAAGAACAGGTAACGCCGCATAAAAGATTTCCATAACTTCTATCATTAAATCAACGAGAATAAAAAGATAACGAAAAACCTTTTCCATTCACTTAGATACGAGGAATAAACGTATAAAACAAAAAAAATGTTACTTGCCATGCCCGATTTTTTAAATTTATTTACGAACCGACTATTTTAACCAAGACGGGAACCTTCCCATTCCCGATCATGCTAAAACAAAATAAGATTCAGGAACCTTAATTGAATAAAAAATCATATTTTTGCAAGTCAAATGAGTAACGTACATTTAAAATACATAGCAATTCGATTGAAACATTTGCTGACGAACCCGGAAGCAGAATGGGATACAATTAGAACGGACGAGACGGGAAGGATCGAACTTTTCAGAAATTACATCGTCTTGCCGGCGTTTCTATTTTCCATCCTGGTCTTTTTGCTCAGGCTTGCGAGCAATGATGTCACGGTCGCTTTGGGATGGGGAATCATTAATTTCATTGCCTGTACCGCGGGATGTTACATCTGCTTCCGTCTTACGCGGGAATATCTTTCTAACAAAACGATAGACCCGGGCAAGATAGCTTTGAAACTATCCGTCTACAGTTCGGCTGTATTCATTCTATTTCATAGCCTTGCCGTCGGTTTTACGCAAAATTTTATCGGAGACGTGATGGCTATTCTAAGTCTTCTCTCGCTTAGAATATTATACATCGGATTAAATACGATATCGGGATTAAATACACGATACAAAAAAAGTGCCGTTATCATTATCGGATTACTGATTATTTGCACCCCCATCATCATTACGAGACTCTTGACAATTATTTTTAGAATCCCGGCTATTAACGCGTAAAAAAATTATGGAAAACATTAATATAAGAAACAAACGAGCCTCCTTCGATTACGAGTTTATAGAAGAATACACGGCCGGCATTGTATTGACAGGAACCGAAATCAAATCCATTCGCGCCGGCAAAGCCAGTCTGGTGGATGCCTATTGCTATTTCCATAATGGGGAATTGTGGGTAAAAGGGATGTATGTGGCCGAATACAAGTTAGGCACCTATTACAATCATATCGAACGACGCGAACGTAAGCTGTTACTTCAGAAAAAAGAGTTGGTCAAACTGGAACGTAAAACAAAAGAATCCGGTTTGACGATCGTCCCGATCCGGCTCTTTTTAACTGAAAAAGGCTTTGCCAAACTCCGAATTGCACTGGCCCGCGGTAAAAAAGAGTTCGACAAACGAGAATCTTTAAAAGAGAAAGATGCCAAAAGGGAAATGGATCGTTTTATGAAAAAATAAATAAAATTCAAAGCCGGAATTCGGGATTTTCTCATCGTATTCAAGTCTCTTTTACCGATCAACATCAATAAACACCCACACGTAAGCGCTTTGCTCCGCAACGATCATTGGAGAACAGGAGCTTTTTACCATACCCGTATTTATCGTTCTATTCTCTTTTTTTAAAACATTCTCAATAGAAAAAAATTAAAAAAGTAATATCAAAATGTTAAATCTTAAAAAAGAGTAGTACTTAATAAAGGTCGGCGTATTCTATATATGAAGAAAAATATTTTATTTTGTCACAAAAAAAACAGGGTTTCATTTATATAGAATAATTCACAAATTTAGTGAATCTATTTTCACCATGATAACGTAAATAATACAGGTCTAAAGCAATAGATTTATAATGATTAATAACCAAAAGGGAATATATCCCAATTCCGGGCGAGGACCCCTTATTCCTCCCCGGAATTTTTTATTCGCTTGTTCTCAATAAAAAATCAAATCAATAAGAACGTTCATTACGTCCTTCCATCCAATTGATGTAAGCCGTATTGACGACCTTATTTCCCCCGGGTGTCGGATAGTTTCCGGTAAAATAC
The DNA here is from genome assembly GCF_024741215.1 of Gabonibacter chumensis. Taxonomy (NCBI): domain Bacteria; kingdom Pseudomonadati; phylum Bacteroidota; class Bacteroidia; order Bacteroidales; family Porphyromonadaceae; genus Gabonibacter; species Gabonibacter chumensis. Next base: position 80,107 of record NZ_JANSKB010000008.1, on the reverse strand, counting down.
CAATCCCCGGTATTACCAGGACATGCTTCGTGAAGATTTTCAACGGTTTGGAAAACTACTTTTATTTCGGCTTTTATGGCATTACTTTTTACCATCTGGGCTATTTTATCGGAAATTTCTTCATTACTGAAAGGGGCGTAAATCTCTTTCACGTAATTTTTTATCTGCTCTTTAGGAAGTTTTTCCTGTTGTTTGCATTTTTGATAAACCTCATCAATTAAACGAATCATATTCCGTTCTTTCAGTAACTCTATAGCCGCGTTAAAGGCAATAAATTCTCCCATCCGGTTCATATCTATCCCGTAACAATCCGGATACCGTATCTGGGGAGCCGAAGAGACAACAATAATTCGTTTAGGGCGCAAACTGTCCAATATCCGTAAAATGCTCCTTTTTAAAGTCGTTCCGCGAACAATGGAGTCGTCGATTACCACCAAATTATCCGTATCCTTTACTGCTCCGTAGGTTACATCATATACATGTCCGACCATATCGTCACGTCCTTCGTCCCCCGTGATAAAAGTACGCAATTTAGCATCCTTGATGACAATCTTTTCAACACGAGGCTCTTTACAGATAATTGCATCCAACGTCTCTTCGCACCAATTCGCTTTCCCCTCCCGGATCAATCTTTTTTTATCTTCGACCATATACTGTTGTATCCCTTTTACCATTCCGTAAAAAGAAGTTTCAGCCGTGTTCGGAATAAAAGAGAAAACGGTATTATCCAGATCTCCATCTATCGCTCTCAACAGCTGAGGCGTCAATAACTCCCCTAACCTTTTCCGCTCCCGATAAATACTTCGGTCGTTCCCCCGTGAAAAATAAATCCTTTCAAAAGAACAACTGCTTTTTTGCCGCGGTTCCCGTACCAACTCTTCCCGAACAGAACCATCCTTTTTTATAATCAAGGCATATCCCGGGCGAATTTCCAGTATATTCGCATCGTCTACACGGAATGCCGTTTGAATGACAGCCCCTTCTGAAGCCACGACGACCACTTCTTCGTCTTTATAATAATAAGCCGGACGAATACCCCAAGGATCACGCATTACAAAAGCATCTCCGTGCCCTACCACTCCCGCAACCACGTATCCGCCATCCCAGTCGGCACTACTCCTGGACAAAACACCGACCAAGTCCAAATGCTCCTCTATCAAAGACGAAATATCCTGTTTCGCGTACCCCTGATCCCGGTAATCCCGATACCGATCCTGAATCTCATTATCTAAGTAATAACCGACTTTTTCCAATAAAGTTACCGTATCCGAATAGTTCCGGGGATGTTGACCCGCCTGAATCAGACTTTCAAACAGCTCATCCACGTTTGTCAGGTTAAAATTAGCCGCCAATGCCAGATTACGGGAACGCCAGTTACTCGCCCGCTTCAACGGATGTACATAATCAATATTATTTTTTCCGAAAGTAGCATAACGCAAATGTCCCAGATAAATCTCTGAAACAAACGGGAGATTCTGTTTACTCCAAACCGCATCTTTCTCCTTTATCTCCTCCGCGTGAATAGATTCGTGGATCTTGTCAAACACCTCCTGAATCGGATTGGCATCACATGAACGTACTCGGTCCATGTATTTAAACCCCGGAGCCATATCCAACTTTACTCCTACGACTCCCGCACCGTCCTGTCCACGATTTCGCTGTTTTTCCATCAAAATATACAAACGATTCAAACCGTATAGGTATGACCCGTATTTTTCCCGATAATATTCCAAGGGCTTTAGTAACCGAATGAATGCAATCCCACATTCATGATTAATGACATCACTCATAAATAATTATATTTACCTTCCAATGAATAGATTCCGAAAGCGATACAAAATTAATAAAATCAAAAAGCATTGACCGTTTCGGAGAGACTAAATCATTTTATTTTTTTTATTTTTCAGATTTTATTTCAGAATATATCGATTTTTTTCCGATAACCTTTATCTTTATACCACATAATACAGAAAAAAAATGAAAAAAAAATACTTGTTTATCCTCATCGTCGTTAGCTCTATCGTTGTTCTCTTTTTTCTATTTTCAGAGGATGCTACTTTCGACAAGCCAAAGCAACAACAGACCGCAATCGAAGTAAACCGGGATTCGGTCCATTTAGATACCTTCCGGTATAGCGAGTCGAAAAAAACCATATTTGAAATTAAAAATACAGGTCATTTCCCATTGATCATAAAAAAAATAGAAACATCATGCGGATGTACCGACGTGACATGGAATAAAAAACCTCTATTGCCCGGGAAAACAGAAAAGATTCAAATTACCTTTACACCCAACTCCCTGGGGCATTTCTCCAAAACCATCCGAATATTTTGTAACATCTCCTCTCAAACTTACACGTTAAGACTAAGCGGATTTGTAAAAGAATAATAATACTGTATCTATAAACCACTTTCCCTCTAACTAAATAATACTCAATTTTACACAAGAATCAACCCGCTTCAGCGTATTCAAAATAAAAAACACTAACTTGGAAAAACATCGTTTAGAGAAATGAACCAAATCTAACCTATCATGAAACGAATATCATTGCTATTTAGTATAATAGTTTTACTATATGCCTTTCAGGAGCATCCTCCATTTGAGGAAGAAATATCCGATCGATTCTATAATCTTTTCCAAAAATATCCTAAAGAAAAACTCTATCTACATACCGACAAGGATATATATCTGGCAGGAGATACCGTTTGGTTCAGAAGTTACATGGTAAATGCTTTTACGAATATTCCGATAATACTCAGCAGACTCATATACGTGGAACTATCGGACAAGAGGGATTCCGTCATCCAGCGCCTCAAATTCAGGGAATGGGACTCCACTTTTTACGGCAACATCAATCTGCCGGAAGATATAAAACAAGGAGATTACTGCATACGGGCCTTCACGTATTGGATGCAAAACGAGGGAACCGACTACTTTTTCAAAAAAAACATCCGGGTAGTGAACCCGCATGAAGCCAGAATCAATACCGAAGTGAAATACATCAAACAAGAGAACGGCAGGCTAACGGCAGAGATCAAGTTATCGAACGCCATGAACATCGTCTATAACAAGCAAATCTTTCTATATCAGGTAAACAAACAAAACCAAGCAGGTAAAATCCGCTCCGCTCGTACCGACGATAACGGTATTTTACGCGTTCAACTCCAGTCGGATGACCGTACCATATACTTGAGCACGAAAGACAACTCCTCCATCGAATGTGACCGTTACCTCTATATACCCAAGGAGGTAACAGACTTCGATGTGCAATTTTTCCCGGAAGGAGGAAATTTATTAAGCAACAATTACCAACGAGTTGCCTTTAAAGCCATCGATTCCAACGGGCTTTCAACAGAAATAGAGGGAACCGTTTATTTAGACAGTATGCCTACTGTCCTAATCAAAAGCGAACACAAAGGAATGGGAAGTTTTAAACTCCCTACCTACACGAACAAACACTACTACGCCGAAATTACGAACAAGGACGGCATCACCAAACGTTTCACTCTACCACCCGTCGTTAACGAAGGGATAGGCATTCAAATGGCCTCCAAGGATTCCTGTATATATTACACGATTATTACCGCAAATAACTCTCGTTTCCCCGATGGACTTTCCCTGTTGATACAATGCAGGGGACAACTCCTTAACTTAATTCCGATCAACGCACAACATAAAAAGGGAAAAATCTCCATCTCCTCCCTGCCGGAAGGAATAATACAGGCCGTTTTACTGGATTCCTCCTTCAAAGTATACAGCGAACGCCTGTTTTTCATCCGCCCCGGCAAGCAAACAAATGTAGATATTCATACCGATAAGGAAACATTCGGCCCGCGGGAAAAGATAAACCTTCGTCTGCTTTTAGAATCTAACGCCACCCGGGGATCGTTCTCCATGGCCGTGGTGGAAGATTCCGGGTTAGACACCACCTCCTATAACGACAACATCCACTCCAACCTGCTGATGACCTCCGACCTGAAAGGATACATCGAGGAGCCCGGGTACTACTTCAGCGACACGACCGAGGAGACCAACCGACACCTGGATTTGGTCATGCTAACACACGGCTGGACACGGTTTAACGTGGCCGACTTGGCAAAAAATCAATCTCCCAGAATGAATTTCTATCTGGAATTAGGACAAGCCATTACCGGGAAAGTGAAAAATGTCTGGGGGAAAGCTTCTGAAAAAGCCAATTTGCTTTTTATTTCCGACAAGGGAAGCATCACGATGACCACCACGGATTCTACCGGATATTTCAGTAACAATCGATTGTTTTTTACCGACGGCACTAATTTTGTCGTCAGGGCCACTAATCAAAAAGGCAAAAAACGGGTAGAGATTCATTTCGATAAAGATTCGTTTTTAACCGTATCGAACTTTTTTCCTTACAACGAAAAAATCATGAGAGAAGAGGAAGAGTTTTACGACAAATTCAATCAAAATTATTATTACGAGAACGGGGAAAAAGTGTACCTGTTGAATGAAGTGAAGGTCAATCGCAAGGCTCCTCTCAAAAAATACTCTAAATACGACAATTGGGCCGATGATCTCTACCGGTTGGATTCCGCCCGGATCGCAAATGACCCGGAAGAGAATATCGTTAAACTTATTGCCAGGAAAATACCCGGGCTCATGGTTTACGACGAACAAGTATGTGCCATAGGCCCGTTCCCGCCTCGCGCGATTCCAGTTGCATTAAACGGATTCATGGAAAGGAGTTATACTTTTATCAACATGATTCCCAAAAGATATTTCTTGGGAGTTACTTTATTAACAGGTTCTATTGCCAAAAGCTCTTTCGGAGTAGATTCCGTTCTTTTAATTACGACACAACCCGATTATCATTTTGAAAAGCCATCCAATCAGATCAACATAAACCGGATACGTCCGATGGGAATTCGAATCCCCGATGAGTTTTACGTTCCGAAATACGACATCGACTCCATACGCAACGCCCCCGAAAAAGATAAAAGAGTAACCTTATTCTGGGATCCGGTCATCACGTTAGACCCCGGAAAAACGACAGCACTTTCATGCTACACGAACGATAAACCGGGAACTTATTCCATCATTGTCGAAGGGATAACCTTAGACGGGAAAACGGTAAGAAAAATAAAAAAGATCAAGGTAAACTGATCGTTTGCACGTAATAGTTGTTAATTAACATACTTTACAACCTAATTTGGGAACTATGATTTAAAATTAAGTTATCTTTGTGGACCTTTTAAAAAAGAGACGAATGCGTAATTTGCTAAAATACAGTCTATTAACACTATCTATTCTCTTAATGAACGGATATTCTCAAGCCATTTCCGCCCAACCGGAAGTGTTAAGAGAGAGTTATGCCGCTCAAACAACCTTACGCCAAGCCTCTAATGAAATTCTCCATTTACTGGAAGCAATCTCTTCCTACTTCGGAGAAGCCCCGTTAGGTAACACGCATATTACCTCGGATCTAAAATCTTACAACCACCACTTGTTTCATGCCAAATATGCAAAGAACATTACACCGTCTTTAGCACCTTTTAATCGGAACAGGTATTTTCATCCTTACTCGACTCTTAACAAAACAAAATACTACGTTTTTGCTTTACGCAAAATTATTATTTAGTTTATGAAAGAGGATATATCTTTTTTATCCTTTTCTATCCTTTAGCATAAATTAGTCATCTGATTTATCCATTTTATATCTACATTTTAACATTTTATTTTATGAATCTGACCTTATTTGTAGTAGTACTACTTACGGCCATCGCACTTGTCGTCATGGCCATGGGAATTGCCCGGTTGATCTCTCCCCGTTCTTACAATCAACAAAAGGGGGAAGCCTACGAGTGCGGTATCCCGACACGAGGAAAATCCTGGATGCAATTTAAAGTAGGATATTACCTGTTTGCCATCCTGTTTCTGATGTTTGACGTGGAAACCGTATTTTTGTTTCCCTGGGCTGTCACGGTTCAAAGTTCCGGCATATACGGATTACTAAATATATTGTTTTTCATGTTGATTCTAATCTTGGGATTAGCATATGCCTGGAAGAAAGGAGCGTTGGAATGGAAGTAAATATCAAATCCATGAAATATGAAGAGTTCAATGACAACGAGTATCTTGAACAACTTCGGGCATCCGGCACAAACGTGTTCATGGGATGCCTTGACGAGGTTATCAACTGGGGACGTTCGAACTCCCTTTGGCCTCTTACCTTTGCGACCAGCTGCTGCGGTATCGAATACATGGCAGTCGGAGCAGCCCGTTATGACTTTGCCCGTTTCGGCTTCGAAGTAACCCGGGCCAGTCCGCGGCAAGCCGACTTCATTGTCGTAGCGGGAACGATTGTCCATAAAATGGCTCCGGTATTAAGACGCCTTTACGATCAGATGGCAGAGCCGAAATATGTTATCGCCATGGGCGGATGCGCTATTTCCGGAGGCCCTTTCAAAAATTCATACCACGTCGTTAAGGGAGTAGATTCCATTATCCCGGTTGACGTCTACGTACCCGGTTGTCCTCCCCGGCCGGAAGCATTGTTATACGGTATCATGCAACTCCAACGGAAACTAAAGGTTGAAAAATTCATCGGGGGAGTCAATCGAAAAGAAGAGAAGAAATAAATGATCTATTTATGCTAACAGATAAAATCAAACATATCGACCCGGATATTACCATAGAGGAAAACGGTATACCCACCGTTATTGTCCCGGTTTCCGAATATCGAAACACAGCCTTGTTTTTCAAAAACGATCCCCAACTCTCTTTTGATTATTTAGTATGCATGACCGGCATGGATTGGGGAGATTCCATGGGTGTCATCAATCTACTGGAATCCACGATACACGGGCATCGTATCTTCCTAAAAACAAGCACTACCGACCGGGAGAGCCCGGAACTTCCCTCGATAAGCGATATTTGGGAAACAGCCAACCTAAACGAACGGGAAGTATTCGACTTTTTCGGTATACGTTTCATCAATCATCCGGATATGCGTCGTCTTTTCTTACGCAACGACTGGGTAGGCTATCCGTTACGAAAAGACTACGACGCAAGCGAAGTCATCAATCCCGTACGTATAGAAAGCGATGAAACATTGGATACCGCCCCCACTTACAAGGAAAATAGAAGCGGAGAGATTCAGGAAAAAGAGAATATCGTATTCAAAGAAAACGAATACGTGGTGAACATCGGTCCTCAACATCCGGCTACCCACGGAGTTCTTCGTTTCAGAGTATCCTTGGAAGGTGAAATCGTAAAAAAAGTAGATGTCAACTGCGGTTACATCCACCGGGGCATCGAAAAACTGTGCGAAACCCTCACCTATCCCCAAACATTAGCCCTGACGGATCGACTGGACTATTTAGCCGCACAACAAAACCGTCACGCGTTATGCATGTGTATCGAAGAGGCCTTGCAAATCGAAATACCGGAACGGGTGAAATACATTCGAACTCTTATGGACGAACTGAACAGACTCTCTTCTCATCTCTTGTTTTGGTCGGCTCTATGCATGGACTTAGGAGCTCTTACGGCTTTCTTTTACGGTTTCCGTGACCGGGAGAAAGTATTGAATATGCTAGAAGAAACGACCGGAGGACGTCTGATTCAGAATTACAATGTAATCGGCGGAGTCATGGCTGATATTCATCCCAACCTAACCCGCCGGATCAAAGAGTTTATCACCTATCTACCTCCCATGATCAAAGAGTATCATGAGGTATTTACCGGAAATGTCATTGCACAGCAACGCCTGAAAAACATCGGTATCTTATCCAAAGAAAACGCGATCTCTTATGGCGTTACCGGACCTTCCGGAAGAGCTTCCGGGTGGGCATGCGACGTTCGCAAGCGAATGCCGTACGGAGTCTATGATAAAGTAGATTTCAAAGAGATTACCTATAACAAAGGAGACTCGTTCAGCAGATACATGGTCCGAATGGAAGAGATGCTCGAATCCCTCCATATTCTGGAGCAATTGGTTGACAATATACCGGCCGGGGATTTTGCAGTAAAAACGAAACCGGTGATTAAACTCCCGGAAGGCCAATATTTCAAGAGTGTAGAGGCCAGCAGAGGAGAATTCGGAGTATACATCGAAAGCCGGGGTGAAAAAAACCCCTACCGGATGAAGTTCCGTTCCCCTTGTCTGACATTGGTCTCCGTTGTCGATCAATTGGCACAAAACAACAAGATCGCCGACCTGATCGCCATAGGAGGTACCCTGGATTACGTGGTCCCGGATCTCGACAGATAAATAAAATAAAAGATACTTAGGTTTAGTAAGGAATACAAATAGTGTTGGAATTATAAATCTAAAATCATAAATCTAAAATAGCATATATGTTTGATTTTTCGACAATAACAGAATGGATAGACAACTTACTCCGAAGTTTCCTGCCCCATACCGCGGCAACTTTGATCGAGTTCGTCATCATCGGGTTATGCCTGTTGGTGGGCTATGCGCTCATTGCCTTAGTATTGATTTATGCCGAACGAAAAGTGTGCGCTTTTTTCCAGTGCCGGATCGGCCCTAATCGCGTAGGACCTTACGGCATCATACAAAGCATCGCCGATATGATTAAAATGCTCACGAAAGAATTGATCGAAATCAATCAGGTAGACCGTTTCCTGTTCAACTTAGCCCCCTTCGTGGTGATCGTCGCCTCCGTATTGGCATTCGGGTGCATTCCGTTTGCCAAAGGACTGCATGTTATCGATTTTCACGTGGGCATTTTTTTCCTGATTGCCGTCTCTTCCATCGGTATCGTCGGGATTCTGCTTGCCGGATGGGCCAGTAATAACAAATACTCCCTCATCGGGGCCATGCGAAGCGGAGCCCAAATGATCAGCTACGAACTCTCCATCGGACTCTCTATCTTGACGATGGTTGTATTTGCGGGAAGTATGCAACTCTCCACGATCGTAGAAGAACAAGCCAACGGATGGTTTATTTTCAGAGGACATATTCCGGCTCTTATCTCATTCGTAGTATATCTGATAGCCGGAACGGCAGAAACCAACAGAGGTCCTTTCGACCTGCCGGAAGCCGATTCGGAGCTGACGGCCGGATACCACACGGAATATTCCGGGATGCAGTTCGGATTTTTCTATTTAGCGGAATACCTGAACATGTTTATCGTGGCCGCTGTTGCCACTACCCTGTTTTGGGGAGGATGGATGCCGCTGCATATTCCGGGATGGGAAAGTTTCAATCAGATCATGGACTACATTCCGACCATCGTCTGGTTTTTCGGGAAAGTGGCAGTCATCATATTTATCATTATGTGGTTCAAATGGACCTTTCCGCGATTAAGAATAGACCAATTGCTTAAATTGGAATGGAGATATCTTCTGCCCATTAACCTGTTCAATCTTTTTTTAATGGTCGTCGTCGTGGTTTTTAAACTACACTTTTAAACTTTGAATTATGAACGTGAAAGAATATATCAGTTCCTTTTTCAGCGGCTTACACTCGCTGCTTGTCGGAATGCGGGTAACGTTAAACGAATTTTTCACCCGGAAAACAACGGAACAATATCCTGAAAACAGGGCTACATTGAAAATGTTCGATCGGTTCCGGGGAGAATTGACCATGCCGCATAACGAAAAAAACGAACATAAATGCATCGCTTGCGGTATTTGCGAGATGAATTGTCCTAACGGAACCATCAAAATCACTTCGGAATTCGTGACGGACGAGGAGGGAAAAAAGAAAAAGGTATTGGTAAAATACCAATACGATTTAGGTAGTTGCCTGTTTTGCCAACTATGCGTAAAAAACTGCCCCCAACAGGCTATTACATTTATTCCCACGTTTGAACACGCTGTTTTCACGCGTTCAAAATTGGTCAGGATACTGAACCGCGAAGGATCTAAAGTGGAAGAAAAAACAAAATAATGAAAAGAGAGAGGGATAACAGGAACTTTTGTTACAACCCCGTCTCTATATTAATAGATTGAATTATGAATATTGCTTTACAAGATGCCGTTTTTTTTATTTTGGCGACAGTCATCGTAGTTTGTTCCATTCTGACGGTAACGACCAAAAGGATTCTACGATCTGCGACCTACCTGTTATTCGTGCTTTTTGCCACGGCAGGTATCTATTTTCAGCTTAATTACTCCTTTTTAGGTGCCGTTCAAATAACCATCTACGCGGGAGGCATTATCATACTTTACGTGTTCTCCATTTTGTTGACCAGTCCGGATGGAGATAAAGCGGAAAAACTAAAAAACAGCAAAATGGCCGCGGGTTTACTGACAGCTTTGGCAGGTACGGTCCTATGTGTTTTTATCACTTTAACACATTCGTTCGGCCCCAGTCGGCCCGCGGATGGAGAAATTCATATGAAAACCATCGGAACGGCCTTAATGGGCATGGAGAAATACCAATACCTGCTGCCTTTTGAAGCCATCAGCGTCTTACTGTTGGCTTGTATGATCGGGGGTATTGTCATCGCCCGGAAACGATAAAAACAAAACGAAAGAAAAACATTGCAAAATCTAAACATAAGCACATGGAAATACACATGGAATATTATCTGGTAATCAGTACCGTCATGCTTTTTGCAGGAATATACGGATTCATCACCCGCCGAAATTTATTGGCCATCTTGATCTCGATCGAGCTGATCCTGAACTCGGTTGATATCAATTTCGCGGTATTCAACCGTTACCTTTTTCCCGATCAATTGGAAGGTTTTTTCTTCACCTTGTTTGCAATCGGAATATCAGCCTGCGAAACGGCCGTGGCCATCGCCATCATTATAAACATATACCGGAACATCAGGAATATCCAAGTAAAGAACTTGAATAAGATGAAACATTAAAATCCGACGAATTACAAAATCGGGAATTTGAAAATATAAAATTATAAATCATGGAATACGTTTTACTCATTCTGATCCTGCCGCTATTTACCTTCTTGGCCATCGGGTTACTGGGGACGAAGCTTAAACCGCTGACAGCCGGTTGCATAGGAACCGCCTCTCTCGCCCTATCGGCCATCTTAGCCTATATCGCGGCAGGGCAATATTTCTCAACGGCACAGGTAAACGGCATATATGAAAAATTAATCCCCGTGAATTTCACGTGGCTTCAATTCACGGACCGTTTGCATATCGATTTAGGACTTTTATTAGACCCGATCTCGGTCATGATGCTGGTGGTCATTACCACGGTCTCGCTGATGGTGCATATATACAGCCTCGGATACATGAAAGGAGAACGGGGATTTCAGCGTTATTACGCTTTTCTCTCCCTATTTAGCTTTTCCATGTTAGGGTTAGTTGTGGCAACCAATATCTTCCAGATGTACATATTCTGGGAGTTAGTCGGGGTCTCCTCCTACCTGCTGATCGGTTTCTATTATACCAAACCGGAAGCTGTATCCGCCTCTAAAAAAGCATTTATCGTCACCCGGTTTGCCGACCTCGGCTTTTTGATCGGAATCCTGCTATTATCCTATTTCACAAAAACATTCAGTTTCGAATTGCTGACTTCCGGCGACCGATCTCTGTTTGCCGACGCATCCGGAATGACATTTATGGACTGCTCTGTTATCAGCTGGGCATTGGCCCTTATTTTTATCGGGGGAGCAGGAAAGTCGGCCATGTTTCCTTTACACATCTGGTTACCGGATGCCATGGAAGGTCCGACTCCGGTTTCCGCGTTGATTCACGCCGCCACCATGGTCGTGGCAGGAGTATATCTGGTAGCCCGATTATTTCCCGTCTATTACCTGGAGGCGCCCGATGTTTTAGTCGTCATCGCTATCGTGGGGGCTTTTACCTCTTTATACGCGGCTGTCGTCGCATGCGTGCAAACTGATATCAAACGGGTATTGGCCTTCTCTACCATCTCCCAAATCGGGTTCATGATGGTAGCTTTGGGTGTCTCCGGCATGGACGGACATGCCGGATTGGGCTACATGGCTTCCATGTTCCACCTCTTCACTCATGCCATGTTTAAAGCCTTGTTGTTCCTCGGCGCAGGAGCCATCATTCATGCCGTACACAGCAACGAGATGAGCCATATGGGAGGATTGAGAAAGTATCTTCCGGTTACGCATATTACCTTTTTGGTCGCTTGTCTTGCCATTTCGGGGATTCCCCCTTTCTCTGGTTTTTTCAGTAAAGACGAAATATTGGCTGCTACGTTCAATTTCAATCCTATATTGGGAGGTATCATGAGTTTTATCGCCGCTTTAACCGCATTCTATATGTTCCGGTTGTATTACAATATTTTTTGGGGAAAAGAGAGTCCGCACGAACACACGCCCCACGAAGCTCCTCGGTCCATGACCTTACCGTTGGTATTTCTGGCCATAGTCACCCTGTTTGCCGGTTTTATTCCCTTCGGGAAATTTGTCAGCAGTAACGGAGCCGAATACGTGATTCATTTGGATTGGGTCGTAGCCGCCAGTAGCGTACTTATCGCTTGTTTAGCGATAGCGATCGCAACCCGCCTGTATAAAAAAGAGAGCTCCGTCCCGGCTCAAATGGCCAATACTTTCCCTACTTTATACAGGGCAGCATCCAAACGGTTCTATATCGATGAGTTTTACCTGTTTATTACCAAACGGATCATATTCAACGGAATATCCCGTCCGATCGCCTGGTTCGACCGCCACATCATCGACGGAACGATGAACGGTATAGCTCAATTGTCCCAACGAACCGCTTACGCGATCCGGGGATTCCAATCCGGACAAATACAACTGTATGCTTATATTATCCTGTTGGGTACCTTATTCATCGCCTTTTTGGTTTTATTCGTGTAATCTAAAATACAAAAGATATGAATTTTTTATCCTTATTCGTTCTTATTCCGATCCTGATGATGTGCGGATTGCTCTTTTCAGCGAACCTGAAACAGATACGAGCCGTTGTTGCCGCGGGAGGATCTCTATTGCTGGCTTTGGCCATCGGATCGGTATTTGCCTACATAGGCGAACGGAACGCCGGAAACACGGCGGAAATGCTTTTTACGGCAGATTGCGTATGGTACGCTCCGCTTAACATACACTACTCCGTAGGGGTCGACGGAATCTCCGTCGCCATGTTACTGCTCTCTTCCGTCATTGTTTTCACGGGAATATTTGCCTCCTGGAAAATGGAGTTCCTGCAAAAAGAATACTTCATGTGGTTCTGTTTGCTCGCCGTCGGCGTATTCGGTTTCTTTATCTCCGTAGATCTGTTCACCATGTTTATGTTTTACGAGATCGCCCTGATTCCCATGTATCTATTGATCGGGGTATGGGGTAGCGGAAAGAAAGAGTATGCGGCCATGAAATTAACCCTCATGCTGATGGGAGGCTCGGCCTTATTATTGGTAGGAATCTTGGGTATCTACTTCCATTCGGCAACCGACGGGGGACAGTTGACCATGAACCTGCTCCGGATCGCCCGAACCCACATCCCGGTAGAAGCCCAACATTGGTTCTTTCCTTTGACATTCGTCGGTTTCGGTGTTTTGGGGGCTTTGTTTCCGTTTCATACCTGGTCTCCCGACGGACACGCATCCGCCCCGACGGCCGTTTCCATGCTACACGCGGGAGTATTGATGAAGTTAGGAGGCTACGGTTGCTTCCGGGTAGCCATCTACCTGATGCCCGAAGCCGCCAAAGAACTATCTTGGATATTTATCATCCTGACGGGTATCAGCGTGGTATACGGGGCCTATTCGGCCATCGTACAAACCGACTTGAAATACATCAATGCCTACTCTTCCGTAAGCCATTGCGGATTGGTATTGTTCGCCATTCTGATGCTGAACCAGACTACCATGACCGGAGCCGTACTCCAGATGCTCTCCCACGGTTTGATGACGGCTCTCTTCTTCGCCCTCATCGGCATGATATACGGACGCACGCACACGCGGGATATCCGGGAAATGGGCGGATTGATGAAGATTATTCCCTTCTTGGGTTGCTGTTACGTTATTGCCGGTTTAGCCTCTTTAGGTTTACCGGGATTAAGCGGATTCGTGGCCGAAATGACGGTATTTGTCGGGGCGTTCCAACACACGGATACCTTCCATCGGGTCTTCACGATCATCGCCTGTACCTCAATCGTCATTACGGCGGTCTATATCCTGCGGGTAGTCGGTAAACTTCTGTACGGACAAGTCGTTAACGACCACCATCTGGCCCTCATGGATGCCAACTGGTACGAACGCCTGTCCGTCATCGTATTGATACTGGCGATAGCCGGTATCGGTCTGGCTCCCTTATGGATATCCGACATGATCCGCGAAAGTTTATTGCCGGTCGTTAACGTGTTGAACTATTAGTAATCATTAAACCTCAAAATAAAATGTATTACACGAATCTAATGCCATTAAAAGAAGAACTATCCTTAGTCGCCCTGATAGTCATCCTTTTGCTATACGATATATTCGGTTCTCCCAAAAGTCTGAAATATTTTCAGCCGACAGCCTGTATCCTGATGGGAATACATACCCTGTTGAATCTGTTTCCCGGCGAAGCTGCTTCCGCGTTCGGGGGCATGTACCATTACGAACCGATGGGAGGAATCGTAAAAACAATTCTGAATATAGGTACACTGCTTATTTTCATGCAGGCAAATAACTGGCTGAAAAGCGAAGAGACCGTCATTCGAAGGGGCGAATTTTACATGATCACCCTCTCGACATTGTTAGGCATGTATTTTATGATCTCTGCCGGAAACTTCCTGATGTTCTTTATCGGCATGGAAACCGTATCCATCCCGATGGCTACGTTGGCCGCTTATAACAAATACAAGCATCTTTCAGCGGAGGCCGGAGCCAAATACATTCTTTCGGCGGTCTTTGCTTCCGGATTGGCCCTTTACGGTATCTCGTTGATTTACGGTACCGTGGGAACCCTCTATTTCGAAGATATTCCCGCGGGTATCAACGGCAGCCCGATCCAAATCATGGCCTTCGTATTCTTTTTCACGGGTTTAGGATTCAAACTATCCTTAGTTCCCTACCACCAGTGGACGCCCGACGTTTACGAGGGGGCTCCGACCAGCGTAACCGCTTATCTTTCCGTTATATCCAAAGGATCGGCCGCTTTCGTGTTAATGACCGTTTTGTTTAAGGTATTCGGAAACCTGATCCACGAGTGGCAAGCCATTCTCTACGGTGTGATCATCGCCACGATCACCTTAGCCAACCTCTTCGCCCTGCGCCAACAGAATATAAAACGATTCTTCGCCTACTCTTCCATCTCGCAGGCCGGCTACATCATGTTGGGTGTTATCAGCGGATCGGCTATGGGTATGACGGGATTGGTATACTATATCCTGATCTACACGCTTTCGAACTTAGCTGCGTTCGGAGTTATCGCCATCGTCGAAACTCGTTCCGGAAAATTGAATATCGACGAATATAACGGCTTATACTCGACAAATCCCAAATTAAGTATCGCCATGATGATCGCCCTGTTTTCCTTGGCAGGGATTCCTCCTTTTGCCGGATTCTTCAGCAAATTTTTTATTTTTGCCGCCGCCGCCAAAGAGGGATACTACGTCTTGGTATTCATCGCCCTGCTGAACACGATCGTCTCGCTTTACTACTACCTGAGAATCGTAAAAGCCATGTTTATCAACAAAAACGAAGAAGCCGTGACGGCTTTCCGTTCCGATAATTACACCCGGTTAAGTTTAGTGATTTGCAGCGCGGGTATTCTTTTATTAGGCCTCATCAGCAGTGTTTACGAATACATCGATACATTCAGCAGATTCTAATTTTCCTCCATATACGGATCCCCTTTATTCTTCGGAAGAGATTAAAGGGGATTTATCTTTTTGTATATTTAAAAATAGAACCCCAGATCAAAATAGAATTTCAATTTTTTATCCCGGTCGGAAAGACTGAACACGACATCTATCGGTCCCAAGCGGGAATCCCGCGAATAAGAAACGCCTCCGCCCCAAATACCCCGTCGGCCCCACATATCGAAAAAACGATCGTCTTGTTGGGCATAATTACCGATCAAAGAGGCATAATGCCGGCCTCCCATCCGTTGTCGCAATTGAAGCCGCCACACGACAAGCGAGTTCTCGGCCATCTCCATATGGTTGATCCCTAAAAAAGCTATCTGTTGGGGCAGATAACGGCCGGGATGCGCTCCTCCCATGCAATTCAGATAAGAATATGCCGGGCTGCGACCGATCAAAACCCGCCCCGAGACAGAAGGCAATATCTTCAAACGGTTCGTTAGCGGTATCACTCCCTCTAAACGAGACTCCAATACAGAAAAAGGAGAATGCTCCTTATAGGTAATCATATTATCGGTATACAGGGAATAATCGGCCCGGAAAGAGACCCCCCGGGTCGGATAGTAACGCCGGTCGTAGGTCTCCAAACGAGCCGACCCGTAATAACTGAAAAAGCCCTCCGGCCGCACGTCCATCACCTCTCCCCCGGCAGAATAGAGAAAGGAATTGTAATCGAAATATTCGTAACGCAAACCTACCTGAAACTGGAAGTTCCGGAAATAAAAATTAGAAAGTCCGAGCTCTCCCATATGATAACGGAACGTCATATTGTAATCCTTATGCCCCTCTTTATACACGTTAACGTCGCTAAAACGAAACATATAGGCCAAATTGAACCGACGTAAAAAAGTATTTTCCAACGTATACTCCAAACGCACGTAAGGGTTGGCACTCAAACGCCCCGTTACGGAAAACTGGGAACCTCGCAGAGTCTTATTGTTCAATGTCGTATTGATCAGGATAGCCGCCATCTCCTCGGAGTCAAACCGAAAACCTATGTTCACACGACTCACCGGATGCTCTTTCAGGGTCAGTTCCAGATCATAGGGAGGATCCCCAACCAAACGGTAATTAACGGCACTGAATGCTTTCGTACCGTACAAAACGGCGATGGTCCGGTGCAAATCCTGTAAAGAAATTTCACTATTTTCTCGGACATACAATTTTCTCCTTACCCATTTTTCATCTTTCGGGGAGACTCCCAAAACCCGGATATCCCGTATCCTAAAATACCCGGGAGACACAAAACGACTCTTCCCGACTTTCGATTCCGCCTTTTCCGGTTTGATTCCGATTTTCTCCTTGAAAGCCATCAATTCGTCCCACTTCGACAAAGCGGCGATTTTTCCTCGGGCCAATAACGAATCGATCGCTTTCGTACTGAAACTGGCCGCAGTATAACCCTTTACATTAGGACGTATCAATAGATCCGTCTGTTTGAGGTTTGCCTCGTATTTATTCATACAAAGCAAATTAATAATCTGGGGTATCACCTGGGAAACGGATTTCAATTCATCCGCACCGAGCAAATCGGCCTGTACATCCACCCCGATAATCACTTCCGCACCCAACGCCTTAGCCACATCCACCGGAAAATTATTCAATACACCCCCGTCAACCAACACCATATCCTCCATTCGAACCGGCGTAAAAGCTCCCGGAATGGCCATGCTGGCACGCATCGCCAACGCCAGGTTACCCCGATCGAGCCGGATCTCCTTCCGGGTTATCATATCCGCCGCGATACAGGTAAACGGAATAGGCAATTTCATAAAATCCAAAGAATCATGATAACCGATCGTCAAATCCTGAAACAGATTATAAATATTCTGGCCGCTTACAAATCCCAAAGATCGTCCCTGCTTTTTGCTTCGATCAAAAGGTATGGACAATAAGTACTTTTCATCCTGCTCTTTTTCGTAAAAAGAGAGATCATACCGATACACCTTATCGCTCAGTAAAAATTCCCAATTCTGACGGCGTACCATACTGTCGAGAGCATCCGCACGATAACCGATGGCATATAACCCGCCAACAATGGATCCCATACTGGTTCCCACGATTATATCGACAGGTATCCCCGCCTTTTCCAATACCTGCAACACCCCGATATGAGCCACACCCTTGGCTCCTCCCCCGCTCAACACGAGTCCGACTTTTTTCCGTTGCGCATCCGCAGTACTGCACAACAACAGAAAAAATAAAAAAGACAACCAGACTCTTTTCATGGGAAGCACTGTTATTCCGTCATTTTTTACCGTGTAAATCCAATATCCATTCGCCGATCTCTTTCAACGCCACTGGAGAAAAAGTTTGCTCTATGATTCCGTATTCCCCGGGAGTCCCCGTGGTACACTCTTGAAACAAATGATTCAATCCGGGTAATATCCTTACTTCGAACCGTCTGTTTTTTCCCTCTGTCAAAGCATTTCGTATCGCCTCTATGTTAACACCCGCGGGAACCTGCAAATCCATCCCTCCGTTCAAAGCCAAAACCGGACACTTTACCTTTTTCAGTATCGGATAGGGATCATATTTGAGCAAAGCCGTATACGAAGGAGTCAGACAACCATCCACCTGTACTCGAATCCATCTATCGAGACTCATATTGCCGGGTTTCAAAAAAAGATGTTCATGTGCAAAACGGGAGACAAGAGCAGTAATGGAATCCCGTTCCTTTTCAGGATCCTCCGAAGCAATAATCCGATCAAAAATCGCCCGATCCAAATCGCCAATCTTTTCCATCAACTTCGGATCCGTTCCGTAAGCTTTCCCGATCAACTCCTTCTGCAATAAGACGAGTCGATCCCCCCGAATACCGGGTCCTGCCAATAAAACGATAAAACCAACACGCTTGTTTCTGCTTGCCGCAACAGAAGCCACACATCCCCCTTCACTATGACCGATCAATCCGATTCGCCGGATCTTTTTTTCTCTCCTTAAAAAATCGACCGCCGCTTCCGCATCCGAAGCAAAATCCCATAAAGAGGAGGAATTAAAATCTCCCGCGGAAGCTTCCACCCCCCGATCATCCACCCGCAACACGCCGATGCCTTGTCGCGTCAAATAATCGGCCAAAACCCAAAAAGGTTTATGTCCCATCATCTCTTCATTTCTATTCTGCGGGCCGCTACCGCTAATCAACACAACCGTAGGGAAGCTCTTCTTCCCTTCCGGTAAAGTCAAGGTTCCAGCTAACCTGACGGAATCTCTTTTATTCTCAAAAAATACCTCCTCGACCCGGTAAGGATAGGGCCCCCGGGGTTCCTGATAGCGTATATTTCCGTCTCCCGGGACAAAAAGCAAAAAAGAGGTGTATCCCATCTGCTTAAAAGTTCCTTCGATCTCTCCCTCTCCATTCAATTTTCCCGTGTATTCAACACCCAATTTCCGAATGACGAAACGCAATTGTCCATCTCTCCAACAAACGGTATCGACAGGGATTCCGAGGGCCCCCTGAGCGGGGCTATCCAAAGAGGCGGTATATCCGCCTTCGTTTCTATCGATATGCAACACGAGTTTTAAAACCCCACCCGGAAAAAGCAATATTCCGTTCCATGCACCCGTATCATGCTGAGCCGAAACCGTTCCGGCTCCCCCTATAAAACATACTATCCAAACGATTAAGAAGTTTCTCATCAGTCTCGTGTTGATTCTTTTACAAATCTACAAAATTTGTAACTTGATCCCGAAAGAAAGACTCAAAATATCTCCTAAACCGATATACCTGTTTCCGACAGCACTGATAAAATATAAATCACAGGTACTGAATTCGTAAAAGACCGTCATTTTTTTAAAGGGGGCACTCCGGTCTAACCCGAAAGTAAGCCGTTGTCCGATAAAAACATGGAAACGAACCCGCGTGGAAAACTTATAATAGTTACTCGGATAACGATCCGGTTCCTTCACCCAAAAAGCATCGTCCAATACCGTATTCACGTAAATACCCGTCGTCAAGGGATCGAACGACCAACGTTTGGCTAAATAAACATTGGTCCAGGGAATATAATTTTGTTTTAATGTAAGAGTAACCTTTGCCTCATTGGAAGAAAAACGGGGTATGAATCCGATCAGGAAATCGGTTTCCCATTGGTCTCTCTTACCGTAATCCCATCCCATTCCTAACGAAATCAAACCTATGGAACCGGCAAATTGCAGTTTTTGATATTTAGGAATCAATTTTTGCCAAGTCGTCTGGTAATTCATCAATTTTCGCTCGTAGCGTGCCCGTAAACGTTCTTGCCGGGCCAAACGATGAGCTTCCTGTTCCTTTATACGAATGCTGTCGGCATCCTGCTGTGCACAAAGAGGCGAAGTGACAAAAAGAAATAACCCGATCCCCCATTTAATAATAGACCACTTCATAACCATATCCTTTCGGGGTTAAAGTAAACAACAAATAATTTTTATCTTTCATACAACTGCAACCGTAATACATGATTCCGTCTTCAAACAGATCTTCCGCCATCAAAGTATGATTGTGTGCATGCAAACAAAATTCCATCCGGGGAAAACGCCTCAACAACTCATGAAATACCTGAGACACGTTATTATTGAATTCAACATCTCCCGGTCGGACATGCATCACGGGGATCGTACGCTTAAAACCGGAAACACTATCCTGCAACTCTTTATAAATAAAAGAAAAATCTGGGATCGGATGGGAATAATCAAATTCCAAGGCACAAGTGTTCATGCAGATAAATTTCGTATCACCCGCAATAAACGAAAAATTCATATCTCCGTATATCTTCTTGTACACCTCCACCCCGTTTCCCAACACATCATGATTACCGAGCAAAGCAACATAGGGCACTTTCAACTTCGACATAATATCCCGCACCCACTCGAACTCCTTGGTTAAGCCAAAATCGGAAATATCCCCGCCATGAATAACAAAATCCACATCATCACGGGTGTTCACGTGGGAGACGAACTTTTCAGTCTCGTCATACCAACGCTGACTATCTCCCATCAACACGAAACGAATTGTATCTTTCCCTTTACAAGCCTCCTCGATACGGGCAATATTCTTCTCGTTTATTCCCCTCTCCCCACCCAAACGGACATCATAAGGATGGTACTCTATCAGATCGCAACCATATACAAACAAAGCGATCATTAACATTACACCTACTCTCATCACAAGTTTATTTTTACACTACACGAAAAAGTAAAGTACAAAAAACAGACCAAATACAATATATTTTAAGATAATAAATATTAAAATAGAAAGTTAAATCGCTCCTCGTTTCCGAAACTCTAATCCCATCCGTTTTTCCTCGCAATATACTATCTTTGCAATGAAAAAAAAGATCATGAAGGCTAAAGTAAACAAAACGAATGCAGCCCGTCTACTCGACAAAGCAAAAATCGATTACGAGCTTGTTCCTTACGAAGTCGACGACAATAACCTGGCTGCCGTTCACGTTGCCGAACAATTAGGGGAAAATATCGGGCAGGTCTTTAAAACCCTTGTACTGAAAGGAGATAAAACCGGCTTTTTCGTATGCGTTATTCCAGGCGATCGAGAAGTCGACTTGAAAATAGCTGCCAAAGTGTCCGGAAATAAAAAAGCCGATCTTATTCCCGTGAAAGAATTACTCTCTACAACGGGCTATGTCCGGGGAGGTTGTTCCCCTATTGGCATGAAAAAAGAATTTCCGACCTACATTCACTCCTCCTGTCTTCATTTCGATTACATCTATATCAGCGCCGGAATCCGCGGTCTGCAAATCAAAATCTCCCCCTCCGACCTAATCCGCATCACCCAAGCCAAGACGATAAGGATCGAGGGAAAAGATTAAGAGATTAGATGATTAAAAAGATTGTAGATTAGAAAATTCGGAGCTCAATTTACAATTAGCGGATGTTGATTCAATCGACCAATCATTGAATCGTTAAATCACTTAATCCCCTAATCCCTAAATTCTTTCGTTGTCAGTCGTTCCGACATATACTCCGCAGCCCTGCGTCCGTCTCCCATCGCCAAAATAACCGTGGCTCCTCCGCGTACGATATCTCCGCCCGCGAAAAGTCCGGGAATATTGGACTCCATGGTCTTTTCATCCACGATAATCGTTCCCCTGGAAGAGACATTCAGTCCCTCCACGGAACGAGGAATTATCGGATTAGGAGAGACTCCCACGGCCACGACCACCACGTCGGCATCTATCAGATATTCGGAGCCGGGAACAGGCACCGGACTACGACGTCCGCTGGCATCCGGTTCTCCTAAAGCCATTTTCTGTACTTTCACTTGTTTAACCCGGCGATTTTCATCGGCAATATATTCAACCGGATTGGTCAGGGTCATAAACTCGCATCCCTCTTCCTTGGCATGCTTCACCTCTTCGATCCGGGCAGGCATCTCCTCCTCGCTTCTACGATAAACAATCGTAGCCCGTTCGGCACCCAGACGTTTTGCCGTCCGGACAGAATCCATCGCGGTATTTCCCCCGCCGACTACGACCACCCGTTTCCCGTGATACACGGGAGTATCCGACTCTTCACTATCGGCACCCATCAAATTCACCCGGGTCAAATACTCGTTGGAAGAGAGTATGCCATTGTAATTTTCTCCCGGTATATTCATAAAACGGGGCAATCCCGCTCCCGAAGCTACATAAAATCCTTTAAAACCTTCCGACTTTAAATCTTCCATCGAATCCGTCATACCCACGATAAAATTGGTAACGAATTTCACCCCCATCTTTTTCAGACTGTCAATCTCCACATCCACTACCCGATTAGGCAAACGGAACTCGGGAATTCCATATTTCAACACCCCTCCGATCTCGTGCAAAGCCTCAAAAACGGTCACATCAAATCCCTTTTTAGCCAAATCCCCGGCACACGAGAGTCCGGACGGCCCGGAACCGATCACCGCCATTTTTATACCGTTAGCCGGAGCCACCTCAGGAACGGATACGCGACCAGATTCCCGCTCGTAATCCGCCGCAAACCGCTCTAAATAACCGATAGCTACCGGTTGCTTATTCAACTTTTGAATATAAAAACACTTGGATTCACACTGTTTCTCCTGAGGGCATACCCGGCCGCAAACCGCCGGCAAAGCACTCGTATTCTTCAAGATTACGGCCGCTTGTAAAAACTCCCCCCTTTCAATGTTCTTCACGAAACCGGGAATATCAATCTCCACCGGACAACCTTCCATGCACGTGGGATTTATACAATCCATACAACGTTTCGCTTCCAGAACGGCCATTTCCGACGTTAACCCTTTATTCACCTCTATCCTTTGGCTCTTAATCCTCTCCACGGGATCCACTTCCGGCATACGAACCCGCTCTATGGATGTCCGTTCCTTACCCGGCACATCTCGACGTAACTGCTGTCTCCAGGCAGCATTCCGATCACTTACCCCACTCATATTTTTATTTTTCAAATTCATGCAATTTTTCACTCTCGGTATTTTTATACCCGTTTAAGCGGGACAACATCTCGTCAAAATCAATCTGATGCGCATCAAATTCCGGTCCGTCGACACAGGTGAACCGGGTTTTTCCTCCCACCGTAACCCGGCAGGCTCCACACATACCAGTACCGTCCACCATGATAGCATTTAAGCTGGCTATCGTGGGAACGTCATATTTCCGCGTCAATTTCTCACAAAACTTCATCATGATTGCCGGACCGATAGTCACCGCCAAATCGATCTTCTCCCGTTTTATGATCTCTTCCATCCCCTCCGTAATCAATCCCTTCTTTCCGTAAGAACCGTCATCCGTCATAATAATCATTTCGTCCGACAAAGCCCGTATCTCATCTTCCAAAATAACCAAATCCTTCGTCCTTCCAGCGATCACCGATAGGACCCGATTACCAGCTTCCTTAAACCCTTTGACAATAGGCAACAAAGGTGCGACACCGACACCGCCACCGCAAGCCAACACCGTTCCTACTTTTTCTATGCGAGTCGGTTTTCCCAATGGCCCTACTAAATCCGTGATATAATCCCCTACCTTCAAGGCACATAATTTCCGGGAAGAAACTCCCATCACCTGCACCACTAATGTAATACTCCCCCGCTTTAAATCGGCATCCGCTATCGTCAAAGGCATTCGCTCTCCCTTCTCCCCCACCCGCACGATGACAAAATTACCGGGTTTTCTCGCCTTGGCGACCAAAGGGGCCTCCACTTCCAATTTCACTACCCGCTCCGAAAAATAGGTTTTACTCAGTATCTTATTCATATTCGTTACTCTCTTAATATTATATCACACGTTCAAGGGGTGTGAAGATAATAAAAAATATCAACAAAAAACACCCGTAACCACCTTCTCTCCTTCATATATAATATTTCAACATCAAAATACTATATTTGCAATAAATATAAATCGATTATCCGCTATGAACAATAAGAAAGAAAAAAAGGAAAAAATAAACGTGGTATACTCTACTGATCCCGATTTTCAATACGAATACAACGAAGAAACAGAAGCAGAAACGCTGGTCCCGGAAAAACAGAATCTCAGGGTATCTCTCGATTCCAAACAGCGCAAAGGTAAAATCGTCACGCTCGTGCAGGGTTTTATCGGCACAGAAAACGATCTAAAAGAATTAGCCAAATTACTTAAAAACAAATGCGGGGTCGGCGGTTCCGTGAAGGACGGCGAAATCATTATTCAGGGTGAGCTCAAAGAAAAAATACTCACCATTTTAAAAGACAACAACTACCGAGCCAAATAAAAAAGCAGCTTATTAAAGCTGCTTTTTTATTACGTGCTACAACCATTTCACTAAAGCAAAATCTTGCCTGTGCGGTAGCAAAGGATTCTTCGGATAGATACGTAGACCTAACGTAAACAGCCCCGGATCGTCCGGAGTGATCTCTACCGAATAGAGGGCCTTGCCGTTTTCAAAAGAAATCGGGGCAAAATCATAGGTAGAACGAACGACCATTTTTCCGTTTACCTGTTCCGTAACGATCAACTCGACTCCCACATCGTCGATCGAAAGATCTCCTATATCCAAAAGAACTTTCCCCACGTACGACTTACCTAAAGAGATGATCTGTTTCGACTTATCCGGAAGAGTCAACGAATCAACGGTTACATTCTCCCATTCGCGTCCGACTTTTTTCTTCCATTCCGCAATCTCTATGGCTAAAGCATCATTATCGGCTATCAATTTATGATACCGACGGGACATCGGCAAGTAAAATTTCTCCTCGTAATCCGTCAACATTCGATTCGAAGTAAAGTTGGAAGCGACCTTGGCTATCGTATTCTTAATATACTCTACCCAGGCCGACGATATGCCGTTTTCTTCTTTCGCGTAGAAAACCGGAGCGATCTCTGTTTCAATGATATTATAAATCAATTCTGCATCCAGTTGATTCTGGAACTCTTGATTCTCATAGGTACGCTCCATGGGTAAAGCCCAGCCTGCTCCTTTCTGATAACCTTCCACCCACCAACCGTCCAACACGCTGAAATGCATAACCCCGTTCATAGCCGCTTTTTCCCCACTCGTACCGGAAGCTTCCTGCGGGCGGGTGGGGGTATTCATCCACACGTCCACCCCCTGCACCATCCGGCGGGCCAAATCCATATCGTAATTAGGCAAAAAGACGATCTTCCCTAAAAATTGCGGATACTTGGAAACCTCCACGATTCGCTTGATCAAATCCTGCCCCGCCTGATCCGCCGGATGAGCCTTCCCGGCAAATATGAACTGTACCGGACGATCCGGATTATTGACGATCTCGTTCAAACGATCCAAATTGCTAAACAGAAGATGGGCACGTTTGTAAGTGGCAAAACGCCGGGCAAAACCGATAGTCAAAATATCATCCCGCAGCTTATCTTTAATCTCTACCAACTCCTTCGGGGTAAAATAGGCCGTATCTCCTCCATCGGCTAAACGACGTTTAATATGACGTATCAACCGGCTCCTCAATACGCCCCGTACTCCCATAATCCGTTCGTTATCCACCTGATATATCCCTTCAAAGCAGGAGCGGTCGTAATGATGGGTTTTAAACTTCTCCCCGAAAACCTCCTGATGGATCGCTTTCCATTCGGGAGCCGTCCAGGTAGGGTAATGGACTCCATTCGTCACATAACTGATATGCAGCTCTTCGGGCATATATCCCGGCCACAAGCCTTTAAATATCTCCCGGGTGACCTTCCCGTGCAACCAACTGACCCCATTCACTTCCTGTGATAAATTAGCCGCCAAAAAGCTCATGGAGAATTTTTCGTTCGGATCTCCCGCATTGATTCTTCCTAAAGCCAACAACTGTTCCCAAGTTATTTTCAACCGGTCGGGGAAATAGGAAAGATACCCCCTCAACAAATTCTCCGTGAAAGCATCGTGTCCTGCCGGCACGGGCGTATGCGTCGTAAACAGCGATGACGCGCGAACGACCTCCAGCGCCTCGGAGAAAGCAAGGTCCTCGTTCTCCACGTACTCCCTCAGCCGTTCCAACCCAGTAAAAGCAGCATGCCCCTCGTTACAATGGTATACATCCGCAGAAATATTCAGCTTACGCAAAGCCTGAATACCTCCCAACCCCAATAACAACTCCTGCTTCAAACGGTTTTCCCAATCTCCGCCGTATAAATAATGTGTAATGCAACGATCTCCTTCCTGGTTATCCTCGAAGTCGGTATCCAACAAATAAAGCTCCACTCTCCCCACATCAACCCGCCAAATCCGTGCCGATACGTTACGTCCCGGAAAAGCCAGGCTTACCGTCAACCAATTTCCCTCTTTATCCCGTACGGGATTAACCGGAAT
Organism: Gabonibacter chumensis; assembly: GCF_024741215.1. Taxonomy (NCBI): domain Bacteria; kingdom Pseudomonadati; phylum Bacteroidota; class Bacteroidia; order Bacteroidales; family Porphyromonadaceae; genus Gabonibacter; species Gabonibacter chumensis. The sequence goes on along the minus strand of NZ_JANSKB010000008.1, from coordinate 53,579 downwards.
TTTCATAAAATCTTGCGCTTCGTACTCCGCTTCCTGATTCCCAGCTGCCGAAAACTTCTGTGTAAAATAACCGTAACGATACAACAAACCGACACCCGTGATCCGGGTTTGCTTGTCGCTCGCCTCTTTCAAATAATCCCCTGCCAATACCCCGAGTCCGCCGGAATAGATTTTCAAAGAAGAATGCAACCCGTATTCCATGCTAAAATAAGCGATAGAAGGATCGTTCATTTTCTTTTTTCCCTCCATATAATCCTTAAATTTAGCATAAACTCTCTCCAAACGCTGCACGAACTCCTCGTCCTTCTCCAACTCTTTATAACGGTTCAAAGAGATCTTATCCAGAAGGGCTATAGGATTATGCCGCGTCAACATCCACTGCAAGGGATCTACACTCTTAAACAAATCCACGGCCTCCTCATTCCAGCACCACCACAGGTTATCGGCTAATTGTTCCAAGGCGCACAAGCGTTCCGGAATAGACCTGTGAATGATCACACTCACCCAGGTCGGCGTAGTGTTAATCATCTGTTTGTCGATAAACGCCACCTCTTCCGCCTCGTTCACAGGCATATCCTCAATTCTTAAAGCTACCTTCTGCAAAGCAATTTCGTAAGCCTTATGATAATAAGTGATCAGATGTTCCCATAAAGCAATCCGGGACACCTCTTTTGCATTTTCTTGGTAGTTAAGGTATTTATCCGGTGTCAGTACGGCTATATCCTTTATTTTATCCGCTATTTCGTGCACGACAACTTCATTATTCCGGTCGTCCCGAGCAATAACGTCTATTCCGGGGTGCTCTTTGGAATAATGAGTCTCCACCCATAATCCGAAGCCGGCCAAAGTCGTTGTTATCGTGGGAACCTTAAACGCCAGACTCTCCAAAGGCGTATACCCCCAGGGCTCGTAATAAGAGGGGAACACCGTCAAATCCATACCTACCAACAGATCATAATAAGGTACGTCGAATACCCCGTCGCTCCCGTTCAAATAGCTGGGACTGAAAAATACTTTTACCCGATCCTCTTCCCGGTTCAACAGTTGTTCCTCGGCAAACTTCAACAATACCGGATCATGATCCGGATCTGTCAACAGATGTGTTACGTAAGGATGTACGATCTCAACAGCCTGATACGGCTTCTCCATGTTATTTATCAGCTCTGCATTTACCCCTTGATGCCCGGCCGGAACCAAAATGAATGCCACGACTTCTCTCGTGTTGCCCTGATCCCGGTTCAAACGTCCCAAAGCCTCGATAAATACATCGATTCCTTTATTCTTAAATTCGTAACGTCCGCTGATTCCAACGATAAAGGCCTCCTCAGAAATAGCCCTCCCGGATAATGCCTGAGCTACTTTCAATAGTCTCTTTCTTCCGGCTTCTCTCTTCTCCGAGTAAATACCATCCGGGGGAGTGAAACTATTTTCAAATCCGTTCGGGGTAATCATATCGACTTTTTTCCCGAGAAAATGAGCACACTCTACAGCCGTAATCTCACTTACCGTTGTAAAACAATCCGCAAATTCGGCCGCCTTGCTCTCCATTGACTGCTTCGCTTCCACCCGAAAACGATGAGCGACCTCAGCCGGATTATACTGTTGTATGTGATCGTACAAAGGCAGTCCGTTTCCCGCAATACTCCGTCCCAACACGGTGGCATGAGTGGTAAAAACACATCCCACCTGCGGAAGAACGTCTTTTAAATAGAGAAGACCGCTGCCCGTCATCCACTCGTGAAATTGAGCAATGACATGTTGGCGGGAAGAGGCATTGTAGCGTACAAAACTCTCTATGACTTTTCCTGCCGTGTAACCGAACAGAACAGGTTCGATATAATCCCATTGTCCGGTTAAGGAGTCCAATCGGAATTTTTCCCAGAAAGAGGTCAATATCTGATCTTTTTGGGCAATGAATGTGGTAAAATCAACTAATATCACCACCGGATTTCCCGCAATATTCCAACGTCCGACTTTTATTCGCAACCCTTCACGGGATACTTTGGCCCTCCACGATTTAAACAAATGCGGATCCTCCGTAAACTCCGGATTCGGTTCATTGTACCTCCATACATCCGGCCCTATCAGGATATGATTATTTTTGAACTCTCGGGCCATACTTAAGGCTTTCGTGGAAATAACAGTGTGTATACCACCAACTTTATTACACACTTCCCAACTCACCTCAAACAAATAGGCGGGATTTTTCAATTTTATATTGTTCATGTTTTAATTTTAAATTACAAATACAGATTGGCATTACTACACCGCTAACCCATACATCGTAGCTTTTGGTTATTTAAGATTATTTTTTCTTTTTAGTTACCGTATTCTTCGTTTTCTTCTCTACTTTTTTCCCCTTACCTTCTATCTCCTTTCCAGCTTTTACCTCCTTTCCAGCTTTTTCCGCAGAAACGACATACGTTTTCTCTTTAGGCTTGGTAGATCTTGCAACCTTCTTTTCGGGAGGTATTTTACCCTCCTGCATTATTTCTCTCTTCGATACAATATTACTCTTTTTTTCCAAATCATCAACCCTTATGATAAAATCACTCAATACATTCATATAATTAACAAAGGCTTCATAAGGCGATTCGTAAGGCGAACTATGACGACGGAAATCTCCATCGGAAAAAAGCTTGGTCCCCATATAATAAAAATGATCGCTTGCTTGCAGACGTTTATAATCCTCATTCACTACGGGATCATTGATACGCTTCACTCTCTTCTGAATCTTATACAACTCTTCAAAAGCCTCGGCCTGCAACTCATTACCCAACCATCCGGTAATATCCCGTTCTTCATCTGCCCAGGATATCGGGAAAGGTACATGCAAAGGAGCTACCGGCTGATGTTTCTTGACAACCTCTTTAGGAGTCAAGAATTCAAAATCAGTTGAAGCAAAGACGGCCTCCGGTAAATGCCGCATAAAATCAAAAATACCACTCTCTTGCGATTGATACTCTCCAAAAGTTTCATAATTCATAAACAAATTGACGATTTCACTCTCCCGGACACTCTCTTTTAACCAACCGGCATACTTTTCCGCTGTCAGAGGCCATTCACTCCAACTCCGATCCGAAAAACGCATGGTGATATCATCACTCAACCTGGAGTTTTTCAATAACAATTTTAATTTGGGATTGATCGAATTGGTATATAGAAAATTCGGGCTTTTCCATCCCAACACGTGTTTTGCCCCATCCGTCAACATGGCTTCATACCCCATTGCCGCCACACGCTCGCCAATCTGATCCGAATAGATCAAAGAGGAGTTGCGCAAGGTTACCGGACGTTGTCCGAACAACTCTTTTACCTTGCGGGCATGCTGTTTCACCTGGGCTTCGAATTCATCGGTAGAGGACAACGAGGCCAAGGAGTGGGCGTAAGTTTCCGCCAGAAATTCAACGCATCCTGTCGCCGCCAACTGCTTAAAACTCTCGATCACCTCCGGAGCATGTAATTCGAATTGCTCCATAGCAGAACCCGAAATAGAAAAGCTTATTTTAAAATTACCCCCGTAACGTTGGATCAACTCTAACATCAACGCATTCATCGGTAAATAACAATTCTCCGAGATTCGGCGTATCGTGGAACGATTGATATAATTATCAAAATAATCACTCCGTTTCCCAATATCAAAGAAACGGTATTTTCTTAGCCGAACCGGCTGATGTATCTGGAAATAGAAACATAATGTCTTTCTCATAACCTTATATTTTATTTATTTTTATTTACTTACAAGCTCTTTCATTCCTTTCCGTCCTCAACGTCCCGCGTTAAACTCATTAACAAGCTCTTCATAAATGAATTTAATTTTTAAAGCCGCATTTCTCCATTTCAATTGATTTACTTCCTCCAATCCCTCACGACCTGCAACCACGGACAATGCCGGATAAGCCAGCAGGCCGTATATGGCATCGGCCATAGCATCCACATCCCAATAATCCACCTTTATCGAATGTTTTAACACCTCTGCCACACCCGATTGTTTGGATATGATGGTCGGCACTCCGGAACGCATCGCCTCCAACGGCGTAATACCGAACGGTTCAGACACGGAAGGCATCACGTATACATCGCTATAAGCAAACATCTTCGGAACCTCCTCACCGTACAGGAAGCCGGTGAAATGGAAATGAGTAGCCATCTTCAATTGCGCCACCCGGCGAATAGAACGATTCAACATATCCCCGCTTCCGGCCATAACGAAACGTACGTCCGGATAACGTTGCAAAACTTTATGAGCCGCCTCTATAAAATATTCCGGTCCTTTTTGGTAGGTGATCCGGCCTAAGAAAGTAACGATTTTCTCTTTCACGCCGCATTCCACCTCGACCTCTTCACGAGACTGAAAATCTACCGCATTATGAACGGTCACCACCTTCTCCGGATCTATCCCATACCGATTAACGACTATATTCCGGGTCAGATTGCTCACGGTAATCACCCGGTCAGCTTCCTCCATACCCTTGCGTTCAATATCGTACACCTGCTGGTTCACCCGTTCACCGCTACGGTCAAATTCCGTCGCATGTACATGGATCACCAAAGGCTTGCCCGATATCTTTTTGGCCACGATCCCGGCGGTATAGGTCAACCAATCATGAGCATGGATCACATCGAACTGCTCTTTGGCGGCAACCGTCCCGGCAACCATAGCGTAACGGGCCACCTCTTCCATCAAATTAGCTCCATACTTGCCGGAAAACTGAAATTTATTTCGAAAAGATATTTTCTCCTCTTTTTCCCCGACCTTCAACGTTTGATGAACACTTCTTTCAAATGCCTCCGGATCGAGATAAGGAACCAAATTGGAATCAATCTCCATAAAATGAATATTCTTCCAATACTCTTCCAGATCGGAACACGTATTCACGACCTCAACATCACTCGCATTAATAATTCTCACGGCACTTTGATCCTCATCTCCCCCGGCTTTCGGCATCACAAACATTATTTCGACTCCGTATTCGGCCAATCCTTTCGTTAAACCGAAAGAGGCAGTTCCCAATCCTCCCGAAATATGAGGAGGAAACTCCCAACCAAACATCAATACTCTTGTACTCATATCATAATTCGATTTCAAAATTTGAGAATCCAGACACGAAACTTCCGTTCCTATTCCCGTTTCCTCTCAAACTTTTTGATTAACGCTAAACTTCTTAACACCTCTCCGACACTCCACGCCTGAGAGATACATCCACCAGGTCTGTGAATGGGGTCTCCGTCATACACTTCCGCGATAGAACAAACTCCGTAAGTGGTCATATCTTCCTCGAATCCGGCCAGTAGCTCTTTCACCGCAGGCAAAGCCTGCTTCCCCCTCAGCTTCAGACTGGCCTCGATGTAAGGGCCGATCAACCACGGCCAAACCGTTCCCTGGTGATAAGCCGAATCCCGTTCATTCTGATCTCCCTCGTAACGTCCCTTATATGAAGCACTTTTAGGCGACAACGTACGTAATCCCTTGGGTGTTAACAACTCGCGGCGTACCACATGCAACACCCTCTCTTTCATATCATCGCTAATCGGAGAGTACACCAAAGAACAAGCTATAACCTGATTCGGACGAACCAAGGTATTCTGACCGGTATGATCTACATAATCGGCAAGGTATTTTCCCTCTTCATACCAGAATAATTTATTGAAGCTCTCCCGAATCTTTCCCGGCATTTCTTTCCATTCTTCCACGAAACGGCGATCGGCAGCTTCCTCTGCCAAGCGCAAGCTGTAACACACGGCATTATACCACAAAGCATTGATTTCTACGGCATAACCGCTCCGAGGAGTTACCGGTATTCCCTTCACGATAGCGTCCATCCAAGTCAGGGCTTTACCGGGTTGTTCCGCCCAGACTAAACCGTTCTCCTCCATCTTCACCCAAGGATTCGTACCGTCCCGGAAAGCCTTCAATATAGCTTTCATCTTACTCCCGTAATTTTTCCAGATAAATCCCTTCTTTTTCATCGCATCGTCCAATTGCTGAAGCGTCCAAAAAAACCACATCGGGGCATCTACCGAATTGTACGCCGCATCCTGACGCTTTCCGATATTCGGGAACAATCCATTATGCAATTGACGGACCATCGTATCGATCACCTCCTTACAACTTTTTATATCCTGTTCGGCAGCCAACGTAATTCCGGGTAAAGCGATAAAAGTATCTCGCCCCCAACGCCCGAACCAAGGATAACCGGCTACCACTTCCGTATCCTTACCGTCATGAACAATAAATTGAGAAGCCGAGTATTTCAGACAATTCTCAAAATTATCCCTCGGCATACGCAGATCCACCAACCGTTGAAACTTACGCCTCAGGACGTTCGGATTGACCTCCTCCACGGAAGCCGAGAAAACGATACTCTCCCCTTTTTTGATCGGAACTTCAAAATAACCGGGGACAAACAAATCCTCCCGATAGTCATACCCCCTCGCTTTCTCTTCCAGATACTCGATATTGTAATACCAATCCGGCACTGCCACGAACTCATTCGGTTTACTCAATTGCATATTCAATGAGGGAAACCCTACATATAACCTCGACCTTATCCCGTTAGTAACCGACTCGTATTTCGTATTGGCCATCATATTGGCCTTACTCAAATCATGTACATTCCGATACGCCAGAAAAGGTTTTAAACGCAACAACGTATCCGAATGAGCATCTACCAAGGTATAGCGGATCATTACTTGTGCCTCGTTATGCACCATGATCAACTCTTTCTTCAGAACCACCCCTCCTACCCGATAGACTAACGTCCAAACAGGCTCATACTCACAATCGACAATATACTTATGCCCCCGGGGGTCATACACGCCGGGATATTTATGAATACCCAAATTAAACGATTGACCATGCTGTACGATAGTCTCATCCAACGAAGAGAGCAGCACATGGTTCATACCGCCGAATTCTTCGATCGGAAGTATCAGTAGACCATGATACTTTCTCGTATTACAACAAACAATAGTTGTTGACGCATATCCCCCCGCCCGATTGGTCGCTAAAACTTCCCGGTGCAGAGCATACTCTAAGTTGACTAACTCTTCTTTATTGAATTTTAAATATCCCATAATCTGCCATTTAATATATCAAAATCAATTATTATTACCTTCTTATCACGAACGATGCATAACAAATGCACTCCGGGCGGGAAGATACAAACTCAGTTGGCTTCTACCGGGAGCGATATAACGCGTAAAATGTTCCACGCTCTCGTCAATCCTTCCGAAACCGTCAAACAACGCACTATCCGTATTCAGAACCGTTATATACTTTCCCGGGGGAGCATCGAATTGATAATCCATAAAAGAAACCTCAGGATTAAAATTAAAGACGAACAAAAAATCTCCCCGGGTAAAAATCAAAATCTGCCTCTCGTTATCCCTCACCAAAGGAGAAGGATATCCCACGAATAGCTGATTCTCTCCAACGAAATGAATCATAGCCCGATCAAAAGCATTCAAAAAACGAAAACGTAACTGCTCATCATCGACCAAGCTCCATAATCTCCGGGCATGATCGTAACTCCAATTATTTCCCTCTCGCGGGAAATCAATCCACTCCGGATGTCCCCACTCATTCCCCATAAAAGAAAGATAACCGTCTCCTGCCGTTCCTATCGTCACCAAACGAATCATCTTATGTAAAGCAATGCCCCGGTCGATGTGAATATTTTTATTAAAAACACTCATCGAAGAGTATATAGCCTTATCGACCAACCGAAAAAAAATTGTTTTATCCCCGACCAAAGCCTGATCGTGACTTTCGGCATAGCTAATCGTATGTTCCTCTTTCCGTTTATTGGTCAGTTCGTAAAAAAGATCCCCCACGTGCCATTCTTCATCTTTCCTATCCTTCAACAACTTTATCCAGTAATCCGGCACACCCATACTCATACGAAAATCGAATCCCAATCCTCCTTCTTCTACCGGGAAAGCCATACCCGGCATTCCACTCATATCCTCGGCTATCGTAATCGCCTCCGGATCTACCTGATGAATCACCCGGTTGGCCAAACCCAAATAAACAATAGCATTTTCATCCTGATCGCCGTCATAATACATCCGGTAATCCGTGAAGTCCCGATTGATCCCATGATCCCAATAGATCATACTCGTAATCCCGTCGAAACGAAAACCGTCAAAATGGAATTCATCCAACCAATATTTGCAATTGGATAACAGGAAATTAATCACCTGATGCTTGCCGTAATTAAAACAACGGGAGTTCCATAAAGGATGATATCCCTGTTCTCCGGGGTAAAAGAACTGATCGTACGAACCGTCAAAACGACTTAATCCCTCCATCTCATTATTGACAGCATGCGAATGAACAATGTCCATAATAACCCGTACTCCCATTCCGTGAGCGGCATCAATCAAAGCTTTCAACTCCTCCGGAGTCCCGAATCTGGAACTAACGGCAAAAAAATTAGATACCTGATACCCGAAAGAACCATAGTAGGGATGCTCCTGAATCCCCATCAATTGCAGGGTATTATATCCCAAATCTACCATACGGGGAAGCACAAATAAACGGAACTCCGTAAATGTGGAAACCCTCTTGTGTTCGGTAGACATACCCACGTGCGCCTCGTATATCAAAGGGTGAACAGTACGATGAGGAGATTTATATTTCATGCGATACGGATTCTTCGGGTCCCATACCTGAGCACTGAATATTTTGGTATACTCGTCCTGAACCGCTCTTCTGACATGAGTAGGGATACGCTCTCCCGCTCCGCCGTCCCACTCCACCAACAAACGATAAAGCATTTCATGAGACAAAACACTCTCCGGCAATACGATCTCCCAATCCTCACTATTTATTTTTTTTAAGGCATAATCCGGATGTTTCCGCCAATCGTTAAATACCCCTATCAAATACACAGCCGTAGCATGCGGCGCCCATTCCCTGAACACCCATCCCCGGTCTGTTTTGTGAAGACCATAGTATAAATAAGAATTACACAGGTCGGCCAATCGCGTTGCCCTACTCGTGAATTCCTTCTCCAAAGCAAGCATCCGTTCATGTCTTTCCTGAATAACCTTCGCAAAAGGCTCCAATAATTTATCTTGATTCACGAGTTCCGGTTTCATATAATTGATCTAATTTAATTTTTTTGAATAATCACTTCCCTGCTTCAAATAAACCATTTTTGCATTACGTTGGGATGTATCTTCTGTTACATTTTTATTACTAAATTACGAAGAATTGAGTCATTTAGTTGTAATCTAAACCTTTTTTATTTTGCGGGAATTTTAATTTTACTCCTTTCTTTATTTCCCTGAAGAGTTTTTTTCTGAAATAACCTAAATTGGTTACAAGATAACAATATTTAAGCCAACAAGAGTAGATTATACTAATTTTAACATATTATATTTTAAGAAAAGATTAATATATCCATTTACATATATTTACAATCATTTTTTCATCAAACTCCAAGCTACAATCTTTATTTTTCTATTTTTGTCCCAAAATCGCACGGAATGAAAAAAATCTTATTAAATACGGCTTATTTCCCTCCAATACAATACTTATCGAAAATAAAAGATTACGAAGAAGTTATTATCGAACAATACGAACATTACGGAAAACAAAGTTACAGAAACCGCTGTGACATCATGACCGCCAACGGAGTGATGACCTTATCCGTTCCGGTAATAAAAGCAACGAGTAAAAAAATATTAACCAAAGAAACTTGCATAGATTACTCCACTTCGTGGCAAAAACTTCATTTTAAAGGTATCGAATCCGCTTACAAAAATTCTCCTTATTACGATTATTACATGGACCATTTCACCTCTTTTTTTACAAAAAAAGAGAAATACCTGCTCGATCTGAACACGAAGATAATACACGAAATTCTTGATATCCTATCTTTAAATAACACGATCGCCCTGTCGACAGACTACGTCAACACTCCCGACCATTGCGATGATTTCAGGGACGTCATTCACCCCAAACCGTCCCGGCGTAGATTTAACGATCCTTTTGTTGCCAAACCCTACCATCAAACTTTTGCCGAGCGTTTTCCGTTCGCCCCAAATCTCAGTGTCATGGATCTTCTCTTTAACGAAGGTCCCGATGCCACTCTCTATTTATAGCAAAAACTCCACGTTAAAAAATCCATATATTCGGGAACCCGAAATACCCGAACCAGCGACTCTTCTACCTGCGATGCAATAATACGATATTTTCCACATGATGCGTATGCGGAAACATGTCTACCGGTTGAACTGCCATTACTTTATAATCAGCATCCATCAGGTGAAGGTCGCGTGCCTGTGTTGCCGAATTGCAGCTGACATAAACGATACGCTCCGGTGCAGCATTCAATATGGTACTTACCACATCCGGATGCATTCCGGCACGCGGAGGGTCGGTAATAATCACATCGGGTTTGCCGTGACGGGCGATAAAAGCCTCGTTTAAGACCTCCTTCATGTCTCCCGCGTAGAAAAGCGTGTTGGTAATCCCATTGATGGAAGAATTTACTCTGGCATCTTCGATAGCTTCCGGAACATATTCAATTCCGATTACTTTATGGGCATGACGAGCGATAAAATTAGCAATCGTACCCGTTCCCGTGTAAAGATCGTAGACAGTTTCATCACCCGTTAACCCGGCCAAGTCCCGGGTTTGAGCGTACAGGTTATAAGCCTGTTCCGAATTGGTCTGATAAAATGATTTCGGGCCGATCTTAAACTTCAACTCTTCCATTTGTTCGTATATGTGATCCTCACCATGAAAGCAAATTACTTCCTGATCGGTAATCGTATCGTTCAACTTCTCGTTTATCACGTACATAAGAGAAGTAATTCCCGGAAAAGCCCCGACCAAACGTTGAAGTAAACATTCCCTTGCCTCCCGCTCTTCGTGTCCAAAAGTAATAATAACCATGATCTGGCCCGTGGAGGAGGTACGAATAATTAAGGTACGCAAAAATCCTTTTTGTTCCCGTATATTATAAAAACTCAAACCTTGGGCAACGGCATAATCCCGTATAAAGTTACGAATGGCATTGGACGGTTCCTGCTGCAAATGACAGGTTTTAATGTCTACCACCTTATCGAAAAGCCCCGGGACATGAAAACCTACCGCCGGAGAGCGTTCGATCTCCTGGTCGCAACCGATCTCTTCACGAGTTAAAAAACGCTTGTCCGAGAATGTAAATTCCAATTTGTTCCGGTAATGCCGGGTTCGCGAGGAACCTATAATCGGACATACATTCCGGAGCTCAACCTTTCCGATTCGTTGCAGATTATCTACGATCTCCTGTTGTTTAAAATCCAATTGCCGTTCGTAAGGCAGATTCTGCCATTTGCAACCGCCGCATATTCCGAAATGAGAACAGAAAGGCTCTGTCCGGATATCGGCATATTTCTTCACATTCACCACGAAACCTTCCAAAAAACTTTTTCGTTTCCTGGTTACCTGGACATCGACAACATCACCGGGAACGGTATTGGGAACAAATAACACTTTTTCATCCACGTATGCGATGGATTTACCTTCCGCTGCAATTTTTTGAATTTCGATATTTTCCAGTAACGGTTTCTTTCCTCTACCCATAAACTTAAAACACTTCAAACTTCAGATTAATACTCTCAAAATTTTGAAGGGCAAATATACGAATTAAAATGAAACAGAAGACCGGAAAGGTAAAATAGCCCGATCTGTTACGACATTAGTTTCTCTTTCAATATCCGAACTCCTTCGGACGCTCCTGTCTCTATAAATTCGATTCTGCTGTTTTTCACGCTCTCCGGAATCTTAGGATCGATAAGCAAAATACGACATCCGGCCGGAGCGTAATGCAACAAACTCGCCGCAGGATAAACGGCAAGAGAGGTTCCGATAACAACCAATATATCAGCCCGGGATACTAATTCTATCGCCGGCTCGATATTCGGCACGGCTTCCCCGAACCAAACGATATGCGGACGAAGAACGGAGCCGTCTTCTCCTTTTGTTCCCAATTTCAACTCCCAACCTTCCAGATCATAAATAAGAGTCGGGTTTTTGCTACTTCTGACTTTTTTCAATTCCCCGTGAAGATGCAGTACTTTCGAACTCCCGGCCCGCTCGTGCAAATCGTCTATATTCTGGGTAATGATTTGAACATCATACCCCATTTCCAATTCAGCCAATCCGTAATGGCCGGCATTGGGTTTTGCCTCATAAAGTTGCTTCCTGCGTTCGTTATAAAAACGATTGACTAATTCGGGATCACGCTCCCAAGCTTCCGGGGTACACACATCCATAACATTATACTCTTCCCAAAGACCGTCGCTATCCCTGAACGTCCGAATGCCACTCTCCGCACTCATTCCTGCCCCTGTTAAAACTACTAACTTCTTCATGATCAAATCAAATTTACGATTCATAATGTCATGCAAGTTAACTAAAAAAATCATTTCATTATCTCGAAACTTTCTCTATTTTTGCGATAATTAAAAACGAACTGGAATAAAAGTTCATTTTTCAGATTCTCAATTTTATCACGATGGAGTTTGGTATAGCTGATTTGAGTATAGTACCCGTGAGGCGGGAAAAATCGGAACGAAGCGAAATGACCTCCCAGATTTTATTCGGGGAGGTCTACGAGGTTTTGGAAAAGGAGGATAACTGGCTGCATATACGATTATTGCATGATGATTGTGAAGGTTGGATCGACCGGAAAATGCATAAGGAGATAAGCTCATCCTACGTCGAGTCTTATCGTTCATCCGATCAATTGATTATGGAAGAAGTATTCAACTTGGTACTAAAAGAAGGGGATTGGGGCAATAAATTAATCGTAGCGGGCAGCGTATTGCCATTCTACGACGCCTACTCGAAGAAAATGAAATTGGGAGAAGACGAATACACGTTGATCGGTACATTGAAAGAGATAGGCATTGACAACTTGAGGGATCTACTTATCCAATACGCATTGATGTACTACAATACCCCCTACCTATGGGGAGGGCGTACTCCGTACGGAATCGATTGTGCCGGATTGTCTCAGATCGTCTACCGAATGATCGGCATGAATTTACCCCGAAAGGCGGAACAGCAGGTAGTGAAAGGACAAACTCTCTCTTTTATCGAAGAATCCTTACCGGGGGATTTGGCCTTTTTCGGCGACGAGGCAGGAGCCATTACCCACGTGGGAATCTTATGGGAACCGGGACGCATAATCCATGCTTCCGGCCGGGTACGGGTCGACAAGATCGATCACCATGGTATTTTTAACGAAGAAACCAAACGCTACACCCACGCGTTAAAGCTGATCAAACGTTACATTAATTGACAATTGCAAACCAAAAAATTGAGGGATTAAGCGATTCGACGATTTAATGATTCAGTGATTAAAAAGATTGACGATTATTAGATTTTTATCTTCAACTTATGACCGGGTTTTAAATTTTTCACGTTTTTATCGGTAAGCCCGTTCCACCTCATGATATCCTTATTCGTGATCCCCGGATATTTCTTGGCTATATTCCACAGGTTATCTCCCTTCTTCATCACGTAGATTTCATATTCTCCTTCAATCAAGGGCTCCGTCTCCACCTCCGCGTTGGAAGCCATTCCAGCGTATTTCGCATCAGCCTTGTTCTGGTAAGTCTTCACCTTATCCTTAGGCACATAGACGACCAATTTCTGACCTACCCGGATTAAATTTCTGCTCATATTGTTCCAATACTTCAAATCCGCCAAACGTACATGAAAAGTATTGGCTATCCCCCCCAGCACATCTCCGTTCTTCACCACATAAATCAATTTCGCTTTATTACTGGGAGGAGCATAGGCATAGTGTTTAATCCGATCTCTCGGGTTAGCCGTCCGGTCGCTATCATCGAAATAATAAGAGCGATTATAAGCAAATATTGTATCCTGTTTATCGATAAACTCTCCGACGTAGTTATAAGGCATTCTTAAAGCGTAAGATTTTCCGAATCCTGCAGGGATAACATCCCGTCTATATTGAGGATTCAAATCCCGCAACTGCTCGATCGAAATATCCAAAAGTTTGGAAATCTGTTCAAAATGCAATCCTTCGTTTATCATAATGCTGTCGCACATCACGGGCAACTCGTTAGCGACAGGATAAATCTGATGCGCTTTATGATAGTTAAACACGTACATCGCCGCTATAAATGCCGGTACGTATCCCCTGGTCTCCCGAGGCAGACGATAATAAATATCCCAATAATTCTTCTTCGCCCCGGAACGACGAATAGCCTTATTCACGTTTCCGGGACCGCAATTATAAGCCGCAATAACCAAAACCCAATCTTTGTAAACACTATACAGATCCTTCAGGAAACTGACTGCCGCTTCCGTAGATTTTACCGGGTCTCTCCGTTCGTCCACGAAAGAGTTTATCTCCAAACGATACATCTTTCCCGTCCCATGCATGAATTGCCATAACCCGCAAGCACCGGCACGAGAGAACGCCCTGGGGTTCAGTGCACTTTCTATGACCGGAAGGTATTTCAACTCGAGCGGTAAGCCTTCCCGGTCCAGAATCTCTTCAAAAATAGGGAAATAATATTCGCTTAATCCCAACATAGCACCTACCTGAGCCCGGCGTTTTAGCGTGTATAACTCGATATAGTTCTTTACTATTTCATTAAACGAAACCCGTATAGCCGAATTCATGGAGTCTAATCGACTGAGGTAAATGGAATCGGGCAAAGAAGAAAAAGCCTCCTTTTGCTCCAACATGTTCAAGGTATCTCCCAATTCCGGTTTACTCACATACCACTTCTGGTATAATTCGTCTAATCTCCGGACAAAAGTTCCCGGAATGGAATCTGTAAGTAAAACCAAAGGAGGATTTATTATTTTAGGAGCTTCCGTTTGAATCTTCACGGAATCCCTATCGTGTCCCTTCACGGTAAGAACACCACACGATAAGATACATAACCACAAAAACACCCAGCGCATGCTTTTAAAAATTAAATGTTAATGATATTCCGACATTTCCCCCGGTTACAGGCGAAAAACCGGTAGTAGGACGAATCGACATAGATAAATCGTCATTGATTTCATAATCATAGAAATGAGCAAAAACCGTAGCATCGATAATCTGAATGATATAGATAGCTCCCGAAACGATGTACAGCAAATCTCGATTTCGTTTATAGTAATCTTTCTTATTTTTCAACTGATCTTTCAATCGTTGTTGTTGAGAAGGAGTAAAATCCGCCGCCGAATTTCCGGCAATCATCAATTTATCCCAGGTATTATCTGTAGGGTAAGGTGTTTCGGGATCCTCGCTTTTTCTATCTAAATAATTCGTGTAATCCAAAAAAGCCGTCTTATACTTTCGGAAATATTTTGAATTCCAGGAGAGTCCGTAGACCGTCGCCCCGATACCCCCGTATAAAATGGGCACCTTCCACCATTGTCCGTTGTAAATTTGAGCCGATCCCGGCAGAACCATCGCCATAATCGTCGCCTTATGCGGGGAATGAGGCTTTAAATTTTTCATTTTCTTCTTATAAACAAATGCCTCCTCACCTCCGACACGTACGGAATCCTCACTGATAATAGTATCGGTTACCTGTGTTAACAGGTATACGCTCTCTCCCCGGGCATCCGTACCCAGAAGAAGTAAAATCCCACACGCGATTAAAAATATTTTTTGTAAAACAGCCTTCACGATATAAACTTATTTCGCACTCAGTTTATCCAGTAAACCGACAATGCGTTCCAACTCACCATCCGACTTAAAAGATATGACAATTTTTCCTTTTCCTTTCTCGTTTCTCTTCAAATCAACCTTCGTCTCGAAATAACGAGAAAGATGACTTTGCAATTCGTTATAATCATCGATTGTTTTTACCTTCGACTCTTTTTTATCGACCTCTTCTTCTTTTTTGGGATTCATCAGCTCCCGGACTATCTCCTCGACCTTTCTGACAGAAAAATCATATTTCATAATCTGTTCGAACACCATATATTGGGTATCGGGATCCTCTATATTCACAATAGCCCGGGCATGCCCCATACTAATCTTTCTCTCTTTAATCGCCAATTGTATCGGAGCAGGCAATTTCAACAGGCGCAAATAATTGGATATGGTCGTTCTCTTCTTGCCGACCCGTTCGCTCAAAGCATCTTGGGTCAGACGACACTCTTCCAGCAAGCGTTGATAACTGATCGCTATTTCGATGGCGTTCAAATCCTCCCGCTGTATATTTTCAATCAAAGCCAATTCCAATACCGTATCTTCCTCCGCTTTCCGAATATAAGCCGGAATGGTCTCCAGTCCGGCAATCTTGGATGCCCGGTAACGACGCTCTCCGGCGATAATCTCGTACTTCCCGTCACCGATCTCTCGCACGGTAATCGGTTGAACAATCCCGATAGATTTTATAGAAGCTGCCAATTCATTTAATGCTTCCTCATCAAAAGAGGTCCTCGGTTGATGCGGATTAGGACGGATATCACTTAATTTTAACTCCTCTTGCATAGACGACCCGCTTCCACTCCTCGGCTTAATCTCTTCCGCCGCATCTCGAAGCAAAGCCCCTAACCCTTTTCCTAATGCATTTTTTTTTGCCATCAGCTTATTATTTATGATTACACGTCCAAACAATTTAACACTTCACATGAATTCTTTTTCGGCTAAGCTCTTCTATTCTTCTCCAACAATTCGTTTGCCAAACTCAGGTAATTCACCGTCCCTCGACATTCGGCATCGTACAGTACGACCGGCTGTCCGTAACTGGGAGCTTCCGCCAGCTTCGTGTTTCGCTGGATCATCGTATCGAAAACCATATCTTCGAAATGTTTTTTTACCTCGGAAGCCACCTGATTAGACAACCTCAAACGAGCATCGTACATGGTTAACACAAACCCCTCGATCTCCAAGGAGGTATTCAAACGCTTTTGAATGATCTTTATCGTATTCAACAACTTTCCCAATCCTTCCAAAGCCAAATACTCACATTGCACGGGAATAATCACCGAGTCGGCAGCGGCCAACGAGTTTACGGTCAACAACCCCAGTGAAGGCGAACAATCGATCAGTATGTAATCGTACTTCTCCCGAACACCGGCCAATACCCTCCCCATAACACTCTCTTTATCTTGAAAATTCAACATCTCCAATTCGGCTCCGACCAGGTCGATGTTAGAAGGCAATATATATAAATTCTCAATTTCCGTATTTAGAATAGCTTTTTCAGGCTCTATCCCCTCCACCAAACATTCGTAGATAGTAGCTTTCAACTCTTTTAAATCATATCCCACGGCCGTCGTCGCGTTTCCCTGCGGATCAGCATCCACCAACAAAACCTTTTGCTCCAAAACAGCCAAACTCGCCGCCAAGTTCACAGAAGTCGTCGTCTTTCCTACCCCCCCCTTTTGATTCGCTATAGCTATTATTTTTGACATAAGACTATAATTTTCGATTATGTGGTAAAAATACAATTAAAATAAATACACTACCGATTTTTAACGGATTTTTTAATAACAACCCGAACTTTTTTATTAACAATCATTACCTTTACAACCTATAAAAAAAAATCGCTTTATCATGAAAGATTCCTTAAAAGAGATAACAGAAGCACTTAATAGACAAAAAAATACACTAAAAGCCCGCGATCTTGCCCGTTTTTTTAAAACCGGTAAAGGAGAATACGGGGAAGGAGATCTTTTTATAGGAATCCCGATACCGCAAATCCGAGACATCGTAAAAATATACCAGCATATCCCCCTGCCCGTAGTACACGAATTGTTACTCTCGCCTATTCACGAATACAGGATGACAGCCGTTTTGATTCTGGTCCATCGTTTTGAAAAAGAGAAAGATCAACAGAAAAGAAAAGAGTATGTCGATTTCTATATTCAACATGTCGATCACCTGAACAACTGGGATTTGGTCGATTTAAGCTGCTATAAATTACTGGGACGCTGGCTCGAAGACAAAGAGAAAACATTACTCTATGAATGGGCCCGAACCGGTCATCTGTGGAAACAACGTATCGCTATCGTCTCTTGTATGTATTTCGTGAAAAGAGGAAAATTCGAAGAGTGCTTAGAGATCGCGGATATTCTGCAATTTCACTCCCACGACCTGATCCACAAGGCTGTAGGCTGGCTTTTGAGAGAGGTCGGTAAAAAGGACCGGCAAATCCTTACCGATTACCTCACGCCGAGGTACCGGCAAATGCCGAGAACCATGCTGCGTTACGCGATCGAACACTACCCGGAGGAGAACCGGAAAGCTTTTTTAAAGCGGGAAAATTAAAACTTATTTGACTCTTTTTATATAACTCGTTATATCTTAAACTCGAATTTACTCATGATTAGTTTTTTACAAGTCAATAATTTAAGCAAACGTTTCGGCGAACAACTTCTATTCGAAAACCTCTCTTTTGGCATCGGCAAAAACCAAAAAGTTGCTTTAATCGCTAAAAACGGCACGGGTAAATCCACTATGCTAAAAATCATTGCCGGGAAAGAGATCGCAGATGCCGGCACGATTATCTTCCGCAACGATATTACGGTCGGTTATTTAGAACAAGATCCTCAGCTGAAACCCGAGAACAACGTGTTCGAGGAGGTCTTCAATTCGGACTCTCCTTTATTAAAAGTGATAAGAAATTACGAAGAAGCGGTAACCAATAACGATTCTGAAGCCATAGAGAAATTAATCCCGCAAATGGATGCGTTGGCGGCATGGGATTACGAGACACAGGTAAAACAAATACTTTCCGAACTTAAGATAAACAAGTATAATCAACGTATCAAAGAGCTCTCCGGCGGACAGAAAAAACGAGTCGGCTTAGCGAAGGTACTGATCAGCAATCCCGATTTCCTAATCTTAGACGAGCCTACCAATCATTTAGACGTGGAGATGACCGAATGGTTGGAGAGTTACCTGGAAAAATCGAAAGTAACCCTGTTAATGGTCACCCACGATCGTTACTTTCTGGATCGAGTATGCGACCTGATTATAGAAATCGACGATTTCGGCCTTTACGCGTACAACGGTAATTACTCCTATTATCTTGAAAAAAGAGAAGAACGTATCGATGCCCGAAACGCCTCCATCGATAAAGCTAAAAACTTGCTTCGAACGGAGCAGGAATGGATGCGCAGGATGCCGCAAGCCCGAAGCCATAAAGCACAATACCGAATAGATAATTTTTACAAGCTGAAAGAGGTCGCCGATCAACATACCGAACAACAACAACTGGAACTCGATATTCGAGGAAAACGGTTGGGTAAAAAAATCCTGGAATTGGAACATGTCGACAAAAGCTACGGGGATCTTTGCATTCTAAAAGATTTCTCTTACAAATTCATTCGAGGAGAAAAAATCGGAATTATCGGAAAAAACGGCATCGGCAAGTCGACATTTTTAAATATCATCACGCAAACGACTAAACCGGACTCCGGGCAAATTGAAATCGGAGAAACCGTCGTCTATGGCTATTACAAACAATCCGGAATCACCTTCAAAGAAAACGATCGTCCGATCGATATCGTCAAAAACATCTCTGAAAAAATAGATTTGGGTAATGGCCGAATCATGTCGGCCTCCCAGTTTCTGGAATATTTTCTATTTTCCGATAAACTACAATACTCTCCGGTCTACAAATTAAGTGGAGGAGAAAAACGTCGTCTCTACCTGCTAACCGTATTGATGGGAAATCCGAATTTCCTCATACTCGACGAACCTACAAACGATTTGGATATCGTAACTTTAAACGTTTTGGAAGAATACCTGAAAGCCTTTCAAGGATGCCTGATCATTGTTTCTCACGATCGTTTTTTCACCGACAAAGTAGTCGACCGGGTATTTGCATTCGAAGGCAACGGCATAGTTAAAGATTTTCCCGGCAATTACACCCAATACAAAAATAAAAAAGAGGAGGAAGAACTGCTCCAAAAACAAGAAGCGAAAAAGAGCGTTCCTAACGCAAAAACCGTCGATCGGGAAAAAGAGAAAAAACGTAAACTCACGTTTAGCGAAAAGAAAGAGATGGAACAACTGGAAGTCACTATGGACCAACTGAATGCAGAAAAAGCAGAATTGGAAACAGCATTAAATACCGGAAAACTAACCACAGATGAACTGATCAAATTCTCTCAACGCGTTTCGGAGATTATAAACCTATTGGACGAAAAAGAGATGCGCTGGTTGGAACTCAGTGAAATACCCAATTAGTACGACTTTCCCCATCAAGGGACTTCCGACATCATCTCTATTTCACAAGGAGTCGTTGTGCAAAAATTCCATTTTAATATTTTTAGAAAAAAAATATTACATTTGTCCGTTGTGCAACAAAAACTCATGTTAATTGAAATAGGTCATGGAATACATCCCAACGATTTTACAACATTTCGGTATCTACTCGGAAAGCATCACGAAGCTAATACAATTTCTTATCCAAGCCTTTATTATGGGATTAATTGGATGGTTCGTCTACATTATCTCCAAAAAATGGCTGGCTAAAATCATCCTGAAGATCGTACATCGCACGGCAACTCAATGGGATGACCTATTACTGGACCAACACTTTTTCAATCGCTTGGCATTATTAATCGTTCCGGTTGTCATTCAGTTGATTTCCACTCAAATCGGATGGGAATATGCCGATATCATAAACCGTCTGATAAACGTGTGGGTTGTCATCTCCATTTTATTGGTATTATCCTCCATCATGGATGGGATCAATCGCATATACGAAAGTTATCCCATGGCTCGAAACCGTCCGATCAAAGTCTTTATTCAGGTCATCAAAATATTCTTCTACAGCATGGCCACCATCATTATTATCAGCATATTACTAAATAAATCACCACAAGCTTTACTCGTGGGATTAAGCGCCTTTGCCGCCGTACTGATGCTGATCTTCAAAGATTCCATCCTCGGATTCGTGGCCGGCGTTCAGTTAATTGCCAACCGGATGGTTCGCATTGGAGACTGGATCGTTATGCCCAGTCATAACACGGACGGCGAAGTCCTGGAGATCAACCTGACCACGGTAAAAGTACAGAACTGGGACAAAACCATATCCACCATCCCGACTTATAAATTAGTTTCGGAATCCTTTACGAATTGGAGAGGCATGGAGGAATCCAAAGGACGAAGAATCAAACGTTCCGTGAACATCGATATTTACTCTATCCATTATTTGAGCAAAGAAGAGCTAGACTCCCTGAAACAATCCCAATTACTGAAATCCTACATAGAGAAAAAAGAGGCCGAACTTGCCGTTCACAATGCTAACCGACATAATCTTCTGGACGAAAGACGCCTGACCAATATCGGCACGTTTCGGGAATATATGGAGTCATGGATCAATGCCAACCCGGACATCAACATAGAAATGACGCATATGGTACGACAACTTCAACCGGGTCCGACGGGAGTTCCCCTCGAGATTTACTGCTTTTCCGCCAAACAGAGATGGGTAGAATACGAACGGGTGCAATCGGATCTTTTCGACCACCTGTTTGCCATACTTCCGCTGTTCAACCTGAAAGTATTTCAGTATCCCGGTAAATTAGACTACCCGACAAACTAACTTAGAATCTTTTCCGGAAATAAACATAAACAGAGAGATACCGATAGGCTTTATCGAGAACAATCGACACCGGATATCGGACGGGGAAAATTCCGCGGCCGATACGTGAAACGGATAAAATTATTTAAAGCGTAAGGGTAAAAGTCGTTTCTCTACCGTATATGGAATTAACCTTTATATTTCCACCGTGAACCCGCATGATTTGCCGGGCGACACTTAAACCGATACCGGAGCCTTCCGCTTTCGTCGTGAAAAAAGGGACAAAGATTTCATCCATGACCTCTGGTTTTATTCCCGGTCCGTTATCCCTAATCTTAATCCACGTGCTTCCCTCTTCTCCTCCTCCCGCCGACACGAGGATATGCCCGTCGGAGCGCTCCCGCAAAGCATAAAAGGCATTCTTCAGCAAGTTTAACACCACCTGTCCCAACAGATTCGGATCCGCATACATTCTCAAACCTTCGGGTTGGATCGTAACCTCCAGCCTTACGGCTGAAAAATTAATCTCCATACTACATAAAATAACCATGCGATGGATAAATTCGTTCAAATCGACCAACTCTTTTTCCGGTTTCGGGATCCGCGTAAATTTACGATAGGATTCCACGAAAGAGATCAGTCCTTTCCCGGTCTCCCCAATCACTTGCAAACCGTTCATGGTATTACGTTTTAACTCCTCGTCCGGCATCTCTCCTTCCCGATACAACGATAACAAGGTATCGCTCAAGGAGGTCACCGGTGCGATGGAGTTCATGATTTCATGAGAAAGTACCCGGATCAAACGGATCCAGGAATCGATCTCCTTCTCATCCAACTCGTTCTCTATATCATTTATAACCAATAGCATGATCGGTTTATCACGCAATACGATCCGACTTGAACGAACCAACAACTGAATCCTCCCCCGTTCCGTAGTATATGCTACTCTCCGGCTCTCTCCCGGTTGAATATTTCGGAAAAGTTCCTGCAAATCCCAAGAGACCTTATGCAATTGATCGATATGAGTAAACACCTCCAAACCGATCAATTTTAAGGCCACTCGATTACAATCGGTAACAAACCCCTCTTTATCCATCACCACGATCCCGGAACTGACACTGTTAATAATCAACTCATAAAACTTTTCACGTTGTTGTACCTCCAACCGGGTATTTTGCAAAATATCCTTCATCCGGTTCAACATGACATTCAACATACGCTCCGAAGGCAAGCCCTCTCTCTCCGGGAAATGAATGGTAAAATCATCGTTCTCCAGAGAACCGAAAAAATAAGTCAACTTACGATTAACATGGTTTATTGAATTAAATATCGAAACGACACAAAATACCATCAATCCGGTTACAAATGTTGCCCCGACATAACTCTTTTCCGATATTAAAATATACGTCCCGATGCTGGAAATCAACGCTATCAGCAAATAAAAAAACAGACGAAAAGAGTAATACCGGGACATACCGTTACAAGTTAAATTTTTTTATCTTATTGTATAATGTCTGCCGGGTAATCCCTAACTGTACAGCTACCGTCGATAAGTTACCGTCGTTGCGTTCGATCGCCCGGCGAATCATCTCTCTCTCCATCTCCTCCAAAGTAGAAATTGTGTTCTCGAGCTGATCCGTCGTAGGTTTAAACAAAAAATCTTCCGGACGTAATCCCTCCTCATCACACATAATCACCGCTTTTTCGATAGCGTGTTGTAACTCTCTCACGTTTCCGGGCCAAGCATAATTCAACAAACGAGCTTTGGTTTCTTCCAGCAGATACAATCCCCGTTTACCGTATTTGGCCCCGTATTTCCGCAAAAAGAAATCGGACAATAAAAGGATATCCTCCCCCCGTTCCCGCAAAGGAGGAACCTCAATATGAATCGTGTTGATCCGGTATAAAAGATCCTCCCGAAACAATCCTTTTTCCACCATCTCCTGTAAATTACTATTTGTGGCACAAATCAACCGGATATCGACATCTATCGATTTATTGGAACCTACCCGGGTGATCTTTCTGCCCTGTATGGCCGCCAATAATTTCGATTGCAAGGCATAGGAGAGATTACCGATTTCATCTAAAAACAACGTCCCTTTATGCGCCGCCTCGAATTTACCGGAACGATCCTCGCGGGCATCCGTAAAGGCACCTTTTACGTGACCAAACAACTCGCTTTCAAACAAGGTTTCCGTGACGGCTCCCATATCCACGGATATCATAACCTCCTCTTTTCTATTCGACAAAGCATGCAGTTCCTTGGCAATCATCTCCTTACCCGTTCCATTCTCTCCGGTAATCAATACATTGGCATCCGTGGCCGCAACCTTCACGATCAGATCGTGTACCCGCCGCATGACCGGAGAGTCTCCCCATACTCTCTCTTGGCCTCCGTCCAACTGACGTTTCAATACCCCTTCCTTCTCCCGAAGTTGTTTCACCTCCTGCCGGGTTTGGTTCAATCGATAAGCAGCCAATAACGTCGCCACCAACTTGGCGTTATCCCAAGGCTTGACCACAAAATCAGTAGCGCCTTCTTTCACCGCTTTCACGGCCAACTCAATATCCGCATAAGCGGTGAATAAGACCACCGGCAAATCCGGAAGTCGTCTTTTAATCTCCGTCAACCAATACAAGCCTTCGTTTCCGCTATTTATTCCGGCAGCAAAATTCATATCCAATAAAACGACATCCACATTTTCACTCTCTAATATAGAAAGAATCCGGTTAGGGTTACCAGTAGGAATTACTTTTCGGAACACCCCCGCCAATAGCATCTCGATCGCCGTCAAAACTCCTTTATTATCATCTACAACTAATATCGTTCCCTGCTTGGTCATATCTATCCATAGTTTTACATCACATTACACTTCCGTATTTACCATTCTATTTGCCGTTTCGGTGACGACCTGACCGTCGAAAAGGTTTACCACCCGATGAGCGTAGGATGCATCGTGCTGGGAGTGGGTCACCATAATAATAGTCGTTCCTTCCCGGTTCAATTCGGTTAGCAGATTCATAACCTCCGCTCCGTTTTTGGAATCCAGATTACCGGTAGGCTCATCGGCCAGAATCAACTTCGGATCGGCAACCACGGCACGGGCAATAGCCACCCGCTGTTGTTGTCCTCCCGACAACTGCTGAGGAAAATGTTTGGCTCTATGGCTGATATTCATTCGCTTTAAAATAGTCGTTACCAGCTCTTTTTTCTCCGAACTTTTCTTTTTCAAATAGATCAAAGGCAGTTCTACATTTTCATAAACATTCAATTCATCGATCAGGTTAAAACTTTGAAATACAAAACCGATATTTCCTTTACGTACCTTGGTTCTATCTTTCTCCTTAAAATGTCCCACCTCCTGGCCGTTAAAATAATAATTTCCCTCCGTAGGATTATCCAACAAACCGATAATATTCAATAACGTTGATTTACCGCATCCGGAAGGACCCATGATGGCAACAAATTCTCCCTCTTTCACATGAAGAGAAACTTTATTTAAAGCGGTCGTCTCTACCTCCTCGGTACGAAAAATCTTACTTAAATTCTCAATCTTTATCATATACATTTACTTACGAATAAAACATATTCGAAAGATTACCATAAGCATGCCAAAACAAACATATCTCTTATTATCAACACATTAACCTACGAGCGATCCTCCCGAGTGTAAAAAAAATAGACAACACTGTCCTATTTTTTTACAAGACGACATCTCCCAGGCAAATATATACTTCTGATTATAAATACGTTATATCTATGGCATAAGTTTAGCATCAGGGAGGACAAAATAAAACAAAAAAAAGATGACTTTGAAATTATACCTCTTATTATTCCTTTGTTTCCTGCTAAAAACTTACAGGATCGAAGCCCAAACTTCAGGATGGACGCTTCAAGAATGTATCGATTACGGCGTTGAACACAGCCTGAGCATGCAACAAAAAAGATTACAAAACGATAACAATCGTCTGGAAGTAAGGGATGCCGTTTTAAACCTGCTCCCCTCCGTAAGTGGCATATCTCCGGGATTAAGTTATAGCTTCGGAAAGGGTATCGATCCCGAAACCAATACCTACGTGAATACCCGTTACATGTCGTTCGGCGGTTTCGGATTCGGAACCGGAATAACGGTTTTTGCAGGATTCAGCGGCATAAACCGGATCAAAATGGCTAAAATAGGTCGTTTGATGGGATTAAAAGAGACGGAGAACCAAGCCAATCAAATTGCGATACAAATCATGCACGCCTTTTTCAACTACCTCTATATGCAGGAAGAAGTACATATCACGGAAGAACAAGTTGAAAACTACCGAATGCGATTGAAAAAAATAGAACGGGAATGCGATTTGGGTAAAAAACCGAAAAGCGATCTTTACGAGATGCAGGCACAACAAGCTTCCATGGAGTTCTTGCTGGAATCTTCCCAGAATAATCTTCAAAATGCACTGGTTAACCTGAAATACCTGATGAATTACGAAGAAGAGGAGGAGTTTATGATAGATATCCTTTCATTTGAAAATTTTTCCCTTGAACAACACCATTTCGAAATCGATGACATTTATCGCAAAGCCATGGAAGAACTTCCGGAAATCTCTATGGCCAAATACTCTGTCCGTACGGCTCAATTAAATCTGATGACGGCACGGGCCAGTCTTTATCCCTCCATAAGCATGGGAGGAAGTATCTCTTTCGGAAGTTATTCGGATCATGTCAGTGAATCTTTCTGGAATCAGATCTTCGACCGAAACAGAATCGGAAAAGGTTTTAGCATCAGTATGAGCATTCCGTTCTATTCCGGCTTAAGCAAACGCTCCGGACTAAGAAGAGCGAAGAATTCGTTAACGGCTACGGAAATTCAATTTCTTCAAACCCAAAGAGAATTGTACAACGAGATCCAAAAAGCATTACAGGAATTAAGTTCTTGTGCCAGTCGTTATCAGATATCCCTCCAACGGGAAAAGTTCTCAACCCTTTCGCAAAGTGCCGCCCAAAAACGATACGAACAAGGTCTGATCACGATCATAGACCTCAATAACACCTCCAATAACCAATTAGAAGCCAGATCGGAAGTACAGAAAAGCAAATTCAATTATATCATGCAAAAAAAGATGATCGATTTCTACCGGGGAATTCCATTACAAACAAAAGTGACTTCTCCCGATAATTTTAATTTTCGCAATTACAAATAATATTAAACAAATACGTCATGGACAAACCCATTGAACAAAAAAAAGGTTTAAAGAAAAAACATATTCCCTACTTGGCCGGAACCGTTTTTATCCTGTTATTTATCGGCTGGGCCATATTCGGCAATCACCAATCCAGCCTGAGAGTGGATAAAGACAAAGTCACCATCGAGGAGGTTACGCGAGGTGTTTTCAACGACTATATCCGCATTATGGGAAACGTGGAACCCCTTAACTTTTCACAACTCACGGCTATTGAAGGAGGAAGAGTGAAAGAGCAATTTAAAGAAGCCGGAGAGATGGTAAAAGCCGGAGAGGTCATTCTCCGCTTAGAGAACCAAAGCCTCGAAACCGAAATACTGAATAACGAGGCCGGATTCGTGGAAGAACAGAACAACACCCAAAATGCCCTTTTGGATTTGGAAAAAGAAACCCTCAACCTACAACAGGAACGACTGAACACGGAATTGGATACCGAACGGAAAAAAAGAAAATATTTACAAAACGAACAGCTTTACAAAGAAGACCTGATTGCCAAAGAAGAATACCTCATCGCCAAAGAGGATTATGAATTTGCTATCAAAAGTCAGCAATTGATTTCGGAAAAACAAGCCAAGGATTCCATCCGACGCCACAGGCAGGCCATTATCATGAAAAGCAAACTGGAAAACAGAAAACGTAATCTGATATTGACCCGGGAACGATATGCCCAGTTGGAAGTTTGTGCCCCTATCGACGGGCAACTCGGAGAACTGAATATCGAAATCGGACAATACATCAGCTCCGGTACGCAAATCGGAAAAATAAACGTTTTAGGCAAATATAAGGTAACCGCTCTGATCGACGAACATTACATCGACCGGGTACGCAAAGATTTGGAAGCCACCCTGGAACGACAGGGAAAAGATTTCAACATGAAAGTAATAAAAGTATACCCCGATGTAAAAGAGGGGCAATTCAAAACCGACTTGGAATTCACGGAAGAGATCCCGGATAACATCCGGACAGGACAGACATACCATATCAATTTACAATTAGGAGCTTCCGACGAATCGATATTGATTCCCCGGGGAAGCTTTTACCAAAGTACCGGCGGACAATGGGTATACGTGCTTACGCCCGATGGTAAAGAGGCCTACCGACGGAAAATCAAAATAGGGAAACAAAATCCCAGGTATTATCAGGTTCTGGAAGGAATTCAGCCCGGTGAAAAAGTGATCACGTCCGGCTACGAAATGTACGGGGATAACGAAAGACTGATCTTTAAATAAAAACAATCTTTTTATACATTGCATTCAAATAAACCGTAAAAAGAAATCCGTTTCCCATGAATCAGCTCAAATTCATATGCAGAAACTTGTCCCGTCACCGTCTCTATACCGTTATCAATATAACCGGATTATTCATTGCCTTTACCGCAGCCTTACTCATGTACGGATACGTGGTAAAAGAGTGGAGAACTGACCGCTTTCATGAGAACAAAGAGGATATCTATCGCGTTACCTTCCAGAAGGCGGGAAATGAATTCTGGGAGAGTGAATTTTGCAGCCCCATGGCAGAACAGGCCCGGCAAGAGATTCCCGGCGTCAAAAACTTTGTCCGGGTAACAGCTCCTCAAACTCTTTTGGTAAAACCGGAAAACAGTCGGGAATATACTCCGGAGAATCCGTGTAGATACGCTGATTTTCAACTATTCCAAGTCTTCTCGTTTCCCCTCGTTCAGGGAGACACCCAAATACCCCGGAAATATTGGATCGTTATTTCGGAAAAAATGGCCCGAAAATATTTCGGCAAAGAAAATCCGTTGGGAAAAGAGATCACGATAAAAAAAACAAATGACGATTTGGGTATTCCTTACCACATTGCCGGTATCATGAAAAATATTCCGGACAGATCGTCTATTCAGGCGGACTTTATACTTGACTTCTCTGTTATCGAATGGACCTATCGGTATGCTCAGGGTAATTCATGCAATACTTTTTTACAAATCGATAAAAACGTATCCGTCTCCGACATAGAAAAAGCCATTCCGGATCTGGAATTCAGGCTCTCCGGCGATCCGGAATATTACTCGAATCGGATCACCAGGCTCCAACCCTTGAAAGAACTGCATCTGCATTCCGGCCATATCCGGGAATTCGAACCAGCTTTCATACTCGGATCACCCCAATTCAACCTGACCCTGAGTGGGATCACCTTACTCATCCTCTTCTTGGCGGCATGTAATTATCTGATGATTAAATTAGCCCAAATTCACAGGCAGGCCAACACCTTTACACTACAAAAATGCCTGGGAGCCGAAAATCGCCATATTTTACTGAGAATCATGCAGGAAACCGGAATACATCTCTGTATTGCATCACTCTTTACCCTGATCGGAGTCTATCTCCTTCATCCCCATTTTGTCCTGATCATATCCCCAATTCACGTGTATACCTTTCATTTATCGATAGTCGAATCTGTCGGGTTTCTAATCATACTTCTTTTGTTTACCATCTGTGTCGGAGGTATTCTTTACCTCCATTATGCCAGAGAGATCCGGGAACAAAAAATAAAGAAAGAAAACTCTTCTTCCATCGATTTGAAAAAAATGCTCATGTTTATTCAAATCTGTATATTCGGGGCTCTCCTGTTTTGTTCCGTCGTACTCTTTCGGCAAATGGCTTTTATACGGAACAAACCGATGGGATTCGATTCCCAAAATGTACTGTGTATCGAATGGGAAGGTTATAAAGGGACAAGCAGTATCAAAGAAGAGCTTTTACGTCATCCAGACATACTGTCGGTAAGCAACGGCCGACCGCTTCCGATCGGAAATTGGTCTTCATTTAAAACATTTGCCGCAGAACGTCCCGAAACGATTATCGATGCGTATGTACTATTAGGAGACCTCGATTATATCGATACATACCGGATCGAGTTGGTCGAAGGACGGAAGTTCCTTTCCAACTTAAAGGCGGAAGAGAGATTCCGGAACAGTCCGGTTCAGGAGGCAGAAGTAGTTGTCAACCAAAAGCTCGTTAAACAGCTCGACCTGAAACAACCGATCGGGTCCATCCTGGATTACGGTTTTTCCACGTTAAAAATTGTCGGGATCGTAAATGACTTTCATTACGAATCCCTCTATCAACCGATCAAACCGGTCATTATCGGATGCGATCTTTTAGGCTTCGATTGGAATCTAAGCATACGTTACCGGGAAGGGAAACGTAACGAAGTCGTTGATTACATCCATAAACTTTACCGGAAACGTTTTCCGATTGCTCTGTTTCACTACTCGGAATACCCTTACTCTCAATTATACGAAAAGGATATCGCTTTCGTCCGGTTGATCTATATTTTTACCGGCCTCGCCTTATTTATCGGAGGAATGGGTATCTTCGCCTTCTCCGTGTTTATGGCGGAAAATAAAAGAAAGGAGATTGCCTTACGAAAAGTAAACGGAGCCTCGGAAAGAGAGGTCGTAAGATTATTAAATTCTATTTTCCTGCGACAAATTATCGGGGCTTGCCTTATTAGTCTCCCTATTGCTTATTTCGGTTGTAAAAAATGGCTGGAAGGATTTGCCTATAAAACCGACATGACGATCGGGCTATACATAGGAGTAGTCGTTACGACCATTCTCATTGTCATGCTGACGACTAATTGGCAAATCGTTAGGGCAGCCCGTGCCAACCCCGTAGAAACGCTTAAAAAAGAATAAAACTATGTTCCGGCAAGAGATCAAATTTATATTTCGGAAACTACTTCGTAACAAAAGCTACACCTTGATCAATCTCACGGGACTGACCATAGCTCTTACAGCCTCTCTGCTGATATTTAAACATATCAGCAGGGAATGGGAAAGCGACCGTTTTCACCCCGGTACGAAAAAGATTTATCGCGTAACCCATAACGATCAAAATTCTCCCCGATGGTCGGGCCGGACCTACGGTATCATCGGTCCCTATGCTAAAAAGGAGATTCCGGGGATAGAAAACTACGTACGGTGTTTCTTTCCTCAATCCCTCGGTATTCAACCGGAAGGAGACACGGAGATATTCCTTGAATCAGCTTGCATGTACGCCGATCTTTCGCTTTTCGATCTATTTCATTTTCCTATTCTGACGGGAGATGCTCATATCCCCGATGTCTCCAACTGGGCGATACTCTCCTCCCGAAAAGCAGAACAATTTTTCGGGACACAAAACCCGATCGGAAGAATCATTCGAGCCAAATATACTTACCGGGAAGATTCGAGTAAAGAGTTCCAGATCATTGCCGTAATGGACAATCTTCCCCCTACCTCCTCCATTCAAGCAGATATCATCCTATCCCCCGTACACGAGAAAGATATATTTGAGAGATGGGGTGTCATCGGGACTCATCTCTTTCTGCAACTAAACGATCAGGCTGATCCCGCGAAGATCGAAAAAGCGATTCCCCTGCTGACGGCCAAACATTTTCCCGCGGGGACCCTCGGCAACGAAGCGTTTAAACTTCAACCGTTCCGGGAGATCTATTTTCATTCCGGCCATATCGTTCCCGATAATATGCTCAGAGGCTCTTGGCTTTTCACTCTCCTACTATGCGGCATTACCCTACTGATTCTGTTTTTAGCCGCCTCCAATTATATCATGATCAAAACAGCACAATTCCAACAAAAGGAGATCACCGGATTCGCTTTACAGAAGTGTTTCGGAGCCGGTTCCAACACGTTTAAGAGGCAATTGTCCGTAGAAATCGGGCTACAAATTCTTATTGCTTTCGGGATCGCTATCGGGGCTGGCAACCTGCTTCATCCTGTTATTAACCGTATATTATCGCCCCATCATCCCTATGCATTTACTTTCGGTGGAAAAGAAATACTCCTGTTTCTTCTCATAATCACGATTACTGCCGGGATGATCGGGTCATTTTTATTCTTTTACATCAGGAACAGACTGGAAAGGAACGGACTCTACCGTTCCTTCCGGTCCGCTCCACCGCATTCGAGCTTAAAACAGATGCTGACGATAACACAAATGGCTATATTCTGTGCCCTATTGTTCTCCTCTACTGTCATTTACAGTCAAATGGACTACATTAAAAATAAAAATTTAGGGTATAGCACTCAAAATACGCTCCATTTCCTGGTACCCAATCGCATCGGTTTATGTAAGAAAGAACTTTTGCGGAACCCGGATATCGTAACCGTCAGCAACGGAGAATCCCTACCCAAATCCCCTTCGTTCTACATAGACCTTTACCCGGAAAATAAACCCGATCATCAAATAAAGATACAAACCCTTATCGGTGACAACGACTATCTTTCTACTTACCGGATCACATTAAACGAAGGACGTATGCCTCAGGAACTCTCTACCGAATACGATCCCGATAATCCCAATTCTTATTACGGGGAAGTTATCGTGAACAAAGCTTTGGTACAAACACTGAACTTGCATTCCCCGCAAGATGCTATCATAAATCTGTACGATACACGTGTCAAGATAGTCGGAATAACGGAAAATTTCCACTTTAATCCCTTGTACCAACCCATTCAGCCCGTTGTTATATATAACGGCCTGTACATGCGAAGTACGAATCAGATTGTCCGTTACCAACCCGGTAAACGTCAGGAAGTCATTGATTATATAAAACAAGTATATACCCGGATCTATCCCGGCAGTCTTTTCAGTTACCATGAATACGCGGATTCCGATTTTTATGACAAAGACATAGCGACCGTCAAAATGATTATGATTTTCACGATCATCGCTATCCTAATCGGAGGTATGGGAATTTTCTCCTTTTCGACATTCGTGGCTAAAACAAAAAGAAAAGAGATCGCTCTGAGAAAAATAAACGGGGCTTCCGAATCCCGTATCACCCGAGAATTAAACCGGAATTTCATGAAAAAAACACTGACGGCTTGCACCTTAAGCATACCGATCGCCTATATCCTGTCGAACAAGTGGTTGGAGGGTTTCGCCTACAAAACGGAAATTTCCGGATGGATCTTTATCTTTGTTCCAGGAATCGTTGCCTTGATCGTACTCGGAGTGACTACCTGGCAAATCAGGAAGGCCGCCCGGACCAATCCGGTAGAGGTATTAAAAAACGAATAACCTAAACTGTACAGCCATGCGAAAAACAAGCATCAAGATTATACTCAGAGGATGGAAACAAAACAAAATATACACGTTCATATCCATCGTCAGCCTTATCGTCGGATTGACGGCAAGCATGCTGCTTGCAGGATTCGTCATGCATGAATACCGGATTGCCCAAGCTATCCCGGCAAGTGAAAAATGTTACCTCATCCAAACAAAAGAAGAAATATCCTATAACACTCTTTTTTCGGGAGAGATCGCCGATTACCTGCAAAGAAGTTATCCGGAGATCGAATCCCATGCTGTTTTTCGAAACGAACCCGTAAACCTCTTTCCGGGAAAAACAGAGATTCCTTACGAACAGGCTTACTCCGTGATACCCGAGACCGTAGATTTTTTTCATTTTAGAATGTTGTCCGGAGACCTGAAATCCACTCTCGCCCATGAAAATGAAATAGCCGTTACCCGCTCTTTCGCCCGGAAGTACCTCGAAAAAGAAAATCCTGTCGGGAAAACGCTACGCCTTACCCGCTATGCAATTAAAAATATAGAAGGCAAAATAACTTATATTCCGGTAGAAGAGGAATTCCGTATCACCGCGGTCATCGACGACCGTCAAAAGACGTTCCTCTCCTTCGGGATATTATGGGGCATTGCCGAAAATAAAATCAACGAAGCTCAGGGATCGAGTCAATTCTACGCTTTCGTTAAACTAAACGAGTCGGTCAACCCGCAAACCTTTCAGCAAAAAATCAGTCAGGATACCCTGATTCAAAATTTAAATGCCAACAGGGGTAAGGTCGTATTAAAACCGAGCAATCAACTCTACTTCTCGGAAAAATCTTATCTCTACTATAATGAGCTGATCGATAAACGGGATCCGACATTCATCTACACGAGCCTGAGTGTCGCCCTTCTTATCCTGATCGTATCCTGCTTCAACTATATCAACATCTATATGACCCGCACGTTCAAACAATTACAAAATACCAGTATCCAACTGGTACTCGGGGAATCGAAAAACGGCATTTACAAGCAATTGATCGGAGAATCTGCCATGCTCACCCTTCTCTCTTCGGGTATCGCCCTGATGCTTATTTACAGGTTACTCCCCGTCTTCAACAGTTTTGTCCAAAGCGATATGCAAATATCGGACTTCCTATCCGGACAAACCCCGTTGATATTGCTTTTTCTGTTAACGGTGATTATATCTATCCCTGTCATTTACATCAGTTTAAAACTGAAAGACAGCCTGTTAAGTCCTATTTTAAAACGAAAACTCTCACGACGGAACCGACTGACCCGGAACATTGTTATCGTACAGTTCTCCCTCTCCATTATTCTGTTTATTCTAATGTTTAATATCCGGAACCAAATGAACTATATCGTTCACAGCCGCCCTCATTCGGAAGAGATTATAGCGTTACACGGGGGAGTTTTTTTTCTGGAAAAAGGAGAATTCCGGAACTTCAAGGAACAACTCCATGCCCTACCGGAAATCCTGTATATTACAGGTTCGGCCATGCATCAGAATTTTACCTACTCTCGAAAAGATACCATCATCAACATAACCGACGCAGACGATTCATTTTTCGAATGCTATGATATTCCACTCGCGGAAGGAAAAGGATTTTCCCCGGGCCCCAAAGCCTACCACGAGGCCATCGTGAACGAATCTTTTGTCCGGAAAATGGGATGGCCGACTCCCATCGGGAAAACGTTCACCTACGATTACAATGAAAGGTATACAATTATCGGGGTCATTGCCGACTATGCCACGAATAAATTCACCGAAGGCATCAAACCCATGCTGATCCGCTATTCACCCGACGGCTCCAGCCGCCTTACCATCCGGATAAAAAAAGGTTCCCGGGAAGTAACCGAAACCAAACTTCGGGAATTATGGCAAAGCAACTACCCGACTTTCCCTCCACTCCTCACGCAGAGCATGGAAGAGATGTACCTGGAATTTCATCGGGAAGAAGTCCGGATCATGGAAACCCTTACGGTTTTCTCCTGGCTAAGCATCCTACTGAGTGCCCTCGGTCTCTTCGGACTGGCGTGGTTCTCCGTGGAGAGCCGACAAAGGGAGATCGGATTAAGAAAGATCAACGGAGCTACCGAAAATCAGATCGTTATATTACTATGCCGGAAATTCATAAAATGGATTCTGATCGCTTACGGAATCGCTATCCCCATCGGCTACTACTTTTCAGAGCAATGGCTCACCCGATTTATTTATAAATCTTCCCTCTCGCCAAGAGCCTTTATCATGGCCGGGCTCTCCGCCTTGGCAATCGGCCTGTTAACGGTAATCTGGCAAACCGTCAACGCCGCACGGGAAAATCCGGTAAATGTCCTAAAGGGGAACGAGTAATAACTCTCGTCTAATATAATTTATACCTGTTTTATGGAAAGCCCGATCCGTTTTCTGACTTTATCCACCTGAATCACTTTGACGCTCACATGTTGATGCAAGGAGAGGATCTCCGTGGGATTCGAGATAAACTGATCGGCAATCTCCGAAATATGGACCAGACCGTCCTGTTTTACACCGATATCCACAAAAGCTCCGAAATTAGTCAGGTTAGTCACGATACCCGGTACGACCATTCCTTCCTGAAGATCATCGATGGAATGAATCCGCTCGTCAAAACTAAACACCTTTGCCACAGACCGGGGATCCCGTCCCGGTTTTTTCAACTCCTCGATAATATCTTTTAGGGTAGGCAAACCGATCCGTTCGTCCACGTAGCGATTCAAATCGATTTTACCGCATGCCTCTTCATTTCCGATCAAAGACTTCAGGGGAAGTCCCAAATCTTCTGCCATCCGTTCTACCACAGCATAGGATTCGGGATGGACAGAAGAGTTATCCAACGGATATTCCGCATCGGCTATACGCAGAAATCCGGCACATTGCTCGAATGCCTTCTCCCCCATTCGTTTCACCTTCTTTATCTCTTTGCGGCTTTTGAACGGACCGTTCTCTTTTATGTATTCTATGATATTTTCCGCCAAAGCAGGTCCCAAACCGGAAACATGTGTCAAAAGGTACTTACTGGCCGTATTCACATTTACACCTACCCGATTTACGCAAGACTCCACCACCCGGTCTAAACTCTCCTTCAACTTCACCTGGTCGACATCATGCTGATATTGTCCCACGCCTATCGATTTAGGATCTATCTTTACCAATTCGGCCAAAGGGTCCATCAACCTACGCCCGATCGACACGGCTCCGCGAACGGTTACATCATACTGGGGAAACTCGTCCCGGGCTATTTTAGAGGCCGAATAGACGGATGCCCCGCTTTCACTCACCACGAAAACCTGAATCTTACGGTCATAACGCAGATTTTGTATAAAACGCTCCGTTTCCCGTCCTGCTGTACCGTTCCCTATAGCGATAGCCTCTATTTTATAAGCACTCACCAATTGGGTGACCTTATTAGCCGCCTGTCGTACTTCGTTTTGAGGCGGATGCGGATAGATGGTTTCGTTATGCACGAGGTTTCCCGTCCCGTCCAAGCAAACCACCTTACAACCGGTACGGAATCCCGGATCAATACCCAATACCCGCTTACTGCCCAACGGGGGAGCTAACAACAATTGGCGCAAATTTTCGGCAAAAACGTTAATAGCCTCTTCATCGGCTTTTTGCTTGCCTGCTACACTGTATTCAGATTCGATGGAAGAGACGAGTAAGCGTTTATAACCATCCCGTACAGCCTCCCTCACCTGCTCCGCACTCTCGTTCCTGGCTTTTACGAATTGCCTTTCCAACGCCTCTACGGCTTCTTGGTCGGGAACACCTATGCTTACCTTCAAAATACCCTCGCTCTCTCCCCTCCGGATAGCCAACATCCGGTGAGACGGACAACGACGTAAACTCTCCGCGTAATCGAAATAATCCTTATATTTTTCTCCCCCCTCCTCTTTTCCTTTTATCACTTTAGAAGTAATCGTCGCTTCCCGGTCAAAAAAACGCCGGGTCGTATTCCGTGCCCGCTCACTTTCACTGACCCATTCGGCTATAATATCCCTCGCACCCTGCAACGCCTCTTCCTCATTCTCCACCTCTCCTTTCACGAAACGGGTAGCTTTCGTCCATACCTCTCCCCCCTCCTGTTTCATCAACATGGCGGCCAAAGGCTCCAGACCTTTCGCTTTTGCTTTGGAAGCCCTGGTTTGTTTTTTAGGTTTATAAGGAAGATAAATATCTTCCAATTCCCGAAGTTCCCGGCAACTCTCAATCGTCTTCCTCAGTTCGGATGTCAGCTTTTCCTGCTGTTCGATACTATCGAGCACCGTCTTTTTACGCTTCTCCAATTCTTTAAACTGCCCGTAAATCTCCTGTACTTTTCCGACCCCCACTTCATCCATACTTCCGGTCATCTCTTTCCGGTAACGGGAAATAAACGGAATCGTCGCTCCTTCATCCAGCAGATTCAACAAATTTTCCACGTATCGACCGCCGAAGCCACTCTTTTCCGCTACAAACACAACAGGATCTATATAATATTCCATAAATTCGTATTTTAATCCGCTAATATACGGCTTCTCCACATTTATCACTATCTTTAAACCGAAAAAATAGCGAATCATCGTATGATTGAAATCAAAAATATAACTAAAAACTACGGAGAGTTAGAAGTATTAAAAGGCATCGACCTGACGATTAAGGAGAAAGAAATTGTCACTATCGTGGGAGCCAGCGGAGCAGGAAAAAGCACGTTATTACACATTCTCGGTACGTTGGATACGCCGGATCGGGGGGAACTCTATTACGACGGCATTAATGTGGCGAAACTCTCTTCCAACAAACTTTCCATCTTCCGCAACCAAAACATAGGTTTCGTGTTCCAATTTCATCATCTGCTACCAGAATTTACAGCCTTGGAAAACGTGTGTATACCGGCATGGATCAAGGGAGAAGGAAAAAAAGAAACGGAAAAACAAGCACTGAAACTCTTAACACTTTTAGGGCTGTCCGACAGAATCCATCATAAACCTAATCAGCTTTCCGGAGGCGAGCAACAACGGGTTTCCGTGGCCAGAGCCCTGATCAACCGCCCCAAAGTGGTATTGGCAGACGAACCCTCCGGTAACCTGGACACCCAAACCAAAAACGAATTGCACCAGCTCTTTTTCTCTTTACGGGAAAAATTAGGACAGACATTCGTGATCGTCACCCACGATTCGGAATTGGCAGCCATGTCGGATCGACAAATAAAATTACGCGACGGGAGAATCACTTCGGATTAAATCTTTCCGTTTATTTCACGTACTGCAAAAAATGGCTCAAACCTGTTTGTGATTTCACGCATTGTTTTTACATTTGTCAATTAGAAAATAAAATATTTATTCATTAATCAACCTTTAAATGAAGTATACTGAAGAGTTAGACAAAGTGAGTTATTGTTTCGGACTAAGTATTGCAAGTAACCTCCTTTCATCCGGTGTTAATCAAATAAATACGGAAGCGTTTGTAGATGCTTTACGTAGTGTATACGCTGGCCAGATGCCTGAAATCACCCCGGAAGAAGCCAATCAGATTTTACAGACTTATTTTGAAAAATTACAGAACGAAAGAGGAAATGCGGCAAAAGAAGCCGGAGCTTCCTTTTTGAAAGAGAATAAAACAAAAAAGGACGTCATTACCCTGAATAGCGGCCTGCAATATAAAGTGATCTCCACCGGAAACGGAGCAATCCCCAAAGCGGGAGACACGGTTAGATGCCACTATGAAGGACGTTTGATCAACGGTACCGTATTTGATTCCTCTTACCGCCGCGGAGAACCGGCAGAATTTCCCGTAAACGGGGTAATTCCCGGTTGGGTGGAAGCTTTACAATTGATGCCCGTGGGTTCCAAATGGCAATTATTTATCCCGTCAGAACTGGCTTACGGAGCACACGGGGCAGGACAAGCCATCGGTCCCAACGAGACTTTGATTTTTGATATAGAATTACTGGATATCGTATAATTTTAATTAATAAAACTATGAATACTAAGAATTTGATCTTAATGTTATCTGTTGTTGTTCTCGGTTTTACCAGCTGTTGTAACAACGCGACAAAAACTACCGCTACTTTAAAAACAGAAGCTGACACGGCATGTTATTATATCGGTTATATGAACGGTACCATGTTAACCAGAAACGGTTTGGATAAACCAAACGTAGAGGCTATTATTGCCGGTATGAATACCGCTTTACAGAAGAAAAAAGCTCCGGCAGACTTAATGGAAATGCAACAATTCCTCGGTAACTACATTCAAAAAGTTATGACTGCAAAAGCTGAAGAGACTTTGAAAAAAGGAGAAGCTTTCCTGGCTGAAAACGCCAAAAAAGAGGGCGTAAAAACAACCGAAAGCGGCTTGCAATACAAGATCGAAAAAGAGGGTACAGGTGCGATTCCGTCCGACACAAGCATCGTGAAAGTTCACTATAAAGGAACCTTTATTAACGGAGAAGAATTCGATTCTTCATACAAACACAACAAACCCGCGGAGTTCCCGGTAAACGGTGTCATTCGCGGATGGACTGAAGCATTGAAGATGATGCCCGTAGGTTCCAAATGGACGCTTTATCTCCCTTCCAAATTGGCTTACGGCCCGAGAGGGACGAACGGCGGCCCCATCGGTCCGAATGAAGCATTGGTCTTCGAAGTTGAATTACTCGAGATCGTTTCCCCTGCCGCAAAGTAAATAATTTATCACGCTGTATGAAAATAAGTAACAAGCCCAAATGAATTGGGCTTGTTTTAATTATAAAGATATGAACTACGAAGTTGTTGGAAAATTAATTTATAAAGAAGATACCCAAAAGATTAGCGATCGTTTCCAAAAACGGGAATTTGTCATTGAGGTGGAAAACGAGAAAAACTCCCAATGGAACGATTTCGTGAAAATCCAATTGATACAGGATAGATGTGACCTGCTTGAAAACATCCACCTGAACGAAGACATCAAAGTCTATTTCAACCTGAGGGGAAGAAAATGGGAAAACAACGGACAAATCTCCTATTTCACCAATCTCGAAGGGTGGAGAATCGAAAAAATCCAGGCCGAGCCGCAAATGGCCGGTACCCCCGCTCCCCAATACCGGGTGGAAGATATCCCTCCTATGCCGGAGGCCGACGATCTACCCTTTTAATTGTAGATTGTAGATTTTAAATTATAAATAAACTGACGGGAAATCCCGTCAGTTTATTTTTTAAATTACAGAATATCGAAATCTTAATTCCAATCACAGAATCATTATATCACTCAATCACAGAATTTTTTAATCTACAATTGTCAATTGTACATCATTTGTCCTATCACAACCAATAACGTCAAAAGCAACGTACTTAAAGAAAGAAATCTTAATTGAGGATCGAGGGCTCTCCCTTTTCCATAATACACTTTCGCCAAATGAATTCCAAACAGGGGTAAAGTTAATGTAAAAAGATACCCGAACCAGCCGTTAGAATGCAAAATAGTATACAGGACCATACAAACGAGAGCCATTACGATCATGATAAAATGGTATATTTTTGCTCCTCTTATTCCCAACATGACGGGAATCGTTCGTTTTCCGCAAGTTTCGTCATTTTCCATATCCCGGATGTTATTCATATTCAATACCCCGGTGGAGAGAAGCCCGATTGAGACTGCCGGAAAAAGGGCAATCCACGGCAAACGGCCCGCCATGGCAAAATAACTACCCAAAACACTTACTATCCCGAAAAAGATAAAAACGAACAAATCGCCCAAGCCACGGTAACCGTACGCATGATCCCCCACCGTATATTTCACGGCAGCCACAATAGAGGCTCCTCCGGCAACGAACAAAATAATACTTTTCAGATCCAACAGATCCCCAAAAGCATCGTATACCAACAAACTTCCGGTAACGACCGCCATACCTCCGAAGAACAACATGGCCCGGATCATCTCCCGTTTACTCAACGCTCCGCTCTGTGCGCTTCGGATAGGCCCTAACCGTCTTTCGTTATCGGTTCCCTTCTCCAGGTCGCCCACCTCGTTAGCCAAATTGGAGAGTATTTGTAACGCCATTGTCGTCACGATCGCCCACGCGAAAGCCCACGGCCTAAAATAACCGTCACTCGCGGCCAACATAGCTCCCAATAAAACGCCGGATACGGATAAAGGCAATGTTCTTAATCGAAGACTTGTAATATAGGCTTTACTCTTAGACATTTTCTCCTCCGTACTCAAAGACCTCTCATCGAATTAATTTCAATTCATGTTCTCCGATCTC
Organism: Gabonibacter chumensis; assembly: GCF_024741215.1. Classification (NCBI taxonomy): domain Bacteria; kingdom Pseudomonadati; phylum Bacteroidota; class Bacteroidia; order Bacteroidales; family Porphyromonadaceae; genus Gabonibacter; species Gabonibacter chumensis. Next base: position 12,521 of record NZ_JANSKB010000008.1, on the reverse strand, counting down.
CACCCGGCGTTGCTTAAGCAATCCGCCTACTGCCTTTTTGTAGTTTTTCTTACTGCAACCGAACAAACGATAAATATCTTCCGGCGCACTCTTGTCGGAGACGGCTAAAACCCCGCCGTTCTCTTCCAACTTGGTCAAGATCAATTGAGACAACCGATCCACTTGCTGGTGACCGTCATTCTTTTGCAGGATACAATCGATTTTCCCGTCTTCCCGCAAATTCTTTATATATCCCGTAACCCGTTCACCCACGGTCAAAGGTTGAAAAATTTCGTTCCGATAGATCACGGCCTCGTGTTTGCCGTTCACGACGACACTATATCCCAAATCGGTCCGCCGGGCAATCAAAAGCTCTACCTCTTCTCCTTCCTTGTAATCCGCCGGCTCTTGATTTAAAAACTTATGCCATTTCGAAGAGGCCACGATGCGGTCGGTCACCTGATCTACGTAAACATAAACCAAATACTCCCTCCCCACAATCATATTTTCTCGTTGTTCCCGAAACGGCACCAATAAATCTTTACGCAATCCCCAATCTAAAAAAGCACCTACCTTACTCGTTCCTACTACCTTCAACAAAGCAAAATCACCCACGATGGCTTTGGGTTTATTCATGGTCGCGATAATCCGGTCCTCCGAATCGAAATAGATAAAAACTTCCAACTCATCCCCCTCTCTGACCTCTTTAGGAGCATTCTCACCCCGCGGCAACAAAATCTCGCCCCAATACTCCCCTCCATCCAAATACAACCCGAAATCGACCTCTTTAACGACCTTCAATATATTATACTCTCCTAACTTTATCATCTCTCGTTATTTATTTGGGTACAAAGATAGGAATTAATTATAAATTGTAGATTTTAGATTGTAAATTAAAAATTCAGCACCCGATTTACAATCTAAAATCAATAATCGTCAATCACTTAATCACAGAATCACTTAATCACAAAATCACTTAAATGCCCTCTCCGCTAATCCCGGTCCGTTCAGTTTGAGCTTATCGAAATACTCCGGGACAGGGCGGCCCATCAATTTATCCACGTACATCTTGGCGATATATTGCGACAACATAAACCCGTGCCCGCGCATGCCGACAAACAACCCCAACTCGGGATCGACGATATAACGGGGTTCCGTGTAATAACCAGACCAGGTAGCCTGAATCCCGACCCCGGCCAAATCGGGAATCCAATCCACAAAGAATTCCCCGATAATCTCCAAAAATTCTTTCGTATTCAACATCAAGTCCTTATCCGTTCGCAAAGCATCCACCCGCGGAGAAGCACAACCGATAATCTGTCCCGTATAAGCAATCTGTTGACCGTAAACGGCCGAGAAACCTTTGTACTCTTGTCGATCGATCAGCATATCCAAACTATTCCCGTTTTTTCCTAACATCGGTAATCGACGGGTTATAAAAGCTTGATGCCTTACGGGATAAAGTCCCGCCTGAATACCCAAGCTCTCACAAATCTTTCCGGCCCCGGCTCCCAAGGCATTTACGAAATTCTCGGTTCGGAATTCCACGTATTTTTTATCGTGAGTCAATACCAAGACAGAATAGGTAGAACCTTCGCGAGCCACCTCGATCACCTTACAATCTTCTATGACTCGGCCTCCGGCAGCTATCCCGATATTGCGTATCAACTCAACCACCTTCCCCGGGGTCGCTTGCCAACAATTATTCGTGATCAAAGCTCCTATATAACGTTTGGATTTCGTGCTAAATGCCGGAGAAATCTCTTTTTTGAAATCTTTCGGATCGACCATATAAGCATCGGACCATGCCTTACTGGCTTCCAATGCGTTATAGGTAGCTTCATCGTGAGCGAGATTCACGTAACAGGTAGCCTTGTAATCGATATTGGATATTCTTTGCAGATCCTTAAATAACTGATGATTACGTTCAGCGATTTCTGCTAATTCCGGTAAAGAGAATGCCGTACGACCTCCCCCGATGTTTCGCCAGGAAGATCCCCGATCCGCATTTACCAGAACAGGATTCATTCCCGCTTCCGCCATATAACGGAACAAAGCACTTCCGGCGATACCTCCTCCCGCTATCAATGCCCCTACTTCAACTTTTTTAAAACCTTCCCGATTGGCCACCAAATAAACATCCCCGGCTTTAGAAGGATAGATTTCACCTAAAGTCAACGGATTGGATAACGGTGCCCGCGGTGTGGCATCCCCGACAATTTCAATTCCTTTGGCCCTTAATGCCGTCCTCAAACGCGGGATACAGCGTTTTCCCCGGCAAGGTCCCATAGCCAGATGGGTAGAATGCTTTATCTCGTCGATAGAGATAAAAGTACGATCGCCGACGATCTGCAAAACGTCGTCCAAAGTCACATCGTCACAATGACAAATAAAAGTAGCCTCTTTCTTATCCTTCAACAAAGGCTCCATCTTCAAATTCTCGGGGTAACGATTCTTTACGACGAAACCTCGAACTTTTACCAACTCTTCCCCGTGAATATCCAATGATCTTACCCTGACTATATTGGTTTTATTCGGTTTATGCAACACTTTCTCGATGATTCCCGATCCTAACTTTTCCCCGTAATTGTTAACTAAATATACCTCTTCCTTTTCCGCCACCTCATATTCGATAGGTAAGAAAAGGGTATCCTTACGCATATCATACCCGAATATGGCTAATCCGGGACATTGATACACACATTCCATACAACCGATACATTTGTCATAATCGACATAAGGAACTGTAAAAGTAGCCTCTTTTGTTATCGCTCCGTGAGGACAAGCAAAAGAACACGGATTACAGGCAAAACCATACAAACAATCCATCTGCACGAATCCTCTTTGCTTCATTCTCGTAAGATCCGGCAAACGTGGTTCCTCCAATACTCGTACCGGATGCTGCTGCGAATCGATATACTCTTTGGATAACACCAAATAATCATCGTAATTGATCCGGACTCCCAAATCGATCATGATTTCTACCGCTGCCTGTTTACCGCGAAGCACGGCACTCGTTCCCTCCCCAATTCTTACCGCATCCCCGGCGGCATAACAATTAGCGCCGAATACAGCTTTACCCTTTGTCAATAATTGATTATCCGGTATCAATCCAGTACAGATATTAATAACATCTATTCCGTCCAATATCTTTTCCGTACCCGGCACCGGTTTGAAATTTTCACATTCGGCGATGACAGCTCCGGTGACGCCGGTATAATCGGCATTGGGAATAGCTTTTAATAACATATGAGACGTCATGATGGGAATCGCCAACCGACGTACCCGATTCGCCTGCACGGGAAACCCGCCCTCCTTCGGCATAGCTTCTATGATGGCTTTCACGTGGGCTCCTGCCTGCATCAGTTGGTAGGAGGTAAGATAACCGATATTCCCGGCTCCCACGGTCAGCACGTTTTTTCCCAACAACGTAAATTCATTGTTCATCATTTTCTGAACCACGGCTGCCGTATAGACGCCCGGCAGATCGTCATTCTCAAAAGCAGGCATAAAAGGAACGGCACCCGTGGCCACAACTAAATAATCCGCATCGACAAAGAAAACCGTGTCTGTCTCTAAATTTTTCACAGCTACCCGTTTCCCTTCCAAAATATCCCACACGGTTGAGTTCAGGTAAATGCCATCCATATTCTCTCCGGCCAGAGTCTTCGCGATATCGAATCCCCGCATCCCTCCAAACCGTTTCTCCTTTTCGAAAAAGAAAAATTGATGCGTTTGCATATTAAACTGTCCACCGATCTTGTCGTTATTATCGATAACGATATTATCAACTCCCCGTTTTTCAAACTCCTCTCTAACAGCTAAGCCAGCTGGCCCGGCGCCGACAATCACTACCGTCGTACGTAATATTTTCCGGGATGCCTCGGGAGCTGCCTCCTTTATTTTAGCCATCTCTCCGGAGGCAATCTCCCGCACCTCTTTCACCCCATCTACCTTCGTCACGCAAATCCGCTTTACTTTTCCGTCTACCAACATCTCACAAGCACCGCATTTTCCAATGCCGCAAGCCAACGAACGTTTACGCCCATCCAAACTATGACTATGTACCGGATAACCGGCTTGATGAAGAGCTGCCGCAATCGTTCCTCCACACTCCCCCTCTATTTTTTTCCCGTTAAAAGTAAAAATTACTTTATCACGTTTGGGAACATCTAAAATCGGATGATGATTAATTTTTGACATAAGATATAGGTTTTAGTAGGTTATTTTTCATTATATCCTTGGCAATGTATTCTATTACAAACAAAAAAAAGCTGACTTTCGTCAACTTTTTAAAATACGCGCTAAATTTCTTCCGCCTGTTTTATAAAAAACTTATCCCGTCTATATCCAAATATAAAGATCCTCACGTTACTTTCTCAAAACTGAAATTTCCTTCCACTCCCTGCGCATCGACACTTACTCCCATAATGGTGACATCATCAACCAGCACCCCGAACCAACTGTCCAATTCGTAATAAATTTCATGTTCCGAATGAATAATATCTACCTCCACCGCATCCAACTTCACCTTATGTTCCTCGATACGCCCTTTTAAAAATTCTTGCAGCATATAAGGTTCTTCTTCCTTCGGTTTATCCGTAAATATGATCCGGCCCGAGAGTTCACTTCCTTCCTGCTTTAAAAACAACTCCCCTTCCGTAATACCGTAACCGTAATTTTCCCTATATTTCCATTTACCCGTTAAATCAATCATAATCATACGATCTGGACTTTTTTTATTTATCTGTTTTCTCCCGTCTCTTGGCCTCATTCCAATACCCATCCATCTCCTCCAAAGACATATCGGCAAGTTTCACTCCCGATTCGTTTGCCTTACTCTCCATGTAAGAAAAACGACGAATAAACTTCCGATTCGTCTTCTCCAATGCATCTTCCGGATTAATACCGTATAAACGGGCGGCATTGACCAAGGCAAACATAAAATCACCGAATTCCTCTTCCATTTTTTCCGTATCTTCCCGTTGCATCTCCGCTTGTAACTCATCCAGCTCCTCTCTTACCTTTTTCCATACATCTTGCTTTTGCTTCCAATCGAATCCAACTCCCCTTACCTTATCCTGCACCCGAAAAGCCTTAATCATTGCCGGAAGAGCAGACGGGACTCCTTCCAACACCTTATGGTGCCGACTTTTCTCCTTCAATTTCAACTGCTCCCAATTCCGCAACACATCATCCTCATTCTCCACCTGTACCTCCCCGTATATATGAGGATGCCGGTAACGCAATTTCTCACAAATCTCTACCAACACATCCTCTATATCAAATTGCTGTTGCTCCTCACCGATACGAGCATAAAAAACAATGTGCATGATCAGATCTCCCAACTCCTTCTTTACCTCCTGCATATCCTTTTTCAGGATTGCATCCCCCAATTCATACACCTCTTCCACCGTCAAATTTCGTAAACTCTCCAAGGTCTGTTTTTTATCCCAGGGACATTTCACCCGTAGGGTAGCGATGATATCCAACAAATCGGCAAAAGCCTCTTTTCTCTTTTCAATATCTTGACTCATTACAATTTAAAATTATTAATAACGGCTTCCTCAAAACCTCGAAATTCTCTCGGACAAGGCCGTGAATCCTTAATGGATAAACCCCATTTTTATTTTCAATTCTCGATTGTTTTAACTACTTTGCACCTGCAAAAATAAGTTATTTATTTTAATTTCACGATGGAGAGAAGAATAAGTATCGGAAACATTGATCCCATTGACTTTTACGGCATTAATAACGCAAAATTCATTACACTCAAGGAGTTTTTCCCCAAATTAAAAATCACAGCCAGAGGTGACGAAATCATCGTTCAAGGAGAAGAAAAAGATATCGAAATCTTAAACGCCAAGGTAAACGCCTTACTGGAACATTATAACAAATACAATATGCTGACGGTCGCCAACCTGAAACGAATCATCCTGGAAGACGACGTTATTGAAGATCCGGAAGATCCGGCATCTATAATCGTTTTCGGAAACGGGGGAAAAATTATCAGGGCAAGAACAGCCAATCAACGCAAATTAGTAGACCTCTCCAAAACCAACGACCTGCTCTTTGCTACCGGTCCCGCTGGATCAGGGAAAACATACACGGCCATAGCCTTAGCCGTAAAGGCATTACGCAATAAAGAAATAAAACGGATTATACTCAGCCGACCGGCTGTTGAAGCAGGAGAAAGTTTAGGATTTTTGCCGGGAGATATGAAAGAAAAAGTAGATCCCTATCTCCAACCCTTGTACGACGCTTTGTCCGATATGATCCCGGCTCGGAAGTTAACCGAATATTTAGAATCCGAAGTCATTCAAATCGCACCTTTGGCCTACATGCGCGGCCGCACTTTAAACGATGCCTTTGTTATTTTGGACGAGGCTCAGAATACGACCCGCAATCAATTGAAAATGTTCCTTACGCGAATGGGAATCAGTGCTAAATTTGTCATCACGGGAGACATGAGCCAAATCGATCTTCCGAAACAAAACGATTCAGGTCTGATTCATGCTTTCAAGATACTAAAGGACATCAAGGGCATCGCCTTTGTAGAATTCGACACGAACGATATCGTTCGCCACCGTCTCGTAAAAGAGATCGTGAAAGCTTACAACAATGAAAAAAAATCCATATAACAGATCATTAAAGCGAATAACATGGAAGCGATTGTAAAAACAAATTTCAAATTTCCGAAACAAAAAAATCTATATGTCGGAAAAGTTCGGGATGTATACAACATCAATGACGAATACCTGGTCATGCTCGTCTCCGACAGAATTTCTGCTTTTGACGTGGTCCTGCCCAAAGGGATTCCTTGCAAAGGACAAGTATTGAACCAGATTGCGGCGAAATTTCTTGATGCCACTTCCGACATTGTTCCCAACTGGAAAATCGCCACTCCGGACCCGATGGTAACAATCGGCCACATGTGCGAACCGTTCAAGGTGGAGATGGTTATCCGCGGTTACCTGGCAGGCAGTGCATGGAGAGAATACAAAGCCGGGAACAGAACGCTTTGCGGGATAAAACTCCCCGAAGGAATGGTTGAAAACCAGAAATTTCCCTCCCCCATTATCACGCCGACGACCAAAGCCATGGAAGGCCATGATGAAAACATATCCAAAGAAGAGATCATCGCCAGCGGTTTGGTCAGCAAAGAAGACTACGAAATGCTCGAAAAATACACGTATGTTCTTTTTCAAAGAGGCTCGGAAATGGCGGCTAAAATGGGACTTATCCTCGTGGATACGAAATACGAGTTCGGAAAGAAAAACGGACAGATCTTCTTAATAGATGAAATCCACACACCGGATTCATCCCGTTATTTCTATGCTGACGGATATGAAGAAAGATTAGCAAAAGGAGAAAAACAACGCCAGCTTTCCAAAGAATTCGTTCGCGAATGGCTGATGGCAAACGGCTTTCAAGGAAAAGAGGGGCAACAAGTACCTGAAATGACTCCGGCGGTGGTGAAAAACATTACCGACCGGTACATCGAACTTTATGAAAACATAACGGGAACCGAATTCAGCAAGGCCGAAAATACAAACATACTGGAACGAATCGAGAAAAACGTGAACGAGTGCCTCGATAAACTGTTGAAATAAAAAATATTCAAACAATGCAAACCCCGAAAGTCAGATATCGAAACTTTCGGGGTTTTATTCTTCCTGATTCATGATTTACTATTGAATGCTGCTCTTACCCTCTTTCAATCGTCAACTCTTCTCCAATCACTGAATCACTGAATCTTATAATCATTATATCTCAGCATCTTTTAATTTACCATTTTAAAATAGCATACGGTACCCGTTCCAATGGGTTATTTCAATGCATCGAGCAATCCTTCAACCCCGTCTTCCAAAAGGTCCAACACCAACTCGAAACCGGCCTCCCCACCATAATAAGGATCCGGTACTGCCGTTCGACAGGAAAAATGCCGACAGAAATCGGTCATTTTATGTATTTTCCCCAACTCCTCCTCCGTATCGGCCAAAGCGCGTAAATCCCGGATATTTTGATCGTCCATACCGATGATCATATCAAATTCTTTAAAATCGGCCGGAGGATAAAATTTACGGGAACGACTGGTCAACTCGTAACCTCTGTTTTCAGCATGCTGTCGCATCCGCTCATCTGCCGGTTCTCCGGAATGCCATCCGCTCAATCCGGCGGAGTCGATAAAAAATCGATCCTCCCATCCTCTCTCTTTCACATAATACTTCATTACCGCCTCCGCACTCGGAGAACGACAGATATTACCCAGACAAACAAAAAGAATCTTTTTCAATTGAAATTCAAGAATCTTAAGTAGACACTATCAAATTAAAATTCAGAAATCAGCAGATACGAATTCAATCTCTCGATCACAAAATCATTGAATCACGGCATTCCTTACAACTTACAATTAAATCATTCGGCTTAACTAAACAGAGAATCGACAAACTCTTCCCGGTTAAACACTTGCAGATCTTCCATTTTTTCTCCTATACCGATATATTTCACCGGTATCTTAAATTGATCCGAAATACCGATCACGACCCCCCCTTTAGCCGTTCCATCCAATTTGGTTATGGCCAATGCATTTACTTCTGTCGCTAACGTAAATTGTTTTGCCTGCTCGTAAGCATTTTGTCCGGTGGAGCCATCCAACACCAATAAAATCTCATGAGGAGCATTCGGTATTACCTTCTGCATTACCTTTTTAATCTTTGTCAACTCGTTCATCAAGTTGACTTTATTGTGTAAACGTCCTGCCGTATCGATTATGACCACATCCGCATGATCGGCTTTCGCCTTGCTCAACGTATCGTAAGCAACAGACGCCGGATCTGCTCCCATAGCCTGTTTTACAATAGGTACTCCGACCCGCTCGGCCCAGATGACCAACTGATCGACGGCAGCAGCCCTAAAGGTGTCGGCAGCACCCAATACCACGGATTTTCCGGCTTCTTTGAACTTATTGGCGAGCTTACCTATCGTAGTTGTCTTTCCGACCCCGTTCACCCCAACAACCATCATCACGTAAGGTTCGTCTCCCGGCGGTAAATCGAATGAATTGTAATCCGATACGTTATTCTCCTTCAAAAGATCCACGATCTCTTCTTTCAAGATCCTATTCAACTCTTCTACACCGACGTATTTATCTCGTTCGACCCGTTCTTCAATCCTGCGAATAATTCTGACAGTAGTCTCCACTCCTACATCCGAAGTAATCAAAACCTCTTCCAGGTTATCGAGAACTTCATCGTCCACTTTCGATTTTCCGACTATTGCCCGAGAAAGCTTTTTAAAAACGCTCTCTTTTGTCTTCTCTAAACCTTTATCAAGGCTCTCTTTTTTCTTTTTATTAAATAAACCGAATAATGCCATTTCCCAAATCTTGTTTCAAACCACGAATATATAAAATTAAAACCTATTCCCTACGCTCATCAATCATTTCTTCAATATCTGCTCAAAAAAGACCTGATCTTTGTAAGCCAACGCATCCAAAATCAAACCGCAGGTATAAGTCAAAGTTGCAATAACAAACAATGATCCGGCCAATATAGCCGAAGGAACCTTATATATATATTGGTAATCTATATACTCCATGATTACCGGGATACCGAAAATAAAAGACAGTATCATACAAAATAAGGCGATAACGGTAAAGAAACGCAAAGGTTTATAATGCCGATACATATTGAAAATACACATGATAACCCGAAAACCGTCAGAAAAAGTATTCAGTTTGGAGAAACTCCCTTCCGGTCTCTCAGAAAAGTCTATCGGTACCTCTACGATTCTGAAATATTTACTCAAGGCAAATATGGTCATTTCCGTTTCCAACTGGAACCCTTCGCTAATTACAGGAAAAGTCTTCACGAAATTCCGGCTGAAAACCCGGTATCCTGTCATAATGTCTTTCAAATCCGTACGAAAAAAGTAGTTAATAAAAAACTTAACCAAATTATTACCGAAACCATGGAAAGACCTCTTGTTTTCTTTAAAATAAGTACCGTTGCTCAAACGATCTCCGATCGCGATATCTGCCTCTCCCTTTTCAACGGGTTCCAACAGCGACTTAACCGCCTTGGCCGGATAAGTATCGTCCCCATCCACCATAATATAGATATCGGCATCGATATCCCGAAACATGCTTCTTACGACATTCCCCTTTCCCTGCCGATGCTCTTTACGTACGATAGCTCCCGCCGATAAAGCCTCTTCCACGGTATTGTCCGTAGAATTATTATCATACACATACACCTCTAAATCAGGTATTTCTCTTTTAAAATCATCCACTACTTTACGAATCGTTAATCCTTCATTATAACAAGGAATAAGCAAACAGGTTTTCATCATATTACTTTTTTTTGAGGATACTCCATATACAACAGGTTCGAGAAATTTTGTACCACTTTCGAAGTGGCAAAATAGAAGAGAAGTAAAGGCAAGAAATTAAAAAGTCCTCGCTTGTAACCATAACTGATATAACCTTCAAAAATATCAAGAGAAGGTACATCGATCTGATAATAGACCAACAAATAAATACACCACGCCGCAACGATCAACGACAAGGTAATTCCATTGAAAAACGACCACTCCCGTTTATACATCAGGTAAATCAGATTCAACACGAAAGCCGTGATCCCCAAATAAATAACCCAACCGTACAATTGAGAAGAAAAACTGATCTCTTCAACGATACGCATCATAAAGTCGAACTTACCCTCCAACTCTATAATTCCCAGCTTAAAAGGTTGTTGCAAATCAGAGGCTTTCAGAACGTATTTCAGATAGATTTCCCATGTTCCGTAAGCGACACAAGAAGGTATACCAAACCATAAACACCTCTTTACATTTTCCCGGGAAAACAACGACCGCTCCCGACATTCCCGTATCAGTCGATAAGCCAAAGCAAAACAACAGGGAATAAAGAATACAACCCCTTCCGTTCGTCCCCAGACACCCAAAGTCAAGGTAATAATACTGAGGGCAAAATAACGCTCTCCTTTACGATTAAACCAACAAATAAAACCGATCATTCCGATCAAAGTATAAATAGTTTGCGGCATATTCGTCATTAAGAAGGTCGATTGTGCCGCAAATTCAGGTGTTGCCAACAAAATCAATACCATCAACATCGATGATAACGGATTCACATAACGACGTAATAAACCGTAAAAAGAAAAGGCAATCGAGACATAATACAAGATGGGAATAATCTTTACCGACATTTCCCCGCAAATATATGCATAGGCAAAACTTAAAGGAAAAAGGGGAGGATAAATACTACGGTAAGAAACCAAACGATGGGCCGGATCGAAAAGAGAATTATGGAGCGTTCCCTCGTGGGCAATCGCCCGGGCTAAAAAATCATACCCGGCAATCGTATCGTAATGAATAGCAGGCCAGTATAAAGCCTTTACCGTTACCAGATAAATCAAATAGATCAATACTCCCGACAAAAATAAAACTCCGGCATTTTGTTTGTGTAAAAGTCTACTGATCTCTCCCTTACGGACGTACCGTTTTATAGGTGCAAAAATATCCTGATCTTTCTTGAAACAATACAAAAGAAAATATAAAAACGCCACCAATAAAAAAGTACCAGACAAAACAGTCCCGCGTATCAAAGAGATCCCCAAAACATCCATAAGAAACATCCATACCGTCACACATCCCATACCGATAGGAAAACCGAAACCTAATGTTTCCGATAACGACCATTCCCGGCTGATCAATCTCAAAACAATCATCCCTATCAAGTACACCGATACGATTGAAAATAAAGCTATCATAAATTATCTTTTTATGGGTATAACAGAAAAAGCAGGAGCGGTAGCCCAATCGACGCTATCTTTTACATATTCGTACCCATGTTTGTCGATAACGGCAATATGAGTCACTTCAGCCGGACACCCTTTCAAACTATCGGCATATATAATCTTACGAGGATATACAAAATAAGACGCCCATATCCTATTTCTCAAAGAAGCACTATTGGAGGGCTTATCTTTAAAAAGCTTAACATGTAAGAGCGTATCCTTCGGAGGAAACAGAATAACCGCATCCGGCGGAGTATTGGTCTTTAGAAAATGTAAATAATTAAAATTCGCTCCATGTTTAATCTCGTTCTTCTGCTCTGTACTCATCCGGGGGTAGCGTTTTATCATCTCCAGATTTCCCTTCAACATAGAAAAAACCCAATTATACCCGCCGTTATCGCGAACCGCAGTCTGTACGACAAAAACCATCAAAAATAAAGCCGCTATATTTTTAACTATAAAAGAAGTCGTATTATTCATTATATCGTCCTATTTTTGACAAAAATATTAAAAAAAATTGACAATTGAGAATTATAGATTAACGATTGGAGACAGAATGATAAGAGATTGAGAGATTAAATGGATTAGGAGATTAAATGATTGACGATTTTAAATTGTAGATTGAATTCCGTTTTTAATTTACAATCTAAAATCTACAATCTACAATAAAAAAAAAGCCACGATCTCTCGTGGCTTCTCCCTAAATTCGGCATCGACCTACTC
>NZ_JANSKB010000007.1:0-110922 GCF_024741215.1 Gabonibacter chumensis | reverse complement strand
AGAGTAGGTCGATGCCGAATTTAGGGAGAAGCCACGAGAGATCGTGGCTTTTTTTATTGTAGATTGTAGATTTTAGATTGTAAATTGAAAACGGAATTCAATCTACAATTTAAAATCGTCAATCATTTAATCTCTCAATCTCCTAATTTGATGATTTTATCTTATTTCCGGCAAGTCTATACCTTTTATTTTACGGTAAAGATTCAGAGCGTAGGAATCGGTCATGCCCGAGACATAATCGGTTACGGTTTGAATTTTTGTATAAATGCTATCGTCTTGGTGTACTTTGTATTGTTCCGGCATGATGGATAGTATATTTCGGGCATAATAGGTTCCCGGTTTCAGGACAGCATCGATGTATTCTTTAAGGATCGTGGCCAATATTTTGAACCCGGCTATTTGAATTTGAGTCACGATATTGGTATGGTATATGCGCGAATAAGCTAAATCGGTGCAGGCGTCATAAGCTGTTTTATTGATTCCGGAAAGGTGTTGAATCAGAGAACCTTTGAAAGTACCGTTCATAATTGTTTCGTAATTCTCACAAAATACGTTGGCGCAGGCATTGATCAATTTGTTGATGATTCCGGCTCGTAAAAAAGCGATACACTCATTTTTGTCGGTAACTATTTTGAATGTTTTGGCTATCGTTTTCAAATCCTCTTTATCTTCTTCCTTATCGTAGAAATTTAATAATATTTTGGTCGTCTCATCGTAAGATAAAATTTTCAGTTTATGGGAATCTTCGATATCCATAATTTGGTAGCAGATATCATCTGCGGCTTCGACTAAGAAAACTAAAGGATGACGTACGAATTGAAGGGGTTTTTCATTCAGCTGGATTAATCCCAACTCTTCGGCAATTTCCCGGTAAATCTCTTTTTCACTTTGAAAAAAACCGTATTTATGCCCTTTAACGGCCGCTTTGGATTCGAAGGGATATTTGACGATGGAGGCTAACGTGGTATATGTCATGGTGTATCCTCCCGGACGCCGGCCGTTAAAGTTATGGGTTAGTAACCTGAAGGCATTCGCGTTCCCTTCAAAATGACTGATATCCGCCCACTCTTCATCCGTGAGTAATTTTTTTAGGTATTGTCCCTCTCCATCTATGAAAAAGTAAGATATGGCCTCTTCACCGGAGTGGCCGAAAGGGGGATTTCCTAAATCATGGGCCAGGCAAGCCGTACTGACAATCGTTCCGATTTCCTCTAAAATCTCAGGGTTTTCTACGTTCTCTCTTTGCTTTATAAATTGGGCGATTTTGATTCCTAAGGAACGCCCTACACTGGCTACTTCCAGACTATGGGTAAGTCTGTTGTGCACGAATATGTTTCCCGGTAAAGGAAATACCTGGGTTTTATTTTGTAAGCGTCTGAAGGGAGAAGAGAAGATCAAACGATCGTAGTCCCTTTGGAATTGCGAACGATCGTGCGAACGAAATAGGGTGGGGGCACTTCCCGGTTGATACCGTCTGGCAGATATGAGTTTATTCCAATCCATAATAAAAAATTTAAAAAAAATACCTGATCCATTGATCGGTATTATGTACAAAAATAGTAATAAAAAAAGAGGAAGCTAATTTAAGCTTCCTCTTTTCTTTTTATTTTCGGATAAAATGGAAATGACTGCCGAATCGTTCGAAGGCTGCTTTGTCCAACTCTTCCTGATGATCCGGATGTGCGATAGCGATAAGTGCTTTTGCTCTTTGTTGCAGTGTTTTTCCGTATAAATCGGCTGCACCGAATTCCGTTACGATATAATGGACGTCAAAACGGGTGGTTACGACTCCGGCTCCGTTTAATAGGGTCGGGGTAATTTTGCTCACTCCTTTATTGGTAACGGAGGGTAAGGCGATGATGGGTTTACCTCCTTCGCTGGCTGCTGCTCCGCGGATGAAATCCAATTGGCCGCCGCAACCGCTGTAAAATTTGCACCCGATGGAGTCGGCATTCACCTGTCCCGTAATATCGACGGACAGAGCCGAATTAATGGCTGTCATCTTAGGTTGTTGAGCGATGATGAACGGGTCGTTGGTATACCCTACATCCATCATGGCTACGGCCGGGTTATCGTCGATGAAATCATATACTTCTTTGGAACCCATTAAGAAGGTGGATACGATCTTTCCTTTATCGAATTTTTTATTTAAGTTATTGATGACTCCTTTGGCATAGAGAGGCAGTACGCCGTCTGCGAACATTTCGGTGTGAATACCTAAATTTTTATGATTTCCCAATTGAGAAAGCACGGCATTCGGAATAGCTCCGATTCCCATTTGCAAGGTAGCTCCGTCTTCGATTAATGCGGCGCAGTTTTTTCCGATTTTGATATCCTCTTCCGTTAGAGAGGCCGGATGTGCTTCGATTAACGGCGTGTTGTCTTCGCAGAAGACATCGATATCCGATAATTTAATGATAGCGTTACCCCATGCTCTGGGAACATTCGGATTGATGACGGCAATAACCGTTTTCGCGTTTTGTACGGCAGCTAAAGTCGCGTCAACGGAGGTCCCCATAGATACGTATCCGTGTTTATCCGGCGGACACACTTGAATCATAGCTACGTCTATCGGATGAATTCCGCTGCGGATTAATTTTTGTGTTTCACTCAAGTGAACGGGAACATAATCGGCATAACCGGCTTGGGTCGGTTTGCGAACATTGCTTCCCACGAAATAAGATTCGAGAAGGAAAACACCTTCGAATTCGGCTTCGGCATAGGGAGCGCTTCCTTCCGTGTGCAGGTGTTGTATTCTTACACCTTTTAATTCTCCTGCACGACCTCTGTTACAAAGGGCTTGAATCAATCCTTGCGGAGCACAAGCAACACTGTGAATGTGAATTCGGTCACCCGATTTCACTACTTTTACAGCTTCTTCAAATGATACTGTTTTTATTCCTTGATACATAATGATTTATTTTATCTTAACGCCTTATGATTTATAGCAGTTTTTCTTTCTTATCGAGGGCGCAAGTTAGCAACACTCTTTTAATTAAACAATTTTTTCTGTAATTAAAAAAGTGCTTTTGGAAGCTAATGCTAAAGGGGGGTTATAATAGTTCGGCAAGGATTAATTTTCCGATGAAAAGATAGATATTTAATCCGATGATATCATTGGTTAAGGTGATGAAAGGACCGGTAGCCAGAGCCGGGTCAATATTGATTCTATTGAGTAACAGAGGGAAAGCCGTTCCGAATAGCGAAGCAAAAATAATTACCGTAAAGAGAGAAATCGTTACCGTGAGCGGCATGGCGAAAGAGTTCATATTGAAACAAAGGGTGAGGACAAAAATGATGGAAGAACATATGGTAGCGTTGATTAAAGCTCCTCCTATTTCCTTAATAATGTTTTGGAAAATATTTTTTACTCCGAGAGAATTGGAGGCCAAACCTTTTACGACGATGGCCGAAGATTGTATTCCTACATTTCCTCCCATGGCGGTGATAACAGGGATAAACATAGCCGTAGCCGGGAAAAGGGCAATATCCGCCTGGTAGAACGAGATCATATAGGCAGCTAACATTCCTCCGAAAAGACCTATGATTAACCAAGGTAGACGAGCTTTTGTCTGGTCCCATATCGTATCCGAAGATTCCACGTCTTGGGTGATACCGGACATCATATGATAGTCTTTTTCAGCCTCTTCACGAATGACATCCACGACGTCGTCGATCGTAATTCGACCTACCAGTCGTCCGATGGAATCTACGACCGGAATGGCTACCAAATCGTATTTTTGCATGATCCGTCCTACCGATTCCGCGGTCTCGTCCGTGTTAACGAAGATGACGTCAGGGTTATACAGTTTATTTATTTTGGTCGATGTCGGGGATAAGATCATTTTTTTTAATGATAATCTTCCTTTTAGTACGTTGTCATCGTCAACGACATACACGTAGAAAATTTCTCCGATATTTTCGGCTTGTCGACTCAACTCCCTGAGGCAGGTCAATACGGTCCAATTTTCATTGACGGCAACTAACTCTTTTCCCATCAGACCACCGGCGGTATCTTCATCATAGTGCAACAGGTCGACAATATCTCCGGCTTGTTCCAAGTCCTCTATGTGGGAAAGTACTTCGTGTTGTTGTTCATCGGACATGCTTCCTACCAAATCCGCCGCATCATCCGAATCCATATTGTCGATGAAACGTTTAGCGATGATTTCCGGGGGAAAAGATTCGATAAAACGTTTACGTTCGTCCTCTTCCAATTCTGCTAATACGTCACCGGCTAACTCATTATCAAGAAGTAAGAATAAGAATTGAGCCTGTTTATTATCGAGTTCTTCTAAGATTTCGGCGATATCGGCAGGGTGGAGGGTTTCCACTATTTTGGAAGCTCCCTCTTTATCGTTTGCGTTGATGATTTCTTCTAATTTGGCGAGAAACTCGTTGGTCAATTCGAATTGTTGCATGCTTGTCAGGTCTGTTATAAGTTGTTTTCTATGGCTTTACATAGCGTGATGAAGTCTTCTGCGCTAAGTTGTTCGGGTCGCAAATTTAACATATCCGAAGTAAATTCCGGGGGTAAAATCGGTTTTAATGAATTTCGGAGTGTTTTTCTCCTTTGATTAAAACCGGTTTTTACGACGTTGAAAAACAGTTGTTCTTTGCAATCCAATTTTTCCCTTTGGTTACGTGTCAGACGGATAACAGCGGATTTTACTTTGGGAGGAGGATCAAATACCTGTTCATTCACGGTAAAAAGGTATTCTATATGATAAAAAGTTTGTAAAAAAACACTTAGTATCCCATAGGTTTTGTTTCCGTGGGAGGCATTGATCCGATCGGCAACCTCTTTTTGTATCATGCAGACAACCTGAGGAATGTAATCTCTGTTTTCAATAACTCTGAAAAAAATCTGCGACGAGATGTTATAAGGTAAATTTCCTATTATTGAAAAAGGTTCTTTATGAAAAAGAGTGAGATCCATTTTAAGGAAGTCACCGTAAATGATCTGTTTTTTCTGTTGCGGAAAGGCCTCGTGGAGGTAGCTTATGGACTCTTGGTCGATATCGATAGCCAAAACTGAGAATCGGTTATTTTTTAATAAATACTGGGTTAAGACACCCATCCCAGGTCCTATTTCCAACACGTTTGTCGTTAAAGGAAGAAGACTGTCCGTGATCTTTCGAGCGATATTTTGGTCTTTTAGGAAATGTTGTCCTAAATATTTTTTAGCTTTTACAATACCCATCTGTTCCTGTTGTATTAAAAACAATGTGCTTACATTATAACGACTTTCTCCTCCCTAATTTTTCAACTTCCGATTAATAATGTACATTTGCAATCAACTTACAAAATAATCATTTTATTTTGATTTGAGGAAATTATTAAAGTGTGAACTTTACTAAAGTTGATGGATGAAGCCTATATATAAGCAAATAATAAAGTTTTTTGCTTTTTTTGCCGTAACGGTTTTCTTGTTTTGGTTGGTATACCGGGATCAGAATCCGGCGGATTTAATGAAAGTATTGCGTGAAGATGTAAATTATACTTGGGTATGGGTCGGCGTGGTGTTGGGAATTCTTAGTCACGTCAGCCGGGCTATGCGTTGGCAGTTGTTGACTCGGTCCATGGGCTATGAGATCTCTTTCATGAATAGTTTTATGGGTGTTATGATCGGTTATTTTGCCAACTTGGCTATTCCCCGAATGGGAGAGTTCACTCGTTGCGGAGTGGTGGCTAAATATGAACAAGTACCTTTTTCCAAGTTGTTGGGAACGGTCGTCACGGAGCGGGTGTTCGATATGATCATGTTACTATTGTTGACTTTGGTCGTGATTTTATCTCAATTTGGACAAGTCGTACGTTTTTTGGATACGAACGAAGATATAAAGGAAAAGCTGTACGGTTTACTGACATCCGGTTGGATTTGGGCCATCGGTTTTTTATTTGTTATCCTGTTAATGATATTGATTTGGTCGGTTCGAAAAGGCATTTTTTCGGCACGGATACATAAGTTTTTATCTGGATTAAAGGAGGGTATTTTGGCCGTAAAGGGAGTGGATAACAAATGGTTGTTTATAGCGCATACTGTTTTCATTTGGTTGATGTATTTTTTAATGCTGTATGTCTGTTTCTTCTGTTTCAAGTTTACCTCCGGCTTAAATATGCTGGTCGGCCTGACCGTGTTTGTTATTTCCAGTTATGGAATGGTCGCTCCGGTTCAGGGGGGGGTCGGGGCATGGCATTTTATGGTTGTGGCTGCCTTGATGTTGTATCTGCCGAATACTCCCGAAATGGAAAGTCTGGCCAAGACGTTCGCTTTATTGTCTCACGGGGCGATGACCTTATTGTATATCGTAATGGGAGTTTTGTGTATGCTGTACTTGCCTATCTACAATCGGAATCGCTAATTAATTAATGATCAAAGAAACAATGGAATTCATTCAGAAATATTTTGCCGGATTGAGTGACTTGCAAAAAAAACAACTGGAACAATTGGAAGGACTGTACCGGGAATGGAATGAAAAAATAAATGTCATATCCAGAAAAGATATCGGCGAATTGGAAATTCATCATGTATTGCATTCCATGGCCATCGCGAAAGTTATCTCTTTCAAACCGGGTACCCGGGTTATGGATGTCGGTACTGGCGGAGGTTTTCCGGGAATCCCCTTGGCGATTCTTTTTCCGGAAACGGATTTTTTTTTAGTAGATTCGATCGGTAAAAAGATAAAGGTCGTTCGGGAAATCGTGACAGCTTTAGGACTTAAAAACGTAAGAGCGGAACAACTTCGGGTTGAAGAGGTAAAAGAAAAATTTGATTTTATTGTAAGTAGGGCGGTTACGGCATTTCCAACTTTTATGTCCTGGACGCGGAATCGCATTCGAAAAGGAGGAAACAACGAATTGCCGAACGGGATTCTTTATATAAAGGGAGGGGATTTTGACGAGGAGATAAAACCGTATAGAGATAAGGTCCGTGTATATGGTATTCCGGATTTTTTTGAAGAAGAGTTTTTTGCAACCAAAAAAATAATTTATATGCCGTTGCTTTAAATTATTTCTTAACAATTTGGGAATAAAGATAATTCTTTCTAATTTTGTGCAGATTATACTTTCCACCTGGTTCATGCCGGGTGACTTAACTTACTTAATGATAATTATCCATAACGTAATTATATGTACGATATTTTAGAACTGAATGAAAAATTACTTTCAGATTTGCGTCAAATTGCAAAAGATCTGAATGTTAAAAGGGTTGAATCCTATAAAAAGAAAGAGCTGATATATAAGATTTTGGATCAGCAGGCTATGGTGGCTACAGAAGAAACTACTCCTGTTGAACCGAAAGAAAAGAAGCCCAGGGTGCGGGTTATACGGG
Source organism: Gabonibacter chumensis (assembly GCF_024741215.1). NCBI lineage: Bacteria > Pseudomonadati > Bacteroidota > Bacteroidia > Bacteroidales > Porphyromonadaceae > Gabonibacter > Gabonibacter chumensis. The sequence continues at coordinate 103,586 of NZ_JANSKB010000007.1, read as the reverse complement.
GAGGGGTGCAGAAAGTGGGAGATTCCAATGGAGGAATGAAAAGGTTTAATAAGAAGGATAACAAATCCCAGACCCTACCTACAAAAGAGGAACCAAAAGAAGAACCTGTGGCGGTAGAAGCGGAGAAGAAGGAAGAACCCCGGGTTATTAATGTTATCCATAGTGATATTTTGGATAAGGATATAGTTCTGAATCGTACGGAGAACGGTATAGTTGTCGAGAATAAAAAAGAGGAAGTTGAAGAGACGGCTCCTGAGGAGAAGAAAATAGAAAATAGTCAGGAAAACAAACGGGGAAACAAGCCTAATCGTAAGTTTATGGATCGCCGGAATAAAAAGCCGGAAAATAATGAACAGTCGATAAGTCCGGAGCCCGCTATACCGGAGGAGAAGGAAGAAGAAAAGAGTAAAGAAAATTTTCCGGCAAAACAGGATCGGATGTCTAAATTTGTAAAGAAGGCTAAACGTTACGAGAAAGATAATGAAGCCTTACAGCAAGTTGTTGAGGACGATATCGTATTGGATGAGCCGGATGTTGATATTTTGCCCGAATTGGTACAGGAACCCGTGCTTGAAAGTCCGCTGGCGGAGTCGGAAGAGAAGCGTGAGAATACGAATAAGATGCGGTTCGACAAAAGAGATAAATATTATGAGTTTGAGGGTATTATTTTAAATTCCGGCGTGTTGGAGATTATGCCTGACGGTTACGGTTTTTTACGCTCATCGGATTATAATTACCTGAACTCGCCGGATGATATATACGTGTCACAGAGCCAAATTAAGCTTTTCGGTCTCTCTACCGGTGATACGGTTGAAGGAACGGTGCGGCCGCCCAAAGAGGGAGAAAAATATTTCCCCTTGATAAAAGTGGAAAAGATCAACGGGAAGTCTCCGGAAGCTGTCCGGGATCGTATTCCGTTTGATCATCTTACCCCTCTTTTCCCGAATGAAAAATTCAATTTGACCGGAAACGGACGTGCGACCATTTCAACCCGGGTGGTAGATATGTTTGCTCCTATCGGTAAAGGACAACGCGGATTGATCGTTGCTCAACCAAAGACCGGTAAAACCATGTTGTTGAAGGAAATTGCCAATGCCATTTCTGCTAATCATCCGGAGGTTTATTTGATCATACTGTTGATAGACGAGCGCCCGGAAGAGGTTACGGATATGGCCCGGAATGTAAATGCAGAGGTTATCTCCTCTACGTTCGACGAACCGGCGGAACGCCACGTGAAGGTCGCTAATATCGTTTTAGAGAAGGCGAAACGTATGGTGGAATGCGGTCATGATGTGGTGATTCTTTTGGATTCCATTACTCGTTTGGCCCGCGCCTATAATACCGTATCTCCTGCTTCCGGTAAGGTTCTTTCCGGCGGTGTGGATGCAAACGCGTTACATAAGCCGAAACGTTTCTTCGGAGCGGCCCGGAATATTGAAGATGGAGGATCGTTGACGATTTTGGCCACCGCGTTGACGGAGACCGGATCGAAAATGGATGATGTGATTTTTGAAGAGTTTAAAGGAACGGGTAACATGGAGTTGCAATTGGATCGCAAATTATCCAATCGTCGTATTTATCCGGCTGTGGATATTACGGCTTCCAGTACGCGTCGTGACGATCTTTTGTTGGGTGATTACACGTTGAATCGAATTTGGATATTACGTAATTATTTGACGGATATGAACTCCGTTGAAGCTATGCAATTTGTAAAAGATCGTTTGGAAAAAACGAAATCCAATGAGGAATTTCTGATTTCTATGAATGATAAGTGATTCAGATGACTTATAAGATAAAAAAGCGGGTTAAAATGATCTTTAACCCGCTTTTTCTATGTTTTGTAACATGTAGATTACAAAATGCATCTTTTTTTACTATATTTGCATTGCAAAAAAAGAGAGATGGAGAGTTTACGTATTACACACGATATTCTATTGAAGGAGAGGACTTCTACTATCCGTCGGGGATTGCTGGATGTAATAGATTGTCGTGCCCGTCTGATTGCTATAAAGGGGAGCCGCGGGGTGGGGAAAACAAATTTTCTTCTGGCTTTTTGCAAAGAATATTATGAGGATGATCCATCGTGTCTTTACGTGAATATCAATAATCTTTTTTTTGCGACGGAGGGGTTGTTCCATTTTGTGGAGCGTTTCTATAAATTGGGGGGAAAGGTATTGCTACTGGATCAAGTTCATAAATATCCCAATTGGGATAAAGAGTTGAGGGAAGCTTACGATCATTTTCCAGAATTGCGGATTGTTTTTACGGCCTCTTCCATCGTGAGGATTAAATCCAACAAATACCTGCACGGAATTGTGGAGATGTATAACCTGAGCGGGCTGTCTTTTCGGGAATTTCTGGAGTTGGAGACGGGACATAAATTTCCGGTATTTGCTTTTGAGGAGATATTGGAGCATCACGAGGAGATTGTAGACCGTATTTTAGACCGCGTGCGTCCTTTGGCCCATTTCGGGAATTATTTGAAATACGGCTATTATCCCATCTATTTGGAAGAGAAATCACATATCGATTATTTATTAAAGAATATAAACTTAACGTTAGAGTTTGATATTCCGTATAATAACCAGATAGAATTGAAATATTTGACCAAATTGAAGCAATTGCTTTATATTGTGGCAAATGATAATAACAATGTAAATATCAGTAAACTGAGCCACGAAATCGGAGTATCGAGGGCCACGGTACTCAATTATTTGCATTATATGAAAAATGCCCGTTTACTGACTTTGTTGTTTGACAAGGAAAGTGATGATGAGAACGGCTTGAAGCCTAATCAGGTATATCTTCATAATCCCAATTTATTGAATGCCGTATGTTTGGATAATACGGATGCCGCTACGGTCAGAAAAACGTTTTTAGTTAGTCAGTTATGCCCTGTAGCCAGCTTGAATTATTCGGAAAATGCGGATTTTCTGGTAAACGGACGCTATGCTATTCTCGTGAGACAAGAGGGAGATAAAAGGCGAATAAAGGATAATTTAATAATAATGACGGATATGATAGAACGAGGGAAGAAAAATATTGTACCTTTATGGCTTACTGGTTTTGTATATTGATAATTAAATAAATAGTATAATATAGTTGAGAATAAGATCACATGCTGGACGGAGAGGGCTTCGGTATTTTTCAGGTGTTGAATCGTGTTTTCAGAGGAATGAATGATTGTTAGTTAATGTTTAAAAAAATGGCAAAAGAAAAGAAATTTATTACTTGTGACGGTAACGCTGCTGCTGCGCATATAGCCTATATGTTCAGTGAAGTATCGTGTATTTATCCGATCACTCCTTCGTCTCCGATGGCTGAATACGTTGACGAATGGGCTGCTAAAGGAAGAAAAAATATGTTTGGCGAAACTGTTCGCCTGGTTGAAATGCAATCAGAGGCGGGTGCTGCCGGAGCCGTTCATGGTTCTTTGCAAGCCGGTGCTTTGACAACCACGTATACAGCATCGCAAGGTTTATTGCTGATGATTCCGAATATGTATAAGATTGCGGGAGAGCTGTTACCATGCGTTTTCCACGTGAGTGCCCGTGCTTTAGCGGCTCATGCTCTTTCTATTTTTGGAGATCACGCGGATGTTTACGCTGCTCGTCAGGCCGGTTTTGCTATGTTGGCTTCCGGTTCCGTTCAGGAAGTGATGGACCTTTCAGCTGTTTCTCACCTGACTGCTATAAAATCGAGAGTACCTTTCTTAAATTTTTTCGACGGATTCCGTACGTCTCACGAGATACAGAAGATAGAAGAGATTGATATGGAAGATCTGCGCGGATTAGTGGATATGAAGGCGTTGCAGGAGTTCCGCGATAGAGCTCAAAGTTCTGAGAATCCGGTGACGAAGGGTACGGCTCAGAACCCGGATATCTATTTCCAGGCAAGAGAGGCTGCCAATCGTTTTTACGATGCGGTTCCTGATATCGTGGCTGAATACATGAAAGAGATGTCTAAGCTCACGGGACGTACGTATCGTCCGTTTGATTACTATGGTGCGAACGATGCCGAGAATATCATCATAGCTATGGGGTCGGTGACCGAGACCATCCGGGAGGTAATCGACTATAAGATGGCTCAGGGAGAAAAGGTCGGAATGATAGCAGTACACCTGTACCGTCCGTTCTCTGCTAAATATTTTATGGACGTCATGCCGGCATCTGTAAGAAGAATTGCCGTACTTGATCGTACAAAAGAGCCGGGAGCAAACGGAGATCCGTTGTATTTGGATGTGAAAGAGATCTTCTACGGCAAAGAGAATGCTCCGGTTATCGTGGGTGGACGTTACGGTTTGGGTTCCAAAGACGTAACTCCCGCGCAGATTATCGCCGTATACAAGAATTTGGCAATGAATGAGCCTAAGGATAAATTTACAATCGGAATCGTAGATGATGTTACTTTCCACTCTCTTCCCGTAGAACCGGAAGTAAAAGTAACTTCTGCCGGAACCTATGAGGCTAAGTTTTACGGTTTAGGCTCGGACGGTACGGTGGGTGCCAATAAGAATTCGATTAAGATTATCGGTAGTGCTACCAATAAATATTGTCAAGCTTATTTCGCTTATGACTCTAAAAAATCGGGAGGTTTTACCGCTTCTCACCTTCGTTTCGGTGATGAGCCGATCCGTTCTACTTATTTAGTAACGACTCCTGACTTTGTGGCTTGTCACGTTCCGGCTTACGTTCATATGTATGACGTATTGAAAGGATTGAAGAAGGGGGGCTCTTTCTTGTTGAACTCTATCTGGGATGAAAAAGAGGTCGGGAATCATCTTCCGAATGCCATGAAGCGTTATTTAGCCCAGAATGAGATTAATTTTTATATTATTAACGGTACGAAATTGGGGCAGCAATTAGGTTTGGGCAATCGTACGAATACGATTATGCAGGCTGCTTTCTTTAAAATTACGAACGTGATTCCGTATGAATTGGCCGTGAGTGAAATGAAAAAAGCCATCGATAAGTCATACGGCAAGAAAGGAGAAGCTATCGTAAAAATGAATTACGCGGCAGTGGATGCCGGTGGTGAGCATGTCGTTAAGGTAGAAATTCCTGCCGATTGGAAAAACTTGCAAGATGAAGTTGTAGCTCCCGATCCGAATCGTCCTGAATTTATCCGTAAGGTGGTAGACGTGATGAATGCTCAAGCTGGAGATGATCTTCCGGTAAGTGCGTTTACGGGACGCGAGGATGGAACTTTTCCTGCCGGGACTTCCCGTTATGAAAAACGGGGAATTGCAATTAATGTACCGGAATGGCAAGTAAATAACTGTATACAATGTAATCAGTGTGCTTATGTTTGTCCTCATGCTGCCATTCGCCCGTTCTTGATGACGGAAGCGGAGTTAGCTGCGGCTCCTGCCGGAACGGCCTCCAAGCCGGCTATCGGTAAGGAGTTGGCCGGTCTTCAATTCAAGATTCAGGTATCTCCGTTGGATTGTACGGGTTGTGGAAACTGCGCCGACGTGTGTCCGGCAAAAGAGAAAGCGCTCGTTATGAAGCCGCTTGAATCGCAGGAAGCTGAAATTGCTCGTTTCAAATATATGGATGAAAAGGTCGGTTACAAACGCCTGGTGGAACCGAACAATGTAAAAAATTCTCAATTCCAACAACCGTTGTTTGAGTTCTCCGGTGCTTGTGCCGGTTGCGGTGAGACCCCGTATATTAAATTGATTACCCAACTATTCGGAGAGAGAATGATGGTAGCTAATGCAACCGGATGTTCTTCTATTTACGGAGGTTCTGCTCCTTCCACTCCCTATTGTAAAAATAATGTGACCGGTCGCGGTCCGGCTTGGGCGAACTCCTTGTTTGAGGATAATGCCGAATACGGATTCGGTATGGCAGAGGGTGCTAATCGTTTGCGCGAACGTGTCAAGAGACTGATTGAAGAGCATATGAATCAATTCTCTGCTGAGACTCAGGCTGCCGCACAAGAGTGGATTACCGCTTATGAAGACGGGGATAAGACGTTGGCGACGAGCGATAAATTATCAGCTGCAATGTCGAAAGAAACATCGGCTGTTGCCAAGGAGATCATGGCGTTGAAACCCTATTTCCCGAAAAAGTCACAATGGATTTTCGGTGGTGACGGTTGGGCATATGATATCGGTTACGGTGGATTGGATCACGTGTTAGCCAGCGGGCAGAACGTGAATGTGCTGGTTGTGGATACGGAGGTATATTCCAATACCGGCGGTCAATCTTCTAAATCGACGCCTGTCGGTGCCGTGGCGAAATTTGCCGCAAGCGGGAAACGGATCCGGAAAAAAGATTTGGGTATGATGGCTGCTTCATACGGTTACGTGTACGTGGCACAGGTTGCCATGGGAGCAAATCAGGCTCAGTATTTGAAAGCGTTGAAAGAAGCTGAGGCTTATCCCGGACCTTCTCTGATTATTGCTTACGCGCCTTGTATTAATCACGGGTTGAAAGCAAGTATGGGTAAATCTCAGGCCGAGGAGAAGAAAGCCGTGGAATGCGGTTATTGGCAATTGTACCGTTATAACCCGATGTTGGAAGAAGAAGGTAAGAATCCCTTCCAGTTGGATTCGAAAGAACCGGATTATTCCAAATTCAGAGAGTTCTTAATGGGCGAAGTTCGTTACAACTCCTTGATTAAGGCGGCTCCGGAAGATGCGGAACGTTTGTTCGAAATGACAGAACGGGATGCTAAATGGAGGTATGAAGGCTATAAACGTCGTGCTGAAATGAAGTACGGTAACGAATAATATTCACGATAAAAGAAATGGCGCTGTTCAATTTTTGGGCAGCGCTATTTTTATCATTTTAACCGTGAAACTGCCTTTTAATTTTTGCAATTGGCATTCAGCAGTGCAATGCTCTCTTCGTTTAATTGATCGATAGGAAAACCTAATTTTTGAGCTTGGGTATAATCTTTACATGCTTTTTCCCTGTCTCCTATCTCTAAGAATATTTGAGCTCTTGTGATGTAGGCTGCCGCGTAGCTCGGCTTTATTTTCAGGGCTTTGTTTATATTTTGTAAGGCTTTATCGGGAAGCCCCTGTTTTAATAAGGAGAAAGCCCAGCTGTTCAGAATGATGGTTTCATCCGGGTATTTTTGTATTAGTTTCTCCAGAATGGTATGGGCCTCTTTTTCTCTTTTCAAGTTAATCAATAGTTTCGCCCTGTTTGCTTGTATGATGAAATCGTCCGGATCTTTTTCCAGGTAAGTATCAAAATCCGAAAGTACTTTATTCCATTGTTTCTGTTGAATGTAAATCCGGATTCTCTTCATCAGTAAATCATTGTCATCCGGGTATTTTTTTAACATCAGGTTATAATCTTTGAGCGCTTCTCGGTATTGCCGTGATTGAAAATAACAGTATCCTCTTCTGAAATAATATATATCCTTTGGTTCCAGATCGATGATTCTGGAATATAGTTCTGCGGCTTCTTCGAAACGGTTTTGGTTTTCCCGGATAAATCCTTTGTTGTAGATAGCTTTTATGTTTTTAGGATTAATCTTCAGTGCTTTATCGAATAGGGTTATTGCCCGCGAAAAGTTACCTTTATGGGCTTGTTCGATGCCCGATTGAGTTAATTCAACGTCTTTTTGGCCGTAAACCGAAAAGAATGAAAACATAAAGAGAATCATACATAGATTTCTCATGTGGTTAAGATGTATTAGAGTTAATAGTCGTATAAAATTATAAAAAATATGGAGTTTGTCAAAATATTTTTATTTATATTTATGATATTTATTATTTGAATCTCTTTTTTAACAAGGAACCTTCTTCTTTTGAATAGAATAATAGGTGAATAGATAAAGTGATTCATTTTTAGATGTTTATTCTTGTATTGAAAGACTGGGAAGAGTTGTTACTGTTTTTACGGATTGTTTTTGCGCGGGTGTTTCTATGCGGTTCTGGGAGTTTGGGATTGCTGTTATTTTTTAATATCTGTTTGTATAAAATAATAGAATGCATGTTCCAATGTAGGTGTTTCGGAAAGCCGGGAAACATAAGAAGGGGTTTGTGGGTGAATGAATGATCGATGAGTTTGAAACATAAGATAAACGATATCAGATATTTGTATCTTCAATTAAAAAATCGTAATCATACTCTTGCAAAAAACGAGGACCGCGTGAGGATCGATTTGTTAAAATAGTTGCATCGGGAGAGAAAGGTTGTTTCGGTTCCTATTTTTTGGTTAAAATAATTATCTTTGGGGGCAGAATAAATAAATCACTTACTATAAAAACGATGGATCAAGAAAACAAACAACCTAATTCGCTTCCCGAAAATGCCTATCGGGAGCTTGCGCCGGGTGAAGAATACAAACCTATGATGTCGGCAAAGTCGAAACCTCAGGAGGTTACAGTCTATTCGGTGACATTCGGTATCATTATGGCAATTGTCTTTTCGGCCGCTGCCGCTTATTTGGGACTAAAGGTAGGACAGGTATTTGAAGCAGCTATTCCGATCGCTATCATTGCGGTAGGGGTCGGTAATGTCTTAGGGCGTAAAAACATGTTGGGACAGAATGTCATTATCCAATCGATCGGGGCAAGTTCCGGGGTTATTGTCGCGGGAGCTATATTTACTTTACCTGCTCTTTATATTTTGGGATTGGATGCACATTTTTATCAGATTTTCCTATCTTCCCTGTTCGGAGGATTGCTGGGTATTATGTTGTTGATCCCTTTCCGGAAATATTTCGTAAAGGATATGCATGGCAAGTATCCCTTCCCTGAGGCTACGGCTACGACGGAGGTTTTGGTTTCGGGAGAGAAAAAAGGCAATCAGGCTAAACTGTTGGCTGTTAGCGGACTTATCGGCGGATTGTATGATTTTATCGTGAGTACTTTTGGTTGGTGGTCGGAAGGGATCTCTACCCGGATTATGGGTTGGGGAGAGTTGTTGGCTGATAAGATGAAAGTCGTGTTAAAGATTAACACGGGAGCCGCGGTATTGGGACTCGGTTATATCGTGGGATTGAAATACGCTGCTTTTATTTGCGCGGGTTCTTTTACGGTATGGTTCGTTTTGATTCCTTTTATCAGTTATTTTGCCGACGGACAGACTCTGGCCGTGGGAGAAAATATTACGATGTTGATCGGTCAGATGAGCCCGGAACAGCTATTCTCCAATTATGCCCGTCACATCGGTATCGGAGGCATCGCGATGGCAGGTATTATCGGGATCATTCGTTCATCCGGTATCATAAAACAAGCTTTGGGATTGGCCGTGAGTGAGTTGAAAGGGAAAAAGGACGCGGGGGAGACAACGGAGCGTACCCAGAGAGACCTTCCGATGAAGACGATCTTGTCCGGTTTGATTGCCACATTGATCGCTATATTCGTATTTTTCCAGATCGGGGTGTTGGGAAATATGTTTCATACGATTATTGCCACTTTAATCGTGTTTGTGATCGCTTTCCTCTTTACCACGGTGGCTGCTAACGCGATTGCTATCGTGGGGTCTAATCCGGTTTCGGGTATGACGTTGATGACCCTTATTCTCAGCTCTTTGGTATTGGTCAGTGCGGGGTTGAGCGGAACCAGCGGAATGACGGCCGCTATGATTATCGGAGGAGTCGTCTGTACGGCCTTATCTATGGCCGGAGGTTTTATTACGGATTTGAAAATCGGTTATTGGTTGGGAACTACACCCGCTAAACAGGAGGGATGGAAGTTCTTGGGAACGGCCGTGTCGGCAGCTACTATCGCCGGAGTCATGATGGTGCTGAACAAGACTTACGGTTTCGTGGGAGACGGTGCTTTGGTGGCACCGCAGGCTAATGCTATGGCTGCCGTGATTAAACCTCTGATGGAGGGTGGTGCAACTCCCTGGCTGCTTTATTTTGCCGGAGCCGCGTTGGCTTTGATCTTGACGATGATCGGAGTTCCTGCCTTGGCCTTTGCCTTGGGAATGTTTATTCCGTTGGATTTGAATACGCCTTTGTTGATCGGAGGGTTGATCAGTTGGTATGTCGGTTCCCGTAGTAAAGATGAACAGGTAAATAAATCCCGCCGGGAGCGGGGGACATTGATTGCTTCCGGATTTATCGCGGGAGGAGCCTTGATGGGTGTGATCAGCGCCATATTGAAGTATTGCGGTGCGGATTGGTTCGTGGAGTGGAGCGGTGCTGAAATTTTAGCCGTAGTGATGTATATCGCGATCATCATTTATTTTATTAAAGATTCGTTGAGAGCTAAGCTGACGGATTGAATGATTGGGAGATTGAGTGATTGAGTGATTCAGTGATTGGGTGATTCAGTGATTGGGTGATTGGGTGATTCGGGGATTAGAAGATTGTGTGATTGGGGTGCGATTGCGAGAATTATTTCGTTTGGAATGATAATATAAAATAATAAATTAAATCGATATGTTGGATTTAAAAGAGCGTTTTTTAAGATATGTCGCTTTCGACACTCAAAGTGATGAGAACAGCGAGACTTTTCCTTCAACGGAAAAGCAATTGGTATTGTTGAAGCATTTGACGGAGGAGATGAAGAGTTTAGGATTAGTGGAGGTAGAAATGGATGAGCACGGGTATGCTATGGGATCTATTCCGGCGACACCCGGTTATGAAGATCGTCCGGTAATCGGTTTCATCTCTCATGTGGATACCAGCCCGGATATGAGCGGGGCTCGTATAAAACCGCAAATTATCGAGAATTACGATGGAAAAGACATAAGGTTGAATGCCGACTTGACGATGAGAATAGTCGATTTTCCGGAATTGGCTTATTTTAAAGGTCATACGTTGATAACAACGGATGGAACGACCCTATTGGGAGCCGACGATAAGGCCGGAGTGGCTGAAATCATGACGGCGGCCGAATATCTGATTAATCATCCTGACGTGCCGCACGGAAAGATTCGTATAGGGTTTACCCCGGATGAGGAGATAGGCCGTGGGGTTGATTTCTTTAATGTCGAGAGATTCGGGGCTAAGTTTGCCTATACGATCGACGGAGGTTTCGAGGGCGAATTGGAGTACGAGAATTTCAATGCGGCCAGTGCCAAGATGGTTATTCAGGGACGTAATGTTCATCCGGGATACGCGAAAGACAAAATGATCAATGCTTTGCAGGTGGCGGCAGATATAAACAGTTTGCTTCCGGCTTGGGAGCGTCCGGAACATACGGATGGATACGAGGGTTTTTATCATCTGGTAGGGTTGGGTGGTTCGGTGGAAAATGCTACCATCGATTATATTATCCGAGATCATAACCGGGAAAAGTTTGAGGCTAAGAAGCGATATATAAGTAAGGTGGTCGAGTTGCTGACCCGAAAATACGGGGAAGGGGTAATTACTTTGACACTCAAGGATCAATACTATAATATGCGTGAGATGGTAGAACCGCATCCGGAGGTGATCGACAAGGCTTTTCAAGCGATGAAGCATGCCGGGGTGACTCCTGTCGTGCGTCCGATACGCGGGGGGACCGATGGAGCGCGTCTCTCGTACATGGGATTACCTTGTCCGAATTTGTTTACTGGAGGTATGAATTTCCACGGGAAATTCGAGTATTGCTCTTTGGATACGATGCATAAAGCCATGCAGACCATTTTGAATCTGATTCAGCTTTGGGCAAAGTAAAAAATAAGATTTATCGGAGAACGGGGCTGCTTTTTTCAGGTAGCCTCGTTTTTTATGGTTAGATTTGTAAGGTAAAATAACCATGAAAATAGGGGAAAAAATGACGGAAAAAACACGTGTGCCGAGGCAAACCAACATGATATTGTTTTCTCCTCCGAAACATTCGGAAGAACTGTATATTCCTTTAGAGACGTGGGAATTTCTGTGTCACACGTTGTATTTGAAGAAATATCCCTTTTTATTAGGCCCCAAAGGATGTGGAAAGTCATCGGTCGCTAAGGAACTGGCCGAAGCTACCGGGATGGATTTCTTTGCTTTCGACATGGGGCAAGCCTTTAAACCTAAGAAGATGTTTGTCGGGGGATTGATTATCGGAGATGACGGAAAAACAAAAGCTGTTCGTTCCGAATTTTTTAAAGCTTTTACCTCTTCCCGGCCGACGTTGATATTTTTGGATGAGCTGACGCGGATCCCGATGGTGGCTGCCAATTTTTTAATGACAATATTGGATAGGCAGCAGTCTTATATTTATGATGAGGATTCGGGTATGCGGTACGATAAAGGAGAGGATGTTTTGTTTGTGGCGGCTGGAAACGTGGGGTTTGCCTACGTGTCGACTCAACGGTTGGATACGGCTTTTGAAGATCGGTTTATCAAGGTTCGGCTCGATTACCTGTCTCCGGTAGAAGAAGCAGACCTGATTTTGGATCGTTATCCCCAAGTGTCCAAAGAGGCGGCCGGAGCATTGACTAAGGTGGCGGAAATATTGCGGTTGGCGGAACGGAGGGAGACCCTCTCCGTTTCCCTGTCTACCCGTCAGGTATTGGATGCGGCGGCTTATCTGCCTTTGGGGTACCGGTTGAATGAAATCATAGAAAAAGTCATCTTGACGAATTATCTCATTACCGGGGAAGAGACATTGGCCCGCTCCCTGGTTCAAGCCTTATAACGGTTGCTGATGGATTTTCGAAAAATAGAGGAAATATACGAGGAGCAATTCATGGATCGGGATTGGTGGGGAGACTTCCCGCGGGCCCGGAATCTGGTCGACCGGAATCTCGGTACGACCGATATATTGGCCTTGGTTCCCGTTTGTGCCCGGATCGCGTATCATGTTACCGGAGAGATTCCTAAAATGATCTTATCCAATAAAGCTCCGGGGCTGGCAATGAATCCTATGCAGATCGCATTGAATCTGAAATTGTTGCGTTTGGCTTTTTCCGATGAGATAAGAGTATATTCGTTTTTCGGTCATTTCGTGCATGAAATGGCGCATATGGTATATACCGGGAAGGAGATCGTTCATTTGGATTCGAAAAAATGGAGATATACCCGTTTACAATATGAATTGATTCATATGCTGGAAGACCGTCGGGTGGAATCTAAATTAGTCAGGGATTTTCCGGGATATCATTTTTATCTTTATGCAGCCCGTCGTTTGGATATGGCCGTGGGGATAAATGCCATAGAAGAGCAAGTCGGTTTTTACGGCGGTCCGGGGGAGGATAACGAAAGTAACGGGTTGGACGGATCCGAGGCTCTTTTGGATTATATATGTTCTAAAATATTGTATCCGAATATTCTGGAGTTCGGTTCTTATCGGCGTGAGGTGTTGTCCTTCCCGGCAAATAGACAGAAGGTGAAGGAGGTGGATTCGGTATTGAACGAAATAAAGGAATACGCCGATTTGACGTACGCTGATGTCGAGAAATACGCGGGAGAATTGGCCCGGTTGTTTCGGCAGGAAGATTTTTGTCCCGATAACTTTTGTTTGCAGGAGATGAAAAACGTACTCAGGGGTGTAGAAGATTTTAGAACGGACCGACAAATCAAAATGGCGGAGTCTGTCATTCGGGATATGCGGAAAACCTTAAATTCGGAACCTCTATTTAGTAATCGGTCTTTTGTCTCTTCTGAACGTTCCAAATTGGAATGGAAAGGAAATTTGGGTTGTTGTGACCGGATAGAGGAGGTGGAAGCGGAAGATGCCCAAATTTCGGAAGTCTTACTGAATCGGGCTAAGGAATTTGCGGCTCGGATACGGTTGAGTCTCTCCATGTTCTCGGCTAAAATGGATCGGGTCCGAACCGTTTACGAACAGGATTCCGGTGAATTGGACGAGGACGAATTGTATCAGGTGCGTTATAATCGTTATATTTTTCAAGAAGAAGAGTATGCTTCTTCGGTCATACTGGAAGTCGTCATTCTGCTCGATTTGTCCGGTTCTATGGTAACGGGAGATAAAATCGAAATGCAGACGGTTATTTCATTGGCTCTCGCTTTGGCCTTCAGCAAATATCCCAACCTCGTTCGTTTCTCTATCTATGGTCACCGTTGTGATACGGAGAAGATAGAGATTGTGCGTTTTTACGAGAACGGAGAAAAATTGCAGTGGGGAAAATTGTTTTCACAGTCAGCCTTAAATGCCAATGCCGACGGTTATGCTATGCTCTATTGCTTTGATAAATTTAAGTCTGATGCAAAAAACAAATTGTTTTTTATGATTTCCGACGGAGCCCCTTCTGCCACGGGGTATGACGGGGAGAATGCCCGGGAACACGTGTGGGAAGTGGTTCGGGAAGGACGTAGACGGGGCATTGAAGTACTCTCCGTCGGCATCGATAATTTTGATCAGGCGGATATGTACGACGAGTTTATCCCTTTCTCCGGGGCCGAAATTACAACTCATCTCTCTCGGTGGATCCGGAAAAAGTTTTCTTCCATAGCAGATGCTAACTCTTTTTAGATGAATTTTTTTGTATTTTTATTAATATATCTCTATTGTAAAATATTGTTTTGTTTTTATTTGTGATTATTTTTATATTTGTAAAAAATATGTTATAAATTAAGTAGAATATAGTCTTATGGGGTAAATTCCGAGTAATTGTTTTTTCTCGTAAATCTCCTTTTTGAAAAAACAAGGAGACGGGAATCTATGTATTAATTTAAAATTTTCGTGATGAATGAAAGTGTTTACAGGCTGATAGGAATGGCATGTATCCTTTTATCCGTGAGTTGTGGAAGTCGTGAAGCCACATACGAAGGATACGTGAAAGATGCCGAAACAGGAGATCCTTTGGCTGATGTGAAGGTGTATACCTTTGATCCTGAAAGTAAAAAAAAGGAATCGGTACAAACAGATACGAGCGGGTTTTATCGGTTACCTGTTCTAAAATTAAAAAAATCTGCGGAGATTCGCTATTCTATTGTAGGGTATAAACGAAAATCACAAGAGATAGACACGATAAAAAGGGGGATGAAACGAGGGAAGGGGAGAATCGTTTTGCCTGATGTTTTATTAAATATGGATACGGTGAAACAGGTTATTTACCGGGGAAAGGTAAAAGATGCCGAAACCGGAGAACCGCTTTCCGGAGTAGGCGTAACTTGCATGAACATACGCGTCTCAACCACTTCGACGTGCGGGAACTACCTGGTCTCTTTTGTCGGCGGTAATAAAAGACAAAAAATGGTTTTTACCAAATCGGGATATGCCAAGGTTTCCATTGATACGGTTTTGCAATCGTTGGGTCGTATTATGAACGCTCCGGATCTTTTAATGCAAAAAGAGGCTTCTCATAAAGAATGAAAACACATTCTTTTGAGAGATATTTTATTATTAATTTTTAAGACAAATGTTATGAAAAAGATGATATTTTACGTGATTATGCTCTCTTTTTTTATTGTGGAAACTGGATTTGTAGTCGGTTCTAAGTATTATGATGGCGTTGTATCTGGTATTGTTTATGATGATGACGAATTGGAACCCTTGGAGGATGTTCGAGTCGTTTATAATGATCTCGTCGTGGACCTCACGGAGGTAGATGGATATTATAGTCTTACATTTGAAGGTTTATTGGAGGAAGAGGTGAAGTATTACGATGTGAAATTTTCAAAAGATAATTATCAGGAATTAATAGAGTCTTTAAAAGTAACAGGAAGAAGATTCGAGAATAAAGATGTATATATGTGGAGGGAATAACCGTCAGAAATGGATTTGTAAAAGGGGAATGAATAAAGAGAGATAGGTTCTTTTTTGTTTATTCCCTGTGAGTGTTTTTAATTTTTTGTCAGAAGCCAATTCGTTTCGTATGATCAATTTTCGAGATATAATGCTTGTTACTCGATACGAGATAAAAATCGGGAGAAGAAACTGGATATATAATATTTTCTTTGTATTGGCTGTTTTGTTTATAGGATATTACCATTTTTATTTACAAAGCAATTTAAAGCCCTTTAATATAAAGATGGTTGCTTTGCCCAGTTCTTTTCCTTTGATGAATGCTTACTTGTTTAATTTTTGGTTATCACTACTTGTTGTTTTTATCGTGTTGGAGCTTTTTGGGCGGGAGAGAGAGAAAGATACTTTGGAAACGGTAATGGTACGCTCGTTTGATAACCGGGATTATTTTATAGGTAAAATCGGAGGAATAACGGTACTTCTCATGGGAATGAATTTGATCGTCATGGGAGTGGCGTTTTTTATCCATCTTTTTGCGAGTGATTCTCCCTTCGATTTGAGGCTTTATTTTTTTTATTTTTTTTCTTTTACGATTCCCGCGTTCGTGTTTATGCTGGGGATTTGTGTATGGGTTTGCGCCGTTTTTAGAAATCGTTATTTTCCGGTTTTGTTTTTATTCGGGTTACTGTATCTTTTTTTCGTTTATGCCAAGCCGGTGGAATTTTTAGATTTGTACGGCAGGATGTTGCCGAATGGTTTTTCAGGTATAACGGGACATTTCGATTTATGGAAATATTTGGTTCAACGTTTTTCTTTCTTACTGGTAGGTACTGGGGCACTCGTGAGCGCTGTCGGTTTCATAAAACGATTACCTAATCGACAGAGCAGGAAGATAAGATTTCATTTATCCGGTTTGGTTCTTGTCTTGTGCGGATTGGGAATAGGGTATATTCCGGTGTACGGTGTAAAAAAGGAAAAAGAGATTCGGGAAATTTATCGACAAACTTATTTGAAATATCCCTCTTCTGCTTGTTTGGCATTACTTTCTCATGATATAATTTGTCATTTGAAAGGAGAGCGGGTGGAAATGCAAAGTCGGCTCGAGTTGGAGAATTGCAGTCGTGTAGGTCTGCCTCGTGTTTTTTTTTATCTGAATCCTTTTCTGAACGTGGTCCGAATAGAACGGGACGGTAAAATGGTCGTCTTTCGGAAAGAACATCAGGCAATTATTTTAGAGACGACCTTGTCTCCCGGTGAAAAAGCCGTATTCGACATGGAATACGAAGGAAGTATAGACGAGCGGATCTGTTACCTGGATATTCCGGATCAAGAGTATTTTTACCCGAGCTTTGAAATCCAGTCGTTTGTGCCCGGTCGTCGTTATTGTTATTTAGATTCGAATTATACCTTGTTACTACCTGAATGTCTTTGGTATCCGGTGATTTATCCTCCGGCGGATCCCTCTTCACCCTACGAGACGATACGGAATAAATCCCTTTTTTCGCTTCGGGTGATCCCTGCAAATGATGATAGAGTCGTGTCGCAGGGGAAAATGTCTGTTCACGGAGACACGGTTTGTTTCTCTTCTCCGGAATGCTTGTCCGGAATCACTCTTTGTACGGGACCTTTTGAAGAAGAAACGGAACAGATCGGAGATTGGAAGTTTTCGATTCTACATTTTAAAGGACACGATATTTTTCCTTATGACTCGGATCGATTCGTGTTTAATGCTTTTTCCCGGTTGGAAGAGATAAAAGAAGTGCTATATCCGTATAAAAATTTCTATTGTATAGAAACGCCTCCTTCTATGGTTGCTTATTACCGTTTCTGGAAAAATTCAAGTGAATTTGTTCAGCCGGAGATGCTTTTTTTTCCGGAAGGTAAGGAAGCTTGTCCGGTGTCGGCTAAAGATAGGGAAGAGGAAGGGATAAGTCCGATGGCCATCCTCTCGTTTTTGAGCCGTTTTTTGGAAAATAACGGAAGATTCGGGGAACTTTACCGCAGGTTCATGTTTTCGTCTGATGCTAATAATCATGGTTATGGTTGCCGGTATTTTATATATCCTCTTTTTCGACCGAAATCGGTGTTCTCTTCGGAAATTCCGGTTTTGGATGCGGTTATGGGGAATTGTATACAGTCGTCGATAAAAGATCGGTCTGAATACGAATTTAGCTTGTCCGATCTGTTGGAGGCTCGTTATTATTTGCGGGGAGGAGCTTCTTTTAAGATGGCTTTAAGGGACCGGACTTTGAAACGAGAAGTTTTGGACGAGGTCGTAAGGTTGAAAAGTAAATCGTTAGAAAACTACTTGATCTTTTACTCTTCTCCGGAAACGGTAAAACAATTTTGGAAAGCGTTTAGGGATTTACCTTTTCAGGAATACACGTACGGGCAGTTTATAGCTAAAGTGCGAGAGAAGTTCGGGGTTGATATAGAGGATTTTTTGCGGGAATGGTATGAATCTTCATCTCTACCTTTGTTCGCCGTGCGGAATGTTCAGCTTGTTCAGGGTGAAAACGAAATGCAGAAGTTCATCCGTTTTTATATTCGAAATTCCGGGAAGCGTGACGGTATTATCGAGGTCTCGGTAACAGAAAATAACCGGCCGAGAAGTTTATACTATTTAATTGGAAAGGGAGAGAGTAAAAAGATTGTTATTTCAGGCAAAATAAGCCGGTTGACAATTAATACCGGGGTGTCGGCGAACATTCCGGGGGAATTTCAGTATGATTTTTTCAGAATCAGCGATTACTTTTCAAAAGACACCGTTCCGGGTATATACGATGCCGATTCTCTCGTTTTTCAGTCAATACCGGGAGAGATTATCGTGGATAACACGGATAAGGGGTTTCATTTGGAGTATTTGTCCGGTAAGAAGCTTGTCCGTTGGTTTAAAGGAGAACAAGAAGATAAGTATTCATACAATCGATTCTCTGCCAATAATTGGGCAAAATTGGTGGACAAGCAGTGTTACGGACAATACGTGAAAGATGCTTACGCTAAATTGGTAGGTAACGGAGAGTGTAAAGCGATATGGGAAGTCGATATTAAGGAGGCGGGAAATTATGAAATATTTGTTTATCATGTACCATATCAAAGTTCGGGTTCCCGTGGCGTGTCCTCTTTACGTAATCCCGTCCATTATTTTGTGTATGATGGTAAAGCCGAGCGTGAAGTTGTCATACGACCGACGCGAAGAACCTCCGGGTGGATATCGCTGGGTACCTATTATCTGGAACAGGGATTGGCACGAGTCTCCTTGGATGATAGAGGGAAATCGGAAGAGAAGGAGGGGGAATTTTGGTCCACTGTACGTAGTTTGACCACGTGGAAAGGGTATACGCACTATAAATCATCTTATAGTCAAATCATAATAGCGGATGCCGTGAAGTGGGTAAAAATGGATTAGAATAAAAAAACAGCATCTGGAAGATGCTGTTTTTTATCGGATTAAAGTCCTAATTTTTTTCGAATCGCTTTGGGGATGGCGTCCTTATGTACCATAATAGCCACGGTTTGTAAACGGCAATACGGTTCCGACATGTAAAGATAACCGCCGAATGGATTACTGTCTGCATTCCACGAATTTTTGGTTTTATAGTAAAGCGTGCCGTTTTGGTCTTTCAATAGGCCCGTGATATGCATCAAATGGTCGTCGGTCGTCTGCCGGTTGTCGAATCTGAATTGACGTTTTGAATCGTCGATTCTCATCTCCGGTACGGGTTCTTCGAAAGAGGACATTTTAGATTTTCTCTCTTTTTCGCTTAATGTCTGCCATTTGTCGATTTCGGCATTGATCATTTCGGAAGGTTCGTCGGTCGGCAAGATGGCTAAACCGGCTCCGTGGTTAAAACTATTGTGGCTGACATCTCCGTCCCAACATACGGTATATCCCTTTTTCAAAGAGTTGTTCATGATCTCGATCAATTCATCGATCGGAAGATTATAGTAAACACCGTGAGCCCAGTTGTCGGGAATGGGAAGTACAACCTGTGTATAGAAAGGAAATTCCTGGAAGGAGGTGATTTCCACGTAATCGTCCAGATTGAGCCCTAAAGAAGCCTCGAACGTTTTTGGGGTGTATTCTTTTCCTTTGTAGGTGAATTTTTCCGGGGTCGCTCCTAAATAGGTGTCGATAATGCTTTCGTAAGCTTTTGGCCAAACCGGGGTAAGACGGCGGTTCGGGTTTTTGTTGATACCATCCAGCATCCCTTTTAGAGCTTCGACCAATTCGCCGTGGATGTGAAAATCCCTGCCGTATTGGAGTCCCGTGTATACCTCTTCCGGAACAATACCGTATTTTTTAATCATGAGGATGACATCGTGTGCCTGTCCTCCTTCTCCGAAGTTATTTGATCCGTGGAATTGGATATAACGGATTCCTTTTTCGTAATAAGTATTTTTGGCAACGAATAATTCGGAAAGATCGTATTCCGGTTTTCCCATTCTCAATAGTTCGGATTCCAAAAAGGAGAGGGCGGCATAATCCCAGCAGGTCCCGACACTTTGTTGATCCTTCACCGGGGTGGTTTTAAGATCGGCAATGGTTTCGAATTGGTAACCGGAACGGGGACCTCCCTGTTTTTGTGCCAAAAGCGTTGTTGCACCCGTGAAAACAATCACGGCCATCAGTAAAAACTTTCTAATCATAGCGGATAATTTTTTTTTATTGTTGCGGGTGCAAGGTAATCAAAAAAATTAAGGATATACCGCTTTATTTTTACAATTTCTTCCATTTAACGGCATCTGCAATGATATAGAATCCGGGATGAGAAAATTGTATTTTTTCCAAAGCATGGAAGAAGTATTCAAATAATCTGTTATTGAATCGTCACGATAACGCACTTTTTATGTTTGAGAGCGCTCCGGTAAAATCTCAATAGTTTTTTATAACCGGTTTCATATAAAAATTCGAACAACTCGGCTTTGTTTTTGGTATTCCATATATCCGGGTAGATCTTGCTTTTAGAGAAAAGATCCGGGGAAAACTTTTTGTAAAGGGTTCTTTTGTTTACGTTTTTAAAGATTGAGATGAGAGGTTCCAACTCCTCGAATCGGGTGTAAGCGATGAAATCATTGTCTTCGTCCTCGCTAAATAGATGCGACCCCACGATGGATTCGCTCAGAAGATTGTTTTTCATCGAGACTACGGCAGATTTGCCGGTTAATAAAAAATGAAGTCCGTCCCAACTTTTATCTATATCGATTGTTTCGTATCGAGGATCTTCATTGATTTCGGATAGCTCTTCAGATAGCTCTTCGTGATCCAACTGAAGCAGACGGTCAATAACATCCGGATCGACCATCTTGTAAGACGCGATCATTCCCATTTGCACTGTTTTTTAGTTAGTAAGACTATAAAAATAAGAATTTTTTATCAAATAGGAACCCAAAAATCGTGTTTATTTTATTTTTAACGGCATACACCTCTTCTTTAATACGATCTGTGAGCTGATTATTACCCATAAGAATCTATAAACGATCGTTTAATAACATTCTTATTTATTTAATTTTCTTAGTTGCATAATTATTTAACATATTGATTATTAATGATTGATTTTTTTGTATCGTATATAAAATTATTTATTTTTGCATATTATTAAACGATCGTTTAATTAATATAGGTTTCGGATGAGCTTTTTATAGGTGTATGGTGTTAAGTAAAAGAGCCAATAGTGTAAAGTTCAAAGATTTGTATGAAAAATTATTTCATAGTTTATTAGCTATTGCTTGTAAATATGTAGACTATAACGAGGCGGAAGATATCGTTCAGGACACTTTTTATAAACTCTGGCATTCACCTCATTTGTTTATTGATGGAAATGAACTTCAGTATTACCTTTATACTGTCGTGAGAAATAAATGTCTGAATCATATCCGGGGAAAGAAGGTAAAAGAGAGATGCCTGAGTCATTACGAGATTGAATCAGAGGAATATTTTTATAATGCCGTGTTGGAAGAGGAGATTTTTATTCGGTTAAGACAGGCGGTGGATTATTTACCTGAGAAATACAGAGTTGTTATCAATTTGACCTTGGAAGGATTAAAAGATAAAGACATTGCGGAAAAACTCGGCATATCTGTGGATGCGGTTAAAACGCAGCGAAAGAGGGGAAAAGACCTTTTGAAAGCGGGTCTTGATCATACGTTTTTAATTTTTCTTGTAAATTTAATTTGATTCTTTGTCACTTTTTGACGGATGGAGTGTTTTACAATAAAAATCGGTCAAGAATGATAGAGAATTATAATGAAATAGACGAAATTGCGGATTTGATTACAGCCCGAATAACCGGAACGATCGATGAAGCGGGAAGAATGAAATTGGAAGACTGGATTTTTGCTTCGCCGGAAAACGCTCGTTTGTATGAACGGTATACATCGGAAGAGTTTATTGTCGATAAATTTCGTTTTATTGCCGAACACGATATTTCGGCCTCTTATCAGGAGTTGATGTTAAAAGTGAAACGAGCGGAACGGAAAAGAAAAGTTCGTTTTTATCGTTATGCCGGCGTGATTGCTTTTTTCATACTGCTTGGGGGAATGTTGTATCTCGGAAAAGAAAATATTGTTTTGTCCAAGCCTGAAAAGGTTGCCCGAATTATTCCCGGAACATATAAGGCTATACTGACGTTAGCAGACGGGAGTCAGGTGGATCTTTCCGAAATTGAGACCGATCGAAAATTAGATAAGGAGGGAGCTCATATGCGGATCATGTCAGGAGCTATCCGGTATGCTACATCCGATACTTCCGTTGTGGAAGAGCAATATCATACGATATCCATCCCCCGGGGAGGAGAGTATACGCTGACGTTAAGCGACGGAAGTGTTTTGCAGATGAATTCGGAGTCCGAAATCCGTTATCCGGCTTCTTTCCGGAGCGGAATCCGGGAGGTTTTTATGAAGGGGGAGGTTTTTTTTCAGGTTGCACGGGATACGACGGCTCCCTTTGTTATTCATTCGGAGCAAGGGGAAATACGTGTGTTGGGAACTTCTTTTAACGTGAGGGATTACGGTGATGAAAATTTCCTTGAAACCACGTTGGTAAATGGAAAAGTTGCTTTCGAGAGAGCCGGGGAACAATATACTTTATTGCCTGGGGAACAATTGAAATTGGATAAACGGAACGGTCAGACGGCCGTTATGCCCGTGGATACCCGTCTGTATTGTTCCTGGACAGAGGGGAGGTTCGTTTTTGAAAAACAGCGTCTGGAAGATATCATGAATACACTTTCCCGTTGGTATGACATACGCGTGTCTTATGAGAATCAATCTTTAAAGGATGTTTTGTTTACCGGAAATCTGAAAAGATACGGGGAGTTGGCTCCCATACTGGATATGTTGACGTTAATCAATAAAATTGATATAGAAGTCGATGGTAATCACATAATGGTAAAAGATCGGAAATAAAAAAGTCGGAAGATACGCCCGTATCTTCCGACCTAAAACCTTCCCGGAGGGTATCCGGAAATAATTATTCATCTAATTCACAAATGTATGAAAAAAAAGTTCAATTATCAAGGTCGTGATTATGGCCTTCGGAAATGCTATGTCACAATGAAATTCACCATTTTATTTATGTTTATTTCTATTCTCCAATTGAGGGCGGAAGTGAAATCGCAGGAGGTGTTGTTTAATTTAAAGATGAGTAACGTTTCGTTGATCGAGGTACTAAAGTCGATAGAATCTCAAAGTGATTATACCTGTTTGTATAGTTACGAGGAGGTGTCGAAGGTAACAAACCTTGACTTGGATTTTAAAAATGCAACTGTTCAGGCTATACTGGAGAAGTGTTTGAAAGGAACGAAGTTGCAGTATAGAATTGTTGATCAGACAATTGTTATTCGGAATACAAAAGTTGTCCCGCAAACTCAAAAAGTAGATAAGAAAACTATTAAAGGACGGGTGGTCGATTTGGAGAAGATCCCGTTGCCGGGCGTAACCGTTATCATAAAAGGGACAACCTTGGGTTGTGCTACGGATACGGCAGGACGTTTTCAATTGGTGCTTCCGGATATAAAGGATATTGTTTTGGAAGTTAGCTTTATCGGGATGGAAACGAAAGTCATCAAGTTGAAAGATATTAAGGATAAGGAAATTCTCGATGGGAAAAAAGAGTTGGATATTGTTCTGGTAGAACAGGCCGAGAGTTTGGACGATGTGGTCGTTACGGGGTATGCCAATGTACGTAAAGAGTCTTACACCGGAACTTCGGTTCGAATAGAGGGAAAAGAGTTAATGAAAGTGGCCAATCGAAATATAATTTCGGCCTTACAGGTGTTCGATCCCTCGTTTCGCATTATGGAAAATAATCTGATGGGATCTAATCCGAATGCGATTCCCGAATTTTACGTCAGAGGACAGTCGGGAGTGGGGGTGAGAGAGTTGGACGTGGCTGATGTTTCCGAAGCGAAGTTGAAAAATAATCCGAATTTACCGATCTTTATTTTGGATGGTTTTGACGTGAGTGCCGAGAAAATATACGATATGGATCCGACCCGTATCCATAGTATCACGATCTTGAAAGATGCTGCCGCGACAGCCATATACGGTTCCCGGGCTTCTAACGGGGTGATCGTGGTGGAGACAAAAGCTCCAAAAGCCGGAAAATTGAACGTGAATTACAATTTCGTGGGTAGTTTGACTGCTCCGGATTTGTCCAGTTACGATTATTTCGATGCCAGGGAGAAATTAGCCGCAGAGGTCGCTGCCGGGTATTATAAATTGAAAGAGGATGGAAGTAATATCAGGCAGGTGTATACAAATTACATGAAAAAATTGAATGCTATCAATAAAGGGGTAGATACTTACTGGTTAAGTCAACCTTTGCGTACGGGATTCAATCATAAACATAGCGTATACGTGGACGGGGGTAACGATGCCGTGCGGTATGGATTCGAATTACGCTATGACAATGAGAACGGTGTGATGAAAAAATCTTACCGGAATCGGGTCGGTGCCGGATTTTACATCGATTATCGATTGAAAGATTTACAGATACGGAATCATGTTACCTATGACCGGGTAAGTGCCCGAAATTCACCCTTCGGGAGTTTCGGCGATTTCGTGAAACAGTTGCCCTATAACGAAATGAAGGATGAAACCGGACATTATACACCGGAGTTGCCTCTTTACGGGAATGGTACATCACTTGTGAATCCGATGTACGAGGGAGCAGAAACTAAAAATTTCAGCAAAAACTATTACGAAGAATTTACCAATAATTTTAGTTTGGATTGGTACATAACGGAAGCATTTCGTTTTAAAGGACAAATCGCCTTGACCAAACGGATCGACGGTTCTAAAAACTTTTTGGATCCGAAATCGGGGACTTTTAATGACGCAAAAGAGTATAACGGGGAGAAAAAGGGTTCTTTGGCAGTTTCAGACGGGAATCAATTTCGTTGGACGACCAATTGGTTGTTGATGTATAATCAGATATTCGAACACCATTATTTGACAGGAACTTTAGGATTGAATACGACGGAGTCTGTTATTTCCGGTACTTCGGCTTTTTACCGCGGATTTCCTTCCGGGAATCTGAGTTCGATTATGTACGCTCAGGAGCAGGTGGGTAAGACCAATGAAACGGATAACCATACCCGTCTTTTCGGAGCATTCTTAACCATGAATTACTCGTATAAAGATATCTATTTGTTTGATGCTTCTTGTCGTTTGGATGGTTCGTCTGAATTCGGTGCCGACAGGAAATGGGCTCCTTTTTGGTCCTTGGGAACCGGCTTGAATATGCATCGATATCCATTTTTGACCGATAATCCGTGGATTTCTCAGCTGAAGTTGACTTTAACCTACGGACAGACGGGTAAGGTTAATTTCCAACCGTATGCGGCCAAGGATATCTACGAGATCTATGATAAAAACTGGTACATTACCGGTATGGGAGTTCAGTTGATGGCCTTGGGAAATACTTCTCTCGGTTGGGAGGTGAAGAATAGCACGAACGTTGGAGTGGAGTTTACCTTGAAAGAGGGTTTGTTTTATCTAAAGGGGACGTACTATTACGAAAAGACAAAAGATATGATCACGCAGATCGATATCCCTTCCTCTTTCGGATTTACCCAATATTATGACAATTTGGGAGAGGTTGAAAACCGGGGGTACGAGTTTCAATTGCGTTCGGATATATTGAATAAAAAGGACTGGTTTGTATCTGTTTTTGCCAATCTTTCTCACAACAAAAACGAGATTTTAAAAGTATCCAATTCGTTGAGTAATTATAACAATAAAGTAAACGATTACTACGAAGAGTATAACAGGAGTGAATTTGAATCTGCTGATGAAAAATACGCCAAGCCTTTTTTGAAATACGAGGAGGGGGGCACATTGACCTCCATATTCGGGATGAAATCCTTAGGGATCGATCCGGCCAGCGGACAAGAGGTTTACGTGAGACGGGACGGAACCATCACCTATGATTGGGAAGCCAATGAGCAGCAGATTATCGGCGATACGGAACCGGCAGCCAAAGGATCTTTCGGTTTTAACTTCGTTTGGAAATCGCTTTCCGTCTATGCTTCTTTTATGTACGAGTTCGGAGGTGAACGGTATAATAATACTTATCCGACGCATATCGAAAGTGTGGATTTGTGGAAATACAATGCGGATAAACGGGTATTTTCCGATCGATGGATGCATATAGGAGATAAAACACCTCTGAAAGATATTAAGGATCGTTCGGCTATTGCCCGTCCGACCTCCCGTTTTGTACAAAAATACAATACGCTTGATTTTAACTCTTTGAGTATAGCTTGGACGTTTGATAACGATTGGGTAAGAAAATTGGGATTGAACGTGTTGAAATTGCAATTTAATACAACGGGATTGGCCCATTTCTCAACGGTAAAACAGGAGCGGGGGACCTCTTATCCTTATGCAAGAGTGTATGATCTCTCCTTAAATATAAGCTTCTAAATCTAAAAAGAACGATTATGAAAAAAGATGTTATTTTATTGTTATTGGTATTTCTAACCGTTTCCTGTAATGATTGGTTGGATATAGAACCTAAAAGTCAGATCGATAAGGATAAATTGTTTTCGGATGAAACCGGATTTCAAAATGCGTTGAACGGCATTTATCAAGGAGCTTCCTTGGGAATGTTGTATGGTAAAAATATGAGTTGGGGTATGCTAAGTGCTGTTTCTCAGATTTATGATCCGGAGTCTTTGTTGGAGGAAGAGGGGGATTTTGCTGAATTTACCTATGATAACAAGACGACGGAGCCTGTTGTGGCTGCTATATGGGAAAAATTGTATAACCTGATAGCCAATTGTAATCTGTTGTTAAACGAGGTGGCTAAAGCCTCACCTTCTATTTTTACTTTAGATACGGTTTCTAAAAATGTAATTGCAGGTGAAGCTTTAGCGTTACGAGCTTTTTTCCATTTTGACGTTGTTCGTTTGTTTGCCCCGGCTCCGGTAACGGAAAAGGATGCTCCGAAGCATCTGATCCCTTATCAGACGGAATGGCCTTCCGAGATCAAAAAGAAATTGACCGCTACGGAAGCGTTGGATGAAGTGATCAAAGATTTACTACAAGCCAAGGATCTATTGGCATTTAACGATACCTCGTATAATGCGACAGGAATGAGTAATGTCGATGTGCGTATAAAGGGATTATACAGCGTAAAGGGTGGAAAATTTATGAACAACAGGGGATATCGCCTTAATTATTGTGCTGTGCTTGGGATGTTGGCTCGGGTATATATGTATAAGGGAGATCGAGATAATGCTTATAAATATGCCTCTGAATTTTATAATACTTTTGTCGTAAAGAAAAAATGGTTTAAATGGAACGCATCCTCTGATTTTACGGACGATCTGAAATATCGGCAAAAAAAGCATTTGTCGGATGGCCTCTTCTCTTTCTATAATTTCGATTTATTGAATAATTATGTCGACTATAACGTGTGGTGGGTGGATCAGGCGATGCAAATTCAGGGTGTAAACGAAATTTTTGCGAACGATAAAGACGATTATCGCTTGAATTATCTGTTGGATCATAAAGAAGTGTACGGGGAAGAGGTCTATTGGTCTATCAAGTACCAGCGTATTTCCGGTGATGCAAATATAAATCGGGATGAGGGGAGGGCCTTACCGAATTTGCGGATGAGCGAAATTTATTATATCCTGGCAGAGTGTCTCTATCATCAGGGAAGGGAACCCGAAGCCGTGAAAATATTGAAAGAATTGAGAGATGCGCGGGGATGTAAACGGAAGATAACTTCTTTTACTTCGGAAAAAGATTTTTACGATGTTCTGTTAAATGATGCCCGGCGGGAGTTTATCGGGGAAGGACAATTATTTTTTATGTATAAACGTTTGAATCGTCCGATTCTAACGGTTGGATCTGAAATCGCACCCAGTGCTAAGGTGTTCGTATTTGATATTCCGAATAGTCAGAATGTATTTTAATTGATAGATTATGAAAAGATATTTATATAGTTTAATCGTTTTGTTTGCCTTTATCGGGTGTAGTACGGATGAGGTAGAGGTGTATCAGTCCGAAGGGTATATTTCGTTCGTGGAAAAGGAATCGGATACCTTGGTGGTCTCGTTCTTTCTGTTGGGAAACTTGCAGGAGTACGATTTACCCGTGTCCGTTCGTTTCACGGGAGATCCTTATCGGGAAAAACAACCAATATCATTGGTCGTGAACGAGAAAAAAACCACGATGGCGGCTCAATACTATGACTTACCGCAACCCGAAATGAGTGCCATGAGTCATTTGGATACGTTTAAGATTCATCTGAAAAACTATCCCGAATTACAGACGAGAACGGATATGTTGTGCATCGAGTTAAAGGAGAATGATGCCTTTCAATTAGGAGACCGCAATTATCGTCGGATGTATATAAAAATCAATGATAACGTAGCTAAACCCGATTGGTGGTCTCGTAACACGGAACGCTATTACCTGGGGGCCTATTCCGATGAAAAAATTCGGGAGTTGATGATTGCTGCACAACCGGATCTGACGGGTAAGGTGGACGAGGGAATGATTCGTACGTGGGCCCTGAAATTGAAATATCACTTGGAAAAGAGAGCTGATTCTCCGGAGGGACCTGTAACAGAAAAAGACGGTTCCCTGATGACAGTTCCGGTTAAAGGTTAATATTAAAAAGTAAGATTATGAAATGGAATAAATTAATATATGTAACGCTATTTACCTTGTTTTTATTCTCTGCTTGCTATGAGGATAAAGGAAATTACGATTACAAGGATATGGAGAAAAATAAGGTTACGGTGCTCTTTAAATCATGGACGGCAAAACCCTATTATGGAGAACCGGCTATTTTTACTCCGAAACTGAGGCTGGATAACCCGAATGCAGATACGAATGTACTTAAATTCAATTATTATTTTGGAAAATACGGATGCGTTTGCTCCGAAAAGAACATGAGCTACGTGTTCGAGGGAGAGACCGGTAGCGTAGAAGGAATCTTGATCGTGACGGATACTACAACCGGAATGATGTGGTCCTCGAATATCGGTGTCAGTTACCAAAGTCCTTACGGAACAGGATGGTTTATTTTGTCGGATGAGAATGGAAAGTCCCGGGTAAATATGGTACGTGTGCGGAATGACGAGTACATAACGGATCAGCGGTTATATTCAACTTTATGGGGAGGGGATTTGGGAACCCGGCCTCACCGAATCTTACTGAACAAAAAAGGAATAAAATGGGGGGAACCCTATGAGCTTAGGATTCTACAAGATGGTCCCGAAGGATCTGTTTCTTTGGATCCGAAAGATTTGAAATTGACTAAAACTTTAAAATCCGAATTTGTAGGAGAGATGTTACCGGATGCCGGGTTTAAAGCGGAAGGCTTCGCTTTCGGAGATTGTTGTGGCGTTGTGATTGGACAGGATGGAAATGTGTATACTAGAATATATGATCGTAATAAATTGAACTATAGTTCTTTTGTCGCAATTCCCATGGAGTATAAAAAACAGAAGGTGAACGCTCAATATTTATTGAATGACCATCCTAAAGGAGAAATGTACGATATGATACTGTATGATAAGACACAAGGAGCTTTTATGATCGTAAAAGGAGGATCTCTATCCAGTGCGGGAGGTACCTCCGTGGTTACAGCCCCGGAGACTCTCCCGACGGGAGTTCCTTCCCCCGCCAATCTATATGCTTATGAAAATCTCTATTCTCAATTGTATAATACCGGTTATAATGGTGTTGCGTCAGTCTTTTCTTTGATAAAAGATAAGGATGGAAAGGTGTTCGTCTACTCTTTCGCGGGACCTTTACTGGGAGAGTGTAAAGAGTTGACGAAAAAAGAGTTTAAAGCTTCTGCACTCTTGTCCGAAACATCGGTTTGGCATCGTCTCAGAACGAGACCCTATTTGTTTATCGGGAAAGGAAAAGAATTGTATTATTACGATCTGAATACATCGATGCTATATCCTTATCGTTTGAGTACCGGTTTTGCCGGGAATATCACCTCCATTGAGTCGGACTACTCGCAAAAAGATAACGTGCTGGCAGTGGGATTAGATAGTGGAGATTTTTATCTCCTGGATGTTTCGGAAAAAGCTTTCGTGGCTCCGGAATTGCCGGAACCGATTTATCAAACGAGAGTTCCGGGAAAAATCGTGGATCACTTCTACAAGCAATATTAAGAACCAAATCTTGAAATCTATAGCGTGGAACGGGGCGAAAGTCCTGTCCCATTCCACGTTTATTGTCTATAAATTAAAAAAATCACTGTTGTATGAAATTAAAAATTTTATTTCTTTTACTGGTAATGCTTGGCCTTACCCTAACGGTTGATGCTCGAAAGAGAAAGAAAACCGCTACCTCCTCGAAGCAGGAACAAAAGGAGACGAAATACCAAAAGTTATTCAAGGATAAGGCTTGTGAAACTGTTCCCGGAATGATCACGCTTCATAAAATGGATGGTAAGGTCTATTTTGAATTGCCGGTAACGATGTTGGATAAAGAGATGTTGTTGGGTTCAACGGTCAGTGAAATAACGGATAACCGTTTTGCTATCGTGGGAGAAAAACCCCGTGAGCCTTTGCATGTCGTATTTACTCGTGCAGACTCTTTGATCAACTTGAGAACAGTTACCTCTAATTTTATCTCTAAGGATGCCAATATCGAGCAGAGAATAAAAGAGAGTACGGTACCTGCTATTTTGCGGAATTTTAAGATTCTGGCCTTTAGTCCGGACAGTGCCAACGTGGTGATCGACATGACAGACTTCCTGCTGTCGGATAATGATGATATCGGTCCTTTTAATCCTTATGCTCCGGCAACCGGATACGGTCGGGCTTGGATCGAAAAGGAGTACAAGGCCGCGGATTCTCAGATTGCCGGAGTCAAAGCTTTCTCGGATAATGTAAGCGTGAGATCTTCCTTAACATATATTGTTAGCGTGAGGGATCAACGGTATTATTACACGTATAAGAAGCCGTTCACCGCGGTGATGACCCGTAGTTTTGTTTTATTACCCGAAGAGCCTATGCGTCTCAGGATAGCAGATCCCAGGATAAATATTTTCGTGATGGAAAAATCCACCTTTAGCAATGAAGGAAATGGTGTACAACGGGTTTATTTCACGAATCGTTGGAGGTTGGAACCGAAAGACGAGGCAAAATATCGGCGGGGAGAACTGGTAGAACCTCGCAAACCGATCGTGTTTTACATCGATAATACTTTTCCGGAAAGTTGGAAACCCTACATAAAAGAAGGGATAGAAAAGTGGAATCTGGCTTTTGAAAAGATCGGGTTTAAAAATGCGGTAGTGACCAAAGATTTTCCAGCCAATGATCCTGAATTTGATCCGGATAATTTGAAGTATTCTTGCGTGCGTTATTCTCCCTCTCAAGTGGCAAATGCCATGGGCCCCTCCTGGACGGATCCCAGAACCGGGGAAATCTTAAATGCTTCTGTCTACCTGTATCACAACTTGATCAAGTTGGTACAAGACTGGCGTTTCCTGCAAACGGCACCTGCCGATGCCGATGTACGATCGATGACAATGGACGAGAAATTGCTGGGTGAGTGTATCCGCTATGTCGTTAGTCACGAGGTCGGTCATTGTTTGTCTTTGATGCATAATATGGCGGGTTCTTCTTCTATTCCCACGGATTCGTTACGCTCTCCGTCATTTACGCGAAAATACGGTACAACGTATTCTATTATGGACTATGCCCGGAACAATTACGTGGCACAGCCGGGAGACAAAGAGCGAGGTGTTCGTTTGACTCCTCCTGAATTGGGCGAGAGCGACTATTTTTCTATAAAGTGGTTGTATGCTCCTTTGTTCGATGCTCAGACTCCCGAGGAGGAAGTTGCTACGTTGAGTAGTTGGATTGCTGAAAAATCGGGAGATCCTGTATATCGGTACGGGAAACAACAATTGCAGGTTCATATCGATCCGAGTTCGATGGAAGAAGATTTGGGAGACGATCCTATAAAATCGGCAACGTACGGGGTCAAGAATCTAAAATACCTGTTGAATCACCTGAATGAGTGGGTCGGGGAGAAAGATTATGACTACACGTTCCGTTCCACGATGTACAACGAAATCGTGTACCAATATTTCCGGTATATCAATCACGTGTTTGCCAATATCGGTGGAATCTATTTGAATGAACGGTATGTCGGAGATGCTCGTCCGAGTTATGTTACGGTACCGAAAGAGAGACAAAAACAGGCTGTCGCTTTTATATTCGAACAAATGAGAGATCTGACTTGGCTGAATGGAATGCAGTTTGACGAGGGGTTACCTCTGCGCGGAGATATCTCTAATCTTGTCGAGGACGAGCTATTCAAATCGTTAATGGGAAGTCCGTTCGCGTTAAATCTTTGTGCATCGAAAGCAAAGACGGATCCTTACGGGGAGGCGGAGTTTATGGATGATTTTTATCGTTTTATCTGGGAACCCACGATAAAGGGCAAAACATTGAGCGAGACAGAGAAAAAATACCAACTTCGATTTTTGTCGATGCTAATGATTAATTCCGGTGTCAATAGAGGAGAAAAAGGTTCTTCTCTGGGTGTTTTGGCCTTGGCGGGAGAAAATCAGATGGTGGCGGTTCCGGAAGAGATAAAGGAACGGAGTCGTGAGATCTACGGAGAATTGCCGGAGTCCGTGTTGGGAAGATTTACAAATGAAGCACTTGTTCCGGTGGAACCTTGTCCGGACGAAAGGATCGATCAGGGAAAAGCCGGATTCAGCCTGTATGTTTCTGTTCAACGAAAAGGAAAGCCGATGGAGCATGTTTACTACAATATCTTGAAACGTACGCACAATTTGTTGAAAACGAAGGTAAATACCGGATCGGAGGATACCCGCAAACACTATCGTTTGTTAATGTACAAATTAGAAAAGGCTTTAAAATGATTTTCGGATCATGCTTATGGTAAAATATATTGTATCCGAAATGGTAAACAGAAAGTTGAATATGAGAAAAATAATCTATATCAGTATTATTTCTTTCTTTGTTTTAGGCCTTAGTCTAGAGGTTTCTGCCAAACGAAAGAAAAAAGAAGAGACCCCCAAAAAGGTCGAAACTCCCTATCAGAAATTTTTTAAAGGGAAAAAATGCATTACCCGGGAAGGATTCGTGAAACTTCATCAGATAGACGGTAAAGTATACATGGAATTTCCGAATCAGTTGTTAAACAAAGATATTTTGTTGACTTCTTCCATAGAGGAGATTAGTGACAACGGAGAGGGTGTTGTGGGACAATTTGCCGGAAAAGGCGTACATCTCCGTTTCACCAAATTGGATTCTTTGTTACAGGCTCGTCTAATTTCCAGTTCTGTTTATGATCCGGAAAATAATGAAGGACTGAGTCAGGCATTGAAGGAGTCTACCATCGGGGGTGTTTACAAAAGCTTTAAAATCGAAGCACGGACACCGGATAAAAATGCCGTTTTAGTGGATGTCACTCCGTTGTTTTTGGAAAGTTCAGCCTATACCAATCCGTTTACAGCTTTCGGTGGAAATTCTTTATTCGGTTTTGTGGCTCGCATTCATAAATATCAAGCGGATCGATCTTTTCTAAAAGACATTCAGGTGAGGGATCAGGAAATTCGCGTAACCTGTGAGATGGGATTTGACGTGGATCGTTTGGTTTTTGGAAAATACCCGATGGCTCTGAATGCTCCCGTGAGTGTCACTGTAAATAAGATGTTGATACTATTGCCGAAGCAACCGATGCGTCCTCGGTTGGCGGATGCCCGAATCGGGGTGATGCCGATCAGGAAAGTCGATTTTTCCAAAACCGACGAGGGTGTGAAACCGATTTATTTTGCGAAACGTTGGAGACTCGAACCGACGGATGAGGCAAAATATGCTTCCGGAGAGCTCGTGGAACCTCGGAAACCGATTGTGTTTTATCTGGACTCACTGATGCCGGAATTCTGGAAGCCTTACGTGAAAGCAGGTGCGGAAGAGTGGAATCAGGCCTTTGAAAAGATCGGATTTAAAAATGTGATTCGGGTGGTCAACTTTCCCGGGAACGATCCCGATTTTGATGCCAATGACATTCGTCATTCAACCATTCGATATTCTCCTTCGGTATTGTGGATGACTGCGGTTCAGACCTCCATGCATGAAGATCCTCGAAGTGGAGAGATATTGAATGCTTCTCTCTATATCCATAACAATGTTATCGGTTCGATGTATAATGATCGGGTATCACAGACAATGGGGGCCGACCCTTCCGTGCGGCAAGACAATTTTTCCTTGCAGATGACAGGGGAGATGTTGAAAGCCTACGTGACACAGGCTGTCGGAAGTTGTCTGGGATTGACAAGGAATTTAGGAGCATCTTATGCATATCCTGTCGATTCTTTGCGTTCGGCCACCTTTACCGATACGTACGGGCTTTCTCCTTCTATCATGGATGGAATCACTTACAACTATATAGCACAACCCGAGGATGTGAAAAAAGGAGTAAGAATGAGTCCCAAAGGTCTTGGACCATATGATTTTTACACGATCAAATGGTTGTATAAACCTATATCCGGAAAGAATTTTGAGGATGAAACTCCCCTGTTGGACAAATGGATACGCGAGGGGCTGAAAGATCCTTATTGCAGGTTCAGTAGAAAACTAATCTCCTACCCCTCTTTTGATCCTTCAGTCGTTTCGGGAGATTTGGGCGACGATCAGGTGAAGGCTCTCGGTTACCTGGTAAAAAATATAAAATCGGCTCTGGTACATTTCCACGAATGGTATTTGAAAAATAATACCGAAACGAGCGAATGCAAAGAGCTTTTAGGATATGTGGACAACTTGTTCACGAACAAAGTTCGTGAGGTGGCTGCAACGATCGGAGGATGCTATCTTCGGGATGTCAAAATGGGGGATGGACGTATGCCCTACGAGATGGTCTCTAAGCAAAAACAAAAAGAGTCGGTGAAATTCCTGATGGATCTGGCAAAAGATCTTTCCTGGTGGGATGAAGCAGAGATTCTGAATGAACTGGAGATCATGGAGAGTAAAAAAGAGGCTTTTCGATCGCTTATCGTCTCGGCCTTATTCAATCGAACCGTTGCCGTGGCATTTTGTACGGAGAAATCCTCCGAAACATATACCATCCGGGAGTACATGGACGATCTCTACCGATGGGTATGGGAAGCAACGTTAAAAAATCGTTCCTTGACACGCGAGGAAATCGATTTACAGCGGGCTTTCTTGAATAGCGTAATAACCACCTCGACCGTAAGTGCGACTCCCGCCACGTTCTACTTGTCCAAAGATGCTTTGGCGATACCCGTACAAGCTCCTCTGGCGATGCAATACGGTAAAAAATTTGTGGATAAATTGACATCCGGGGAAGTCAAATTTGAACGTGCCGGATTTTATCCTGTAGCGGGAGTTCTGCAAAAATCTTATCCGGTTTCCTCACTCTATTATCAAATGTTGCTGGATATCGAGTCGATGCTAAAGGACAAAGTAACCCGAGCTTCGGGCGAAACCAAAACGCATTATGAATACCTGTTGTTCAGAATAAAGCAATCCCTATCCGATTCGTAACGTTTAATTTATATCGGTTAAAATTAAGATCTCCCCGTAGTCGAACCCCGACTCGGGGAGATCATTTAGCATGAATGGTTTACTGCTTACTCTACCCGTGAATCGATTCACTCTGTCGTGATAACCGTTACACTATTCCTGTGGGTTACCGTCACTCCTCATGGTTACTTCTCCATTAAAAAAATCGAGAGACGGTTCCAAGAGGTTAGCATTAACCTCGAAGAATCGTCTCTCTGAATTTTATAGAATCAAAGAATAATACAAATCATTTACTTTGGAATACTATCTCTTGGAAAACATAAAACAGTGGAGAAAACAATCCTGGACAAGTTATATTTTTTAGTTATCTTTTGAAAATAGGCTTCTATTTCTTCAAAGTAAGGTCCTTTTACATACTCTTCAAAATCTTCCCCGTACGCGTGTAATTTGTTTATCGGGTCATATTTTAGTATAAGATACCTCTCTTCCTCCTCTCCAGGTAAGATGATGTATTTTCCACGGGGATAACGAGAACGTATTTCCCTTATGCCTTGCTTTATCTTGTTTTCAATTTTCTTTTTTACAGGTTTTCCATTTCGATCGAAACAATGCACCCCTCTCAAATAACTTGGTATCGTGTAAATATTATACATCCAAGGTTCAAACGGGTAAATGTAGTCTGAAATAATATGTCCATTTTCCATTAACATACTATAATTACTATCCGATACCCATTCTATTCGCTTTACATTCTTTTTGAATTTAGAGATCGAGTAAGATAGATAATAGTCTTTGTTTCCTTTTTTATAATCTTTCAATAACTTTAATAAATCTTCTTTTGATTCCGGACTTTTAAGATAATATATTTTATACCCGTCAATTATCCAATCCAAGAAAGGATAATCATATCTCCCCATATTTGCCATATGTTTGTGGGTCTTGCAAGACCCACAAAAAAGTATCAAGACACAAATTGTTATTTTGAATAAAAAAATTCTTCTTGCCATTTCTTATAAAATTTATTTTTACTTTCTAACGTTGGAAAAACAAACGTGACAATACTAGACTGAGGATCTAATTTTTTTCTAATATACATATTGTAACCACTTTTTAATCCCATATTACTAATAGCCTTAGTATGCGTATACTTGTCATCTCCACGGTCAAATTTTCCGTACATCCCGTTAGGAACTTCGTTCATGAAATAATATCCGGTACTCCCTTCATATTCAAATATATGAATATTATTCTCTGCCAATCCCCAAGTATCTCTTTTGAACGGAATCCCAATATCAAAATTGACAGAACGCTCCAAAGGTTCCATTTTAAAGATATCTGGATCATCATCAAATTCACTCATTCTTTTTATATAATTTGCGTGTGATATTAGAGACTCGTCTATCTTCTGATAGAGACGTCCTTCCCAGTTTTGTAAATTCATCATGTGGCCGAACAAGCTGTAATAGTTATTTTCTTCTGTATAAGTTTTTCCCAAATAAGTTCCCTCTATCTTTTTCTTTTTCATGTCTTTCGCGGAATGTATCGTGGGATCGTATTTGATTTCTCCTGTTGGATCTCTATACCAATCCATGTCTTGTCCATCCGGATCAACAAACAAAACGGGGTTGTTCGCGCAATAATTATAAGAACTCAACGAGTAATATTTCTCGGTCATGGGGTCGACGGTGAACCAGCGTCCTAATTTGTTATCATACATGCGGGCGCCGTAGTCGAGGTAATCGAGGTTGCCCGTGGTCTGTTCCTCCTTTCCGTTGTACTTGTAACGGTTTCCTCCTTGTTGGGCGTAATCTGCCCGGGCGTGCCTGGCACCGAAGGGGTAGTAGTCGTTTCGTTCCTTCACGTTCCCGTTGTCATCTACAATCACCCTGACGCTGCCGAGATGATCGTTCAAAAAGTAGTTCACCTCGAACCCGCCGTTGGTGGAGTTGCTTGCCCGGATTACGCCGCTGCCGAAATTGGCCGACTCGAGTTGTACCCCGGCACTACTTTTCTTGTATATCAGGGATCCCAGATAGTCAAAACCATTCGTGTTATTGTTATCCCGTACTTCTAATTTCGTTCCATCGGCAAGATAACTGTATTTTACTTTTATCACTCCCATGGTCGTTTTTATCTCTTTCAACAAATTTAAAACATTGTAAGATAAATTCAAAGCCTTGCGACTGTCATTTGTCATATTTCCATTCTTATCATAGGAATAAGTACCTGCAGCCGTGTTCCCGGGAATGTAAATATCTCCTGTAGGATTCGTACGGACGTTTTCTGTTAAAGTTGTCAATTTATTTCCAGTGTAGGTATACAATAGATTATCTGCGAGAACCCCATTGGCGGTTCGCTGTAATGACAGGATATTGCCGTTTTCGTCGTACTGAATTCCTTTTTCCACGAATTGATTATTTAAATTTCCCGCAATATATTGTTTTGCCTCGTTTAAACGTCCCAAGGGGTCATAGGTAAACGTGTAGGTATTCGCCGCAAAATCTTGTCCGTTTTTTTGTTTGTGATGCCATTTCCACTCCGTTATGTTCCCCCCGTAACGGGCATTTGTTCCTTGTATGAGCGGAAGGTTATACCTTAATTGGATTTCGAACAGGTCGTTCGTTTGCGTTTTCAGCCATCCCCGGATGTTGTAGTCGAATTTTTCATTTATTGCATTTGAGCTGATGCCGTACTTTTTTGTTTTCAGTTGCCCTAACTCGTCGTAAGTGTATTGCGTCGAAGCCAAAAGGCTATTGTTCAATTGGGCTGTAGAGGAAATGAGCCGGGATGCATGATCATACTCGAAGGTGAAGAGAATCGAATCCGCTTTTCCGGGGCCTGTAGCGTGTATCTCTTGTCGAGCAAGAAGATTACCCGTGAAATCGTACTTGTAGCTTTCCCGGCTAATCCTATCGTATTTGTTTTTGGTTACAATTTGAACCACCCGGGCCTTGTCGTCATAGTAGAAAGCTTTTTCCACGTGATGGGTATTTGTTGTTTCATCCAATACATACAATTTCTCCCGTGTGATAAGTCCTTTGATGTTGTTATCTGCGGTTGCCACGATATTATACACGGGCTTAAAAGCAAGTTCTCCGTTTATCGGTAGACTGCTGTAATCATCATAGTTGATTTCTTGTAATCGGGAGTGGAGACGGAATGTGTTGCCTTGAAGAGGTTTATCAATATCCTGGGCGTTGTTTTGCAAAGGATACGTGTCATCAAACCAAATATTGTACAAGGATTGAATGCTATCTCTCGAAAGATTACCGCTGGCAATGACAATATTACTTCTAATTTTCCGGTCCAAGTTGTCATACACGTGATAGAACCATTTATTCTCTTCTCTAAGATTTCCATCCTGACTCATCACGTCCCGATCCATATTATCATAGATAATTAGGCTCCAATCGCCTCCGGGTATTTTTTTCGCTTTACACCTGTTTCGCGAATCATATTTATACAGGTAGCATAGTTCTTGAATTTTCCCGTCCGTTTCATTCCACGAACCGTCAGTCCCGAATGTTTTCACTGCTTTAGGGGGTAACACAACACATAAATTCCCGTCATCGTTATAAACGTAATACGTGTCATAACTTTTGCTTCCGTTTATTTGTCGAGTCATTACCACTTGGTTCAGTTTGTCCTTAAACTCGAAAGAGATATTTCCATCTTCATCTTTTATTTTTGTCACGTACAATTCATTTGTCGGGTAATTTCCGGTTTTGTTTATGACGTAAGATGTTCCCGAGCGAGTCAAATAGTAATAAGGACAGGGATATGATGTCGTATTCAGGCAAAATTCGGTGACAATCGCCTTGTCATTTGTATACCAGTCCTTTCCCGGATTATAAACTTTTGACACTCGTTCCGAGGAGCCTGGTTCGTACTTTATCTCGGAATAAGGATTAGCATCCTGGTCGTGTAGTTCTGACCCTATCATCGAGTGCTTTAAACTGTCCATGTTAATACCGCTTCTCGTGGTCGTTAGAAGTCCCGGTAGCCATGTTCTAAATTTTCTTCCCAAGCCGTCATATTCGGTAAGGTTTACGAGGTCTTGCTTGTTTGGGGTAATTCCCTTGGAAATTGTAAACAAATCCCGTCCTAACCCGTCCAGGTATTGCACGGTTTCCAGGTAGAGACTGCCCACCGTGTAACGGTAATGACGGGTTAACGTGTAATTTTTTAAAACCGGATCCAATGGACCCGTGGGAGATTTTTGAAGCAATTCAGAGACGATTTGCCGGATTAATTTCGGGGATTTAATCTTTGCCGTTTCTTTAAGTTCCCCGTACCTGTAAAACACGATATACGGTAAACTCGATACGCCATAAAATTCGGCGACACCGGGAAGTGAATCCGTGTCGATATAGATGAAACTCACGGGATCATTTTGAAATTCAGGCTTTACATCCTCTATGATTTTTTTCATCGTTCTGCATGGACCACTCGATTCCACTTTAAACAATATAACTACCACGTCATTTTGTTTATGATAGTCATATGCGGGAGTTTGTCTATTTCTCGCGTTATATTTTTCGTTAAATAGCTTTTCAATATTTTTTTCGTTTGTAGAAATACAGATCTTTTTGTCGTGTGCTTCTACACCTAAGGATATTGTAAGCAAGAAGTAAGTGAAAATTATTTTTATCGTATGCATAGCCTTATTATTTTTCATCGTAAAACTTGTACTCGTTTTCCTGAAGTAATTTTTTACTCCCGTTTTCCATTATATATGTCTCTTTTAGGCGTCCGTGTGCGTCATAACTGAAGTATGTGGATATACCTCTGGAATCCACGATCTCGACCAGACCGACAAAAGGCTTGTATTTATAGGTCGTGACTGAAGCATTTTTAAGGTCGGGTGTCGATCTTAGACGATTCAAAGTAGACCAGATATTATCCGGTAATGATTGCAGTGGTAAGGTAACGGCCAGTTCACTGAGTACGTTTTTAACTTGTTGGAATGTAGCGTTTTTAATCTCAGCTACGGGATACATGCCACCATAACTCCAGAGTCGTACCCTGGAAGCGTGCTTGTCTTTCACGATTTCCACGGGATTCCCGTACATGTCGTACGAGAGAAACTCTTCTCGTTTTTCCATCACCCCATCTGGTCCGGCATAATACTTTTCTTTCGGTACTTTTTGCGTGGAATTTACCGTTTTGAAATAGGTCAAACTACTACCCACGAGTTTGTTATTTCTACTGGTTTGTTGCTGGATAACTGCAGTCTTTTGCGTGTTGTAGCCTGTAAGTCCGTGGTCTATGGTTGTAACTCCTTTGTTCACCGGTAGCTGATTGTTGCTGTAAAAGTATTTTTGGGTGATTAGGTCCCGATTTTTAAGTAACACGGTTTTGAGTATTACATTGTACGGGCGCTCTTTATCGTAACGAAAAGTGGTGTAGGTAGAGGTAGTGTCTTGTTGATAGTACAGGGTTTCCCGGGTGCTTTTTAACGAGACTTGACCTATCGCCAGGGTTCGAAAGATACGGGATGGATATCGTGAATTGTCCAATAATGGTAAGTCTTCGTGAGAAC
Source organism: Gabonibacter chumensis (assembly GCF_024741215.1). Classification (NCBI taxonomy): domain Bacteria; kingdom Pseudomonadati; phylum Bacteroidota; class Bacteroidia; order Bacteroidales; family Porphyromonadaceae; genus Gabonibacter; species Gabonibacter chumensis. The sequence continues at coordinate 62,495 of NZ_JANSKB010000007.1, read as the reverse complement.
CCCTTCTTTGTATTTCGCCGAAAGTTGACATTTCACGATAATAACCCACCACGTTAACTTCGTATAAAGAGATGAAATTGCGGGAGTATGAATTCACTACCGACTTGACCGGATCGAATCTGCCTGTACCGTTCTTTTTGAAAACATGCATTTTTGTTAAAGACGGTTCTTCGTGACTGAAGGTATAGTCAAACATTCCATCTATATATTTGGGATCATAAGCGTAAGGCGTGTATTCAAAAGTGTATTCAACTTTACCTTCGTTATTTTCTTCCGTCACGTTTTGATACCAAACCGGGAAGGATGTATAAGGGGTATACACGAGTGGGAAAGTAAAGGTGGTCCACGTGTTTATATCGACGTCATAAGCATGGGCATGATAACTTTGTTTCATTCCGCCGTTGTATTGGATCGTGATGTCTTTTCCCACGTACAAGTGAGTGGTTGAATTGGAATGATAATCGATTGAAGAATAAGGAATCCCTGAATACCTTGGTTTCCCGTATTTAAATTTTTTAGTAATTATATTGCCCGAGGAAGGATCATAGGTTTCCAACGATTCCACTCGTAAACCGCCGCCATAGGTACCATCCTGGAAGTGATGGGTCCCGTAGTTGATTTTAACACTTCCTCCTGTCGGGTAGATTATCTTTTCAAGAGCTTTAACTTTTGTGTACAAGGAATCGGGATTTCTTTTATCGGCGGCGCTCCCGTGGGAGTCATCCCGCGGGAGACTTGATGCGTTATTTTTCCCGTTACAATACCCCCACCAGTCTATCGCTTTCTGAAATTGTTCTGTTGTAAAATTTTTATCTCTACGATCATACAAAAACTTGTATTTACCGTTACCGGAGATTGACAAACTATCCAAAAATCCCTCGTGACCGTAAAAATGGATATCTTTGATATTATCCGATCTGCTGTTATTCGACCTCGAGAAAACACGTATGCTGGAAAGACGTTGCCTGTAATAGGAAGAAGTGACGGTTTGATCCGGATTACCGATCTTTTGTATGCTATCGTAATTGAACTCTAATTCTATCCATGGATTCGTGATGCTTTTGATGAGCTTGTAATTGTTCGGTTCCGGTGTGCCTTGTAAATCTTCAATGCCTCGATTTTTTTCCTGTATCCACAATAAATTCATGTTGTATTCAATATGGTTCCCGTCCTTGATAGCAGCGTTTAAATCTCCCTTTAAAATCCACAAATCATTCTGAGAACCGGCTTGAGGATCTTGAATTAAAAAATTTTTATATAACACGGAAGTAATCAGTTTCGGTTGAAAATCAGAATAATCTATGGCATCCTTGTAGTTGAATGTTATTTTATTTGTTGGGGATAAACAGATTTCCCGTAGCATCCATGCTGTTTTTAGGAATCCGGAACGAGTCGAGTGTTTATTGTATTCCGTGTATTTATTTTGATCTCGAGCATCACGTTGTGTTGTTTCGCCAAACTTATAACAAATGCCGTTATCGTCTGTCACTTCTATCCCATACAAGTCCGTGTAACGTCTGGTTAATGTCGTTGTTGGACCTGTTTTTCTCGTTTCTACTTTTGAGGTAGTTAATAATTTAATGGACAAGGGAGAAGCGTTAAATGTTCGTGCTGTGTATATTCCATTGGTATACTCGAGCAGAAACGAAACGTTTAAATTAGGTATTTCAATTCTGAAAATGTCGTATTGTCCGTCCATTTTGTCGTTTTCCCAAGCGTTAGGGGTATTGTACGAATCTTCCGGGGCTATTTTAATGAGTTTCTTCACGTAAATACCGGAGAGAGGAGTAGCGGCACAAAAATTTTTCACCTCGTTTTGAATCACGGGATATTCCAAATCGTTCTTTCCTCGAATGGATCGAGAGATTTTGAACCCACAATTCATAGACCAGCCGTAACCAATTATACCGGGATTGTCTTGAATTCTGATTCCCGACGAGTTATAGGATACTCCGATGGGTAACGATAAACTGTTTATAACCAACTCGTGAACGGGAATCTGGATTTGAACTTGCCCCGTTGAATGTCGGAATGGAAGTTCGTTGTAGGTAAATAGACGCGACATCACGGGGTTTTCCACGCAATTATTCAAAATATTCGGATACGTTCTTTCATAAAAATCACAGGTTTTACTTTGAGCAAAACCTTTATGAGTTAGATATGAAAACAATATTAGAATTATAATGATCTTTTTCATAAGCTAAATTTTTGATTGTTATCTGTTATGAACTAAAATTTAATGTATTTGTTGTTGAATCCCGGTTGGCTTATTTTAGTCGCGAAGTGTCGGGGGAGGGGTAAATTTCTTTTTCCATAGGCACGTCTGTTTTTTAGGTTTGACTTTTCGTGCCTTGATGTTATATCAAAGAATGAGCAGTAAAAAGGGAGTAAACATTCTTTTGTTATTTTGTTGTACTGAAAATAAGCTCCTTTAATTCAGAATGTTGCATGAATATGTTGATCGTAAACATTTTTAAGTTGTAATATGTGGGTGTGAAATTTGGTTGTAAACGGAGTATTTTGTTTTATTGTTGAAAGAAAGTTGGAGAGCGAATGGTTTGAAAAATTTTAATGGTATTGGTGTGAGAAATAAAAACGAATTGTAATTACTCCGTGTAATTTGATTTGAGATATTGATCTCTTTATTGCTTCTTTCATAAAATTTTGATGAAAGGAGATTCTATTAAAAAACGCCTAAATGTTAATAAATGTAAATATGTATTCTGTTTTGATATGATAATTCTATTACTTTCTATGTTAATCGAGTTATTAATAACTGATTACTGGTAGTGTGATATTTTTATTGATAAATATCATGGTAAATATATATAAATAAAAGTATAGATATGTGTATTAAAAGGAGTGAAAAAGTAATGTTTACTGCCTTTTTAGTGCATGTTTGAGTGTTTAAATTTATCAGAAATTAATTAATATATTAATTATGAATTTAGTGCTTTATGTAGAACAACGGTCTGATATGACTCAAAAGGTAGTCGATTTATTTACAAGTAATGGACATCGTTTGATTGTTGTTAAAAGTAATGGGGAAGCTTGTGATTACTGTAAAAAGCGGACTCCGGATATCGTGTTTCTTAGGGATTATCCCGAGAGGTATTCGTGTACGACCTATGCTAAAATGATAAAACGTCAAAATTGTAATATTTATGTCATTTTAGTCGGGGAGAAAATCATTGCTGAACAGGTTGTAAACGGATTGAATGGTTTCGCTAACCAATACATAAGTCAAGAGTGCGGAGCGGAAGGTATTTTGGCTTATGCGCAGGCGATAGAAAGAGAGGATCGTTTGAATGCAAGGCGGGGAGGAGTCCTGAAAGTGGCCAAGGATGTTTATTTGAAGAGAAATGTATCCGAATTGATTGTTGGACGTTCGGCCACGAGGTTAACGGTAAAACAATACGCGATATTGAGACTGTTGGTCGAAAATTGCTCTTGTGTCGTCCGGCGTCGAAGCTTATTGTTAGAGGGATGGGGATGTGATGACGAATCCAATGTTCAGGGATTAAGAAAGATCATATCCTGTTGTCGTAAATTATTGAAACCGATACCTTATGTCGAGATTGTGACCTATTGGCATATGGGGTATATGTTAAAAGTACAGGACGAGGAAGAGGCAAATGTATTCGATGAAAATGAGTATCAATATGAATGTATTAAATGAAAAATAGTATGAATAAAAAAAGGAGTTTTTGCTTAAAGGCTTTTTCCTTGCCTGAATTATTGGTTGTTTTGGTGATTATCGGCATTCTGGTGTTAATTGCCTTACCTAATCTGATGCCGTTGATTTCAAAAGCGAAGAGTACGGAGGCGCAGCAGCAATTGGTTTTTCTGCATACCCTGCAGAAGAGTAATTTTTATACTCACTCGCGTTATTCCACCTCGTTAGAAGAGTTGGGGTTCGAACAAGCAAAGCTTACGACGGACGGGGGAAATGCCAATTACCGCATTGAGATCGTGGAGGCCAACGAGAAAGGTTTCCGGGCAATAGCTACGGCGGTTGTGGATTTTGACGGCGACGGGATATATAATGTTTGGGAGATCAATCAAGACAAGGAACTGAAAGAAATCACGAAAGATTAAACGATGGAATTTTTGTTGACGATACCTTTGATGCTACTAATCCGTTCCGATTTTAAAAGGCGGGTAGTGAGTGTATACACCTTATTGGTCTTCGGAAGCTTACAGTTTATCGTTGTTTTAATGAAAGAAGGGATATATGAAACTGTTATACGGACCGGAATAAATAGTGTAGTTCTCTTATTTTTAGGTATAGGTGTGTGCTTGTATTTATTACTGAAATACGGTCCGGTGGCGTTTGCGACCCGCCGTTTTATCGGTAGCGGAGATATAGTCTTTCTTTTTTTCCTGACTCCGGCGTTCGCGGGATTGGAGTTTCCGAAGTTTTTGGTAATCTCGTTTTTGTTGACATTGGTGGGATGGGGCGTTTGTTGTAAACGAAAAAGGGAGTTGACGATTCCGTTAGTGGCGACGGTCGGTATTTGTTACTTGATTCGGATTTTAATCCGCTTCTTGTTTCCGATGTGTACTGTTCAATATTCAACGTTATGAAAGAAATTCATGTATCTACCGAGATGCTTCAACTTTTTTCTGCCCGGGAAGCGTGGGAGTATCAATTGGTGCCTTGTGAAACGAAAGGGGATACGTTATGTTGTTACGGGGAGTCCGGTCGGGATTATGAATCGGTTATAACCGAATTGGAAGTATTGACCGGAAAGAAGATCGTTGTAAACTCTTTGAATAGAGAACTATTTTCCCGGTTGATAAAACAATCGTATCGTAACGAGGGAGATGCGGTCGAAAGGGAACGCTTAAAACGTAAACCGGCTTCTGGAAATCCGGGGTTTCTGCAAGGATTGATAGAAGAGGCTTACCGGGAGTATGCCAGTGATATTCATCTGGAGCCGGATAAGGAGCGTTGTCGGGTGCGTTTTCGGTTGGATGGAAAATTGGTGGAGCGTTACGTGATCGAGAGAGGGAATTACGCGGCCTTGGTCAATCAGGTAAAGATTTTGGCCAATCTGGATATATCCGAGAAACGGTTGCCTCAAGACGGTCGTATTCTTTACGAACAGGGAGAAGATAAATTTGATGTCCGGGTCTCCTCTTTACCGACGATCCACGGGGAAAAGGTGGTGATGCGTCTGTTAACCCGCCACGTGGAGTTATTGGAGTTAGAAAACCTGGGGTTTTCCCGTAAGCAATTGGAGGATTACCTCGTGTCTGTCAGGAGACCGCATGGGTTGGTTCTGATTAGCGGACCCACGGGATCCGGTAAAAGTACGACTTTGTATGCCACTCTTCGTTTGTTGAACGAGGTGACTAATAATATATTGACCATAGAAGATCCGGTTGAATACACTCTTCAAGGAATAAATCAAGTACAGTTGAAAGAGGAGATCGGATTGACGTTCACGGCGGCCTTGCGTACGTTTTTACGACAAGATCCGGATATTATCATGTTGGGTGAAATCCGGGATACGGATACGGCTCAAATGGCTATTCGAAGTTCACTCACGGGACACTTGATTTTTTCGACGATCCACACGAATAGTGCCTGGGGAAGTGTCTCCCGCTTGGTAGATATGGGAGTGCATCCCTATTTGATAGCGGATACGCTTATTCTCTGTGTGGCCCAGCGTTTGGTACGTTTGCTTTGTCCTTGTTGCAAGCAAGAGATAGAGGTCGGGGCGATTTCAGGTCGAATTTCAACCGTTCATCGTTTGAAATCTCTGTTTAAACCTGTAGGGTGCGAGCAATGTTATTATACTGGCTACCGGGGACGTAAGGCTATATATGAGGTCATTCCGGTGGATGAAGAGTTATCCGGGGCGATCCGACGGGAAGAGTCCGACATCGGGAAGTATCTTCGGGAACGAAATATTCGCGCCTTGTCGGATTCGGCTCTGGAATTATTGGAGACGGGACAGACCTCTCTGGAAGAAGTGTTGACTTTACTAAACTCGTAAAAAGAGATATGATGATGAGTATAAAAATGATTCTGCTGTTTGTTGTTTTACAGGTATTCGTCGGAAAGGTGAAAGGAGAAGAAGAGCGGCTGGATTCTGTCCGGGTGAGGTTGGAACGGGTTGTTGCCCGGGATAGTGTTTACCTTTCCGAGATCGATATTTCTGTCGGGAAGTTGTCGCTTGGAGAATTTTTTCGAGCCATAGCCCGGGTAAACGGGGTGAATCTTTGTTACAAGGTGGACGAGGATCAGATGGTTACCTGTAACTTTAAACGGATTCGTATCGATGATCTGCTTTTTTTTCTGTGCAAAGAGTATCGTTTGGATTTGGAAGTTGTGGGGAATATTATTTCGATTACTTCCCCGGAACAGCCTGCTCCCGTTGCACGGGAGCCCCGAATAGAATTTGATAGTATAAAGGGTGTTTTGTCTTACGATCTTCGGGATGACGATCTGATTTCCGTCGTTAAAATAGTGAGTGTTTTGACCGGACAGAAGATCGTTGTTCCTACTGATTTATACCGCTACCGGGTGTCCGGATATGTTCGGGAGATGCCGGTGAAGGAGGCTATTACGGTTTTAGCTTCCGGAAATAAATTGGAGATTGTCCGGGAGAAAAGCGGAACATGGATGTTGTATGCTCCGCTGGCAGCTGCCGGGGATAAAAGCGATACGGCTCCCCTTTATAACAGGAGGCGCGGTTTTTCTGCCGATCAGATAACGGCCGATAGTTTGAAAAGGATAACGGCTTCGATCAACCGGGGAAATATTCAGGACATCGTGGCGGATGTGTGTGCGTTGCTCGGAATCGACCGGGTGTTTCTGGTTCCGTTGAATCAGGAGACGGCGCTACACGTGAAAAATGTTGATTTACCTGCTCTTTTTTCGGTGCTTTTTGCCGGTACGCCTTTTACTTACCGGGAAGAGAATGGAATATTTCTATTCGGTTCGACGACTAAAAATAACGAGTTGGTTTTAACCCGGGTGATACCGATGCGTTATCGTTCGGCGGATAAAATCGTGGAGTTGATACCCACGGCCATGAAGACCGGAATGCAGGTACAGTTGTTTCCGGATCAAAATAGTATTATTGCGACCGGTTCAACTCGTCAGGTACGGGAGGTGGAACGATTCCTGGAGTCGATAGATCGTAGCGTACCTTTGATTACGATAGAGGTATTGATCGTGGATTCCAGAAAAAGCGTCATCCGGGAAGTGGGTATAACGGCCGGACTCGGAGATAAACCGGTAAAAACAGGCGGTACGTTAAGTCCGGGTGTGGCCGTGTCGCTCTCGGCTTCCTCGATCAATAAGTTGATCAATAGCTTTAACGGTTTCGGATCGATTAATTTGGGAAAAGTGACGCCTGATTTCTACCTTAACCTGAAAGCCTTGGAGGATGCCGGGAATATCGAGTTGCGTTCGACTCCGAAACTTTCTACCTTAAATGGCCATGAAGCAACGCTTAAGAGCGGGGAGACCAAGTATTATAAAGAGGTCCAAAATAATTATTACGGTTCTCAGATCCCGGTCCCGACAGAGTCTTATACCTGGAAAAATATAGAGGCTAATTTGACGCTGAAGATCGTGCCTTTCGTGAGTCAGGACGGGAAGATAACCCTTTCGATCGAGATAGAGCAGAGTGAGTTTACAACCCGGGAGGAGAAGGATGCCCCTCCCGGTACTGCCACCCGGAGTTTTAAGTCTTTGCTTCAGGTGCGGAACGAAGAGATGGTCCTGCTTGGCGGGATAGATCGAAATAGCCGGGAAAAAACGTCTAACGGATTACCTTTCTTAGCCCGGATCCCGGTTTTGAAATGGTTGTTCGGGTCGACGAAAAACAGTAAGGTGGATGAGAAGTTAAACGTATTTATTAAACCTACGGTGATCTATTGAAAATGAGAGGATTGAGTGTAATATTGAAGAGAGTGGGACTCCTGGTTGTGCGAATGAAGAGAGAGGGTGATCCGGTTGTGGATTACCTGGAAGGGATTTGTCGCGGAAAAAGAGTGACGATAGTAAGAGAGGAACGAAGCGTGGAACCGGAGTCGTTTTTCAGAAAATCTCCTGATTACCCTGTTGTTATATGGTTCACGGGAGAGGGGATTATTACGAAGTTATTCGATGAGACCGGAGGTGGAATGGAACGAATAACTGTCGGAGGTGAATTTTTGTGGGAAAGGGAGTCTTTTTCCGGGGAGGGGATGAAGATCGTTTTTACCCGGAAAGAGAGAATAAAGGTTTTGTCGGCTGTTTTGGAAAAGCAGAAGGTTCCCGTTGCAGGCATTCATTTGAGTCCTTCTGTCGACGAACGGGAATACGAGTCGTATCTCTTCCGCTTTTTTCAGGAAGAATTGAAATGGAAAGTATTGATGGAGCCGACGGAAAGAGGAAGTTGTTTGTGTACTTTTCTGAGGCGTAAATTGAGATTACCCGTTTTAGTCTGTCTGCTCTCTTTATTGTTGGTCAATTTCCTGTGGAACGACACGTTGAGAAAACGTCACTCTTTGCTACAGGCCGAATTGACTCGGATGGAACGTAATGTTTCGGCACGGGATAAGCATTCGAGAGAAGTGGAACGTGTCGTGAATGAATACCGGCGAACCGGAAATCGAAGGAATGCTTTTATCGTCGACCGGATGGCTGCTGTTATTCCTCCGGAAGTCGTGCTGGAATCTTTGGAGATCGGCCCGCTTCTCAAAGTTTACGAAGAGGGAAAACCGTTGTCGATTCGTGACGGTTTGCTGCGTTGCAAAGGGAGATGTGCTATAACGGAAAAGATAACGCGGTTTATAGGAGAGTTGACGAAAACGGATTTCGCCCGGGAGGTTAAGTTGATTTCGTTGGAGCGGGAACGGGATACGGGACAGTCGCTCTTTAAAATAGAGATTCGGTTATGAACGGATGGAAAGCCTATAAGAGTTTTATAAAACTGGCCGGTTTGTTGTGTGCCCTGCCTTTGATAGCCTGGTTTTTAGGTTTTCGGGGAACGGTTGCTTCCTGGCAGGAGTATAGAGAGAAACTGGGCGTGTTGGAAAAATTGAGGATGGAATCGGACGGAAGTAGTCTACCGCGGGTAAAAGAGGTTTTTTCTTCACAAGCCGTGTTACAGGACGGGCAGTGGTTGAAAAAATTATCACCCATGCTTACGGAAGGAGAGACCGTCGTGTCTAAATATACTCCTTATCTGCTTCGAACGGAAGGGAGCGTAAGAATAGATATCGGTGAATTAATTCTTTCGGGAGATTTTATCTCTTTAGTGAAATTATTGGATTTTATCGAACGGGATAAATCATTGGGAAAAGTGGTTTCGGTCGTTTTTGGTACGACCGTAGACAGAGTGAAGAAAAAGAAACAATTAAAAATGACGTTATGGATACAACAATTAAGCGTACATCATCGGGAGTGAAACGGAAGAAAAGGGTGGCCGGTTGTATGATTCTCTTGCTTTTATTGGGAGGATGTGAGGATTTGTTCGAGAAAGATATTTCGGAGAAAAGAGTGTGTTTGATAGCTCCGGCCGATAGCATTCGGACACCGCATGGGGAACAAAATTTCGTGTGGGAGGAAGTTTCCGGGGCTTCGGGTTATAGATTGGAAGTGGCGAAACCCGGTTTTGAACGGCCTGAGTTTTATTTGTTGGATACGCTTGTGACGGGGAATAAATATTCTTTTACCTTGGATATAGGTACCTATGAATGGCGGGTAAGGCCGGAGAATTCGGCTTATAAAGGATTGTATTCCGTACGGAGAATTGTTGTTTTACCTTCAAAAGAGGAGTGATGAAAACATTGAAAAAGAACGGGACCCAATGGATATTACTGGCGTCGACTTTTTTGATTTGGGGTGCGATTGCGGTCCGGGTGATCGGGTTAACCGGTTCCGGGATAAAAACGGAGATTCCCGTTATGGAACCGAGAACGTCTCCTCTCGGAACAGAGGTTGCATTGCTATTAAATTACCGGGACCCTTTTTTAGGTCATGGATCGGCTCGGCCTGTCTCCCGGGGAAGACTGCCCGGAAAAAAGCGGGAACTCCTTCAGCAAGTGGAGTCTCCTCCCGGATTCCGTTTGTTGGGTAAAATTAAAAAGGGGAAAAAAGACTTTCTTTTGGTGGCGTCGGGAGAGGAGCGACGGATTGTTGCCGTCACCGACAAAATCGACGGATTCTTGGTTTGTAGCGTGTTTGCGGACTCTGTCGTCGTGCGTAAAGGAAGTAAGCAATACACGGTAATCATGGAAAATGAGTAAAAGGACAAGCGTTTTATTGTCCGTGCGTTAAAAATCTGAATTTATGAGAAATTGTACGATACCGGCTTCGGTGCTGGCTACCGTATTGGTAGTTTGCATGCTTATGTTATTGGTTGTTTTGTCTGTTATGTCATTGTGGTACATTGAATTAACATTGCAATATCAATCGGAGCAACGGGAACGATACCGGGCGCATATCGAGTCTGCTTTTGTACTTTATGCTTTGGACAGTACTTTGACAGAGAGGTTACGGGAGGATCGGACTTATCTGCTTTACGAGGGAGATTCCTCTTCCCGGGTACAATATACTTCGGGAAAATGGGGTTTGTATGAGGTGGTCACCGTGAAGGTTCGTAACGGGACACGGGGAACCCGGATGTTCGGAAAGAGAAGAGAGGGGAAATACGGAACGACTCTTTTTCTGCCGGAAGATGGACGGACTCTTTCCTTAGCCGGGAAAACCTACGTGAAGGGTGATGCCCGGATTCCCCGTAACGGGATTGTTTACACGCAGGTGCGTTCGGTCTTTTTCGGGGGGGAGAAGGTCGATGCCGGAAGTATAAAACAGAGTCCGGAAGAGTTCCCCTTTCCTGAAAAGGAGTATGTCGACGGGATTCGAGAACTTTTTTCTCTTGATGGATATCCTCTTCTCGCGGGAAACGAGTATCTGCATCGATCTTTTACCGATTCGCTTCTTTGTTTCGAAACGGGAGAATACCTTTCCGGAGTCGATATGCGGGGGCGGGTAATCCTGTATACCCCGGGAGAACTTTTTTTAGAGCGGGATAATCGCTTGGAAAACCTGATCGTCGTGGCCCGTAAAGTCGAAATTGCTGCCGGATTTCAGGGAAGTCTGCAGGTATTTGCGCGGGATTCCATTCTTCTGGAGGATGAGGTCCGTTTGTCTCCCGGCTCGGGTCTGTGGGTGAGCGGAGAGAACGATCGACGGCTTATCCGTCTTGGGAAGTATTGTGAGGTAAATGGCTATATTATCGTATCCGGGCATGATGAGGAGAGCGAAGTTCCTTCGGCCAACTATTTTCAATCGAAGAGTTCCAGGGTGCGAGGATTGGTGTACGTGGACGGTATCGCCGAGGTACACGGGGTCGTTTCGGGTAGCCTGTATGCCCGGTCCTCTTACTATTTTGCCCCGGAAGGGTTCTATTCCGGGATTCTTTATGATGTGGCTTTGCTGGAGACTTCGCTGGTCTCTTATCCCTTTTGGATGGGAAAGAATTACGAGAGAAAGGAGGTCAAATGGGTCGATTGAGACATGAACTGCGAGCCTCTTCTCTTTTGGAGTGTATCGTGGCTTCCGTTATCTGGTTGGGAGCTTTTATGGTCACGATGGAGATATTGACACGCGTGATGCTAAAGGAGCAATCCCCGGAAGAGGACTTATGCGCTTGGGTAGCCGTGAAACGGTGTTTTCAGGACTATTCGAGGGGGGCCTTTCCCTCGGGAAACTACACGAGAACTTACGACGGGGGAATCTTGGAGATCGAGTTGATTCCTTACCGGGGTAAAATACAACGATTGAGTATTCACGTGTATCCTTTGCGGGGCAGAAGGGATAGCCGGTACGATTATCTGATTAAATCCGAAAACAATGAAATTTGATGTAAAACGATTTGAATGGGAAGGAACGACCCTGGTAGAAATATTAGTTGTCATAACGGTTTCTGCCCTCCTCTTTCTGGCTCTCTTTGACGGGGTTGATCTGGTTCGGGGGTTGACGGCCGGACTGACGGATAGATTGTTGTCCTCCTATCGTTTGTCGGATAACTACCGGAGAATGGATTGTTTGCTCGAGGCGAACGATCGTGCCGAGCTTCGGGGAGAACGTTTATTCCTTTATCGAAACGGTGAGGTTTGTTCCGTGTTGGAAAAGAGGGATTCGGTTGTCGTGCGGGTTGGTGAGGAGAGTACGGATACGCTTTTTCGTCCGGTAGAACGATGGGAGTTTATATCCTCTAAAGAAGATCTCTCTTTTCCGGATTCTTTGCGGATATATCTGCGGATGGGGAAAAAGATCTTGGATCTTCCTTTCGGTATCGGTAATCGCCGTCTTGGAGAAATTACGGATAAACTGCATAAGCAGGAAAAAATATACGAGTATGAAGAGTGATATCGATGTATTTCGGAAAAACTGGAGATTGAAAAACGGGAAAAAGGAGGTACTTTTTTCCGAATTACACTCGCTTTTGACTTCCGGTTTGGACTTTGGGCGTTCGTTTCGGTTACTCATCGATGGGGAGACGGACAAACGAGTAAAAGTTTTGTTGGAGGAGCTATATGCATCCGTGATTATCGGGCATTCGCTTTGGGAAAGTTTTGTGGCGAGTGGGAAATTTTCTCCGTTGGATAGCGGGGTGTTACGGATCGGAGAAGAGACGGGACGAGTGGATGAATCGTTGCGTTTTTTGGCCGATTATTACCGTAAACGGGAGGAACAACGCCGGATGATAACGGGTGCCGTGAGTTATCCGTTGATTATCCTCTCGACGGCAATGTTGGTACTGGCATTTATGATATTGGTCATTGTCCCTATGTTCGAACAGGTGTATGCTCGCATGGGAGGAGAACTTCCGGCTATAACCCGGTGGATTATTTCGTTATCCGGCAATTTTCCGGTTTATTTATTGACTTTTTTGGGTATTCTGGTTGCGGGGGGACTCTTTTTCTTTTTTCAGGGTAAAAACGATCGGATTCGTTCTCCCCTCTCCTCTTTTTTACTGCGACTTCCCGGGATAGGGGGATTAGTTCGAAAAAATCAGGAAGCCCGTTTTTGCAAGTTGCTTTACTTGCTTTACGGCTCCGGAGTTCCCCTGTTAAACGGGATAGAGCTATTACGGGATATCATTACCTTTTTCCCTTATCAAATTTCATTCGATAGGATTAGTCATGGGTTACGAAAGGGAGAACTGTTTGCCGATACGTTGAGTGTATTTCCATTGATTTACGATCGAAAATTAGTGACTCTGGTGCGGGTTGGTGAGGAGACCAATCGTCTGGGAGATATGCTTTCGAAGCAAGCGGAAGATCTTACCCGGGAGCTGGAACATGAATTGAAACAACTCGGGAATCTGTTGGAACCCGTTCTGATACTGTGTGTCGGGGGACTTGTTGCCCTCGTGTTAGTCTCGATGTACCTGCCGATGTTTAAGCTCGGGGGTGTCATCGGATAATGAAATCAAATGTCGAATTTTTTAAATGTGTGCTTATGAGAAAGGAACATGAACATTAGTTAAAAACGATTTGTCGGCAGTAGGCCGATGGAACCAAAAGTGAAATTTAAAATTAAAAAATTATGAAAAAGAGAGTGTTTTTTATATTCATATTATGTTGGGGTATTTTAGGAATGTCCCGTGCGCAAAAATTTGAGCCGGGTGAACAGGCAAAAGGACTTGCCGATTTAAAGAGCTCGTCTGTCGATTACAGTACCGGAACTTTTAATTACACGATTCCCCTGTTTGAGCTATCTTCCGGGCATTTTACCCTCCCTGTTTCCCTTGTCTATTCGGCTAAAGGCGTCAAGGTAGACGAGCAGGAAGGACCTTACGGAATGGGGTGGAATCTGATGTGCGGAGGTGTGGTTACCCGTACGATTCGCGGAGGAATGGCGGATGATTATTATGGCGGATTTTTAAATGAAACTTTAGACCACACGACGGCAACCCGGAAAAAGGTAAATACCCATAAACAGGATGGAGAATCCGATCTTTTCACGGCTTTTTTCAACGGACGGAAGGTCTCTTTTATCGAGGTAAAAGAGGCCGGTCAGGTGGTCATAAAAACCTTGGAAAAGTCGAATCTATTGATCGAAAAAATAGAAGACGGATATGAGATCACGGACGAGAGCGGAGTGAAATATGTCTTTTCCGTTCCGGAAATGACATTAGGAGTTTGTTATCAGGATCCGAACGATGCGGGAAACAATATCTGGAATAAAGATTTTGTCTCTTCCTGGTATTTGAGTGAGATTCAAATTCCCGGTGATGATCCTATCCGTTTTTATTACACGGACGGTTCCGTTGTCGACTACACTTCGTGGAACGAGATGGTATATAATTACGGAAAGGGGGTGAAGGAACGCGATTGTAAGATCGATCGTTATCAAAGACAAATTACCACGAATATAGATAATGCCAAGTATTTTGCTTCTCAATTACCCAATGATATCCGGTTCAGAGAATTGGCTCAGAACGTGGAAAATATTCCTACCTACGTGGAAGTATTGACTGAGGTGCAGCGCTCTGAAAAAGACGGGATAACATATAGCAAGTTGGATGTAATCCGAATCCCGACATTACATACGACGATCGATTACAATGTAATGAATCAGATTGCGGCAGCCGATCGTATTATCGGTTGTTTGTCCGATTGGAATTATATTTCCGAAACTTGTTCGGGAACGATGACCAATATCTGTTACGTGCGGAATTTACTGGATGAGTATATACAAGCCGGGCTATTGGATGCGGCGGCTCTTCGCGGGAGTCTGACGGAAATCTTGCGTTATATGAGGCTTGATATTGAAGAAACAACAACCAAGACCGTTCGTAAGGTGAATGATTTTACGCGCCAGTCGGCTAAAGAAAGAAGACCGGATCGAATTATCTGGGGTGCGAATAAAATTGTTTTTTTAGGAGAAGGACGTTCTGTAACAGGGATACAATGGCAGAATTATAAACAAGATGTGATCCGGGAGGTTAACTTTTCCTATAAAGGACGAACCTTGAGTCGATTGACGATCGGAAATGAAAAAGCCGGATTACTGGGGTATTATAATTTTGATTATTACTTGGATACGTTGCATGCCAAAACTCGGGATATATGGGGTTATTATAACGGATCGGCTACGAATATCGAACACTTGATTCCTTTAGTGGCGGAAATACAAACGAATTACCCTTATGTACAATCGGAACATTTAAGCCTGCCTCCCGAGCTGACTACATCTCCTGCCCGATCCTGTAATATCGATTATGCGAAAGCCTACTCTTTACGGCAAATCACGGGAACCGGAGGTTGGAAGTTAAACGTGAATTACGAGTTGAACGAGTATAACGGAAGTAAGTACGGCGGAATTCGTGTGAAGGAGGTCGTGCTGGACGATGGGGAGGGGAACCGGGATACCACCCGTTATCATTACCGGAATCTCGCCGCTACCGGTAACACGGGTTCCGGAGTGTTAGCGTTGGGATACCAAACCTTGACAAAAGAACTGAATTATGGTAGTTTCTCCGATAAAGTCCTTTTATCTTCCGTGCAAAATGACGAAATGGCTATCGTGAACACGGGGAATAACGGATTGTTCTACCAATACGTGGTGGAAGAGCAGGTGGGGAACGGTTACACGGCGCACTATTTTTGCGTGCCCCAATCATTTCAGACGACAACGGTGAATCAACGTTCTTTTTACCCTTATTGGTTACACGGTTTGCCGCTCGGTACTGCCGTGTATGACAAGCAAGGAAGGCTGTTGAAACTGAAAAAGAACCGCTATTCTCAAGCTTTGGTCAATCTTCCGGGGACCACTTATACCATTTCGAGTACGATTAAAAACGAGTTCTTTCCGGGGGCTTCTCTTTATGGTTTCTCTACCCAGGTTGAACAATTGAAATCCTTCCGCTTTTTTGTGGATACGGAGAACGCGTTAACCTATATGCCGAATCGAAACGAACCGTTTTATTGGAACGGGGAGGCAACAGTCTATTTCAATCCCTATACGACTTTTTATGTCCCCAACGTGCAACCCCGGGAGAATATGGTAGTGCCGGACCAATTTTATAAAATATATTACGGAGGAGCGACCGTTTTGACCGGGGAGGTGGAGTACGATTTCTTCGATCAGGAATCGGCAGCTGCCGGAACACCTTCCGAGAGTGATTTTACAAAAACCTCGTTTACCGGAAAATATAACGTGACCACCCGAAGCTACACTTACGGGAATACCCAGCGAACTACCCCCACGAGTGTTGTCACGACCACGGCCGACGGAACAGAGTACAAGCAGGATTTAAAAGTAGTGATGGATGCCTTTCCCGATAACACGAGCGCGTTGTTGACCGATATGCGTGCCGCTAATATGCTCTATTTACCCGTTCGAACGAGTACGTACGTGAAGGCGGCGGGAAGCACGAGCTTTCTCCTTGCCGGTGAAGAGGTAACGACTTACACGGATACCCTGATCGGTGGAAAACATTATTACCTGCCTTCTAAATTGTTGCGATCGAACCAGGTGAATCCCGTCAGCGTGGCAAGCGGTAGTTTGAATAATTACTTCACACAGGCGCAGTCGGCCTATACCGTGGATAACCAATTACATTACTCCGGTGTAGGTGTGAAAGTGGAAGTTGCCGAAGTAAAATCTGCGGCGGGTAAAGAGACTTATGTCTATGACGAAGAGACCGGTAATCGTATATTTGTGGCCGCGCAGGCCGATCGTTCTTCCGTGGCCGCAATCGATCGCTACCGGAAGAGCGAATTAAAGCATCTGAATTTGAATGAATTGCCGGATAAAGGTATGAAGGAGAAATTGGAAACCTACTACGATTTTCATCAAAATCTCCCTGAAAGTGTTTTACGGGATTCTTTTTTGAGTGAGTCCTGGACACTTCATAAAGAAATTATGAATATCGTGGAGGATATTTTACAAGGTAAAGAACATCGTCAAAAAATCTTTGAGGAGGCCGGTAAAAAGGAGCAGATGCAGGGAGAATACGAAATGGTATGGTACCGTAGACAAAATAATATTGGAATATCTCGGGCGGATTATTTAAATATGATACAGGATATTGTCGATCCGATCCGGTTTGATACCCGGAAACCCGATATGATGGCATTCTTGTCGGGACGGGATAAAATGGGTGTGGACATACCGGGTAAACTACTTGTACAGAAGGTAAATGCTAATAAATATCGTTACAAGTTATTGGTTGAACGTTCTGCCGCAAAAGCCCTCTCCATATCCGTATCCTGGACATTTACCAAGTCGGGGGTAGCGGTCGGAACCGGGGAGAACACGTTCACGGTCACCCAGGGAACAGGACACTATTGCATGGAGGGAGAAATTCCTGTCTCGGCGGCGCAATTGTCAGCAAGCCTGGAATTGAGGTTTTCTGATGACGTGCTGTCCGCCGCGCTCTGCCCGGACGGTATTGAATTCGAACTGACCAGTCTTGACGGTAAAGGGAATGTCGTTTGTCGTACCGGCAGAAACGGGATTATCGAGAGCCGGGAATACGATCCGCAAGGGCGCTTGCTCCGGGCAAGAGATAAAAACGGGAATATTCTTCAAGAGTATCACTATCATGTACAGCCTGGTAATCATTAATCGTAAAAAACAAGATCATGAAAACGATATATATCATATTATGCTTTTTGTTTACCCACTATTTTGTGGCGGGACAAGGTGTGCTGGTTCATTTGGATAAGATACAAAAATTTGAACCGGAACGAGTTATTTTTCCCCAGAAAGGGGGAACAGTAAAGGTATCCTTTTTTACCTCGGATTATGTAACCGCTGAAAATATTCAGACCGCTTTGCGGCAGAAGTTGCAGGGAACACCTTTTTCTTCAGCCACGATACAAGTGGCAGGGGGAGAGATTGAAGGCTATGATGGAGAGATAACCATAACTATGCCGAGAACGAGTGAGCTCTATTTTAGGGAGTACCAGTTGAAGTTGGCTAAAACTTCGTTGTTTCTCCGTCGGAAAGGATCGTACGGCAACCTGAATCGGTTTCGGGTATCGGGAGGCGGTGTCGTGGTCGACACAAACTCGGTCGTTATTCGCCTGTCGGGCACGGAACCGGGTGTGAAGTACGGTCTTTATCGTGACGGAGTACAAGTGGCGTATCTTTACGGACCTGCCAATCCGGATCTGAGCCTATACCCGGAGTGGCCGGATGATGCTCAAGCCGAAGAGGTCGAAAAAGGGAAATGGCAATGTTACCTGGATCGTCCCATCGAGTTTAAGGTGAGAGAAGCCGGAGTGTACCAGATAAAGGCTACATTGGATATAGAAACCATCGCGATGATCGGAAGCGTGACGGTCTGTCGGTACGACGGGAAGCTCTACACCGCGGGGGTGGACCAGGTGATCAGCGGGCGTTACGACTCCGGGAGCTCGAGCTCGAACAGGGCCAAACGTGTAGACGACGTGCTCTACACGGGTCCCGGCGGACGCTCCAGGCAATTAGTCTCCGTGGCAGCCTCTCCCTCGGGGAAGGATATCGTCACGCCTTTCGGTTTCGGTAAACTCGGCCGGGAGGAGAAAAAGTTCCTGCCGTTCGAGAGTACCGCCGGAACCGGAACCTACCTCGATAAAAATCTCTTCGCCTCCCGGTGGGGAAGCATTTACGGGAGTGACGAGAGTAATTTCGCGTTTAGCTTCTCGACCTTCGAGACGAGTCCCCTCGGGCGAGTGTTGACCGAGACGGGTCCCGGCAAAAACTGGCACCAGGCGGGAAAACGGATGACTCTTTATTATGGTACCAACACGGCCAACGAGGTGCGTCGCTGGAAGGTCGACGCTGCCGGGACATTAGTCGACGGGGGCTACTACCCGGCTAATTCTCTCTCCCGGGAGAGAGCCACCGACGAGGACGGCAATATCACGGAGAGCTTCACCGACGCGAGAGGGCAAATGGTGGAGAGCGTGACTTACCTCTCCGGGCAACGTCTGGCCACGATTAACGTGTACGACGACCTGGGGCGTTTGCGTCACGTGTTATCGCCGGAGGCGAATGCCCGTGGTCCTTTGACAGCAGGTATAATTGGTCTTTACGGTTATTATTACGCTTATGACGGTAAGGGCCGGGTGACGGAGAAGAAATTACCGGGATGTGATCCCGTTTACCTGGTGTATGACAAGCGTGATCGCCTGGTGATGAGTCAGGACGGTAAGCAACGGGCCGAGGATGCGAAAAAATGGAGTTACTCCCTTTACGATGACCTCAACCGGGAGATTGAAACCGGGGAGGTAGTGTTGTCGGCGGCTACCACTCCCGCCGCCCTCCAATCGTCCGCATCCGCCAGCGCGAGTTATACCCCGGCGGGAACGAGAACGGTCCTGTCATACACGGCGTACGATACCTATCCCACTACTGGGAACGTGATAGCGATTCCCTTTGTCGCTACCGCCGGGTACGCCACCGCTCCAGGCACGAACACCGGGGGTAAGATCACGAGCGTGAAAACCCGTGTTCTCGGCACGAGTACCTGGCTCACCTCCACCACCTATTACGACGACCTGGGCCGGGTGATCCAGGTGGCGAGCGATAACCTCCTCGGTTACAAGAGCCGTGTCGACATGAGTTACGATTTTTCCGGAAACGTCCTGAAAACCCGTGAAGCCCACGGTTATAGCGCCACGGGAAGCGACGTGCTGGAGACGGCGAACACGTACGATCGCCGGGGACGGCTTCTCGCATCGAGCGGCGTGCTGAACGGTGGAACCCCCGCCGTGGTACAACACGAGTACGACGCCGTGGGGCGGTTAAAGACCAACAAGTACAAGACGGGATCGACTTTCCTTCCCGAGACGATGACCTACAACGTCCGGGGATGGCTTACCTCCAAGACCAGCACTCCTTTTACCATGACGTTACGTTACGAGACGACCGCCCTCGGTGCTTCCGGGAAGAAGTACTACAACGGCGACATCGGCGAGTGGGAATGGAAAAACGGGACCACGGCTCCCGTGATGTACGCTCTCTCTTACGACGGTTTAAACCGGCTGTCAGGCAGCGTTCATTACCAGGGGGGAACGGCATGGACAGCTCTTGCCGGGAACAACGCTTATGAAGAGAAAGGGCTGACTTACGACCGTAACGGCAACATCCTGACCCTCAATCGCACGGGTTCATCCGCGACCTCTCTCGCCTACACTTACACGGGAAATCAATTGACCGGCTTGATCAAAAACGGGGTTAGCGGGACCTACTCTTACGACCCCAACGGGAACATGATAAATGACAGTCGAAAAAGTTTGAATTTTGAATATAATGTTTTAAATTTGTTATCGGCGGTAAAGTCCGGAACGACGCTAAAAGCCTCCTACACTTATTTGGCCGACGGGACGAAGTTAAGGGTGGCGGACGCGAGCGGCAACGGATTTTATTACTTGGGTTCTTTGACATACGTTAAAAACAGCGCCGGGATACAGTTAGAGGGCGCATCCACGGCGAGCGGTCGTGTTCTTGTTGCGGCGGGTAGCCGTGTCGGTACCGATATTCGTTACTTCCTGACGGATCACCTCGGTAGCGTCAGAAGCATCGTGGATCAGTCGGGAACCGTGAAGGAGCGAAACGACTACTATCCCTTCGGCACGAGATACAGCCAGTCGGGCGGTAACGTGGATCCCGCCAACCGTCTGAAATACAACGGCAAGGAAGATCAGACCACGGGCAACCTCGGTTACCTCGACTACGGTGCCCGGATGTACGATACCGAGTTAGGACGTTGGTTCTGTGTCGACCCGATGGCCGAGGCGTATTACTCGTTGAGTTCTTATAATTATTGTGCGAATAGTCCGATTGTGTTTATTGACCCGGATGGACAAGCGATGGATTGGTTTGTTGATGCCGATGGTAGCTTGTATTATGATCCGTTTATGAAAAAAGGAGACGAGTCGAAACTTGGAGATTCCTGGAGTTGGTTGGGAGAGAACGGAATGTTCGGAACCCCGGACAGGAATATTTTAAATAAATATTCCAACAGGATTTCCAAAAAGGGATATTCAACAAAAGAGATGTATATCGCCGGAACGGGAGAATGGAGAAAAGTTGGCTTGCCAACCGCTTATTTCGACAGGAATAATGCCCTGGAGGTGATGGATGATTTGGGGTACAAGTACGCGATGACCCAATACGTGGAAGATAAAACTAGTTATACCATGTATATGGATAAGGGAAGAGGAAGAATGGCAGATTTTATTTATGGTAAACGAGATATATTCGTGGAGAAAGCAACATATCTACCCAGGAACAAATCTGTCCTTCACTATCAAGGATTGAAACACCTTGTTTCTCCAAGAGTGGAAAATTTGTTGTTTGTTACTACAGGACGGACAAGTACGATACGTTATACAAATCCTGTGGAAATAGATACATTCTGGGCGGGATTTTGGAGCTTCGTACAAGCTGGTTCTAAATTTGGTAATGAATTTGATTATATGAACGAAAGAGTAAAATATAAAAAAACAGGATTAAAATGAAAAACATAATAGGAGTAATTTTATTATTATTGATAATATTTGGTGGATGCAAGTATGATTCAATGGAACGGGCAAAGGCAGAATTTAATAAAGACTACTTAAAGTCTCGTTCAATGTTTGACAGTTCTCTTGTATCCATATTTCCTTCTTATGTTCATTCTTTATACTCGAGAATTATAGGATACGCTTTAGATTCATACGAATACTATAGGTTTAACGGAATGATTTTGGAGGTTTCTTATTCAGACTCTCTCGCTAGGGCATTGGTTAATAGTAAGCATGAAACTGTTTATTCTTCACAAGATAGTAATTTGCTGATTGTCGGTAGACTCGGGGAGAGCACTTTGGAACGTTATCGGGAATTTGAAAAAAATTATCCTTGGTCGAACAGTAAAGGCTATATACCGGTACCTAATTTTTATGAACAAAATTATTCTTCTGATATTCATCGTGCAGATAGGGACCCATTAAACAATCGTTTACCCGAGGGATATACTATTTACGTGGTAGACGCCTCGCCCGGGATCTATATCCAAAAAGAGTGGTTGACGGAAGGGTTAGGTCTTCCTCCCGAGTGGAAGAACGGTTACTCCCGGGGATATGCAATCAGTAGTGATACCACTAAAAATATTATTTACTGGTTAGCGATTTGGTGATTTTATTTGTAAAATTAGGGATATAGTTACGGGGGAATGTCTTTTGGGCATTCCCTCGTTTGTTGTTTTATTTGAATTTTGAATAAGATGTTTTAAATTTGTTATCGGTGGTAAAGTCCGGAACGACGCTAAAAGCCTCCTACACTTATTTGGCCGACGGGACGAAGTTAAGGGTGGCGGACGCGAGCGGCAACGGATTTTATTACTTGGGTTCTTTGACATACGTTAAAAACAGCGCCGGGATACAGTTAGAGGGCGCATCCACGGCGAGCGGTCGTGTTCTTGTCGCGGCGGGTAGCCGTGTCGGTACCGATATTCGTTACTTCCTGACGGATCACCTCGGTAGCGTCAGAAGCATCGTGGATCAGTCGGGAACCGTGAAGGAGCGAAACGACTACTATCCCTTCGGCACGAGATACAGCCAGTCGGGCGGTAACATGGATCCCGCCAACCGTCTGAAATACAACGGCAAGGAAGATCAGACCACGGGCAACCTCGGTTACCTCGACTACGGTGCCCGGATGTACGATACCGAGTTAGGACGTTGGTTCTGTGTCGACCCGATGGCCGAGGCGTATTACTCGTTGAGTTCTTATAATTATTGCGCAAATAATTGTATTAAAAACATCGATCCCGATGGAGCGTTGTACAGTCCTTATTACGATTCTCAGGGTAACTTTCTGGGAGTTGACAAGGGAGGATTTTCCGGACAAATTTACATAACCACGTTGAAATCATATTTAAACGTGATTTTAAATGATCAATGGGATTCGAAAATGAAGCGAATGCAAGACGTGAACCTCTCGGCTAAGGCATACTCCAAGATTTATTCGCACGTGTTATCCAAGGCTGGCTATGATATGTCTCGCCTGGAAAATAAAGCGGTTTCAGTTAAAACCAATGAAGATAGTTATAATACCCCGTCATCTAATGTTAGGTTAGCTTCAACGATTGCATACAGAGGTAAAAAGACATTTAAAATATCCGTAAATCAAGAAAATGAATTTGTAAAAAAGCAGTTTAATTTTGTGGAGAATATCGTTAACACATTAGGAGTTCACGAGTACACGGGACACGGTATTAAACATTACTCGGACAAGACTAAAACTCATCAAAAGGCGTATGAATTACAGATGATTCATCCATCTTGGGAAAAGACTACGTACGAGTTTAAACAAGGTATGCTGATAAATTATTCAGGATATCTAAAAGATTTACATCTAGATTGGACCTTTTATAGGCAAATATATAATCGAATGGAAAATAAACAGAAATGAAAACATTAACACTTGTATTTTTACTTATTTCCGTTGTATTGTACACGGGATGTCACTCTAAGAAAGTGGAGAAACCGAAAGATATAGAGATATCTGTTATCGATATTGGGACGAATCAGTATCCGGATATAGAGATAGAAGCACCAATATTTCTCTCTTATTGGTTTGAAATGAGAAACAACAAGGACACGAGTATTTTAATTGATAATGAAGAGACCCTTTTTCCTACCGATAAACAACCGGAATCTTTTTTTTACGGTATTTACGGTAAAGATACTCTGTTTTTTTTTGGTTACCCGGTTCAAGTAAAGCCTAAAACAATAGAAACTATTAGGTGTAAGCCGCTACCCGAGGATTTGCGGAGACTTTATGATAATCGGGAGCGAGAAAAATTTCCTGATATACAGTCGTTCTTACGTGATTTGACTTCTAATATCAAGATCTATTACGTGGGAAAATCGGACACTTGCATCGTGAAACACGATGTTGAAGTTAAAGTAGAGTTTCTTGGAAATGACACAACCGTTTATGAGTGGTGGTAAAGAAGTGAGGTTATAAGCGAGAACTAATTTTTTATTGCCGTAAAATGGCATGTAAAAAGTGATTAGTCCTGTAATAATTGTAAAGTTATGCAGGACTAATTTTTTATTTGAATATGATGTTTTAGATTAGTTATCGGCGGTAAAGACCGGGGCCATGTTGACATCCCTCTATATTAATTTGGCAGATATGGTTCTGTGTCGACCCGATGGCCGAGGCGTATTACTCGTCGAGTTCTTATAATTATTGTACTAATAGCTTATTTTGTTTATTGATCCGGCTGGAAGATTTTTTGTACTTATTGATCATACGGGAATTATTTTGAAATAAATTGATTTTTAAGATGGTTCCGATGCTATTTTGCAGGTAGCTTTATTATGAAACATTTTTGTTTAAAACAAATTTGTTTCATATATTTGTTTCATAAAACGGATTTTACAATGAATACACCATTTATTTTCGGAAGAATAGCCAAGTCGGAAAATTTCACCGACAGGGAAAAAGAGACCGCGTTGCTGGTCTCTAATTTTAATTCACTCATCAATACGATTATAATCTCTCCGAGACGTTGGGGGAAAAGTTCTCTTGTAGCCAAGGCTGCCGATATTGCAACTTCGCAAAATGAAAAACTTAAGATTTGTAAGATTGACCTTTTTAACGTGCGTAATGAAGAGCATTTTTACGAACTCCTTGCTATGAACATTCTGAAAACCACCTCTTCGAGATGGGAAGAGTCTATTGATTCAGTTAAAAAATTTTTCACCCGAATTATTCCCAAAATTGTTCTTGCCGGTGATATGCGAAACGAAATCTCTCTTGAGTTCGATTGGAATGAAATAAGAAAAAATCCAGATGAGATTTTAGATTTAGCTGAACGAATTGCTATAGACAAGGGAATTCGTATAGTTGTATGTGTTGATGAATTCCAGAATATTGCCGAATTTAATGATCCGCTTTACTTTCAGAAAAAACTGCGTTCGCATTGGCAGCAACATCAATATGTTTCTTACTGCCTCTATGGAAGTAAACGACACATGATGCTCGATGTATTTACCAATTCGTCAATGCCGTTATATAAGTTTGGTGATTTGCTGTTTCTTGAAAAAATAGACACCCCTTCGTGGATTGCATTCATCACGGAACAATTCTCAAAGACAGGTAAAATCATAACCGAAACACAAGCACGCCTGATTGTCGGCTTAGCAGACAACCACCCGTACTATGTTCAACAGCTTGCGCAACAAGCATGGCTTAGGACAAGTGATTCTTGCACGGAAGAGATTGTAAAAGAGGCTCATATCACTATCGTCGAACAATTAAGTTTATTGTTTGTAACGATTACGGAGTCACTAACCAATAATCAGATAAACTTTTTAAAAGCAATGGTTGCAGGAGAAACAACCTTATCATCAACCAAGGTGATTGCTCATTACCGCTTAACGTCGTCCGGTAACGTAACTCGTTCAAAGAAATCTCTTATAGAGAAAGATATTTTGGACAATAAGGCGAATAAGCTTTCGTTTCAAGACCCGATGTATTATTACTGGCTTAAAAATCAATATTTTGCATGTGGGTTATAGTCGGAGATATAACCGTCAAACATGGGAGTACTCCGCTTTCGTTCTTTGAATATAGGTATATATTTTTTTAATATAGTTAATTGTCAGATGTCTGTGTGGGTTAAAGTTGGATTATCGAGAGCTGCGTTTTACTGATATGTCCAATTTTTGTAGATTTACTGATGATCTAAAAAACCTTGCTGATGGTTCTTGGATGTGATTTTTGTCACCCCAAAAGAACCGTCCCTGCAGATCACTAATTTTTTGTTTGAATTTATCGTGTAATAATTAAAATATTGTTCGTATATTTGCGAACAATATAAAAGTATGAAAAAGCCAGAAATGAGTAAACAGGAGAGATTAGCACGGATTGCCAAAGCAATGGGACATCCTCACCGTATAGCAATACTTTCTTTTCTTGCAGGTCAGGATACCTGTTTTTTCGGTGATATTCACGAGATTTTACCCATTGCCAAAGCAACCGTATCACAACATCTCAAGGAGTTGAAAGATGCCGGGCTGATTCAGGGGGAAATTGAAACACCCAAAGTAAGATACTGTATAAATAGAAGAACCTGGGACTTGGCCCGCAAGTTGTTCCAGAATTTCTTAAGAGAATTGCCGGAAAATAAAGATGTATGCTGTTAGCATATATTTTTTATATATAATGTTCGTAATATTACGAATAATTAATAATTATAATTTATGAATAAAAATGAGATCAAAGAGATGGTCAGGCAAAAATACAATGAGATAGCCTTACAAGATAAAGAGACAAATCAATCCTCCTGTTGCGGCTCCGGCGGATGCACCACGGAAGTATATCGTATTATGAGTGAGGAGTACAATGAACTCGATGGTTACAATCCGGATGCCGACTTGGGGTTGGGGTGTGGTCTGCCTACTCGATACGCGAAAATTAGAAAAGGGGATACCGTGATAGATCTGGGGAGCGGTGCCGGAAATGATTGTTTTGTTGCAAGAGCGGAAACCGGGGAAACCGGAAAGGTAATCGGTATTGATTTTACTCCTGCCATGATTGCTAAAGCCAGAAAGAACGCTGAAACGCGAGGTTTTAACAATGTCGAGTTTCGGGAAGGGGATATAGAAAATATGCCGGTATCGGATGAGGTTGCCGATGTTATTGTCAGTAACTGCGTTCTTAATCTCGTACCCGATAAACGTGCCGTGTTTGCCGATATTTACAGAGTATTAAAGCCCGGAGGGCATTTTAGCATATCCGATATCGTTCTTACGGGTAATTTGCCGGAGAAGATCAAATCGGCGGCTGAAATGTATGCCGGTTGTGTTGCAAGTGCCATCGATAAAACGGAATACCTCGATTATGTTGCGGAGGCGGGATTCACGAATGTAATCCTTCAAAAACAAAAACCGATTATAGTACCTGACGATATACTTAAGCGTTATTTGAGTGATAACGAGATTACAGAATATAAAGCTAATCCGACGGTAATTTTCAGTATCACGGTTTACGCGGAAAAGCCAAAATCTTGTTGTTCGTCGAATAGTTGTTGTAAGTAAATCATAAGTACCCCGTAAACCTTGTCATAGTAGGTTACAAATTCGTTTTGCAAGAATTCGGATTATTTTTTTATAAAATGTGAAAGCGCATACAGCTATAGAAAATACGCTATAGTCCAATAGTGTTTTTATATTTAAAAAGAACAGCATAGAAAAAGCGAACGTCAATCCTGGGATGCCGCTAAGAAGAGTAGCCAAACGTTTTTGGAACCCTATCAATAACCGTATGCCGAGAATGATTATATAGATTTATATGTTTCAGCCGGGTATATAGATGTATCGCTGATTTTCAATGTTATTCTCTATGGGTGACTGATTTTATATTTTATTGTAAGTTAAAAAAAATTATTATATTTACGAAGTTGTTGAAATAAATGTTGTTTGTGAGGACATGTGTGATAAAAAATGAATATTTGTAGTATGAAAATAGAAATTTTGGATTCAAAAAAACAGATCGGACTTTTATTATTGAAAGGAGTTTGGTTGTGCTCGTTAGTAGGGCTTGCAATCGCTCTTTTTATGGTAATTCAATGTTACGTGACCGGGGAGACCGGTGAAGTTTTGGGGAAACAGTTGTTTTATACTAAAATAGGGTTTGTCGCGTCTACTTTACTCGGGGTCGCTATGATTTTCACGCGTCGTTATGTTAATAAAGCCGTGCTGCAGGTTATCCGGTTTACGGGAATTTTTTACGGCATTTGTTTGGGAAGACTTACCAAAGATATGAGTAATAGGCATTCAGGCGGTATGGCCTGGAGCGATTTGACCGTAGAGTGGTATAATGTCGTTGCGATTTCTATCGTCATCATCGTGCTTTTGTTTACTTACCATTGGGTTTATATCCGGGTTAGACGGGAAACGGTATAAACAGATGTTGATTTATGAAGGAAAATGTACAGGTATCATTGGACGAGGAGGGGATTAGAGTCACGATCTTATCCTTGGAGAAACAGGCTTTAGAGCGATGGAATCATGGAGACCCGGATGGGTTTATAGAGTTATCGTCCGATGATGTCGTTTATTTCGATCCCGCTTTAGAACATAAGCTTGAAGGTAAAAAAGCCTTGGAAGAATACTATGATCTTATCCGGGGAAAGGTTGAGATCGACGAGTATAAGATGATAAGGCCTGCTGTACTGTTATCCTGTGGTATTGCCGTTTTGACATACGATTACGAGGCGTGTAGAGACGGGCAGGTATTTAGAATGCATTGTACCGAAGTGTATAAATCGGGTTCATCCGGTGGGTGGAGTATTATACACACGCATTGGTCTTTTGTTTTGCCTAACCATTGATGTTCTTCGGGGACGGTTTCAAGCACGAAAATGTATTTTGAAACCGTCCCCGAAAATACCCGAGGGTTATTCGGGGATTTCGTTTTGTTGGTCTTCTTCGAGAACAAGATTGATTTTATACTGGTGTTTACCGGAATAGCCGATAGCTTGAGAGGTCGAGACTTTCAGGTGATCGGCGGGAATGCCTTTGGTTGTTAGGTAGTTTAAGGCTTGTCGATTGCGGAGTTCGATCAATCGGTTTATCTGTGCTTCTACAAATGCCGCAGATAGGAGCGACCGCGCTTTTTCCTGTACGGAACGAGTGGAAATGTTTGGGTCTACCTTACTATTCAAGTAGTTGTTGAAATCGGAATCTTTGGTTTCGATTTCCATGATTTTGGCGTAATCTATGGCTTGTAGCGTGGTATCGCTTTTTTCGGGATACATTGAAAGATAGTAATCTTTTTTAATGTCGAACAAGGCTATTTCGTTGTAAGCGGCTTCCCGGTCGATCTCTTGTTCCAAAGTTAATGTCATTTCCGGTTTGGCCTTAAGTAATTCTGTTAAGGCGTTGAAAGTGGAATACTGCTCGGAAGTAAAATCCCATTGGGTTGCGATTAAAGGAATCGAACTTAATTTATCGGGAGAAAAACCTAATGAATTGGCTAAGAAAGAGACCGGGGATACTGCTACTTTTATCAAAAGGTTTGTCAACGTTTTGAAAATGAGTTTACGGTATGAAAATTCGGGGGAGGAGATGTTTCCGCTGACCGGAAGATTCATATTGATTTTATCGTTTTTATCTTTGATCAGGTAGAGAGCTGTTTTTAAGGGGAGGTTATACTCTACCTTAAGACCTTTTTGTCTGTTTTCCAATTCGCAAGCGAATACGTCTAATGAATTGCGCCCTTCCAGTTGATTTTTCTTTACCGTGTTTATACTGGTGAACGCAAGATTACCTTTTCTGATCGGATAACCGAAATATTGTAGGCAATAAGGGGTGAATTCTTTTAGATTCAAGTTCTTAATGGCTAATGTAAGGTCTAAGTCGCTGATGTCGTTTAGCTTACCTTTCCAATTGACATAGGCGGATCCCCCGTCCGGGAGTTTCGTTTGGAGGCGAATATGGTTAATGCCCGATAGCGTTAACGTATCGGAAATGACACTTAATTTATCCATACGGAAAGAGAACGGTTCATGCAGGGTATGATCGTTAAACGTGAAATCGGATTCGGTTACGGCTAATTTTCCCAAACGTAAATCCATGGGGATAGCGGTCGTGTCCGGTGCGGCGGTCGGTGTTTCGGGTGCGGTATCCGTTGGCGTTCCCGATTCTTCTTTGAGAAATGCCGTGTAGTTATTGTGGTCGGAGTAGAGTTCGAACGAGGAGCTGAATTTATGGATGGCTAACGCGTTGAAACGGAACTTTGCTGTTCCGGGATTGATCTCTTCTATATCCAGACCGACAGAGTCGATAGAGACTATTTTTTGTGCTTTTTCATCAGTAATATGCAATTCTCGTAAAGAGGTAAGCCCTTTTATCGAGATGTCCATGATGTGGTTCGTATTTCCCGCGATTTCCAAATCGGCGGAGAGCGAGCCGTTCAATCGACCGATCTTCACGTAATCCGCCAGGTAAGCCTGGAGATTGTCGATGGCGAAATTGTTTAAATTCAAATGAACCAAATACTCTCCGTCCGTCAGATTATATTGGGTTTGAGTCTGTAACGAACCACCGTTACTGAAATTTAAATTAATGCCAACATCTGTATTTTGTCCGCTGAAATAGACTCCCGGAATATGCAAATTCATATCTTCCATATCCCATAGGGAATTGCGGATCAGATCTTTGTATCGTATATGTCCTCCCGCGAGATTAATATTATAGATGGCTATTGCCAGGGAGGAGGTATTTGAAGTCGTATCTTCCGGGGCTGTGAGCGTATCCGTCGAATGTTTTTTCAACAGATCGCTGAAGTTGAATGTCTCGCCTTTTTGCCAAAGGTTTACTTTCGGATTTATAAGTGATATTTCGTTTATTCTTAGTTCGTTAACGATTAAACGATACAAGGAGAGATCTACTACTAACGTGTCGAACGAGATAAAGGTATCGGAATCGTTTGTTTCATACAAGGTAAAACCACAAATCCTGTTATAACCCGTGAAAAGATTGGCATAAAGTTTTTCTATCGTTACTTTGCGGCCGATCAATTCTTTCCCGTGTTTATTAATGTAGTTTTTAGCGATGGGCGGGGCTATTAAAATACCGATAATTATCAGACTAAAAAAAATAACCAATGCGATAATAATAATCTTAGTGATCTTCTTCATGATTTTAATTTTTATCTATAAATCGTCATAAATCCAATCGCGAAATTATCAAAAAAATGCAAAATGGATCCTTTCAGCAGTGGTTTTAAGTCTAATTCTTGCTTGAGTTTTTGGTATATACTATAGAGGATTCCATAGTTTCAATTTTTTATTAAAAAGAGTGATTTAGTTTGATTTTGTTACTTAAATGATTAAATCCTGTTAAAAATTAAGTTAAAATAGATTTTAGAGTCACCCTTTTGCTACCCTTTGGTGTTATATAAGCAGAAGATTAAAATTGATGATACTATGTTGAAAATTATTTTAGTTGTTGGGATGTTATTATTCAATTTGGTAGAAGTTGAAGCCCATGAGAAAGAGATGGTGGCATTGGATGAGTTGGTACGAAAATTTGAAGCAAATCCGGCAGATGCACAAAATACGATTCAATTATTGAAAGAATTAAAAAATCAGGGTAAGCCGAATAGTGATGTGGTAGAGCGCTATTTTAAGACTCAGAGCGAGACGGATTACTTGAAAGAGTATAACTGGTCTATTATTCGGGATTTCGTGGATGATGTCGATGCGCCGCAGATAAAATATTTGTTCAAAAACCAACTTAAATTTATACAGTCTTATTCTAAAGATGATGTTTTCCAGAAGTTGGACAACGTATTGGTAGGGCATCTGGAGCGTTTTTACGATAAGGATAAGATTCAATACCGGAATTATTTGGAATCGTTGAAAAAATCCGGATACGAACATTACGATGTGGTTGCTGATTATTTTTATATCCGGGAATTACGTTCGGAGCGTAAATCGGAAGATTATTTTTATAAAGCCCGGAAGCTTTTCCGTTATTTTCCGGAGAATCGCAAAATGATCAAAGAGATCACGGATGGAGCGTTAGAGATCATGAATGATGTTTCCAGGTTAAAGGTAATACAGTTATGGGCGGGTAAGACCGTAGAGTCTGCTAAGGATTTCGATGCTATATACAATTACGCCTTGATATCTCAAAAGTGTGGATTTAAGGATGTTGCTGAGAAATACGCTCGTTTGGCCAATGCTATCGCTGAAAAATCGAAAAATCAGAACTTTCAGGAGAAGGCTCGTAAATTGATGCAGGTAGTGAGATAGTCTTTGATTCGTAATAAAAATATAACGGAGGGTAATCGCGGTGGTTATCCTCTTTTTTTATATCTTCGCAATTGAACAGAAGAGTAAAAGAATGGAAAAGAAAGGTTTGATTATTGCTGTTGACGGTTATTCATCCACCGGTAAGAGTACGGTTTCCAAGATTTTAGCGGCACGTTTGGGGTATACCTATATCGATACGGGAGCGATGTATCGAATGGTAACCTACAGGGCGATATCCGAGGATATACTGTCGGTGGACGGAGTGGATGACAAGCGATTGAAAGAGGAGTTGCAAAGGATTGTTTTTGGATTTAAATACAACCGGGAGAAAAATCGATACGAATCTTATTTGAACGGGGTTTACGTGGAGGATGCGATTCGTCGGATGGATGTATCCGATTCTGTCAGTTTGATCGCGGCGATTCCTTATGTGAGAGAGGTACTGGTACGTAAGCAACGGGAGATGGCCGAAGAAGGGGGTGTCGTGATGGATGGGCGGGATATAGGAAGTGTCGTGTTTCCTCACGCGGAAGTTAAGTTCTTTATGACGGCTGCTCCGGAAATACGGGCTCAACGCCGTTACAAAGAGTTGGTGGAGAAGGGGGAAAAGGTGACTTATGAAGAGGTTGAAGAGAATGTTCGTAAACGAGATTATATCGATGAAAACCGGGAGGTCAGTCCGTTGAGGAGGACACCGGATGCTATCGTTATTGATAACGGGGAGATGTCTATCGAGGAGGAAGTGGCGGAGATGTTGAAAGTGATAAAATCAAAATATGAAGGTCGAGATTGATGAGAACTCTGGTTTTTGTTTTGGTGTCGTCAATGCTATCGAAAAGGCAGAGGAGGAGTTGACGCGCGGTCCTCTATACTGTATCGGGGATATCGTACATAACAGCCTGGAGGTAGAACGACTGAGAAAGTTGGGGTTGTATACGATCGATCATGAGGTTTTTGCCCGTTTGAAGAATTGCCGGGTATTGTTCCGTGCTCACGGAGAGCCGCCCAGTTCTTACCGGATGGCGGAGCAGAATCACGTGGAGATCATAGATGCATCCTGTCCTGTCGTGTTGAATTTGCAGCAAAAGATTCGCGAGGCTTTTTTAACGGAAAAGGAGGCTCAGGTTGTTATATACGGGAAACGGGGACATGCTGAGGTAAACGGTTTGGTCGCTCAAACGAACGGGGAGGCCGTGGTCGTGGAAGATGAAACGGATATCGAAAATATTGATTTTTCCCGTCCGGTTATATTGTTTTCTCAAACGACCAAAAGTTTAGACGGTTTTCGGAGTATGGTGGAGAGGGTTAAAGCCAGGGCCAGGAATTCGGTAACCGTAAATGATACGATTTGCCGGAAGGTGGCGAATCGTATTCCTCAATTAAAGGAGTTTGCGGCTCGTCATGATGTGATCCTTTTTGTGAGCGGGGAAAAAAGTTCGAACGGCAGACAACTTTTTGCGGTTTGTCTGGACGTGAATCCTCGTACTTATTTTGTTCAAGGAGAGGATGATATCCGTGAAGAGATGATCCGGGATGCTCGGAGTGTAGGTATTACGGGAGCGACCTCGACACCTCATTGGGTTATGGAGGCTATTTTACATCGGTTGGAAACAGACCCTTTTTAATTATATAAGACCGTTTTAAACAATAACGTTTATCAGGAGATTACTATGGGAAGAATAAAAAAAATAGGTGTTTTAACCTCAGGAGGTGATGCGCCGGGAATGAATGCCGCTATTCGTGCGGTTGTAAGAGCTGCTATTTTTAATGGTTGTGAAGCTTATGGTATTTATGACGGATATGAAGGATTAATTTCGGGTAATGTGAGACGTTTGCAATCTCATGACGTGAGTAATATTATACAACGGGGGGGGACGATATTGAAAACGGCGAGGAGCGAAGCTTTCCGGACACCGGAAGGACGGACTCAGGCTTACGAGTGTTTGAAAAAGCATGGTATAGATGCCCTGGTAGTTATCGGGGGTGACGGAACTTTTTCCGGGGCTCGCGAGATGATACAGGAACATGATGTGCCTATTGTGGGGATACCCGGAACGATCGATAATGATCTTTACGGCACGGATTATACGATCGGTTACGATACGGCGGTGAATACGGTGGTGGAAGCTGTCGACAAGATCAGGGATACGGCAAGTGCGCATAACCGTTTGTTTTTTATCGAGGTCATGGGACGCGATGCGGGATTTATTGCCTTGCGCTCGGCTGTGGCTACGGGAGCGGAGGCCGTTCTTGTCCCGGAGATCAAGACGGATTTGGATGCATTGAATCAGTATTTGGAACACGACTATAAGCCACATAAATCCAGCGGCATCGTGATCGTGGCTGAGGGTGAGAAATCAGGAGGGGCGTACACGATTGCGGAAAAGATATCTGAGAAACATCCGGATTATGATGTGCGGGTAACGGTTTTAGGGCATATTCAACGAGGTGGTTCTCCTTCTGCCTTTGACCGGGTAACGGCCAGTACGTTAGGAGTTGCAGCCGTAGATGCTTTAATGGACGACCAGATGAGTATTATGGTAGGGATCATGAATAAAGAGGTCGTACACGTACCTTTCAATAAGGCGATAAAAAATTCCAAACCGTTAAATCATAATCTGTTGGGGCTTTTGGAAATACTGTCGATTTAATTGCAGATTTTAGATTGACGGATTAAAGGATCGGGGGATTGAGAGATTACGTGATTAGGGTGACTACGTGATTGAGGGATTAGAAAGATTGACGATGGTGGATTGTAACTTAAAAAACGGCGTTCAATTTACAATTAGAGCGTTTGATATAATCGTAAATATAAACTTGAAGTTTTAGCTTGGTTTACGCGGATGTTATTGTTCCTTTGGGAGTAGAGGGCTTTTTTACGTATTCGGTACCGGAAGAATGGGAGCATGCGGTAACGAAAGGGGGACTTGTTGCTATTTCCTTTGCCGGGAAGAAGCGGTACACGGGCGTCGTGTACGCTTTACATACTCAAAAGCCGGAAGGGATTACCGTAAAGCCTATAGATCGGGTGATGGAGGCGGGATTTATTCTTTCGGAAAAACATTTGAAGTTTTTATTGTGGATGAGTGAATATTACATGGCTCCTCCGGGAGATGTCATTCGGGCTGCCTTTCCTGTTGCCATGCGTTTGGAGAGTCATACTTGTGTGAGGTTGACGGAAACGGATATTGAAGATAGGATATTTAGCGATGCCGAAAAAAAAGTATTGAATCTGCTGCGTCCGGGAGAGTTCCTTTCCGTCACGGAGATTGAAAAGTGCTTAAAGAGTAGTCAGGCGGTTAATATTGTAAAGAGTCTGTTAGATCAGGGAGTGGTTACGATAAAGGAGAAAGTTGATGATCTTTTTAAGCCCAAACGGGAAAAAAGGGTTTGTTGGGCGCGTCGATTTGAAGAGGAGGAGTTATCCCGTTTGTTAGATACCTTAAAGAGGGCCCCGGTACAATACCGTATGTTGTGCAAATGGATTGATTATTGCGAGGTGCAGGGGGTGGATTTTATCATTAAAGAAGATTTTTCCCGTTTGATCGGGAACTCTGCGGTAGCCTTAAAGTCTTTATGCGACCGGGAAATATTGAAAATAAATTCGGTAGAAGTCCATTGGCATGACGAGGATGAACGGGGTGAAAGGGAGGTTAACAGGCTTTCGGATACCCAGGAACTCGCTTTAATGCAAATCCGGGATTCTTTTAAAAAGAAAGATTGTGTTTTGTTGCAGGGGGTGACATCTTCCGGCAAAACCGAAGTATATATTCATTTGATACGGGAAGTATTGGCTCAAGGCAAACAGGTGTTGTACCTGTTGCCGGAAATTGCGTTGACCGTACAGATCGTGAGGAGATTACAAAAAGCTTTCGGTAATCAGGTCGGGATCTATCATTCGGGTATGTCCGACAGGGCCCGGGTAGAGATGTGGAAAAAACAAAACGGAGATGCTCCGTATCGACTCGTGTTGGGGGTGCGTTCTTCTGTTTTCTTGCCTTTTCAGAAGTTAGGCTTAGTCATTGTAGATGAAGAGCACGAGAGTTCTTATAAGCAAAAAGAGCCTTCACCCAGGTATAACGGGAGGGATGCGGCGATTATGTTGGGAAAGATGTTCGGGGCTAAAATCGTTTTGGGATCAGCGACACCCTCTTTCGAAAGTTACGGGAACGCGATGAGTGGAAAGTACGATTTGATCCAGATGAATATCAGGTACGGAGACGTGAAAATGCCGGAGTTGGTTTTTGCCGATATGAAGGAATTTCGTCGGAAAAAGTTGATGAAAGGTGCTTTTACTCCGGTATTGTACGAAGAGGTAAAACGGGTATTGGAAAAAGGGATGCAGGTTATCTTATTGCAGAATCGAAGAGGTTATTCTACTTATTTGCAGTGTGACCATTGCGGTGCGATTCCACGTTGTAAGCGTTGTGACGTAAGTATGACCTATTATAAATACAGGAGTACCCTGAGTTGTCATTATTGCGGAAGTCTTCGTCCCGTTCCGTCTTTATGCGAGGAGTGCGGACAGGGACGTTATATTCAGCGAACTCCCGGAACGGAACGTATCGAAGAGGAGGTGTCGGAGCTTTTCCCCGGGGCCCGGGTGGCCAGGATGGATTTGGAGGTGATGAACAGCAAGACGAAGTACAAGACGTTGATCGATCGTTTTGAAGCGGGGGATTTCGATATCTTAATCGGAACGCAGATGGTTTCCAAGGGACTCGATTTCGAGCGGGTGAAGTTGGTCGGAGTGATGGATGCGGATAGTTTGATAGGATACCCTGATTTTCGTGCCGAGGAGCGTACTTACGCTATGTTGACGCAGGTCAGCGGGCGAAGCGGGCGGAAAGGAGAGCGGGGAAAAGTTGTCATACAGCTTTCGGATCCGGATAACCGGGTTTACCAATGGGTGGCGCAGGGGAGTTTTTCTCTTTTTTATGAAGCCTTAGCCCGGGAGCGGGAATTTTTCGGGTATCCTCCTTTTGGCCGTTTGATACAATTGGAGTTGCGTCATAAGGATGAGCTTCTACTTCGTCGTGCCGCTAACGAGTTGGCGGAACGGTTGAGGTCGAGATTGGCTGGACGCGTGTATGGACCTGCCGTTCCTGAAGTTTCGCGTATTCGGGAAATGCAACGGATTCAGTTGTTAATAAAGGCAGAACCCGCTTTATCCTTATCCAAACTGAAATCTTTTCTGAAAGGGGCGATCGTCGAACTGCTTACTCTTAATAATTACCGGACGTTGAAGGTGTATTTTGATGTGGATCCCATGTGATCCGTCGGATTTGGCAAGGAAATGGAAGTTGATTCTCGGGTTGACGGTTTATATTATTCCTGCTTTGTCGCGGATCAGGAGCATAGGGGCGACTAATCTTTTTTTTACGTGTGTTAATATTCATTTTTGCACTTTTATGTTCGTAACCAGTCGCCTTAAATTGGTCCGTCAAGGGAAACGAAAGGATCGGATAAAATAGCAAACGTCGGTTATCGGGAAATTTTGGAAGAGGTTACTATTTTTTTTGGAAAAACTTAAAGTTAGCATTAACATTTTTTAGCGGACCCATTTTAACATTTGGGTGAATAATCTTTACTTTTGAGGAAACCGAAAAAATAAGGTGGTAAATTACTTAGTTCGGTGTGTCTTTTGAAACATGTAGCGGGGGTTTTACGTTACGTGTTATTATGAAAAGTGGAATTATAAATTTCTAATTAAAATATTAAGTATATGAATACTGTTGATATTAAAGCATTAAATGAACGCATACAGCAGGAAAGTTCGTTCGTCGATATGATAAACATGGAGATGAATAAGGTGATCGTAGGCCAGAAGCATTTGATCGAAGGACTTATGATCGGCATGTTATCAAACGGGCATATTTTATTGGAAGGTGTTCCCGGGTTGGCGAAAACATTAGCAATAAATACGTTGGCTCATATTATCAATGCAAAGTTTAGCAGAATTCAATTTACTCCGGATTTATTACCGGCCGACGTGGTGGGTACTATGATCTATTCTCAGAAGAAAGAAGAATTTGTTGTGAAACACGGTCCGATATTTGCAAACTTTATATTGGCCGATGAGATCAACCGAGCTCCTGCAAAGGTACAATCGGCTTTATTGGAAGCCATGCAGGAACGTCAGGTTACCATTGGGGATATGACTTATAAATTGGACGAACCTTTTTTGGTGATGGCCACTCAGAATCCGATAGAGCAGGAAGGTACCTATCCGCTACCGGAAGCACAGGTAGATCGTTTTATGTTAAAAGTAGTGATCGATTACCCGAAAAAGGATGAAGAGAAATTAATTGTCCGTCAGAATTTGGAAAAGAGTTTTCCGGAAGCTAACACGATATTGCAACCGCAAGATATTATGCGGGCACGCGAAGTGGTGAAAGAGGTTTACTTAGATGAGAAAATAGAGAAATACATTGTAGATATCGTTTTTGCAACGCGTTATCCTCAGGAACACGGGTTGGAGAAGTTTGTCTCTATGATCGCTTACGGGGCTTCTCCTCGAGCAAGTATCAGTTTAGCCAAAGCGGCACAGGCTTATGCCTTTATAAAACGGAGAGGTTATGTTATTCCGGAAGATGTAAGGGCTGTTTGTCATGATGTATTGCGTCATCGTATCGGTTTGAGTTACGAGGCAGAGGCCAATAATTTGACGAGCGAGGATATTATCAGTGAGATATTGAACACGGTAGAGGTACCTTAATCGATTTATGGTCTCGGGTAGAAACAGGATCCCGATCAAGTACCAGTTTTGAGGCTGGAATTTCGAATTTAAAATCGGTAAATCTAAAATGAATTAAGGTGGAAACTTCAGATCTGTTAAAACGAGTCAGAAAAATAGAGATCAAAACCCGGGGGTTGTCGAAAAATATTTTCGCGGGAGAATATCATTCAGCTTTTAAAGGTCGAGGAATGACTTTTAGTGAAGTTCGGGAATATCAATACGGGGATGATATCCGGAGTATTGATTGGAATGTGACGGCTCGCTATAATCATCCTTACGTGAAGATATTCGAAGAAGAGCGGGAGCTGACGGTCATGTTGCTGATAGATGTAAGCGGCTCCCGTAACTTCGGTACGATTTCGAAATTAAAGAAAAATCAAATTACCGAAATAGCCGCGGTCTTGGCTTTTTCTGCCATACAGAATAATGATAAGATCGGAGTTATTTTCTTTTCCGATAAGATTGAGAAATTTATTCCACCCAAGAAGGGAAGAACTCATATCTTACATATTATTCGGGAGTTGATAGATTTTAAGCCTGAAGATAAGCGGACCAATATTACGGAGGCTTTACAGTATTTGACCAATGCTATAAAAAAGCGTTGTACTTGTTTTTTAATCTCTGATTTTATGGATGATCATGATTTTGAGCATCCTTTAATGATCGCGAATAAAAAACATGATATCGTGGCGTTAAGGGTATATGATCCTCGGGAAAATGAGATTCCCCCTGTCGGGCTGATGTATTTAACGGATGCGGAGAGTGGCGAACATATTTGGGTCGACACGTCCGATCGCCGGGTGCAGGAGGATTATCGCCGTTATGTATTTGACCGGGAAAAGGAGTTGGATCGTGTATTCAAACATTCCGGGGTAGACGTCGCTTCAATCAGTTCTGACGAGGATTACGTGAAGTCCCTGATAGCTTTGTTTAAACGCCGGGGTGCCGGTTATTAACATAAAATGCGGCGGAAAAGAAATATAAAAGCAAAAGATGCACATGAAAAATAAGTTAGTTATATTGATTGTTGTTTTGCTGGGATGTATCATGGGTGTGAGGGCGCAAAACGTTGAGTATATTGCCGAGTTGGACACGAATTACATGATGATCGGCGATCAGATTCATTTGAAAATGAAGGTGAAGGCTGATCCGGGAGTTCGGGTCGTCTTTCCGGTATTGAAAGATACGATTGTTAATGGTGTCGAGGTTATTTCCGGTCCTGTACGGGATTCGATCAGGGAGAAAGACGGTCGTATGTTGATACAGGAGGCTTACCTGATCACTTCCTTCGATTCAGGGGTCTACAGGATACCTTCCTTGCCTATCCAAGTGGAAAAGGAGAGCTACAATAATGTGTTGCGGACAGATCCCATGCAATTGATCGTAAACACGTATGCAGTGGATCAGCAGAAAGGAAATTACGATATCGTCATGCCGATAGCAACGCCTTGGACTTTTGCCGAAATCTTACCTTATCTGTTATGGGTTTTACTGGGTCTTGTGATTCTGTTGCTGGTTTGGTGGATCATTAAAAAGCGTAGGGCCAATAAGCCTTTGTTTGCTACCGAGAAACCGGCTATTCCCCCTTATGATTTGGCAATGAAAGCCTTGAACGAAATCAAGGAGGAAAAATTATGGCAAAGCGGAAAGACAAAGGAGTATTATACGCAATTGACGGATGCGATACGAAATTACTTGGATGGAGAGCTGGATATTCCGGCTATGGAGCAGACTTCGTTCGAGACCATGCGCTCTTTGGAGGGGTGCAGGGAGGTGGCCGCACCGTTGAAGGATAAGTTAGGGATGATGTTTGAGACTGCCGATTTCGTGAAATTTGCCAAGGCGATGCCGTTACCGGATGAGAATGCCCGGAATTTGGATATCGCTTTTGAGTTTGTCAACCATACGAACGAGCAGGTACAGGAGTTAAAAGAGCGGGAAAAGCAGGAGAAAGAGAGCCGCGAGCGGGAAGAACGGGAGAAGGAGGAGGCTGCACGAAAGGAAGCGGAAGAGGGAGAAGAAAAGTAGAATTGATTTGAAAATATATTCATTTGTAGATTTGGAAAAGAGCGATTCTTTCGAGAGCGTGAACTTTTTCGAATGTCGAATGTTCAAATGAAAAGATTATGTTTGGATATGAATTTGCAAGCCCTGGGTATTTTTGGATATTGTTGGTATTGATACCGATGATTATCTGGTACGTACTGAAGGAGAAAAGTTCGCATGCTGATTTGCAGTTTTCTTCTATCAGGATATTTAAAATGATGAAACGGGGCAATCGGATTTGGGCTCGTCATTTGTTGTTTGTCGCAAGAGTGCTGGCCATTGTATTTTTAGTATTTGCCCTTGCCCGTCCTCAGTCCAGTAACAGCTGGCAGACTTATAACAGCGAAGGTATCGATATCATGTTAGCTTTGGATATCTCCGGAAGTATGCTGGCACGGGATTTTACTCCCGATCGTTTGGAGGCTGCCAAAGAGGTTGCCACGAAATTTATACTGGAGCGTCCGCAGGATCGAATCGGTTTGGTGGTTTTTGCGGGAGAGAGCTTTACCCAAAGTCCGCTGACGACGGATCAGGCCGTGTTAGTCAATGTGATGAAAGATATTCATAGCGGGATGATAGAGGATGGAACGGCGATAGGATTGGGGTTGGCCAATGCGGTGAATCGTTTGAAAGACAGTCCGTCCAAGTCGAAGGTAATCATTTTGCTGACGGATGGAGTAAACAATCGGGGGGCTATTGCTCCGATGACGGCTGCCGAGTTGGCTAATACTTTCGGTATTCGTGTTTACACGATTGGCGTGGGGTCTTTGGGAGAGGCCCCTTATCCGGTACAGACTCCTTTTGGCGTTCAATTGCAACGTATGCCCGTGGAGATCGATGAAGATGTCTTGACGCAGATTGCCAATATGACAGGAGGAAAATATTTCAGGGCGACCGATAATGCTAAATTGGCTCAGATATACCAGGAGATCGATCAATTGGAAAAAAGTAAGATAGAAGTAAAGCATTTTAGTAAGAAAAACGAGCAATATTTTTATTTTGCTTTGATCGGAGCTTTATTGTTGATATTGGAATCCGTATGTCGGTACACGTTGTTGCGGAAAATTCCGTGATCGTTATCGAGGAGATGTTATATGAATAGTATTGAACATGTGGTTTACCACTTAAAAAATAGAAGGTATGTTTAGATTTGCGCATCCTGACTTGTTATATTTATTGATTGTCATTCCGCTATTAGTTATATTTTATATCGTGACGGTAAGGCATAAGAAGAAGGCGATAGCAGAATTTGGAAATCCGGATTTGCTAAGCGGTTTAATGCCTTTATTATCCTTTAAGAGGGGAGCTTTGAAGTTCGTTCTGATCTTGCTTGCGCTCCTTTTTATCATATTGGGTGTTGCGGGACCTCAGTTCGGATCCAAGTTGCAGCAGGTGAAAAAAGAGGGCGTGGAGTTGATTATAGCCTTGGATGTTTCCAACTCGATGTTGGCACAGGATATAAAACCCGATCGCTTAGAGGCTGCCAAGCAAGCGATTTCTCGTATGGTGGAAAAGTTGAATAATGATAAGATCGGTTTGATCGTTTTTGCCGGTGATGCTTATGTGCAATTGCCTATTACAACGGACTACTCTTCTGCCAAGTTATTTTTATCCGGCATAAGTACGGATATCGTACCGATTCAGGGA
Organism: Gabonibacter chumensis; assembly: GCF_024741215.1. Taxonomy (NCBI): domain Bacteria; kingdom Pseudomonadati; phylum Bacteroidota; class Bacteroidia; order Bacteroidales; family Porphyromonadaceae; genus Gabonibacter; species Gabonibacter chumensis. The sequence continues at coordinate 20,288 of NZ_JANSKB010000007.1, read as the reverse complement.
ACAGCTATAGGTAACGCTATCGATTTGGCATCCAAATCGTTTACACCGAACACGGAGGCTTCTAAAGCAATCATTGTGATTACGGATGGAGAAAATCATCAGGATGATGCCGTTGCCGCGGCCAAAGCAGCCCGGGAGAAAGGGATATATGTACATACGATAGGAATGGGACTACCGCAAGGAGGACCGATTCCGGAAAAAGGAAATCCAGGTCAATTTATGAAGGACGGTTCGGGAAATGTAGTGATTTCCAAGTTGGATGAAGAGACGTTAAGGGCCATAGCCAAAGCGGGAGAAGGTATGTTTGTACGGGCAAGTAATTCGAATGTCGGATTGACAACTTTGTTGGACGAGATCAATCGAATGGATAAGACCTTGTTGGAAGAACGGGTATACAGCGATTATTCAGAGAAATATCAATATTTTATCTTAATAGGTTTATTATTCGTATTGCTTGAATTTATCGTTTTAGGGCGTAAGAATAAGAATCTATTGAAGATTAATATATTCGGTAATGAGGAAAACGTAAAAAATTAGGAATATGATGAAAACAATAATACTGATAGCGGTTGCCTTGATGGTGAGTTTGACATCGTGGGCACAACAGGAGAGAAAGTTCATCCGTGGCGGAAATAACTTGTTTCATAAGCAGGATTTTGAAAAAGCGGAAGTGGAGTATCGGAAGGCTTTGGATAAAGAAGTGGATTCTTATGAGGCCGCTTTTAATCTGGGAGATGCTATGTATAAACAGAAAAAATACGATGAGGCCTTGCAACAATTCATGTCTTTGGCCAAGGATGAGACGAATAAAGAGCGATTGGGAGAGTTATATCATAATATAGGCAATACTCTATTGTCTATGAATAAGTTAGATGAAAGTATAGAGGCTTATAAGCAATCTTTAAGGAGTCGTCCGAATTCTTCCGAGACCAAATATAATTTGGAGTTTGCCCGTAAACAGAAACAAGATCAACAGAATAAGGATCAAAACAAAGATCAGAACAAGGATCAACAGAACAAGGATCAACAGAACAAGGACCAGAACAAGGACCAGAATAAGGATCAAACCAAAGATCAGAACAAGGATCAGCAGAACAAAGACCAGAATAAGGATCAACAGAACAAAGATCAGGAAAACAAGGATCAACAGAATAAAGACCAGAATAAGGATCAGCAAGGTAAAGATCAACAAGGAACGAAGATTTCAAAGGAAGATGCTAAGCGTTTGTTGGATGCTTTGGAAGCTGACGAAAAGAAGACGCAGGAGAAAGTGCAAAAAGAGAAAGTTCAGGCTCAGAAGGCGAAGAAAATGAAAATAGAAAAGAATTGGTAATTTTGTGTATTCTTAGAGGCTAACGGACACTTTTAAAAAAGGAACAAATGAGGTCATTTATAATTGCAATCATTATATGTATTTTAGGGGGAGTAAAGGGATTTGCCCAGGATGTTAAATTGGAGGTCTCTGCTCCGAGTGTCGTGGGAGTAGGTGAACAGTTCAAACTGATTTATAAGCTGAGTAAGAGGGGAGAGAATATGAAATTACCCGCTTTGAAGGGATTTGAACTGTTGATGGGACCTTCCGTGAGTGAAGCTCAGAACATTATAAGTATTAACGGCAAAACGACGGTGGAGACGTCGATAATCTATTCTTATATATTGATTGCCGATGAAGAGGGTGAATATACTATTGATCCGGCTACGATTGTTGTGGATGGTAAAGAGATTAAGTCTCAATCAATGAAAATAAAGGTCGTAAAGGATGAGGGGACCTCCCAGGCAGACCGGGGACAAAAGCAGACCGAGGGGCGTGAGGTGTCCGGGCGGATTACGGAGGATAATTTATTTTTACGATTGGAGGTTAACAGAAGTAGTCTTTACGTGGGTGAGAGCTTGGTGGCCATGTTAAAGGTATATTCGAGAGTGGATTTGAATGGTTTCGGGCGTACGAAGTTTCCTGCTTTTGATGGTTTTCTTGCTGAAAATGTAGAGGTGCCTCGTGTTGAATTGAAGCGGGAAGAGTACAACGGAAAGATTTATGACGTAGGCGTGTTGAAACAAGATGTACTTTTCCCTCAGCATGCCGGCGTGCTGACGATAGAACCTTTCGAGTTGGAGTGCAGAGTGTTGCAAAGGGTGGGCGGTTCTCCGGATTTTTTTGATAGTTTTTTCGGAAATACACGTACGGTAACGGTATTACGACGTACGAAACCGGTAAAAATAACCGTAAAAAATTTGCCGGAAACCGGGAAACCTTTAGATTTTAGCGGGATGGTCGGAACATTGAGTATGTCGACTTCTTTGTCGCCCGATACGTTGAAGGCGAACGATGCATTGACTTATAAAGTGATATTCAAGGGAACTGGTAATTTGAAATTACTGGAAGCCCCGAGAATCTCCCTGCCTCCTGATTTTGATATATTTGATCCTAAGGTTACCAAGGATCTGCGGACAACGGTAAGCGGTTCGACGGGTACGGTTACCTACGAATACCTGATTATACCTCGTTTTGCGGGCGATTATACGATACCATCCATTGAATATTCTTTCTTCGATCCTTTAGCGGCTAAATACAAAATATTGAAAGGAAAGGAGTATAAGGTACATGTTTTAAAAGGAAATGATACGGGAGGAGGAGTACAGGGAGGTGCCGTACAATCCTTTAAAAAGGAAGATGTGAAGATGTTGGGGGAGGATATTCGTTATATCAAGACGGGGAATAGTGTTTTAAAAGCGAAGGGAGTCCGGTATTTTGCCTCGACGGCCTATTGGCTGAGTTTTTTGATTCCGTTTGTTCTTTTTATCATAGGGATGATATTGAATCGTCGTAGGATCAAGGCGAATGCGGATTTGGTAAGGGTAAAGAGCAAGGCTGCCAGTAAGGTGGCGCAGAAGCGCCTGAAAGCTGCTTCCGTGGCAATGAAGAGCGGTAATTCCGAGTTGTTTTATCAAGAGGTATTGAAAGCTTTATGGGGGTATGTCAGTTTTAAGCTGAATATAGAAGTTTCCGAATTAAATCGGGACAATATCAACGAACACCTCACGAAACGGGGAGCATCTACAGAATTGATACAGAATTTTATAGATGTTTTGGATCATTGTGAATATGCTCGTTACGCACCCGGAAGCAATCAGGGGGAGGAGATGGATAAGGTGTATAAAGACGGTTTGACTGTCATTACGAAATTGGATAAGGCTTTGTAAAATCGTAAATCTGGAATTATGAAAAAAATATATATTATATTGTGTCTGCTCTCGCTGAATCTGAGCGTGTTTGCTGTCGATGTAAAGGCGTTGGAGGGAGAGGCGAATAAGATGTATCAGGACGGAGATTATCAGAAAGCGATAGAGTTATATAATCAGGTTTTAGATGCGGGAGTGGAGTCTTCTGCAGTTTATTACAATCTGGGTAACAGTTATTATAAATCGGGAGAGATCGCCAAAGCGATTTTGAATTACGAACGGGCTTTGGTTCTGAATCCGGGAGATAAGGATACGAAATATAATTTGACGCTGGCTCATAAATCGACGGTGGATAAAATTAAAGTTTTGCCGGAATTATTTTTTGTTCGTTGGTATAACTCTTTTGTTTCTACCTTTACAGCCGATCAATGGGCCTATTTTTCAGTGGTTTTGTTTATTGCCTTTTTAATCATGGCAGCTCTGTTTTTCCATTCTAACTCGATAAGTTTGAAAAAAACAGGATTTACGATGGGAATTGTTTTGTTAATGTTGACGGTATTGACGGTATTCTTTGCCGCTAAACAATACCACCGGGTGTCGGATCGAAATTACGGTATCGTGATGACGCCGAGTGTCATCGTTCGGGGTGCTCCCGATAGTAGCGGTACGGAGTTATTTGTGGTGCATGAAGGATTGAAAGTTCAGATCCTGGAGGCCTTGGGCGATTGGTATAATGTCAGGATGGCCGATGGAAATGAAGGCTGGATATTGAAAACGGATTTGGAAAAAATTTGATTATTTCAGATCGAAAATAGAAATTTATTGTAGAGTTGGTTTTTACTTTGTAACTTTGTAAACAAATCATACGGGTTGTTGAGGTGGTAGCATCTGTTTTAGCCGAAAAAACCTGATTGTTTATTTCTTTTTGTCCTTCTTGATAATCATGTGGTTATATTATGGAAAATTATGTTGTTTCAGCTCGAAAATATAGACCGGCAAGTTTTGATACGGTGATCGGACAGCGTGCGATTACCTCTACGTTGAAAAATGCCATATTGAATAAACAGTTGGCTCAAGCCTATTTGTTTTGCGGACCTCGGGGGGTCGGAAAGACAACTTGTGCCCGTATTTTCGCTAAGACGATCAACTGCATGAATCTTCAACCGAACGGGGAACCGTGTAACGAATGCGAGTCCTGTGTCGCGTTTAACAATTCCCGTTCCCTGAACATCCATGAATTGGATGCGGCTTCCAACAACAGTGTGGACGATATCCGCGGGTTGGTGGATCAAGTACGTTTACTGCCACAAGTCGGAAAATACAGTGTATATATCATTGACGAGGTGCATATGTTGAGTGCTTCTGCTTTCAATGCTTTTTTGAAAACGCTTGAAGAGCCTCCTGCCCATGCTATTTTTATTTTGGCTACGACAGAAAAGCATAAGATATTACCGACCATTCTTTCCCGTTGTCAAATTTATGATTTTAACCGGATAAAGGTTTCGGATACCATAGAACATTTAAAGAGGATAGCGGATAAAGAGGGAGTGCAGGTCGAGGAGGAGGCTTTAAATATTATAGCTCAGAAAGCGGATGGAGCGATGCGGGATGCCCTTTCTATTTTTGATCAGGTGGTTAGCTTTTGCGGAAAAGAGTTGACTTACGCGAAGGTGATAGAAAATCTGAATGTATTAGACTACGAGTATTATTTTAAATTAACGGATTTGTTTTATAACGGTAAGGTGGCGGAGACTTTTCTTTTGTTTGATGAAATCATGACGAAAGGTTTCGATGCGGGTAACTTGATCGCCGGTTTAGGAAAGCATTTCCGGGATTTGTTGGTTGCAAAGGATGAGGTTACCTTGTCTTTATTGGAAGTGAGTGCATCCATTCGTGAACGTTATTTACGGCAGGCAAAAGAGGTGGATGTCGATTTTATCTTTAATGCATTGAAGGTGATCGAACAATGTGAGATGCAATATAAGGTCCGAGTAGAAAAAAGGCTTTGTGTAGAGATCACTTTAATTAAGCTTTGTCAGATTAATGCATTAAAAAAAAAAGCCTTAGTGTAGAAGAGTTTGCCGGCCTTTTAAAAATCGACGGTTTTATCGGAAAGTTTCAGCAGGAGGTATGTCCGCCTGTTCCGGCGGTTTCGGCTTCCCGACCGGCGGTGAAGCCTGTCATGAGGCCGGCGATTGAATCCTTCAAGTTAAAACAGGCTATGGCTGAAAGCAAGGATTATGCGGAGATACGAAATACGTCTGAAGTCCAAAGAATCGAGAAAAAGGTTAAAGCGCAAGACCCGTTCGACGGGAAAACGGTTTCTTCGGTCTTAAGTACTTTTATTGATTCTTCAGTCGGGGAGGCCGTAAAAGTGGCTCTTACATCACATCCTCCCAAGGTCAACGGATTTGTCGTTACCATAGAGGTTGACAACGAGTTTTTGATGGCTAAAATGAATGAATTGCATCAGCGAATCTTGTCTTATTTAGCAGAACGCCTGAACAACGGTTACATCACGTTGAATATTGAGCTTTACAAGGAGACGGATGATGGAAAAGAGAAAAAGCGTTTATTCACGGCAAAGGATAAGTTTGAACATTTTATGGGATTGAATCCGGCTGTCGGAGAGTTAAAAAATCTTTTCGGTTTGGAGATAGAGTGATGAGTCTTGATTTTAATTGATGGTTTTACCTTCGGCCAGACACAATAATTTTTGGTGTTCACCCACGATCCATACGATATCTCCTTCTTCGAAGACGGTAGAGGGTGAGGGGTTCATGATGGAAGTGGAGCCTCTTTCGATACCAATGACCAGACAGGCTTCTTTATCCCGTATTCCCGATTCCCGGATGGTGCGTCCGACCAATTTCGCCCCTTTTTCGATGATGAACTGTTCTAAACTCACTTCTTCCGTGTTTTTTTCTTTAATCTCTTTCTCTCGTTGTTGGACTCTATTTTCTACAAATTTGCGGAAAATTTCGATCTCGTTATCCGTGGCAGCCACGATAAGGCGGTCAAACGGATAAACCACCTCCTCTCCTCCGGGTATGTTTATTCGTTCTTCTCCCCGAAGAATGGTCACCACGCTAACCCCGCAGGTTTGTCGGAAGTTTAATTCCTTTAGACTTTTCCCTACGCTCGGGGAGGTTTGAGCGACTTCGAATTCGGCCAAATGTAAATCTTTGGATAATAAATGACGTACAAAACGTTGTTTGATGGGCGATTTACGTTCTTCTTCCTGCTGACGTGCCGTAAAGTTTCGTAGGAATCGGCGTTCAAGAAGAATAGAGTGTTTCTTCAGGCGTTTGGAGAAAATAAAAAGCAGAATGGTAATCGTGGCGATAGCGATAAGAAGTCCCGATGCCACGTTGATCAGTTTGGAAATGACAAACATAACGATCCAGATACATAATGCTATCCGTAAGACTATCAGAGAGATCAGGGGGCCCCTGTTGTATTTGTTGTCGTTCCATAATTGTTGAAATTCCGACGAATGATTTTTTTTCATCATGATGGCCCGTAAAAACGGTGAGATGACGAGAAGTATCAAAACGGCGCTTATGATAGAGCCCTGAATCCCCGGGATTTTTTCCCGGATAAAGGGGGTTATGTATTGTAAAAAAATGGCGATTGAAAAGATAGATAAAACCGTGTAGGTAATTACGATTTTGAACAAGGATTTCAACAGCTGTTTCCAGGTATTCTTGTGGCGGATCGTGTTTGATCCCGAGCTATATCTTTCCAGAAAATGGATCCATGATCGAGGCAGGCGGGTGCTCAAGGAGCGATAGGTAGGTTCGGCGATCCGGATCATATAAGGTGTGAAAAATGTCGTAATGACGGAAACGGCAACGACAATGGGGTATAAAAAATGATCCGTTACCTTTAGAGAGATACCTAAGCCGGCTATAATAAAAGCGAATTCTCCGATCTGAGCCAAGGAAAAGCCGGATTGCACGGCTACCTTCAGAGTTTGTCCCGAAAGTAAAACTCCCGATGTCGCACAGGTAATTTGTCCGATCATTACGGTTAAGGTAATGAGTAAGATGGGAAACCAATATTCCAATAGCATGGCCGGATCGATCATCATTCCTACGGAAACAAAGAAAATAGCCCCGAACAGGTCTTTTACCGGTTTTAAGAGATGTTCGATATTTTCGGCTTCGGTGGTCTCGGCTAAAATGGAACCCATAACAAAGGCTCCCAAGGCAGAAGAGAACCCTGCTTGGACGGCCAACATGACCATGCCTAAGCATAATCCCAGGGTCACAACTAATAACGTTTCGCCGTTCAGCCATTGTTTCACTTTTTTTAGTAGGGTCGGAATAAGGAAAATACCGGTTATGGACCAAAAGAGTAAAAAAGCACTTAATTTCAGTATGCTGTCAATCATTTCCAGTCCTTCGAAGTGTTTGCTGACGGCAAGCGTGGATAGTAGGACCATCAATACGACCGCGAATAGATCTTCAACCACCAATATCCCGAATACGACACTTGCAAAACGCTGGTTACTCAATCCCATGTCGTCAAAAGCCTTGAAAATGATAGTCGTTGAAGACATCGATAGCATTCCTCCCAAAAAAAGACTGTTCATGTGTCCCCAACCTAAAAACATGCCGACCACGTATCCTAATGTCATCATTCCTCCCACGGTGGTAAGAGCTCCTATCATGGCTGTTCCTCCCACGTTCATCAATTTTTTGAAACTGAAATCGAGGCCTAAGGCAAAAAGTAAAAAGATAACGCCTATATCGGCCCATATCTGAATATCTTCCGTATCGGTTACTAATGGTCCTCCGAAGGTATAGGGGCCGGCAATCAATCCGGCAACAATATACCCTAAGACAACAGGTTGTTTAAGCCATTTGAAAATAATGGTAATTAATCCGGCCGAGAATAGTATAATTGCCAAATCCGATATTAAAACGGGTACGTGCGACATTTGAATCGTTTTAACGACGCTCCAAAGGTAATGAATTTTGCCCCGGATGGAATGATTCTGTCGAAAAAAGATGTTTCGTGTAGAAAATGAGTCTGTTATTTAGATTCAAAAAAGATATCTTTTCTACTTTTTTAACATTATAGTCTGAGCAAGGATATTACATTTGTCAAATTAATATATGTGTGTTATGAAAATAGATCGTTTTTTACAAATTTTTGTCGTAAAGGAAAAGAAATTTTATCCGATGTATAAGGAGCAGGCTTCTGTGATAGAGCAAGCCGCCAATCTTTTGGTAAAACTTTTGCAGGAGCAAGACCCTGAAAAACAGAAAGTATTGTATAAGGATATAAAAACATTTGAGAACCAAGGGGATAGTATTACTGCAAAAATATATGAAGAACTGAATAAGACGTTTGTTACTCCTTTTGACCGCGAAGACGTGAATTCGTTAGGTTCGCGGATGGATACGTTTTTAGATTTCATACATGATTCAGCAAAGCGGATTCTGATGTACCGGCCCAAGAGTGTGAATAAGACTTTGGTCGAAATCGGAAAGCATATTGCGGAGGATGCCGTTATTTTAAAGTCGGTTATGGAAAATTTGGAATACATTCAGAAGAAGCCGCAAATGATCAGTGAGAAATGTTATCAGATCAAGGCAATCGAGCATGAGGTGGACGATTTATACGAGCAGTTTATGAGTGATGTGTTCGCCAACGAGAAAGATGCGATCGAATTGGTTAAGTTGAAAAATATCGGGCAGGCTTTGGAAGATGCCACTGACCGGGCCAAGGACATAGGAGATACGGTTCGGGGAATTATCATTAAATTTGCATAAACCTATGTTGACCATTGTACTTATTGCGATTGTTGTAGCCTTGTTGTTCGATTTTTTGAATGGAATGAACGATGCAGCCAACTCGATAGCTACTATTGTGGCGACACGGGTATTTTCTCCCACGATGGCTGTCTTATGGGCTGCCTTTTGGAATTTTTCCGCGATTTTTATTTTTGGAGTAAGTGTAGCTCACACGATGGGGGAAGGCATAGTCGAACCCACTAAGATCAACGAATTTTTGATTTTAGCTGCCCTATTGGGATCGGTAGTTTGGGTTTGGTTGTGTACTCATTTCGGTATGCCTATCAGTGTTTCTCACGCTTTGATCGGAGGTTTGATCGGTCCGGTTTGGTTTACTTACGGAAGTTCGGCTCTGGTATTTTCCGGAATTTTCAAAATAGCTATATTTATCGTACTTTCCCCGCTGATCGGTTTGATACTCGGGTTTATCATGATGTGTATTACTTTGCGCGTCTTTCATAAGCAGCATCCGGTAAAAGTAGAGGGGCTTTTTAAGGCCTTCCAGCTTTTTTCGTCTGCAATATTCAGCTTGGGACATGGTGCGAATGATGCACAGAAAACGATGGGAATCATAGCTATCCTTCTTTTCAGCGTGGCTGGAAGTAACGAATTTGTCGGTGAATATCTATACGAGAATACGGGCCAGTTTCATGTCCCGTTATGGTTGATTATTACCTGTTATTCCGTCATTGCCTTAGGTACTATTATCGGGGGTAAAAAGGTGATAAAGACGTTAGGGGACGGATTGGCCAAATTGAAGCCTGTACAAGGTTTTTGTGCGGAAACAGCAGGAGCTTTGACGTTGATCGGAACAGCGGTATTGGGAATACCGGTTAGTACTACTCATACGATTACCGGTTCTATCATAGGGGTCGGTATTACGAAAGGTGTTGCTTCTGTCCGTTGGGCCACGGCTTCCAATATTGTTGTCGCTTGGATATTAACCATCCCTGCCACCATTGTCATGTCCGGTTTGATTTATTGGATGATGGGATTCTTTTTGCCGTTGCCAGAATGACGGTTGCTAAGAACAAGATGTATCAGATGAATACCTGGATAAGATTTTTGAAAGGGCCTTATCCAGTTTTCAATTAATTATCAATTATTATACCCGCTGGGCAATGGTCCGAATGGTTGGCGTTGGGAAGAATATAGGCATCTTTTAGTTGGGCTTGTAAATTTCGGGATGCCATGCAATAATCGATACGCCATCCTTTGTTGTTTGTTCTGGCATTGAATCGATAGCTCCACCAGGTGTAACAATCACGTTCTTCCGGGTGGAAAAGCCGGAAAGTATCGATAAAGCCGGAATCGATGAAATTACCTATCCATTCCCGTTCTTCGGGAAGAAAACCGCTATTCGTCGCATTCCGTACGGGATCGTGAATGTCTATCGGGCGATGGCATATATTATAATCTCCGCATAGAATTAATTTCTCGCGTGTTTTCTCCAGATCTTTGACATAATTTTGAAAATCAGCAAGCCATTTCATTTTAAAAGCTTGTCTTTCATCTCCGGTAGTTCCGGAAGGATGATACACGCTCACGACGGAAAGATCCCCGTAGTCGGCCCGGATGAATCGTCCTTCATTGTCGTATTCGGGAATATTCATCCCGTATACTATTTGATCCGGTTTCTGTTTTGTCAGGATGGCTACGCCGCTATATCCTTTCTTTTGGGCTGAAAAAAAATAGGTGTGATATCCTAATGCTTCAAATTCCAGAAGTGGAATTTGTTCCGGTTGAGCTTTGGTTTCCTGAATACATAAAACATCCGGTTGTTCTTCAGCCATCCATTCCGTCAGTCCTTTGGAAAGAGCGGCCCGGAGGCCGTTCACATTGTAAGTGATAATTTTCATTTTATTCCGTTAAAACGGACAAATCTACATTTTTTTGCTGAAGAAGAAAAACGGAATCGAGGTTCTTTATTTTAAATAATCGTGACGAACAGGCATGAGTTGATCGTCTAATTCGAACAATTGAGGAATACCGGTCGGTATTTCCAACTTGACGATATCTTCATCGCTGATGTTATTTAAATATTTAACGAGAGCTCGCAAGCTGTTCCCGTGTGCGGTTATCAAAACCGTTTTATCGCTTAATAAAGCCGGTGCAATATAATCTTGCCAGAAAGGCAGGACTCGATTAATGGTCAGGGACAACGACTCTCCGAGAGGCAGAGCTGCCGGGTCCACATCTTTATATTTGTTTTCAAAGACGGCGTTACGGGGGTCGTCGGGTTCTAACAAAGGAGGTGTTACATCAAAGCTTCTTCTCCAGATGTGGACTTGTTCCGCCCCGTATTTTTTGGCTGTTTCTGCTTTGTTCAATCCTTGTAATGCACCGTAATGTCTTTCATTTAGCCGCCAATGATGGATTTCCGGGACCCAAACCAGATCGGCCGCTTCGGCCAGCAGATGTTGTGTCCTGATAGCCCGTTTTAGAACAGAGGAGTAAGCGATATCGAAAGTCAAATTATTTCTTTTGATTAGTTCTCCTGCTTTTCGGGCTTCCTCTTCTCCTTTTTCGCTGAGGTCTACATCGATCCATCCCGTGAATTTGTTTTCTTTATTCCAAACACTTTCTCCATGTCTGACTAATATCAATTTTTTCATGTTTTTTCTTATTTGTATTTATGGGTATTACGTGTTTGTAACACGAAATGTTTTGGAAAGCCGGAGGGTATCGCGTGCAATAATAGAGGTTTCCGGGGTTTGTAGACGGAAATAAAAACGGTTGTAAGTAAAAGGTGGGGGTGGGAAATCTCCGTTTGTTTCCTGTACCGTATAGTAGTCCGGTAACGATACAGTCGTCTTCCCTATCATGATGAATGCGGCAGCAGTCATTTTTAACGGTAGGGAAAACGTCTACGTTTCATGGTTTTCTCTCGGGTGAGTACTTGTTATAAGTAGCATCAGGCTAAAAATACCGCCTGATCGTTTTGCCGACATGGGTAACTAAACGGATAATTAAAAAAAAACGAGCCGGGAATGAAACAATTTCAGTGGAAAGAAAGTTTAATAAGAAAATAAAAAATATAAAGTTATGATATTTATTCTGTACATAATTATCGGTATATTAGCCGGGTATTTTGCCGGTAAGATCGTTCGGGGCGGTGGATTGGGTTTAATCGTGAATTTGATTGTCGGTATTATCGGTGGCGTGTTAGGCGGCTGGTTGTTCGGGTTGATGGGAATTGCTATGGGAGGAGTTATTGGGAGTTTGATTTCGGCAACTGTCGGGGCTATCGTATTATTGGCAATCGTGTCGTTATTCAGCGGTAAATGAACGGATAAAATTGAATTGTAATGTAATTGATAATGAGAAACGGACGAAGGGGAATTTGTCTGCTCGTATTTGTATTATCATTGAATTGCTTTGTCACGGGGCAGATTCAGGGGATAAAGGAAGATAGTTTATCACGTCAACGGGAACGATTGATTCGGGAAAAAGTACGTCTCGATACGATTTTGCCTAATGAAGAGGATGCTTTGGCTATTTTTGATAATACCCCGAGTTTCGGAATATACAGAGATAATTATTTTGTGACCGGAGTTCCGACCAATCGTCGTATAGACAAAAATAGTGCGGATGCGAAATTTCAAATCAGCATCCGGCAAAGATTGACTAAAAGTATCTTACCTTTTAGAACCTTTCTTTATTTGACCTATACTCAAAAATCTTTTTGGGATATATACCGGAAATCGAGTCCGTTTTTAGATAATAATTTTAATCCCGGGCTTAGCTTAAGTAAAGCCATCATATATAAAAATCAGATACGGGGAGTTGCGGTATTCTCTTTTGAGCACGAATCGAACGGTAGGGATTCTTTAGAATCCAGGAGTTGGAATTATTTTTCTTTATCCGGTTCTTATTTTTTTGATTTGCGCTTTTCGCTGCAACTTAAATTATGGGCCGGATGGGTCGATAAAGACGGGAATCCAGACTTGTTGAAATATAAAGGTTATGGATTATTGGCTTTTAATTATCAAAGTGCGAATGAACGTTTATGGTGTTCCGTCGTTATTAATCCCCGACGTCAATTTATTGATATGAATACCATATTGGAAATAAATTATAAGCCATCCCTTAAAGCGAATGAGTATTTTTTTATTCAGTATTACAACGGTTATGCAGAGAATATGCTGGAGTATGACCGTTATGTTTCGATGGTACGCGTGGGATTTTGTATAAAACCTTTTTTAAGAAACTATTATTGACAAATAATATTACTTGATTATTAAAAGATTTGGATGAATATATTGGAGTAGATGTGGGGGAAATAGGGGTTTAATTTGTAATTTTGTTGTCTCCTTTTTGTCATGTTTGGAGTGTTTCTTAAAATAAGTGTGTGAGTAATGACAAGAATTAAATATGATAAACAAATCTCTATTTAAAATGGACTATAAATCGTATTTGTTGAGTCTGATTTTATTATTTTCGGGGATAAGTGGATTACAAGCCAAAGAGGTAGCAGAAGATAAAAAATTGTTGGTGATTAGTTCTTATTCTCCTCTGAAAGAGAGAGGAAGTCGTATCATTTCGGCCTTCATAGAAGAGTTGGGGCTGAACACGGATGTGAAGGTGAACATAGAATATTTGGATTGTGAAGCTAATCAGAATTTTGAGGATTGGAGTAGTTGGATGAATTCTTTATTTCATGCTTATAGCGTGTTGCCGAAAGCCGTTATTCTAATTGGAAGTGAAGCTTGGATGGCTTATCGACATAGTTGTATAGAGAAATGGAAAGGTATTCCGGTCATACTGGGAGGTGTAAAACGTGGTATAATCGACTATTCGGGGGTTAAGGCAAAAGATATACACGATATTTTATCTACAGAAACAACATTCGACGGATACAAGGTGGCGGGTTATTATATCGTGGATTATTTCGAGGAAAATCTACGGTTAATAAAACAGTTACAACCGGAGGTGAAACATATCCTACTTTACTATGACGACCGTTATCGCCAGATCTTTTTCGAACCCTATTTGAAATCGATTGTTGAAAAAATAGGTGGTTTGAAGATACATTATTTTCCTGGAAGTCGTTTGAGTACGACAGCTTTATTGGATTCTATCGCTTTGGCTGATAATCATTGTGCCTTGATTTCTGCCGGATGGTATACCGATGTGAACAAGTCTTTACATGCGAGCACCATGTTGAGTAACGAGTTGCCCTATCATACGGACAAATTCGTTTATGGAATATTAGATTTGGATTTTGGAGATTCTTGTAATTTCGGAGGGTATTTTGTAACCGGAGAGGAGCTGGGAAGGGATCTGGCCAGTTTGACTTATACGGTGTTGAAGAACGGGATAGAGAAAGCTCCGTTTTTTACGATAACGCCTACACGGCCTCGTTATCATCTGAATTATTCCATCTTCTCGCAATCCGGGATCAGTAAGTCTCGTTTGCCGGAAAATGTGGTTTGGCATAATATGCTTCCCTCTTTTTGGGAAGAGTATCCGGAGGAGGTGGTTGTGTTTTTTGTTCTGCTTATCTGTTTGGTGATTGTTATTTTATTTATTGGTTATAATAAAAAACGAAAAGAGAGGGAATACGTACGGTTAGTTTCAAAAATGACCCATTTGTTGGAAAATATGCCGGACATGGTGGTTATTTACGATAGTTCCCTGAATGTGATAGATATTGTTAATCCTTTGCAAGATGTATTATTGGTATTGACAAAGGAGGAGATATTGGGGAAAAATATTCAAGAAATAGGAGAAATAGCGCCTGAATTTAAGGAGGCTTTTACGATTATAGAAGAAAATGTTAGGCGTACGATAAAGGACAAGAAGCAATATTCTTTTAATTACGTGGTAAAAATAGGGGATAAGGAGGCATTTGCCGAGTCGAGGACGGCTCTTTTCGAGGGCGATAAAGTGATCTGTTTTGTACGTGATATAACCCCTCGCGTAGCGGCGCAAAAAGAGGTTCTGAAATTGAAAACTTTTTTGCAATCGATCATCGATAACCTGCCTGTTGGACTCTTTGTAAAAGATGTCTCGAATGATTTCCGTTATATTTTTTATAACCGGAAAACGGTAGAGTTTTACCAGGAAAAATCTGATATTTTTTTGGGGAAGAATGATTTTGAGTTGAACGATCCTAAAGCCGCCATGTATAGAGAAGAAGATAGGATGGTGCTGAATAGTGATATGCCGTTGACATACGAGAGGTGTATATATGATCAAGAAGGTGCTCTTTTGCGTTGGGGCGTGTTGACGAAAACAAAATTATTGAATAATGATGATTCCTGTTATCTTATCGGAATTGTTGTTGACATTACGGATATCAGAAAGAACGAAATCGAATTAGGTAATATTAAGAATGAACTCTCTTTGGCCTTGGATGCCGGTTCTTTATCGGTTTGGACTTATGATGTATCCCAAAAGAAGTTCTCCTCTTTTTATCATGATACGGTAGCGCAGAACGGTTTGAGTTTTGAGGAAGCATATTCCATATTGCATCCGGATGATCGGGAAAAGTACAAGCGTTTTATGAACGTATTGATTTCCGGGGAGAAAGAGAAAGATTCCGTTCGATTGCGTTTTAAACGGGGAGAAAATTACAAGTGGTATGAAACGCACGCGATAGGTATTTGTTCTGTGGACAATGATTCGATTTGTCAGATCGTCGGTACGGAACGGGATATTACGGATGAGATCGGTAAACAACAAGAGTTAGAGGAGAGTAAATTTAAATTGGAATTGTCTTTTGAAGCGGCGGATATAGTGCCTTGGGATTATAATGTTGAAGAGGATTTATTTTATTCCGGCAGTGAGAAATCGGTTTTTTTTGGTAGGAGATTCAGTCTAAGCGAGTACTTGCTTCTTGTACATCCCGATTATCGCGATAGATTCCATCGGGAATTGCAACGGGTAATCTACCGGGAAACTGATGTGATGGATTTGGTGATCTATACGACTGCTTTAAGTGGTAATTATGAATGGACTCAGTTGACGGCCAAGGCTATGGGGATAGACAAAGATGGAAATGCGCTGAAGGTTATGGGGACCCGAAAATATATCACAGAGGCAGTGGAGGCGGAGAGGAGATTAAAAGATTATATTTTTAAATCTGATTTGGTCATAAAATCTGGAGGAATAGTTCAATGGGATTACGATATTGCTACGGGAATATTTTCTTCACCCAATCCGGAGTCTTTCATGTACCATGGCATTACGACGGAAGAGTATTATTCTTATATGTACGGAGATGATATTCATATCGTGGAAGAGGCTCTTCAAGAGTTGATTCAAGGAGAGGTCGAGACAATAACCATTCAAGTCAGAGTGAAATTACAAAATAAGGATTATCGTTGGGTAGAGATTCACGGAGTCGCCTATGAACGGGATGATAAAGGAAAATTAGTGAAGGTCACGGGGTTGAGGAGAGATATAACGGATTGGAAGAGTGTAACGAACGAGTTAATTCTATTGAGAGACAAGGCTGAAGAATCCAACCGATTAAAGACGGCCTTTTTGGCTAATATGAGCCACGAGATTCGTACTCCGTTGAATGCGATTGTCGGTTTTTCCGACCTGATTACCCAAACGACCGATGCGGATGAGATTCAGGATTATTGTCGGATTATTGAGACCAATAACGAGTTATTATTGCAATTGATTAACGATATTCTGGATCTGTCGAAAATAGAGGCGGGACAGCTTGAATTTGTCTATTCTGATATAAACGTCTCTACCCTGTTCCGGGATCTGGAACAGATATATCTTTATCGAATTAAACCGGATGTACGGTTGATTTGCGAATTGCCCGAGGAGACCTGTATCATTCATTCTGAAAAAAACCGTTTAACACAGGTGATATCTAATTTTTTAAGTAATGCCAGTAAGTTTACATCGTCGGGAAGTATTCGTATGGGGTATGAACGGGTTGCGAAAGGATTACGTTTTTACGTTACTGATACTGGTAAAGGGATTGCTCCTGAAAATCTAAAGAATGTATTTGAACGTTTTACTAAATTCGATAGTTTCGTTCAAGGAACCGGATTGGGGTTATCTATATGTGAGATGATCGTTAAGCGGTTGGGAGGAGAGATCGGGGTTGACTCCGAATGGGGTAGAGGAAGTACATTTTGGTTTTTCATACCTTGTGACGTTTCGGTTGAAAAGGGGGTGAGAACCGATCTTTTGTTGCCCAAAAACGGAGCGTCGGTTAAGAAGGAGAATTGCGATAAAAAAGTAATTTTAATTGCCGAAGACAACGATAGTAATTTTTTGTTTTTGTCCACTATTTTAAAGAAAGAGTATGAATTGGTATGGGCCAAGAACGGAAAAGAAGCGATTGCTTTATATAAAGAAAAAGCTCCTCAAGTGATTTTTATGGATATAAAGATGCCTGAAATGGACGGATTGGAAGCGACATGTGAAATCAGGAAAATAGATAAAAGAATCCCAATTATAGCTTTGACTGCATATGCGTTTGATGAGGATCGAATTCGTGCCGCAGAGGCAGGATGCGATGAATTTCTGACCAAACCTGTCAACGTGAAGATGTTGAAGGATTTGTTGGTTCGGTTATTTGAAGTTTGAAGATTCGTGATTGGATAATTGAAACGACGGGAAACCCCGTCGTTTCAATTGTAAATCTGTTTGATATTTAACGCAGATCGTTGATTTCTACATCGGGATGAGCTTTCGTGTCGAAACGGAAAAAAGTTATGTCCAATTCCTGTTCCGGTTTTTTTAGACTTTTAATCGTAATGATAATGTCGTTTCCGTCTTTCCCGTAAGAGATAACTTTCTGTACCGTATTTTTGGCCGTATCTATCCAAACTCCTATTTTTTTTATTTGTTTATGAGGAGCTTTAGGGGTTAATTCGATGTAAGCAATCCCGTTTTTATTCTCGACTAACTTTTGGTTGAACTTTTGATTATGAATGTCGAAAAGAATAGTCGGGTTTAAAAAGGATTCCTGATCTTCGTCGGGGAGTTTTACGGTTACCTCTTCCGCATCCGGCATGTATGTATAAATGGTCTCTCCGTCAAAGTAATTTATTTGATCCATAATTTCAATCTTATACATTTTTTCCTTCATGTAAGCTTTCCCCTCGTAAGACTCGTGGATATTTTCGGCTTTATTTTCCATCGCCATGTCGAATACAATTTCTACGGCAGGATACGATTTTATTTTTTCTACAGTTTTGTCCAGAATGTTTTTAGCGTTCGTGTCTGTTTGAGCGTAAGAGAGCATGCTGCTCATGGCGATTGCGATAAGGGATAAAATGTATTTCATAGTGATTTGCTTTATATTTTCTTTAATATGGAGACAAAGATAAAGAATATCGGATAGATGTAAAAATTTGAGGGCAAATGTTTCCTAAAATTCGTATGGATCTTATTAAGGATAGATACGTTGGATCAGGCCATTGCGTGCTAATCAATTTGATGAGGATATAATCGGGAATAGGTTGTTCCTTTCTTTAATTGTTTATTACCTTTGCGGCATTTCGAAGGAGACGATATGAAGAAGGTAAAGGGAATAGTGTTTGCTGCCGTGTCGGCTGCCACTTTCGGATTGATCCCGTTGTACGCGAATCAAGCTATTATAGATGGGGTGAATAACGAAACAATATTGGTTTATCGGTATGGGATTGCCGGTTTGTTGTATGCTATTTATTTGTGGATAAGTAAGGTAAGCATGCGTCTTTCCCTGGCGGAATTGAGGGAAGTTTTGATCGCCGGTGTCGGTGGATATGGGATTACGGCTTTTTTTCTTTTTCTTTCTTATCATTATATGCCGACGGGGATGGCTACGGCTATTCATTTCTTCTATCCAGTCGTGGTGGCCGTATTGATGGCTGTTTTTTACCGGGAAAAATTATCCGTGGTTGTAAAAGTCGGTATTTTAATGGCCATCGTCGGTGTTTATTTTCTCTCTTGGTCTCCGGGAGAAATCAAGTGGTTCGGGTTGTTTTTTGTATTGATGTCGACCTTGACTTACGGTTCTTATATTGTTGCTTTGAACCGTCCCGTACTGAAACGGATAAATCCCGATGTCCTTACCTGTTATGTGATGTTGTTTTCGGCTGCATTTTATTTTTTGGTCGCAGTCGTACAAGGGAAATTAGAGATAGTGGCCCGCCCGGCTTTCGTGTTGGATATGTTTTTATTGGCTTTATTAAGTACTATTTTGTCTGCTCGTCTTTTGGTTGCAGCCGTAAAATTGATAGGTCCTGTACCGAGTTCCGTGTTAGGGACTTTAGAACCTTTGACAGCGATTACCGTTGGTGTTTTTTATTTTCACGAGCAATTGACCTTCTTGAATTATGTCGGATTGATCGTTGTTATTGTTGCGGTGACGATCGTCATCTGTAAAATGAAAAAGTAACCTGCTTTTCTGTTTGAAGTTTATTCGGATGTTTGCGGGTTTGTATTGTATTTTCTTTAAATTTGCAAAAGATTTTAGATATGGATTCTATATGTTATTGTTTATAAAACTCGGTTTTTTTGATATTATAGATATTTTATTGGTAGCATTTATTTTTTATCAGGTGTATAAACTGGTGAAAGGAACAGTCGCTATCAATATTTTTGCCGGGATTTTTACGTTCTACGTGGCTTGGTTATTGGTCCGGGCTTTTAATATGGAGTTAATATCTTCTATTCTGGGGCAGTTTATCGGAATGGGAGTGATTGCTTTATTGATCGTTTTCCAACAGGAAGTAAGGCGTTTTTTATTGTTGATCGGCAGCAAATATAATCTGCAAAACATATTTAACCTGGAAAGATTGTTTTCGAAACCTTCCATGAAGGACGAAGTGATAGATGCTATCGTACGGGCGTGTGACTATTTTTCCAAAACAAAAACGGGGGCTTTGATTGTATTGTCTCAAAACTCGGAATTGTTTAATTATGCGCAAACCGGAGTTCTGCTTCGGTCGAATGTTTCGGAAGAGTTATTGGAAAATATATTTTACAAGAATACACCTCTTCATGATGGTGCCGTGATCATTACCGATAATAAAATTTTGGCGGCGCGTTGTATCTTGCCTGTTTCGGATAATAACAATATACCGGGGAGTTTGGGGTTACGCCACCGGGCGGCTATCGGTATGAGTGCGGCAACGGATGCCCATATCGTGGTCGTTAGTGAAGAGACCGGAAATATCTCTTTCGTTAAAGACGGTCATTTTAAGGTACGTATTACTCCGCAAGAATTAAGTAAATTTCTGCATAATGATTTTGCCGGTTTTGTCGTAAACAAGTGAAAGTGATACCCCTTGGTCGATGCATGGAGTATTTGATCACCTTTTATGTACCCCGTGTCTTTAT
>NZ_JANSKB010000006.1:0-117235 GCF_024741215.1 Gabonibacter chumensis | reverse complement strand
TAAACAAACTTTATCCCCTTCTCCAAATTTTTTACCACATTTTTTCCCGGAAAAAATCAAACGGGAAGCTATCATCCTGCGGCTGAATCGTTTGAAAAAAAAGAAACAAACGCGTTTTCACGCGAGAGGGAAATCGAGAATCGATCGCTTCGAATAAAGACACGGGGTACATAAAAGGTGATCAAATACTCCATGCATCGACCAAGGGCATTTTACAATTGTCAATTTTCAATTGCCAATTATCATTTTTATCTTCTATATTTGCAGCAGAAAAATGAGAGATTAACGTAAATTTTAGGCGAAAAGGCAATATATTGTCCGTCCTATATATAAAAACATAAATCTAAAACCGACCATGGCACAAATTCCATCCATACCCAAAGGCACAAGAGATTATTCACCTGAAATCATGGTGAAACGGAATTACATATTCGATACGATCAAATCCGTATTCAAACTTTACGGATACCTTCCATTGGAAACACCGGCTATGGAAAATCTATCGACATTGATGGGAAAATACGGGGAGGAAGGAGATAAGCTACTCTTTAAAATCCTTAACTCCGGTGATTTTCTATCCTCCGTCTCCAATAACGAGATCGAAGAGAGAAACATTCCCCGACTTACGAATAAAATCTGTGAAAAAGGATTGAGATACGACTTAACGGTCCCATTTGCCCGCTTTGTCGTTCAGCATCAAAACGAAATCAGCTTTCCATTCAAACGCTATCAAATTCAACCCGTATGGAGAGCCGATCGTCCTCAAAAAGGACGTTACCGGGAATTCTATCAATGCGACGTGGATGTAGTCGGTAGTGATTCCCTATTAAACGAGGTAGAACTTATCCAAATCGTAGATGAAGTATACCGTCGTTTAAAAATCAGCGTACGCCTACTGATCAATAACCGCAAAGTCTTGGCCGGAATCGCCGAAACGATCGGCGCTTCCGACAAACTGACCGACATTACGGTCGCCATTGACAAAATGGATAAAATCGGTGCAGAAAGCGTAAATGCAGAACTACGGGAAAAAGGAATTTCCGAAGAGTCCATCCAAAAACTGCAACCCATATTGAATTTGCAGGGTAGTAACGAAGAAAAATTGAACTCTTTACAGCATATACTTCAAGGAAGCGAAACGGGTCTAAAAGGCGTTGAGGAATTAATTACGGTCTTTCAATACATAAAGGAGCTGAACATTGCAACCGATATAAAATTAGATCTTACCCTCGCCAGAGGTTTAAGCTATTACACGGGAGCTATATTTGAAGTGAAAGCGAAAGATGCGGAAATCGGAAGCATCACGGGAGGAGGACGCTACGATGACCTAACCGGTATCTTCGGCATGAAAAACATGTCCGGCGTAGGTATATCTTTTGGAGCCGATCGTATTTTCGACGTCATGAATCAATTGGATCTATTCCCCAAAGATACTACCACTACGACCCGTATTCTGTTCGTCAATTTCGGAAAACGCGAAGAAGCATTTTGTCTCCCACTTCTGAAAAACTTACGGGATCAGGGCATCAATGCAGAGATCTATCCGGATACGGCAAAAATGAAAAAACAAATGACTTACGCCGACAAAAAAGGAATCCCTTATGTAGCATTAGTGGGAGAAAATGAGATGGCAAATCATACGGTAACATTGAAAAACATGGCAACGGGAGAACAGGAGAGTGTAGCAATCAATCGTCTGTATGAAAAATTAAAATAATCTCTACCGATAAGTTCTATATTATGCAAATCTATAAAAAAGAACAGCGTCCTTTAAAGAATCACGGATTCGATACCCGTTTCCCATGAGAATCCCCTTCCTACTGTTTAGAGGATAGTTATCCCCTGTTTTACATATTGATAATTTCTAATTTTTAATTGTTAACAAGATGAAAACTCATTATATATCACCTGATATTTTAACCTTTGAAACAATCGAGGCTATCTTAACTCAAAAATATAAATTAGCCCTATCGGAAGAAAGCAAAAAACGAATCAACGATTGTAAAGCCTATTTGGACAACAAAATTGCAACATCAGACAAACCCTTATACGGTATCACGACCGGATTCGGCTCTCTTTGCAAAATAAGTATCTCGACAGAAGACTTAAGCCAACTGCAAGCCAACCTGGTCATGTCCCATGCATGCAGCATCGGAACTCCCATTCATAAAGAGATCATCCGTCTGATGTTATTATTAAAAGCCCACGCACTCTCGTTAGGCAAATCCGGGGTACAACTTCAAACAGTGGAACGAATCATCGATATGTTCAATCGCGACGTGCTCCCCGTCGTTCGGGAATTAGGCTCGTTAGGTGCTTCCGGAGATTTAGCTCCGTTAGCCAATCTCTTTTTGCCGATTATCGGTGAAGGAGAAGTCTTTTATAAAGATAAAATCTACCCGGCGCAAGAGATCAATAAAAAATTCGGTTGGGAGCCTATTGCTTTAGGAGCGAAAGAAGGTTTAGCCTTATTGAACGGAACCCAATTCATGAGTTCTCATGCTGTATACGCCTTATTAAAGGCTTTTAAATTAGCTAAATATGCCGATATTATCGGAGCTCTCTCTTTAGAGGCTTACGATGGCCGCATCGATCCGTTTTTACCACAAATTCACGAAGCCCGTCCTCATCCCGGACAAATCGAAACGGCCCGTAATATACGCTCCCTGTTAGAAGGTTCCGAATTCCAGCAAATAGAGAAAACACACGTGCAGGATCCTTATTCGTTCCGTTGCATACCGCAAGTTCACGGAGCCGTCAAAGATACGATCAATTATGTCGCCTCGGTCGTAGAAAGAGAGATCAATTCCGTTACGGACAATCCGACAATCTTTTTGGAAGATGACCTGATCCTGTCCGGAGGAAATTTCCACGGAGAACCCTTAGCCTTAGCACTGGATTTCTTAAGCATCGCCGTAGCCGAATTAGGCAGTATATCGGAAAGAAGAACATACCGGCTTATTGCCGGCGATCGTAAAACACCCGAATTTTTAGTCGCCAATTCAGGACTGAACTCCGGATTTATGATCCCGCAATATGCAGCAGCAGCTATCGTAAGTAAAAATAAACAACTGTGTACCCCGTGTTCCGTCGATTCTATTCCCTCATCCAACGAACAGGAAGATCATGTCAGCATGGGAGGCAATGCCGCCACGAAGAGTGTAAAAGTGATGGAAAACGTGGAGAGGATCTTGGCCATAGAACTTATGAATGCCGCACAAGCCATCGACTTGCAACGTCCCACTAAAACTTCTCCCTATTTGGAAGATTTCATGGCAGAATTCCGTAGCATCGTTCCTTTCAATGCAGAAGATCGGGTGATGTACAAAGACATTGAAAATGCCATCGAGTTTTTAAATCAAGGCGAATTCGCTAATTTTAAATAATAAATATAACGACCGAGGGGATAAAGCCTCTTGGTCGTTTTCACGCAAACCTATACTCTTCTATTTAAAATTCAAACGATATTCTTCCTATCGCCCGCACAAGCTTAAAATACAATTCCCAAATTGAAAATTCTGTATTTTCACGTACTTGATTAAATGATCATTCTCTTTCAATCGGGTACATAATAATGACTCTCCTCACGCGGGGACAGGATCGTCCGATTTCGTTCAATATCTTGACATCGTTTGCCCCCTTTTTACATCTTGCAGAATGAGTAAAACCTATGCATTCAAACGTTCAAACTACCGTTCCTAACAAGTAAACAAGTATAAAAGAGTAATAATAAAATGTTCGTTTAATGATATCCAATATTATTGCAAAATGTTTTTTTTAAATCATCTTTAAATAAACTAATTATCAATTATTTCAAAAAAAACAGCAAACCATTTTTTTTTGCTACATTTGAACGCATTAAACGAACATTTTTAGCTTAGAAATGACAGAAAGCATCTTATACGAAGCTATCAGAGGTGGTGATATAGACGCATTCGGGAAATTATTTGAAGAACTTTATCCGTCCATGTGCAGGATCGCGATGAAATTTGTTGCAAATAAAACTATCGCGGAAGATATCGCCCAGGAGGCGTTTGTCCGATTATGGGAAAAAAGAACGGCTTACGATAGTATTCCTAACTTAAAAACTTTCTTATATGTTTCAGTAAAAAATTTATGTTTTAATCATCTGAGAGACAAAAAGGAGACCATCGAATACACCTCTCCCGAGGTAGAAAGGCAGGAGATCCTTTTTCATAACCGACTTATCGAGGAAGAAACTTACCGTATCCTCACACAAGCGATCGAAGCATTACCTCCTCAAAGCGCAAAGATCATGAAACTAACTTTAGAGGGTAAACAAAATAAAGAGATCTCCACCCTGTTAGACATTTCGGTCAACACCGTAAAGACATTAAAATACAATGCATTAGATAGTTTAAAGAATAATCTCAAAGACTATTTCTATATTTTATTGATTATATTAAGCTATAAATAAAATTTTATCCATTTCACTCTCTTTAAACTATTTATTATTCAAAAGAATAGGAACATACTATTTCGATTTATCAGATAAAAATTATCCTCCATTCATCCTTTTTAATACTTGTCGTGTTCTCTAAAAGGAACACGGAGTTTTTCCGTCTCCCAGCCAAATCAATGGCAAATAAAGATTGATTGTATGTAAATCTGTAAAACAAATTGAATGTATGGAAGAATCAGTTGTAAAAGTTGAACACCTTTCTCACCGTTACAGTGTACAATGGGCCATAAGGAATATCAATTTCGAAATAAAAGAAAAAGGTATTCTCGGTCTGTTAGGTTCTAACGGGGCAGGTAAATCCACGACTATGAATATTATTTGTGGAGTACTGAATCAAACAGAAGGAGAGGTATATATCAATGGTATTAATTTAAACGAAAATCCGGTGGAAGCTAAAAAGCATATCGGTTTTTTACCGCAAAAACCTCCTTTACACCCGGATTTGACAGTTGAAGAATACCTTCGACATTGTGCCATTTTAAGACTTGTCGAAAAAGCAAAAGTAAAACAAGCTGTCGATGAAGCAATGGAAAGGTGTCGCATCACCCAAGTCAGTAATCGATTGATTCGAAATCTATCCGGAGGCTATCAGCAACGGGTTGGTATAGCACAAGCCATTGTACATCATCCCCGTTTCGTTGTGTTGGACGAACCGACCAACGGACTGGATCCCAATCAAATAGTGGAGATTCGTAACCTGATAAAAGAAATTGCCAAAGATCGATCCGTATTGCTTTCCACTCACATTCTGCCCGAAGTACAAGCCACTTGCGACGAGATTAAAATGATTGAACACGGCCACGTCGTTTTCTCAGGCTCTATTGAAAACTTTAATAACTATATGGCTCCCAGCACCTTTATAATGACATTGGAAAACCCTCCTACACTCTCGATTTTAAATGAAATAGCAGAAGTCACCCATGTGGAATCCCTAACAAAAACGCGGTTCAGGGTCCATTTCAATGACTCTCCCGACATAACAAAAAAAATGACAGCCTTAAGCGTATCCAACGGATGGCGGTTAAGCGAAATCATACTGGAACGCGAATCCTTAGATGCCATTTTTGCCCAATTATCCGGGAAAAAGATTTAAAACATAAAATCAAACATCGTATGAACACAATATATAGAATAGCTAAATCAGAACTAAGTCAATTATTTTTCTCTCCTGTCGCGTGGTTGGTGCTCATCATTTTTGCCTTCCAGACAGGGATGATATTTTCCGATGTCTTCGGGGGACAACTGCGCTCCCAATCTTTAGGATACTCTCTTCATGGCGTTACCAATCAGGTTTACATGGGATACGTGGGTATCTTCACCAAAATGGTACGTAATCTTTATCTTTACATCCCTCTTTTAACCATGGGATTAATGAGTAGAGAATTTAGCAGCGGTTCCATTAAACTTTTCTATTCCGCTCCCGTCACGAACTTACAGATCATTTTAGGTAAATATTTTTCCATGATGGCTTACGGTTTTATTCTCATCTGCATTTGGTTACTTTACATCCTATTCGGAGCATGCACCATCGACCATATGGATATCCCCTTGACGTTGACATCCGTATTCGGTTTATATTTATTAATCTGCGCTTATTCTGCCATCGGACTTTTCATGTCCACTTTAACCTCTTATCAGGTTGTCGCCGCTATGGGTACCCTTGCCGTACTCGGTTTTTTGAATTTTGTCGGAGAAATGGGGCAAGGCGTTGATTTCATTCGGGATATCACTTACTGGCTCTCCATTTCCGGAAGAGTATACGAGTTTTTGGAAGGTATGATCTGTAGTGAAGACGTTATTTATTTCATTGTCGTCATTTTCCTTTTCCTTGCCCTTTCCATCTTAAAACTACAGGCCGAACGGAAAAAAAGAACCTTTATAAAAACGTTTTTCCGTTACAGTTTTGTCATTACTCTTACTTTATCAGTAGGCTATTTAAGTACCCTTCCCCGCCTAAAATATTATTATGATGCCACGGCAACCAAGAGCAATACTCTTACACCCAATAGTCAGGAAATTGTAAAACAATTGAAGGGCGGACTCAAGATCACCACGTTTGTCAACCTATTGGAAGAAAATCGATATACCGGTCTACCCCGGAACAGGAAAAAAGACATCGAAAAATTCGAGAAATACATCCGTTTTAAACCGGAAATAAAAATGGAATATGTCTACTATTACGATCATGCCAAAAACGAATCTCTCGAAAAACGTTACCCAGGATTAAGTGATCTGGAAAAAGCAAAAAAACTTTGCCGGGTAGATAAGTTGAATTTCAGCCTGTTTCTGTCTCCCGACAAGATCAAAAAAATAATTGATTTGACTCCTGAAGAGAATCGTTTTGTCCGCCTTATCGAAAGGGAGAACGGTCAAAAGGCATTTTTACGTGTTTACGATGATATGTTAAAACATCCTTCCGAGACAGAGATCACGGCTGCCCTTAAACGCTTTTTAGTAAAGAGTCCCCGGTTGGCCTTCCTCATCGGACACGAAGAACGGAACATCACGAGCGGCGGAGATCGTTATTACAAACGTTTTGCCACCGATGTTTATTTCAGACATTCATTGATCAATCAAGGATTCGATGTAACAACCCTTTCTCTAAAAGAGGAGGAAGTTCCTCAAGACATCGACATACTGATTATTGCCGACATGAAAACGCCCCTGGATCCGTTAGAGCAAGAGCGTTTGAAGCGCTATATTGATAAAGGGGGTAACCTGTTTATCTTGGGAGAACCCCAACGTCAGGAATCCATGAACCCCATCTTAGCTAATTTCGGAGTTCAACTAACACCGGGTATCTTAGTTCAGGATCACAATGGCAATTTTTCACCGACTTTGGTTATCGGAGAAATTACCGACGAAGCAGCGGAACAGTTTCCATCATTCAGACAAACCCGTAATTACGGCTACTCTTTTGCTTTCCCCACTGCAGTAGGTTTAAACTTTACGACGGACAAGGGTTTCAAGGTCTGTCCTATCGTTCGGAGCCCGCAACAAAAAAGCTGGAACGAATTAGAAACGACCAACTTTCAGGATGCCGTACTCACGGTCAATACCCAAGTCGGGGAAGTGGAACAGGCCAACACGGTAGCCCTCGCTTTAAGCCGTAAACTCCACAATAAAGAACAAAGAATCATGCTTGTCGGCGATGCCGACTGTATCAGCAACGGGGAATTAAACAAGCAACGAAATGGAATTTATGCAGCCAATCACAGGCTCGTGACCAACACATTCAAATGGCTCTCTTACGATGAATATCCCATCGACACGGATCGTCCGAATCTCCCGGATAAAAAAATAAAGTTGACCATTCAAGCTTCAACATGGATTAAAACAGCTGCCATGGGTGTTATACCGGGTTGTTTATTCCTATTAAGCATCATGACTTGGATTAGAAGAAAAAGAAAATAACGCGAATCCTATCCTGCAAATCTATAGTCCATTATTCATATATCAATAAACACATGGAAGAATCAGTCGTAAAAATAGAACATCTTTCCCATAAATACAGCGTTCAATGGGCCATCCGGAATATCAACTTTGAAATCAAAGAAAAAGGGATCCTCGGATTATTAGGCTCCAACGGCGCAGGAAAGTCCACCACCATGAATATCATATGCGGTGTATTGAATCAAACCGAAGGAGAGGTATATCTAAACGGGATCAACCTACGTGAAAATCCGGTAGAGGCCAAAAAACATATCGGATTTCTACCTCAAAAACCCCCGCTATACCCCGATTTAACCGTAGATGAGTATCTTACCTTATGTGCACATCTACATTTAGTAAATAAAAGTGATATTAAAAAAGCGGTGGATACAGCCAAAGAAAAATGCAATATCACCCATTTCAGTAAAAGATTAATCCGCAATTTATCGGGAGGCTACCAACAACGGGTCGGCATAGCACAAGCCATTGTCCATAATCCGAAATTCGTCGTTTTGGACGAACCGACCAACGGGTTGGATCCCAATCAGATTGTAGAGATTCGGAACCTGATCAAAGAGATTGCCACGGATCGTACCGTCATGCTCTCCACCCATATTCTTTCGGAAGTACAAGCCACCTGTGATAATATTAAAATGATCGAACAGGGACAGGTTGTCTTTTCAGGAAGTATGGACGAGTTCGACAACTATATTGAACCTACCACTTTCTTAGTCACATTAGATAATCCTCCCGCGATAGAGGAGTTGGAAGCCATAGAAGGCATACGACAAGTCGAATCCCTTGAAAATTCGACCTACCGGATTCAATTCAATGCCCTTAAAACCATCACGGAAAAGATGGTGGAAAAGAGTATTTCCAACGGTTGGGAACTCCGTGAAATCCATTTGGAAAGAGAATCTTTAGATGACATTTTCGCCCAATTGTCAGGGAAAAGAACACACAAATAAAATAGTAAAGATATATCATGAGAACATTATTCAGAATCACCAGAACAGAACTAAGCACGCTTTTTTTCTCTCCGATCGCGTGGCTGATTCTAATCATTTTCACCTTTCAAGCCGGCATGACCTTTACCGACACCTACGCGGATGCTATTCGTTATCAGGCTTTAGGATATTCTCCTTACAACGTAACATCCAAACTTTTTACCAGCTACGCGGGGACATTTTCCCAAATGCTCGACAATCTATATTTATATGTTCCTTTATTAACCATGGGATTGATGAGCCGGGAACTTTACAGTGGGTCCATCAAATTGCTTTTTTCCTCTCCCGTGACCAACAAGCAAATCATATTCGGAAAATACTTGTCGATGATCATCTACGCGTTGATACTCATCGCCATTCTTTCCATCTATGTTCTATTTGCCGCATTTGCCATAAAAAACATCGATCTTCCCCAACTTTTGTCCGGATTGCTGGGAGTATTTTTAGTCACGTGTACTTACGCGGCGATCGGTCTCTTTATGTCTTGCCTAACCTCTTATCAGGTGGTAGCCGCAATCGGAACGTTAGCCATTCTAACCATATTGAACTTTATCAAAGATATCGGTCAAGATATCGATTTTATAAGGGAAATAACCTACTGGCTATCGATCTCCGGCCGATCTTCCACCCTATTGGACGGTTTGATTTGCAGCGAGGACGTACTCTATTTCGTCATCGTTATCGCTCTATTTTTAACGCTTTCCATTCTAAAATTAGGTTCGGAACGGAAACGGCACAAGCCATACGTTGTCCTCTTCCGGTACGCTTCAGTCATTATCATAGCTCTTTTACTCGGTTTTATATCTTCCCGACCCCAGTTTATGAGTTTCTACGACACCACAGAAACTAAAATAAACACGTTAACGCCCAAGAGTCAGGAAGTGATGAAAAAATTGACAGGAGGGTTAACCATCACAACTTATGTCAATATTTTAGATGAAGACTACTGGAGAGCAATGCCCAGCCGTAGAAAATACGACTTTCAAGAGTTCGTTCAATACGTACGTTTTAAACCGGAGACCAAAATCAAATACGTGTATTACTACCATCCTTGCCATAATCCGCATATGGATCGGCGTTACCCCGGATTAACTCCCAAACAACGGGTAGACGAGATATGTAAAGTCACGGAATGGGACACCGCCATGTTCCTCACCCCGGAACAAATCAATCAACGAATCGATCTCTCCGGGGAAGGATACCGATTGGTTCGGGTTATCGAACGGGAAAACGGAGATCGATCATTCTTACGATTTTATGAAGATAATCGAAAAAGCCCTACAGAAAGCGAGTTTACAGCCGCCCTAAAACGTCTCGTTACAAAACCTCCCAAGGTCGCCTTCCTCACCGGGCACGGGGAACGAAGTGCCAACGGAATAGGAGAAAGAGATTACGGAGCTTTTGCTCACGATCTTACCTTCCGTTATTCATTACCCAATCAAGGTTTCGACGTTACAACCTTAAAATTAAACGAACACAAAACGATTCCGGAAGATATCGATATCCTCATCATTGCAGAACCGAGAATAGCTTTAAAACCGGAAGAGTTAAGCCAGATCAAAGAGTATATAGACAGAGGCGGAAACATGATCATTGCGGGAGAGCCGTATCGCCAACACATAATGAATCCCCTTCTTAGCTTTTTAGGAGCGGAATTCATGTCGGGGATTTTAGTTCAACCCTCCAAAGATTTTACGGCTGACTTAATTTTCGGAAATCTAACCGGGGAAGCAGCACAACTGTCCCAGAAATATCAAAGACTACGGAAAGGAGACTACAAAATCGTAACTCCCGGAGCTGTCGGGATCAAATACTCTGAAGAAAAAGGATTTAAGGTCACTCCTTTAGTAACAACAAATGCAAAAGGAGCCTGGAACGAAGTAGAGACGACCGATTTTATCGACCATCTACCGACTTGCAACGTCGAAAACGGAGAGGAAGAGTGGGCAATCCCGACCATGGTCCAATTAACCCGAAAGGTCGGCGCAAAAGAACAACGTATCCTTGTTTGGGGAGATGCAGACTGTATCGGAAACGGAGAATTAACGACATCCCGGGACGGCATAAAGGCCTCTAATTTTACCCTGATCACAGAATCATTCAAAGAGCTGAGTTACGGTGAATTTCCGGTAGATACTAATCGTCCCCGTCCCACCGACGACGAAGTTTACCTGCAAGAAGGATCCGAAATCTGGCTGAAACTGCTGTTCATGGGACTTCTACCCGGCATATTGTTATTTATCAGCATCAGGATGTGGTGGCTTAGAAAAAGTAGATAAAATCGATCGTTTGGTTTATTCGTATCAACTCAAAAGCTGTCCGGAAATAAATTCCGGACAGCTTTTCCAAGCCCGTCAGCTCTTTTCTCGTATCGTTATGTTAACATTTTCCTGAAATTAAAAAAAAGAAAGAAATCCATTCATCCTTTTCAACTTTTAGTGTGTTCTCTCAACAAGAACGTTTCATAAAAACAAAAACGATGAACAAATCCCAGTACTCCGAAGAATATAGAATTTCGCAACTTTTGGCCAAATTTCTGGCTAAAACCATTACCCCGGAAGAAGAAGCCGAGCTAAACGGATGGAGAACCAGAAATGAGAATAACCACTTTTTATTCGAAGAGATTTGTACAGCAGAGACAAAAAAAGAGAGGGACCAATTTATCCAACAAATTGATGTTACCTATGCTTGGGAACAAACCCGAAAACGTTTGTCCGTACGGACAAAAAAAGAGAGGAATCTATTCATTTATGGCAGTATTGCGGCAACGATCGCCCTACTCATCAGTTTTTCGATCCTTTTCCAAACTCCGGAAACAAAAAAAGAGGAAACATCCTTTTCTCAAATTGTACCGGGAAGTCCCAAAGCCATATTAATTACCTCTTACGGGCAAAAAATAGCGTTATCTTCCGTCGACGAAAAAGAACAAGCCATCCTGTTGAAAAACGGCACGAAAATAATCAACGACGGGAAAAAAATAACCTACTATCAAACGACAGACTCTTTGGCTCCTATCAAAATCGACACGATTCGGATTCCCCGGGGAGGAGAATTCACCTTGATCTTACCGGATAAAACCTGTGTATGGCTAAATTCCGAATCGGAAATCTCTTTCCCTTCGAAATTCTCACAAGGAGAACGGGTCGTAACCCTAAAAGGAGAAGCATTTTTCTCGGTAACAAAAGATACTTCCGCCCCCTTTATCGTTCAAACCATAAATAACCTGACAATCAAAGTACTAGGAACGAAATTCAATATTCAGGCTTACAGCGATGAAAATACCATCGAAACGACTTTAAGCGAAGGCTCCGTATTGGTAAGTGATGGTAAGCAAAGTATCCAGCTAAAACCGGATCAACAAGCCATCTATCACATAAACGATCAAACACTTAATTCCAGAAAAGTGAAAGCCGGTCATATTTCAGCCTGGAGAGAAGGAAAATTTATTTTTGAAAACACCTCGCTCGAGTCCATCATGAACAAGTTAAGCCGATGGTACGACATCCATGTGTTCTACGCTAACGAATCTGTCAAAAACTTCCATTTCACGGGAGATCTGGAGCGATACGACGACTTTAGCGAAACCTTAAGAATGTTAGAGCTATCAACGAACATACATTTCAACATCAACGGAAAAAATGTAATCATCAGTGAAACCAATAAATAAAAAATACAGAAGATAGTACCAGTATCTCCTGTATTCCCATTTATCAATTAATCGACTATTAATTAATTCTCAAAGTTATGGAAAAAAAACGAATCTATTTCTTTGATCCTCATCAAAGATTGAAAAAGATGTTAACTCTCTTCAGGACAACGCTCTTGCTCCTTCTTGCCTCCGCATTCTCGCTTCAGGCCAGTAGCTTTGCCCAGGCCGGAAGAGTAACCTTAAAAATGCAAAATGCAACCATCGACGAGTTGATCCAAAATGTCCGGACAAAAACAGAGTACAAATTTCTTTACCGTGTTGAAGAAGTAAAAAAATACGGGAAACAGGACGTTGATATTAAAGACGCAACCATTGAAGAGTTCCTGCAAAAGATTTTAGCGAACACTCCATTATCATATAAGATCCAGAACGGAGTCATCATCATTCGTCCGGTAAAAGAGGACAAAACCAAAGAGCCGCCCCGGATCATTAAAGGAAAAGTTATAGATGAAAAAGGATTGCCTCTGCCGGGAGTTACCGTTACCATTAAAGGTACGACATTAGGGGTTGCTACCGGAATAGACGGAGACTTCAAGTTAGAAATACCGAAACAGGACAGTACCATTTTGGTCTTCTCCTTTATCGGGATGAAAACGGTTGAATACCGATTAAAGAAAGACCGTAAAGATGATCCGGAAGAGTTGGTTATCACATTGAAAGAAGATGTAAAACAGGTTGAAGAAGTAATTATCACCGGATATGCCAATATTCGGAAAGAGAGTTTCACCGGATCTTCCGTTACCGTCAAACGGGATGAGCTGCTAAAAGTATCTAAAACAAATGTGATCAAGGCCTTACAGGTTTTCGATCCCTCTTTTCGTATCCAAACCAATAACGAATGGGGGTCCGACCCCAATGCCTTACCGGAAATGTACATCCGAGGCCGTTCCGGAATCGGAGTAAAAGAACTGGACAAATTAAAAGCAGATCAGGCACAAGGATTCACATCCAAATCCAATTTGAAGGATAATCCCAACCTCCCCACGTTTATCCTTGACGGCTTCCAGATCAGCGTACAGAAATTATACGATATGGACCCTTCCCGCATCGAAAGTATTACCATATTAAAAGACGCTGCCGCTACGGCCATGTACGGCTCCCGGGCTGCCAACGGAGTGGTCGTGATTACCACGGTTGCCCCCAAACCCGGTCAAATCAACGTACAATACGCTATGACCGGTGAGATTACATTTCCCGATTTGACCTCTTACAACCTTTGTAATGCGGAAGAAAAATTGGAACTCGAACGTTTAGCCGGTGTTTATGAACACCCCGACCCCAGAACACAAATCGAATACGACAAACAATACAATGAAAAATTAATGCTCGTAAAAAAAGGAGTAGATACCTACTGGCTATCCCTGCCCCTGCAAACGGCCTTTAACCACAAACACAGTTTATGGGTAGAAGGAGGATCTGAAAATATACGTTTCGGTGTCGACATCTCCTATTATAACGAGGACGGTATTATGAAAAAGTCTTTCCGGGATCGTATGGATGCAGCCTTAACCATAGACTACCGTACTCAAACGTTACAAATAAAAAACCAGATCAGTTACAACATCACCAAATCCAAAGAATCTCCCTACGGTAATTTTTCCGAATACACCCAGGCTTTACCTTACAATCTCTATAAAGATGAAGACGGTAAATATTTAGAAGAACAAAAAAAATGGGGAGCAATAGGAACGGTTCCGAATCCGATGTATGAAGCCGGATTGAAAAGTTTTAACAAATCCCAATCGGAAGAGATTATCAATAATTTATCCGCCAAATGGAATATCACACCCCATTGGTTATTGCAAGGGCAGATCAGCATTACCAAAAACATCAACGAAAGCAGAAGATTTTTAGATCCGAAATCTAAAAAGAACAGTACCCCCTTGTCTTCCCATAATTTTATCTCGGGAGAATTATATACCAATGACGGGAATAGTTTTTCATGGGACTTACAAGCCAGTATATCCTATAATCAGAGCATAAATAAACACAACATAAACTTTGCCTTAACCGCTAACCAGCGGGCAAACAAAACAGAATCCATTTCCGCTCTCTACACGGGCTTTCCCAACGGTAACCTAAACTCTCCGAATTACGCGGAACGGATTGACAAAAAACCTACTTCTAACGAGAATACAACCCGTTTGATCGGATTTGTAGGATTAATCAATTATAGTTATAACGATATTTATCTGTTTGACGCTTCCGTACGTTTCGACGGCTCATCCGAATTCGGTGACGATAAACGTTGGGGTTCCTTTTGGTCGACCGGAGTCGGTATCAATATTCATAACTACAATTTTATGAAGGAATCCGTTATCGACAAACTAAAATTAAAAGCGACCTACGGAGAGACAGGTAAAGTGAATTTCACCGCTTACCAGGCACAAACCACTTACGACATCCTGACAGATAGCTGGTACATCACCGGATTGGGAGCCGGTTTAAAAGCCTTCGGAAATAAAAAATTGAAATGGGAAACCACCAAATCCACAAACCTGAGCTTCGAGATCGGTTTAAAACAAGACTTAATCTATTTACAAGCCGAATATTACGTGAAAAAAACAGTGGATCTGATCAATGATGTTACTTTACCGAGCGCGACCGGATTTACCAGTTATGTAGATAACGTCGGAGAAATCGAAAACAAGGGCTTTGAATTGACCCTGCGCAGTAATTTACTCCGCAAAAATGACTGGTATTTAGCTGTTTTTGCCAACCTATCCCATAATAAAAATAAAATCGTAAAAATAGCCGAAAGTTTAAGAACTTACAACAATATGGTAGATGAGTATTTCAAAAACGAGGGAAGCGATAATTCAAAACCTTTCACCAAATACGTGGAAGGCGGATCCACGACCTCTATTTTCGGGATGCGTTCCTTAGGAATAGATCCGGCAACAGGAAATGAGATCCTCGTCAGGCAAAACGGAACACTTACCGATATCTGGCGTTCTGGCGAGCAAGTCGTATTGGGTAACACGGAACCGGATGCCTCCGGTTCGTTCGGGCTTAACGTTACCTATAAAAACTTTAATCTTTACGTTACCTTCCTGTATGAATTCGGTGGACAACGCTACAATCAAACCTTAGTCGACAAAGTAGAAAATGCTGACATATACAACGATAACGTAGACAAACGGGTATTGACAGAACGCTGGCAAAAACCGGGAGACAAGACAAAATTCCGCAAATTAGCTTTACGCGATCCCAATAATGCAGACCATCTTAGTATTCCGACCACCAAACCGACAGAACGTTTCGTGCAAAACAACAACGTACTCTCCCTGAACTCCGTCACCTTAGGCTACGACGCCCATGCCGAACAATACAAATGGCTGAAGCGTGCCGGAGTCAGCATGCTGCGTTTCGAAATCGGAGCAGAAGAGTTGTTTAACTGGAGCTCTATCAAAGCAGAACGAGGATTAAATTACCCTTTTGCCAGAACCATGAATCTTTCTTTAAACCTAACCTTCTAAATACCTGAATACCATGAAAGTACATGTTTTAATCATATTAACCGGCATGATTATCAGTTTCAGTTCCTGTAACGACTGGCTGAATGTAGACGCCCAAGACACCGTCACCGAAAAAGAGTTATTCCAGGAGGGAGACGGATTTCGTACGGCATTAAACGGAGTATATAAACAAATGGCCGATCCAGCCCTGTACGGCAAAGAGATGACCTGGGGTTTCCTGGATGTTCTCGGGAAAGTATACCTGCGCAACGGTTTCAGAAGTCACACGGCTTATTATAAAGTATACAATAGCTACGCGTATACCGATGCTGTAGTCAAAGAATTAATCGGCCCCATATGGGAAAAAACCTATACAGCCATTGCCAATTGCAACAATATTATTGGAAAAATTGAAAAGATTGAAGCCAACAAATTCCAGGATGCACAGGCAGAAAAAGATTTGATCAAAGGAGAAGCATTAGCCCTGCGGGCTTTTCTGCACTTCGATATGGCCCGGCTATTCGCCCCGGCCCCGGTCGTAAATGACAATGCCAACTACATCCCTTACTACGACATGTATCCCTCTACCTTCTCGCCGGACAAACCGACCAAGGAGATACTGGAGCATTGTGTTGCCGACCTGCTGCAAGCCAAAGATTTGCTTGCTCCCTACGACACCTTGACTTGGCGTAATATGCTCCAAACCAAATTCCGGATCGAATACGGAAAGGGAGATTATAGAATCAATCCGGAACCGTTTTTTCAAAGACGAGGCTACCGGATGAACTACTTAGCCATTTGCGCTCTTTTGGCCCGCATATATAACTATATGGGATTCTACGACGAAGAAAGGCTAACTTACTATGCCAAAGCATACGAGATGGCCCATCACGTGAGCACGTTCAAAGTTGACACCAATAGCTCCTCAAAAGGCACATTAGGATTCACGGAATATTATTATGCCTCTACGAACCGGAAACTATACGATGGTATCATCTTCGGGTTATACAATAAAGAGTTGGGGAACGACTATGAAAAAGTACACGATAACACAGATCTCAAATTTTATATCGATAAATCGATCTATACGGACAATAGCGATATCCGCTACGAAGATCTGACCATCCCGTCCGGAAGCCGATACCGGGTCAGCAACAAATACCTGCCGGAAACCGGCGACAAAGAGGATAACGAAACCCTGATCCCGATGATCCGGTTAAGTGAAATGTACTATATCGAAGCGGAATATCTCTACCGAAAAGGAGCAACCAAGGATGCTATCGCAAGAATGGATCAGGTCCGCGATGCCCGGGCCTGTACGATCGGGCCGGAGGGAGAAATGGAGAAAAATATCAAAGATTTACCATCTTTTAAAACGGAATTGATCAAAGAAGCTCAACGTGATTTTATGCAGGAAGGACAGGCGTTCTATTTTTATAAGCGCTATAACAAATTCCCGAGCAGCAGCATGGTTCAAAAAGGATTTGTTCTGGACAAACCGGATAGTCAAACTATATTTTAACCTTTAAGTATAGCAAGTTATGAAAAAATATATTTCTATATGCCTTATTTTAACAGCAATTCTATGGGCCTGTAACACAGAAGAGGTCCCCCTTTACGAAACACAACGTTACCTTTTCTTTCCGGATTCTGCCAAAGGATTGGATTCCTGTTATTTTTCCTTCTCTCACTATCCCGGTAAAACGGAAAAAGAGGTCACTTTTTACGTGGCCTTGACGGGAGATACCTTGGCCGAACCGCTGGAATATAAATTAAGAGTAGTAGATACATTGACCACGGCCCTGCCACAGGATTACGTATTACCGACTCGACTTACATTCGCCGCCGGAAAGACGATAGACGTACTGAAGATCACTTGCAAAAATACGCGGGAAGAATTAAAGACCCAAAAGGTATATGTCACATTCGTATTGGAACCCAATGAAAACTTTAAACCCAGTTTATATAATCAACAAAAGATTCGAATTATTTTCGATAACATTTCCAGTGCTCCCCTTTGGTGGAGCGGAGAGTTGGAGCGTTATGTACTGGGAGAATACTCGCCTAAAAAATTCGAATGTTTTATTCTGGCAAACGAGGGACTTAACGACCTGACCGGCATGAGCTTGTCCGAAGCCCGGGAATACGCCATGAAACTGAAGCAATACTGTATCGATAACAACATCATGGAAGAAGATAACAAAACACCGATGGTGGACGGTATTCCGGTTTATTAATTATTAAAATGTTTAGCTTATGAAAACAATATATTTTATTCTGCTTTTATGCATGACATGGGGAATTACCGGATGTTACGACGATAAAGGGAATTATGATTACAAAACCTTGAACAATATCACTATCGATTTTCCCAAAGACCTGGATACATACCCCGTTGTAGGAGATGTATTAAAAATTCATCCCACCTTTACCTATGCCTCAGGAGATAGTACCGGCCTAAGTTTAAGTTACGAGTGGAGTTACGACGGTAAGGTCATCGGCACCGACCGGGATCTGGAATGGACCGTAAACACGACAACATTAACGGAATTGGTCTTACGCGTAAAAGAAGAAAACAGTGGAATTATCTATATTAAAGACGAATCGTTACATCCCTCCGGACGTTATGACAGGTATGACTCTTATATGGCTTTAACCGAGAAAAATGGGAAAGCGAATATCGTCTACCTGAGACGGGGATACGTGCTGGACGAAAACGGGGAAGAGATTTATAGTCCGGAAGCCAGCACCTACCTTCCGGATTTTACCATTATCGAAGACGTCTATACAAAAGAGAATGGAGGGGTAGAATTGGGAGGAAAACCCCTATTCTGGGCGGAACATCGAATAGATGAATTCAATACCGTTGCCCATGCGACTATATTTCAAGAGGGAGGAATCGGTTGCGTAGATTTGGACGGACGAACGATGATCAAAGACATTTTCTTAAATGAGGCCTTTATCGGAAAAACCTATCCGGTTAATTTCCATCCGGTAAACGCCATAAATATGCGCTGGATACACCTGATCGAAAACAAGGATGGAAAAATTTACACGAGAATAAAGGATTCAGAAAGTTTATTCCATAGCGGTTATTATATTTCCACTCCCTTAATGTTCGACAAAAAAGAGATCAACGGTTCTCTCGTCGGACAGCAGATGATTGAACCTAAATATTGCCTGGTTCACGACAAAACGTATAATCGCTTATTATTGGTTACGGGATTAAAGAGAAACTTCCTCGAGGATATAAACATCGTCGGGCGGGTGATGGAAATGCCGACACCGGAAAAAGGATGGCCGGACGATTTTGTTCCACTCGACAATATGGGGGATAATGAACTGATTTATATCGGTGGTTTTTCATATGACAA
Source organism: Gabonibacter chumensis (assembly GCF_024741215.1). Classification (NCBI taxonomy): domain Bacteria; kingdom Pseudomonadati; phylum Bacteroidota; class Bacteroidia; order Bacteroidales; family Porphyromonadaceae; genus Gabonibacter; species Gabonibacter chumensis. The sequence goes on along the minus strand of NZ_JANSKB010000006.1, from coordinate 97,772 downwards.
TGCCGACTATAGAATCCAATACGATATGATTATCAAACGTCCGGACGGAAAATACTATTATCAATATTTCCAATTTAAGCAAGCTTATGACAAAGACAATTTCTCTTACAACAAAGTGTCAGATAAAGAGGTCCTATACAATTACGAGTTAAGCAATCAAAGCATTCCCTACGGGAATAGTACCATCTATACTCTTCCGACTTCAACAAATCCGTACCTGTTTATTGCTAACGGTTCCCAACTCTATATGATCGACCGGAAAAATCCGGCCCTAACAGACGGACAAGGAAATCCGCGGGAGAACGTAAAACTATATTATACCTGTCCGGCCAATATCGTAACCTTGGACGGTCAAATCTGGGATGGTAAAGAACTGATGGTCGGCATGGAGGGAGGAAAATTCATGTTGCTTAGCACTCACAATGCCCGGAACACGACCTTCAAGGTATTATGGCCTCAGAACATGTCCGTACTGAATACCATGAATATCGGTAATATCGTAGATCTGCACATGAAAAAAGGAAGATATCTTCCTTAATTCCATAGCGGAAATTTAAAAATCGGATGGATAACAAAGTCAGAGACAGAAATCTCCGATAATCCCTTCTCTAACATAGCGCAAAAAGGCAGCCCCGGTATGGGGCTGCCTTTTCCATTTTTCAATAAAAGTCATAAGTTACATTATTGAGGCCAATCCTCCACGATTAAATCGATTGCCGCCGTATAACTCCCCTTTTGATTCGTTATTACACACATACCTTCCCATATCCGAGAAATGTACGTTCGGGATGTACAAGACAAAATCTTTTATCACAATTCCGCTCGAGGATTTAATCTCCTGTCCATCTTTATAATAACGGATATCGTACGAACCTTTATCGCGATCCGGAAAAAGGGGAGAAAAATCCAATATCACACTCTCTCCAACCCGAACTTTAACAACACTATGGTTGGCTATCATAGATACGCTGCCCACCCATAGAACCAAGGTCATTATGACCATCTTTAGTACACTTTTCATAGCATTAGATTTTAAAATTTAACAATTAAGACCAACTTTTATCGTCCTACTTGATAAATATGATTAAATTTCATAAAAATATACATATCAAAAGTTCAACATAAACATTTTTATCCGGAGCTCTTTATACAAAACCAGATAAAAAAGTCGGATTCAAAAGCTTTGAAAACTTTTGAATCCGACCTCCGTTCAGCAGAATCGATCCTCCCGTTACTTCACGTAATCGTATTTCTGATCGATTCCCCTCTCGTTAACGTCAATTCCTTCATCCATCCAACGAGGCATAGGCGCATCCTTCAAATAGTAATCGAAGAACTGTTGCAAACGAATAGTCCAATCCACCTCTGCAGCATGATTATAGATAAAATGACGATCTCCCTTGTAATTCAATAACCAAGCCGGTTTCTGCAAACGACGCATGGCTAAGAAAAGGTTTAATCCTTCCGAATAGGGCACGGCTTCATCGGCATCGCAATGGAAAATCAACAAGGGGGTTTCAATCTTATCGGCAAAAAAGATCGGGGAATTTTTAATATACATCTCCGTATTTCCTTTTCCCCACAACGGCTTACCCATACGACTCTGAGTCTCTTCGTACATAAACATACGAGGCATCCCGCTGCCGGAACGAATACCCGTATAAGCCGAAACCATGCTGGACACGGCAGCTCCGGGATTAGCGCATTTAAACATATTCGTACGCGTCACCAGATAAGCTACCTGATATCCGGACCAACTATGCCCCTGTATACCTATCCGGTCTTTATCGGCGATCCCCTTGTCTATCAACATCTGGGTTCCACTGACTACCGCGCTATAACTGCTCTCCCCGGGAGCCCCGATCGTAAAATGGACATCAGGCATAAAGACGACATAACCATTACTTACATAGGTCACCGTGTTGATCATGGCACTACTTAAAGCGGGGACATGGTACATGTGAATATCTCCCGTGTGAGTCTCGTAAAAATTCACGATGGTAGGATAAGTTTTGGTCGAATCGTACCCCTCCGGCAAATAGAGTAAACCCCGGTTAGGTTTTCCTTCGTAATTGGTCCATTCCACCAACCGAACGGAACCCCACTTATAGTTTTCCTGTTGCGGATTGGCATACGTCAAACGTTTCGGGTGTGCAAAATCGGACTTACTCCACCATAAATCACGAAATTCCGTGTAACTCTGTCGCGTAAAGATACAGGATTTTCCATCTGTAGAAAATTGATTGACATAAATGGAAAAAGGTCCTTCGATCAATTTCTTAAATTTTCCGTTAGGAGAGAAACGATATATTCCCATATCCAAATTACTTACTTTCACCGTACGCAATAACAGACTCTGGCTTGCGTCCAACGTTTTGGTGTCGTAATCCGCTTTCAACCAGCGCAAAATAATATTATGCTTGCGTCCGTACCCTTGTGTTAAGGAAACGGTTTTATTTTTCCCCGTCAGATCAATGGTCCAGATATCATAACGATCGTAAAGATAAACGGTATTCCCGTCTTCCGACCATCCCGCTATACCGTAAGCATCCGCAGGTTTCGGCTTATCATGGTCTTCATCGTATACCGGGTAACCGATGGCCGAAGAGATGTCGCTCAACTCTCCCGTCCGTACATCCAATTTATACCATACTTTTTCCACTCCATGATACAGCAAGGCATATCGTCCGTTCGGACTCCAGACAGGACGCCCTTCGAAATCCTTAAATAACGGTTTACGCTCTCCCGTTTCTAAGCTGACCAAATATAAATCGGCGTTCACTCCGTCTTTCCAATCGGAGAACCTACGATAGGGAGCTTCATCCACAAGGATAACATATTCATAATCTTCACAAATGGGAGAAGAGATCCGCTCTATATCAGCCGGAGCGATCTCGATGCATTTTTTATCTGCCACATGATAAACATATTTCGGCATTTCTCTCCTGATACGAGTCCATCCCTGTCTTTGACGGCTTTGCGAAACTTCATCATCCCATTTCCACAACTCCAATTCAAAACTGGTATCCGGCTTCGCTTTAGGCTTACGCGGTTCTCTCACCTTAGGTTCTACATCAACTAAAATATACTTACCGTGATTAAAAACAGTATAAGTACTGGGAGTGATCTTGTATTCACCCGGTAATTCCACCTCTTTCAAATCCATCACCAATTTATATTTTCCATCCGCAACAGAAAACGTATACAGTAAATCCGGATTTTTCGAATAAGAAGTATCGGAAGCGACCGTAAACACACCCTCTCTTCCTCCCATTTTCAAAGAGAAATTCTTTATAGGAGCCTTCTGATCCCCGTATATCAACCGATGCTTTCCTTTTAACGGTCCGACGTAAAGACTCTTGTACGTTCCGTTATTCTTCAGGTACGCGATCGTCTTGTATTGGTCATAAGAAACGGGATTTTCAATACTGTCGAGCACCGTGGAATCTCCTGTCTCAAAATTCCATACCACCAATCTGTTAACAGGTTTCCCGTCAGTTTCTCCGATAGAATAAGTATACGTAATGAGTGGTGAACGGGGCGATTCATTAAATGAATACTCTCTATTCCAATACGTTTTTTTCATGTCTTTTAAGGAGAGTAATATCGTAGAGTCGGATGTCAGATTAGCCGTATCCAACGGAGATTTACTCACGGTATATTTCAACCCCTTACCCCCGTTAAAGAAATTCACGTAATTAACATTCCGCAATTCATACTCTTTACCGGTCGCCACATGACGTAAATAGGTTACCGGCTCATCCTTATCATGTCCTTCGCTGTCAATATACGCGAAACGGTAAGTAACCCATTTCCCGTCCTCGGACATCTTTTGAGCTTCCACCCGTCGCCATAGTTTATAAGACTCCAAATCCAAAGGCCTCTTTTGGGCTCCGGCTTCCCATACGACAAGTAACAGGATCAATACACCGAAAATTCGTTTTAAACACATAATATACAATTTAGATTTACCTTTAAACGAATACAGGCTGACCAAGTACAAAAAATATACCCGCCAGCCCGTAATCTTATACTGTATTAAAGTTATTTCGGGTCAAGAGCTTTCTCTACCTTAAACAATAACAATTGATAATAAGATTTGGCCTCGCCTGTACTTCTGTTCACGGCCTGAGCCAGCATATCTTTTGTCTTCAAAAGCATGTTATAGAATAGATGAGTGGTAGAATACGGTTTCGCCTCGATATAATTCACCATACCGAATCCCTCTTTTTCTCCGGCAATCATCATACCCTCTTTCATCGGTTCTACCGGGAATTTGGCATTTTCCAGCAAAGTAAAATTATGCTGATACATGCTCCGAATACCCAAATCCTCGAAATCGGCCAAACGGAATGCTTCTCTCGGAACATCGAATACGGCCGGAGACATATTAACCGTAGAAGTCGTAATGATTCCCATCAAAAAAGCACTCTGTAATTTCATATCCTTATTGGTCAATTTCTGATTCTTCATCGTCGGAGCCCAGATGATATTATAAATATCATTTATATACTCTTCCGGAGTATAGTCTCCTCCCCGTTCCGCCGAAAGGGCGACAAACCGAATCCGATCCAACAACCCGTAAATGATCTCTTCCTCGTTTTTAGACGCTATTCTATCTCCGATTTCAAACTCCTTCAAAACCGCCTCATTATCCAACCAAGAGAGATCACGGGAAAGGCCGACCAAATACTTCACAATCTCCTTTTGCTTTGCCTTCGGTACCGGCTGATAGGAAGGCTTGGTATCTCCCGCACGCTTATCCGTTAAGTACATACCGCCGACATAGGCAAAAACATACTCTAATTTTGATCTGAAGGCTGACGTCAGTCCAATATACATAGAGTTTCTTTTCGCCATGCTTCTGTCCTTGTCTCCTCCATACCAGGTAAACATATTTTGAAGAGACGTTTTCAGGTTGTTCACGGTATAAGTCAATCCTTTCACGGGATCATCCCCCAAATCGGCATAAAGCGAAGTCGGATCATAAGAAGCATAAGAGGCTTGTCTGATTCCGAATCGATACATCGGATCATCCTGGTGTTCACGAATCCACTGATCCAGCACGGGCTCTTCATCCTTCGGGGTAGCAGCTTCATATATGGGTTTATACAACCATTGAATGGCATAATAATCATAAGCCCCGATCCCGGTAGTCGTTAAACGGACGCCCTTCTCCACGTCTTCCGGTTGCGCCACGTAATTAAACATGAAGTAATCCATGATAGAAGGACTCAAGCCGTATTTCTGAGTAAAAGAAGCGGAACGTAAAGAGTCGGTCGGATAGGCAGCCGTAGCTCCCATATTTTCCGTTAAACCAAGACATTTACCAACGATTTGTATCACTTTCAAACGAAGAGCCTCTCCATCCAACTCGGGGGTCGGATCCAACGTGCGAACGGAAGGATCAGCAGCCATCGTCGCAATCAAACGCTCCTCATGCAAACCGGTAACCACATTATCATGAATATACATGGATGCCTGTAAAATTTCTCCCGTACGAGGATCCGTAAACAGGGAGTTTTGAATAAAATACATCCACAAGGGAGCGTAACGAATAGTATTATAGTTGATGTTATTAGCATCAAACGTGGGATCATCAGCCGGAAAGTCTTTTACCCGCAATACATTTTTAAATCCGATTTTCTCGAAAGCCTTATTCCACTCTTCAACTCCGGCCTTAATATAGGGTTTCCAGAATGCAGGCATTAACGTATCGATATAAAATACAATCGGTTTCTTCGGTTCGACCAACTCTCCGTTTCGGTATTTTATCTCATCGGAAGGCTCTATTCTCCAGCGTTTCGTGTAATACATCGGTTTGAAACCTTCGCTCCCTCCGGTATAATCGGTTTTTCCGGTATAAGCGACTCCGATACGGGAATCGGCCATACGGGGACGCATCGGCTCTTCCGGTAAAAGAGATAACATTTTATCCACGTTTACACTTACCGGAACATCTTTTTTCATTAAAAAAGCCCCGAATACCAAATGATCCACATCGTACCCCATATTACACATCACTACGACATTATCGTCATAAGCTTTAATACCGGAAACGGAAGAACGGTCTCCCTGAAATTTATGCGTCCGTGCCACAAAACCGAATAAAGAGTTTCCGGCATAACCGGCAAACGGATTGGTATAATAGGAATGCTCCAAGAACAAATCCGTCATATCGACAACAATCGCCGTACTGTCCGGAGTATAAGCCTTAATCTTAAAAGATTTGAAAATACCCGGTAGATTGGATTCGGCCAAGGCTTGATTTGCTTTCACCTCTTTTCCCGTATTTACAGGGATGTTGAATAAAAGGAATCGAGCTTGTAATAATGAATCCTGACGGGTAAAACGCAAATGCATAGGACGGCCGGCAAACTGTCCGACAACACCCTCTCCGTTATCGCTAATCGTTCTGATAGAGGAGGTCAATGCCATATCCCGATCCAATAAGGCAACCGGGAATTCGACCCAAATCTTTCCCTGCATGTTATGAATCTTCATCAATCCCTCTGCCGTAGTATATTTCTTTCCCCTGAACAACTTATCATAAGCTGTCTCGGTCGCTTTTTTGGTTTCCTTAGTTGTCTCTTTTTTCCGCTTGGCATCTACTTGAGTACAGATACCGAACAAGAAAAACGAAAGAAACAATAAATATATTCCTTTTTTCATATATCAAACTTTAGATTCATGATTTCAGATCCGGGAAATTCGGCGACATACCGCCCCGGATCTTCTATCGCAAATTATTTTTTTAGCGCTTGTTCTATTTTGTAGATCAACAATTTGTAATGTTGACGCGTATCTGCATTCCCGGTATTCGCTTTACTCTTCAATAAAGTCAACGTATTTTGCAACGCATTGAAGTAAAGGTGTTCCAACGGTTCATAGGGAGGAGTAACGCTCACATACCAACCAAATCCTTGTTTTTCGATACCACCGCATTGTACGTCGTCATGACTTATCTCTTTCTTGTTCGTGAACATACCCATCCAATGCTCGGATACCTCACCATACATTTCACGGCTCTTCTCTTTTATGTATTCGGGAACCTGAATCATCAGGTCTTCGGCATGGAAACTCAAAGAATTGCCTCTCATCATATTCATTCCGGTATTTCCGATAGTGAAAGAAACAAAATTCAATTGCAGTTTTTTCTCGATATTACTCAATGATTTACCTTGCTTGGTAGGAGCCCATACAAAGTCCATCAAATCTTTCATATAATCTTTTTGCGTGTAAGGATTCTTCTCCGCTTTGTCCGCACTCGTGGCAACAGCACCGAAACGTTTGGTCAAACCTTCCCAAATAGCATCTTCCATATCGGAAATGATATTGCTGCGGATTTCGAAATTCTTCAATAAAGACTGGTCATTCAACCAAGCGAGATCTTTCAATTGAGCCAACATAAATTGAGTTGCCCGTTTTTGTTTCTCCGTCTCCACGGATTTATAGCTCGGACGTGCATCCTGTGCATAACGCTCGTTCAAATAGATACCGCCGATATTGAAAATCACATGATTGATATAGCGGAAATATTGATAAACCACCTCATTATAAATATTCTCGCGGAAACGGAAATCCTTATCTTCATCACCGATCCAGTTATTCAGGTTTTTCATCAGATATTTCAAGTTCTTCACACCGTAAGTAGCAGCTTTTATCGCATCGTCACCCAAATCTTCTTCCATGGCACTCGGGTCGATCCGATAATTGATCTGTTGTTTTCCGTAACGATAAATCGGGTCATGGGATTTCTCCGTAATCCATTTATCCAATACAGGTACCTCCTCTTCGGATGTTTTAGCTTCGAATATCGGAGTATACAACCAGTGGATAGCATACATATCGTAAACGCCCAGATCAGGAGGGGTCATTTTCACACCCCGCTCGGCATCTCCCGGTTGCGCTACATAATTGTTACGGGCATAATCCATAATAGAGTATGTCGTTCCGTATTTTTGAGTAAACGACGGAGAACGCAAAGAGTCCACCGGAATAGCGGAAGAAGATCCCATGTTATGCATCAAAGCCAAACAGTGACCGATCTCGTGAGCTACCACATAATGGATGCAATCTCCCAAAGTCTCTTCATCCAATACCATTTTACGAACGGAAGGATCTGCAGGTCCTCCTTGGATGAAACGCCAGTTCTGTACTAACTCGATCAAGTTATGATACAGGTATACGGAAGCATTCAGAATCTCTCCGGTACGAGGGTCCGTCCAAGAGGGTCCCATAGCGTTAGCCGTCCAAGAGGGAGAATAGCGCACACAAGAATATTTCAAATTATCCGGATCGAATTCAGGATCATCCGTGGGGAAATCCTTAGCGACAATCGCATTTTTAAAGCCGATAGCTTCAAAAGCAGCCTGCCATTGCTCTACACCTTCTTTGATGTATTTACGCCAAGCTTCCGGGAAAGTATTATCCACGTAGAACACGATCGGTTTTACCGGCTCTACCAATTCTCCCCTCTTATACGCTTCCACGTCAGAAGGCTCCAATCTCCAACGGTTAGCAAAATAACGAGGCTGTATACCGGAACCGTCACTCGTAAATTCAGAACGACCTCCCACGAAGATTCCGATACGAGGATCGGCGTAACGGGGACGCATCGGCTCTTCCGGCAACAAGATAATACTCCGGGTCATTACCGCATTGAAAGGAGCTTTATAAATATAATAGTAACGTTGATCGCTTACGCTGACAACATAACTCAATGAAGACTCCACGCTAACATTATCAGCATAGGCTTTAATACCGGTAATCTGAGAATCCTGTTTTTTAAACTCTTTCTCCAAACGACGACGGTATAAAATAGGAGCATACGGAGAGAACGGTCCGATGTTATCTTCGTTAGAAAGGAAATAATCCGTCACATCGAATACGACAGCCGTACTGTCCGCATTGTAAGCCATAATCTTAAAGGTCTGCATAACGGCGGGAATCGTACTCTCCTCAATCCGCTTGCCAATGTTTTCATCTTTGGTCGTATAATTGGTATTAACGGCACAAAGATTCATGGAAGAATCTCTTTTTACAAAGGTAATGTGCAAAGGATCATACGGTTTTTCACCGACGCTACCAAAACCATTATTGGTAATCCGGGTAATCGTTGATCCCAATAACATATCCTTATTCAATAAATTCAATGGAAATTCGAAATAAACTTTCCCGTCCATTTTGTGAATGGTAATCATTCCCTTTACAGTCTCGCACTTCTGGCCTTTAAATAATTTGTCATAGGCAGACTCTTTCTTTACTTCAACTTTCTCTTCCTTCGATTTCTTTTTCTTCCTTTCTCCTGCAAAAGTCACACTGCTTTGCAACAAGAAAAGACCGATAACAACAAAAACGATAGTTTTCAGTCTCATAATAAATCAATTTTGGTTTAAAATATAGTACACATTAATTGTTCGATCTGTTATGCCGCATGTCCTTGTCAGACCCCTTTCCCACGTGCACATCCGGCATCACAACTCATTATACAAATGAAATAATTTTAATTTAGACAAACTTGCATTATAACATATATAACATAAGTTTAACAAAAGTGCCCCGTTCCGTTAAACTTATAACAAAATGGAGTTCCGGGACAGCGGTTAACCGGGCGTTATTCCCGGTTAACCCCATAGCTATATCCCTCCCCACAAACATTAACGCTTCATAAAATAATTGATATCGCCTTCGTAATCAGCGGAATCATCTTCTAAAAGATGCTTTGCAAAATGAAACCACAATTTCCGTTCGAAGAAATCTTCCGCTTCTCCGCTAAAACCGTGCGTATTACCCGGCAATACCAACATATCGAAATTTTTCCCCGCCTTTATCAAAGCATCCACGACCCGTAACGTATGTGACGGATGAACCGTCTTATCCATATCTCCGGTAACGATCAACAACCCCCCTTTGTAATTTTTGGCCAACTCCGCATTGCTCTTACTTTTAGTCGTAAATGTAATCTCCTCCCGGTCTCCGTTAACGCTATCCTTAACGATTTTCTTGTTCTCTTTCACGCCATAATGGATCTCCACGAATCCCTTATTATAAATATTATTATCGTGATTTCCCGCAGAAGATACAGCCGCACTGTAAAAGTCGGGATAAGTCAATAAAGCCGCCGTAGACATAAAACCGCCCCCGGAATGGCCGAATATTCCGACTTTCTTCCCGTTGATATAAGCATGACGGTCTGCTAACTGTTCGATAACGTATTTATCATCTGCCAAAGGGTAATCCCGTTGATTGCCATAGCCGTAGGTATGATAAAATTTACCCCGCATAGGCGTTCCCCCCCGATGTCCGACAGAGATTACGATAAAACCGACTTGTGCCAAACGGGTATTCAAATCGTCATTTAAGGTAAAACGAGTCTGGACATACTCGAAAAAAGGTCCCGGGTACACGGAAGAGATAATCGGGTAGCACTTGGTCGAATCAAAATCCGCCGGTTTCCACATCGTCCCGTATAAATCGGTAACCCCGTCAGCCGCTTTCACTTTAAAGCGTTCCGGTTTTTTCCATCCCAATTCATAAAGACGGCGTAAATCCGGTTTTTCCAACTCCATAATAACTCTCCCTTTCCGGTCGCGAACCACATTTACAGGCTCCATGTCTACCCTCGAATAACTATCGGTAAAATAGTTGCACGAAGGAGACAGACTGATATCATGCGTCGCGTTCTCGGGAGTCAGCAAGGTTATCGCGTTCGTTTTATCTATATCGGCCCGGTACAACACGTAGTAATAAGGATCCACGTTTGCCTCTTTACCCAAACCGATAAAATAGATTTGTCTCTTTACCGTATCGATTTTCATAATCGGTCCGGCGACCCAGGCCCCGGAAGTCACCTGATTCTTCAGGTTTCCGTTTTCGTCATACAAATAATAGTGTCCCCACCCGCTACGTTCCGAACGGAATAAAATCTCCTTCCCGTCATTCAGAAAAGAGATACTTCTCATCTGATAATCCAAATAAGGCTTATCAACCTCATGAATTAAAACTTTCACCTCTCCGTTTTCCGTGTCCACACAGCAGATTTCACATTCATCCCAGGTTCTCTTGTAACGTTGGAAATAAAGTCTTTTCCCATCATTACTGGTATACAACACGTCAATATACTGATCTTTCCACCGGCTTATATCTATTTTCTTCACTTCCCCTTTATCTGCATCCCCGATCAGAAGTTCATATTGGATCACATGTTCGTCTCCCGCTAACTCAGCTTTGTAGGTTTTCAATTTCGGACGAGGCTCCGCTAACGCATCGACCAACCACAGTTCCTTTACTAAACGGGAATCCTCCCTTATGGCATAAAACTTATGCCCCTGCTTAAACCATTTGGCGGAACAACCGAAACGATCGTCGATTTCTCCTTCATCCTCCCGGTTAAAAGTATAATAACGTTCTCCATCCTTTGTCAACTGTACCTCCGTCGTATCCTTTCCTTTTTCAGCATTCCCGACCACGTAGAGATTATGTCTTTTAGCAAAAAGCATATAAGAACTATCCGCACAATAGTACATCCAATAAGGAGAGGAAGAGTAATAACCTCTCGCTTTCTCTTCCGTTTTCAGTACTTTGGTTTCCGTGTTATAGGCAAAATTATTCCGGTCAAAGTTGAAATAAATGGTCTTCCCGTCGGGAGCAAATTCAAAATTTATATCCAACTCTTTATCGCTATAAGCCTTACGGGTAATCTCACTGATTTTCATCAACAACTCCGCGTTGTCAAAGAGCAAACGTTTACTTTTTTTCGACGGATCGACCAAATAATACCTATTCCCTTCCTCCGTCCGGAAATCATACCAGAAACGGTCGGTATTATTGATATAACGGGGACGTATCTCCAACGAGTTTTTCACGATAGGCACCCGAGTAAGACTCCGGAAACGTTCCGCCAACTCGTAGTTCGCCTTTTGTTGTGCCGTACTGCAAAATACGATCCCTGATAATAAAATACATATTAAAATACTCCGCATCACATATAACATTATTTATGATTTAACGATTAAGAGATTCTGTGATCGAATGAAGTAATCACAGAATCTCTTAACTACATTCTCTTCGAATCTTTTAGTTTCGATCTTTATATTGCTCTATCTCGTAATAAAAATCACCCGTTTCGTCACCCAACAGATGTTTGGCAAAATGAAACCACATTTTCCGCTCATAGAAGGTATTGGCAGCACCTCCAAAACCGTGATTTTCTGCAGGTAAAATGATCATATCAAAGTTTTTATTCGCACGAATCAAGGCATCCGCCATCCGCAAGGTATGTGCCGGATGCACATTATCGTCCACCCAACCGTGAATCAGCAACAAGCCGCCTTTGTAATTCTTGGCCAATTGCATATTCGTGGGGACACTAAATTTAAAGGTGCTTTCCGTCCGATCGCCGTTAATACTGTCTTTAATTACTTTTTTCTCCTCTTTTACCCCATGATGAACCTCTCCCCACCAGGAATTATAGATGTTATTGTCGTGATTTCCGGCAGAAGACACGGCAGCACTATAAAAATCAGGATAGGTACAAATAGCTGCCGTGGACATAAAACCACCTCCCGAATGACCGTATATACCGACCTTCGTACCGTCAATGAAAGAATAACGGTCCGCCAACTGTTCGATGGCATATTTGTCGTCCGCTAAGGGATAATCCCGTAAACGACCGTGGCTATAAGTATGATAGAACTTACCCCGCATAGGAGTTCCCCCGCGATGTCCCACGGCAATCACGATAAAACCGAGTTGAGCCAATCGGGTATTATCGTCATGCAGCAATGCGAACTGCGTCGGAACATACTCGTAAAACGGTCCGGGATAAACCGAAGAGATAATCGGATATTGTTTCGTGGAATCAAAATCGAAAGGTTTCCACATTACACCGTACAAATCGGTCACGCCATCGGCGGCTTTTACCTTAAATCTTTCGGGGGCTTTCCATCCCATCTCCACCGCTCTCCGGATATCCGGTCTGGCTAACTCCATTAACTCTTTACCTTTCTTATTTTTTAGTACAATCCGGGGAACCATATCTACCCGGTTGTAAATATCCACAAAATAGTTATAGGATTTGGGGAAATGAACCATATGGGTGGCATTTTCAAAAGTCAGTTGCTTTACGCTACCCGGTTTGTCGATATCCGCTTTACACAAGGTATAGTAATAAGGATCGATATTTTTATCTATCCCCAAACCATAAAAATAGAGCGTACGTCCGACTGTATCTATATCCGATACCGGACCGGCCACCCAAGCTCCCGAGGTAATGGCATGTTTAAAATTACCCTCCCCGTCATAAAGATAATAATGTCCCCAACCGGTACGCTCCGAACGATAAATAATATCTTTCCCGTCATTCAAAAACATGATATTAGCCATCTTATAGTCCATAAAAGGCTTATCGACCTCATGAATCAACACTTTCACTTCTCCCGTTTTCGTATCCACAACGCCAACTTCCTGTTCGTCAAATGTCCGGGGACGACGTTCGAAAAAGATTTTATCGCCGTTCCTCGAAGTATGTAAAACTGAAAAATATTCTCCGTTCCATTTTTGTATATCGATATTTTTGATCTCTTTCGTCTCTACATCGATAATCACCATTTCCGTACGGCCGGCTTCCTGATCCCCCGGCATGGAATATTTATAGGTTTTCAGTTTGGGACGAGGCTCTGCCAATACATCCACGACACCCATCTCTTTCATATTTCTCATATCCTCGCGAACGGCGAAGATTCTCTTTGAATCTTTCAACCATACGGCAACAGGGGCCGTCGGAAACGTATCCGCCTCCTCTTTCGCGTAAGTATAATATTTCTCCCCATCCGTCGTCAATTGTACAACGGTCGTATCTTTTCCTTTCTCCTTATTCCCCATTAGGAACAGATTATGATTTTTGGCATAAACGATATAAGAACTATCCGGAGAATACTTTTTCCAAGATTCCCCCCATCCCTTGCTGATCACGGTATCCACCTTTTGAACGAGCCCCGTTTTCATATCGTAACGATACCTGTTTTTTTCAAAAACGAAAGTGAAAGAGGACCTTTTCTTATCGAACTCGACCCCCTGAAGAGTAAAATCCTTTGTATCGTATGCCTTACGGGTCTCCTCACTCAATTGTCCCAATAACTTCCCCGTGTCGAATAACAACCTTTTTTCCCGTTTAGCCGGATCCACGTAATAATACTTTTTACCCTCTTCCGTCGTAAAGGAAAACCAAAAGCAATCCCCGTCGTTGATAAATTCCGGGTAAATAGATAAACTGTTCCGGTCGGCATACCGGAAATTTTTAAAAGTAAAACGATCGGCCAATTTATAATTCGCTTTCTGTTGGGCAGAAAGACTAAAACCTGCCAATAGCAGCATCCCTAACACTATATTCTTTATCATCGCTTTCAATTTTCTGTTTCTTTATATTGATCTATAGTTCCAAAATGATCGGCCGTCGTATCGCCTAATAGGTATTTGGCAAAGTGATACCACAGTTTACGTTCAAAGAAATAGTCGTCATTTCCGTATCCGTGACCTTTTCCGGGCAATACCAACATATCAAAATTTTTCCCCGCTTCTATCAGTGCATGAGCCATCCGTAAGGTATGAGCCGGATTAACGTTTTTATCCATATCTCCCGTGACCAACAAAAGATGTCCCTTCAGATTTTTCGCAAGCTCCATATTCGTAGCAACCTTCACGCTGAATTCCGACACTTCCCGGTCTCCGTTGATGCTGTCTTTGATCACCTTTTTCGTCTCCCTCACTCCATGATGAATCTCGACCCAACCGTTATTATAGATATTATTATCGTGATTTCCCGAAGAAGAAACCGCTGCTTTGTAAAAATCAGGATAGGTACAGATGGCAGCCGTGGACATGAAACCGCCACCGGAATGCCCGAATATACCGACTTTTGTGATATCTATAAACGAATAACGATCGGCTAATTGTTCGATAGCGTATTTATCGTCTGCCAAAGGATAATCCCTTAAGTTACCGTATCCGTAACGGTGGTAAAACTTACCCCGCATCGGGCTTCCTCCGCGATGTCCCATAGACACCACGATAAATCCAAGCTGCGCTAACTTCATATTGTAGCTGTCGTCCAAACTGAATCCGGTAGAGACATATTCGAAGAAGGGGCCTGGATAAACGGAAGAGATGATCGGATATTTCTTGTTCGGATCAAAATCGGCCGGCTTCCACATGATCCCATGAAGATCCGTCAAACCGTCTGCCGCTTTCACGGTGAAACGTTCCGGAGCTTTCCACCCCATCTCGTAGGCCCGACGGAAATCAGGCTTAGCCAACTCCGAAATAATCACTCGTCCCTTATTGTCTTTCAACACGAACTTAGGCTCCAAATCCACCCGGGAATAAGTATCTACAAAATACTTTCTGGATTCGGAAAAGGTAGCTTTATGCTGACCGTCTTCGGGAGATAACAAAACAACTCCTTCCCGATCGATATGAGCTTTCACTACCTGATAGTAGTACGGATTTATCTTTTTATCATACCCGTGTGCGTATAGATAGACGGTCCGACCGGCAGTATCTATGGCCGCAATCTGTCCGGCCACCCAATCTCCGGAAGTAATCGTATTTTTCAGGTTTCCCTCCCCGTCGTAATGATAGTAATGGGCCCATCCGGTACGTTCCGATCGGTAAAGAATATCCTTCCCTTCATTTAAGAAAACGATATTCCGCATATGGTAATCGATATAGGGCCTGTCCTCCTCGTGGATCAATACTTTCACTTCTCCGGTCTCCGTATCGGCAACACAAAGCTCCACCTCATCCCGCTTTCTCTTGTAACGCTCAAAGAAAATTTTATCTCCCTTCTTGGTCGTGTATAACACTTCCATATCCTGATCCTGCCATTTACTCGCATCGATTTTCAATACTTTGCGTTTTTCGACATCGATAACGGACAATTCCCATTTAGATAACTCTTTCGCCCCGGCCATATCGTATTTATAACTTATTGCCCTGGGTCTCGGTTGAGCCAATACGTCGATCACGGCCATCTCTTCCACCTTCCGTTGATCCCGGCGTAAAACGTAAGCTTTATTGGCGAACTTAAACCAACGTCCCTCCATTTCCGTCTCCGTGGAGTCCATACTTTGGTTATCCCGGGCATAGGAGAAATATTGTTCCCCGTCCGTTGTCAATTGTATTTCGGTCGTATCCTGACCTTTATATATACTCCCTCTGACATAGAGGTTGTGATTTTTCGCGTATAAAATATAAGTGCTATCCGGAGACAACGACATCCAGGAATACCTGATAGGCTCTTCCTTCTGCTCCGGCTTCGGCAATTGTTTCACGACCTTCGTCTTCATATCATATTCGTACTCTCCATCATCCATCGAAAAAGTCATCTTCGACAAATCCTTTGAGAAATCGATATCCGACAGCACCAGATTCTTCTCGTTATAGGCCCTACGAGTGTATTTGCTCACACCCTGGGCTATATCCGTGTTATTGAAAAGCAAACGCTTTTCTCCTTTTTCCGGATCTACGAAATAAAATTTTTTTCCCTCGTCCGTTCTGAATTCAAACCAAAATTTTTCTCCGTTATGGATATACCGGGGAACGATCCGCATGCTATTCTGCGACACGACCCCGCTTAATCCCATTCGAGTAAACTTTTCCGCCAATTTATAATTTGCTTTCTGCTGAGCATTCCCGCTTCCGAAAACAAAAAGAGACAGAAATAAAATCAAATACTTTTTCATACAATATTTATTTACATACAATTAACACACTTTCTTCTGCTTTCTTCACCACCTGTTAGAACATAGAAGGGAGCCTAAGCTCCCTTCCATATTTATTAAAATTCAATTTGTAGTTAATTCGGCTGATACGGGAAAGTTACCATAGTACTTTCTCCGTACTTATATATGACATCTACGATACTACCAAATCCGGCATAATGATACAACTCCCGCATCTCGGTCACCTTCGCCGCATCCTCGTCGTACTTCAGCTCGTAAATATAGAACTCTCCGTTATCCAATGCCACTCCGACATGAGCACCGCCGAAATCATATCTCGGGCTATCCGCATCTCGTCCCATATCCTTGGCATCGATGGCAACGATATTACCGCCGAAAGTCATAAACTCTTTACCGGGATCGTTCTCATCGGTCAAAGAACAACTGTATAACTTATTACCGTTAGCCACGATCAAACACTTATAGTAGTAAAGAGCAGCCGCATCCGTGAAATTATCCATCATGGCAGAAGAAATTTTATGTGTTCTTCCGTTGGTTGAGGTAACATCCAAATTCGGCTCTTCCGAAGAAGGATTACTCTTATATTCAAAAGAATAAGTATGCATGTAATAATCGTTCTGTCCTTTCAGCAAAGATACGAACGAAGGATCTTCGTACTCTCCATCCGTCCATGTCGTAAACAATACCTCTTCCGGAATATTCTGGAACAAAGTCTTATCGTAACTCGATTCGGGGAAACGAATCTCGGCTAACGCACCCGCTTTACCACCCATTTGAACATCCTGACTACCGTATCTGGCAGTAGCATCGTCTACGATTCCGACCAAGGTATTATTCTGGTCCAGAGCTAAGAAAAACTTAGCGTTATTCCGGTTGGATTGATAAAGTGCTTTAAATTTTCTTCCGTTGAAGGCCGGCTCCGACGGATATCTTCCGGCATGGAAATCGGTGATTACGGCTCCCGTACTCGTGTAAACATAACCGTCTTGATCCAATACGCATTTTAATCCGGTTGTCATAATAGCATCCAAAGGACGGAAATTGGAGGGAACGGCTCCCGAGAATTCTTCTTCCGTATTAATTACTTTATGCAAGTCGCTCCCGTGTAATTCAGCGCATTTGTTATCTTGTAACACAACAATTTCATCCATGGCTCCGTCAAAACCATAATCGTAAATCATAAAAGATTCTCTCAATTTCTTCGGTCCCGTTCCCAGATCCTTTACAATATTGATATCCTGACCATCATACAAAACCGTATCTTTGGTTTGATTTTCCGGTAAAGCGACCTCGCTTCTTCTCATCAACACCATGGACACCTGAGAAGCGTCTCCGGCACCCTTGGACAAGATCATCCACCCTTTTAACCAGCGAGAGTCAACGGAAACCTGAGTTCCTGCCACAAACTGAACACCGGTCTGATTATCGGTCACACAAAAAACTATTTTATGTGTGGCGATAACATCCGATTTGAATGTATACGTGGGCTCCGTATGTTCGGTCAAAGCGCCGTTGACATACCAGGAGTAGCTCACATCCGGGTTCAACGTGTCTTTGGAAAGTTTCACTTCGGGAACCAAATGCACCTCTTCGCCGGGGAAACAAGTATAAACAGTTCTTAATCCTGTAATCTTAGAATCTCCAACCGTATTTATATCCTTGTAATTGTAGTTGTTTTTATCGTCCAAACAACTCACTGCCAACAGCAGCATTACAATCCATAAAAAATTATGTCTCATCTTATTTTCTCGTTTTAATTATCCCTTGATAGGAACAGTTATTACTCTACCTTTCTCATCCTTCAACGGTGTCAACCCGGCAGCTTGATTAGCCGGATCATTGTTGAACTCCTCGATCTTGTACTTCAATTGCAAACAATAACCTCTCAATTTGTTCCGGTCTTTTCCGTCAAAGGGTTCACCGTCCAGTATATCCAGGAACATCAGGTATTTCGTATCCGAATATTCTCCGATATAATAAGCTTCCGCTATATTAAAGAGGGGTTGTCCGTTCGTACCGATAAAATCCCATACAGTCCACCATTCCGGTTGGAAAATCCTGTCCGTGATAGAAATAATCGCTCTTTGATTGATAATCGGTCCTTCCAAAACATCCCCTTTCGGATCGATTTTCAAAACCAATCTCAAATTTTTCGTGGCCAAATCGGGATGGTTGATAAATTCGATAAAGATCGTATCAACCTTATGGTCGGCACGGTAAACGAATTTTTCCGGAATAACATAATTCTCTGGATACAAGGTGGTTTCGTTCAAATCTGCAGATACGGTGTACTCGATATCCTGATCCGGCCATTTACCGGCAACCGTTACCTCCACGGGAATCGTAATCCGGTTCTCTCCGGCAAACAATTTAAAAGAAGTCGCCGTGCTGTCTTTCGTCGCATCTTTAGAAAAATAGATATAAGTCACATCATTCGAATTTTCCCATAAACCTTGCTCGTCGCAAGCCGACAGAGAAAATAGGGACAATAAAAGAAGTAATATAATATTTGTCTTCATAATTCGATTTTATTTAATAGTAATTTCACTATCGGGTACCGGAAGTACAAAATACTCATCCGAAGGACCGAAGGTCTCGTAATCCGAGGGAATAGCTTCGTTCAATCTCTTAAACATAAAGAACAATTGTCCCTCTCCCCACAAATCTCTACGCATATCGTTACGCAAAGCTTCAATAAAGGTATCCTTATCCTTAATAGCCTGTTTTTGTTCCGTCACGGCAGCAGATCTGATTCCTCTTCCGGATTTCACCTTAAACAAATACTCCTTCGCCTCGTCCAAATTAGTTCCACAAATAGCCTCTGCGGCGATATAATATACTTCGCTCATACGCAACATCGGAATCAAATAGTTAGCAACCTTTGTCTGGGTCGTGGTCGCCGTTTGTTCTTTGTATTTCAAAGGACGGAAATACTCGTATCCCAAATAGTTCTCAATTTGATACTTAAAGCGATAATCGTCACTCGTCATATCTTCATAAGAACCCTTTAAATCCGGAGCAAAGATTTTTTTAATGTTCGTCAGTCTCAAATAATACATACTGCTTCCGCTCATCACCTCATTGGCCGCCCGATCCCAATCTCCTAACTTGGGAGCATACAATCCCATGATGATGTCGCTATAGAATTTCAAATCTCCATTGCTGGCCGAATTTTTGAAAGAGAAATAGTTATTTTTCTTCTCCATTTCGATCAAAGCAGTAGCTTCGTTATACGCGTCGGTCGTCTGACCTGCATACAGGTATACCCGGGCCAAGGCGGCACAAGCGGCATAATAGTTCATCCGGTATCCCCGGGTCGAAATAAATCGATTGGTCAAACTTCCGGCAACCTCAAAACGATTGGAAGTAGATAACGTGTAAGCAGAATCGCTCTTCCACAAAAACGCTTTTGCATCCTTCAGATCTCTGATAATCAAATCCAAACATTCGTTTACGCTTTTCTTGTTAGAAATCAAAGAGGGATAAGTATCCACGTAAGGAATATATTTCGTGGTCGGATTCGTTACCGGAGCTGCCGCGTACAAACGCAACATATCGAACTGGATAAAGGCGCGTAAAGCCAAGGCTTCTCCCCATATCATATTCTTTTCCCGTTCTCCGGCTGCAAAAATTTCAGGATCAGCCTGAGGCACATTATTCAATATGTTGTTGCAATTGGCTACCGTATTATAAGCCTCTTCCCAGATCGTCTCGATAACCGGTTTCAAATATTCGTCTTCGAACTCGTATTCCACGGCCTTCTTCATATCCTTGGTAGCATTATCTGATGCATAACTCAAATTATAGCATTGTCCCAAAGCATCTACCAATCCCCAGGTCAGATTACGACCGTAAAGGTTATAAGCGGCCATCGATTTATAAACACCGTTCAAGGCATTCCGGAATCCCTCTCCCTTACTCCAAAGTTCTTCCTCCGTGATCTGATCCTCCGGAGAGACATCCAGCCACTTGTTGCACGAAGCCAACACAAACGGCAACACGCAAACAGAAAGTAATATTAACTTATATCTTTTCATAGTTTTCTAATTAATTAAAAGTTGACCATTAACGAGAAGCTTACGCCCCGTGCAAACGGATAGCTAAGCCCCCGTTCTTGACGAATACTGGACCATCTTACGATATCCTCCATACTTACCTCAAAACTCATCCGGCTCATTCTAAGACGTTTTACAAATGATTCGTTGAAATCATACGTCAAAGAGATGGAAGACAAGGTGAGGAAATTATCATCCTGCACGAAACGAGAGGTGGGCAAAGTCGTCACGTCACGATTCTTAATATCTTTCAAAGGAGTCACGTCTCCCGGATTTTGCCAACGATCGGTCAATACCCGTTTGTCCACGTTTCTGTTTTCCACTTTTGCATTCTCAACCCGGTCGACCAAAGTTTGGTTATAAGCCTGTCCACCCCATTGATACATAAAGTTAACAAACAAGGTGAAGTTCTTATAAATGGCATTCAAACCGAAAGAACCCTGAGCATCCGGTTCGGTATTTCCAACGATCACCTGTTGGGTTGCACTCCAGGTATGAGTAACGGATCCGTCGCGATTCAGGAAAAGCTCCTTTCCGTTACTCGGGTCGATACCCAAAGATTGCATCGCAAATAGAGAGGTCAAAGAACCGCCCTCTTCGTATTTCATAATCGGCTTGGAATACTTGGGATCTTTACTAATCCAGGAAGCGCTAACCTGATCATCCTCAGCATCTTTATAATAATCATTTACCTGATCATTGTACATTTTCAACGACTCGGAGATTTTCAAAATCTTATTTTTATTGTGGGCTAAATTTCCCCAAAGAGCGATGTTCAAATCCCGCTTCTTAATGATATCCGCACGAAGTTGAATTTCAAATCCGCGGTTTTGGTTCTCTCCCACATTGTCTACATAGTAAGAGAAACCGGATGAAGTCGGAAGCGTTACATCATTGATCAAGTCAACCGTTTTCTTATTGTAGAAGTCGAAATTCAACGTGAATCGGTTAAACACGGTCATATCCAAACCGACATTCAATTCATTCGTGGTTTCCCAGGTCAAATCTTTGTTTCCTAAAGCTTTCAATTTCACACCGTATCCGGTCTTGTACCACTCGTCCGTTTGAGCTTCGTAAGTAGTTATTGCACTGTACGGAGAGAAATTCACCTTACCGGTTTGTCCGTAAGATCCGCGGATTTTCAACTGATCGAAAATACCGTTGTCTTTCATGAACTCGAAATTATGAATATTCAAACCCAAACCGCCGGACCAGAAAGAACCCCAAGGTTGATTACGTCCGAATTCGGAAGAACCGTCAAAACGTACGGAAGCATCCAACAGGTAAATATCATTATAAGTATAGTTCAAACTTCCGATAAAACCGACCAAACGGGTCTGGTTCTCGCTCTTGGAAGGTTTATCGTATACTTCGGCAGCATAGTTCGGTGAATGCAACTCTCCGGACGGGAAACCTCTGTAGTGAATGGAGGTCGTGGTCGTTTTCGTAGAGCGGGCATTCATACCCAAAGAAAAGTTCACACTGTGGGCACCGATCAAACGGTTGTAATAAACGAATACATTGGCATTCCAGTTCGTATTTTCTCCTTTATTCCAGTACAAATCTCCCAAAAGACCGTCGCTATCGTCAGAATCCTTAGCAGATACTTTGCTGGAAAGAGGATCGTAAAAACGTTCTCCTTTCGTATACTGTTTGGTAATACTGAATTGTCCTTTGACAGACAAGAAATCGTTAACATACCAGTTCATACTGAGGTTATCAATAAACTCGTCGTATTTGCTATACTCGAAATTATTCAAAGTAGCTTCATACAACGGGTTGTTCAAACCTGAATTGGAAGCATCCACGGAAAAATCCAACTTCTCTACCAATTTACCGTTCTTGTCGTATGGACGATCGTAGGGCAACAACTCCGTATAATCGCTAAAGGATCCGTAAGGAGACTCTTGCGATTTCGTGTAGGTATAAGAGATTGTATTCTTTACCTGGAACTTCTTGTTCAAACGATAATCCACGGAGAATCCCACACCCATCGTTCTACGATAAGAGTCTTTCATTACACCGCCTCTGTTGTTGAATTGGGCATCCAAACCGTAACGCAAATCGTTGTTACCTCCTTCAACATATAAACTGTGTTGGTGTTCGACGACATTACGCAATGGCATAGACATCCAATCGGTATCCACACCCTCTACAAGCCTTTCGTAACGTTTATTGTATGCCTTCATGGCATCGTCCAAACCATTGTAATTAGCCGGATCGTATAAGCCGGAAAGCACCTCGATATCTAACTTCTCCTTTGCATTTGCCAAATTATAATCGGACAAATCAGGCATGGTTACCGTGGCTTTTCCGGTATAAGAAACCGTCACTTCTCCCGGTTTCGGAGCGATCAACTCGATAACGATCACACCGTTAGCAGCACGAGAACCGTACATAGCCGTTGCAGCAGCATCTTTCAAAATCGTAATATTGGCAACCCGGTTCATATCCAAGTCGTATACCTTCTGTACATCTACCTCAAAACCATCCAAAATAAAGGTCGGCAGGTTCGGGTTATTCTGCAAGGCCGATTTAGATAGCGGATCTTTATTCAACTCTTTCACACCGATACCGGAACGTCCCCGGATATACATTTCAGGCAAAGCATTCGGGTCGGATCCCCATTGATTATTCGTCTGTATTCTAAAAGAAGGATCAAAAGCCTGCAAGGCTTTTATCACATTACTTTTAGAAGCCTTCAGCAACTCCTTTCCCTCAATCGTTTGCGCACTACCGGTAAAACTTTGTTTTTTGATTTGTCCGTAACCGGTAACCACAACCTCGTCCACTTCCGTTACATCCGGTTGCAATCTTACGATAACATCTTTGCTCAGATCCTTGATCTTGTTAACATCCACTTCATGGGATTTCATTCCAAGGAAAGAGAAGACCAGAATCATCGTATCCCTTTTGGGAAACTTAATTTCAAATTTACCATCAATGTCCGAAACAACACCCAAAGTTGTCTTTTTCAAAATAACCGCAACACCGGGTAGAGGTTCGCCCTTTTCATCGAAAACCTTACCTTTTACCGTAACAGCCTTTACCTCTTCTTTCTTTTGATCGTCCGGAGTGATGATGATGATGTTATTCACGATCTTAAAATCATACTTCGTTCCGGATAAACAGGACTTCAATATTTCAGAAATCGTTGCATCCGTAAAGGAACGGGTAATGTTCGTGATATTCTTCACCTCTTCGTCATTGTACAAAAACTCATACGTAGTCTTCGTTTTCAGTACATTCAACACCTCACTCAAGGACTGTTTTTCAAACTGAACTGTAATGTTCTGTTGACTGAAAGCTTTTTCGCTTGAAAAAGCAATGTGCGTGATTAGCAATAGCATTAACGTCAGCTTCGAACCTAACGAAAATCGACTATGACCAAACAACCAGTTTTTCATTTTACTTCTCATTGATTTTTAATTTATTTAGGTCATTTTTAGTACATATCACCCGAGTCAGAAAGCCACCATAGTGATCTCTGAGTCAAGTAATTGATGTTTTATAAAAATTCAATACACCACAAACCTACCTTCTCCCGCATAATTTTTTTTCAAAATTATCGTGAGAAAATTTGCTTAATATTTGTTTATGGGAAAAAAAAGAGTATATTTGTAGTCCCTTTTGGTTTATTTTTAGTACACATTTAAGGGTCAGGGTTGCAGCTCTGGCCCTTTTCTTATACCCTTTCTTTTATTTTTCCCTAACCCATACACTTTTACCTTTCACTTCAAACGCTATATTTTTTGTCGTCAAACTTAACAATTCCAACACATCTTCGATTTTTGCATAACGAGGCAAAAAACCGGTAAAATGAAAATCTTTTACCGTTTGATTGGCATAAAACACATCCACCACATACCATCGAGCCAATTTTTTCATGATCTCCTCTATACTACCGCCTTTAAAGCGGAAACTCTCGTACATCCACGTGGTGTAAAGCTCCACATCTATTCCTTTTACATCCACGCCTTTATCCGTCACTATGGCCTGCTCCCCCGGCTTCAACACGATTTGCTTGTTATTACGCGTATTTATTTCGACCTTTCCAGAAGCCAATGTTGTCCTCGAATCTTCATCGTCCTCGTAAGCGGAAACATTGAAAGAGGTTCCCAAAACCCGGACATCGTAAGCAGAACACACAACAACAAAAGGCCGGTCGGCATCTTTAGCTACCTCAAAAAAAGCCTCTCCCGAAAGATACACCACCCGTTCCTTACATCCCGCAAAACTTTCCGGGAAACGCAACTCCGTCGCCGAATTCAAATAAACTTTGGTACCGTCGCTTAAAACCATTCTATATTCTCCTCCGCGAGGAATCTCCATTTTTCCATATTGGGGTAACGAATCTTGCTGTGCTTCATCTAAATCCTTGAACACCACCTCACGTCCGTTATTCTCTGCCGCAGAACTTGCCAGCATCAAATCTCCCAAAGTATCCAATTGATACGTAATTCCTGAAGCAACCGTCAACCTCGCCATCGGACGTCCCGGCACGATTTCTTCGCGAACGGCCAGTTTCTCTTCTTCCGCAGGCTTATTCGAAGATTTCAACCACAGAACCATCGACACACCGAACAAGACCACGACAGAAGCTGCAACCTTGTATATCCTGAATAAGCGCTGTTTACGGCGCCTTTCGGCCTTTATTTTTAACACTGCCCATGCGCTGTCGGCATCACGAGACAGAATTTTCCGAATCTCCCCCAACTGCATCGCCTCGTCACAAATCCGTGAAAAGAGCTCCTTATGACGAACCGAAGAAGCCACCCACGCGTCTAATTTCCGTCGGTCGGCCTCACTGATTTCATTCCGCAAATAGGAAACTATTATGGCGGCAATGTCATACTGATATGTACGGTTTTCTCTTTTCATCATCATTTATTACACGAAGGGTATTCAAAAGGATTAAATGAATCTTCGTTTTTTTCGAAAAAAATTTTTGTCTCCGTTTCAGGAACAATTATCCTAAAAACAAATACATCATAAAATCCTTGTATACAAGTTAATAATTACATCATCCATATTTTTCCAAAATATTCAAAAAAAACACCACGAAAGGAAAAATGTCTTTTAACCCCTCTCTCAAAATTTTTTTCCCGCGCGCTTTTTGAGCCTTCACCGTATTCACGCTTAGTCCTAACTCTTCCGCCACGGTTTCATTGTCCTTTCCCTGAAAATAAGAAAGATCGAACACTTTACGGCACTCGGGCGGCAGCTTCTCCACCGCTTCGGCCAACTCCTTATGAACCTCGGTAAGAATCAGGTTATCTTCAAAATTCTCAGAAGACTCCTCCCGGGTGATAAACTCTATATACTTTTCCCTGGAAACCTTATTCCTCAAAGCATTTAAACAAGCATTCCGCACAGATAAATACAGGAAGTTTTTCAAATGAAGTTCTGTCTGAAAAGTAACTTTCTTCTCCAACAAACTGATAAAAACATCCTGCACTATGTCCTCCGTAATACTGTCATCCTGGATATACTGAGATGCAAAATAACATAAGGGACTATAATATTCTTTAAATACAGTCTCCACATTATATGCATATCCGTTTACCTTTTTCAAATTCCTATCAGTCATCTCGTACACGTCTTTCATACACAACAAAAATGGTGATAAAGTAACCAATTTCTCACGTGAAAACGATATGAACAAAATAGAAAAATTAAGAAAAAATACTAATAAAAACAATACAAAAATAGCTCAATAAATACAAAAAGAGAACCCCAAGTAAGCTAAAAAGGTCCTCTTTTTCACATTTGCCAAAATAACTGTACATTCGCGATTAAACATAGATTCCTTTTTGTTTATCAAAAAAGGAATTCGTAAACGATGATAATCACATCGGATCTTTCCGGTCCATCACCTCATCTCCTTCCACTTGCCGGAATCATAAACGCGATACAACTTCCCCTTTTTCATCATTACCCCGCGTCCCCGACGGGCATTCCGGTTCCTTACGTTATTTACATTTACCGCAATCACCCGCTTCCCGTAAAACCGGGATATATCTTTAAAGATCGTATGTCCGACCCACACCTTTTCTACCTTCAACTTTTGCATAACGGATTTTACCTCCTTCAGTGTCATCGGATCGTATTTTTTCTTATTCAGCACCATCCCCCGGTACCATAAAGGTCCTTTTCCCGAAAATAGAAAGGCTGACAATCCGGATACGGCTTTACGTTCCGGTTTTGATAAAAACAAAGAAGCACTTACGGTTCGGTTCACCTCCTCTAAACTTTCCTTCAAAGCGGCAAATTCACGGCTAAAACCGGCATGTACAAAAACATCATCTCCGACAATAGCAACCGTATTTTTAGTCTGCAGCCAACGCCCCAACTCGCTATTTCCATGCCAGAGTTCTTGATAAGAAAGCCCTAAACGCTTTGCCATATTCAAATATTTTTCCCGGGTATAACGCAAATCTCCCCGCAATACCATCTCTTCGTGATTTCCCAATAAAAAGGTGACAGCTCCTCCCGCCTCCCGGGCCTCCTGCTCCAATTTATAAATCAACCAAAAAATCGGTAGCACATCTTCTCCCCTATCGAAAACATCCCCGATAATAACCACGCGATTTCGGCCGAAAACCCACCGATAGGCCTCGTCAATAACTTTTCCGGCCTGTAGTATGGAAACAAAACAATCCATATTTCCGTGAGGATCGGAAATTACAAAAATCTGATCCGCAACTTCGGGAATTCGATACTCCTCCCGGCTAAATCGGTGTAATCGAACGGAGAAACGATGTGCCCCATCTTCCGAACGAACTTGAAAAGAGAAATGATCATCCGGAAAAAACAAACGATTTGTCAATTTTCCGGTCTCATCCACCTCCAACAACCTCACCCCTCCGTCTTTCTCATGCAAAATATACGGCCCGTCGACAAAAAAAAGCGTGTCTTTCGTTTGCATTTCTTGTGCAAATACCCGATCGATAGGGAACCATATCATGATATACAGCAAACCCCATATTATCTTATTCATTTTCATAACTTTTTTATTAAAATCTAAAAAAACGTTCCTAAAACTCCACGTGTACCCCCATTGTATAAGTAGTGGCTGAAGGATAAACCTCCGGCCTTCGAAAACCGGTTAAGGTGATTTCCGGATCGAACCCTTTCAATTCGGTCCATACAAAAAGATTCTCTGCCTGAAAAAACAAACGAGCATGTTCTATTCCAAATCTTTGAATCCAACTTTCAGGCAAGTTATATTGCATCTTCATGCTCTTCAACTTCAAATAATCCCCGTCATGCAAGTACCGTGTCGAATGATAGCGATCCCAACCATTATTAATACGAATCGGATTTTTTCCGGCGGGATTATCCGGTGTCCAACGATCCAATTGATCCCGTTCCATATTTCTGTAATTTCGGGCACCGTCATTCTTCGTACAATAAGAGCCGGTATAATCCAACACCTTATACCCGCAGGCATAAGTAAACAAACACCTCCATTCCCAATTCCTATACCGCAATACATTTGTCACGCCCCCGCTAACCTTAGGTAAAGCACTACCCTTTACTTCTCGAGAGCCTTTAGAGTATTTCGTCGTTAACTCCCTTGCTCCATTTTTTCCCACATGCACCCATTGCTGTTCACCCGTCTCTCGGTCAACTCCGGCCCACTTCTTTAAATACCACGAATAGATGCTCTCTCCGTTCCGCTGTATCTGTAAACCGAGATAGTCTCCTTTCAACCCGAAGAATCGATTTTTCAAGGTCGCCAGGTTAAAGTCGATCCCCCAGTCCCAACATCCCTTTTTCAGGAGATCCGATTCCACGTTTAACTCTATTCCGACATTACGCAACCCTGCTCCCGTGTTCTCCAAACGACTGGAATAACCACTCACGTAAGAAAGAGGGACATCCTGCAATAAATTTGCAGTCACCCGATAATAATACTCTATATTCAGGTGCATCCGGTTAAGAAGAACGGCTTCCACTCCTATATTCAAGATTCGGTTATTCTCCCAAGTCAAATGTTTATTGGCAATGGTTTCAGCATGCAATCCCGGTTTACCGTTATACTCGTAACCAAAAGAATAAAGAGGACGCCAACCGTAAAGTTTCCGAGGCAAACAACCGTTACTCCCGTAACTAATCTTCAATTTTAACTCTTGGATCTTATCCTGCCGTTGCATGAATCGCTCCCGGGAAATCCTCCAAGCTGCCGAGACGGAACCAAAAAGTCCGAAACGATAGTCGGGATGAAAACAAGAAGAACGATCCCCCCGCAAAGAAACCGACAAATAATATTTCTGCTTATACGTGTAATTTGAATTGAACAACCAAGAAAACATGGCATAACCTTCTCCAGCACCTCCTACCCTCGATACCTTAGCGGATGCCGATAAATAAGGGAAGTCATCCGAAAGAAAACGCACACCCCGGGCCGATATGTACTCCTCCTTCACATCTTCCAACTCGAATCCGGTATAAACACTCCACTCGTGTCCTTTTCCCAGAACAGGACGATAATAAAGCATTCCCGTGCCCACGATTTTTCGGCGACGGGCATCTCGTTCATAAAGAGCACCTCCGTCTTTTTGTCCATCTCCGAAATCCTTATCGTAATATTGACGACGACGTGCCATTAAAGCCGACAAAGAGACAGAACCCCGAAAAAAAAGAGACTTTAACAACCAATAACGTATCCATCCCGAAGTACAAACGATCGTTTGCGGACGGGCATAAATGTTATATTCATTAACAGCCAACGGATTCATATTACTATTCTGTCCGTACGGAAATTCCAGGTTCAAAGATCCGTCCTCCAAACGGACCGGAACGACCGGAGCCAAAGAGAGAGCCGTATACTGAGGCATGGCATACCCCATGGCATCTTGCCGCGGTCCTTTCTGATCGGAATGAGAAAGCATGGTCTTTATTCCCCAATGAAACGATTCACCCGCAGATTCCGAAGCAAAGTTCACCCGTATAGAATACCGTTTCAATTGACTTCCCCGAATAACTCCCTGCTGATTCAAATATTCTAAAGAGATATAGTAGTTCCCGGCAGTATTTCCCCCATCCATTGAGAAATTGATTTTTTGAAACGGAGCCGGACGGGTTACCCTCTCATACCAATTGACATCCGGCACTTTTCTCATATCCACTCCAAATAAGTCCTCATAATATCCTCCGTCTCCCCTCTTTATCTTAAAAACCTCATTAAATCTTTGTTGTGCGGTATGATACCAATCATAATAGTTCTTTCCCTCGAGCAAGTAGTTTTCTTTATCCGTGTACAACCGCTTTATCTCTTCAAAAAAATTATTTTTAGAAATTTGCTGGTATACCAAACGATGCATCTCACCCTCTACCCACAAGTCGGTAAACTCTTCGGCATTTACAAGATCGGGCTTTGAACCGGAGAACAACGAGGCGAATCCCAACTGGGTATCCAGAGTATAACGGGTATTCCCGTCCCCGCTCCCCCGCTTCGTCGTAATCACAATAACGCCGTTTGCGCCCCGGGAACCATACATGGAAGCAGAAGCCGCATCTTTCAAAACCGTGATATTGGCAATATCCTGCGGGTTAATCGTGTTCAAAGGGTTGATCGGATATTCGTCGTCTCCGGAAAGATTAATCAAATCCCAAACCATCCCGTCCACGACATACAGGGGATCTTTGGAGGCATGCATGGACCCCACTCCCCGGATTAAAACAGAATAAGCCACCCCGGGTTGTCCCGATCCACCTACCAATGTACCGGAAGAGTGTCCACGAATGACATCTTGAAAAGAGCTGACGGATCGTTCCCCGATATTTTCCAATCCGATGACCGTTGCCGATCCAGTGTAACCGGTTCGCGCATATTGACCGTATCCCGTAATGATCACCTCCCTCAAACGTTTACAATCCGGACGCAACACCACGTCAACGGTCCTCTCTCCCATAATCTCTACTTCATAACTCTCCATTCCGATAAAGGAATAAACAAGTATCGATCTACCTCTCTCCGGTATTCGCAAAGCATACCGACCATTTATATCTGTGGCCACCCCTACCGAACTTCCTTTCAAACGTATGGTAGCTCCCGGCAACACCTCCCCCTCCACGTCTCGTACACACCCTCGTATTGTTCTCATTTTCATCTCCTCAGGCTGTTTGTCGCATCGTCGAAGTACAAAAACCTCGTGACGGACATCATAACACAACCCGGTACCCCCGAGGTATTTATCCAGAATCGCCCGAACCCCCTTGTTTCTCTCTTTTACCCGGGACAGTCGTACCGATTCCACATCAGACGTGCTATAAATAAAAATCAAATCGGTTTTACGTTGCAACTCCCAGATTAAATCCCGTAACATGACATTCTTCAGATTCAAATTAACCCGTTGTTCTTGTGCCTGAAGAGTTTTCCCCTCGATCAGACACGCCCAAAGCAATAGATATTTAATAAATCTTCTCATATGTACATTTTCATTCAAACTTAATCCGACAGTTTCCACCAACACAAATCAAACGGTACTCCTAACGCAAACAAGATTGTCCGAAAATCGATTCCGGACAATCTCTCTACAAACAAGCAAATCTATTCACCCAATACTTATTGATAAGGTGCGTAACCAGGATTTTGCTCCCCCCGGATAGTAGGATTCGCATCCATCTCGTTCTCCGGTATCGGATATACTACCTGAGGCAGAGTATAATCAATATTTTCGTTTGCAGCCGTCACACATCCTTTCCTTTCCCGCTTAAAAGGAATGGCTCGGCGGAAATGGTCCCAATAGGTATGTCCCAATAAAACCAATTCTTTCCGACGTTCCAATAACACGGCATCGATTAACTCCTGCTTGGTCAACAATCCTCCTTCAAATGTTTCGTCCGTCCGAGCCTCATGTACCTTATTCATGTAATCCAAAGCAGTCTTCAACCCGTCGGGACGGCTACTCTCCGCGTAAGCTTCGGCCAGATTCAGATAGACCTCGGCCAAACAAACCATAGGAATATTATGTTGATAATGGGTAGGATCTCCTATATACCTTCGACACCCCTTACCTTTTCTGTTATCGCAAATCATATAACTCCGCACGTCCTTCGCATCCTTTTTTACGATATTCATCCAAAACGAATTGATGCTATAAGCAGCGTATCCCTGTTTTGCCGAAATTTTTCCGTCTTTCGGATCGTCGGGATTATCGATCGTCGGGTAGCGTACAATATAATTCAAAGCCGCCGTACTCAAATTGTCCGTTGTCGTGTAAGCCAATTCCCATATATTCTCCTTACAGAAAGGTTTGTAATAATTCGTCTTGTATTCATTATAATCCATCATCTTACTCTTCCCCCCTAAAGCCAACTCTCCTTCCGTGATAGCCTCTTCCCATTTGCCTAAATAAAGGTATACCCGGGAAAGTAAAGCACATACGGCATAATAGGAGATCTCTCCTTGTTTTACCGGCATTCCCTCCAAACAAACTTTTGCCTGATTCAATTCATCGAGGATCCTCTCGTAACAAGTAGCTGCGTCCGTGCGACCGATAGGTTTGGCAATTACACTGCTCAGCTCCTCGATAGTCAATACCAAAGGCACACCCATTTTATACCTATCCTCGTACTTGGCCCCTCCCGGACAGGAGAAAACCGGAGGATAAGCGAACATTCGCATCAAATCGAAATAGGTCAATCCGCGTAAGGCATGAGCCTCTCCTTTTATCCGCTTTTTCTCTTTCTCGTTGCCGGGAACACGATCGATACGCCCGATAATATTGGTTGTAGCCTTCACTACTCCATAAAGTTGCTCCCAAGTATCAACAGCATAACCGCCTGAGGAAGAAGACTCCTGATAACCGTTCTCCCGTTCGAAGCGGTTTCCCGTTCCGCTGTTTACATAAAAATCAGGGCCTTTCGCCGCCTCATAAGCATACACCTGACGTCCGTAATAAGTTTCATCCGATATCGCATCATAAACCCCATACAAAGCTCCCTGTACATGCTCCAAATTCTCGAACACGATATCTTCATCCATATTATCGTAGGGCGTCCGATCTAAAAAGTGATCACAACCGGATAACATGACCACCAATATGCCTAATATATATATCTTTTTCATAACCGTATCATTTTAGAAGTTAATCTGTAAACCTGCCGTAAACGTCATAGCCGAAGGATAGTCATCCGGATTGCGATAACCGTTTAAGGTCATTTCGGGATCATACCCTTTCAATTCGGAAAGTGCAAACAGGTTCTCCGCCTGTATAAACACTTTGGCATTTCTCAAGGTCAATTTATCCATCCAAGGTTTGGGCAGATCGTATTGCAATTTGATATTTTTCAATTTCAAATAATCTCCTTTATACAAATAACGGGTAGAGGTCCAGCGACTCCATTTTTTGGAATTGATCCGTAACGGATTTTTTCCGGTAGGATGATCAGGGGTCCAACGGTCCAACTGATCTTTTTCTATCGCACGGATATCCCGGGCTCCGTCATTTTTAGTAGCCGAACGACCGGTATAGTCCAATACTTTATGTCCCATAGCATAGGTAAACAGGAAACTCAACTCCAAGCCCCGATACGAAACGGTACTGGAAAACCCTCCGTTCACCTTCGGCAGTGCCGTTCCCCGGATATCCCGTTCCGCTTCGTCATAATCCTTGGTGACTACTTTATTTCCCCGATCGTCCTTTTTATACCATTGTTGCTCTCCGGTTTGCGGATCGATACCGGCCCACTCTCTCAGATACCAGGAATAATAACTCTCCCCGTTACGTTTGATTTGAGTGCCGATATCATCGTTATCCAAACCGAAAAACTCGTTTCTCAACGTGGCCACATTAATGTTAAAATCCCAATTGATCTGACGATCCTGAATAATCGACGCGTGCAACTCCATCTCCCATCCCCTGTTCTTCAGTCCGGCGGAAGAATTCACCAATCGTTCTTTATGCCCCGTCACGTAAGAGATAGGCAAATCTTGCAATAAATTCTCAGTCCTCCGGTTATAATACTCTATACTCAAATCGATCCGGTTGAAAAAACCGATCTCCAAACCGATATTAAAGATTTTGTTCTCTTCCCATGACAAATCTTTAGAAGCGATCGCCGTCGGTTTCAATCCTAAATGTCCGTTGTAATTATAACCGAAAGAGTAACGGGAACGCCAGCTATAATACGAGCTCGGCAAAGTTCCGTTTATTCCGTAACTGGCTTTGATTTTCAGGTTATTCAACCAATTTGCATCTTGCAAGAACGTCTCTTCCTTAATACGCCAGGCCCCCGATACGGACCAAAAATTACCCACCCGGTAATCCTTGTGGAAACGGGAAGAACGGTCACTTCGGAAAGAAGCAGAAAAGAAATATTTATTATCATAACTGTAATCTCCTTTCAATAACCAGGAAAGCATGGAATAACGGTCTCCGTCTCCGGCAACCGCACCCGGAACGGCAGCCGCACTCAGGTATGGAAAATCATCCGAAAGGAAATTAGTTGCTTCTGCCCTGATATATTCATATTTCATATCCTCCCACTCGACTCCCCCATAGACTAACACCTCGTGTACGTCGTTAAAGGTCTTTTCAAGGTAAGCCAAATTAGTATTGGAAATCTTTCGGCGACGGGCATCCCGTTCGTACAGATAACCATTACTTTTTGCCCCGTCTCCGAAATCCTTATCATAATACTGCCGACGACGGGCATGTATATAATCAAGACCGAAAGTACTTTTCAGCTTTAACCACTTCGTAAGATTGAATTGTAAAAAACCGGAAGTCAACACTTTTGTCTGCGGACGATCATAGCTGTTGTATTTCGCAATAGCCAAAGGATTCATATTCGAGTTGACATTCTTGGGAAAATTGAAATTAAAAGATCCGTCCTCCAAATAAACAGGCACAACCGGAGCAAGTGACAAAGCCGTGTAATGCAACATGGCATATCCCGATGCATCCCGGCGAGGTCCCGATTGGGCGGAATAGGTCAATTGAGTATTCAGCCCCCAGTTAAAGAAATTATCCGGATCGTCGGAAGTCAAATTCATACGGAGTGAGTAACGTTTTAATTCACTCGATTTCAAAACACCCTGTTGATTGAAATATTCCAACGATGCATAAAATTTTCCGACACGTGATCCTCCCCGGGCCGAGACATTGATCTTCTGGAAAGGAGCCGTACGGGTCACCTCGTCATACCAATTCACATCGGGCACTTTATCGGCATCCGCTCCAAACAGATCGGTATAATACTCGTCACCATTCGCACCCTTTTTGATTTTAAAGGCATCACAAAATTCGGTCTTGGCATCCGCGTACCATTCGTTGTAATTTTTCCCGTCAAACTTATACCCCTCTTTGTCTTTGTATAAATCCTTGATAATTGCAAAAAAATCGTCTGTTTTGGCACAAGCAGCATATACCATCCGGTGCATCTCTCCCTCCAACCAAAGTTCCGTAAACTCTTTTCCGTTCACCAAATCCGGTTTCGAAGCTTCAAATATCTTGGAAAAACCGAATTGCATATCGACCGTATATTGCGGTCTCTTTCCCATCTGTCCTTGTTTCGTGGTAATTACAATCACCCCGTTGGCTCCGCGCGAACCGTACAGAGAGGCCGATGCCGCATCTTTCAATACCGTCATACTGGCAATGTCCGAAGGATTTAGAGTATTCAACGGATTGGTAGGAAATTCGGCACTCCCCGACATATTGGCAGCATCCCAAACAATTCCGTCCACGACATAAAGCGGGGCATTAGAAGCATTCATTGAACTGATTCCCCTTAAACGGACCGTTCCGGACACTCCCGGTTGTCCGGTAGAGGTAACCAGCGTCCCCGGCGAATTTCCCCGCAATACATCCTGAAAAGAGGCTACCGGCCGTTCTTCAATCTTTCTCGCGGTCATCACGGTAGCCGAACCCGTGTAAGCCTCCTTCCGGACAGTCGAATAACCGGTCACGATCACATCCTTTATTCTTGCCACGTCCTCTTGCAACAAAATCTTCAACGTCGTCTCCGGTTTAGTGATCTTGATCTCTTTCGTTTTCATCCCGATAAAAGAGATCACGATAACCATCTCCTCGGATTTCGGGATCTTAAGTTCAAATTTACCATCGACAGCCGTAGCCGTACCGACTTGTGTTCCCTTTAGACGGACAGAAACTCCCGGCATCGGCTCTTTGGTCACACTATCGATGACCGTTCCCTTTACCACCCAGAGTTCCGGTGCTCCCTCATTTACCGGATCGGCAGAAGAAAGGTTTCCTGCAGACAGTTCTGTCAGACCTAAAATAACCATGCAAAAGGCTAATCTCATCAGAAAAAAAACCTTTTTTAATTCTTTCCACGTGAAAGAAACTCCTTTTTTTTCCATAACTTTGTGTGTTAAGTTTAACATAAGTTCTTGTTTTACAAGAGCTGGGGCTACGCGATGTTCCCGCATCCCGTAGCTTTTTATTTAGTTTTAGCATTTGCTGCTTCCAATACGACGATATTTCCTTCCACACTCACCCTCACTTTACAGGTTTTCTCGAGCAACTCCAATATCGGGGTAATCTCTCGATAACGATTAAAACAACACCCGAACCGAATATCTTTTAAGGTTTCGTCTTGGAATTCAACCTTCATATCGTACCACCTGGCCAACTGTTCCATGATCTCTTCCAATCGCCAATCTTTAAAACGGAATAATCCCTCTCTCCAAGCTATAAAATCAGCCACATCTACCTCTTTCACTCTCGCCTCTCCCGACAACTTATTAAAACGGACCTGCTCCGAAGGTTTTAACAGATAGGATTCTTTCCGAGATGCTGCCGTAAAACGGACGCTCCCGCGTACCAGCGTCGTTTTTATCTCTTCATCCTCCGGGTAAGCGGAAACATTGAATTCCGTTCCCAATACTTCCGTCGACGTCTCTCCGGCCATTACAACAAAAGGGATATCATCCTTTTCTACCTCGAAATAGGCCTCACCGGTCAATTCTACTTCCCGTCGCTCCCGCGTAAACCGAACCGGAAAACGTAAGGAACTCATGGCATTGAGATGCACGCGGCTACCGTCACTCAATACCAAAAAATACTCTCCCCCAAGAGGGGTTTTTATCGTGTTATGCAGCACCTCCCCCTCGGGCGTTTTCCCTTCCCTCTCTCCGCGATAGCTCAACACGGACGAATCTTTACAAATAACAGTCCCGTCAGACTCCCGAAGGACAAAAGAAGAACAGGTTTCCAAAGCAACACTCGTCCCGTCGGCCAAAACCAATACGGCTTTAGCTTCTCCCGGATGAATAAGTCCTGTTTGTTCGACCTTTTCATCTTGCTGTTCTGGCCAAAAGAAAACCCAATAGGAGGTTACCAATGCAATGACAAACAAAGCCGCATAGACCATCCCCCTCCTCACCCATACAAACCGCCGATCGCCTATCCGCTTCTCTACATCACCCCACCGTTCCCATTTTCGATATCGTTCGGCCCGTTCGTTTCTACGAGCTAAACTCCCGGGAGAAGATAATCTTTCAACTAATTGCCGATGAGCAATATCCTCCTCCATCCATGCTTCCAACAAAGCATGTTCCTCCTCGCTCATCGTTCCGGCTAATAATTGAGCTATGAAAGAAGCGATATCAAATTCCCGACGTAACATCTTTTTCAGTTTTTACCTATAACAACTGAAAGTGAAAAATGGGGTAGTAAAAATTTTTATTTTTTTGCAATTTCCTTATTGCATACTGTGCATCAATAAAATAAAAAGGTAGAAATAATGTTTTAATTCTCCCCGTAAACGTTTATAAGCCGTCTTTTTCAAAGAGTGTACCGTACCGTCCGATACGCCTAACTCTTCGGCGATCTCTTTATTCGCCTTTCCTTCCATGGCTAACATTATCACCCGTCGACATTGCGCCGGCAATTTTCGAATCGCTTGCATCAGCAACCGATAACTCTCCTCCTCTATAACTTCTTCTCCCCAAGGCCGGAATCCCTCTTCCGTCCAATCCCGATACGCCTTCTCTACGCGTTTATGTTTTAATTCATTAAGGGCCAAATTACGGACAGACACGTATAAAAAAGATTTTACCTGATGTAAATAATTAAAGTTTTCCCGATTCTGCCATAATTTGACAAAACTTTCTTGCACAATATCAGCGGCCATTTCAGGCTCTTCCACGTATCTTTCCGCAAAAAGACACAAGGTCACGAAAAAATCGTTGAATAGGCTTTTAAATACGGCCTTATCTTCTATTTTTATCTTATATACAGACGGATACATGAAACATTTTCTTAATTCATCATATACAATACCCTGACAACCGACACAACATCAGGCTCTTAAAACGAACGTTTATAAAGATACAAAACTAAACAAAATTTTTCATTATACAATATTAACACACGATATTTACATGATTAGCAATCAAAATATTACATTATTGAACAACAGGTCATGACCTACGTATGTTTCTCTCTCAAAAAACGTTCGTTTTTTGAAACATGACGGGCTCCTGTTCTTCCCCTATATCTATCATATTTTCAGAAAGTTATATCGCAAACGTATGCATAATTATATGTTGTATCAAATGTTTTTTAATATAAACAATTGTACTATTTTTGCCCGCAAATCTTAACAACAGGAATATAATAATTATATCTTAATCAAACGAAAGATGATTTATTCACAAGAGGTGCAACACATGTGTGTTGTAAAAAAAGGACCGGATCATGGTCCGGCTCCCATTCCGGAAGAAGGAAAATGGGTACGTTCAAAAGAGATCAAAGACATTTCCGGTTTAACACACGGAATCGGTTGGTGTGCCCCGCAGCAAGGAGCTTGTAAGCTGACTCTGAACATAAAGGAAGGAATTATCGAAGAAGCATTGGTAGAGACTATCGGTTGCTCCGGCATGACTCATTCTGCTGCCATGGCTTCGGAGATTCTTCCGGGAAAAACTTTGTTGGAAGCCTTAAACACGGATTTAGTTTGTGATGCAATCAATACGGCCATGCGGGAACTTTTCCTGCAAATCGTCTATGGACGCAGTCAAAGCGCTTTCTCCGAAGGAGGTCTTCCCATCGGCGCCAGCTTGGAAGATTTAGGGAAAGGACTTCGCAGCCAGGTAGGAACCATGTTCGGTACGCGAGCCAAAGGAACCCGTTATTTAGAAATGGCAGAAGGCTATGTTACCCGAATGGGGTTAGACGAAGAAGGTGAGGTCATCGGTTACGAATTCATCCACCTCGGAAAATTCACCGATATGTTGAAAAAAGGCATCGAGCCTCAAGAGGCGCTCGATAAAGCAAAAGGATCGTACGGTCGTTTCGCCGAAGCCGCTAAATACATCGATCCGAGACACGAATAACAAATCAATGATTAACCGATTATAGTGATTAGGAGATTAAGTGATTAAAAAAACGCTGAATCACCGAATCATAAAATCACTGAATCACTAAATACAAAAATTACATGGCTTTATTTGAAAGTTACGACCGCCGGATTAATCAGATTAACGCGGTTTTAAACCATTATAACATAAAAAACATCGAAGAAGCGAAAGCGATATGCGATGCGAGAGGAATCGATCCTTACAAAATGTGTAAAGAAATTCAACCTATCGCTTTCGAAAATGCAGCGTGGGCCTATGTGGTAGGAGCAGCCATTGCCATTGAGAAAGGTTGCACAAAGGCGGCAGAAGCGGCGGAAGCCATCGGAGAAGGCCTGCAGGCCTTCTGTATTCCCGGTTCCGTCGCCGCCGACAGAAAAGTAGGATTAGGACACGGAAATCTGGCCGCCATGCTACTTCGGGAAGAGACAAAATGTTTTGCTTTCTTGGCCGGACACGAATCTTTTGCTGCCGCAGAAGGAGCCATCGGGATTGCAAAATCGGCCAATAAGGTGCGTAAGCAACCGTTGAAAGTCATCCTCAATGGCTTGGGAAAAGACGCCGCTATGATCATCTCCCGTATCAATGGATTCACCTATGTTCAAACGGAATTCGATTACTATTCCGGAACATTGAAAATCGTGAAAGAAAAAGCCTATTCCAAAGGTGAACGAGCCCAGGTAAGGTGTTACGGGGCAGACGACGTCCGAGAAGGAGTAGCCATTATGCGTCACGAGGAAGTGGACGTTTCCATTACAGGCAACTCGACCAATCCGACACGATTCCAACACCCGGTAGCCGGAACCTACAAAAAAGAGTGTATGGAAACCGGGAAAAAATATTTTTCAGTAGCCTCCGGAGGCGGCACCGGACGTACCCTCCATCCCGATAATATGGCAGCAGGCCCTGCCAGTTACGGTTTTACCGATACGCTTGGCCGTATGCACGGAGATGCCCAATTTGCCGGATCCTCTTCCGTACCCGCTCATGTGGAGATGATGGGATTCCTCGGCATGGGAAACAACCCCATGGTCGGTGCAACAGTCGCCGTCGCTGTCGCTATCGAAGAAACAAAATAATTTACAATTAAAATATTCAGCCTGCCACGGTATATTTCGTGGCAGGCTGAATTACAAGAAAAAAACCGGTTCATCTCTTTTTATCGGTTTCTACACGGAAAACTTTTTTCCCGTCCTTGGTAGCCGACATATTGATGGATTCGATTCGATCGTAAGATAAGTTTACGTTTTTTAGTTTTTCCCCGGAAATCTTCTTTCCATTCAGGTAAAAAACAGCATCTTTAGCTAAATAGTTTGCCTGAAGCGAGCGATACAAATTTTTCATTACGCCCATCCCTTTCCCGTCTCCAAGAGAAATAAGGACTACTCCATTTTTAGCTTTTTTACCATACTGGTCAATAGCCGCTTTATCCTTTAAAATAGTGATATTCTTTATAAGAGCCATATCTAAGTTAATCACATCGTTATACGTCGCTCTTTTGTTGTCAATATAAAATAAAGGATACTCTCCTTTTGTTATCTTTTCGTTATGAAGCTCTCGTCTCAGTTTGTCAGCAGCAACATCCTCATAGAAGAAAGCATCCATCGAATTCATTTTTGCTATTTTTACGGCAGGTATCAGCGTATCGGGAGTAAAAGTATAAAAAAACTCCCTATAAAGAGAATCCGATTCGGCTACCCCGCTCGAAGTTATTCTAATATTTTCTATCGCAACGCTGGGAGTGCGAACAAGGGTATCTGACTTTAAAACAATTGCTTCCCTATCCTTTAACCCTTGACTCCGTCTTTGAAGTATTATGTTTCTATATTTTACCCGTTCAGCATCTACACTATCGGGTAGTACATATTCGGTCACCGTTACGGAACCCGACGGGTTTATGTGGGAGGTACCATAAAAAGATACCTTCTTTCTTTCACCTTTCTCTCCCTGTTTTTCCCGAGCATCCTTTATTTTTTTCAAAAAAAGCTGAACTCTCGGATCTTTTCTCATGACGATTGTTTCAGTTTGTATGGCCGGATTCGATCCCTCACCCTCAAAGAATGCCTTTATGCGTTCATCTGTAAGAGCTCCGAACTCCGTTTGCATCCGAACCATCATTTCTCTTGTTATACTATCGATAACCGCACTCGACTTAGAAGAGGCTCCCTTCTTTCCTGACTTGGCTGCTTCTTTCTGTCTTTTTTCCAACAAAGAGATCATCTCCCTTAACTTGGTAATATACTCTTTATCATCCAAAGAATCGGAAAACTCAGGATAAACAAAGGCAGCAGAAATAGCATTATTTTCTTTGTCGATTTCCGAAATCGAAAGTAAATCATTAACTTTGACAGTGGAAATCTCCTTTAATTCATTAGAGATTTCAGGACGGGCAAAAGCCGCCATACTGAGAGCGGCTAACGGAAGTACATAGAGATACTTCAAACGTCCCCACGGACTGGATTTTTCTTTTAACATCATAGTGATACGTTTTTTAAGTTTACTGTGATTAAAGCTGTTGGCCATAGAGTAGAGCCTTGTGCCGGCAGCTTTCTTTATTAATAATAACTGATATTGTTTTGCATCCACCCCTTCATGAAGCACGGCATCGTCCGCCTCATATTCGTGGATATTTTTCAACTCCTGCTTCAATAACCAGGAAGCAGGATTAAACCACTGGAAAAAAACAGCGATATCGGCTAACAACAAATCGACAGAGTGTCGTTTACGAATATGAGCCATCTCATGGATCAGAATCTCACGCCCGTTTTCCTCCAAATCTTTTTGAGAAATCACGATGTATTTTATCCAACTAAAAGGAGCGACACTCCGTTGATGTACAATCAACGTGACCCCATCCGGCATTCGTTCTTTCCGCCCGGTATGCATGAAGTAAAAAAGCCGGAATAAAATATAAAAATGCCGTCCCGTGAAAAAAACGACACCACACCAATAAATAGCCAATAAACATACCAACCAAAGCGGAACACACTCACTCTCCGCAACCTCCATAGGGATATTCAATACCGGATAAACGATATCTTCATGCAATGTATTAGATCTAACGGAAACCGGAACAAACGATTCTCCCGTTACCTTCTCTTCTCCCCCCGAATTACCTCCATCGGAAATTTCCCAAAAAGGGATACCTATAGACAGCATAAGAATGCTCAAGAGAGCGATCCGGTTAAAACGATGGAAAGTCTCTTTCCCGAGTAATAAACGGTAGAAAAGATAAAAAAGAATCAGGCTGAAAGCCATTTTCAATATATAGACGAAAAAAGAACCCATAATTCCTCCCTATTAAAATTTACTTTTTATGAGCTTTCTCCACCTTATCAATCAATTGCTTTAATTCGTCCAGCGAAATATCCTCTTCCTCAACCAAAGAAGAAACCACGTTCAGGTATGAATTATTGAAATACTTGTCAATAACATTTTTCAACGTCCCCTTCCGAAACTCCTCTTCCCCGATAACCGCGTAATACTGGTAAGTATTCCCGTAAACCTTATGACTCAAAAAACCTTTCTCCTCCAATCCCCGGACAATAGTCGAGAGCGTGTTGAAGTGCGGCTTGGGCTCGTCATAAAAAGCAAGTAACTGTTTCACGAATAATGGTCCCTTCTCCCAGAAAAGACTCATGATTTCTTCTTCCTTATTTGTTAACCCTTTCATAATTTCGATTCATTTATCGCAAATATAACTAAAACTTTTAGTTTACAAACTAATTCATTTAGTTAAAAAACTGAAAAAGATTATTTAACGATAAGATAGACTTTTATATTCCATAACAAAAAATACAGTATTTCCCTCTGTCCATAAAAGAAAAAGATCGTGATTGGTCGAATCACGATCTTTCCTATAAAAGCGAACGCACGTTTTAAATCCTACTCCATTTGCTTTGGGGAACTGCTATTTTCCCGCTCCTTGCGTTCCATTCTCAATTCTAATACAAAAGCGGCCAATAATCCTATACCACCGAACAAAAGGACAGAGGCACTATAAATGACAGTTTCTATTTTCATGTTTAAAAAACTGTCATTGCCCGGAGCATATAAGTCAAAACCTAAAGAACAGATCAAAAAAGCGATAAAGATCCCCACCCCCAAACCGATCAACAAGCAGCCTCCTTTTAGAGCACTGAACGAGAAACTGGAAAAACCCGGCAATTGAAGTTTTTTGCCTGACCATTCAGCTTTACCAAGCACTTCAAGCTTATCAAGCACCAATAAGCGTTCGCGTCTTCTGGCATATAACTCAAACAATTTATAGATCAACAGAAAGAACGAAACAAAACCTAACAAAACTAATAACCCATTCATAACTTTATGACTTAACAATTTATATTTTCTTTGCTCTTTTGACGCCGTCATCCTGCTTTGGTTACAAGTAAATGGATGTTTTTCTTCAAAAAATTCTTTAAGAATAAGACTTCCTAATATGTAACCGAACCCTTATCTTTGCGTCAAAGAGGCGAATGGAACAAATCGAGTCTTTATATATTCGACGTACCCTTAACGGAGAAACTGCCGCTTTCGGGCAACTGGTAGAACAATACAGCCAACGTATTTTTTTACTCGTCCTGCGTATCGTACGTTGCAGGGAAGACGCAGAAGAATTAACGCAAGATGTCTTTTTAAAGGCCTTCCGGCATTTAAATACCTTTAAAGGAGATTCCAGTTTCTCTTCCTGGCTTTATCGAATAGCTTTCAATACAGCTATCTCTTTCGTCCGAAAAAAGAAAATGAGATTTGTCTATTCAGAAGAAAAATTTATGGATAATCTCTTAGATACGGATAAGGAAGCAGAACAAAATGAAGAAGTAGATTTAATGGAAAAACTGGGAAAAATCATTCCACTTTTGCCACCTGAAGAAGTCGCCCTGCTCACACTCTATTACACGGACAATCGAAACATCGAAGAGATCGCACTTATTTTAAGTCAGACCACTTCCAATATCAAAGTAAAACTGTTCCGTATCCGCAAAAAATTATA
Source organism: Gabonibacter chumensis (assembly GCF_024741215.1). Taxonomy (NCBI): domain Bacteria; kingdom Pseudomonadati; phylum Bacteroidota; class Bacteroidia; order Bacteroidales; family Porphyromonadaceae; genus Gabonibacter; species Gabonibacter chumensis. Next base: position 53,645 of record NZ_JANSKB010000006.1, on the reverse strand, counting down.
CACCTTATTGAATTCAAATTAAAACCGGAAACATGGAAAAAGAAGAGATACAGGATAAAAAATTGAAAAAACTATTCCAACTTTCAGAACGGGAAAAACTTTCGGAAGATTTTAACAAAAGACTCATGCAAAAAATAGTCCGGGAAACGTATCGCAAAGAACAACGGAACACGATAAAAAGCATGTATCTTTTAGGAGTTTTCATCCTATTCACCTTAATTTTAATAAGATTCACTCTCCGTTATTTTTCCATCTCCATTCCATTACCTTCTTTTAAGGAACAGGCAGAACTATTAATACCGTTAATCGCCATTTCTTTTATCCTCATTCTATTGCTCAGTCTGGATTATTGGTTAAGAAAAAAATTTTTACGCCCATAATAGAAAAATTTACGATTTGGAGAATCAAAAGATTCTGGGATTAAAGGATTCAGTGATTGGGGATTACGAGATTAAAAAGATCGACGATTTCGGATTCTATATTTACGATTTAAAGAGGGTAAGATCAGAATCTTAATCATAAATCGTAAATCTTAAATCAAAAATTAATTTACAAGCTACAATTTAAAATTGATTAAAGGGGGAAGGGAGAAAAACGAAGGGGTATAAATAGTGAACGGCGAGTGTCGGGTTCAATTTTCGGAACGGCCATTCGACGGATTGTTTGAGCGTAGCGAGTCCCGGAGGGTAGTGAACGAAAATCGACTACACGACCGACGAGAACGTCCCCGCCCCGAGGAGTTATCCCTTGCAATTGTAGATTGACGATTTAAAATTGTAGATTAATCAGTAATCAATTTAAAATTTACAATCTACAATTTAAAATTAGACGGATTAAGAGATTGGGAGTAGACTTACGATTTTATGACTTCATCTCTATGAACTTTGGTTCTACGGACTTTCCCGAATATTTCCATTCTTTTCCGTCATTTTTAATATCTTTGCCGAGTCTGATTACCTAATAGCAAGAGACGATCTGTTGTAAAACAAAGAGCATGGCAGGAATAAAAAGCTTAGCAAAAGATACGGCTATCTACGGGATGAGCAGTATTATCGGAAGATTTCTGAACTGGTGTCTGGTACCGCTTTACACGTACAAATTAGCAACCGGAGAATTCGGAGACGTAACCAATCTTTACGCGTGGATGGCCTTGTTACTGGTCATTTTAATCTACGGCCTGGAAACCGGTTTTTTCCGTTTTGCCAACGATTCGGCGGAAGGGGATCCCCAAACAGTTTACTCCACCTGTCTTTTCTCTTTGGCCACGACCTCCCTTGTATTTATGGGACTCGTTTTTTTGTTTCAAGCTCCTATCAGCCGGCTTATCAAGTTACCGGAACACCCGGAGTATATTCCGATTACGGCAGCCATTATTGCTATGGATGCTTTTTGTGCACTTCCCTTTGCCTATTTACGTTATTTGAAACGCCCGATACGATTTGCCGCTTTGAAACTTCTATTTATCGCTTTAAATATTACTCTTAACTTGTTTTTCCTCGTCGCGTGTCCCTGGATATGGAAACACGTCCCGGAATGGATCGATTGGTTCTACGATCCGACTTACGGCGTAGGATATATACTGATATCCAATTTATTAGGTACATTCATCGTTCTTTTAGCCCTTACTCCCGGGATCGTACGTATTCCCTGGCGTTTCCGCCCGGATCTACTAAAACGCATTTTACGTTACTCTTTCCCTCTGCTTGTTTTGGGAGTAGCCGGTATCATGAACCAGACCCTCGATAAGATTCTCTACCCCATGTTGGCCGATCCTGCAGCGGCCAAAAGCGGCTTAGGAATATACGGAGCCAATTACAAAATCGCCATCGTCATGGTAATGTTCACGCAAGCTTTCCGGTACGCCTACGAACCGTTTATTTTCGCCCAGAACAAAGGAGAAGACAAACGGGCAGCTTACGCCGAAGCCATGAAATATTTTATTATTTTCGGGCTTTTCATATTCTTGGGAGTGATGTTCTATCTCGAAATACTCCGATATTTTATCGATCCGGACTATTTCTCCGGTTTACAGGTTGTGCCTATCGTGATGATCGCGGAACTCTTTTTCGGCATATTCTTCAACCTCTCTCTCTGGTATAAATTAACGGATAAAACTCAATGGGGAGCTTATTTTTCTCTTTTCGGTTTAGCCATAACCCTGACCATCAATATCGCTTTCGTTCCCCGTTACGGTTATATAGCCTGTGCCTGGGCCGCTTTCACCTGCTATTTTGCCATGATGGTCGCTTCCTGGTTTATCGGACAACACTATTACCCGATCCGGTACGATTTAAAAGGAATCGGAAAATATTTCCTCTTAGCCTTAGCCTTGTACGCCTTAGCTTTATGGATTCCCATAGAGAATCAAATCCCGCGTCTCGGTTTCCGGACGATCCTTCTCGCCCTATACCTGTTATACGTGATAAAGAAGGATCTGCCGCTCAAACAAATCCCTTACCTCAACCGATGGGCAAAAAAATAAGATTCAGCGGCCCAAAAGGTTTTGAACGAATTGATACCACAAAGAGGGCTCTACCAGTAGCGGAAAGATAAAACCGTAGACGGCCCCGTAAAAGTGAGCATTGTGATTTATATTATCACTATCCCGCTTCGCCATATATTGGCAATAAAAAAGATAGAGGAAACCGAATAAAATTCCGGGAATGGGCAGGATCGCGAAGAAATAGATCTTATCCCAAGGGTTTAGGAAAATCGCCGCGAAAAGAACAGCGGAAACCGCTCCCGACGCTCCGATAGAAGAATAATACGGATTTTTATTATACTTGAACAAATCATAGACAGAAGCTGCTATCATTCCCCCGAAATAAAGCAACAAATAGTTTACCGAACCGAAACCGTTTGCCTCAAACCATTGTTCCAAATAAGAACCGAAAGAGTAAAAAGTAAACATGTTCACGAACAGGTGTACCCAATCGGCATGCACAAAACCGTGCGTGATCAGACGGTACCACTCCTTAGCTCTTATCACCCGATAGGCAGAAAAGGCCAATTTATCAAACAGTTGATGGTTATTAAAACAAGCCATCGAAACCACCGCTGTGGCAATAATGATCAATAATGTCAACATAATTCTCTTCGTTTAGGTTACGAATGTACAACATTTTACGTTTTCTCCCATTCTTCCGGCTAAAAAAACAGGGAGAACAAAATTTCTCCCTGCCGTAAAGAATGATAATGATATAAAATCTTAACCGAATTTACCTTTCGGTCTATTTACGCTCTTCTATATCAATATACATATCGCCTGAAAAATCGTTTAACAGATATTTGGCAAAATATCCCCGCATCTTATGTTCCAACAATCGGTTCTCTCTCCCATCTATTGCATGTCCGCTTCGAGGGAGAATCAGCATGTCAAAGTTCTTTCCGGCATCTATTAAAGATTGTACCATCCGCATCGCGTGAGCCGGATGAACGTTATCATCCTGCATTCCGTGAACGAGCAAAAGATGTCCCCGGCAATTCTCAACCAATTGCATATTGGTACGAATTTCCCGAACCTTAAAGTTCGTCCTTTTATCATAGGGTTTATTATCTCGGACTACGCTATCGACTATCTCTTGCACTCCATTGTTTAACTCCACCCAATCAAGAGCATAAATCCGGTTATCATGATTCCCCGATACGGAAACGGCTACCGAATAAAAATCCGGATAGGTCAGTAAGGCAGCCGTAGACATAGCACCTCCCCCGGAATGTCCGTAGATTCCAACCCGAGTAGTATCGATAAACGGATATTGCATCGCTAAATTTATAATCGCTGCCCGATCATCCGCCAAAGGGTAATCTCTCATGTTCCCATAACCAAAACGCTGATACTCTTTTCCCCGGATTGGCGTTCCTCCCCGATGGCCGACCTGAATAACCACAAAACCCAACTGAGCCAATTTGGTGGCGTAACTTGAGCTCAAACCAAACGATACCGGTACATATTCTCCCTGCGGTCCGGGATATACTTCCGAGATGATCGGATACTTCCGGTTCGGGTCAAAGTTCATCGGCCGCCACATTACCCCGTAAAGATTTGTAATCGAATCGGCCGCCTTCACCTTAAAACGAATCGGCATATTCCATCCTTTTTCAAGGTAAGGATCAATATCGTGTTTAACCAATTCCAACACAATCCTACCTTTAGCATCCCGAAGAACGCTACGGGGAACCGTGTCGACCCGGGAGAAATTATCAATTATATATTTTCCGACCGGAGATAGCTCTATCTTATGCGTGGCATTCTCCGGAGTAAGGATCTGGAATCCGCCTTTATCAATATTTGTCTTACATAAAACTTTATAATAGGGATCTCTGTCCGGAACAACGCCATAAGCATAAAAATAAAGATCCCGTGTTTTTGAATCGATTTCCTGAATATGTCCCGTCACATACTCTCCGGAAGTCAATGCTCGTTTCAATTGTCCCGTCTCCCCGTCATACAAATAGAAATGCCCGAATCCCGTACGCTCCGATCGATAAACGATCTCTTTCCCGTCATTCAAGAAAAAAAACTGAGCCAAAACATAATCGAAAAAAGGTTTATCCACCTCATGAATCAATACCCGTACGCTATCCGTATCCATATCATACACGCACAACTCCTTCTCGTCCCACGTGCGTTTGATACGTTGGAAATAGATCTTTTTTCCATTTTGAGAAGCGTATAAAAACTCGACATATTGATCTTTCCATTTGGAAACATCCAATTCCCGAATAGCGGGAATCGTCACATCGACCAGCTTCAAACCGTATTGACAGGCCAAGCTGTCTCCGGCAACGGCATAGCGATAGGTTCGCAAACTCGGGCGCTTCCAATGAAGGTAATCGGTAAGATACATCTCTCCCAAGCAGCGTCGATCTTCAGATTGAATTACAAAATGAGTCGAATTCGGCAACCAACAACCGTTAGGCCTTACCTCCCGTTCTTCCATTCCCTTAAAATACTGACCGTAAGAGTTGAATCTCGAACCATCATCAGAAAGTCGGACAAACGTAGAATCACCGCTTTTTTCCGGATTACGCGCCAAAAACAGATTATGATCCCTTACAAACAAAATGTATAAGCTATCCGGAGAATACTCCCAGGCAGAAGGCTGGCCGTAATATTCCCACTCTTCCGCTTCCGATTTCATCACTCTTGTTTTCAAATGATAGGAAAATTTTTCATCACCCAGATAGAATGAGATCTTTTTCAACGAACGATCAAAAGTTATCCCGTCCAGCCCCAGATTATCGGGATTGACCTTGTTCCCCGTCAATCGATTTACCTTCGTTGCTATATCCCGGTTATCAAACAACAGCTCTTGTTTTCTTCGTTGCGGATAGACAATATAGTATTTCATACTACCGCCATCTTTGTATCGAAACCAAAAATTATCCGTGCCGTTAATAAAATTAGGAACAATGGAAAATCCACCCCCGAATCCCTTAAACTCTTTTTCAAACCGAAAAACCTGTTCGTAGTCCGCTTGCGCAACAGCCGAAGCGATCATCGCCATACAAGCTAACAAAATAAATACCTTCCTCATCTTACCTTCCGTTAAAATAATAGTTTCCGACACCCAATTTCCAAATAACATCGCGTATCTTTCCGAAGCTCCGAGTCGAACCGTAAACTTTATTGCTGAACTTATACAAGCTACTCATATCCTTACCGTCGTACTGCAATTCGTATATATCGAAGAATCCATCTTTAAACGCGACTCCGATATGATGTTCGAAACTCTTTGCCCCATAACCGAACATGGACTGAGTGGCCATAGAAACGATCTCCTTATCGAACGTCCGGACAATACCGAACTCATATTTATGGAAGGTCTCGTCGACTTCAAAATAATAGATATTCTGTTTGTCGCAAACATATACCATATTGCAATTCCGAAAAGTACCGAGTTTTACAAAATCGGTAATTCCGTGTTCCCGTGTCAAATTAATCTTCTGCGAGCTGTATATTTTCACGTGCTTTGCGGAAGAAGGCGCTCCTCCGACAAACAGATGTAACATATATTCTCCTTCCGGACTTTTAGAAACAACTGCACTCCCGGAAACTCCCTCTTCCTTTACTCTAAAATAATCCGATTCCATAACCTCATCCGTTAAATCCGTAAAATGTGCGGCAAACTCCTCTTCTTCATAAACCAACTCCATCTCCGTAAGATTCCGTCTATTACTGTAATAATCGGAATAGATCCCCAAGTACCTCTTTTTTCCGGCAGCATCTTCTTCTATGGCATAAATCGTTCCGGACTCCACGTAATCGCTAAATATAATATTCGATATTTTTCGTTTTCCACCTAAATAAACCACATCTTTGGAAAAATATCCCAAATGATAACCCGTGGCGGGATTACACCTTCGAGTATACAACAAACCGTCTTTATCTAATAAAAAACTATCGAAACAGGTATGAAGCAAATCCACGGGATGGAAAGCAACAGGTAATAATCCGTTACTAAACTCCTCTTCTATAAATGTCTCTTTTTTCAACGATTCTCCATTCAACTCCATAAATTGATTTCTTTCGGGTAGGGCCGTTTTAACAGTAACTTCTCCGAATACCCGATTGTAATCGTCGAAAGCGTAATGTTCCCTTAATCGTAAAGGTTTTCCATTTATAGGTTCCCCGTACAAATCACTGTAACAATTGACATAATCAGCTATATACACAACCGTATCGTTTGTTCCGGTCTGAGAATTACTCGGAATCCTATCCGCTTTCACAAATCCCAAATCACTATTTTCTCCATTTTCCGTCAATAACAAAAATCCCATTTCATAGAGGGGTTTCACCTCGATCGAAAACTCCTTGTAAAATTTCGCTCCGGTTTTCTCATCCTCCACGGTCAACAACCCTCGTAAAGAACCTAACTCTTTTGCCACGTGCGTATAGACAGAATCATGTGAGACGACCTTACTCTCTATTTGCCATTCGTATTTTACGCCCGCCGGATTTTTCTCGTCAAAGGTGAGTTCCGGTTTAAAAGTACGCGATTCGTTAACGACCATCGTAACACTATTAGGCAACTTTATCCCTATGGTATAAATTTTACCGTAATCATAATTCCCTTTATCCTCAAAACAGCTCATGCAACTCAAAAGGCAGGCAAGGATAAATATGTATTTTATCGTATTCATAATGTTTATGTTTTAAATGACTAACCTATAACCGGTACTGATATGAATCCACCGTTCTCTTCATCCGGGATAGGCTCCCGATCAGCTAACCAATGCTTAAATCTCAAGGCGGCGATACGTCTCTCGCCGTCGCTCATTTCACTCATATCCGTTATTCCAGTCGCTTCCATGAAAAGCTCAAATTTTCTTTTGGAATAGGTTCCCAAGTAAAACCGTTCGACGACCCTTTCATCCCACCAGGAAGGTCTTATAGCAATATCCGTTACAGAGAGAATCGAATGACTCCAAACGCCTCCTGTAGATAAAAAGATCTCTGATTCCTCCAACCTCAACTTTAAAAATAATTTTTCCGTTCGCAATAGCGGATGATTTTTTAATTTTATACTGAACGTATCCGATACAACTCCTCGCCTGAAAACAAATCGCTCCGGTAGCACAAACATATCACTCGCGAGCGTCGATGCTGTATCCACCTTCACGATAAATTCTCTATCTTCCTCAAGAAGGTCACCGGTTAAATTAACAACAACAGGATATTCATACTCTTCGTCTAAGGTAAAGAAAAAGGAAAAATAGAGCGTATCCTTTTCATTCGTCTCGAAAGAAAGATACCGGGGAGAATTATAAAGCTCTATTTTCCGCTGTTCGCAAGCCCAAAGCATAAGGGGAAAAATCAACATTCCCATTAATTTATATTTCGTTTTCATCATCCAAATTTTTAATTATTCATTTCGTCTATTTCCGGCGAGGGTAATACAAACTCTTTTTCCAACGTCTTCTCGGTCCAAGCATCTATAACGACAGGCATATGATGACGTTTATAAAAAAAGAACAACTGACCTTCCCCGTACACTTCCCGACGCAAATCTTTCAATATAATATTCTTTATAAATTCCTCTTTCGTGTTATACCCTGCCACACCTGCACGGGAACCTCTTTTACGAACAACATAATACACGTAATCTTCAGCTAATTCCGGATCTTCATCAAAAACGGCCTCTGCAGCAATATAGTACATCTCGCTTAAACGAATCATCGGTATCATTTTACTGCAATACTTCCCTTTACCTTGTGTCAGTTCTTTTAATCTTTTGGGAAGCGGTTGATCTGATCCGTATAGCGGGTGGTCTTCCCACGCTTCATAGCGGTAATCGTATTTTTTATCACTATAAGAAAACAAGCCGTCTACATCTTGCATACATATATAATTGTTCTCCTCGAAGTATCCGGTCGAATAATCCGTCAGATTATTATTGTATAAAGCAAAAAACACATCGTCATAATATTTGAGATTACTTTGAGATTCCACATCGTCTCTCGTTGTAAATTCGACCCAATCCTCTTGTTCATGCAGATCGATCAACTCTTTAGCATAAGCTAATGCACTCTTTTCATCTCCCTTGTACATATAGACACGGGCCAATAAACATTTAACAGCCCAATAATTTAACCGGTATCCCCGGAATTCTAAAAAACGATTGCTTTCAAAACTCGTTAATTCCAATCTCGCTTTAAGTTCCTTTACCCTTTCCAATTTACTCCGATCGTACTCTTGTACCAATTCATGCGCTTTTTTCAAATCACTAACAACAGAATCCAAAAAGACGGAACTTTTTACCTTATCCGGAAAATAAACAGGGAACTCGGTTACATAAGGTAAAGCCTTAATTTCACCATCTACTTTTATACTGGGAGCAAACAAACGTAATAAATCGAAATGCACGAGAGCCCTGACCGCATAAGCTTCTCCTAAAATAAGATCCCGTTCTCTCTCTTGCAACGAGAATAGATTAGGATCGGCGATTAGAATATTCTTTATTAACACGTTACAATTGGCAATAATATTATATCCTTCCGTCCAAAAAGTCTTGATTATCGTTTTCACCCGGGTATATTCGTAATTATATTTGGACGCCTCTTCATAAGCATGATTCTTCGTGTTCTCCGTATCATAATATTGCGCCAAGATATCCAAGAATCCCCAAGATAATTCCTGCCCGTACATACCTTGTTCAGCCATCGACTTGTAAAGCCCATCCAATTGAGTATAAAATCCTTCTACCCGGGAGAATAGATCTTCTTCGGAAATCTGTTCTTTAGGCTCTATGGTTAACCATGAATTACAAGACATAAATGCCAAGCATATTCCTAAAACACACCATCTATTTAGCATAATCTAAAAATTAATCATTAGGTTGAAATTAAAACTCCGGGCAAAAGGGTAATCCAATCCTCTCTCCCGTTTCACGCTACACAGTTGAAACAATTCTCCGCATCCGATTTCCAAACGCACTCTTTCGAGTCCCAGTTTTTCCGAGGAAGATTTACCCAATTCGTATTGCAAGGACATCGAGCTTAATGAAAACATATTATAATCCTGCATAAAACGGGACGTCGGTCGTGTCTGTTTATATCTCTCCTTAATATCTTTTAATGGAGCTTTATCGCCGGGATTCTGCCACCGTTGGCTCAACACCCGCTTATCCACATTTTCAGTTTCTATATTTGCGTTCTCGACATAATATACCAACGTTTCATTGTACCGCTCGCTACCGAACTCGTATGAAAAATTGGCCGTCAAGGTAAAATTCCGATAGGTTGCATGTAATCCTAAAGACCCCGATCCCAAAGGCTCCGTATCTCCGATAACGACATACTCCTTCGGATCATTTTCAAAAACCACGGCCCCTTTTTTATCTAAAAACACCTCTTGTCCGGTAGCCGGATCTATTCCCAAAGAACGCATCCCGTATTTAGCCGTTAAAGAACCTCCCTCGTAAAATTTCGTCCAGATTTTCCGTTCATCCGATTGCTCCCCCAAAGCTTTATCCGAGTTGTCATAATACGCTTCTACTTTCCGATTATAATCTTCCAACGACTTACCGATTTCAAGCATCCGGTTCTTATTCCGGGCGATGTTACCGTTCAGAGCTAATGAGAAGTCCCGTCCCTGATACACATTCGCGTAGATATCGAACTCCACTCCTTCGTTCCGCACCTTGCCCAAATTATCTTTATACACGCTAAAACCGGAAGTGGAAGGAATAGTGACATCATTTACCATATCGACGGTTGTTTTATTATAATAAGATAACTTCAGATTGATCTTACCCCTCAAAAAAGAGGCATCTACCCCCACATCTACCGTACTCGTTTTTTCCGGCTTTAAAGAGTGATTCCCCAAATAGGTGATTTTAGTCCCGAAACCCGTCACATACCAATCATCGAACATATTTACAAAATAGTTCCGGGCAGCATAAGCCGGAAAATTAATATTTCCGATCATCCCGTAAGAACCTCTCAACCTCAATCGATCCAACCATTCCGTGTTTTCCCAAAAACTGTATTTATGAATATTAATTCCAAGGCCACAAGCCCAATAAGGAGAACCTTTTTTCTCCGTTCCGAAAACCGAAGAACCCTCGTAACGAAAAGAAAAATCCATCAGGTAAATATCGTTCCAACTATAATTCAAAATACCGTTTATTCCGGCAGAACGGGAGGTCGTTTCTCTCTTACTGGGCTTCCCGTTAACCTCCGACGCATAATTCACGGAAGACAAATGCCCCGAAGGAAAACCGACATAGTGTGTAGATACCGAATGACTTTTATTCTCTGTCAACTCTCCGTTAATGGCAATATTAATATCGTGTTTCTCTATCGTTTTGTTTAAACTTACCCCCAAACGAACATTGACTCTACTGGAACCTCCGACATCGGTATACAAATCACCGGCAACCAAATTATCTACCGAAATCTTCCGGGAGCTGTACTTCGAAAGCGGATCTATAAAACGACTGTCATCATTCCATCTTTGAGTCACTCCCAACGAGCCCTGAATCATCAAATAATTCGTCACGTTACAACGCAACTGCAAATTATCCATCAGTTCATGTTGAGTCGTTTTCGCAAAACTCTCCAAGCGAGCTTCATACATAGGGTTAGGAGAATCTCCCCCCGATGCGAATGTCGTAAGCTCTTTCAACAAGTTCCCGTTTGCATCTTTATACTTTACATAAGGCAATTGATGGGAATAATCCCGAAATGCTCCATAAGGAGAATCGGCCGTAGAAGTATAATGATAAGAAACAGAATTACGTAAGAATAATTTTCCGTATTTCAAATGAATATTAAACTCGCCTCCCCAAGTATTTCGCTCGGAACCTTTCATTACGCCATCGTTTTGCGAATAATCCACGATAAGACTATAACGAATAGCCTTCGAACCACTTTCAATCTGCAAACTATGATCGTGTCGAAAAGCCGTACGCAAAGGCAAAGCCATCCAATCCGTATCTACACCCTCCACATAGACGGCATTCCACCTTTTCATATACAACTCCTGCCCGTCATACATGGGAGAATTTGAATTTGAATTCGGATCATAATCAAAGACACCGGAACGTTCCTCAGCCTCCAACTTTTCCCTCGCGTTCATCAGATTATATCCGGACAAATCAGGAAATTCCACGGATCCCGTCACGTTATAGCCGACCTGTAACCCACCTTCTTTAGGGGTACGGGTCGTGATAACGACTACCCCGTTTGCAGCCCGCGAACCGTACATGGCCGTTGCCGCGGCATCTTTCAGGAGAGTCACCGACTCTATCCGGTTCGGGTCCAAATCGTAAATCTTACGTATATCCACCTCAAACCCATCTATCACGAACGTGGGAGTATTCGGGTTCGCCTCCAATGAAGATTTCGCAAACGGATTCGCTCCCAACTCGTCCAACTCCATTTTACCCAAGCTCGAACGCCCTCGGATCGTTACTTCAGGCAATTTATTCGGATCCGAACCGGCTAAATTATTCTCCGTAATCTTAAACGACGGGTCGAATATCTGTAAGGCTTTTATAATATTCGTTCTCGATACCTTTAACAAATCGTCTCCCCGTATCGTTCTCGCGTTTCCGGTAAAACTTTTGGTATTGATATTTCCGTAACCCGTAACCACGACCTCCTCCATCTCCTCAACATCATCCTCCATTTTTACAAGAATAGGCTCTCCGGGCACAACCGCATGTTCTACCTTTCTCATTCCGATAAACGAAAATACCAATACCGGATTTTTCGATTTTTTTAGTGCAAACGTAAACTTACCCTTAGCATCGGTTGTAATTCCCAAAGTCGTCCCTTTCAGCACGATGGTGACTCCCGGAAGCGGAACCCCCTCGGAATCGGTCACTTCTCCCGTCAAAATCATTTTCTCAACAGCAGGCGAACCCGTTTTCTTTTTAATAATAATCGACTGCATTTCAAATTTGTAGGTAAAAGAAGTTTTTTCAAACAATCTGGTCAGAACCGAATCCACCGTCACGTTTTTCAAGTTTAAGGTCACCAATCCGATCTCTTTCAATTGTTCCGCGTTATACACGAAATTCAACCGGGTCTGTTTGTTGATCTCTTTAAATACATCCTGTACATCTACCTTTGTCAGGTGGATCGTTACTTTTTGCTGTTGAGCCGCTACCACTCCCGGAGTTAAGATCACGGACAACAACAAAATCACTTTAAAAACCCTGGTTTTTCCATTTTTTAGGCATAAAAGCCGCCCAAGACAAAACCATCTTCGATTTTTTTCCATAAATTTGTATATTACTATTTAACACTCGGATGTGTAAACATCCATCTTCTACCGAAAGTTGCTGGAACAACTTTCGGTTTTTTATTTTACTACAATTACGTGATTTTCAATATCAAATTTTACCGTAGCCGTCTCTTCGATCAAATGAAGGATATCCCGGACATCCGAAAAACGTTCCACAATACCCGTAAAAGTCTGATGCCTTATCTCCTGATTCTCATAGACGACCTCAATGTCATACCAACGACTTAAACGTTTCATGATCTCCTCGATAGTTTCATTCTCAAACACGAACTTACCCTCTTTCCAGGCAGTATAAACAAACGGATCGACCTTTTCTTTGGTGACTAACCGCGTACTTCTACAATACGTTGCCATCTCATCCGGACAAAGTAGGGTCTCTCTATCCGAAAAAACATCCTTTATGCAAACACTTCCATCTACCAGCGTCGTCCGTATGGTATCACGATCATAACTATTCACGTTAAATCTCGTCCCCAACACCTTCACTTCCATCCCTCCGACATTTACAACAAAAGGATACCGATTATCATACGCCACTTCAAAATAAGCCTCTCCCCTCAAATATACCCTTCTCTCCCTTTCCGTGAATCTCACAGGGTAACGGAGACTCGTTTCCGAATTCAGCCAGACTTTCGTTCCATCCGATAATTCTATCGGGTAAAAACCTCCTTTCGGAACATGCAGCGTATTGTAAATCTCCTCACCGCCCGAGTCAACCTTCACCTCCGCGTAACTCAAACCGTGCAAGGAGTCATTACGAATTCCCGTTGCCGACAAATCTTTACATCCACTCTCTGTTCTACTCAATTGAATCGTTTGACCATCCGCTAATATCAACTCTATCGCCGCACTTTCCGGGCGAAATGCTTCGGTTCGTATCGTCGATTTTTCCCCATCCGTTATTTGCAACTCCTTTACAGCCCATATCGCGGAAAATCCCAATAGCACGATAGAAGCCGCTATGGAACGATACCAAATCAACCGACGCCTCTTTCGTCGGCCAATGGTTTGCCGCAAGTGAAAATAAACAGCCGACTTATCCTGCTCGAAATCGACAGTCGAACTCTTTTGCCGGATAGCAACCAGCTCTTTCAATAACTCTACATGTTCGGGGAGACTCATCCACCGCTCGACCTCCCCGTTTTCTAACTCTTTCCTGCAGGAAAGAATCTTAATAGCAAATCTTATATCTTCCTCGTGATACCTCATCTTCTCTTATTTTTACATCTAATACCCTTACCCCCCAAAAACGGGTGACACGCAAAACCTACTTTTTTCAAAAAAATTAAACCATCCGACAAATAATAAGCAAGCATCAATCAAAAAAGATATAACACAATGAAAACAAGAGTTTTATTCAGAACAAAATGCATTACCTGTAATCAAAAGCATTGACAACACACACTTACTCTCTTATTAACAGGAAAGAATTTAAACCCAACAATTATACAAAACAACTAAAATTCTACATTAAATAGAACAGAATGCGAAACATAAACCGGATTATTTATACCGGATGAAAAACATAATCACACGGTCTTCCAATTCATTGCGCAAAAACCTTAACGCTCGGGCAAGATGTGTTTTAACGGTATTTAAACTGATTCCGAGTTCTTCCGCGACATCTTTGTATTTCTTCCCTTCCACCACACATTTGATCAATACATCATGTTGCATCTCGGATAACAGACACAATTGCTCTTCCAAGCGAACAAGACGTTTCTCGTATTCATCCAATTCTCCGGCAGCCGAATCAAATAACGTCTCCAATTCGTATTCGCTTGTTTTCACCACGCTTAAATGCCTTAAATAATTCAATGCCTTATGCTGGGCCAAAGCAAACAGGTAAGATTTTACAGGATATACCGGATTCAAACATTTCCGTTTATTCCATAGCAATAAAAAAGCATCGTGTACGATATCTTTCGCAATCTCCTCATCCCTTACATAATTATACACAAAACCTGTAAGGTTGGAAAAATGCTTGCTAAATAGCTTTTCGAAAGTTTGACTATCAAAAAGTTCTTCCATTATGCCATGTTTATAATAAATTATTATATTATATACATGCAAATGTAAGCTTTTTACCGAGTATTACAACAATATTAACACAAGGAACAGAGTCCTGTTATAAAACAACGAGGCCGTTTGAGTTTTTCAAACGGCCTCGTCCATCTATATTATACCGTGATTAGGCGGGAATCAAACCGGAAATCAGAATCAATACCAACAATCCCAAGATCGCGTACAACTCGGGGAACACGGCCAATACCATCGTAGTTCCGAATACATTGTATCCGCTACCGATAGCGATAATACCGTTCGCACAAACCTGTGCCTGACGAATAGCCGAAAAGAAGGCTACCAACCCAAGACCGATACCCGCACCGAAAATAGCGGAAGCAACGCCCCAATCCATAGCAGGATTCAAGTGGCTACTCAACAGGAAGTATCCCACGAATCCGTACAATCCCTGAGAAGAAGGTAAAGCGGACAGACCGATATATTGACCGGAAGCCGTCGGGTTTTTCTTTAAAGCTCCCACGGCAGCATTACCGCAAATTGTAACACCATAAGCACTACCAACACCTGACAATGCTACCATCAATGCAATTCCTAAATAAGCTAATAAAATTGGTTCCATAATTTAAAACGATTAATTTGTTATTTCTAATAATTTCTATTTTCTAATTAAGCTACTTTTTTCCTAAAAGGTTCATATTGTTTACCCCCTCCTTCAAAACTGGCATTCTTGTAAAACTCCACGAAAGTGAGTCGCATCGGATGCACGAAAGCCCCGATCATACACAAACCGAAATTTATCGAGTGCCCGATCAGCAGGATCAAAAAGGCGGCTATAAATTGAACGACAAAAGGTAATGACGAGGTCAATTCGAAAGCAAGCGTATTAAATACACCACCTAATATACTACCTGTCAAACCCAAAGCAAAAAGACGGATATAAGACAAGGTATCTCCCAACAAGCCGGTTGCCATATTGTAGGTTCCCCATAAAGCCGAACCGAGATTCGTGAACACTCCTTTGCCCGGAGAATTCATAAAGAGAATAACGATAGCACATATACCGACGATACCGTATAAAACATAGGTCAACACGAGAGGTAATGTCATTCCCAATGCCGGAAGACCGAGCAAAACGATCCCCATAAGGATCACCACGACCCAGGCAATTGTCGACATAGCGTATTTAAAGCCGTACTGCTTCGTCAATTTAGCCGCACTGATGCACATTCCGAAAAGGATCTGTACAATCCCGACTACAACCGCAAGTACCATCATCGGATTATAGCCCCCGAGGTATTTTCCATAATTCGCTTCCGTCAAAAAGTACTCTTTCACGCCTTTCAGCCAAGGCCATTCAACGGAATCAAGGGCGATACCGAAAAACGATCCGGTAAGAATACCCACTACAATGGTGGTAATACCCAAAATTTGTCCTAACACGAGATACCCTTTCAGCTCCGGTTTCGCTTTCCGCCCCAACCAGAAACATACGGCCCAAATCAACAAACCATATCCTCCGTCTCCCATACACAAGCCGAAAAACAGCATGAAGAAAGGAGCTAAAAACGGGGTAGGATCCAATTCGTTATAGTTCGGTAAAGCAAACATACGGGTGATCGGCTCGAATAAACGGGTATAAGCATTATTACGCAATAGAACAGGCACATCATCCTCTGGAGTCGGCCGACTAAATTCGAAATAAGTATCCTTGGTCTCTAAGAATTTTTTCATCTCCTCTTCCTTCTCCGCCGGAATCCACCCTTCCAAAGCGATGACTTTCTCTTCAACCAAAGCCCTTGCCGCATCTTCAACCTTCAATTCGTCCACGCTCTCACCGACATGCAACCGATAATCCTTTAAACGATGGATCGCATCCCCCGCTTCCCGATCTAATTTCTGATTCAACGTAAAAGCCTCTTTTCGTAAACGCTCCGTCTCTCCAGCCAATTTTTCCGCCGATTCCGTCGGAAACACGAAGGGATCTGCCTCCAAATCCACTTTCGTTCCAACAGGTGTCACCGTCACGAAATATTTCTGTCCCATCATCTCGTTTACCACAACGGCATTGTAAAGCTCTTCCCATGCGGTATCGAATTTCTGGTCCTGTACCGTAAAGAAACGAAGTTCCCAGCCTGCCTTTTTCAACCCCTCAACCCGATTTCTGGAAAAATCTCCCCAGGGACGATATTGCGCGTATTCTTTCTGGACATAGGCCAATTCCTGATCGATTTGCTCTAAACGACGATAGCTGTTATCCAGATACTCCAACAACTGATCGTCGGCAACCTCGACTTTTTCCTTCTGATCGGTAGCGTTCCGATTTTCCAATCGCATAATCATCTCGCCAGCCTGTTTGATCAGCATCAACTTGTTCTGCAAGGCTTTATCCTCGGCAGAACGCTCTACATTTTCATGGATATGAACCACTCCCTTTTCCCGAAGTTCCTCGAGAAATTGCTGATATTCTTTATAAAAAATCAACAGGGATATTTTTTTCATAGGTACTATCATGACTCTGCCTCCATCATTTTACGGTTTTTCACGATCTTTTGCGAAGACTTGGAAAGATTCTCCTCATCCTCCAAGAAGCGCTTAATCTTCCGGATTGCCTCCTGGAATCCGGGGATCTGTACTTTCTCGTACAAATTCACCTTCTGAGTGGTCTTCTTCCTCGCCTTATCCAATAACTCCATTTTACGCATGTAAAACTCCCTTTCCAAAGCGATATCAACCACCTCTTTGATGTATTGTACCCCGTCAAGGAACCACCCCGGCCGGTTAAACAAGCTGAAATCCTTTACCTCGTATTCCACCCCGTCCAAGACAGGGGTTTTCACTCCGGCAATTTTCTTTACAGACATATTTACCTCCTTCACCACGAGAATATCTTTCGAATACTCGTCGTAAAGTTGCAACATATCATGTAATTGATTCAAAGTCTCTTCCAACTTCTCGTCAAACTCGTCGGCAACTTGCTTTGCCTTTTTCACTTCCGACCGTAACGCGGACTCCTTATTTTTGATGGTAGGCAACGCCCGCACCCGCATCTTCAGTTGCTTATCCAACCCCTGAAGCGAAGTTTTATTGTATTGAAATTTTATTGCCATACCTTACTTATTTATAATTGTAAATTGTAGATTGTAGATTTTAGATTGACGACTGTATATTCTTATTTTTAGTATTTATCGAAGCTACCACCATCGCAAGAATCTCCTTAGCTTCTGCAATTAAAGGGATCACAACATCACGTTTCATCACATTAGCTTCCATTATAATTTCTAACCAATAAATAGTCTCGTCACACTCTTCCTCCACTATTTTCATTTTATGGATAAAATCTTTAGCCGACTTTGCACGACAGACTGCTCTATAGTTAGCCCCGACAGACAAACCGCAACGAAGCAATTGGTTCGCAATAACACGAGAAACATGAGTTTGAGGAAAAAACTCAACCAATCGAATAATTTGTAATCCTAATGCTTTCGTCCTATTTTGAAAATCGGTACTATCCATTTAATTTACAATTGTCAATTTACAACCTACAATCGGAAATTTTCATTCAGGAAAATTTCCAAATTCTTCTACTATTTCCGCCTTGATTCCCAATTCCGAGCGGTTGAAATACTTACGGAACAACGTCCAGGCCGTATCCAACATCTGGTCGGTGGAGATGTTGACGTCGATGGCCAACAAATCGTTCGAATACTCTTTCGCAAAATCGAGAGTCCGGCGGTCATAATCCGTCAAATCGAATCCGTTCTCCATTTTGGTCCGGGCATTGGCAGCATCGGCATACAGACGAATAGCGGCATTCATAACCTGCGGATGGTCCTTACGGGTTTTCTTACCGATCACCAATTGTTTCAAGCGGGACAAGCTTCGGAAAGGATCGACGATAACCTTACCGATTTCCGTATCTTTACGCAAGAACAATTGTCCCTCCGTAATGTATCCGGTATTGTCAGGGATAGCATGTGTAATATCTCCCCCGGAAAGAGTGGTTACCGCGATAATCGTAATAGAACCACCTGCCGGGAATTGTACGGCTTTCTCGTAAATTTTCGCCAAATCGGAATAAAGCGAACCGGGCATAGAGTCTTTAGAAGGGATCTGATCCATACGGTTGGACACGATACTCAAGGCATCCGCGTACAGAGTCATATCCGTCAACAATACCAATACCTTCTCGTTTTTATCCACGGCAAAATACTCGGCAGCAGTCAACGCCATATCCGGAACCAACAAACGCTCCACGGGAGGAGCCTCCGTCGTATTCACGAAGCTGACGATACGATCCAAAACCCCGGCGTTGTCGAACAAATTCTTAAAATACAAGTAGTCATCATTCGTCAATCCCATTCCCCCCAAAATAATCCGGTCGGCCTGCGCACGCAAAGCCACGTTGGCCATTACTTGATTATAGGGCTGATCCGGGTCCGCAAAAAACGGAATCTTCTGTCCCGATACCAAAGTATTATTTAAGTCGATACCCGCTATACCCGTGGCTATCAATTCGGAAGGTTGTTTTCGGCGTACCGGATTCACGGAAGGACCGCCGATTTCACGTTCATCGCCGTCGATAGCCGGACCCCCGTCGATCGGATCTCCAAACGCATTGAAAAAACGACCGCATAAATCTTCTCCGACTTTTAAAGTAGGTGCCTTTCCGAGAAATGTCACTTCTGCATTTGTCGGAATCCCTTCCGTTCCGGAGAACACCTGAAGGGTTATATCATCTCCCCAGATTTTCACGACCTGAGCCAAACGGCCGTTCACGATAGCTAACTCGTCATTTCCGACGCCCTGAGCTTTCAGTGAACACGTGGCTTTCGTGATCTGGGTGATCTTCGTGTAAACTTTTTGAAAAGCAACTGACATAATCAAATTTTAATTTTTATAACCTAACGATTCGGTGATTGCAGATTCTGCGATTCAGTAATTCAATCACAAAATCCTTTAATCATTTTTTTTTCTCTCGTTAATAATTTCCTTCACTTCTGCCTCGTATTTCTTAAAGTGTTCAGACTGGAACTCGGAATAGTTCATCTGTTTAAACCCGTTAATGATACGTTTGAAATAGGGATTTACCTCTTCAAAGGAGTCAAAATCAAAATCGGAACGCACAACATCCAACACGGCATTCAACATATACTTCTGACGCTCCATAGAGGTCGAACCGTCGATATTATCAAATGCATCTTGTTGCAAAATAACAAAGTCTATCAGTTCCGATTTCCAGTAAATCAAATGATACTCCAAAGGTACACCGTCATCCCCCAGGATATCGATCTGTTCGGCAGTTTCCCGTCCACGAACCAACATATTCCGCGCTTCGTTTACATCGGCGATCCAATGATCCGAGATATTCTTCTTTGCAAACTCCATGAACTCCGGATACTCTAAGTATTTGGAATAAGACTCCAACGTATCGATGGCCGGATAACGCTTGGCATCCGCACGAGCCTGCGAAAGAGCGTAAAAACAACGGGCTACCTTCTTCGTAGATTCCGTAACCGGCTCTTTCAAGTTACCTCCCGCGGGAGATACCGTACCGATAAAAGTGACAGAACCGGTTTTCCCGTTATTCAGGTAGACCATTCCGGCACGAGCGTAGAAATTTGAAATAATGGCAGACAAGTCCATAGGGAAAGCATCCTGTCCCGGAAGTTCCTCCATACGGTTGGACATCTCACGCAAAGCCTGAGCCCAACGAGAGGTAGAGTCCGCCAGCAAAAGGACTTTCATCCCCATAGAACGATAATATTCACCGATGGTCATAGCCGTGTAAACCGAGGCTTCACGGGCAGCCACGGGCATGTTGGAGGTATTGGCAATGATCGTCGTTCTCTCGTATAATTTACGTCCCGAGCGAGGGTCTTCCAACTCGGGGAACTCCGTGAAAATTTCTACAACCTCATTAGCCCGTTCACCGCAAGCAGCCATGATGATAATATCCGCATCGGCAAAACGGGAAAGAGCATGTTGCAATACCGTTTTACCCGTTCCGAACGGACCGGGAATAAATCCGGTACCTCCCTCTAAAATCGGATTCATCGTGTCGATTACCCGTACTCCCGTTTCCATCTGACGGAAAGGACGCGGCTTATCCACGTAATTTCTTACGGCGACCTTCACCGGCCACTTCTGTGTCATCGTCAACGGAAACTCTTTACCGTTTTCGTCTTTTACGATGGCAATCGTATCTTCAATCGTATACTCTCCGGCATCCGCGACGGAAACTACCGTGTATTCGCCTTGCATCTTAAAGGGAACCATAATCTTATGGTCCAACCAATTCTCTTTCACGTTTCCTAACCAGTCTCCGGCTTTTACCCTATCTCCCGGTTTAGCCAAAGGAGTAAAACTCCATTTTTTATCGACTTCCAACGGATTCGTGTATTCTCCTCGTTTTAAGAAAACTCCGGTCATCTTATCCAGGTCATTTTGCAAACCGTCGAAATTCTTCGATAGCAACCCCGGTCCCAAGGTGACTTCCAACATATGGTTTTCAAATTCTACCAACGTACCGGGTTTCAAACCACGCGTACTTTCAAATACCTGCACATAAGCAATATCTCCAACGACCTTGATGACCTCCGCCATCAGCCTCTCGTTACCCATCAGAATGAAACAAATCTCATTCTGGGAAACCGGGCCTTCGGTACGCACAAGCACGAGGTTGGATATAATACTATGAACTTTTCCTTGTGTTTTATCCATTTTTCAATTTTTAATTTTTAATCTCTCCATCTTAAATTTCCGGGAATTCTTCCCTTGTAAAATTTAAAATCATTTGAACTCCTCCGTGAATTCAAAACTATGCCTGAACTTCTCGACCATCTCCATGAATACCTTACGTCCGGACTCCGAACTCATCTTGCTCCATCTTTCAATAATCATCAATTGTAACATAAAGCTCAAAACCTTCTCCACGGAAAAATACTCGAAAACAACGGCTTCCTCTATAAAGTCCCAATGCAACAAATCCAACCCCCGCTCCCTTTCCACCAAATTAGGATTAGCCATTAAAGATATCACCTTATCCACGTAAGGATAATCCATAGCCAAGCCAAAATCTTTCGAATTGGACGTACGCAACGCTTTCGCGAAAGCATTGTTCCCGATCACCTCTTTCTCTATCTCTTTTCCGTATTTCCGACAATTCAACGCAGTGATCAGATTCTTGACATTCATTGAAAATTCCGCGTATCGTCTCACAAAAGAGTTTCCGGATTTCAATAAATAATCGTAATACATCCAACTCAACACATTTTCAGGAGCTACATCGTATTTCAGATGTTCTCCTTTAAAATCAGCTATAAATTGATTCAAATAAGGAAGTAAAGAAGAGGTAGGTTCGGCAATCTCATCTTCGAGTTGCTTTAAAGGATATACCGTCGAAAGAGTAGGGTCAGGCTCCTGCTTCGTCAACAGACGAAGAATCTGTACATGATCTGCCGGAAGAAAGAACAGATTCAAAAGTTCCATATCTTTTTTACTCAAATCGTTTTGAGCCAACTCCCGCAGATTACTGACAGATATTGCCAATTTCCGATCATCCCAAGCGATCTCCGGCAAACCGGCAATCAAACAGTAGTAACCATTTTTTAATATCATCCCTCTCAGTTTTATTTTACGATTCTGGATTCTGTCATTTTATGATTTCATGATTAAAACGCATAATCTCCAAATCATTCAATCACATAATCACACCATCTCATGATTCATTAATTTTTATAAAGAAGTTCTTTCGTGAAACTCCTCATGTATTGAGAGAAGAATGCCTCAAACAGTTCTTCCGAGAAAGTAATCTGATAACCTCCGTCTTTCGGCTGAATAACAAATTCACCTTCCACATTGCCGGCTTTTACACGTAAGCCCTTATCCAGAAGTTCTTTGTATTTGGTCGCGACAAAAGATTCAAATTGAGTTTTCTCATCATCCGAAAGGATCACTTCCAAATTTAAATTCCCGGATGAGATATCCCATTTTTTTACGATTGTCATCAACAACTCCTGAACAAATGTCTTCTCCTCAAATCCGACTTTTGCCATCTCTCCGGCAACTTTCCCCGAAATCAGCTCCGTAACGGACAATTTTAACGCGGCAATCGCTTGTCTCACGCTTAAATTCATCTCGGATTCTGCCTTTTTCTTCAAATTACTGATATCCGTATTGGCTGTAGCATGCATTTCGTCTGCTTTAGCCTTGGCCTCGGCTATAATCTTCTCGGCCTCTTGTCTTGCTTTCGCGAGGATCTCATCCGCCTCCTGACGTGCTTTATCCACCCCCTCGTCGTAAAGTTTCTTCGTTAAAACATCTAATTTATTCTCCATATATATGTGTATTGAAATAGTATTTTTCCATCCCCATTTTTTAACTTTTCTTTGTCTCTTAACTCTCTGAAAAAACGGCCTCAAGGTATTAAAAATTATCGGGAAAAGCAAATGAAAATTAACACGCCGAATCGCTGATTTCTTCTAACCGCCAAGCAGATCGAATCTAATAATTCGGATAATCCTAATCTTCAAATATCATACCAAAAATCAAAATACATGAATATAGATAACGTTTGCGGTGCTTATAAAGTTTATGAAATCTTTCTATTTCTCCATCTATTGCTTTCGTGGTCGATCATGCAGAAAAGTCGATTCGATAGCACTTTAACCCCGTCCCAAAGTGCTAACATGAATAATTTATGGAGAAATACCGATCATAAGATCAGCAGTTATTTTGAAAATAGTATATTTGTTTCGAATAAATAAAACCTGAAATAAGGACTCTGTTAAACAAAACCGGTTAAAAAGTCTCGCATCGCGTAATTTAATTCGACTCATTATGTTAGATCACAAACTCACGATATTCTATCACACGGCAAAATACCTGAGCACGACAAAGGCTGCCGAAGAGCTGCATCTTTCCCAGCCGGCCATATCCAAAAGCATAAAAGAGTTGGAAAAAGAATTGGAAGTCACTCTTTTCGAACGGGAAAAAGGACGTTTCGTGTTGACTCCGGCAGGAAAGTATTTATTGGAAAAAAGTGAAGATTTATTGGATAAAGAGCGGGAGATCGAATTCGGCATCCATCAAATGAAACATGAATTTTCCGGTACTCTGTCTATCGGTGCCAGCACGACGCTGTCACAATACATCTTACCGGGAATGTTAGCCCCGTTTCGCGAGCGTTTCCCGCATATCAGGATTAACCTGATCAGCGGAAATACCAACCAGATCGAACAGGAAATCCTACACCGCAACATCCAGTTAGCCTTTATCGAAGGATCTCCCTCCGAACCGGATATTCACTACATACCTTTTTTACAGGACGAGATCGTATTGGTTACCTCAACCCGGAACCCGAGCAAAGAGGTCATCACTTTGGAAGAACTAAAACAACTGAAATTCGTGTTCAGGGAAAACGGTTCCGGAACTTATAAAATCATTCAGCAACAGTTAGCCAAATCAAATATCCGCATGGAAGAGATGAACCAGCAGATTACGATCGGAACAACCGAAGGAATCAAACAATACCTGAAACATTCGGATTGCTATGCTCTCGTTTCCGTGTTCAGCATCCGGGAAGAGTTAGCTTCCGGAAAACTAAAAATCATCGATATACAAGAGTTGGAAATCTCCCGGGAATTGTACGCGATTCATAAACAGGGCTATTTAGATCCGTACGCCAATAAATTATTGCAATATTGTGTAAAAAACAAGAAAAAGAGTTGGTAGTACTTTGATAGTCCCTCCCAATCCGCGCGTACAATTCCATAAGGGAATTTGTGTTTTCGCAAAAACCACATTATCTTCGCAACACTTTTAAGAAAGATTATCAAAAAATAAGTGCATGAACAATTGGATAATACAAATAGCGGCCCCGGCAGCAAAAGCGGCAGATATGGATATGAGCCTATGGGGGTTGGTTGTCAAAGGGGGATGGTTAATGATCCCTATCTTTATTCTATCGATTATCGCCATTTACATCGCTTGCGAAAGATTTTGGATTCTTCGGAAAACAGGAACGGGAGATGAAGCATTCATGCAACTGATTCAAGAAAAAATACAAAAAAAAGACATAGAAGGAGCTTTAACCGACTGTGATACGGAAAATACCCCTTTGGCCAAAATCATAAGAAAAGGTATTCTATTGAGACAGGAGGCGCCGGGAGAGATTCGCGAGTCCATGGAAAATACGGCCAATTACGAAGTGGCAACTTTGGAAAAAGGCTTAGCGACCTTAGCGACCTGCGCGGGTACAGCTCCCATGATCGGTTTTTTGGGAACAGTCGTCGGAATGGTACAGGCATTCTACGACATGGCTATGGCCGGCAACAATATCGACATCAGTCTGTTGTCGAGGGGTATATATACGGCCATGATCACGACCGTGGCCGGATTGATCGTCGGGATCATCGGATACCTGGCTTATAACTACTTAGTTTCCCGGATTGATAAAATCGTCCTGCACATGGAACGGTATAACTCCGAACTCATCGACCTGCTGATCCGGTTAAAAAAACAGGAATCACCCCATCACTAAACCTTTTAATCACACAATCATTAAATCACTAAATCACAGAATCACCAAATCTCAGAATCACTAAATCTCAGAATCACTAAATCAATTATGTCCATCAAACGCAGTAGCAAAATAAATCCGAACTTTAACATGTCGTCCATGACCGACATCGTGTTTTTGCTATTGATCTTTTTTATGGTCTCCTCGACACTGATTAACCCCAATGCTTTACGCCTGGAATTACCCGAAAGTACAAATCAGACTTCTGAAAAACCGGTTACGGTTGTTTCTATCGATAAAAACCATACTTTCTACCTAAACGAAAAGGTAATTCCTTTTTCCAAGCTTGAAAGTAAGTTGGTCGAAGAGCTGAAAGATCAGGACAAACCCTGTATTTCCTTGCAGGCGGACAAGTCGGTTCCATTAGAACAGATCGTCAAAGTAATGAATATCGCCAAAGATCACAACTACCGCCTGATTATAGCAACTACCCCGGAATAAGGCAAATCGCTCCTATCCTATTTCAAAAAAAAATTCTGCTTTCTGAAACCAATCGTTAAGGCAAGCGTATACAACCAAACAAGTGCTAATGGTAACACTTGTTATAACACATTGGAATTATAGAATAGCAACAATTGTTAAACTAAAACTAACTAAGTATGAAACGTTTATTATTATTATCTTTCATTGGATTGTTTGCACAGCTGATGATTTCATGTTATCCGGGAGGTGCGGATGACGTGGATGAGATGGATGTTGCCATAACGAATTATGACAAGAGTGCAGATTTTACGAAGTACACCACCTTTTCACTCCCGGATACGATTGTTTATTTCGTGGCTAAGGGAGAAACTCCCAATCACAAGTTCGATGCCCAAATTTTAGATTTGGTAAAGAAAAATTTTGAAGATAAGGGATATACCTACATGGAGCAAACCGAGATAAATCAACCGAGCTTTATCGTGACGGTTTCTGCCTTCTCAAATGTAAATTACTATTACGGAGCCAACTATTGGTATGATTACTGGGGATGGTATCCAGGATGGAATTGGATTTGGGGTTCAGGTTGGGGTCCGGGTTGGGGTCCTTCTTACCCGTGGTATCCTGTTGCTGTCTATTCCTATAGAAGCGGATCTATCGTGATTGATATGATCGCCACCGATGCTACGACGACCAGTACTAAAAAAGTTCCCGTTCTATGGAGCGGCGTAGCCGACGGAATTTTACAAGGTTCTGAGCAATCTATTCTGAACCGGATGACCTCCACTATTAATCAATGCTTCACTCAATCGCCTTACCTGAAAAGTGGTAACGCCCAGTAAAAGAACATCCTTATTGTCAATTTTTAAAGCAAAAGATTATGAGAAAACTATTATTTATATCATTGATATTATTCGGTCTTAGTCCCCTTGTAAAAGGACAGATGCTGAATTTAAACTACCAGATGTCAGTTCCAATCGGAAAAATCAACGACTTCACGGGTAAAATGAGCTTCAGAGGTATTGATTTGGAATACCACTATTTCTTAAGTGAACAATTCTCTATCGGAGGTATGGTGGGTTGGAACACGTTTTACAAAAACAAAGGTGTACAAACAGCAGATTTCTACTTTAAAGGAAATAGCGATATACACACCATTACCGGTCATCAATACCGTTATGTAAATACGGTACCCATTATGGCAATCGGCCGCTATTGGTTCACGGAAAGCAACACCCTTTTCAGACCCTATTTCGGTTTAGGAATCGGTACGAGCTGGACGGAATTGAAATTAGACGTGGGACAGTTCTCTTCGACGGAGTCCAGATGGCAATTCGCCTTTGCCCCGGAAATCGGAACTTTGATAGAATTAAACGATCAATTCGCCTTTAACTTGGGATTCAGATATTCTTACGGCACCAAAGCCGGAAACGGCAGAATTCCCGCGACACAAAGTTTTGCCATCAGCGTAGGTATTGTTCTGCAAGGTGTTAATTAAAACGCAAAACTCTATACAAAAACAACTAAGCAATCAAGAGCTGCCGAGTTTTCGGCAGCTCTTTTCATAATCTACAAATGCAACATACCGGAATTTTTTAATACCAATCGTGATTACTGGTATGCCAACCGATCTGTTTTACCACGGAAATCTTCCCGTTTAATTTCTTTTGGAACAACAGTCTCGGGTTTTCAATATTATTGATATCGTAACAATAGATACTTCCGTCCTCACACCCCACGAAAATCTGATCCGTTTGGTAAAAAGCATACGCCAAAGCCGTAATCTTGGAAGGGAAGGTGGCATTAAAGGTCATAAATTTTCTTTGATTCGCACTCTCGATATAGGAGGTCGAACGTTGCAGGTAATAGAGTTTGTCGCCTACCGTGTAGAAATCGCGGTACATGGCCTTTTTATTATAGCTAAGTGAAGGACGGTTATTGGCACTTACCAAAAACACCGACGAGGCATCCAGTCTTACCGGAAGATAGAACCAACGCTCGAAGGTCGTACGGAATATTGTTTCAGACTGCGTGCTGAAAGAAAAATCTCCGACCAACGTTCGATTCTCCATCGTGGGGTCGTTATAATAAACGGTAAATAACAGTTTCGGTCCGCCATATCCCCAACTGATATGGTTTTTTTCCGTCAAATACAACACCTCCGTACCTTCGGGGAATCCAGACACGGGGGCTCCATAATGTGTTTTCGCGGGAACCATCCGCGTCCGCCAAATGGGAGGATTGTCGCCTTGGAAAGACCCTCCGTCCCGCCAGGTCGTCGCCATCACCACTCTCCGGTTTTTTTCATCGTAACAGGGTATAACTCCCCCGTACTTAGAATGCCCGAACTTGGTGATTTTATACCCTCTATCGTCTATCACGTAAGGTTCCGACAGGTATTGTCCTCCCAAATAATTGGGAGACTTTACCCGGTAAAACACCCTTCCGTCTACCGTGGCCACGAAGGTACAGGCACTCTCCTGTCCGGAAGTTTGGGGTGCTTTTTCCCGTAAATCGGAAACCACGAAATTCGGGGGTGTACCGTCTAAAAACTGATCCTTTATCTCTCCCACCTTCTCCATGTTCTGGATATTCACCTCGTAAGCCACCTGGTCCGTAATCACCACGCAGGCTCCCGACGGGCTGATATCCCGGGCGGTCTCCATGCTCAACTGAACCGGTTTACCAGGGAGCTTTCCGCCATTCATCTCCTCGTAAGCGTTGTCCTTTAACACATACACCACTTTTTGTTTGCCTTGTTCCGTCACGATCCGTCGGCAGATGGCCGAAAACTTCGTGTTATTTCCGTCTTCCGACAAGATAAACCAGTCATTTGGGGCAAAAGCAGAATAAATCGATACATACAGGCGGGCCGGGAAGGAGACGCCTGTCTCTTTCTCGATCACCGTAAAAGTTCCCCAGATAGCGTTCGAATTGGTATAAGCATCCAAACCCAACTTTTGAAACACCGAATCCGTGGGAAGCTCCATATCCAACTGATCGCCGATCACGACACCGGCGATCTTCCACTCGTAACGAACCTCTTTCGCTCGAGCGGCGGAATCCGATCCCCAGGTAAACATACGACTCCCGTGGAACACCATGGTTTCTCCCTTACCGGCCCAACCGGATATATACTCCGGTGTTTTATTAAAATCTTGTATCCATTGAGGAGGGTTCAACTCCGTATAGGTATAATTGCCCTCGTCCTTAAAACATCCCGACAAAAAGCCAAGAAAAAACAACAGACCGCATAGTTTTATATAATTCATACCATCTTATTTAACACGTTAAACATTAACAGACATCCATTCATTATTCTCTTCGTCCCATACCGGATGGTCGGCCAACCATTCTTTAAAAGCGATAACCAATTTCCGTACCTTATCCGGACGATCCCTGACCATCTCCGCGTTCAAGTCGTACGCCCCCTCGATATTCTCCAAGAAAGTCCTGTATTTTAGAGACGAATAGGAGCCCAGAGAGTAAAATTCCACCTCCCGGTCCCACCACTCCGGCTTCACGGCGTCTTTCGTGAAATGGATTACCGCCCGGGAACGCTCGAACTGTCCCACGGCTAACCCGTCGCCCGGTACTAACTCCACGACCAGACGTACCCCATTCTCCATATCGCCCAAACGGTCGCTTTTATTCATCCGGATTCGAATCGTATCCTGAAACATATCCAAATCCTCCGGGATCGGACCGGCATGAAACGTGTAGGAATCCGCCAATTCGTACTCGTCCGGGTTGGCGGTGGTCATCTCTTTCACCACTTTTAACCCGAAATGCAAGTCCTTGGCCAGGGGGCGTCCGGCAAGCACTACCACCAGCTCAGCCATCACGAACGTGTCCGTAGGCTTGGCAAAAAAGAAGGTCACGTTCGTGGAGTCGGCCTTCGCTGTTCCGGGTGCCGCCTCGTCTTTAAAAAATCGTTTAAAATACACCTCGTGCCGGTCTCCGAAAGGCTCGATATACTGTTCCTCACAAGCCGTAAAAAAGGCGATCCAAACCACCATACTGTATAACAAATATCTTTTCATATCTCGTGTCGTTTAAGATTACATACTCTGATTATCCGGTATCGGAAACATATATTCGGATTTACTCAATTCGCGTTCTTCTCCCTCTTGCATAAATATCTTGGCTCCCAAACGCTTGTAAAGATAGAACAACTGTCCCTCGGATATCCATTCCCGTTGCGCATCGCGAACCAAATCCCGTTGAAAAGAGGCATAATCCGTCGTAACAGGAAGATCTTTCATCGTGGCCCAGACACCACCTCCGACATGGGCAGAGGTACTTCTGTTGCGGCGAACGGTATTTAAGATATCGTATGCCTGGTCAAATTGCCCCTTACGCGCATAACACTCGGCCATAATGTAGCGCATCTCCGTGGCCCGGATAACGGGAAGAATCTGAACATTCTTCCGGCGTATTTTCGTGTCGTCGCTACAATACCATTTGGCCGATATTTTATATCCCCATAAACCTCCCGGTTGAAACAGAAGATAGCGGGAACGAATATCCATCTGAGATTCGTCATAGGAATCACTCGGGTTCAGAAATATCTTTTGCTTTCTCTCATCCAGAGCGAGCCAATTGCCTTGTGTCATTCCACTGGCCTCTTTCCGGAAAAAATCTCCAAGCTTATAGTCGTTGTAAGCCTCCTCGTTATATAGAGCAAAAATCAGATTGGAGGTGAGTTTCAAATCTTCCTTTCGTTCGTTATCGTCATTCTGAATCGCCCAAAACTGTTCGGTGGAGAACATATCATAAGAAGCCCAGTTTACCCCTTTCGCTTTAAAATTCAACACGGTATCCGCCATCTGGAAAGCCTCCTCGTACATCCCGGCGTATTGATACACCCTTGCCAACAAAGCGGTAATGGCGTAATAGCTCAACCGGTATCCCCGCCCGGTATAAAAACCGTCTATCGTGTTCTCTTTATTAAACCCCTCCATTCCGGATTCCACGATGCCCTCGAAACGGGTTTTCCCGGTAGCGCTCATGCTCATTCCCAAAGCCGAAGTATCGAACTCAATCGTCAGCGCACGGGCGGTTTTCAAATCCCGGATCACCTTTTCGAGAAAAGGTTTTAACGCGATTCCATCGGGCTGGATATTGGGCGTCGCTTCCACGTAAGGAACCCGCTTTTCTCCGTCGTCATGGATCAAAGCCGGGGCAAAAAGCCGTACGATATCGAAATGCATCAAAGCCCGGCAGGCATAGGCCTCGCCCATGATCAATCTACGCTCCGTCTCTCCCCCGGCAAACAGGTCCGGGGAGGCCTTCTCCGTATTTTGTAACAAATTGTTCGCGTTGGCCACCACGTTAAAGCCGTCTTTCCAAATCGCATCGATAGTCGGCCTTAACGAAACATTGTAATAGTCGAAACTACCGGCGCTCCGATACATGCTTTTCCCGTCGTCCGAGTATTGCCAATTCCAAGTGTATTGCCGGGAGATACAATCCACGATACCGAATTGAAGTTCCACCCCGTACAAATTTTTGGACGTCATAGCCTGATAGATCCCGGCCAAAACGGAACGGTAGCCGTCGCCGGTAGTAAACAACTCGTCACTGGTTGCCTCCCCTTCCGGTTGCAGATCGAGCCAATCCCGGCAAGAACCGAAAAACAGCCCGGAGATTAAAAGAATGATTTGTATCTTTATTTTCATGATCCTTTCATTTTAAAATTAGAAACCTAACGTCAAGGTAAAACTGTAATTCTTGGCATAGGGATAACTGGTTCCCCGTTCCTGCCGTATCGTGGACCACCGGCAAATATCGTTCGCGTTAAAACGCAGCCCCAAGGAGGTCAAGCGGAATTTACGAATCAGCTCCTGATTGAAATCGTAACCACAGGAAAGGCCGCTAAATGCCACGTAATCATTGTCCTGAACGAAACGGGAAGTCGGCTGTGTCTGTTTTCTCGCTTTCAAATCAAAGAAAGGAGCGATATCGCCCGGCCGTTTCCAACGCTCCGTCAATACCCGGCGATCCACGTTTCCCCCGTCGATATCCGCCTCTTCCACTTTTTTGATCAACGTCTCGTTGTAATCCTGCGCTCCCCACTGGTAAAGGAAAGTGGTATTCACGTAGAAACCTTTCCAACCGATGTTGATCCCGAAAGATCCTTGCGCATCGGGGCTTTTATCTCCCACGACCACCTCATCCGCCGCGTTCCAGACATAGGTACTTCTCCCGTTTCTTTTCCGGAACAACTCCTGCCCGTTCGACGGATCGATACCGTAAGATGGAACCGCGTAAATGGCCGTGGTGGAAGCTCCCACGTAATACTGGGTTAAAGGAATATAAAGCAACTCTTTATATTCACCATCTCCTCCCTCCTCATTTTTACTATTATGAAAATCCTGAATATTTTTGTTGTATCGCTCGGCTTCCTGTCCCAATTTCGTGATTCTATTCGTGTTGGAAGCTAAAGTTCCGGTCAGGGCCACCGTCCAATCCCGAGTCTGTAAAACAGTCGCTGTTACCTTGATCTCGAATCCCTTGTTCCTGACAGAACCGGCATTCGTGTAAAAACCGGAGAAGCCGGAAGAGGTACGTATCGAGAGTTGCTCCAATTGATTTTTAGTATCTTTCCGGTAATAGCTGAATTCAAGACAATACCGCTCGTTAAACAACCCTAAGTTCATTCCGAAATCCACGGTATAGGTCTTCTCCCAGGTTAACTTCGGGTTGCCCAAGGCGATCAGGGTATTGGAAGGGGTGGCGTAATACCACTTGTCCGAGGTCTTATAGGTCGAGATGGCCGCGTAAGGGGGAAAATTCACGTTACCGGTCACCCCGTAAGTTCCCCGCACCCGTAAGGTACTGATCAGCCAATGATCTTTCAACCACTCGGTATTATGCACGTTCATACCCGCCCCGACGGACCAAAAGGGAGCAAAACGCTTGTCCTTACCGAACTTGGACGACCCGTCCAAACGGAAAGAACCGTCGAACAGGTAGATATTATTGTAGGAGTAGTTGACGGAAGCTAAAATCCCCAACAAACGACTCTTGTCGGAAGAGACACTTGCCTTACCGTCCTGCATGGCCGCATAGGTCGGAGAATGCAAATTACTCAACTGAAATCCCTTGTACCGCATAGAGGTGCTCTTCCCGTGAGTCTCCCGCACGTTTAAACCCGCCGTCGCGTTGATAAAGTGTTTCCCGACTGAACGGTTATAATAAAACATGGCATTTACATTCCAGTTAAAACTTTTATCGTCGGAAACAGACAAAACACCCCGTTCCCGGGTCGGAGCCGTGCTGAAAAAAGGGTCCTTCGGGTCGCAGAAAGATTCCGTTTCCGAATCGGTTTTTGTCAACGAAAGTTGACCTTTAAACGTGAAACCCTGTAAAATCGTAAGATTAATACTGAAATTGTTGGTCAAATCGTTCAAACGCGACCTCCCCGTGTAGCTTCCCAATCGCTTGGCCTTGTAAAGCGGGTTAACCTCATCGTTCTTCAGCCTGATCAACAACTCCCCGTCGTTTGAATAAGGAGCGTAATAGGGTTGTAATTTGGCATAAGTATCGAACGACCCGTAAGGAGAGTCCTGTGACCGGGTCACGTTAAACGAAACGGAATTCATGATCTGCAACCACCCTTTATTCCGGTAATCCAACGTCAAACCGGCCCCCGCATTGTCCCGGTAAGAACCGGCCATCGCCCCGTTATGCGTCCCGTAATTCAGGTCCAAGCCGTAACGGATACTTTCCACTCCCCCGGAAACATTCAAACTATGCGAGTGATTGAACACGTTTTGCAGGGGTTGGGCCAACCAATCGGTTTTTACCCCGCGACGTACCTCGTTTACCAAATCGTTGTAAGCAAGGTCTTTTAATAATTGCATCCCGGCGTCGCCATCCTCCTGAATGTATTTTCCGGATAATTTTTCCACCACCAGCTTCTCCTCGGCATTACACAAGTTGTAATCCGAAAGATCCGGGAACTCCGCTCCCCCGGTAAAATTGTAAGATACCCGCAACTCTCCGGGTACAGGAGGTACGGTGGTAACCACGACGACCCCGTTGGCCGCCCGGGAACCGTACATGGCCGTGGCTGCCGCATCTTTCAAAATGGTCATGCTCTCGATCCGGTTCATGTCCATATCGTATATTTTCTGAACGGCAACCTCGAACCCGTCTAAGATAAAGATAGGCAGATTCGGGTTATCCTTCAACGCGGTACGTTGTGTTCGACGATTTTTTTCCACATCCAGTCCCCGCTCGATACCGAGACTTCCTTCACCCCGGATCGTAAACTCGGGTAGGGCATTCGGGTCCGATCCGAACAGTTTATTCTCCTTGATCCGGAAAGAGGGATCGAACGCTTGAAGCGCTGCAATAACGTTCTTATTATTGGCCTTCAGCAATTGATCTCTTGTCACGGTCGTCGCATTCCCGGTAAAACTCTCTTTTTTCAATTTCAAATAACCGGTTACCACCACATCCTCCAACTTCTGCAAATCCTCTTTCATGACCACGTTGATCGTATCCTGTCCCGTGTATTTGATCTCTTGGGTCTTCATACTTAAAAAGGAAAATACCAACGTGATATTCTTCACGTCCGGTAACGACAAGGAGTATTTTCCGTCCACGCCCGTGGCCGTTCCCAAAGTCGTTCCCTTTATCAATACCGTGACCCCCGGCAAGGGTACTTTTTTCTCGTCAGTCACCTTTCCAGCAACTTTGATTTTCTTGGTTTTCCTGTCTTCTATCACGGGTTTCAACACGATCACGGCATCCTGAATCACGTAAGTCAACCCCGTGCCCTTTAGGCAAACGCTTAAAATCTCCTCGATATCGGAAGCTCGCACCTCGACATTCACTTTACCGACCTTATCGAGATCCTCTTCGTTATACATGAAAATGAACTTTGTCTGGTGCTCTATTGCCCACATGACATCTTTCAAAAAAACATTTTTCATGGACAATTTCACCTCTTGCTCGAATTTGAGGCTCTCCGCTCCACGAACATTCAATACACCCGACAAAACGAATAGTAATGCCCAACCGAAGACGACTCCCTCTTTTTTCAACCTTCCGGGATACCTCCGGCACAATGTCAGAATTTTCTTCATAAATTGTTTGTTTTAGTTATGCAACTTATTTAAAAGAAACATCAAATAATGGCTATAAACCATCGTTTATTGACACGAAAAAAACAATAAATATGGAATTCGTGTAAATATTTATTAACTATTTAATAATTAGAGTAAATGGCGTTTTTAAGGGAAGTATCGGAGAGTTCTATATCAAAAAAAGCATAACATCAATAAACGATCCTTTTAAGAATGACTCATCGCTCACTACTTATATAACACAAAAAAACGTTTTTATGGGGAATGAAAAACTCGTTTTTTTATAAAAATATTTTATATCACTAACAATCAATCGACTATACCCGTAAGAAACAAAGAATCGAGATGCTCAAATAGAAAAGCCCTTGTCATACCCTTTTGTTTTATCTCTTCTCCATAAATAAAAGTTATACCGAATAACAATTTATATCTTATGTTTCGTAAAAAAATTTAGTTTCTTCGCACCGGCTTTTAAAAGAGATTAAACCAACAATATTAATAAGTACAATACAATGAAATTAAGTGAAAAAAGAGGCAATATGCTCCACGGCGTTTTATTGATCGCCTTATTCTCCTGTGCAGCATTTTACATTAGTGAATTTCCCTTCGTAAAAAAACTGTCTTTTAGCCCCCTTATCGTGGGTATTATTTTAGGTATGCTATATGCCAATAGCTTACGAAACAGATTACCGGCAACGTGGGTCCCGGGAATCTTATTTTGTTCTAAAAAGATCTTGCGCTTAGGTATTATTCTATACGGATTCAGGCTGACATTTCAAAACGTTGTAGCCGTAGGATTACCGGCCATTTTGATCGATGCGGTCGTCGTAACGACTACGATATACGGAGGCGTACTTATCGGCAAACTACTCAAAATGGACAAAGGCATAGCTTTGCTGACCTCTATCGGAAGCGGAATATGCGGAGCGGCAGCCATTTTGGGAGCGGAATCGACCATAAAAGCCAAACCTTACAAAACGGCCGTGGCCATATCTACTGTCGTTATCTTCGGAACCATCTCCATGTTCATCTACCCCATGCTCTACAAAAGCGGTATTGTGAATTTAAATCCCGAACAAATGGGAATTTATACCGGTTCAACGCTACATGAGGTAGCTCATGTCGTGGGAGCAGGAAATGCCATGGGAGAAGAGATCGCGGCAGTTTCCATTATCGTCAAAATGATCCGGGTCATCATGCTTGTTCCCGTTTTACTGATCGTAAGTTATTTGGTAGCCCGTGCCAGAAAAAATAAAAACAAACAACAAACCGGAGGACAGAAGATAACAGTGCCCTGGTTCGCTTTCGGTTTTCTGATCGTGATCGGATTCAATTCTTTTAATCTCTTGCCTCAACCGGTCATCGGTTTTATCAATGACTTCGATACCTTTTTATTAACCATGGCCATGACGGCTCTCGGGGCAGAAACGAGTATTGAAAAATTTAAAAAAGCAGGAGCAAAACCGTTTATTCTGGCATTAGTCCTCTATGTCTGGCTTTTAGGCGGCGGTTATTTATTAGTAAAATATTTAAGCCCATATCTTATTTAATCGACGATTCAGTGATTAGGCGATTGACTGTTAATCACTAAATCCCCTAATCACTAAATTCTTTTATCTGTTTAACCATTGCTTAAACTCCTGTATTCGATCCGTACTGACAATCGATTCTATACCGTCGGGAGGGAGCGGCGATAAAATAACTTTGATCCGGCTATTGGAATAGCGAACCATCTCTTTAATTGCCGCAAAATTGATAATAAATTTCCGGTTTATTTTGAAGAAATGAAGAGGATTCAACTTAGTTTCTATACCGCTTATGGTCTGATCCAGAATATAGTTCTGTCCATCCCGGGTAAAAAGGATAAGATACTTCCCGTCTGCCATA
Source organism: Gabonibacter chumensis (assembly GCF_024741215.1). Classification (NCBI taxonomy): domain Bacteria; kingdom Pseudomonadati; phylum Bacteroidota; class Bacteroidia; order Bacteroidales; family Porphyromonadaceae; genus Gabonibacter; species Gabonibacter chumensis. The sequence continues at coordinate 16,879 of NZ_JANSKB010000006.1, read as the reverse complement.
AAATAAGCGACCTCCTGCACCGCAACAGATCTCATCCTGGCACCGACGGTTACCAGGAAACGCTCCTGAAAAATAGACAAGGAGGCTGTCGGGAAAGGAGCGGAATCGGAACGAAGTGTACCTAACTTCGACAAGGCCCGTTGCAGTTCTTCTTTATCGAACGGTTTTAAGATATAATCGATTCCTTGATATTTAAAAGCTTTCAAGGCATATTCATCGTAAGCCGTAATAAAAATGACCGGAACATGGATCTCGACCTGTTCGAAAATATCGAAACTTTGTCCATCACCTAAATGAATATCCATAAAAATCAAATCCGTCCGGTTCTTTTTCAACCATCTCACACTATCCGCTACCGAATCTAATTTCACCTCTATTTTAATGTCCGGAGCAACCTCTTTTAACAGCATTTCCAATTCAGTTGCAGCCAAATACTCATCTTCAATGATAACAGCATTCATATCTATCGATTTTAATTCAGAGCCCTTGCCCTCCCTTTTCACAAAAATAGATAAAATAATAACGATTGACAATTGCAAATTAAAAAAGCAGTGAACTTTCGTTCACTGCTTTTCCCTCTTGGTTTTTAATTACTACTTATCTTCCACCCAAATTAGGATTATTCTGGATAGCCTCCTCCGGGTACGGAATAATATATTTAGGATCATCCTGTTGCAACGTAGCCGTATGCATATCAAAATTAGCATCAAAATAAACTTTCACGATCTCGGGGCGAGTCGTACGCCGCAAATCGAACCAACGATGTCCCTCGAATATCAATTCCCGGGCACGCTCGTTCATGATCTCGTCGATCAATTGCTGTTGATTCATAGCTTCAATTTCAGTAGCCTTTTCATTGTAATAACTATTTTGCAATCGATTTTTCAGCAAGGTCAACAAATAATTTTTTGCTATCGACAATTTACCGTCCTGGCGAGCTGCAGCCTCCGCGGCGATCAAATAGATTTCCGAACTGCGAAAACTTACCTTTTCTCCCTGTGTCCCCCCTTTTCCGGCATAAGCGGCTGCATAACCGGGTCGTAGATAGAGTCCTATACGCGCATCTTTATATACCTCTCCCTCTTTATCCATATCGTATTTACTCAAAACGTTATCCAAAACATACATATCCTCCCGAATCACCGTACTGGAAACTTGTTCCATGGAAAGAATAGCCTCCTTGGACTCGCTTGTCCAAGGCTTTACCGTCCCCGTTACAATATCTTCCAAAGGACATTGAGGCAAAATATCTTCGGCAGCTTTTTGTGCCAACTCCCATTCGCCCCGATATAAACGTACCCTTGCTTCAAAAGCCTTTAAGGATTTCTTGGAAAAACGATAACGAGTAGCCGCAGGCTGTTCCACTACCTGCATATATTTCCCGGCCTCCTCGATATCGGATAATATCTGCTTGTATACATTCTCTACGCTTGAAGGCACGAATTCCTGTCCGATATCTATCGTCAAATAAAGCGGAATGCCTCTGTCCGAAGTTGCAGTCTCCGGGGTGTACCATTTCGCGTAAAGATTCAACAGGTCGAAATGCATGTAAGCTCTCAGGCAATAGGCTTCTGCCAATAATTGTTCCCTCGTATCCGTTTTCACATCCTCTTTGGCATCCATCACGCCTTCGATAACACTATTAGCATAAAATATCGTCTTATAGGCATCCGTCCAAGGATAAGTCGGGGTAATCGGATCCGGATTCTCGTCATTCCAAGTCGCCAGGTCAATATGGTCTTCGTAAGATAACCCGTACGCATCCGGAAAAACTTCATCCGAACGAACCGTCAACAAACGTTTATATTGGGGATAAGTACCGTAAGCCGTGGTCAATAATGCACGAAACTCGGAAATCTCATCAGGAATCACTTTCCCTACCGGTTCCACATCCAAATAATTACATGATGTAAACAGAACCAGCGAAACTACGATATATTGTATGTACTTCATCATATATTCTTCCTAATTAAAATGTTAAATCAAGACCACAAGAGAAGGTTTTTGCCAACGGCTGAGCATACATACTTCCATAGGTCTCCGGATCGAAATACCCTTTATAACTTCCGCCGAAAACAAATGGATTACGAGCCTCGAAGCTTACCCGTGCGGAAGCAAAACCGATCCTTTTCATGGCATTCTCGGGTATTGTATATCCCAGGCGGATACTGTTGATTCTCATATAGCTCATCTGCTTAAACCAAATATCATAATTTTTAAAAGAAGAGCCCTGGTCCATTCCTCCGATCCATTGGTAAGCCCAATTATCCGCTCCTTCCGTGTTTGTTCCTAAAATCCGGGGGTATTTCCCGTTCGGATTACTCGGAGACCACACATCCAGTATTTTCTTGGAATAGTTTTGTCCCGGAGAGGTCGAAGTCGGATTGTAGAACGGGGTTTCCTGAACGGTCTGGTCTAAAATAAAGGAAGCGGATACCGTCAAATCAAAATTTTTATAATAGAACCGGTTGATCCATCCCCCGGTAAATTTCGGTTCCGTTGTTCCTTCATAGGTAAACAGATCCCGGTATTGTTCCGCCGTCAAGTTACTCTTCAGGAAAGGAATCAAACCTCCCATCATATATCCGTACTCCAATCCATAAAAATCGTAGAATGAAACTTTTTCTCCTTGCTTATTCAAAAATACGGGTAAACCGTTCTCGTCCAATCCGGCTGTTTTCAAGGAGAATACAGCTCCCACGGAATAACCCTCTCTTGAAGGTTCGTACGAATTTTCCCTCACGTTGACTTTATTGATTTTACTTTTGTTATGAGCGATATTGAAATCCATAGCCCATCTGAAATCTTTGGTCCTCACGTTAACCGTAGACAATGAAAACTCAAATCCCTTGTTGGTCAGCTTCGCCCAGTTCATCGTCGAGTAGTTGAAACCGTTTTCTCCGGGTAAAGCCCGTATACCGATCAAATCATCACTCACCCGATGGTATACATCCACGCTAAGAGCGATCCGATTATTCAAGACGGCCACATCCAATCCCCCGTTCCAGTTCTTTGTTTTTTCCCAACGCAAATATTGATTAGGCGGAGAACTCACGGTAATGTTGGATTCGTTATTCCCCGGAAGAATCGTTATGTTGCCCCATTCTCCTACGATCTCAGGCGAAGTATTTTTATCTACATTCCCCTGAATTCCGTAAGAGGCTCTTAATTTCAAATCGGATATCCACTCCACGTTCCTTAAGAAACTTTCCTGATTGATGTTCCAGGCGGCAGAAACAGACCACAACGGTAAATATTTATATTTCCGGTCGACACCGAACATATTGGATCCGTCGTAACGCAAGCTTCCGAAGAATGTATAACGATAATCATACGTGTAAGATGCCGTCATATAATAAGAGAGGAATCGATCTTCATTGAACGTCTTCTTATATTGACGGAAAGAGGCATCGTTTATCATCGGACTTCCCTCCGGGAATACCAGCGGTTTGGTCGTCAAAGAGTTCGGATCGTAACCGAAGCCTTTCGTTTGAATATCGGTTGTTTTACTTCCCCGCATTTCCAGTCCCATCATCACATCGACAGCATGTTTATCGGCAAAAACCTTATCGAACTCTCCCTGAATTTTCCACTGATACTGGTTCATATCCGTCGTCGCATTCTGGATAATACCTCCATCCGGCAAGAAAGAGACTCCCTCGTTATTTCTGGCCTTCTCCCTGTATTTTCTAACATAATAGGTATTTTGATCGGCAATCTTTTCCGAAGCGGTATGTTCCAACTGCATAGAGAATTGAGTTTGCAGTTTTAACCAGGAAGCCACCTTGTAATCGATAGAGATCATCGGCTTAATGGAACGGTTTTTCAAGGTATAATCGGTATTGTTCATCTCCTCGACAAAATTAAAATCCAAGTGCCGACCGCTATATCCTTCGATATCCTTATCATACACGTAGTCTCCATTTTCATCTCTTACCCTCAGGTACGGATTGGCCGTACGAGAGTAATAAGCAGGATTAATAAAAGCGTCTGCGTCGGTCAAATAACTTTTCCTTTTACTGTCTGTAATGAACAAAGAGACTCCCACGCTGAAATTTTTAAACAGATCGAAATCGGTCTTCATCGTTAAATTATAACGTTCGAAATCGGTAGCGCGAGTTGTTCCTTCCTCGTTATAATATCCTCCTGAAAAATAGTATCTGGCTAAATCAGAACCTCCGGATACGCTTAAATTGTATTGTTGGTTCACGGCATTCCGGTATATCACATCTCCCCAGTCCGTATTGATATTACGTAACGCGTTTATTTCCGATTGAGCATCAGAGGATATACCGTTGAAACCATTCTGACGAAGAGCATCCAATTGACCGTATCGGGACAAGATACGGGAAACTTCCCCGTATTCGCTCCTATAATCCAAATCACTCCGGGAAGCGATATCCAGTTCAAAATCCACTTTCTCGGAAGCATTCATCAACCTCAACTTATCCAAATCCGGTTTCAAGGTATAAAAAACACCTCCTGAAAAGTTTACCCTCGGTTTACCTTTAGCACCTTTTTTAGTGGTAATAACGATCACTCCATTAGCGGCACGAGCACCATAAATAGCCGTAGCCGCGGCATCTTTCAATACCGTGATATCCTGGATATCAGCCGGGTTCACTCCCGCGATGGAAGTATTATACAGTTCATCAATATTATCTTTATCGCTAAAATTGGCCGGAATATCGTTCCCCTCCAGAATCATTCCGTCCATCACCCATAATGGATCGGTACTTCCGGTCAAGGAAACCGTACTGCGGATACGCATTTTATTAGGAGCACCTGGAGCACCATTCGTAGGAATAGAAGTCATTCCGGCAACTTGTCCCTCCAACAGCTGGTCGACACTGGCAACCCCGACTCTCTTGATATCGGCCATATCCACTTTTACCATCGAAGAAGTAACCTTTCTCTTATCCAACTGTTGATAACCGGTCGAATAAACGACCACTTCATCCAATTGCTTCTGATCCAACTTCAGAAGGATCTTAAAATCCTCTCCTTTGCTGACATCCACCTTTTGGGTAAGGTATCCTATATAACTAACCATCACGTATTTCACCGCTTTCGGTAACTTCATCTCAAAACGACCTTCCAAATCCGTAGCCGTCCCCTGCGGGGTGAAATTTTTCGCCTCGACCGCTTCAGGGTCAATAAATACTGTCGCTCCAATCAAAGGTTCTTTGGTAATCGAATCCAACACCTCGCCTTTAATTATTCTGATATCCTTGTCCTTTTGGGCAAATATCATAAGCGGACAGAACAGAGCAATTAACAATAAAATTTTTCTCATTTTCGTTTGTTTTAAATTGTAGTTTTCTGAACGCAAGTACACATCTTGGTTATTCTTTTCAATTATCGCATATTCAACGCCTCTTTTACGCGTATAATCAAGTCCTCATAATGGTGTCGTGTCGCCACATCACCCGTAGCACGACGGTTCTCCGCCAACTTCAATACCTTCAGCAACTCTCCCCGTTTCACAGATACGGCCTCGGAAACTCTTCCCATGGAATAGAAGTGCAACATCCGAATCTGTACATCTTCCTGCAGATCTAACGTGAAAGCGGGCCTCCGGGATGCGAAACAGCACCCTGTTTCATCCCCGCGAAGAGCCTTTTTCGTAGTTTTCTCTACTGCTTTGTTGGAACTCACGATAATAGCATCGATATAATTTTTTTGAGCCATACGTTCATAAACAGACAAACTACGTCCGGCTAAAGTTCCTTTGAAAACAGCTTTGTGCAAATCGGCAAACAACTCTTCCGGCGTATAACATTTCTCTCTACCTAAAGTCGCTTCCGCATCATACATTCTCATCAAACGATCGTCTTTCAACAAATTATAAAAAGTAGCGTACTGCAACTCCCTGACAACCGTGTACGGAGAGTATTCGACTCCCGATTGTATCGGGTAGCTTTTTTTCCATACTTCCGCTCCGAACAACCATTCGGGAACCGTAAAGACCTCTTCGATAAGATATTTTACGCTCTCTTTCTGGATGCCTTTGGGCACGGGAATATAACGGTCTTCCGAACTTCCTTTTACGGGATTGTTAATGTAAATCCCCCCTACGTTTGCCGTTACATGATCCCCGTACATTTTCCACTGGTTAATCACGGCCATCAACAATTTACCCGCCTCGAAATAACCTTGTCCCTCTTCCTCCGTCCACTCCTGAATATGGGGAACGATCCGTTTCAGATTCTTTATTCCGTAACGGTTGGCTTTCACGATATCGTCGCCCAAATCTTCATCCTGAGAACGGGGATCGATCGGATCCCGGGGATCCTGTTGTTCTCCGTACCAATACATCGGGTCGCCCTCATGCTCCCGTATCCAATCGTTCAAAACAGGTAATTCCTCTTGAGGAGTCGCAACATCCAACCAACGATAAGCCCAGCGAATGGCAAACTTATCGTACATACCGATCTTCGGGGTAATCTCCGTTACGCCATCCTCCGGTTGCGCCACGTAATTAAAACGAGCGTAATCCATAATGGAACTTGCCGTCCCTCCCATTTTAGACGTAAATTCGGGCGATCTTAACGAATCTACCGGGAAAGAAGAGGAGGCTCCCATATTATGTTTCAATCCGAAGGTATGTCCTACCTCATGGGAAGAAACAAAGCGAATAGCGCTTGCCATGTGTTCATCGCTCAATTTATTTCCGCGGACGCTCGGATCGATTGCTGCCGTCTGAACTCTCATCCAGGTATGTAACAGACTCATTACATTATGCCACCATACCACATCCGCTTCAATAATCTCTCCGGAACGAGGATCGACAACCGAAGGTCCCATCGCGTTTGCCTGTTCCGAAGCGGCATAAGTGATTACAGAATAACGTACATCCTCGATATCAAAATCCGTCGCATCGGCAGGCACTTCTTTGGCAACAACGGCGTTTTTAAATCCGGCCGCTTCAAAAGCCGCCTGCCAGTCATAAACACCGGCTATTATCTCCTCACGCCATTGCTTCGGCGTGGCCGGATCGATGTAAAATACAATTTGTTTCACCGGCTCAACCAACTCTCCCCGTTTGTATTTTTCCACGTCTTCCGGTTTCGGTTCCAATCTCCAACGATGTACAAGCTCCCGTCGTTCCACCGCTTGCTGTTTGTCATTAAAATAAATACGTTCCGTACTGAAAAAACCTACTCTCGGATCCGCAAAACGGGGCTTCATCGGCTCTTTATCCAAAAGCACAAGATTTGTTGTCGTTTCAACGGTTAATGGGACCGAAACGGCCCCATCTGTCACCTGCGTCGTCATTAACGCCTTTACCACCACATTTTTCGGAAAAACTTTCACGCTCAATATCTTCGATAGATCTCTTTTTACAGACGTTCCCAAAGAGATACTATGATACAAATCATTTATACTTTTCTCGCTACCGTCAAAAATCTTGTTCACTTTAAATACGACCGTCGTCGAATCTTTTCCATAAGCTTCGATCGGAAAATATTCGATCACAGACTCCCGGTAATTATCTTTGACCGACTGACTGATTGCATCCCCCTCCGGAACGCTTACCCTCGGGTCGTAGGTCGTTACCCAAACCTTATTTAAAGCCTCGTCCTTATAAAAACGAACAATCTTGTCATCGTACTCCATTCCCTTGTTCAATCCGGCGTCATTCAAAGCTCCAGGAACTCCGGATACTTTGTTTACAATCAGAATATCCCGTCCCAATAAAGAATCGGCTATCTCAAAATAATAGTCATTACCGACTGTATGAATTTTTATCATACCTTCCGCCGTCTTGGCTTTATTCAATAATTCATCGTATTTGTTTTTGGTAACCGCAGTATCCGTTTTAACTTCCTTTTTCTTATGCCTGTTTCTAACCGCTCCTTCGGCAGGAAGAAAGAAAAACGACGTCAATACCGTCATACATACAATAAAGGTTTTCGTTGTAATCATAGTTTTTGTCTTTATAATAGTTATCATGAGCCTATTCATCTTTTACAATAATACCCTATTATTGAAAAAAACGAAATAAAAAAGGAGTGAATGCCTAAAATGAAGGAGTGAATAACAGAAAAAATACCACGAAACGAAAATTCATTGTTTCTCCTTATGAATCAACGCTTAACAACGGCAATTTGCATATAAAATAAGCACCTGTACTACTGAATTCAAAGCCGGAACGCCCGTAAAATTCATACATTTTTCGAATACGTTCCAAGCCTACACCTATCGATTCAACCGTAGATTCGGTACGAGGCTGGTAATTATTTTCAACGACGACACAATCGTCGAACACGTATATTTTTATCCAGAGAGGCTTTTGTACGGTTACCTGGTTATGCTTTATCGCATTCTCGACCAACGTTTGCAGACTCATGGTCGGGATCTTCAGGTCGAATACATCGGAATCGACATCGAATATCAACTCCAAAGACTCGCCAAACCGTATTTTCTGTAAAAAGTAGTATTGACGGGTAAATTCCAATTCGTCTCTGACGGTGGCCAAACTGACATTTCTTTTTTCCAAAAGATAACGGTATACTTTTGATAACTTCAAAACAAATTCTTTGGCCAATACCGTATCGGTTCCAATCAAAGCACTCAACGAATTTAAAGAATTAAAAAGAAAATGAGGATTGATCTGATTTTTCAACTGTTGCAAGTTCAACTCGACAGACTCCCGCTCCACCTTACGCCTCAACCGATACTCCTTTCGCCATTTATGTTGCGCGAGGAAGAGTAACACCGTAAATATCAAAATAGTAATCAACGCGATAATAATAGCATAACGATGGAATTCTTCGGTTTGTTCGCTATAAACAAATTGAGGAACATTCACTCCTATGATCCAGCGTTCATTTCCTACTTCCAACGGAAAATAGACCCTTACCACAGGAACCTTCAAATAAGCAGAGTTCGCCAAAATACGCAGCTCCTTCTTTTCTTTCAATACCTGCTTTATCGAATCCAACTCTTCTTTCTCCATCAGCTTTTGCCCCAATAAACGCTCATCCGGATGAGAGAGAATAGTACCCTTTTCATTGACGATAAAAACATAACTCCGGAATATAGCCGTTATCTCCGAAAAATAGGTATGCAAATCCGGTAAAGAGATATCAAAACCTAAAAGCACATCTCCCCATTTTTTATTCCTAATAACATCTACCGTGGTCCAATAAATTTTCCCGGCATCATTATAGGTCCCGCTATAACGATCATTCTGGAGCGTATCTATCATCTCTCTAAACTCCGACTGCTTCCTTTCCGACAATTTATATTTATAAAAAGAGGTCGTATCTTTATCCAATACATTCAATATATTCTCTCCATCCACAAAATACCATATCCGGCTCAGTTTCGTGTCCAATTGAGGTATAATCATCAAAGAAGAAAACAACTCCTCCTCCTCCTGCCACTTTTTGGAAGTAAAAAATTCCCGGACTACCCGTTGCAATTGCTCCGTCTTCTTAAATTCATAAGCGATCGTTTGCGAACGATAACGACATTGATCCATAACAAAATCATTATTCAACCGATTCCACACGGAACCTATCTTGTCTCCGATCAAATAAATGGCCACAAGGAAAAGGGCTAATAAAACAAAGCCCATCAAAATAATATTGTTGGTCCTAAACTTCATTTGAAATCAAAGATAAAAGAAAAAAACGACAAATGGCAAATGTTGATTAATGATTAAAAGATTAAGGGATTCTGGGATCGAGGGATATAATGATCGGGGGATTAAAAAGATGGACAAATCATGCCGCGACGCTTTATTGCACAGACGATGTTTTTCAAAATTCGGGCGGCCATTGTCTGGCCGCCCGACTGATCATAGCCATAATGCTATGTTTATGAAATAGTAAATTTTTATGACCGTTACAGTAAAGATATACTCTTGGCATTCAGGAATAGTCCTACTGAACCCTACTTGACAGGCAATACTTTTTTGTTCCTATATTCAAACTCCAATGTCCCGATGTATCATTAACAATCAAATAAATATAAGATTCAATTTTAAGGAACGACATGTCGATTTAAATCATAACGCTAAATCCGCTTTATGCAGCGTGAGTTTGAAGAACTCATCCTCTTCGGCCGCATAATCATTGAAATACACCGAGCGGGCATCATTCGATATCGAAAAGTACCCCTTAGGACCTAAATCGGGCAAATCGAAACGCTTGATCGGATTCAGGTTCCAGTCGAACACGAAAATGGCCTCTTTATACACTTCATACTCTTTATCTTCTGCATTAAAATACCCCCCCACCTTACATACGATGTACGAGTCGTTCGCCTCCATGGCTAAAATACGCTGCCGCATGTCGTTGGTTGATAAGAAACAGAACTCTTCATTAGAGTATTGAACCGGCGTGTATCTCTTCTCGTTCACCACCTTACCCGTGGTCACGTCGAACGTGTATAAGATGAACTGGTCGCTCGAGGCGATCACGGCCAAGTCGTTACCTCGTGTCTCGATAAAGCCTTGCGCGTAAGTCCACTTGATAAGGTCGTTCGCCGGGATCTCGGTGCGCTTCCTTTTCTTGACATCGAAACTGGCGTAGTCGATCGTCTGGTACCCCTTCATTGCTTGATGGTCCCAAACCACCACCGAGTTTTTATTGATCTCGTTCACGTTGTTCTTTTCAAATTCAAAAGGCGGGCGAATGGTAGCTATCACCGTGCCGTTCGGCAATTTCGTCATTCGGGATACCCAAACCGAATCCGGGAAAGTCGTTACGCTGAACTTCCTCTCCTCCATGGGAACATCCCGAATAATCTCTTGCTTGTTAAAGGTCTTGATCGTGTTCCGGCCTTCATAAAAGTAGACGGAATCCCCTACGATCTTGAACCCCGTTAATCCTTCCATCTGGTAGGGCGCTCTCCCCGGTGACGCACTCGAAGCCAACGATTCCCCCGTGTTCAGGTTATAACAAATGCAAGCATCGTAATCATCATCTTCAAGGGGCTCAACGAACCACAGCACCGACTCTTCTATCACGTTAATACTACTTGAAGTTATCACGTCATCCATGAAGTTGTCGTGCTTGACTGTCAAATTTTTATAGCGTTGAAAATCCAGCTTCCCGACAACGACAAAATCCGTGTCTATGCTCGATAGCGGAAACTTTTCAGCGTTGTCGCAACTGAACATGAAGAGGCCGATTAGAGGAACTAAAAACGATTGTATGTTTTTTTTTCTCATGATTACTTGATATTAAATTCAATGAACCTTGAATCTTGATGAATCTACTGGATTTTTATGAAACTGGTACTCACGGTTGACCTTTTGCTCATACCGGCCGCATTGGAAGCGGTTCCGCGATATTCAGCCAAAGCTCCTTTCCTTATCGCCGTCACCTCGTATTCGGACGTCGAAGTCATCCCCCGGAACTTCCACGCCAGATCCCAAGGGCCCCGGGATTCGACGTACCGATGGGAGACGGGTTCCTCCCCGTCTCCCTCGAGAGGTTTGAACGTAATTTTAATACTCGTTTCTGTCCGTTCATATATCGGTACGCCGGATCCCCGGGGTGCTTTAAGCACTCCACTTACCCCGGCTATTGTCATAGTCGTGAAAACCGCACCTAAGCAAGTAAGTAACCATGATTTCATGTTGTTTTTCTTCATAACGTTATTTTTTATATATTCATTTTCTTTATAATCACTCTTTCATCACCCATTTGACAGCATCAGCCACCACCAGCTGAACATAAGTTCCTCCGTACTTGTCCGTGATGGGAGGAGCTCCCCGGTCATCCAATACCACGCGGGAGCCCCCGGCCGGCAAGCTGAATACACCGAGCGATACCCAGGCGGGATCACCCTTTTCAACCTCCAGGACAACCTCCTTTTCTCCCTCGGGAGTATGCACCGTGTAGTAATTTCTCATCCCCGGGTAATCGGCAAGAAATTTACCATTCTCGTCGACATAGCTTAGCAGATGAGGTCTATGAATAAAGATCTCGTACCTGCCCGCTTCCGGGAGGTTAGCTACCCATTCGGCCTTGAACTTCCCGGTACCCGCTTTTTTGGTATAGAGACTACGTGTACATTTCCCGTAACAATTATTTACCAACATGGGAATAATAGGAGAACCCCACGTGTTTATTTTAGTATTCCAAGACACTCTCAAATTATATTCTCCCTCGCCTCTCTTTGGGTTCATAAGATCCGCCAATTGCGTCCGCCTCTCCGGGGAGTCGATCAAATGGAAATTTTCATCTTCATTATCCACGATAATCTCTCCCGGGGGATAGAATTCGTCCCGCTTCAGCGGGGTAACCCCCTCTTCGGGTATCGTGCCGGATTTAATCGTTTGCTCGTTTTGAAATGAAAAAGTTCCCGGCAGGTTCCCCGAGAAATTTGTCGTGAGCATTAATCCATACCTTCGATCTTCATGAACGACGATTCGCTTGTATTCCCCGGGGTTGACCGGGTAACTCCGCCAACGATATACCCGGTTTCTTCCGAGGTCATCAGTCGCGTACGAGATGACGGAAACGATACCACCCGTCTCGCTGATATTACCCACCTTGAAATCCATAATTTTTAATCGATCCGTGACTTTATTGTATTGATCCTTGACGTGCAACCGGGGTATTTCACGGCTCATGTACCACTTGTCCAGGTAATTCCGGATATTTTTCCCGAAACGTTGTTCGAACTCGTCGATAAACGAATCGAAATTCACTTCCTGGAAGCAGGTACGCGTATTAAACTCTTCCATGAACCGACTCAAGGAGTCCCAAGAGGTTATCGTCGTCAAGTAACTCAACAAGTGGGAAACCTTTAAAGAAATAGCGACCTCTTGTTCCAGACTGTACTCTCCCGTGATACATCCTTCCAGGCCGTTTTTCTCGATCCGCTCGAACATGTATGGTTTTACAGTAAGCCTCTGCGATAGCGGGTTCATCATTTGCCGGTACAGGAGATCCATCCCCCGGAACTTGTCGGATGTCACGCTACGGGTGTGTCCCGAGAAAACCTTGTCGATACCCGTGTGTTTCAAGGCGTAGGGCAACTTGTCTGACAGCAACTCTTCCCAACCGCTCCCGGGTTTTTCTACCTCTTGAGGCCATCGCTCATTAAAGAAAACGATCTCCGGCTGGGCGTTATCACGATACAGAGAATGCCCGTTGTAATGCAGGAAAGAGGCCGGTGCCTCGATTAATTTCAAATACTTGTAGGGATAGGGGTAATCCTGGCCTTTTTCGATGATATCTTTACAGGAACGGAATATGCTCTCTATCGTTTGCTCTCGTCCCGGCGCCCCTTTTCGCAGGGGTTTATACGCGTCAACGGTTTTCATGTAGAAGTCGTTTCCCGGGTAGGTGTAAAGCTCCACCGTCAGGGAATCCACGGTGACCGCTCTTTTCTCGAATTTACCGATGCACAAGCTTATCCCGGTCAGGTTTTGCAGGTTCTCGAACGTGACGTACTCCCCCTCCCTGGAGGTTTTTCCCTGGGATAAAACGACCTTCTCTCCCGGTTCCTTCACCCGTAGCGTATAGCGCGTGAAATTCATCTCCCTGGAGGCCATCAACCCCACGGGGGGCACGGCCATGGGGTACCACATCACTTCCGGTACCAGCAGCGTGAAATCTCCCGACACAAAAGCCAACCGGTTCCCCAAATTCTCGATGTGCATGGTGTAACTAATGGGAGAGAAGAACTCCTCGTCGGAGAGATTCACCTGGTAAACCTCCTCGTCGATGCCTCCCGCGTATTCCATCGTCACCTCGACACGCTCGCCGGGCTCCAGGGGGCGTTCGATGACCACGACTTGATGTTCCCGGTGCCAGGGGATGTTCTGCCCGTTGGATTCCACCTTGTTGATCCGAAGACCCGGGTTCAGGAAGAGTAAAAATCGCTCCATTTTCACTTTCCGTTGATTTTGTATCTCCATCCGGCTTGTTGCCGAGAGGCGGTCTCCCCCGGGTTGATACGTGATGTCATGGGTGAGTACGCGGGCGGTGGGGTACTTGTTATACCCGGTGAAAGTTTCTCGGTACGCATTCCTGTTCTCCTTTCGGTTTTGGAACTTGTTCAAGTAGATGCTCCCCAGTCCCACGGAAAGCACGAGAAAGAGGGCCGCGGCCGCGGCGAAATAAATTTTTCGCCCGGGTTTCCCGGGTAATCTTTTAGCAAGAGGGGCGGCAAAGCATAGTAAACAAATCCCCAGTAGCAAGAAGGCTCCCCGGTGTAGCAGCGTCTCGTCGAGGTCTATGAACCCCACGAGGGTGGAAAAAGAGTCCGTGAGCGAACTTCCCCGGAAATCCAGCATCCCGTGCAGGGGTTTTGTCAGGTAAGCGCACGAGAAGTAGAACGCCCCAACCAGGATCATCCAGCTGACAAGGGGGTGTTTGGTCAAGCGGTTCACGAGCGACGCTAACCCGGTGATAAAAACGAGCGTGGGTATCACGCGCACCAGCAGGTAAAACAGGTACACCCCGGGATTCACGGGTGAATCGGGAACGATGACATGGATAACCCCGCAGAAAATCATGAAGATAACATCGACCGCGAGAAACGGGATCAGTATACCTAATACCTCCCCGAGGAATACTTCCTCGTTATCAACGGGTCTGGTGAAAAGGACCTCTCGTGTTTCGGCTTTTTTCCGCTTGCGCTGGATGTCACAAACAAGAAAAGTGATCACGATGGATTGAAAGAGATTTAAGAAATAAAACCCGTACGCGGAGAGGGACGAGGCGAGGACCACCTGCCACCACTGGAGGCTTCGGGCATTCCAGGGGATCAAGAACCCGACCATGAATCCTAACACCCCGAGCATGAACAGGTAGAACAACCAGTTTCTTCTCACCAGTTTGCTCTCGTGAGTGACAATTGTTTTTAACGCGGTTTTCAAAAGTTTATGATTTTTGACTATATGTCGTTATATTTTCAAATCGGCCTTATACAACAGCGTGTTTTGGCGGTTTTCCTTATCGACTTGTTTGAAGTAAACCGCGCTTCCATCCATGGGAATCGTGTAGTACCCCTTGGTTAGCTTTGGCAATTCAAACTTCTTGATCGGTTTCAAATTCCAGTCAAACACGAAGATGGCACTTCTGTCTGTCTTCGATTGCTTATCCGCCTCGCTAAAATAACCGCTCACCAGGCAGAAAATATGGTTACCGGTCACTTCCAGGCACACGACACGCAATTCCATGTCGTTACATACTTCATCTCCAGCATTCAAAGGTAAAATATCCGTGTACCTTTTCACGTTTTCGACCTTCCCGCTGTTGAAATCGAACGTGTACAACATGAATTGACCATTCACGGCGAAAACAGCCATATCGTTGCCTCTCGTTCTAAAAAGACCTCTCGCGTTAGCCTGTTTCATCGAGATGTACGGATTCGGCTTCGAATACATCTCGTATTCCGGGAAACCGTCACCCGGGAGTGTTTCGTGATAGGTTACCCCCTTCTGACCGAGAACCATCAGGGTTTTCTTCTCCATACCCGTACGGGCATCTTTTTCCAGTTTTTGCTTGTCAAAGATAGGGGAAGGCATTATCGCCACGATAGCCCCGTTCGGGAGAATCGTCGCCTGCTCTACCCAAACGCTGTCCGGAAACGCGGGAATGATCACTTTCCTGTCTTTCACGGGGACATTGTTGATCACATCTTTTTTGGCAAAAACCTTTATCGCGTTTTCTCGAGTATAAACGGCTTTGCGAGAAACCGTCTTTAACATTGTTTCAGCAGGCACAAACACGATAAAATCTTTTGTCACGTGAATTGTATTGTAGTGTATATAATCGGATAATTCGTATGGAGCTTTCCCGTGTTTTGCAAGCACGGATAACTTCTTGCCCGTGTTGAAATCATAACAAGTTCCCAAATCATACCTGGGATCATGGTCGATGACATACAGCAGGGAGCCGTCGATGATCCAGGTATGCCACGCTTTTAAACCGTCGTACGTTTTGAAAGGCTTCAGTTCCACTTTTTCAACCACCGTGAAATCCGTGTTCATATCCAAACGCGTAGGGGGGGAAGAACAAACGGCGAGGTGACTATCAAGAATAAAAATGCCCAGCAAAAGCCATAAAAATCTATACATCTTCTTCATGATTATAAATTTAATTTCGGATAATCTTGAATGGAATTATCCGAGATATAAATAAAAAAAATTTAGTTTACTTTTGGAAATCGTATCACTATTTTATCTGATGGAGGGCTCACTCCAGCTGCGTTTTCAGCTCGAACTCGAATTTTCATAAGAGATCCCGACTCTTCACACTTAATTGCAGATTTAGTCGTTTTAACTGAAGCATAAGGCCTCCAGGATAAATCCAAACGAGCATCCTTAACTTCAATAAGATAAAGTGATACAGGTAATCCGCCATCATCTGCAGGAGGTGAAAAACTTAGTTTACAGCTGGTTGGCGTTATATCATCAATCCGAAGCGCTCGAGGAGGCGAAGGAGGAGAAAGTACATACACCGCGGCAGTAGCAACGGTCGTAAGGGTTAGACCGATACATACAGTCAAGATTAATTTTAACTTTTTTGATTTCATAATCGTGAAATTATATAGGTTCATAATAAACATATCACTTGTAAAGTTAAAAAAAATATGTTATTTGCAAATAAATTTCATCGAATTTTATTCCAAATAATAACAATTATAGATTGAAGAAATCTGATATTAGAAATATTGATGATAGTAGACTACATGATAAGAGATTGAGAGATTAAATGGATTAGGAGATTAAATGATTGACAATTTTAAATTGTAGATTGTAGATTGAATTCCGTTTTCAATTTAAAATCTACAATTTAAAATCTACAATCTACAATAAAAAAAAGCCACGATCTCTCGTGGCTTCTCCCTAAATTCGGCATCGACCTACTCTCCCACCTCGCGGCAGTACCATCGGCGCTAA
>NZ_JANSKB010000005.1:0-150486 GCF_024741215.1 Gabonibacter chumensis | reverse complement strand
ATATCATTAATCGGTCGTTATTTGATCTTGAGGTAGAGATTGTTCAAGAATCTTTATTCTACTTTAATTAATCCATTTTAATGGTAAGATAATCATTTGTTTATATGATGAAAATTCAGATGGTGGACCTGAGAGGTCAATACGATAAAATAAAAGAAGAGGTAAATGCCGGCATACAGGAGGTATTGGATTCGACAGCGTTTATTAACGGATCTAAAGTTAGGGAATTTTCCGGTCACCTGGCCGATTATTGCGGGGTAAAACACGTGATTCCTTGCGGAAACGGGACGGATGCCTTGCAGATCGCTCTCATGGCTTTAGGTTTGCAACCCGGCGACGAGGTGATCGTGCCTGCCTTTACTTACGTGGCCACGGCAGAGGTCATCGGTTTACTGGGGCTCACGCCTGTCATGGTGGACGTGGATTACGCCTCTTTTAACGTCACGGTCGATAACATAAGGAATGCCTTGTCTTCGAAGACGAGAGCCATCGTGCCGGTGCATCTGTTCGGGCAAAGTTGTGACATGGAACTGATCCTCTCTTTTGCTGCCGAACACGGGCTGTTCGTGGTGGAGGACAACGCGCAGGCCATCGGGGCAGAGTATTCCTTTGCGGACGGAACGAGAAAGAAAACTGGAACCATGGGCCATATCGGCTGTACCTCTTTTTTCCCGTCGAAAAATCTCGGTTGTTACGGTGACGGGGGGGCGTTGATGACCGATGACGAGGAGTTGGCCGGGCGAATCCGGATGATTGCCAACCATGGTCAACGGGTGAAATATCACCATGACGTTTTGGGATGTAATTCCCGGCTCGACACCATCCAGGCTGCCGTGTTGGACGTGAAATTGAGACATCTCGACGAGTACGGGAAAGCCCGACACGAGGCAGCAAGATATTACACTGAAAATTTAAAAAACATAGAGGGAATTATCACACCCGAGGAGATGCCTTACACCACGCACGTGTATCACCAGTACACGTTGAAAGTGTTGAATGGAAAACGGGATGCCCTGAAAAAATACTTGGAAGAAGCCGGAATACCGGCCATGATCTATTATCCCTTGCCTTTGCAAAAGCAGGGGGCGTTCAAATCGATCGCCCGGGCGGCGGGAACGCTCGACACGGCAGAAAGACTCTCTTGTTCCGTGCTATCGCTCCCGATCCACACGGAACTGACACCCGGACAACAGGATATCGTTATCGAGAGGATAAAAGAGTTTTACAAATAATATATATTGTTCATGAAACAAGAGTATTTCGCCCACGAGACGGCGGTGATAGACGAGAATTGCCGGATCGGGGAAGGAACGAAAATATGGCATTTCAGTCATGTCATGAGCGGTTGCACGATCGGCAAAAATTGCAATATCGGCCAGAACGTGGTGATCTCCCCGGAAGTCGTGCTGGGAAATAACGTGAAGGTGCAGAACAACGTGTCGGTATACACCGGGGTGACCTGTGATGACGACGTGTTTTTGGGGCCTTCCTGCGTGTTCACGAACGTGACCAATCCCCGGAGTGCCGTTAATCGAAAATCACAGTACGCGCAGACGCATGTCGGGAAAGGGGCTACCATCGGAGCCAACGCCACCGTTGTTTGCGGTCACGATATCGGGGCTTATGCCTTTATCGGGGCGGGCGCCGTGGTGACGAAGAACGTTCCGGCCTATGCCCTGTTAGTGGGCAATCCCGCCCGGCAATTAGGCTGGATGAGCGAGTACGGTCACCGTCTTCATTTCGATGAGGATGGTGTTGCCGAATGCCCGGAGAGTCACGAGAAGTACCGTTTGAAAGACGGGCTGGTGTCTAAAATTCGAGGGTAAATATTTTTGTAGTCACGTTCCGTGAAAGATCATCTAATGTTATAAGACATTTATACAATCATTATGTACAATAAATTAGTTAATAAAGAGGCCAAATTAGCATTGGTCGGATTAGGCTATGTAGGTTTGCCGATAGCACTCGAATTTGCCAAAAAAATATCAGTTATCGGTTTTGATATCAACGAGGAGCGCCTTGCCAAGATGCGGGAGGGAATCGATCCTTGTAAAGAATTAGGACACGAGGCCTTCGAGGAGACTGATATAAAATTTACTTCCTCTATCGACGAGTTGCGGGAAGCCTCCTTTTTTATCGTGGCGGTTCCCACGCCTATCGACGATCATAATCAACCCGATCTGACTCCCTTGTTAGGGGCTACCCGTTCCGTGGCCAAGGCCTTGAAAAAAGGGGATTATGTCGTGTATGAGTCAACTGTATATCCCGGGTGTACTGAAGAGGATTGTATTCCTATCTTGGAAGAGATTTCAGGTTTAAGGGCCGGGGTCGATTTTAAATTCGGTTATTCTCCGGAACGAATCAACCCGGGAGAGAAAGTACATACCCTGCCCAACACGATAAAGATCGTTTCCGGCTGTGACCCGGAAGCGCTCGACACGATAGCCAAGGTGTACGAGCTGGTCGTAAAACCGGGCGTTCACCGGGCCCCGAATGTAAAAGTGGCGGAAGCCGCAAAAATCATCGAGAACACGCAGCGGGACGTGAATATCGCTCTGATGAACGAACTGTCGATCATTTTCAGCCGGATAGGGATCAATACTTACGATGTGCTGGAGGCAGCCGGAACAAAGTGGAACTTCCTGAAGTTTTATCCCGGACTGGTTGGCGGGCATTGTATCGGCGTGGATCCTTATTATCTGGTTTATAAAGCCAACGAATTGAAATACCATAGCCAGATCATCAGTGCCGGTCGTTTCATCAATGATACGATGGGCGGGTATATTGCGAAAAAGCTCGTGAAAAAGATGATCGGGATGGGGAAGAATATCCTGGGAGCCCGCGTTTTGGTCATGGGAATGACATTTAAAGAGAATGTTGCGGATATCCGGAACTCGAAGGTCGTGGATATCATCAGCGAACTGAAAGACTTCGGAGTAGATGTGGATGTTGTTGATGTCTACGCGGATTCTGAGGAGGTAAAACAAATGTATGGTTTTAAGCTCATCGAGAAACCCCGTGATAATTACGATGCGGTTATCGTGGCCGTATCGCATGACGCTTACAAAAATCTGGATGAAAAGTACTTCAAATCCTTGACGTATGACAATGCAGTACTGGTGGATGTGAAGGGGATGTATCGGGATAAGATTCATGAGTTGAAATATTGGAGCTTGTAATGTTAAGATATTGGATTTTTTTCTTTTTGCTATTCGTGGCGTGTAGTAAAGAAGCTTCGGTGTCATGTAAACATCCTGTTGTTCATGTATTACTGGTTTCTGATGCTGTAAGCAGTAGGGCATCGGCTTATATTGATTCCGATAAAATAATAGAAACCGAAGAGAGTGTATATTTTGTTTATTTAGATACGGATTTTAATGTAGTTATTCAAAAGTTCGACAAAAATACACAATTGTTATCGGAGCCGTTTTTAATTGGTAATACCTATGATAATCATGGAAATCCTACGATTCAAATAGATGATAACGGATATATATATGTCATGTATGGTGGACATGCCAATGAGATATTTCTGGCGTCAACGATGGCTCCTTATGATATTTCAAATTGGAAAAGGGAGAGCATTACAATTGATAATATGATATTGACTTATCCTGTTTTTAAAGTGATCTCTGACAAATTATTCCTTTTATTGAGGACCCAGGGGAGGGGAGAAGAAGGAGCTGTTTTGTCTTTTATGTTCAAAGAAATCAATTCGGTCGAATGGAAAAGGAAAGCATTGTTTCATGGAAATCATGACAAATGGGTGAAAAGTAATGAGTCCTTGTACCGGAAGGATGGGTATAATCGGTTTTATGCCAATATGAATTATTCGAATGGAAGGATACATGTTAGTTTTCAAAATTTGGAATATGCTCCTCTAAGGTATTCAAATGTTGATGACGTGGGATTGAATTCTTGTTGTGTCGGATATATTTATTCAGATGATTTTGGAGATACCTGGAAGAATTATACAGGACGTGACCTGGTGAAATATCCTGCAACTCCTTCTGACCTGGATCTTGTCGATGGTTATCCGGAACCTTTAGATGATAAACCCCAATATTTTACATCCAACCTGAATATCTTCAATCATGCTCCTGTTTTAATGTATCATGAAATGACAAAGAATATTTCGGGATTAGTGATAAGCAGATTGGAGGGGAAAAAGTGGAGTAAACATTATATTGACTACAATCATTTTTTGAAAGACCTTTATGTTGTTCAGGAGACCTCTTGCAGTATAGATAAAACAGGTAATTTATATGTGCTTTTGACTACTGTGAATAAGGAAGATTTTTTCCATACCAATCGTTGGGGAACACCTTCCTCGAGGTTGATGTATATGGTGTGTGATCCTCAATATAATATTCTGAAACTGGAGCCGGTTCTTAGTGAAGATCATGAATTGACCTGGTTACCTAATTTAGGAAAATCTAATCAGGAAAATCAGTTTTTTATTTTTATGCAGGGTAATAATGCTTCCGACAATTTAGAAAAAGTAAGAAATAAATTATGGTTCGGATGGATAGGTTGGGAATAATAGATAAAGTATGATGGAGAAAATGAACAAAGTATTGGTTACTGGGGCTGACGGTTTTATCGGTTCCCATTTGACAGAGATGTTATTGGAACAAGGATATCAGGTTCGGGCGTTGTCTTTGTATAATTCCTTTAATAACTGGGGATGGCTGGACGGTATCCGCCATCCGAATCTTGAAGTGGTGACCGGAGATGTTCGCGATCCTCATTTTTGTAAACATATTACTCGGGAAATCGAAATCGCTTTTCATTTGGCCGCTTTGATAGCCATTCCTTATTCTTATGTCGCTCCGGATAGTTATGTGGATACCAATGTCAAAGGAACTCTGAATATTTGTCAGGCTGCAAAAGAAAATGGGGTAAAACGGGTGTTGGTGACCTCGACTTCTGAAGTCTATGGAACTGCACAATATGTGCCCATTGATGAAAAACACCCCAAACAACCTCAGTCACCTTACTCTGCGACTAAAATCGGAGCAGATGCTATGGCCATGAGTTTTTATAATGCATTCAACTTACCGGTCGTGATCGTACGACCTTTTAATACGTATGGACCCCGGCAGTCTGCAAGGGCTATTATTCCTACTATTATCACCCAGATAGCGAATGGAAAAAGGGAAATCAAACTGGGAGATCTGACTCCTACCCGGGATTTTAATTTCGTAAAAGACACCTGTAAAGGATTTATTGAATTATCCCAATGCGATGCCGCTATAGGCCAGGAGGTGAATGTATGCAGTAATTATGAAATTTCTATGCGTGATACCCTGGAATTAATAGCCAAACTGATGGATGCTAAGGTGAGATTCGTTGAGGATGAGCAACGGATACGGCCTAAAAATTCAGAAGTTTTCCGTTTATGGGGCGATAATTCCAAAATAAAATCTTTAACGGGATTTACTCCGGAGTATCCGATAGAAAAAGGATTACAGAAGACTATCGATTGGTTCCGGAACAAAGAAAATCTGAAAAAATATAAAGCTGATATTTACAATGTATAACCAGGTTATCGATTTTATCCGTCAGACATTTCATCAGTCTGATGGGATGGTGCCTCTGCATGCTCCTTGTTTTGTCGGAAACGAAAAAAAGTATCTCAACGAATGTATTGATAGTACATACGTGTCGAGTGTGGGGAAGTTCGTGGATCGTTTTGAAGAGATGGTAGCTCAATATACAGGCGCTAAACGAGCTGTTGTATGTGTCAACGGGACGAATGCACTGCATATGGCGATGTTGCTGGCAGGTGTGGAACGGGAAGATGAAGTGATCACTCAGCCTTTGACTTTTATAGCAACTTGTAATGCCATCAGTTATATAGGAGCACATCCCGTATTTCTGGATGTCGATCTGGATACGTTGGGCTTATCTCCGTCAAAGATGCGGAAATGGCTTCAGCTAAATTCGGAAATTCGGAATAATGCATGTTATAATAAGACTTCCGGACGTAGAATAAAAGCTTGCGTGCCTATGCATACTTTCGGTCATCCGGTTCATCTGGACGAATTATCTGCACTCTGTGAAGAGTATCATATAGAGTTGGTAGAAGATGCTGCTGAGAGTCTCGGGAGTTTTTACAAAGGGAAACATACCGGCACTTTCGGCAGGGTGGGTGCAGTCAGCTTTAATGGTAATAAGACCATAACGACAGGTGGCGGAGGAATGTTATTGTTTATGGATGAGGAGTTAGGGAGATATGCCAAACATTTGACTACACAGGCGAAAACGCCCCATCGTTGGGAATTTGTACATGATCATGTGGGGTATAATTACCGGATGCCGAATATTAATGCGGCTTTAGGATGTGCACAAATGGAACATTTACAGGAATTTGTGGATAATAAACGGGAGTTAGCTCAAAAATATAACGAATATTTCAAAGGATCTGATATTACCTTCTTCTCTGAACCGGCAGATTGTAAATCCAACTATTGGTTGAATGCGGTTCTTTTAAAAGATAAGACGTCCCGGGATCGTTTTTTAGAAGAGACCAATGATGCCGGAGTTATGACGCGTCCGGTCTGGCAGTTGATGAATTGTCTTCCGATGTTCGTTGCTTGTCAATGCGGAGATCTGACCGATGCAGAATGGCTGGAAGCGCGGTTGGTTAATATTCCAAGTTCTGTAAGATTATGAAAAAGCAAAGGGAGCTTGTTTTGGTCGGTGGGGGCGGACATTGTAAATCTGTAATCGAGGCAGCGGAGAGTGCGGGGTTCCGTATCCATGGAGTGTTGGATATTCCGGAGCGTATCGGACAAACTGTACTGTCGGGCCGGATTATAGGTACTGATGATGATTTGGCAGATTATGCCGATAAATATGATTTTGTCGTCACCGTCGGATTTATAAAAAATATTTCACTTCGGCTGAAAATCCATGATAAAATCCGGGCTGCAGGAGGACGTCTCGCCACTATTATCGCTTCTACAGCCTATGTTTCAAAATATGCATCTGTAGGGGAAGGTACAGTAATTTTACACCACTCTGTTGTGAATGCGGGAGCACGAATAGGATGCGGTTGCATTATAAATACATTGGCCGATATTGAACATGATGCTGTCGTGGGAGATTATTGTCATATATCAACAGGAGCCATGGTAAACGGAGATTGTAAAGTGGGTGCGCGTACTTTTCTAGGCAGTAGGTCAGTCATGGTCAATGGAATTTCGATCGCTGAAGATTGTGTCGTGGCGGCGGGATCTCTTGTCCGTAAAAATGCTGTAGAAAAGGGGATTTATTCCGGTTCTCCTGCAATTTTAATGAAAAAATTGGGGTAACGATGGAGAAAGTATTGATTATTGCAGAGGCTGGGGTCAATCACAATGGTTCGCTGAAGCTTGCCAAACAACTGATAGATGTTGCAGCTGCGGCTGGAGTAGACATTGTAAAGTTTCAATCTTTCCGGGTAGAAAATTTAGTTTCTAAACAGGCTGTTCAGGCTGATTATCAGATACGGAATTTGGGGAGTAGTGATCAGTCTCAATTTTCTATGTTGAAAAAATTAGAATTATCGCAGGCTGATCATCAGATATTATTTGAATACTGCCGGGAAAAAGGGGTAGCCTTTCTTTCTACGGCTTTTGATTTTGAAAGTATAGATTTTTTGGCCACTTTAAAGCCGGACCTATGGAAAATACCTTCGGGTGAGATTACGAATTACCCCTATCTGAAGCGTATCGCTCAGTTTCGGAAACCTGTCATTCTATCCACGGGAATGAGTACTCTTGAGGAAATTACGACTGCAATGAATGTATTGGAAAAATTCGGATTAAGCCGGAATCAAATAACAGTATTGCATTGTAATACCGAATATCCGACCCCGATGTGTGATGTCAATTTAAGGGCTATACAGACAATAGCTGCTGAATTGAAGGTAAGTACCGGTTATTCGGATCATACGGTAGGAATCGAGATTCCTGTGGCGGCAGTTGCGCTGGGAGCGAAAGTTATCGAAAAACATTTTACGCTGGATCGTAATTTGGCCGGACCCGATCATAAAGCTTCTCTGGAGCCTCGGGAACTGAAAGCGATGGTGTCGGCCATCCGTAACGTCGAGCTGGCCTTGGGGGACGGGGTGAAACGGGTATCTGATTCAGAGAAAAAAAATAAAAATATTGCCAGGAAAAGTATTGTGGCTGCTTGTCCGATTAAGAAAGGAGAAGCTTTTAATGAAACCAATTTGACTGTAAAACGTCCGGGAGATGGCATTTCACCGATGTTTTGGGATGAAGTATTGGGGAGATTGGCCGGAAAAGATTTTCAGGCCGATGATTTGATTGAGCTATGAGAAAGATCTGTGTGGTGACAGGAAGCCGGGCGGAATATGGCCTTTTAAGCCGGCTGATGCATATGATTCAAATGGATTCTGCTTTGAAATTGCAGATTATTGCTACGAATATGCATTTGTCTCCGGAATTTGGTCTAACCTACCGGGAAATAGAAAAGGATGGTTTTTGTATAGACAGGAAGGTGGAAATGATGCTGTCTTCTGATACGGCCAATGCGACGACAAAATCCGTTGGTCTGGCAACCATTGGTTTTGCTGACGCTTATGAGGATTTGCAGCCGGATTTATTGTTGGTGCTTGGAGACCGTTATGAGATATTGGCAGCTGTGACGGCAGCCTTGTTTTATAAAATTCCTGTGGCTCATCTGCACGGAGGCGAGGTCACGGAGGGTGCCTATGACGATGCGATCCGCCATGCGATTACTAAAATGAGCCATCTGCATTTTACTTCGACGGAAGAGTACCGGAGAAGAGTGATACAGCTGGGAGAAGCTCCGGAAAGAGTGTTCCATGTCGGAGCGTTAGGTATCGACAATGTCAGACATATCGAATTGCTCCCGAAAGAAGTGCTGGAAAATAGTTTATCGTTTCTCCTGAAGGGTAAAACTCTTTTACTTACTTATCATCCGGTTACATTAGACGGGGAAGATGCAGAAAGCCAATTCCGGAATCTGTTGAATGTATTGGAGTGTAGAAAAGATTTGAGAATTATTTTTACGCTTCCGAACTCCGATACCGGGGGACGGAGTATTATTCCGATGATACATGACTTTGTGAGATGTCATACCGATAAGGCTGTTGCTTTTACCTCTTTGGGACATGTGCGTTATTTATCTGTTCTTCAATATATCACGGCTGTTGTGGGAAATTCATCCAGTGGGATTCTGGAAGTCCCTTCCTTTGGAAAACCTACGCTGAATATCGGCCGGCGTCAAAAGGGCCGTTTATGTGCCGATAGTGTCGTGCATTGTGGGACTTCCGAGGCAGAAATTTCTGAGGGGCTGGATACTGTATTATCGGATGAATGTATCCGTCGTGCCGCAACGACAATTAACCCTTATGAAAAACACGATACAGCCAGCGAAATATTGCATGTGTTAAAGACTTATCCTTTATCCGGAATTGTCCGGAAAACCTTTTATAACCTATAGTCATGTGTGATTTTTCAAAATATGTAGTAAGGGATTATATTACTATAAGGGAAGCATTGATAGCACTGAATAATTTGACGAATGATGTTTTGGTGCTTTTTGTTGTTGATTATCAGGATCATTTGGTTGGTTCTTTGACCGATGGAGATATCCGGCGCAAGTTGATAGAGGGGGTGAATATTTCAGAGAAAGTATCGGTTGTCATGAATACAAACTTTCGTTTTGTTTATGAAAATGCCTTTAGTGTAGAAACATTGAAGGATCTCAAAGCAACAGGAATAACCTTATTGCCGATATTGACAGAAGACAGAAAGATCGTAAAGGTTTATAACTTGAAGAAGAAAAAATCCATACTTCCGTTAGATGCGGTATTAATGGCCGGAGGAAAAGGGGAACGCTTGCGTCCTCTGACAGAGCAAACTCCGAAACCCCTGTTGAAAGTCGGTGATAAAGCTATCATTGATTATAATATCGATAATCTCATTTCTTATGGAGTTTCCCATATTAATGTAACGGTGAATTATCTGGGGGAACAACTTGAACAACATTTTGAACAACCCCGGGAAGGAGTGAAAGTAAATTGTGTCTGCGAACCTCAGTATTTGGGGACAATCGGTTCTATCAAATTTATAGATACTTTTTATAACGACACGATACTCTTGATGAATTCGGATCTTTTTACCAATATAAATTTTGAAGATTTCTTTTTGCACTTTTTGCAAAATGAAGCGGATATGTCGGTTGCTGCAATCCCCTATTCCGTATCTGTACCTTACGGTATTTTTGAATTGGAAGAAAGAACGATAAAAGGTGTCCGGGAAAAACCGACTTATAACTATTATGCAAATTCAGGTATTTATCTGATCAAAAGAGAGCTGTTAAGTTTAATTCCTGAGGGTATTTTTTTTAATGCTACTGATTTTATGGAAAAACTGATCGGCGAAGGGTATCATGTGATTCGTTTCCCGCTTGTCGGGTATTGGATCGATATTGGTAAGCATGAAGATTATAGGAAAGCCCAGGAATTTGTAAAACATTTGTAGAACATAACTATGTATAAAGATAAACGAATATTGGCTATTATTCCAGCCCGGGGGGGAAGTAAAGGGTTACCCGGAAAAAATATTAGAGAATTATGTGGAAAGCCTTTGATAAACTGGGCTATAGATACTCTTAAAAAGGTTTCTTATATTGATCGTATTTTTGTTTCAACAGATAGTGAAGAGATAGCCCGAGTGGCCCGGGAAGATGGAGTTGATGTCCCTTTTCTGAGAAATCAATTACTGGCTAAAGACAATTCTTTGGTTATCGATGCTGTATTTGAGGCATTACATTATTTTTCAACACTGGAAGAGAAATATGATATAATATTATTGATAGAACCAACTTCTCCGCTTCGTACCGTTGATATGGTTGAAGATTGTATCCGAAAAATGATTAGCTCCCAGGCTTCATCTCTGGCGACTTATTCAGAACTGGAGGTCCCGATAGAAAGGGTTTGGTGTATAGAGAACGATCAGGCTTATACGTATGTTAAAAACGATATGGCATTCCGCTCCCGTCAATCTTTGACGAAAGTTTACAAGTTGAATGGATTGCTATATGCCATTCAGACTGAAAAACTGTTTGAGATGGATGTTCCCCAGGTAATTACGAAGGATGTTGTTCCTTATATCACTCCCCGGGAAATATCGATAGATATCGATGACATTCACGATTTTGAATACATAGAATATTTAATATCCGGTAAAAATGAAAAATAAGTTGATCTTGGTAACAGGAGGAAGTAGTGGGGTAGGTAAAGCGATTGTGAATTATCTTTCTCGGGAAAATAAAGTAGTCACACTTGCTCGTAGATATGAACGACTCAAAAGTTTATATTCATGCAACAAGAATGTTTTTTATTATCAGGCAGATCTGTATGATTTAACCAATCTCAATGAAGTGTTACAAAAGATAGACCAAGAACATGGTGAGATTGCTTATATTGTCAATTGTGCCGGAGTAATGCAAGCCGGTAAGTTGGAACAATTGAGTCCTGAAGAACTTTGTCGGTCTATTACCTTGAATGCCTTTGCCGCTATTGAGATTGTGAAGCATTACCTGGCTGGTATGCAACGGAATAATTTTGGACGTGTTATCAATCTGACCTCCGGAGCTCCTCTAAATTGCTTTCCAGGTTATGCTGCGTACAGTGCTTCCAAGGCTGTACTAAATTCTTTGACTGTGACTTTGGCTAAAGAAATGAAAGAATTCGATATAAAAATTAATTTGATGAGTCCTGGTCCGGTAAAAAGTGAGATGGCACCGGATGCTCCGATGGAGCCTGAAGTGTGTCTGCCGACTTTGAATTATTTATTGAAGGATTGCACTGAAACTGGAGGTTTCTTCTGGTTAGGATATCAAATACCACTTTCCCCGGATCTGGGAGATATTGATTGGCTGGGAGGCAAGGGAAGTGATAAATTAAAACGGATATTCCATGATTAAGATTGGTATTATCGGCTATAATGAGGGAAACGGTCATCCCTATTCATTTTCTGCTATTATCAATGGTTTCGATAAGGAAAAAATGGCAAGATCCCGCTATCCAGTGATATACAATTATTTGATTAAACGGGAACCTATTGAATTCGGGATAGCGGATTTTGAGGTGACTCATATTTGGACCCCTTATAAAGAAATTTCAAAAGAGATTGCGGATTGTACCTATATCAAGCATGTTGTTGAGCATTATGAAGAATTCAGCCGTCAGGTTGATGCTGTAATCATAGCCAGGGATGATGTTGAATCACATTATGAAATAGCTCGTTATTTTCTGGAACAGGGTTTGTTCGTTTTGGTCGACAAACCTTTGGCGATTAATGAACGTGAGATTGCTTACTATCGCCCTTTCTTGGAGAAGGCACGCCTGATGTCTTGTTCTGGCTTACGTTATAAACCGGAAATCGAAACTTGTTTTGATCAGGCTTTGAAAGCAGAAGATATTTGTTTTATAAATGCTTACAGTGTGTTGGATTGGTATAAATATGGCATACATGTCTTGGAGGCGGTGACACCTTTATTGGGAAATCGCATAACAGAGGTACAACATTTAAACGATACCTTGAATTATTTGGTTAAAATATCATATGGTGAGGGTAAATATCTACTCATTCAAATCAATAAAAAGTATGGATGGGGTATCAAAGCGGATATTTTTACCAAGAATGGATTTTTTCAAGTGAATTTTGATGATAATTTCACCTGTTTTAAAAGGATGTTACAAGAATTTCACCGGATGATAAAATCGGGAAAACCTTCTATTCCTGTGGATGAGACTATTTCTATACTTCATACTATTATGGCTGTAAAAAATTGAAATTATGCTGACAGATAAAGTAATCATTGTAACAGGGGGGAGCGGATTGATTGGAAAATATATCATTTCCGATTTGAAGAATAACGGTGCTGTTGTTATCAATGCTGAAATCACCGTAGCGACAGATTTGGAAAAAGGGGATATCTGGTGTGATATAACATCCGAAGATTCCGTAAAAGAACTGATATCGGCAGTGGTACAAAAGTTCGGACGTGTAGATGGGTTGGTCAATAATGCTTACCCACGAACCAAAGACTGGGGGACAAAGTTTGAAGATGTGCCGTATGAATCTTGGCGTAAAAATGTGGATATGCAGTTGAACAGTGTGTTTTTGCTTTGCCAAGAAGTATTGCGAGAAATGAGAAAACAAGGGTCAGGCTCTATTGTAAATATCGGTTCGATATATGGTGTTGTAGGTAACGATTTCACAATTTACGAAGGATATGGAGGAACTTCTCCGGCAGCTTATTCCGCAATAAAGGGAGGTATTATTAATTTTTCCCGTTATCTGGCTTCTTATTTCGGAAAATATGGTATACGGGTGAATTGTGTATCTCCTGGAGGTATAATAGATCAGCAACATCTTTCGTTTATACAACGGTATGAGAATAAATCACCACTAAAAAGGATGGGGCGGCCCGAAGAAATAGCTCCGGCAGTTACTTTCCTTCTATCCGATAAAGCCTCTTATATAACCGGACACAATCTTATGGTGGATGGTGGATGGACCGCAATATAATCAATTAATATTAAATCAAAGTAATTATGAAATACTGTAAAAAATGTGTGATGCCTGACACGAGACCGGGGATCACGTTTAATGAAGAAGGTATTTGTTCAGCCTGTCAGACCTACGCTCACAATGCCAAGATCGATTGGAACAAACGTGAAGAAGAATTACGACTATTGTGTGATAAATATAGAGGTATGAACGGTCCGAATGGTTATGATTGCATGATCGCTGTCTCAGGTGGTAAAGATTCACATTTTCAGACTTATATCATGAAAGAAAAGATGGGAATGAACCCATTGTTGGTTAATGTTGAAGATTTATTCACAACAACAGAAGCAGGAAAACATAATGTAGCCAATATTATCGAAACTTTTGGTTGTGATATGATTTCTTTAAAATTGAATAGTCAGGTCCACCGGAAATTGGTACGGCATAATTTTGAGAAATACGGAAAACCTACCTATTCTTTTGACAGGTGTATATATACTTATCCCTTACACATGGCACTTAAATTCAATACTCCTCTTTTGGTGTATGGAGAAAATGTCAGTTATGTATATGGTGGTGTTGGTGTTAATGAAGATACTTATTCAGCAAAAGAACAGTTGACAAATGGAGTCGGTAACGGAATACCTTTGGAAGATCTTTTGATTGATGGTATTACGGAAAAAGATATATTTTTCATGAATGCACCTTCCAAAGAGGATATCGACCGGTTAGAGCCGATTTATTTAAGCTATTTCTACGAGTGGAACAGTGTTGGAAATTTTGAGCTTGCTAAGAAATATGGTTTTCATGATCTTTCTCACGAGTGGAAAAGAACCAGCGAACCTAATGATTTTGACCAGATCGATAGTTTTGGGCTTTTACTCGGGGTATGGATGAAATATCCGAAATTTGGACATGCAAGGGCTACGGATGTATTATCCCGTTTTATCAGATATGAATTGATTACACGTGAGGAGGCTATTCCATTAGTAAAAAAATACGATGCTAATCTGGATCCTAAGACTCTTCAGGATTTTTGTAGATTTACGGGATATACTGAAAAGGAAGTTTGGGATATCATTGAGAAATTTTATAATAAAAAGTTATTCGAAAAAGATAAATTTGGTCAGTGGCAATTAAAAGAGAATTTAGAATAAATTAAAATGTTTTTTAAAACTTATCATATTTATTAAAAGAATATGATAAGTTTTAAAACTCAATGAATCAGGCTATGCAAACTGGAATCAGATCAAACAATAATATTCCTTTGCTGGAATTGTATTTGTAGGAAGAGTTGTAAATCCGAAATGTATACGAAACGTCTTGTCCCAATAATTATCAGATTATTTTTCAATAGTCTGACGGAAAATTAATACAATAAATAGGCGATCAAATAAATATTATGGAAACTGTCCCTGAATTTTTAAATAGATTAATACAAATAGAAAGTCATTCGGAATTATTTGATTTTAAATTTAATTTTAAAGGTTTTCATTTTTGGCCATTGGTACGGGAAAAGGTTTTACAAAAAGCTATAAATGATAATTTTGAATTTTTGGATCCTTGGGAAAACTTTCACTTGCCGAAAAAATCTTATCTTAAATTGTTTTATTTGAGTTGGAAATATTCGGTACGGAGAATGCCCGAAGCTAAATTACTTATTTTTGGTTCCGACGTTGCGAATATAAAGATTGGAGATAGTTATTTCAATCGTATTGCCGATCATTTTGCAGATGCATTTAAAACTGATACCATTCAGTTGGAACGGTCCTACTTAAATTCTTATAAAAGACCAAGGTATTATAAACAGGTCTATTCTTGGGATAATATTGCATTAACGCCATTGTTATTCAGTAAAATATATCGGCGTTCAAAGCGAATTGCTCCGGAAGTGCAACAATTTGTCAATTATGTGAAAGAAAATTTGGGATATACTTTTCAGGATGACTATTACGAGAAATTGAAAGTGACTCTTTCACGTTATGAATACAGATTGCTGATCATCTATCGTGCTTATTCTTCTTTTTTTAAAAAGAAAAGATCGCAATTGATCATTCTGGAGCAGGGATGTTACGGGACAGATAGTGCTATTATAGTAAAAGCGGCAAAAGATTTAGGGATACGGGTTGCTGAAATACAACACGGGTATATAGGCAAGGATCATCCGGCTTATGTATTTTCCACGAATATATGTAAAGATTATTTACCTTATTTACCGGATGATTTTTTGAGTTATGGTAAATATTGGGAGGATAATTCTCAATTACCTATCCCTGTTATTAACATTGGCAATCCTTATCTTACTGAATATGTAAAAAATACGGTACAGCAGAAATTATCTAATCGGATTTTGTATATTTCTTCAGCTGTAAACCCGTGTAGAATAACCCAAGAGGTCTTGTATATAAATGATGTAGTTAAAAAATATGGCTTTCAATTGATTTTCAGACCGCATCCGTCTGAAGTTCTACGTTTGGAAAACGAGTATTTACCTCTTTCTCAGGCTGGAATTACGATCGATAGGCAAAATCTGTATGAATCTCTGGCGAGAACTCAGTTTACGGTAAGTAATTATAGTAATATTTCAACCGTTATGTATGAAGCGTTGGCTTTTGGATGTAAAGTCATATTTATCGATGACAAGAAAGATGATATTACACGACAGAGACCAGGTTGTTTCACGTATGTTCGGAATGTCGAGGAATTGCCTTCCGAATTGGTCATAAATAATGATATAATGATCAATTGCGGAAATATTTGGGAATCTGATTGGAAAGATAATTATATTCGTTACGTTTCACAATATTTGAAATAGAAATGGCTTTACCTCGGATTCTCCGAAATTCCGGTTTGTACAGTTTTGTTTCTTTTTTACAAAAGGGAGCTGCGTTTTTTTTACTACCAGTCTATACTGCCTATCTGACTCCTGAAGATTATGGAACATTAAGTGTAATTCAGGCTTTGGTTTCCTTTTTTTCTATTTTTCTTCTTTTATCGTTGGACGGAGCTGCATCCCGGTTTCATTTTTTTTCTGAGGACAAGTGTTTCAGGGCAAAGATTTGGGGAACGATTTTATTATTGGTACTTGGAAACTCTGTTGTATTGGGGGGGATTCTGATTATTTTTAATCGTTGGTTGGTAGAACCTTTTGCTAAAGGAATTCCTTTTTATCCTTTAATTTTTCTTGCTTTACTGGCAACTATATTGAGTCCGTTATATCTTTTTTTTCAACGTTGGTTACAAGTTACTCAGCAAGGGGGCAGATATGTAGTCAATATGTTATTGAATTTTATTGTTTTGACAACATTGAATATAGTAGCTTTAGTTGTTTTTAAACAGGGAGTGTTGGGATGGATGTACGCGACATTAATTACCTCGATACTTTTTTTCTTATATTCATTAATTGTATTCGTACCTAATGTGCGGTTTAAACCGAATAAAACGATCGTAACCGATGCGTATAAATATTCGTTACCCTTGTTACCACATTCTGTGTCCAGTTGGTTTATGTCCATGATGGATAGAGTCCTTATCAATAATTTTCTGGGTACGGCAAAAACGGGATTGTATAGTGTCGGTTATCAGTTTGGAAGTGTGGTTGGAATAATCACAAGTAGTGTTAATCAAGCTTTTTCTCCCTGGTTCATGGAACGTGTGCAAAGAGACAGGCAAAATTTAGCAGATATATATGTATTTGCAGAGTGTGCCATTATCGGATATTGTTTTTTAGCCTTTGTGGTCTCCTTTTTTTCACCTGAAGTAATTAGGATAATGATTTCAGAGACTTATTATTTAGCTTGGAAGCCAGTTGTTTTTGTGAGTTTTGGACAAGTATTCTTGGGTCTTTATTTTTTTCTGAGCATGCCGTTATGGCTGAAACGAACGAAGTATGTTTTTCTCGTTACTTTGGTTTCTGCATTGACGAGTGTTACTTTGAACTATCTTTTTATACCGATGTGGGGAATCATGGGGGCGGCTATTGTTTTGTGCGTCTCTTTGTTTATATGTTCTGCATGGAGTTTATATTTATCCCTCAAAGTAGAACCCGATATTATTTTTCCTTGGCATAAAATGTATTTCGAAGTCTTTTTATTTCTATTTCTATCGCTATCTGTTTTCGGTATCGAATCATTGTTTGAATCTTGGAGCATAAAACTCATTATAAAACTTTTGGTTGCAATCAGTTTATTGATAGGATTGATAATTCGTTACAGAAAGCAGTTAATATTGATACGTGATATTGTATGGAAAAGTTAGAAAATCCGGGCGAACGTTAATCTCTTTAGGGCCAGCGAAATAAGAAATGAAGATTTGCATACCTTTAAAAATTTCAGCAGAGACAGTTACTACACTTCTGGTCAGTTGTCTTTTTTTCTTGTATCTGCAAATTAATTTTTGGAGATGTTTCGGACTATGGAGTACATTGCAAGTTACTATATTCCGATTAGCACTATCTATTGCTTGCTATGGGGTCGCTTTTAATGAAGGTCGGAAAATCAGAATACCTATAAAGTGTGTTAATTATTTGATAATCACTGTTGGTGTGGGTATCTTGATGCAATTTTTAAATGGACGCAATGCAATTGGAGTGACATCCTCAGCAATTATTACTGTATTATTGGCTTTTGTTTTTGCGACGAAAAGAATATATATATATATTCTATATGTACATATTCTTATTTTAACGGTGGTTATAGGTTATAAATTCTATTCCGGTCAGGATCCCAATACAATGTTTGAGGGAACAAGCAGAAATGCTATTTCTGTTCTTTTCATGGTCGCTGCAATAGTAATTAATATAGAGGAATTAAAGCATAAAAGGAGTGTTACTCTTTGGCCTTCAGTATTATTTCTTATATTTTCTATTGCTGCTGTTGGTCGTGGTGGAGTTGTGTGTGCCTTATTCTATTTTATTTCGGTATGTGGTTATAAATTGTATTGTTTGGATAAAATACGTCGAAGACGCATTTTGGTATTTTTGCTTTGTTTCGGAATTCTTTTATTTGTTGAGTATGCATCTGTTATCATAGATTATATTTCTAATCTGGAGGTATTTATGCGTTTAAGCGGACAAGAGACTTCCGGAAACGGCAGGGCGGCGATGAATGCTGCTTATTTGAGGAATATAAATTTTCTGACTTTTTTTTATGGGTATGAATTTTCCTCTGATCCGATATTCATCACTGAAGGACATCTTAATCCCCACAATTCTTTTATTACTCTTCACCGTTTATATGGTTTTGTCGGTATTATTTTTTTAGGGATATTGATAAATGCGATGTTGAGGTTATGGAATGTACATAAAAAAATATATGTTTTTTTTCTTTGTGTTGTTTTGTTAAGAGGGGCTTCTGAGCAAATTATGTTTCCTGGGGAATATGATTTTATTATTTTGACTATCTTATTATTTTCGAAATATTGGACAATAAATCATGTCGAAACGTTTAGTTGTTCAGTAGATAAATATGTGGAATAGAATATATATCCAAGAATTCTTGTAATTGATCGACAGAAGTCACCATTGTAATAGATAGGGTGCGTAATCGTTGAATGTATTTTCTCCTATAATAAGTTAATAAATTTTATGTCTGGATATTTTAATAAAAAGAGAGAGAAAGTTGTATTTTGTACATATGTTACGACTTTTCTCGGGGGGGCAGAACGACGTTTTTTACGAATTTTCTCCAATATACCACAACCGATTCAACCAATTATTTTTATCTTACAAGATAAAAATAAGATCGCAAAGGAAGTTATTGCTCCGTATATTTCTAATGGAGTGGAAGTAAGAATCTTTTCAAATTTATTCGCTCTATTATTCAATTTAATCTTAGTGAATCCGTTATGGGTTTGTGGTTTTAGACCTGGTTGGAGATTGATTATGGTATTTATCGTGGCTAAATTAATTAATACGAAACGATTATTATCTGCTGTTGATACAAGGTATATATCTCGATTAAATAGCAAAAAAAATGATATATCCTTGAGAAAACTAAAATTTTGTATTGATATCTCGAGCGTGGTAGATGTTCTGTATCCTTCAGCTTTGGATGAATATAAAAGATTGTTTCCTCGTCAGTCGTTTTTATTGACACCTGGTTCATTTACGGATTTAAATATTTTTCAAGCAGGTAAAAAAGAGAAGTGGATTGTTTTTGCTTCGACTTTGACGATGGGAAAAAATCCGGATTTATATATTAAAGCTATTCAACTGATAAAAGATAACATTGTGAAATTTAATTATAAATGTTTCGTTTGCGGAGATGGAGTCTTATATGAGGAGATGCGATCTTTAGCTCGAGAATTGGAATGTGAGGATATAATTTCATTTACAGGTAGAGTCGAATTGCAAAATATCTTACCTAAGACGGAGATATTTTGTTCATTGCAAGATGTTAATAATTATCCGTCTCAAACCTTAATTGAAGCGATTGCAAGCGGATGTTATTGTGTAGTTACAAATTGTGGAGATACATATCGGTTGGTAAAATCAGAATTTGGAAAATTAGTATCACCCAATATTCAAGATATTGCTATGGCTGTAAATGAAGCAATGCAATTTGATGATGTTAAGAAAGAGTTTGTGGCAAATAGAGCGAGACAATTTGCAGAAAGTTGTTGTACAATAGAAAAATCGGTAAGTTATTTTTCATCTATTTTGAGATATAATTAAATAGCATTTTTAGAGGTATTATATGGCTTTTGCAATGATTATAAAAAATTTGAAATACGGCATTTATAGATTTTTAGAAGATGCCATGGGAAAAGGAGATTATTGGCATGTTAGATTGAAGTCGATAGAAGATATGTCGAAATCTACCCATATTTATTTTCTGGATATGACTCTTAAAAGCTATTATCCGGGTGAAATGGAGAATGGAATTCCTGTATTTTATTATAATGGTAATGTAAAAGTTTTATTCTATACGACTGTAATAAATTATGGTTTAGGATTGCTAAATAGATATCAATCGGATAATTCGATAAAGGATGAGATTATAAATATTGCTAATTGGCTTATCGAGAGTCAACAGGAGGATGGTTCGTGGCGCTATGATTTTATCTCAGACTCTCATCCATTATCTAATGGAAAGGCTTCCGGGATGACGCAGGGATTGGCAATTTCTTTTCTGTTGAGATGTATTCATTGTGGTTTATTGGAAAAATCAAATGTTTTCACGAATGTACAAAATGCTGTTAAATTTATGCTGTCTGATCGTATTGTGTCTGAGCATGACGGAAATAAATTGATAGAGGAATATTATGTCCCAAGTACTTCCGTATTGAATGGTTCGATATTCTGTTTGTTTGGCTTGTATGATTATTGTGTTGAAATCAATGATTTGAAATTATTTGATGAATATGTTGAATCGTTGGTGAATTTATTGCCCAAATATAATTTAGGATGGTGGAGTTATTATGACTTATCAGGTTCGATTAGTAGTAGATTTTATCATCAATTACATATAGATATGATGGATGTATTAGGGCATTTAACAGGGCATCCTATTTTCAAAAAATATGCAGATGCTTGGAGAGTAGGTTTGAAATTTTCTTTAATATTTATTCTTATGAAGTCTATGCAGAAATTATGGAATATAAAGAAAATTGACAGGAATGAAACTAACAAAGAATAGCATTTATATGGGAAAGATGAATATCGTTAACTCAAATGATATTTCCTTGTGAATGTTATTATGTTGTTTTGAGATGTTGTCGATAGCAAGGTTACTTTGAATGAATTTAGGTATGTATAGTGTTGTAATGTATGCTAAGTAAATGAAACGGAAAATTTATTTGTTTACGAATACATTTCCATATGGATGTAGTGTTGAGGCTTTTTTGGAGAATGAAATGATGATCGCATCTCATTTGGATATGAATATAATACTAATTCCTTTACGTCGTCAAAAGGGATGTCGTAAATTACCTGTTAATGTATCGGTATGTAATGATTTAATAGCAATATCTATATTGTGGAAAATATGGGCTGTATGTAAATTATTCGTAACGCATTATGTTTGGAAATTATTTTTTGTAGCAGATCGACCTCGAAGTAAAAAAGAATGGTTTCAAGCGATAAAATACTTATATGGTGCCTTTTTAATTGAGGCTTTTTTAATTGCAAACAAACGACTATTTCACGATAATGGAATTTTGTATAGTTATTGGTGTAATCATACTCCGTTGGGTTTGTGTTTGGCCAGAGAAAAAGACGATTTCTATAAGAAATTTGCAATTTGTTCGAGGGCACATGGATATGATGTATATGAACGCCTGGTTGGAACTTATTTCCCATATAGAAAAGAAACTTTAAAAATGATGGATGCTGTCTATGTAGTTTCTAACAAGGGTGCCGAATACATGAAGACTCTCTATCCTGAGGTGAGTTCAAAGATTCATGTTTCGTATTTAGGGGTACTACCTTCTACTGAACCGAATGTAGAAAAGCAGGATTCCATAATTTCGTTAATTTCGTGTTCGAAAGTCTATCCCTTGAAAAGAGTAGAACTTATTTATCAATCGATCAATAACTATTGTTTAGAGAATCCTTCAAAGACTGTAAAATGGACTCATATTGGCGATGGTGAAGGTTTTAATAATTTGTCAAGGTTAGTAGA
The DNA here is from genome assembly GCF_024741215.1 of Gabonibacter chumensis. Classification (NCBI taxonomy): domain Bacteria; kingdom Pseudomonadati; phylum Bacteroidota; class Bacteroidia; order Bacteroidales; family Porphyromonadaceae; genus Gabonibacter; species Gabonibacter chumensis. The sequence continues at coordinate 128,303 of NZ_JANSKB010000005.1, read as the reverse complement.
AAATAAGGCATCCAATCTTTCCGTGATATTGACTGGAGGGATTAGTAATTCAGATGTTTTATATCTGTATCAAAGAAATTATTTCGATATATTTATTAATTTAAGTCTTTCTGAAGGAATTCCGGTTTCGATTATGGAGGCCATTCGGTTTGGAATTCCAATTATTGGAACTGACGTTGGTGGAAATAAGGAAATCGTAACTCAAAAAACCGGAGTATTAATTCCAGTAGATTTTACGCAAGAACAGTTTGTTCGGGCTGTTACACATATTTTAGTCACCGGAATGAAAATGAAATCCGATGTATTGAATTTTTATGAAAAAAATTTTAATGCATGGGTTAATTATAAGAAATTCTATCATGATATTTTGTTTTTATCGTGATAGGTCGATTACTTTTTTAGGTAGATTATAAATGAATATTTTATTGATCAATCATTATGCAGGAAGTCCAGAGTTGGGAATGGAATTCCGGCCTTATTATATGGCTAAGGAATGGATAAAATCCGGAAATAGAGTATTAATTGTGGGTGCTACTTTTTCCCATCTTAGAAAAACACAGCCTGTTTCTGGAAAGCAGAATATTGACGGAGTTGATTATTATTGGGTGAAGACCAATGCTTATAAAGGGAATGGAATAGGACGGATATGTTCAATGTTTTTATTTGTCGTTAAATTACTGTTTTGTTTCAGGAATGTATGTAAATCATTCGGACCCGATGTGGTGATTGCCTCCTCTACCTATCCGTTAGATATATTTCCGGCAAGAAAAATAGCAAAAAAGTATCATGCAAAATTAATTTTTGAAGTGCATGATCTATGGCCATTGTCCCCTATGGAAATAGGAGGGTATTCAAAATGGCATCCGTTTATTCAGGTAATTCAATTCGCCGAAAATTATGCTTATAAAAACGTGGACAGAGTTGTTTCAATGTTGCCTAATGCGGAAATGCATATGTTGGAACACGGATTGGCACGTGGAAAGTTCGTCTATATTCCGAATGGTTTTAATGAAGAGGAATGGACTGTAGAAAATAAAAATATAGTTTGTAAATATCAGGATTTGTTGAAACAGATGAAATTGTCGGGGAAAAAAATAATAGGTTATGTAGGCGGACATGCTAAATCTAATGCTCTTGATATTCTGATAGATGCGATGAAATTAGTTAATAATCCCGATATAGTATGCGTTCTGGTGGGTAAAGGACATGAGAAAGAACGGCTAATGTGTAGAGTTGCGGAAGAAGGAATTAAGAATGTGATGTTTTTAGATCCCGTGCATAAAAACGAGATCCCGGCTTTGCTTCTGTGCATGGATGTGTTATATATTGGTGGGGCGAATAATCCATTATATCGGTTTGGTATTTCTCCTAATAAATTGATTGATTATATGTTGTCCGGAAAACCGATTTTGCATGCTATCAATGCTGCGAATGACTGGGTTACCGAGTATGATTGCGGTGTTTCTGTGCCTGCCGAATCTCACGAGAAAATCGCTGAAAAGATAGAGTATCTGGTGTCGCAGGACGAACTTATGTTGAAAGAAAAGGGAAAAAATGGGGAGGAATTCGTAAGACAGAATCTAAGTTACTCTATTTTGGCTGGTAAGTTTATAAATGCTGTTAAGGGATAAATATCTGTTGACACGATGTGCGCTTTGTGGCATTTTCTTATCTCGTATTGAAAGTAGGATTATATTGTTTCTAAAATTAGGGAATTTTACAATTAAAATAATATGAAATATTCTGAAATAGCTTATTTTTTAAATAAAAACCTGATTGGTGCTGATGGAGAGTTTGTTACCTATGCTTCTTTAGACGACATAAAGCCGGGTAGTGTGGTATTTGCCAAACGATTCGATACGGTTATAGTAGACATTCTCAATAGTGCGAAAAATATAGTGGCGATTGTTACTTCCGAATATGAAGGTCGGCTACACGTATCTCATATTTTATCCTCCAATCCGAGACTTGATTATTTAAGGGTATTGGAGCATTTTTTTTCCAAAGAAGAGATAAAGGTTGGAATACATCCTACTGCTGTAGTGGAATCGGGTGCGGAAATAGGGAAAGAGGTCTGTATCGGGGCTAACTGTTATATAGGGAAGCAGGTAAAAATAGGGGATGGATCTTTTATTTCTCCTAACGTTGTTATTGAAGGTGTGTGTGAGATCGGTAGACATGTGCATATTAAATCAGGTGCTGTAATCGGGCAGTCCGGGTTTGGCTTTGAAAAGGATGAACGGGGAGTTCCGGTACATTTTTGTCATTTGGGCAAAATTGTAATAGGTGACTATGTATATATTGGTGCAAATACGGCTATAGATCGTGCGACCTTGGGTGCAACGATCATTGGGAATCATGTGAAAATAGATAATCTGGTACATATTGCCCATAATGTTGTAATTGATGACAATTCTATGGTTATTGCCGGAACGGTACTTGGTGGAGGTGTTCATATTGGACGTAATTGTTGGATTGCACCGAATGTTTCTATTAAACAACAATTACGTATAGGGGATAATGCGTTGGTCGGTCTTGGGGCAGTAGTAGTAAAAAATGTAAAAGCGGATTCTACAGTAATTGGTAATCCTGCAAAAGAATTAATGAAGTAGGTATGATGAATTTTAATAATGTTTTAGTTTTGGCTCCTCATACGGATGATGGGGAATTGGGACTTGGGGGAACGATACACTCTTTGATACAACAGGGTAAGGAGGTTACCTATGTAGCATTTTCTACTGCTGAGGAGTCAGTTCCGGTTGGGTTTCCCAAAGATATTTTAAAAACCGAAGTTAAAAAAGCTACACTCAAATTAGGGATAAAACCGGAGAATCTTATTATATATAATTATCAGGTACGTAAGCTGAATTATGTGCGTCAGGAGATATTGGAGGAGCTTATAAGAATTAGGAAAACTAAAGCTTACGATTTGGTTTTTATACCCAGTCTACATGATATACATCAGGATCACACTACTATCGCACAGGAAGGTGTAAGAGCTTTTAAAAATACAACAATACTGGGTTATGAATTGATCTGGAATAATATGACATTTAACACCCAATGTTTTTTTAGACTCTCAAAAGAAGATATAGATGCCAAAGTTCTTGCTTTAAAGGAGTATGAGTCGCAGGGGAAGAGGGATTACTTGTCTGAAGAATTTATTTATTCCTTGGCAAAAGCCCGTGGTGTCCAGGTAGGAGCGCCATTTGCCGAAGCATTTGAAGTAGTTCGGTTGTTTTTATAGATAGCTAAATTTCGTACAACAGTATTTTTGAAATTCTGTGTGATTAGAAAACCGTAGCTTGCTTACGATAGGTAGTGGAGGCTTGCAAAAAAAGCTTATTTCTTTGATAAATTTTGCGTAACCATGCGGGATAAAACGAGTGGGTGGAATTGGTGGAAGGTGGATTCAATTTGTTGGCGGGTAGTGATGCGGACCGGATATTGACTTGTGTGAAAGAATTGCAGTTAAAGGATAAAGTCGGTTTTGAAAATCGGTTATATGGAAATGGAGATGCGGGAGATAAAATACTGGGAATATTAAAGACGTTCTAAACGTGTATTTTTTATTGATCTCTAATTTGATAATTCTTCTATAAGTTTTACATGTGTATTTTTTTAATGAATGTTTTATAGACGGCAGTTTATAAAGCAATGGAGTGTATGGTCTTAATTTTAAAATCTTTATTATATGATACCTTTTTCACCGCCTCGAATGGATCAAAAGATCATCGATGAGGTTGTTGATACATTGAAATCCGGTTGGATTACTACCGGTCCGAAAACAAAAAAATTTGAAAAGTGTTTGACCGCCTATTGCGGAAATAAAGCGACATTGGCTGTAAATTCAAATACGATCGGTTTGGAGGTTGTGTTGCGGTGGTTCGGCGTAGGCGAAGGCGACGAGGTGATTGTTCCCGCTTATACTTATTGTGCTACGGCTAACGTAATCGTACATTGTGGAGCGAAACCCGTGATGGTAGATGTCAATGCGGATGACTTTAATATTTCGGTAGAAGGTATTAAAAAGGCAGTTACTTCTCGGACAAAGGTTATAATACCTGTCGATTTAGGAGGAATGCCTTGTGATTATGATGCTATTTTTGAGTTGATACGATCTTCCTGTATTCGAGAAATGTTTACCGCAACGACAGAGGAACAAAAGAGATTGGGACGAATTCTGGTTTTATCCGATTCTGCTCATTCTATTGGAGCAGAATATAAAGGACGAAAAGCGGGAAGTCTGGCCGATATATCGGTATTTTCTTTTCATGCGGTGAAAAATCTGACTACGGCGGAAGGTGGAGCAATTATGTTGAATTTGCCGGAGCCATTCGATAACGAAGAGGTCTACCGTTATCTATGTACCTATACGTTGCATGGGCAAAATAAGGATGCTTTGGCTAAAACCAGAAAAGGGGCTTGGCGTTATGACGTTTTAGTTTCCGGGTTCAAGGGTAATATGACCGATATTCAGGCTTCTATCGGTATTGTGGAATTAGAACGTTACGAAGGGGATACATTAGTTTATAGAAAACGTATTTTTAAAAGGTACGAAGAGGCTTTTTCGAAATATGCATGGGCTCAGTTACCGATATATAAAACGGCAGATAAAATAAGCTCGTATCATGTGTATTGTTTGCGGATAAAAGGGATTACAGAAGAACAACGGGATGAGATTATTCAAAAGATTTTTGATCGAAACGTTGCCGTGAACGTACATTTTCAACCGTTGCCTTTACTAAGTGCTTTTAAGGATAAAGGTTACAGGGTAGAAAATTATCCGATATCCTATGATAATTATAGTCGGGAGATTTCTTTACCTGTTTGGTACGGATTGACTGATGAAATGGTGGATGAAGTCGTAACAGCTGTTGTCGAATCAGTTATAGATGTGATATAATCGTTTTATGATTCGTTTTTTTGACCTATTCTTTTCTTTGGTAGGATTGATTGTCCTGTTCCCTTTGTTTCTCGTTATTGCCGTATGCATTGTATTGGACAGTCGGGGAGGGGTATTCTTTCGACAGGTACGTGTTGGGAAAAACGGGAACGATTTTCGACTGTATAAATTTCGTTCTATGGCGAAAGGAGCTGATCGAAAAGGATTGATAACGGTAGGGGAAAATGATTCGCGGGTTACTCGTGTCGGACGTTTTTTGAGAAAATATAAGTTAGATGAATTACCGCAACTTCTCAATGTATTTTGTGGAGATATGAGTTTGGTCGGTCCGCGCCCTGAAGTACGAAAATATGTGGATTTATATACAAGAGAACAGAGAAAGGTATTATCAGTACTTCCGGGAATAACCGATTATGCTTCGATAGAGTATATCGACGAGAATCGGATTTTAGGACAAGCCTCTAATCCTGATAAAGCGTATGTGGAATTGATTATGCCGGATAAGATTCGTTATAATATGAAATATATTGATAGGCGTTCCGTGAAAGAGTATTTTAAAATCATTTTTTTGACATGTATAAAAATAATCAGATAATATGAAGAATTTTGCGTTGGTAGGGGCAGCAGGGTATATTGCGCCCCGGCATTTGCGTGCGATAAAGGATACGGGAAACCGGTTAGTAGCGGCATATGATAAGTTCGATAGCGTGGGAATTATGGATAGTTTTTTTCCGGAGGCCTCGTTTTTCACGGAGATGGAGTTGTTCGACCGGCATTGTTCCAAACTGAAAGGTACGAGCGAGCAGGTGGATTTCGTGTCGGTATGTACCCCGAATTACCTGCATGACGCTCACATGCGTTACGGGATGCGGTTGGGTGCGGACGTGATTTGCGAGAAACCGTTAGTGTTGAACCCGTGGAATATCGATGCCTTGGAAGAGGTGGAGCGGGAAACCGGCCATAAAGGATATACCATTTTGCAATTGCGTTTGCACGAGGCCATAAAAGCCTTAAAAAAGCGGATAGACGAGGGGCCGGAAGATAAGGTGTACGACGTGGATTTGACCTATATCACTTCCCGGGGAAATTGGTATTACACGAGCTGGAAGGGAGACGAGCACAAGAGCGGTGGGGTGGCTACCAATATAGGTGTACATTTTTACGATATGCTGTCCTGGATATTCGGTCCGGTAAAGGAGAACATCGTTCACGTGATGAGTCATGACCGGGTAGCGGGGTACCTCGGGTTGAAACGGGCACGGGTACGTTATTTCCTGAGTATTAACGCGGATAATCTGCCGGAGAACGCCGTGGAAGGGGAGAAAAGGACCTATCGTTCGATTCAAATCGAGGGAGAGGAATTCGAGTTCAGCCAGGGATTTACCGAATTGCACACGGAGAGTTACAGGAAAATATTGGCGGGAGAAGGATTCCGGATTGCAGAGGCCCGGAATTGTATCGATATCGTGCATGCTATCCGGCACGCGAATCCTGTCGGGTTGAAAGGGGATTATCACCCGTTGGCCCAATTGCCTTTGGCGAAGCATCCTTTCGGGTGGGAGAGGTAATTGGAGAGTAAAAATAAAAAGTTTAGGGCATGTGTTTTTATCACGTGCCTTTTTTATATAATATTGTAGCTTATTAGCGTGTAATGGATTTAAGATTGAAATGGACTTACATAGTTTATCCCAAAGAATAAAAGGTGAAGTGGAGTCTGATTTGCTCCATCGGGTAATTTACGCGACGGATGCGTCGGCCTACCGGGAGATGCCGTTAGGGGTCGTATACCCGAAAGATGCTTCGGATGTAAAGGAGATCGTGAAATTCGCGCGGGAAAATGAAGTCGGGTTGATCCCGAGGGCGGCCGGTACTTCGTTGGCCGGTCAGGTCGTGGGGGATGGTTTGGTCGTGGATATTTCCCGTCATATGAATCGGATTCTGGAGTTGAATGTGCAGGAAGAGTGGGTGAGGGTAGAGCCCGGAGTCGTGTTGGAGGCTTTGCATTCGTACACGAAGCCGTACGGGCTGTTTTTCGGACCGGAAACTTCGACATCCAACCGGTGTTGCATGGGAGGGATGGTCGGAAATAATTCTTGCGGGTTGCATTCGTTGGTATACGGCAGTGTCAGGGATCATCTGTTGGAAGCTAAAGTGGTGTTGGGAGACGGAACGGAGGCCGTGTTGAAAGGTTTGACGGTCGACGAGGTGGAAGGAAAATTGGAGTCGGATACGTTGGAAGGAGAGATATACCGGAAGGTGGTGGGGATGTTGCGGGAGCACAAAACGGAAATTCTCGAACATTATCCGGATCCGGCATTGCGTCGGAGGAACTCGGGATATGCTATGGACCAGTTATTGTATTCGGGTTATTTCGATAAACGGTATGACGAACCTTTTAATCTTTGTAAGTTGATAGCCGGCTCCGAGGGAACCTTGGCTTTTATCACGGAATTGAAATTGCATTTGGTGGCTTTGCCTCCGAATGAAAAGGCGGTGATTTGCATTCATTGCTCCGCACTGGAAGAGGCATTCGAGGGTAATTTAGTGGCTTTGAAGCATAAGCCGATGGCCGTAGAATTGATGGACCGGACGATTTTGGAATTGAGCAAAGGAAATATAGCGCAGAATAAAAATCGTTTTTTTATTCAGGGGGATCCGGCGGCCGTTTTAATCGTAGAGTTGGCTTGTTCTTCCCGTGAAGAGGTCGATCGGTTGGCGGATACGATAGAGGAAGATTTTAAAAAGCACGGGTACGGTTATCATTATCCTCGATTGTACGGGACGGATATCAAACGGGTTTGGGAGTTGCGGAAAGCCGGATTGGGGTTGTTGTCGGGAATGCCGGGAAGTGCGAAACCGGTTTCGGTGATTGAAGATACGGCTGTGGCTCCGGAACGTTTGCCGGCTTATATGAAGGATTTCGGGGCAATGTTGGAACGTATGGGATTGAGTTGCGTATACCATGCCCATATCGCGACCGGAGAATTGCATTTGCGTCCTGTTTTGGACTTGAAAAAAGAGGGGGACCGGAGGTTGTTTCGGCAGGTGGCGGAGGAGACGGCATTACTGGTGAAAAAACATAAGGGTGCATTGAGCGGGGAGCACGGGGACGGTCGGTTGCGGGGTGAGTTTATTCCGGTATTGTTCGGTCAAGAGGTATACGAGATGATGCGGGAGGTAAAACGTTGTTGGGATCCGGCAGGAATATTCAACCGGGGAAAGATTGTAGATACTCCTCCGATGGATAAGAATTTAAGGGTCAAAGAGGATCATGCCGGGGAGGATGATTTGAGAACCTATTTCGATTTTTCCCGGCAAAAGGGGTGGCTATGCGCTATCGAACAATGCAATGGTTCCGGGGATTGCCGGAAGGAGACCGAGTTCGGGGGAACGATGTGTCCGAGTTTTCGGGCGACGGGGGATGAAAAGGATACTACGCGTGCCCGGGCGAACGTACTTCGGGAACTGTTGGCTCGTCCGAAAACCGAACGGATATTCGACCAGCCGGAGGTATTGGAAATATTGGATAATTGTGTCTCCTGCAAGGCGTGTAAATCGGAATGTCCCTCAAACGTGGATATGGCCCGTTATAAGGCTGAATTCTTGCAACACCATTACGATGTTTGCGGTGTGCCTCTGAAAGCTTTACTTGTGGCGAACCTGAGTCGGATACAACGTTGGGGTATGTATTTGCCTTCCCTTTATAATGGATTCATCTCCAATCCGTTGACAGGCGGATTGTTGAAAAAACTTTTACGGTTCGCACCTGAAAGGAGTATACCGAAATTGTATAAAACGACGTTACGGCATTGGGCTGCCCGCCATCGGTCTTGTAATAAGGATTCGACCCGGGGAAAAATATACCTGTTTGTCGATGAATTTACCGATTACATGGATGTGCGGGTCGGTATACGGATGATCGAGTTATTGAGCGGATTAGGATATGAGGTGGTGATCCCCGAACACGTGGAAAGCGGAAGAACGGCGCTGTCCAAGGGGCTGTTGAAAGAGGCAAAGAAAATAGCCCGTAAAAATGTCGTTTTATTAAAGGATATCGTGACGGACGAGAACCCGTTGGTGGGTATTGAACCTTCCTGTATTCTCTCCTTTCGAGACGAATATCCCGATTTGGTCGGAGACGATCTGAAAGCCGAAGCTTCTTCTTTGGGGAAAAATTGCCTTTTGTATGATGAGTTTATAGTGCGGGAGATACGGAAAGGGAATATCCGGTCGGGGCAATTTACTCGTAAGCCGTTGAAAATTTTATTACACGGGCATTGCCACCAAAAATCCTTAGCATCGGTCGAGCCTTCCAAGATCATGTTGTCTTTACCTGAGAATTATGAGGTGGAGGTGATCCCTTCCGGATGTTGCGGTATGGCAGGGGCATTCGGTTACGAGAAAAAGCATTACGGGTTGTCCATGAAGATAGGGGAGCAGGTTCTGTTTCCGGCAATAAGGAATGCGGATGAAGGAGTTTGTATATCAGCACCCGGAACCAGTTGTCGTCAACAGATTAAGGATGGAACGGGACGAACGGCCCTGCATCCGATCGAGGTCTTGTTTCAGGCCTGGCAGGAGCCGGAGGGATAAAGGTTTTTATTTTTAATTTAGCGAATGAGATGAAACATATGGATTTGATCGATACAAATTTATTGAATGAGGTTTCTCGGCAAGCGGAAGAGAATCCGAGGTTACGAATGAATTATAATTTTCATGAAACGTTGGATGCAAAGGCTCAGCGTTTATTGAATGCTTTGGAACCGGGGACTATCTTGCCGGTACACCGTCATATCGCGACGGCAGAAACTTATATATTATTACGAGGAAAAATAAAGGTATTGTTCTACGATGAAACAGGAGAATTGACAGAGAGTGTCCTGTTGAATCCTTTAGCGGGAATTCATGGCATTCACATTCCCGCCGGACAATGGCATACGTTGGAAGTATTGGAGCAAGGTAGTGTCATTTTCGAGGTGAAGGACGGTCCTTACACGCCTTTGGGGAAAGAAAATATAATGGAGATATAGATTTTAGGGAAAACAAACGATACCCCTTTTCTGCTATTTAAATTAGTAATTTATGAGTTAATAAAGGATTTCTGTTTTAAAAGTTAAGATTTGAAGTTAAAAAGTTGTATGTTTGTGCGATTCATAAAGTAAATAGTCGTATTGAATGAAAGGTATTGTATTAGCAGGAGGCTCGGGCACGCGTTTATATCCGATTACGAAAGGGGTATCCAAACAATTGTTGCCCATCTACGATAAACCGATGGTATATTATCCGATATCCGTATTGATGTTGGCAGGAATCCGGGATATTTTAATTATTTCGACACCTCAGGATCTGCCGGGATTCAAGCGTTTATTGGGAGACGGGTCGGATTATGGCGTTTGTTTTTCCTATGCCGAGCAACCCTCTCCGGACGGATTGGCTCAGGCATTTATTATAGGTGAAGAGTTTGTGGGAGAGGATTCTGTTTGTTTGGTGTTGGGGGATAATATTTTTTATGGACAATCTTTTACAAGTAGTTTATCGGAAGCCGTGAAAATGGCGGAGGGGGAAGGAAAAGCGACTGTATTCGGTTATTGGGTGAGCGATCCGGAGCGTTATGGCGTTGCCGAATTTGATTCCAAAGGGAATGTTCTGAGCATAGAGGAGAAGCCGAAAGTACCTAAATCCAATTATGCGGTCGTGGGGCTGTATTTTTATCCGAATAAGGTTGTTGAGGTTGCAAAAGGAATAAAACCTTCAGCCCGGGGAGAACTGGAAATTACCACGGTAAATCAGGAGTTTCTAAAAGAAGAGGAGTTAAAGGTCCAACTATTGGGACGGGGATTCGCCTGGTTGGATACGGGAACGCACGACTCTTTGGCCGAGGCTTCTACTTTTGTGGAGGTAATAGAGAAACGGCAAGGTTTAAAAATTGCTTGTCTGGAGGAGATCGCTTATCGGAAGGGATGGATAACAAGTGAACAATTGGAAAAGTTGGCACAACCGATGATTAAAAATCAATACGGGCAATACCTTTTGAAATTGTTGAAATAGAGTAACTGAAGCGGGGCGTTTGTCGGGAGATACGGGTAAATTCATCGTATACTTGTTTTTCGATAAACTTTTAGCTTAAATATTTTAATTTGAAATAAGATGAAAAATATATTGATTACCGGTGGAGCCGGGTTTATCGGTTCGCATTTGGTCAGATGGATGGTGAATAAATATCCTGATTATCGGATCGTGAATTTGGACAAGTTGACGTATGCCGGAAATTTAGCTAACCTGAAGGATATCGAACATTGTCCTAATTATGTATTTGTGAAGGAGGATATTTGTAATTTCGACGGGATTCTGGAGATCTTTCGTCGATATAGCATCGACGGCGTGATTCATTTGGCAGCGGAGAGCCACGTGGATCGCTCCATTAAGGATCCTTTTTCGTTCGCTCAAACCAACGTGATGGGAACCTTGAGTTTGTTGCAGGCCGCTAAATTGGCTTGGGACGGAGAGTTCGAAGGTAAAATATTTTATCATGTCTCAACCGATGAGGTATACGGGGCGTTGAAAAACGACGGGAGTTTTTTCGTGGAGACGACGAAATACGATCCCCATTCTCCTTATTCTGCTTCTAAAGCTTCTTCCGACCATTTCGTGAGAGCTTTTCATGATACTTACGGTTTGCCGATAAAAATTTCCAATTGTTCTAACAATTACGGTCCTTATCAATTTCCTGAGAAGTTAATTCCGTTGTTTATCAATAATATACGTCATGATAAGCCGCTTCCGGTATACGGCAAGGGAGAAAACGTGCGGGATTGGTTATACGTGGTGGATCACGCGAGGGCGATCGATTTGATATTTCATGAAGGAAGGGTAGGAGATACGTACAATATAGGCGGTTTCAATGAATGGAAAAATATCGATTTGATAAAAGTGATGATCCGGGTAACGGATCGTTTGTTGGGGCGGCCGGAGGGTACTTCCGATAAGTTGATTACTTATGTGACCGACCGGGCGGGACACGATTTGCGGTATGCCATCGATTCGACGAAACTGCATAAGGAATTGGGTTGGGAGCCTTCTTTACAATTCGAAGAAGGGATAGAGAAGACGGTAAGATGGTATTTAGAAAATCAGGAGTGGTTGGATAACGTGACGAGCGGCGGTTATCAAACCTATTATGAAAAGATGTACGGTTCTGCTATTTAGAGTATTGTTGTATAATAATCTATTGGATGAAAGTAGTTAAGACAGATATAGAGGGAGTCGTGATCATAGAACCTCGGGTTTTTGGAGATGAGCGGGGATATTTTTTCGAGAGTTTTTCTCAGCGGGAATTTGAACGTCAAGTAGGAAAGGTAGTATTTGTACAGGATAATGAATCTCGTTCTGTATACGGAGTATTGAGGGGGTTACATTACCAATTGCCTCCCTACACGCAATCGAAATTGGTTCGTGCGGTGAGCGGTATGATTTTGGATGTAGTCGTTGATATACGGACCGGATCTCCCACGTATGGAAAACATTTGGCGATAGAGTTAAGCGGAGAGAATAAGCGGCAATTATTTATCCCGAAAGGGTTTGCACATGGTTTTGTCGTTTTAAGCAAGGAGGTCGTTTTTCAGTATAAATGCGATAACTTTTATGCTCCGGAGTATGAGGCGGGTATTTGTTATGATGATCCCGATTTGCGGATTGATTGGAGATTACCCGCGGAGGTTATGATTTTATCTGAAAAGGATAAGAATCGTCCTTATTTTAAGGACGTAAAAGGAATATGATTCCTTAAAGTTATAGGTTGCATCGGTTAAATTAAAATGAATCATGAATAGGTTGTTCGAGCTGAGAAGCTTGGCTTCTAAAGTTGTACACTCGAGATACATAAGCAGATGGATCGTATTGGCCATAGATTTGATTTTATCCGTTGGCGTAACCCTGTTTGTTTATTTTATTATCATGTATGTGACAAAAACGCCAATAAAGGCGGGGTATGTGGGGGGATTGACGGTATGGTCAGCCGTGTATAGCTTGTTGGCTTTTCTGGGATTGCATGCTTACCGGGGAGTCGTGCGGCATACGACACTGCAGGAAACGTGGCGTATCGGGGTGGCTATTATTTTGAAGGTGATATTGTTGTATTTTACCATTCATTGGATCATTCCGGAGGTCTCGGTAAACCGTTTGTTGTTGGGTGGGATTATCGATTTGAATTTTAGTGCCGTCGTGTTGGTTTCCCTGAGGGTCTTGTTTATCAATGTGTACGAATTTTTAAAGACGCATTCGATAGGCCAGGTCGAGCGGGTTTTAATATATGGTATGGATAGCAAAAGTGCTTCGTTGAATATTACGTTATCTAATAATTTCTTACCTAATTACCGGGTAGTGGGATACTTGACGATAGGCAGGCGATACAAGCATTATCGATTATCCGGAGTCTCTGTTTATTCCGTGAAGGGAGAGGAGTCTTTTAATCGTCTGGTAAGGCGCTTGCAGGTTAAAGGCATTGTTTTCCCGGATTATTGGACGGCCCAGGACGAACAGGACCGGTTGGTACGTTTTTGTCAAAAAAGAGGTTTGGAAATGCTTATACTTCCCGGAATCGAAGAGGTATACGATGGCAATCTGCCTCGTCCCCGAATGAAAACCATTCGCTTGGAGGATTTGTTGGGGCGCGATGAGATTCGAATCAGCATGCGGGAGATTTCGGCTAAATTGGAAGGTAAGGTAGTGATGGTTACCGGGGCTGCCGGTTCTATCGGAAGTGAACTTTGCAGGCAATTGACTCGTTTTAAGATCAAACAGTTGATTCTTTTTGATTCGGCCGAGACGCCTATGCATAATATACAGTTGGAATTCATAGATCGTTATCCGGGGACCTCTTTCGTTCCGGTTATCGGGGACGTACGTTCTCCGGAGCGGGTGGATTTCGTATTTCGTAAGTACCATCCGCAAGTCGTTTTCCATGCGGCGGCTTATAAACATGTCCCATTGATGGAATTGAATCCCTGTGAGGCCGTGTTGGTTAATGTATATGGGACTTGCAATGTAGCGGATTATTCCGTGAAATACGGGGTAGATCAGTTTGTCATGATCTCTACGGATAAGGCGGTGAATCCTACGAATGTGATGGGAGCTTCGAAACGTTTGGCGGAAATCTATGTCCAGAGTTTAAGTGTGGCTATTCGAGACGGAAAATACGCCGGACAAACCCGATTTATTACTACCCGATTCGGGAATGTTTTGGGATCTAACGGGTCGGTGATTCCCCGGTTCAGGGAGCAAATCAGAAACGGGGGACCGGTAACGGTGACTCATCCGGATATTATTCGTTATTTCATGACGATACCGGAAGCTTGTCGATTGGTATTAGAGGCCGGGACCATGGGGGACGGCGGCGAGATTTTTATATTTGAGATGGGAAAACCGGTGAAGATTGCTGATATGGCCCGGCGTATGATAGAATTGTCCGGGTTCGTTCCGGATAAAGAGATAAAAATCGTTTATACCGGTTTACGTCCCGGGGAAAAGTTATACGAGGAGTTGTTGAGTAATAAGGAGAATACGAGCCCCACGATGCACGATAAGATCCGTATTGCTAAAGTCAGAGAGTATGACCATGATGAGATAAAAGAGAAGTTGAAAGAGATTTGTGAATTATCGTCGGTTGTGAATATACCGGAAATGATTTGTAAAATGAAAATGATCGTACCGGAGTACATCAGCAAAAATTCGGAATTTGAGAAATTTGATAAAGTTCATGTTTAGTGTTTTAAGGTATGGCGAATATATTGATAACAGGGGCTAACGGACAGTTAGGCTCGGAATTTCAGGAAAGAAAGTTTTCATTGTTAGACGAGGTGTTTTACACGGATGTAGAAGAGTTGGATATAACGGATTTTAAAGCAATATGTTCGTTCATCGAGGTGCATGAAATCGATACGATCATTAATTGTGCTGCCTATACGGCGGTAGATAGGGCCGAAGAAGAGGAGGAGAAAGCGGCTTTAATCAATCGGGATGCCGTCGCTAATTTGGCTAAGGCTGCCGCGAGATTGGACTGTTTATTGATACATATCTCCACGGATTATGTTTTTGACGGAATTCATGATCATCCTTACACGGAAAAAGAGGCAACGAATCCGCAGACTGTCTACGGGCGTACCAAGTTAGAAGGAGAACAGGCTATCAAACGTTCCGGTTGCATGCATATTATTATTCGTACCGCCTGGTTGTATTCGGCATTCGGGCATAATTTTGTCAAGACGATTTGTCGCCTCGCTAAAGAAAAAGAGGAGGTGAATGTGGTGGATGATCAATGGGGAACTCCGACTTACGCGGGAGATTTGGCTGATGCTATAATAAAGATGTTAGAGAATGATGAATTACCGGAACATGAAGGTATCTATCATTACACGAACGAGGGTAGTTGTTCTTGGTATGAATTTGCAAAGGAGATCGTTTCTTTATCCGGAGAGAGTTGTCAGGTAAATCCTATTTCTACGGATCAGTACCCGGTAAAGGCGAAACGTCCGGTCTATTCGGTATTGGATAAGGCAAAGATTAAGCGGGAATTCGAAATAGAGATTCCGGAATGGAAAGAAGCCTTGCTCCGGTGTATGAACAAAGGATTCAAAGCATAGTATTTGGGCGGAGAAGAGTATTTGCCGGGGGAGAAAGGGGATTGCTTTCCGAGTATCGGAACGTTTGTGAGATTAGTAACGATATAAAGTATTGTATTAATCTTTATTTGTGAGATTTGGAAATAAAACATATCTTTGCAGGCGTTTCTTTTGAGGTTAAATGTGTTGATTATCAACAAAAAAGATATAATAGAATGATTGTAGTTTCAAATTTAGAGATTCAATTTGGAAAACGGGTTTTATTTCGGGATGTGAATTTGAAATTTACTCCGGGAAACTGTTACGGTGTGATTGGGGCGAATGGTGCGGGAAAATCGACTTTATTGCGGATGTTAAGCGGGGATTTGGAACCGACGCGTGGAACCGTAATGTTCGGTCCGGGAGAACGATTGTCGGTATTGAAACAGGATCATCAAGCTTATAATGAGTGTACGGTATTGGATACGGTAATGCAGGGGCATCTGGATTTATGGAATGTAATGAAGGAGAAGGATGCATTATACGCGAAGTCCGATTTTTCGGATGAGGATGGGGTCAGGGCTTCCGAATTGGAGGAGAGATTTGCGGAGATGGACGGTTGGAATGCGGAGAGTGATGCGGCATCTTTATTGAGTGGACTGGGAATAGAGGAGGAGTGGCATTATTCTTTGATGAAAGATTTGAGCGGTAAACAGAAAGTGCGGGTTTTGCTGGCTCAGGCGTTGTTCGGTAAGCCGGATAATTTATTGTTGGACGAACCGACGAATGATTTGGATATAGAGACTGTGATGTGGCTGGAAAATTATTTGTCAAATTACGAAAATACCGTATTGGTCGTATCGCATGACCGGCATTTCTTGGATGCCGTTAGTACTCATACGGTAGATATCGATTTCGGTAAGGTACAGCTATTTGCCGGTAATTATAGTTTTTGGTACGAGTCGAGTCAGTTGGCTTTACGTCAGGCTCAGGCTAAAAATAAAAAAGCGGAGGAGAAAAAGAAGGAGTTAATGGAGTTCATTCAGCGATTTAGTGCTAATGTCGCTAAGTCGAAGCAAACGACGAGTCGGAAGAAGATGTTGGAAAAGTTGAATGTAGAGGAAATTCTTCCCTCTTCCCGGAAATATCCCGGTATTATTTTTACCCCGGAACGGGAAGTGGGAGATCGGATTCTCGACGTACGGGGCTTGAGTAAGCAGGTCGAGGGGAAGTGGTTGTTCCGGAACGTGGAGTTTACCGTGGAGAAGGGGGATAAGATCGTATTCTGGTCGAAAGATCCCCGGGCAATGACGGCTTTATTGGAGATTATTACCGGAAATGATAAGCCTGATACAGGATCGTATAGTTGGGGTGTAACGATTACCAATGCCTATTTACCGTTGGATAATTCGGCCTTTTTTCAAACGGATATGACATTGGTCGAGTGGTTGGGGCAATATTCAATGGACACGAGTGAGACTTTTTTACGCGGTTTCTTAGGGAAGATGCTTTTTTCCGGAGAGGATATATATAAACGGGTGAAAGTGTTATCGGGGGGAGAGAAGATGCGTTGTATGATTGCCCGCATGATGCTGACAAATGCAAACGTATTGGTATTGGATTCTCCCGCAAACCATTTGGATTTGGAATCTATTCAGGCATTTAATAATACGTTGGTTGCATTTAAAGGCGTTGTATTGATGAACTCGCACGATCATGAGTTCATTCAAACGGTTTGTAACCGGATTATCGAGTTGACGCCTGACGGAATTATCGATAAACGTATGGATTTTGATGATTATATTACGAGTGATACTATAAAAGCACAAGCGGAGAAGATGTATAGATAGGGGCTATAAGAGGCTGTTGGGGTGTAAATGAAAATTTATAATTCCTAAATATGAAAAAATGAAAAAGATATTGATAACCGGGGGGGCAGGTTTTTTGGGTTCCCATCTATGCGAACGTTTGTTGGCAACAGGAGCGCAGATTACTTGTTTGGATAATTTTTTTACCGGTGCAAGGGAAAATATTGCCCATTTATTGGATCATCCTCGTTTTGAGTTGGTAAATCATGATATTGTATACCCGTACATTATAAAAGACGCGGATGAGATCTATAATTTGGCTTGCCCTGCTTCTCCCATTCATTATCAATATGATCCGATAAAAACATTGAAAACCTCCGTGATCGGGGCTGTTAATGTATTGGGAATGGCCAAGCAGTCCAATGCCAAAGTTTTGCAAGCTTCTACGAGTGAGGTGTACGGAGATCCTATCGTGCATCCGCAACCTGAAGATTATTGGGGAAATGTAAATCCTATCGGGATTCGTTCCTGTTACGATGAAGGTAAACGGTGTGCTGAAACCTTGTTTATGGATTATCATCGGCAACTGATGATTCGGATAAAAATTGTACGTATTTTTAATACTTATGGGCCTCGTATGTCAATAAACGACGGACGTGTAGTATCTAATTTTATTGTTAACGCCTTACGCGGGAAGGATATAGAAATATATGGAGATGGTTCGCAAACCCGTAGTTTTCAATACGTGGATGATTTGGTCGAAGGTATGATCCGTACCATGCAAACGGACGATAGTTTTACAGGACCCGTGAACATAGGTAATCCGAATGAATTCACTATCTTGGAATTGGCTCATCAGATATTAGAGCTCACGGGATCTAAATCAAAAATCATATTTAAGCCGTTGCCTTCGGATGATCCGAAACAGAGAAAACCGGATATTGCTCTGGCAGAAAAAGTATTGGATTGGAAACCGGCTATTCCGTTACGAGAGGGGTTATTACGAACGATTGATTATTTCCGGAAAATATAAAAATTCAGTGGCTGAATGAGATATTTTTAATTATGGAGTTGTTCGGTAGTGTTGAGGAACACGTGTAGATTCGAGACTTTATTGTTTTCTTTTGGCCTTTTCCCAAGCTCCTGTCCCTTTGTGTTTCCGTAAATAGAAGAAGGCTTTTATTACATTCAAGTTCATGAATACGAAATAATAAGGAATAAATAAAACTTTTACTTTGATGTGTCGTTGTTGCAGAATACTTCCCCCAATTGCCATAAGATAAAATAGACATTGAAGGACGAGCAGGATCATGTAGCCTGTTTGTTCCGGCCTTAGGCAGACGAGTAGAATATTTAAAGGAAACAGAAGAAAGAGAAGTACGGGTGTGATCGACCATCTCAAGGCCCTGTGGGAGATGTATTGAAAGCTTAATATGCCGTAGCGGAAGATATTCAACAAGGGGAGTAACCTCCATATCGCTTGCAGCCCGCCGGCGGCAATACGTACTTTTCTTTTTTGTTCATTCCCGATATCGGCGGAGGCGGATTCTATGGCGTATGCCGAATCTCTATAAGCGATTTTATAGCCTTGGGAAGCAATGCTCATGGATAGGACGAAGTCGTCTAATAGCGTATCTTCCGGCATGGTTTCAAAGAGTGAAGTACGGATGGCGAAAAGTTCTCCTGCAGCTCCTACTGTTGAATACAGGCGGGAATCCCACGATTTCAGTTTGGATTCGTATCGCCAATAAAAACCTTCTCCTCCTGCGGCAGCGTTATCTTTGTCTTCGACGACAATTCGCTTTTCTCCGGCGACGCAGCCCACGACAGGATCGGAAAACGGGGTTAGAATCTCCCGGATCGCTTCTTGGTTTAGCATGGTATTGGCATCTGTAAATACGGTGAAAGGGGTATGTATATATTGCATCCCCCGGTTGAGGGCAGCAGTTTTTCCTTTTCTTTCGGGGACGTACAAAACTGTGATTTCCGGATATTTAGCCAGTTTTAGATTCGTGTTGTCGGTACATCCATCCGTGACCCATACGATGTTTAATTTATCTTTCGGATAATTGAGTTGATTACAGTTTTCCATTTTCAAATCCACTATATCCTCCTCGTTATAGGCAGCAATTAGGAGGGTTGCCGTCGGGACCGGTTTTTGCAGGTATAACGGTTGAATAGGGTGTCTCTTTTCTTTTATTTTAACGAGTAAATAGAGGAGAATGCCGTAGCCTATGTAGGTATAGAGAACTATAATGGCGGTTATCCAGAAAAAATAGTCTATTCCGAGCATCTTATTTTAAATATTTTTCGAGGGTTTCTTTTAAGAGTAACGAGGATATCGGTTTGGTCAAAAAATCATTGCATCCGGCTTCCAGCGTTCGGGTACGATCATCGTTAAAAGCGAAAGCTGTTAAAGCGATGATCGGAATATCTTTGGATTTTCCCCGAATAATACGGGTCGCTTCCAAACCATCCATTTCCGGCATTTTAATATCCATTAGGATGAGATCCGGTTTCTCTTCATTGAATAATTTAATCGCTTCAATACCATTCCAGGCGTGTAATAATTTATATTTTTTACCTATCAGGACTTTTAGAAGCAAAAAATTACTTTCTACGTCTTCTGCGATTAGAATCGTGTATTGTTTGTCCATCTCTTCTTTTACGTTGATTCGATTTACAGGTTCTTCCGTGCTTTTTAATTGAGTCGAATGATAAGGAATCGTAAACCTGAATGTAGTACCTTTATTTAATTCCGATTCAACGGAGATTTCTCCATTCATTTTTTGAACGATCATTTTGCAGATGGCAAGACCGAGTCCCGTACCTTGAGAAAAGGAGTTGAGCTTGGTGAAACGACTGAAAATATCATTTAATTTTTCGCGTGGGATACCGCATCCCGTGTCTATCACGTAAAATTCTATTTTTTCTCCTAACAAATGATATCCGAAACGGATGTACCCCTTGGAAGTGAACTTTATGGCATTGGTAATTAAATTGGATAAGACTTGTGCCAGTCTGTTTCCATCGATCTGTATGATTAACTCCGCGGGGTGGTCCAATAACAGCGTTACGTTTTTTGCCGTACGATGTTGATACATCTGCAAAATCTTTTGGCATAATTCGCTGATATCGGTCGGTTTATCGTAAAACTCCAGGGTTCCGGCTTCGATCTTGGATAGATCGAGTATGTCGTTGACGAGTTGGATGAGTAGTTCCGAGTTATTCTCTACGATTTCCATGTAGTTCCGTTTCTCTTCCTGATCCGGAAGATCGCAGATCAACCGGGAAAAACCGATGATGGCGTTAAGCGGAGTTCTGATCTCGTGACTCATGTTTGATAGAAAAGTCGATTTCAACTGATCCGATTGTTCTGCTTTTAGCCGGGCTTTGATAAGTTCTTGCTCAGAATTTTTCATATCCGTGATGTCCCATGAAATCCCCACTAAAAAAGTAGGCTCTCCTTTATCGTCCCGGATTAGAGTTTTTAACGTTTTGACGGTTCGTAATTCTCCTGAATTATTTTGGTAAGTTTCGATGAATTCGATATCCTTGCCTGTACTTAATAAACGAAGATCGTCGTTTCTAAAATGTTCGGCATCTTTTTCATTGGGAAATATTTCAAAATCGGTTTTACCGATAACGCAGTCGGTCGGAATATGTGAATATATCTCAAACGCTTTATTCCAATACAGGTAACGGAGGTCTTTGGTATCCTTAACAAAGAGATAGACCGGAATATTATCTAAGACGGAATTAAACAGACTGTTTAATTCTTTAATCTTATTCTCGTGTTGTATGGTTGAAGAGATATCCCTGCAGAATACCCATATTTTTTCTTCTCCCTGATAATTTATGATTCTGGAGACTATTTCTACGGGTCTACTGCTTCCGCCCGGGTATTTATGCCTGGAAATATACCTGCATCCTGTTGAGTTCTCTCTGAAGAATTTTAATTTTTCAGGCCAATTCTTCTGAGTTATTTCCAAATGAAAATCCCAAATAAAATAGGTCGAGATAGGTTTATTTAAATTGTAACTTATCTTGGTTTGATCGTTGGCATAATAAAGAGACCCGTCGGTTCTGAGTGCATATATCTCTTCATTAGACGAATTCATGGCTTGAATGATCTCCTCTGTTTCTTCGGGAGAAGGGGGATAATTTTTCTCCGAAGAAGTCTTTTGTTGAATAGGGTCCGTATGAGGTAAATCATTTTCCATTTCCGAATAATTATGGGTAAGCAAAGATAATATTATTTTACCAATTCGATCCCTGTAACGACAGGATTATGATCACTCCAGGGGAGGGAGGGAGAGCGATAGGAAGTCCCGTGTATTTCAGGAGAATATAATACATAGTCTATCCTAAATAATTTGCAAAGATTACGGTAAGTATATCCGTATCCGTTTCCGCTTGTCATAAAGCTGTCTTTCAGTTTCCCTCTGATTTTACGATAGACGTAAGAAGTGGGAGGATCATTAAAATCTCCGCATACGATAGTCGGAAACCGGGTGGTATCGATGATGGATCGCAATAGTTCCGCTTGTTGAGCCCGTATCTCTAAATTGTTTGTTAATGTCAGAATGATTTCTTTTGCCGCCTTTTTCCCGCTTGTCGGAGCGTCCTTCAAGAGTTGTTGGCGTAATTGTTTTTCTTTTTGGCTGAAATTGGTCGTTTGCATATGTACATTGAAAATGCGAATCGTATCTTGCCCGATCTTTATGTCTGCCCACATGGCATTGTTCGTCGGAGAATCAAAGCTTATATTTTGGGAGGAGATGATGGGGTAGCGACTCAATATGGCAATTCCGTAATTAGAAGTATGGGTTTGGTGCGACCAGCTTTTAGCGGAATAAGGTAAACTTAAAAAACGGGAAGCCGGAGAGATAGCGTTTTCTTGATTGGACTCACCGTATTCTTGCAAACAGAGAATATCCACGTTATTCGATTCCGAGAAATTCACGATATCGGGAATGGAGGTATGATTGGATTCTAAGTTCTTAAAATTTAAAATATTATAGGTCGCGATGCGAATCTTATCGTTCTCGGGGTTAGAAGAGGGTGAAAATTGGAATAAAGATAAGAGATAGGGGATATTTAACAGGATCGTTACGATGGGAACGGAAATCCACTTCTTTTTTTTAATCGCCCAATATATACAAAGCAAGAGGTTCATAGTTAATGTGGCAGGAAGGAGTAAGCCGAGAATAGCGATGGTCCAGGAGGTTTCCGGATGAACATAAACGGCCAATGCTCCCATGATACTACTTAATGCGATGAACAACGTAATTGGGATCATTAATAACGAAAGCATGAATCGAAGTGCTGCCATAATTTTTATTTGATAAGATTGGAATCTTCGTCTTTATAATCTGTTTTGGTGGTAAAATAACTTTTCATACCTGAAAGGTATTTGATGATTCGTGTTTTAAAGCTGTTGAAAAAGGAACCGTCCGCACTTACCGTTCCGTATCCTGTTACAGCCCGTGCTTTTCTTTTTCGAACAAAAGCGATTTTTCCGAATTTCTTTAACCCCAAAGCCATAGATCCGTCTTCGCCCCGGATGATGTCGACGCGGTAGCCGACTTTTTTCCCGTATTCGACCTTGTAGGCGAACACCAACCCCCGGACACTTAGTTCCGGTCTTTTGAAAGATTGTAAAAAGAGATGGGTATCTCTCATGAATTCATATATTTTGAGACCTAACCACGGGTGATCTTTATCAGGAATATAACTCCAGAGAGAAGATACGGCAACAACCCCCGGTTGTTCTAATTTTTGGACAAGGGTCTCCACGTAGCGGGGAGGGTACATGGTGTCGGAATCGATGCAGATGTAATATTTACCTCGGACTTGTTCCAAACCACATCGGCGGGCATATCCGCAGCTTTTTCGTGTTTCGTTGTAATAAGGAATACCGGAAGCTTTATAAATATCCGCCGTACGATCCGTAGAGCTATTGTCCACTCCTATGATCTCCATGGGATAACGGCAAAGGGAATCGCTAAGGGACCAAAGGCAGGCAGCCAAATGTTTTTCTTCGTTATGAGCAATGACGACGACGGAGACTAACGGCTGTTCCGATTGATTGATCCATTGCAATTTTTCCCTTATCTCTTGTAGCGTTCGGGAAGGAATTTCATCGAAAGTTTTATTGTAAACGGATAGATATTTTGAATACCAAGACATAGTTTCTGCTTTTAGTTTATATTTTTTGAGGAAGTAGTTGTTCGAAAAGATTTTTCCATTGCCGGGCAATGTGTTCTATTTTGAATCTTTCCACGTGAATACGGGCGGCTTTTCCCATTCTTTTTCTTTCCTCGTTCTCTTCAATTAAATAACAAATTTTTTCGGCTAATTGTTTTATATTACCGTCTTCTACGAGGAGACCGTCTTGTCCGTCCTGAATAATATCCCGGGGGCCGCAGGGGCAGGTAAATGAAACAGGGGGAACGCCGCAAGCCATGGCCTCGATAATGACCATACCGAATCCTTCAAAGCGGGAACTCAAGACAAATACAGAGCTTTCGCAATATTTATCAACGATGTCAGTGACGGAGTGTTCCAAAATGCATGATTTTTCCAATTGCAATCGATGTATCTGGGCCTCTAATCGAGAGCGCATGCCGTCGCCGTATATTTTTAATGTCCAATCCGGATGTTTAGGGGCCACGTATTGCCAGGCATCGATCAGGCGGTCGAATCCTTTTTGCGGTACGTACCTTCCGACGGCAATGACCTGTTTCGTCTCTAAAGAAGAAGTTTTGTCAGGAAAGAAAGAGAGTGGGTTATAAATTACCTCGACGTTGTCCAATTCTTTCCAATATCCTTTGTCTTCGTGACTAAGAACAATAAATTTCTTTAATCTCTTCAATTGCCGTATCAGTTGGTTCATCCAGAATTCGGCTATTATTTGTTGCAACCAATGCGGTAACTTTTCGTTACTGAAATCCCGGTAATTGGAACGATTAAAATGGATTTCACCCAGTTTTATACTACCGTCCGGTATGGAGTTGATAAAATTGATCTCTCTCCGTAACATGGATATGGTGATATCCGGACGAATATTGCAAAGGACCTCCTTCAAACGTTTTTTGTATAGTCGTTGTTTTTTCCGGTATCCGACAATTCGTTTATGGAGGGGTTGACCGTAGAGGTGATCGAAGTTTATATCCAATTGTATTAGTTTCACTTTCGGAGAAAGCGGATAGTAAGGAGCCTTTTCTTTCCCGTCTGTGATGATGATATAGATTTCGTAATTAAAGACTTCCGTGAAATAGTTTGCCTTTAAGGTAAGGACCCGTTCCATGCCGCTCGGGTAATAGAGAGAAGGGATACAATAAGCTATTTTAAGACTCATGGTTCAGTTTTGCTTGAGGTTACGACATCGGTTATTTTTTGCATTTGTTGCGTCCACGAAAGGGCGGGTTCGATGGAGCTTCGAATCTCTGCCGGGGTAAAACGGTGTGTTTGCCAGAAGTCGACAAGAGATTGAATATTTATAGGCGAATCGTCGGCCGGGGCTTTCATGATATAGGGCATACGATCGAAGTCTTCATCTGTTTCGGAATAGACGAATGGAATTCCCCGGGCAGCGTATTCTCTGTTTTTTAAAGTTTTGATCTTGGAAATTTGGCTACGATGCCTGGCTAAACTGGCAACTCCCATGTCTGTTTGTTCGAATATGCTATCTAATTCTTCCCCGAATACGGGGCCGTGGAAAAATATTTTTTCTTCCAAATGATGGTCCGTGACCATTTGATGGAGTTCGTTTAAAATATCCGGCATTCCTCCCCCGACCAGATGGAGATACACATTCGTATCGCGAGGTTGTTTATAATATTCTACCATGCCGGCCACGATACGGTCGTAGCCATGCCAGCGATGCATGTCTGCCACCCCCGTCAAATGGAACACCTGGGGAGTATGGTCGCGTTGTGTTTTTAATTTTATCCGGTTGAAATCGATTCCATTGGAGATGTTGATCGCGGGAACATGCCAGATGGAGGTATAGCCGGAAAATGTCACGATACGAAAAAGTTGTTTAGCCATGGATTCCCGGAAACACTTATCCGCGTATAACATTAGTTTTTCTTTTAGCGCCAGACCGTTGTATTCTTGATCATAGGGATAGGTAGGAATTTCCGCGACAGTTTTAATTCCTTTTCTACGTAATTTTTTTAGAAAGCGGATCAGGAACGGGTTGGCGTTATGATCGTATCGCATATAAACGAAACGGATGTCATTCTCCAGTATATACCGGTACAGGTGGTTGTATGCCGTTCGTTTTTTTATTTTGGCGATCCACCCTTTCCCGTAGTTATCTATTATTGTTTCTTCGACCCGTCGGATGTGACAGCCTTCCGCATCCGAATCCAAATCCAAATAACAAAACCGGACATCCCATCCGCAGGCTTGCAACGCATCTTTTTGATAAAATATTTTTTTACTGATGCCGTTGTATGCGGCAAAGCCATGAAAAATTAAAAAAAGCATTTTCATAGGAGTCGTTTTTCTACCGTTATCTGTAAATGTACGCGTCATTTGTGCTGGGTGATTTATACCATTCCAGATAATTTGTACCTCCTGATGTTACCCATTTTTCGAAATCCGGATATGCTTTTAATATCGAAATCGCTTCGGCCGGATAACGGAATGAGCGCGGTACCAACAGGCCCCACATCAAGCCGTCCGTACTCTCTTCGATGGGACGGCTGATATTACTCAAAGCCGTATGTTTGAATCCGGGTAGATGGATCTCGGTCCTCCGGGGAGTAAATTTGTTTCCGCTGATCACGAAGAGATTGAGTCGGTTCATGTTGATTTTGTTTAATGCGATAGGGCGGCTGAATTCTATTTTAACCTCGAATTTCTGTATGTCTTTCCGTTCGCCTTTTCCCGGGACTACGGATCCGAGGGCAAACGTATTTATCATGATGGCGGTGTTGTATACTCCCATAATCTTGTGGGCGTTTTCGAATAAAGGAACGACAGCCTGAGTCTGATCGTTTTCCAAACCTTTGGCATTGACCGAAAACATTTTTCCTTCGAATAGATTATTAACACTGTAAGTTACGCTTTGGATTTCACCGGGAATCACCTGATCCAATTGAAGGGCCGCTCCGATGGTGCGGGTAGATCCTACCGCGCGAATCACTATTTTTAGGGTGAGGCTCTCTGCCATGTTATTGGAGTTGATAGCCGGTATCGCACCTAAATCGACCACTAAGTCGTTCATATCGTAATCTCCCAAGTCGGGAAACATATCTTCCGTGATCCAGGTATACATCAGCGTACTGTCTCCTTCGATCGGAAAATCCGGATCCTTCGGGTCTCCCGGGTCCGTTATGTTCCCGTCGGTGCATTCAGAGGCCGGAATACGGATGGTCGATTCTCCTTCTGCAACCCAATGGGCGGGTTCGAGGAGTACGTGATAATTGGCTCCCGGGTAATGCGAGCATTCGATTTCAAGGTTTCCACGAAAAGTTGCTATTTTCCAACTTTTTGCATCTATTTCTTTAACCCGAAGCAAAGCGAACTCTTCGTTGCCGATACCGTTGATGGTACTGGAAGCGTTTGTGAAAGACATTTTATCGGATATGGATATAATTGAGTGTCCCTCCATTTGGATGGTCGTTCCTTTTACCGTCATGGATGTTCCACTGACGAGCGTATTTGCTGCAAGCGACAGTGTGGTTCCATTCATTGTAAAATCGTCGTATAGAGTCATGCAATTGTTTGTGTACGCACCTCTTTTGAAATCAATATACTTGGCTGTAAATTTACTGTTGTTGATAAAAGTGCTGCCTTCCGTTATGAAATTATCGGTCGTTAGCGGCCCGTTGTTGGTAAATAGAGAACCGATAAGATTCACTTCGTCGGCCACGAGACTCCCGTCGTTTGTAACCATCGTTTGGTTATTCTTAACGGTGAAATTCGTTACGGAGGTTTCTCCGGTATTGTACAACCTGGCTCCGTTTTCAAAGATCAGATTTTTTAAAAAGACTTTCCCTCGTACGATGAATTTCGATTTGTTGCTGAGGGTAAGGTTTACCTCTTTTTGTGCAAGGTTGAATTTTCCGCCGGGGGCAACAACTATGTTTGTTTCATCACTCGTAGCCTGGATATCTACCGGCTCGTTAAAAATAATTTCTCCTCCGTTTTGGATAATCAGGTTATCGTCCTTTTCTAATTTTAACCGTGCGGAAGAGGTATTTTGCCATGTGCCTTCCACGTATAAGGAGACGTTCCCCCAAGAGTATTCGATTTCTCCGGTGTAGTTTCCCCTGATCACGTAACTATTGCCGTATTGGAGCCGATAGGGTGAAGGAGACGAACTGTTGATTTCGATGGCCTGAGAGGGAGTCGGAAAGTCGGTTTGTTCGATGTTGTAATTTTGGATCGTATTGATTTTCGGGGCGGTTTTAGCCAATACGTTAGTGTTTGGTACGGGATTGAAGTTGCAGGTCAGCTTATTTCCTTCCACGGTATATTCTTGTATGGTTTGTTGACCTTCCGGCGAGGTTTGGCGAACGAATATCGTGGGTGTACCTTTAGGTAGAACAACGCTTGTTTGAAACGTCTGATTCTGACTGCCTACACCTTTGGCCAATAGGATCGCCTTCTCTTTTTCGAATACTGGGTTTTCGTCAAATATTTCAATGGTATAAAAATATTTGTTATTATGAGTATCATAGGGGATGACTGTCACATCCAGAGTCGAAATATTCGACCAATCGAAGTTTTTAGGGATATTTTGGATGATGTAATTTTTTTCAAAATATTCCGGGTCAAAATAATCTTTCTGACATCCGATTAATATAGCGATAAAAAATATGACCGACAGTACCTTTTGGAGTATTTTCTCTCTCATAAGCTTGTTTATTTAGAGTATTATAAAGACTAAATATATGCCAAGTAGAATATATTTAACAAAATATCTACTATACAAATATACATAAATTGTGCGGTAAATAAATGTTTTAATAGGGTAAACTTATTTTAAATCAAATTATTCGGTGTATTTTTTCAATAAATATCCAGCATAGGGGATAAAAAAGAGCCGGTAATTTAAAACTAAAAAATAGTATCCGGTATCGTTTACTGTTCAGGCGTTTTTTTATCAAACCGGACGTATGAGCTAATTGGAATAATCGGGGATCGTGCAAGGACTCTATTATTTTTCTTTTTTCCCGGTAGGTGACATGTCGGCAATTGGCGGCAAGCGGTAGGAGTTGCCGGATATGTTCCAGTACGATCATTGTCCCGTATACGCGGGCCGAAGGATCGGGGTGATTCATAACGTAATGAGTACAGTCCGTTATTAATTTCGTGCGTTGTAGCAGGAGAGAACGGGTGATGGAGTAGCGTTCTGCATCCGAGTTGGAAGTGGACCCTTCCCGGATTAAATAGTAATAGGTGATTTTTTCCAAAGCGACCACAAACCGGGCATTCATGCACTCTTGAATAAAGAAATAACGGTCTTCGAGTATTCGATGTTCCTTATTGCGAATGTGAAATTCATTCAAAAAACTAACCTTGAATAGTTTGTTCCACGTGGCGAGCCCCATTAATGTATCGGGATTAACATAGAAGTTCATTACCTCTTCGGGGGAGACCAATACGGAGAATTGACGTTTGTGAAAGGGATAACGCTTTTCTCCGGAAGGCATGACATAGGCTGTATTCCCGGCGATTATATCCGCCTGAGGATATTCCATAGCCTTTTGGTATAGTGTTTCGACACAATCGGAAGAGAGTTGGTCGTCGCTATCCATAAACAGGATGTATTCTCCCCGGGCCTCTTCTATGGCACGGTTGCGGGCTAATCCAGGCCCTTGGTTTCTTTCTTGGTCTATGATCCGTACCTTTTCCCTTTGGGGATGGGTACGGAGTATTTCTCTAACGATGTCGAGACTGCCGTCGTTTCCTTTATCATCTAACAAAAGGATTTCCAATCCATCGAAATCTTGATTAAGAGCTGAGAGCAGGGCATCTTTTATATAGAGGGCCACGTTATAAACGGGCATGGCTAAAGTTACTTTGTAGGTCATGGGATCAAGATTTTTTAGTGATAAACAGTCTCAGCATGCTTTTAATAGAAACAAGGCGAGGATAGGAAAAAAGGAATCTGCCAAGGGTACGGAATTTCTCTTTTACCGTCATTTCCCTGCCTCTATAGACTGTTGCGTTTAACATGATAGAGATAAACCGGCGGACGGTCTTTTTTATCTCGTTGTTTTTGTCTTTACTGAATTCCAATAATTTTGAAGAAACAATAAAGTAACATGTCATATTTTGATATGAGAATCTTCGGGTCATGATGGAATTTGCCCTTACCCTTCTTTTGAAAAATGGTTTTGCGATAAATCCTATCCGGTCGGCCAGCATGTAAAGTTGGGCGGTAAATAGTTGGTCTTCATGAATGATTCCGGGTAGGAACAGTAGTTTTATGCGCTCTAAAAATGAGCGTTTGATGAAGCTTAGGCAGGCTGACGATTGAAACCGGAAAGTATCCAATTGCAGATTCAGCATTTCGATTCCGTTGTAGACACGGTCCTCTAAACCTTGTGTTCGAGAATATTTATTATCTAAACGTATATGGTTATCATCGGAAAAAGTATCCGCATCGAAAAATAAAAAATCCAATCGAAGAGTCTGGCATTTGGAATAACACTCCTCTAAAGTCGTTGCTTCTAATAGATCATCACTGTCCATAAAATAGATATATTCTCCTTTTGCCATAGCCAGGCCATGGTTGCGCGTGGCGGACAACCCTTTGTTTTCCTGTGAAAATAGGATGATGCGATTGTCTGATGCTGCCAACTCCTGCATGATCCGTAAACTTTGATCGGTGGAGCCGTCATTGATGAGAAGGATTTCAATCTCGTGTAATGTTTGCCGGAGGATGGAATCGACTGTCGCTTTGAGGTAAGCTTCCGTGTTGTATATGGGTATAATGATACTGACTTTAGGCTGTTCCATGTTTCCATTTTATTTTAATGCATTTTGTAAAAAAAAGGCTGATTCCTGTTGCAACCGGGCTAAACGCTGTGTTGCCCGGGTAAAATCGATGGGCATGGTGTCCGGTTGGGCTGTCGATTTCACGTAACGTTCCGAGAGTTCCACATCTTGCAGTAACGAGCGGATACGCGTGCTTATGGAGTGGATCTCCAAGGCATAAAAATTTCTTTGATACAGGAGAGAAAATACGGTCCCGTGAAAAGAGGTCGTTACCACGAAATCGGCATGTTTAAACCAGCCGATAAATTCTTCCGGAGAGGCATAGTTGTATACTCCCGGACGATTCGTTAAAACGGGAGTAGATACCAATTGTATGACCTTTCCCCCGATCCGGTCTGCTAATTTTTGGGCAAAAGAGAGGGTCTCCGGCATAATTCTTACCTGGTATACGAGTACGTATTTGCCTTGAAAATCCGGTTTTACGGCAATATTGTCGAATGTTTCTCTTGCACATAGGATGGTCGGATCCGCTACGGTTTGAATCTTTTGTTCGACGAGAGGTTGTAACAGGGCGTTTAATTTTGACTCCCGGACACCGATCGTATTCAATTGGGAGAGGGCTTTGCCGAGAAATTCTTTCTCTTCGTCGTTCAGGGTTGATGCCTCCATGCTGGCCGCGTAAGCGATCTTTCGTGCTTCCGGACGAGAAGAGAACAAACCGAAATAAACGTCGTCGAATCCTTTGGTTATTTTCGGATTCCAGATTTGATCGCTACCGAAAATGTAGGCATCGAAATCTTTCGGTATCTCTTCTTTATGGTAAACGGTCGGAGTGGAGAGGGCTAACTTGGAGCGGATAAAAGAGGAAAAAGCTTTGTAACGCTTTGTCCTGGCCGGAAGAGTCAATAACTCGATGGCCGCTCCTTTGAGCAAATAGTAGACGTGAACCTTAGTCGTCAAAAATTTTTTGAAGGCGAAGATTTTGTAATTGGCCTCCAAAAAAGGCGGGTTGTAATCGATGATTTTCACCTCGTGTCCGGCTTTACGCAAATATTCCTGTAAAGCGAAAGCTTGCAGAACGGCTCCATAGTTATGCGCTCTATGAAAAGTTAATATCCCTATTTTCATATGACTTCCTTTTTTTCGTTTGTGAATCGGTTCATCCTGGCGACAGTTTCCTGACACTTTTTACGCGTTCGGGATGAAAAATAATTAGCGATGAAGGTAATGATTTTCAGACTGAACTTGTCGAAGGCAAATGGTACCGGATGTGAAAAAATCTTCCGTTGCAGCTCGGCCGGGAGAAGTAGACGGATAAGCTTTGAGAACATCCTTGCCGGATGGTATTGTAAATAATTTTTTCCGGTGAATATACGAGGATTGTAAGGTAAACATTTTTCCCATTTTACGGGATTGGATTCGATATTTCCGGATTCTTGCAATTCGTTGAAAGCGGATGTTCCCCGGGCGTTATTGGTGATAACAAGAGATATGCCTTTCTCTGTTTCTTCCGGCCATTCGTCACTTCCCCAATAATCGCCCAATGTAATATCCGCTGGCCTCGGTAGGGTTGAAAACGGACAATTATAGCAGCTGGGACGCAAGGTCAATCCGCCGAAAAAGAAACGAGCGAAGATGTCTTCTTGCTGCGGAATTTTACGTGAGCAGCCTTGTATGGAAAGGGTGGTCGTCCCGTAAGATTTCATACCCTGTGTTTTGTCTCGAAAACTAATGATGTGATCGGCTTGGAAATGGCCTAAATGATCTTGCAAGACGAGTTCTGATTCTACTCCGTTGCATACGATCTCGACTGTAAGTAAATTTTCAATATTGTCTTTTTTCAGGAATTGAAAAAGTCCGGCGATTTGACAAGGAGTTCCGGAAAACAGCACTTTCTCGTTTCGGAATAAGAGCTTACGAGTCTCTTTGTATATGTTTATGGTATCGCTTTGGATGTATTTGGAATTTTGTAATTGAGATAAATCATCGACGTGATGAATGAATTTATGAAAGACCCGGTTGTTTTCCAAGACGGCTCCTGCCACGTATCCTCCGTTTACAAGAAAATGCCGGGCTAATTCCGCAAAGGCTCCTCCGCTGGCGCTCTGAAATCTGATGTTTTGATTCAGAGACCAGACGGCGTATACTCTCGTATCAGTCTCCTTGTTCGATGTTTTGAAAGTCAGATTCGGACAGACCTTTTCACATAATTTGCATTTTATGCAAGTGGAGTGATTGACAACAATGTGAAAAAAACCGTTCTTCCGTTTCATTGAAAGGGCTTGGACCGGGCAACAATCTATACAGGCAAGACAGCCGCTACAGTTTTTATGAGAAGGTAGATCAGGCATTTTTCTTCAATTTAGACCGGACGAGTTGTACAAGATTTATTCCCATCCGGGTTGTTAATGTTTTATGTGTCCAATATAGATCGATGGCGAGCACCAACGAGCTGATTCCATAGAAAATCCATGGATCTGTTATGAGATAGTTTAAAAGGGCTACGATACAAATAAAAATAAACAGGATGCCCGTGATTCGTAATAAAAAGGCAGAAGGACGGTAACCGACTAATTTGGCGCAGGTAATCCCCCCGACGAAGATATAGAGCAGGTAGGCTATGAAATAATTTATTCCCAATCCGTCCAGACCGAACCATTTGATACATCCAATCAGTAATAGGTATTCCGATATGAAAAAAAGCGATTGGATGATTATGTATAGCAATCCTTTCCCCTTGGCCGTAATAACGTAGCCGAAGGAGAAACCGAAAACCCGGAAGAGTACCCCGATCAATTGCCAGCGGATGATAGACGTTCCTATTTCGAATTCTTTGGAATAAAAAAGGTTGAGCATGACAGGTGCAAAAACGAAGCTTGCTAAGATTCCGATACCGGCTATCAGTACACCCAATTCGATCTGTTCGTTGATACAGTCGGAGACTTTTGCATTATTTTGAATGTAAGTCATGATTCGGGGCATGAAGTCGACCCCCATGGCCGACAGGATCATACCCACGTACATGTTGGACAACGTCCAACAGGATTGGTATATACCGACCACTTCTATTCCCATGGCATCTTTCAGATAAATTCTGGAAAAGTAGGTCATCAAGTTCGCCACGGCTGCCGCTACGGACAGACTGATGCCGATGCCTAATAGACCTTTCAGTTCCGTTCTCGCCTCGGCAAAAGAGAGGCGGGTCGGTTTCAAATGCAATTTTTTTAAGTAGTAACCGGTACTGAGAAGCATGGTTAAAGCGACCAGGGCTATGCTTGCCGGAATAGCCGCATCTCCCCAAATCAAGATAAGAATGATGGTTGATAACGAACCGAAAACGGCCCCTATTATTTGGCAGATGGCCATACTCTTGATTTGTTTCAGTCCGTTTAAAACGGCTATTTGTCCGTTGGAAACACCATTGAATAATACGACCGAAGAGACAATGCATACTCCCCAATAATAATCTGTTGTGTTGAATAATTTAAAACTGATGGTTTTGGAAAAGATACAGATAAATAGTGCCCCTAAGAAAGAGGTGATCAGAATCGACAGATGCAGTACGGTATAGGTCTTGGAGACTTGTTGGTTGTCGTTTTGTACATTCGATTTGGCGATCTGACGAACTCCGCTTTGGTTCAGTCCCAGACTGGATACGGTAGAGACCAAATCCGTCACGCTATTGTATAACCCGTAATAACCAAAACCGGCAGAACCGAGAACCATAGCGATGATTTTGGCTCGTATGATTCCGAAAAACATCATGATTATTTTTACTGCACCGATGATTCCCGTTGTTTTAGCTATGTTTGAATAGGTTGACATGATAGGTTGTTGAAAGGTCGATTATTTATTGTATTTTACCCACTCTTTTTTTATGAAATCATATTGTTTTATAATTCTTCCCGGATTACCCACGCATACGGAATAAGGGGGGACGGAAAGGTTTACGATGGTTCCCGCCGCGACGATAGCATGTTTGCCGATCGTAACTCCGGCCAGAATAACGGCGTTTGCTCCGATCCAGACGTCATCTTCTATATGAATAGGAGCGGTCGATACCCCTTGGTCGATAATCGGCAGGTCCGGATCGAGGTAATTGTGGTTTAGGCCGGAAACGGTGATGTTTTGGGCGAGATTGACCTTGTCTCCTATGAAAACGGGACCGATAATCGTGTTGCCTAATCCGATGCGGCTATGGTTGCCGATACGGATTTCGCCTACCATATTGTTTAAAGTGGAAAAGCTCTCTATAACGGACTTTTTGCCTAAAGTGAACGGGTTGAAAGGTACCAGATCCTTTCGTACATTACGGTAGATGATAGCCCCTTTTTCCCGTTTTAAATAGAAAGGTTGTAAAAGACGTAGCCAATGCCGCGGCCGGGTCTTTACCGGATGAACCATCCATGTCAGAATGAACTGCTTTAATCGGGGATTTTGTTTTATTCGTTCTTTTAATTGGGGCATGTTCATAACGGTAATTTTTAGTTGGACGGGATGGTTAATATTCTTGTAATCTGCTTTTCCGCGTTGGTTCTTACCCGGAATTCGACTCTTCGGGAAGCTTCTTTGTCTTCCAGACCGTTTTTCATGATCAGTTTGCTGGACGATAAGCCGTTCGTTGTGATTTTTGGGAGAATCAGGGCTAACTGTTCGTTGTTTTGCTGGTGTTCCAGTAGATAGGCCAAAACGTTTCGTGTTCTATCCTGGGATAATTCCATGTTTTTCAGGTAGATTTCATCTTTGGACAGGTTCTCTGCCCATTCGCTCGAAGTATGACCTTCTATCCTGATTTCTTCGACATCGTCACGGTATTTATCAGATGTCAATATTTTCAGGTAACGAGGAAAAAAATCATTAAGTATCGCCTTGAATTCCTCTTTGAGGGTTGCGCTTCCCCGGTTGAAGAATATGATAGGTTCTTCGAAGCGGACGGATAGGGTCGATTGATCTAAAACGGCATTCCATTTTTTCAGGTCATCTTTAAACTCGCTTTCCAGGTCTTTGTATAATTCGTATTGAAGTTGATTGTAAGAGACGGCAATTTTTTCAATCCTGTTTTTTTCGTGAGTGATTTTAATGATATAGATAACAGAGATAAAGATATATATCAGCATTAAAACCGACATTAAATCTGCGATGGAAAACCAATGATTATCTTCGTTTTGTCCGTTAAAAATGCTCATAACGATTATTTTGGGGGTTCTTGTTCGGAATGCTGTTGCTTGAGGATGGCATTGTGATCCTGTGTCAGTTTTCTAACAATAGCTAATAATGTTTGTGAGAACTCCTGCATGGAATCCAATTTGGTCACGAATCTTTCTTCCACATGATTCATCTGTTCTTGCAGAAGTTCTTTGGTATTGTTGATCATCAGATCCAGTTTCTTGCAGGAAGCGTTCAAATTAATGATTTCAGAATCCAATACGGATTGTTGTTTGTTAATATTTTCATAGTCCGTATGGTGTGTTTTATTCGTGTTCTCTCCCCATTTTTCGATGGCCGCTCCGATCGCTTTTAGAGAGTCGGATAATTTTTGATTGATATGACTCAGTTCATCGGTTCGTTCAATTTGTTGTTTATGAGATTCGATAAACGTCGTGTTCAATTTATTGAATAGATTGTCGATCGTTTCGGAGGAGGATGCCGTACCTATTTTTTGTTCTATGTTAGATAGTAATTCCAGTATGCGATCCTCTTTGGAAGGAGAGGACGGGTAGATGCTTTTCGTCGTACGGATTCCATAGAATGCCGGAAATACTTTCAGAATGATAGAGGTCAACATTCCAGCGACAGAACTGTAAAAAGTCGTTTTAATATGGTTCAGCAGTTGCGGGAGGGCTGCTTCGATGTCATTTACATCGAAATTAAACAGGGCCCAGATAATACCGCAGAAGGTACAAAATAATCCTAATGAGACGACGGTAGAGGTAAGCGTATTTCTATTGAACCAAATTTTACCGAGGTAAGGAAATAGAAACAAGACCAAAGATATAAGAATGAATGTATAGCTGTTCATAAAGGTAATGATTTATAAATTTCCAATAGTTTTCGGGCTGTATTCTCCCATGAGAATGATTTTACCCGTTCCAGGCCGTAAGTAACTTGTTTGTCATAAAATATGTTGTCCTCTTCCAAGACAAGTAACTTATCGGCAATCTCGTTTTCTTCAAACGGATCTACTAAGATAGCATTTTTTCCTGCAATTTCAGGCATAGCGGTTATGGAAGAAGTAATGACCGGAGTTCCGCAAGCCATTGCTTCCAGGATAGGTATTCCGAAGCTTTCTCGTAATGACGTGTATAGAAAAGCGAATGCTCCGCTGTAGATGGCCGGTAGATCCGTGTTGGGGATATAACCGGGGTAGCGTAGTAACGGTTTTAGGTATTCCATTTTTTCTTCTTTCAGAATAGCATCGATAATGTTTTTTTTTAAATCGGCGATGACCAAAGGAATGGGATGTTTGGAGCGTTTAGCGTATATCCCGTAAGCCTTCAGGGTACGATTGGTGTTTTTCTTCGGGTCTGTGTTTCCTAAAAAGAGAATGTATCTGTCCGTATCGATGTATTTTTTGGTGACTTCTTCCGGTTGATCGATGGGATGAAAATGTTTGCTAAAACCGTTATGAACAGCCGTTATTTGTTCCGGTTCAAGATGCAAGGCCTCTTGAATACGTTTGCGTTCGAAATTCGAGACGGTAATGATTTTTTGGCAGGAAGGTAAAACGCGAGGGACGACAAAACGGCGGTAATACCATCCCATGTTTTGATAGATTGAACGATTGTTGTGTTGTCTTTTTTCCAGAAAAATAATGTCATGTAAGGTTAAAACGAGCGGAACCGAACAACGGATTGGTGCTGTATTGCTGGTACAATGCAACAGATCGGGTTTTATCTTTTTTAGTGCACGGGGTAGTGCTATTTGTTCCCACAGGGGATAGGTGGGGCATTTGATTTCCACGATATGCATGTTGGAGCTATGGGAGAGACAACGATCTTCTCCCGGTGCGACAAGGATGAAGTATTCGTTTTCCTTATCAAGTTTTTGTAACTCCCGGATAGTTTCCAAGGCTACAAAGTCCATTCCATGTTTATTTGTTCTGAATATGCGTTGAGCTTCTATCGCGATTTTCATACCTCTTTGTTTTAATTTTATTCTCGTGATTTATCTATTTTACTTCTCCGTGTGCCGTATGGATGAATTTCTTGTTTACTCCTTTCATGCGAAATAGATTGAGGAACATCATGATAAATAGCAAGGGAATTTTACGGATGGCTTTTTTAAAGCGATCATCGACAAGATAATCCGGTATCGCCAAACAAAGGGTTATCCCAGTAATGATAAACAGCCCCCACCATTTTAAGGAGTACTCCCAATGAATAAACAGGGAGAGACAAGCAAAAAATCCGATACTTCCCAATAGTAACAAACGGGGAGGCATCATCCATTGAAATAATTTGTCACAGTAGTCTATATTGAATGAAAATAGGGCTCCCGGCAGATCACGGATGATTCGGTGCCATTGACTGTATTGTGCAGCAAGCCATCGGCGGCGTTGGTTATAAAATCCCTTGTTCCCTTGAGTCTTTTCGTCATAAACGTAAACTTCTTCCAAGTAATCGATAAAATAGCGTTGTTTTAAAAGTAAAATTTCTAATTCCTTATCCTCTCCGGCGGTAAAAATCTTTTTTATATTTTCTTTAAACCAGTCGTAATCGAAAGCCATGCCGGAACCGATAAGGGCGGAAGAAAGTCCCAGATAGACATGTCCTTTTCTGAAAATGGAATTATTAATTTCTTCGCTGACTGCATCCAGTACAGCCACGTCCGTGTTTCGGTTCTTGGCTTTTCTGTGAGCTTGCATGGCTTTGGAACCGGCGGCGTACGCGTTGTTTATATATTGCAGGAACAAAGGATCGACACGATTGTCCGCATCGAGGATGACCGCTATTTGGTAATCGTTTTGAAGTTTGTCCATGGCTAAGTTCAGGGCTTTGGCTTTTGAGCTGTTCTCGTAAGTGGCCCTAAGTAGGAGAACGGGTAACAGAGCCAGTTCATTGTTCGTCTCTTCTTTCATATGGTCGGAGATGACCACGACATCGTACAAGTTCCGGGGATAGTCTTGCTGGAGGAAAGAGTGAACGGCCGTTATGATGACGGCATCTTCCTGGTATGCAGGAAATAACACGACTATGCGATGTTGTTTCCGGCTTGCTGGATAGTGAAAGGTACGTTTGGGGAGTGCGGCAATACTGAATACGAGAAGATAACCCGTAGATATTGCCAGTATACACCAAATGATGCAGTCCATAATAGGTAATATGTGCTCCATAAGCTATGCCGATTTATGTTTTAATGTAAAGAAAGCCGCTATCCCTTTGCCCGTTGCGCGGATGAGTTTTAGCTGCCCGTGCGATAGATAGACCATGATGTTTTTGGGGGAGGCAATACATAGTTGATAAAGAATAGCTAAAATCCGATCTCCTCCTTTTCGATTTCTCCACGCGTACAAAAGTCTGTTTCGGGTCAAATAGAATGCGCGTAACGGGCTGTTCTGTCCGGTGCTTTGACTCTCTTTATGAAAAACCGTACAACGGGGTTCATACCATAATTCATAGCCGTGACGGGTGATCCGGGTGCACCAATCCAATTCTTCGTAATAGAGAAAATAGATATCCGGAAGATATCCTACTTGATCGAGAATTTCCCTTTTAAATAAAAGTGCGGCTCCATGTAAGAAGGGGGTAGGGATCGCTTTGTCGTAGATAGCCTCATCCGGTTGTCCGAAACCGATCAGGTGGTTGCGTAAACTGATACGGGACAAGGGAGTATATCCCGCAAACTGAATATTTTGTGGTGGAAATGCGAATTTAATTTTGGGGGATACGGCACCGATCTCCTTCTTCTTCTCGATGGCTTCGAGCAAAAAACCGAAAGAGTCTTCCGTGACGTAAGTATCGTTGTTAAGTAAAAATATATATTTTCCTTTGGCTTGTCGAATGCCTAAATTATTACCCCCCGCGAAACCTAAATTATGCTGACTGCGGATGGTAATAAGCCAAGGATACTTTTCCCGTAATAAATTCGCTTCATTCATCTTGGAACCGTTATCCACGACAATGATTTCGTGTGGAACGGAAACATACCGGTGAAGAGATTCGACAAGCTCACAAGTATCTCTCATCCCGTTATAATTTACGGTTATAACTGATATATCAAGCCGGTTGTTCATGAGGTGCAAGTTGTTTGTTTTCGGTTTGTTCGAGTTCTTTGTCGTAATATCTTGACATGTATATAAATGCCATGGCGGTAAATACGATCATACCGTTAGGATAGCTCAGGACCTCGTTGCCGTAAGAAGAGACAACCATACCGAATATACCGCTCAAAAGAGCGGAGCATACCCCTTTTAGCTCTTTGTTTTTAAGTTTAAACATGATGATGTAAGCACTTCTGGCAAGTATTGTGAGGATAATACCCATGTATAGAATTAACCCGATGATTCCGGTTTCTACCCAAGTCATTACTAACCAAGAGTCGGTGGGAATTTGTGAAACAAAAGCTTTGGGTTTGAATCGTTTGGCTTTTCCTCCACCCAGGCCGAGCCCGACTCCGAAAGGGTGCGAGGCCATATAGGTTTTCAATTGTTCCTGATTTTTTTTTCGGACCTGAAAGGAGGCATCGTTGAAATTGAAGGCGGTTCTCATGCGCCGGATTAAACCGTTGTCGTTTCCTATATTGGTATAGTTAAAAAAGAAATAGGCGGCTATCAGTATCAATATACCGGTCAGGGCTCCTTTATAATTCTTACTTAGAACGGCAAAGCACGTGATCCCGGCAAAAGGAACGGCCATGGCGCTTCTTGTTCCGGCGATCAGCATACCGTAACCTCCGGCTAAGGCTGCGACGGCAAAATAGATTTTTAACCACTTGTTTTTCACGTATGCCGCGGAGATTCCGAAAACGATCATGGCAAAACCCATTCCTGTACCAAAATTGGCAGCATCCGGGAAAAAAGAGAAATAACGTACGCCTGTGTATATCAGGTGAGTAGATGCACCTCCTCCTACGTATAGCCAGTATAATTCAGCTCGGTCGAATCCCCGATTACGTTGCCAGTACCCCTTTGCTGAGGCCAATAAAGTAAGAAACGCCAGAAGCATCAGCATGAGTTTCAGATGATGGTATTTAGGAAAAAGGGAAGGGATACAGATGGCCATAACGAAAGGGTACAAAGCATAGGTCGTGAAAGCGATGGACCATGGCTCAAACATGGCATTCGGATTAAATACTTCGAAAAGACAGTATATTAACCAGATGCTCCATAAAAAAGTCAGACTGTTCTTTGCTTTGGAAAACCCCAAGGCTTGGTAATTGTTTCTTAAAAGCAGAAGAACCATTAACGCCAACGTGAGTGAGGTCATGATTAATCCGCTTTTTAGAGGTACATAACGGTTGATGCCCATGATGACGTAATTTAATACATACAGGGCAATGAAGCTGTGGGACGGATTCTTTATAAACCATCCCAAAGCGAGTAAAAGAATCGGTAAACACGCGAACAGAGTGGCCATCATGATCCCTTTCAGGAGAATCAATTTATATATGATGATGATACCTAACAGTAATCCGATATATAAATACCCCTGGGAGGACATGAAATTGATGAATCTGTTCCAAAGAGACATATTACTGTTTTTTACGTTCATCGATAGCCGTTAAACCGAGTTGTGACAATCTGTACAATAACTTTCTCCAGAAAGTGTAGGGCGGTAATAAGCCGGTGAACTCTTCTGCCGTGTCGCGTTTCGTGTAATTCAAGACAAA
This sequence comes from Gabonibacter chumensis, assembly GCF_024741215.1. Classification (NCBI taxonomy): domain Bacteria; kingdom Pseudomonadati; phylum Bacteroidota; class Bacteroidia; order Bacteroidales; family Porphyromonadaceae; genus Gabonibacter; species Gabonibacter chumensis. Next base: position 87,201 of record NZ_JANSKB010000005.1, on the reverse strand, counting down.
GAACAGAGGAATGTTGCCGGATAGCTCTTTTAGCCGGACGTATAAAGCTTGGTCCGTGTTCTTCCATGTACGTCTGGAGTTAACGACCAATAGATTGAGACTGACGTCCTGCAAGAGTTTTTGCGTGATGGAAGATTCTTCCAACGGCGGATACTCTACAAGAATAATGGTCATTTTCTCCGGTTTGTTATGGATGCCTGACCTGAGTAAAGAGTTTAATAATTCTTCATTCTCCAGATCGAAGTCGCTATGCCAGGAAAGTTGCTTGACGTCCATTCCTAACGAGTTCCAATATTCGAATAGTTGATTGGATACGAAACTCTTCCCGTCCGCGTGTGCCGTACTCAGGATATTAATGATGTTATTGCTATCCGGTTTTAAGTAAGTAAGGATGGAATTACTTAACGCTTTTGTTTCTAACGTTTGGTATATGGTATTGTATTTCCGGTGTTGGAGACTGAAGTATCGAGTATAAGCTCCCAATACATTTCCTCCCGTGATTCGTTTGGTCCTGAAGCTGTTATGCAACGTTCTGTCTAAAAATTCAACCAATATAAAGAAGCCCAGGATAAAAATAAAAGTAATGGCAAAAGCGATGGCTACGATCTTTTTTCTCTTGGATTCCTCCGGATAAAGAGGAAATTCGGGAGGATTGATGATCTTTAAGGTCGCTGAGGTCATTTGCAGGCTTTTTTGCCTTAATCTGGCCGCGTTCAATGCATTCAGGATTGCCATGTATTGGGCCTCGATGATATTGATGTTGCGCTCTTTTCTTTTCAGTGTGGAGCCGATAGGCGAAAAGTAGACGTATTTGTTATCAAGATCTTTTTTCCGTTCTTTCATAACCTCCAATTCCGCTTTGGTTTTTTCCAACAGGATGACTTGTCCCAACCATTGCTGGAGGATTTCTTCATTGGCAATACCTTCTTTCGTGTATTTATGTTCTCCGTAATGCTTCAATAAATCGTAAAATTCATCCTCGGTTTTTTGAAGGTCCTTTTTTATGGGAGCTGTTTTTTGCGATGCGAGAGAATCATTGCTGAACAACTCTTTTTGACTGATTTGTGTATATAGGGTCGAAATCTTATTCAGGGTACTGATGAACTGGGAATTGTTTCGAAAAACTTCGGCTTGATCTTTCAATCTTCTCTCCAACTCCTGAATCAGTTTTTGCGTACTCTCGTGGGCTAATTGAAATTCCCAGTATTTGATATCGTAATCGGAATTCAATATGGATACCTGTTTGGTTTCCTCGTCGTAATTAATAACCCGTTTTGCGATGCTGTAATCCGTCAGCGAGTCTTCCGCCTGTTTTAAAAGTCTGCTGTATCTGGCCAACTCTCCCTCGAAATATTTTATAACATCATTCGTCTCCCCGAAACGTAAATCCTGGTATTGTTTGATAAATTCATCGCATAAGATTTTTAGAGTTTGATAGGTCAAGCCGGGGTCGGTTGCGGAGTAGGAGAGTTCCAACATGTCGCTTTTCCCGTCTCTTCTGGCCGTGATATTTTTCAGGGAAGACCGGTTATAATATTCCAGGTTCCAGTTGTAGATACCGTACACGTAGTTTTTCGGATCGGCTTTCTCGAATCGATGCAGATTCTCGAGGGTTCTCGCCTCGTTGATCGAATCGTTCGGATTATCTTTTACGATCAGGTCCCGTATGTATTGGGGGGCATGGTTGTGTATCTTGCGGTAATTGACTGCTTTGATAAACATGTTGTCTTGCTGCGGATTACCGTTGATCATGCTGCGGGCGTACAACCTTAGCGATACTTCTTTCAATGTATGATCGGAATGAATAATATTGAACAGATTGTCCATGATGCTGTTCGAAATCGCCGCACTGGTTTGATTCTGGTTTTCCGATAAGATATTAAATCCGGAAATAACTCCCGTGTATATGGTGCTGTTCACCGTATAGTTACGAGCCATATTGGCCGTTTGCAGAAAAACGATGAAGGCCACCAATAAGGGGACGATGGTCAGCCAGAACCTAAGTTTGTATATGAATTTTACGATGTATAGTATGTAGTCCATAAAGTAATTATTTGATGAGTTTCGTGTGAGAAATAATTTCCAGTTTGAGGATTTGCGTGTTTAATTGGGCCCGAAAGGATTCATAGGCTTCATAAGCCTCGTTTTGTGTCGCCTTGCTTTTAGCCAAAACGCTTGACGTGGTTTTTCCGAGCCTGAAATCTTTTTCGTCGATTTCATACTGAGCTTTGGCAAAATTAAGAACTTCTATTTTTGATTTTATGATGTTTAATCCCGAAAGGATGCTGGAGTAGAGCTCGATGATCTGACCTTTTAACTCATCAAGGGCAATATCTCTATTCAGCTCTGATGAATAAACCCTTGCTTTTTGAGTCTTTACGTCCGTACGCGTGTTGAATAATATATTTAGAGGAATAGCCAAAGAGGCTCCTACAGACCAACTGCTTTGGGCATTGCCGCTATAGGTTGTCATCAGAGGTGTATTTTCATCAGAAAAAGAGGTGTAGTTCCCGAGCACACCGTAGGTGTATCCGGTTCTTATATTGAAAAAGGAAAGCCATTTTCTTTTTTCCGTTTTTAATTTGTTTTTTTCGGTCTCGACTAACGTCTCTGTTTGGGTTATTCTGGGATTCTTTTCGACATTTCTGAATAACGTGTCCAAAGGAGGAAGATGGAAGTTTAAATAGTCGTTCGGCATAAATGTCAGAACCGTGGTATTTTGTGCTTCTGCATAAGATATTCCTAAACTTATAATCAGAATGATACTTAGAATATATTTTTTCATATGGTTTACTAAAAGGTTATACGTTTTCTTTCTGTACGAATGCCGTGAATGTTTTGAATATGATCCGGATATCCATCCAAAACGAGAAGTTGCGGGCATATTTGATGTCTAATTGTTTTCGTTCTTCTGCGGAGAGAGCGCCCTGATCACCTCTTTTTTCGACTTGCCATAACCCCGTCAAGCCGGCAGGGGCCATAAATCGCTCGATGTAATCATCGGAAGTGAGGAGTTCTGCCTCGTAAAGGGGAAGCGGACGATTTCCTACAATAGACATGTCACCTTTCAGAATGTTTATCAGTTGAGGAAGTTCGTCGATACTGTATTTTCGAATGATATGTCCCACTTTGGTAATGCGCGGGTCGTTCTCGTATTTTACAAATGCATTTTTTTGTTTTTTATGCCGATTTTGTAAAAGATCGCGTTCCGTCGTAATAAAATCATCGGCCACGAAAATAGGTTCGTTTTCGGAAATATCCTGAGACTCGTTTATTTCACTTTTTAGATCGGATTTCTGTAAAGAGCTTTCTTCCCTGTATTGATTCAGGGCTTCAAATTCCTTCAATCGTTTGTCTGCGTCTGTATACATGGAACGGAATTTCAAAAAATTGAAAATATCGTAATTACTTCCGACCCGTTTGGACTTATACACGATGGATCCTTTGCTCTCCAAACGAATCGCCAACATCGTAAGAAGTAGGAGCGGGGATAAAAAAAGTAGGGCCAAAAGGGAAAATACAATGTCGAATATCCGTTTCCATAACGGAAGTTGAAAACGTTTACTCTCTCTTTTTTTATCGGTAGAGCATTGTTTCAATTGAGGTAATAGCATCAGTATATCCTGCAGGTTCTCCTTACTGGCATGTATGCTTATTATCTCATGTGCACCGGATTTAAGATAGGATGGAATATCCTTTTTATCTATTTTGTCGGTTACGACGATCAGATAAGTATTTTTTAAATTACCGTTTTGAATGTGGTTTAACCACAAGAAGTCCCGTTCTTTTTTCGATTCTATGAAGATATAAGACGGTTCATCGTTCGCATCTTTTTGTTTTGACAGGTATAGAAAGAGCCGGATCGGATTTTCTAAAACAGTCAATGTTACATTCAATTTCGATTGAATGTACTCGCTCCATTGGGGGTTAATACCAATATAGTAAGCAAACATAGCACTATCTTAATAAATTCCTTACTCTTATTTTTAGCTCTTGCGGATTAAATGGTTTCAAAACAAAATCGGAAGCTCCGTCCTCTAACAATCCGATACGGTCATTCGTACTCTCCATACTTGATAAAATAATGACGGGAATGAAACTGAACATCTCGCTACTTTTTAGTTTTTTCAAAAAAGTATGACCGTCCATTTCGGGCATATATACGTCAGAAATAATCAAATCGGGAATATTTCCTTCGTGCATCCAGTTAAAAGCTTGTATAGGGTTATTAACAGAGTGTACATTATAATCTTTTGATAACTGATACATGATCACCTTCGCAATTTCCGGCTTGTCATCAACGATCAGAATAGTTTTGTCCATAGGCATGCATTTTAGTAACTTACAAATATACGATATTAATACAAGATAGCTATTTTTTCGTATAAATATATTGTTCCTTTCTCCTTTTTTATGTGAAAAATGAGGAAATGATGATTCTTTTTATAAATAATGGTCTATTAGTAAGTTAAGAAAGTTAAATTTGTCGGAAAGAATAGTGGAATGCAGATTTGAATATATGCGATTAGTTTGTACTTTTGTAAAAGCTTAATCGGGCTAAAATTAAATGTGATACGATATGAACCTGAACCCTTCGGAATATAAAATACTCATTGTGGATGACGTGCAGTCAAATGTGTTACTGCTTAAAGCTCTGTTAGGGCGGGAAGGATTTAATATCGTCTTTGCGATGAATGGTGCGGAAGCCTTGGACGTAGTAAAAAAGGAGCGGCCTGATTTGTTATTGTTGGATGTGATGATGCCTGATATGGACGGTTTTGAGGTTGCGGGGCGTTTGAAGGTCGAGCCGGAATACGCGGAGATCCCGATTATTTTTCTCACGGCATTGAACGATTCTGCCAGCGTGGTCAAGGGATTTCAATTGGGAGCAAGTGATTTTATCTCCAAACCTTTCCGGAGGGAGGAGTTGTTGATACGTGTACAACATCAACTGTTGTTGGTAGAGTCCCGGCGAATTATTTTGAGACAAACGGAGGAATTACGTAAAACGATAGAAGGACGCGATAAACTTTATTCCGTGATCGCTCATGATTTGCGTTCTCCTATGGCCTCGATGAAAATGTTGTGTAATATGATCATGATGACCATTGAGCCTAATTCTTTGCCTTCCGATGTGTTTGAAATGTTGGAGATGACGAATAAGACGGCAGAAGAGGTTTTCTCGTTATTGGATAACCTGTTGAAGTGGACCAAAAGTCAATTGGGAAAATTGTCGTTGTTACCTCAGGAGGTGGATATCGTCGGGTTGGCGCAGGGGGTGGTGGAAGTATTCAGCCCTATAGCCGAAAGTAAAGGTATTCGGTTGAAACTTTTTAACGATCGGGAGACAATAAATGTTTGTGTGGATATAGAGATGATTAAATCTGTCGTGCGCAATTTAATATCCAATGCTATAAAGTTTAGTAATAAAGATACCGAGATCATGGTAAATCTGAACGTGGAAGGGGAGGAGGTTATTGTAACCGTGTCGGATAACGGATGCGGTATAAAAGAAGAGGATCAGCCTAAATTATTAAATGCGGCAACTCATTTTACCACTTTCGGAACGAATAGCGAAGAAGGGTCGGGGTTGGGACTTCTGTTATGTAAAGATTTCGTGACGAAGAACAAAGGACGTCTTTGGTTTGAATCCGTGTACGGCCAGGGATCGAGTTTTAGTTTCTCCTTACCGTTAAAGAACGAATAAAAAAGAGTGCTTCATCGAAGCACTCTTTTTTTTTTAGTTGAACTCTTTCAAAATCTTTTCGACTTCTGCCGGAGTAACTCTTCCGTAAACTTTTTCTCCGATCAGAACGACGGGAGCAAGTCCGCAGGCCCCTACACAGCGTAAGCTGGAAAGGGAAAATTTTCCATCCGGTGTGGTCTCGCCAACTTCAATTTTTAGAATCCGTTTGAATTCGTCCAATACCTTTTCGGCTCCTCTCACGTAACAGGCTGTTCCCATGCATACAGAAATCGGATGTTCTCCTTTGGGAGTCATCGTGAAAAAGGAATAGAACGTTACCACCCCGTATACTTTGGATACCGGAATATTCAGTTGCCGGGCGATGATCTCCTGTACTTCCCGGGGCAAATACCCGTGAAGCTCTTGTGCTTCGTGCAGGATGTTGATCAATTCTCCGGGTTGATTACCATGTCTTTCGCATAGTTGAACGAATTCGTCCACCTTACATTTGGCTAATGTTATCTTTGTCATATTCCGTTCTTTTATTGTTCAGTAATTTCTTTACTTCTGTTGAAGTAACATGTATGTAAAAGGTGATGTGCCTTTTCGCTCATCGGTTTCCCTAAGTATTCTTCATAAAGAGAGATAATATAAGGATTCTCGTGAGATTTACGTAAATGTTTTGTTTCGTCTTCCTGATAAAGTGCCTTTGTACGGGCTTTCAATAGCGAAGAGTCTCCATGGTGAAGCGGCTGGCCTCCCCCACCGATACAACCGCCGGGGCAAGCCATGATTTCGATGGCGTGGTACGGGGATTTTCCCGCCCGTATTTCGTTCATCAGTTTGCGGGCATTTCCGAGACCGTGGGCAACGGCCACCTTCAGTTTGAATCCGTCAACGTCAATGGTAGCTTCTTTCAAGTTGCTGATACCTCTAACGTCTTCGAAATTAACGTTGTCAAGAGTTTTGCCCGTGTGTATTTCATAAGCGGTACGTAAAGCGGCTTCCATAACACCTCCCGATGCCCCGAAAATAACGGCAGCTCCGGTAGATTCTCCGAGAGGCGCATCGAACTCTTCCTCTTCGAGTTGCATGAAGTCGATATTGGTTTGTTTGATGAGGGCGGCTAATTCTCGGGTAGAGATAGAGTAGTTTACATCCGGGTCTCCGTCCGTTTTGAACTCGTCTCTTTCACATTCGAATTTTTTGGCTAAACAGGGCATGACGGATACGACGATCAGATCTTCTCTCTTTATGCCCATCTTTTCGGCCCAGTAGCTTTTGGCCACGGCTCCGAACATTTGTTGCGGAGATCGGGCGCTGGAAGGCATGTCCAAGAGATCTGGGAACTGGTTTTCGAAGAAATTGACCCATCCCGGGCAGCAAGAGGTGATGATCGGCAGTTTGACGTTCTTATCGCCATTCAAAAAGGCTCCAAGGCGGCCTAACAGTTCGGTTCCTTCCTCCATGATGGTCAAGTCGGCGGCAAAATCGGTATCGAATACCTTGGCAAAACCTAATTGGCGTAAGGCTGCGACCATTTTTCCGGTGACGGATGTGCCGGCCGGCAATCCGAATTCTTCTCCTAACGCGGCACGCACGGCTGGAGCTGTTTGTACGATCACGGTTTTTTCCGGATTGGACAGATCCCGGATCAAACGATTCGTGTGATCTATTTCTGTCAGAGCCCCCACGGGACATACAGCTACGCATTGCCCGCAAAAAGTACATTCGGAGTCTTTCAGATCCTGGTCGAAGGCGGGCATGACAACGGAACCAAAGCCCCGGTTTGCCGCTCCGAGTGCGCCGACTGTTTGTACTTCGTTACACATGGTTTCGCACCGACGGCAATAGATGCATTTACTCATATCCCGGCGGATGGAAGGAGATTCGTCTACTTTATAGGTCGTTTGAGCTCCCGCAAAAGGGATTTCGCGAATACCTAATTTGATGGCTATCGTCTGTAATTCACATTTTCCCGATTTCGGACACACCAAACAGTCGGAGGGGTGATCGGATAGCATCAGCTCGAGGACAACGCGACGGGCGTTCAGAACGCGGATCGTATTCGTGCGTACGTTCATGCCGTTTTCGCATTTGGTGGCGCAAGAGGGAGCCAGGTTTTTTCTGCCTTCCACCTCTACGACGCATATACGGCAAGAAGCCGGAATGTTCTGGATACACAGGTCTTTCAGGTTCATGTAGCAGAGGGTTGGAATATCGATTCCCATTCCTCGTGCGGCTTCCAGAATAGTAGTGCCTTTGGGGACGCTTACCTCCCGGTTATCTATTTTTAATGTTATATTGTTTTCCATGTTAAAATCTTAATCGTGAAATTTTCGCTTTTCGCTTTTCTCCTGATTTTAGGTGAAAAGTCTTATCTCGTGCTTACGGCTTTGAATTTGCATTTTTCCATACATGCACCGCATTTGATACATTTGGCGGTGTTGATAAAGTGTACCTCTTTTCTTTCGCCGACAATCGCGTCTACCGGGCAATTCCGCGCACATAGTCCGCACCCGATACATAATTCGGGATCGATGTGGTAAGTCAGCAAGTCTTTACATTTACCGGCCGGACATTTTTTGTCCTTAATATGGGCGATGTATTCATCGTAGAAATTGTCGATGGTCGAAAGAACCGGATTCGGAGAGGTCTGTCCCAAACCGCAAAGAGCCGTATCCTTAATTACCCGGCTAAGATTTTTCAATGTATCGAGATCTTCCATGGTCCCTTGTCCTTTGGTGATCTTATCCAGTAGTTCGTAAAGTCGTTTGTTCCCTACCCGACACGGAGTACATTTTCCGCAAGACTCCTCTACGGTGAAATCTAAATAGAATTTAGCAACGGCGACCATACAATCGTCTTCATCCATAACGATCATTCCTCCAGAACCCATCATGGAGCCGGAGGCCAGCAGGTTATCGAAATCAATCGGTACGTCCAGATGTTTTTCTGTCAGGCAACCGCCGGAAGGACCACCGGTCTGAACGGCTTTGAATTTCTTTCCGTTCTTGATGCCACCCCCGATTTCGTAGATGACTTCCCGTAAAGTTGTTCCCATGGGCACTTCAATCAAACCTACGTTATTGATCTTGCCGGCCAGCGCAAATACTTTTGTTCCTTTGGAACGTTCCGTTCCGATCTGATTGAACCAGTTTGCGCCTTTCGTGATTATGACTGGAACGTTGGCCAATGTTTCCACGTTATTTACGTTCGTGGGGCGTTTCAGGTAACCCGCCTCTGCCGGGAAAGGCGGTTTCATCGTAGGTTCTCCGCGTTGTCCTTCCATGGAGTGAATCAAGGCCGTCTCTTCTCCGCAAACGAAAGCTCCCGCTCCGTATCGCAATTCGATGGAAAAATGGAAATCGGTTCCTAAAATGTGTTCCCCTAAAAGTCCATACTCTTCCGCTTGCCGGATGGCCGTCTTTAACCTATTGATAGCCAAAGGATATTCGGCGCGGATATAAACCAAACCTTTTGTGGCTCCGATACTGTAACCGCAAATGGCCATGGCCTCCACGATGGAGTGAGGATCGCCCTCCATAATGGACCGATCCATGAATGCACCCGGGTCTCCTTCGTCCGCATTACATACCACGTATTTTTGATCTGCCTGGTATTTACTGGCAAATTCCCATTTCATACCGGTAGGGAAACCACCGCCGCCTCTTCCCCGTAAGCCGGAGAGTTTCATCTCGTTGATTACCTCTTGAGGAGTCATCTCCGTGAGGCATTTTGCTAAGGCTGCATACCCGTCGCGAGCGATGTATTCTTCGATGTTTTCAGGATTGATAAAGCCGCAATTACGTAAGGCGATACGGAGTTGTTTTTTATAGAATCCCATGTGTTTGGAGTCACTTACGGCGCTTTTTTTCTCCGGATCTTTATAGAGTAAACGTTCTACTTTACGTCCTTTAATAATATGTTCGTTCACAATTTCCTCGGCATCTTCCGGCTTTACCTGAACGTAAAAAGTATTGTCCGGCATGATTTTTACGATAGGGCCTTTTTCGCAGAAACCGAAACAGCCTGTTGCAATGACCTGAACTTCGTCTTCGAGGTTTTTATCTTTCAGGCACTCTTCCAGTTTCCCGATAATGTGTTGACTGGCGGATGCTCTACATCCGGTCCCACCGCATACGAGAACATGCATTTTATAACTCATAGGTATAAGGTTTTGTTAGGGTTAATTTTCTTGTTTTCAACACAACTCCACAGGTGATAAGCGAGTTGCAACGATTAAATCGTGTTGTAATTGACGGGAATGATCCCCTCCACGAGTTCGTCGTTCTTTAAATATTTTTGAATGATTTCTTCTGCTTTTTCCGGGGTTACGTGACCAAAAACGATCGGTTCTTTACCGGGTTTCGTGATTTCGATGGTCGGTTCTGCATAACAGTATCCCATGCAACCGGTTTGTGTCACAACAGCCGCGATCCCGTTTTTTTCTAAATTTTCGATAAAATAATTCATGGTTTCCTTACTTCCGGCTGCAATACCGCAGGTAGCCATGGCTATCTTTATCTGGATCAGGTTATCTGCCTGTTCGCTTTTTTCGCGAAGATCGATTTTAGCCTGAACGTTTTCTTTGATACGTTTAAGATCTGCTAATGATTTTATCTTCTCCATAGTTAATGATTAAGGTTGATTTGTTGTATAAGTTATCTCTTTTAAGTTCTCTTCTATCATTTGTTGTAAAGCGAGTACGATCTCCGGGTCGTTAACGGGAACGCCTTCCAGGTAATCTTTTACCTCTTTCGAGTCGAAAAGATATTTTCCTTTTTCCGTGACATGACGATAGACAAAACGGATATCCGGATTCGATGCAACAAGCAAAACGACCGTGTTGGCTATATTACCGACGGGAGGACGATCCAGATGGGAGTGAGAGAAAATGGCCTGAATGGTTGTTCCCTCTCCTTTGCGAGAGCAAATGGTTAACGAACCTCCGGTTTGTTCGGCATTTTGTTTTAACAGGGGAATGCCTAATCCTACTTTTCGAACGGTCCTGCTCGTGAAAAAGGGATCCGTTACCCGATCCAGCGTTTCTGCGTCCATACCACATCCGTTGTCTCTTATGGTGATGCTAAAGAGGTCTTTTATGATATTCTCTTCAATATCAATTTCTATTTTTGTAGCCTCTGCCCGCACCGAATTTTGGGCAATGTCCATAATATGAGCTGATAAATCTTGCATCTTCGTCACTTCTAAATGTGAGGGAAATCGCACCTTCCACTTATAAATTTGCGGTTATTTTCAAAATAAACTTTCAATTGAAAATAATTCGTCTCAAATATAGTAGAAATATCGTAATAAACAACTGACAAAACGTCAACCTTTGTTATATAGATTGTTTCTAATAAAGTTTTGAAACCCTTGATTCTTTGGGGTGCTACGCGAATCAAAGTAAGGATGGGAAGGGTGAAAAAGGACAATTTAATCGGGAGAAAGGTAATACCGGAGGAGACGCTTCAATAGGGCGCAGTTAATCGGTTTTACGATGTAGTCAGAACATCCTGCAGCCTCGGCTGCTTGTTTGTCTTGGGGAAAGGCGAAAGCGCTTACGGCTATAATCGGAATATCTGAATTTGTTTCTCGTATTTCCCGGGTGGCTTCCAAGCCGTCCATTTGAGGCATTTTAATGTCCATTAAAATAAGATCCGGAAAATGAGATTTGAATTTTTGGATTGCTTCTATCCCATCTCGGGCGCGAATAATAGAATACTCTTTTTTTAGAATGGTATCTAAAAGAAGAAAATTACTCTCGTTGTCTTCGGCGATAAGTATTGTTTTGGATGAATTAATATAATCATTTTCCTTTCCTTTCATTCTTCTACTCGATTTAAAAAAATGAACGTTTTATGATTTTGAGTATTTAGAAAGGGACAAAACAGGCTCTAATGCGCTTTACTATTGATTTATAATTTTTTAAAATAGGCCAATATAGCATATTTTTCGAATAAAATCTGTATATTTACGCCATCATAAAACGTTCGTTTATTGATAGATAGATTGGATTGATTTTGTGGATATTGTATATAAAATATATTATTTCCTTTTATTCTATTCCTTGTTTGATCATTTTTCTAAAAAACATTCAAAGAGGGTTTAAAGTAATCTAATGGCCTGATTAATAGATTCAAATGAAGGATATGAAAGTGATAGTTCCGTGTATACTTTACCGATATCATTAACATAATGGGCATCGGAAGAACGAATGAAAGCATAATTTTGAAGGTAATTGTTACCGTTTAAGAAAGCCTCTTTAGTCGTGTAAGGACTGAGTTCTAAGGCCTCTACTCGTAGGTCGGGAGGAACAAATCCCAATTGAGAAAGGATACTGAAACAGCTTTTATCGATGTGAGCGGGAATAAAGATGCCTTCTAACCGATGTACTTCATGTTCGATATTTTCGATCGGCAGATCAAGGGCGGAAATAAGCAGACGTTTTTCTTCGTATAAAATTTGGTCGTCCCAATCGACGACCACCTGATAGCCGAATTTTTCCGGGTTGTTTTGAATAGAGGGGAGATGCCGGTCCAAAAAGAGTTGAAATTCGTCCAGTCGTTCCCGGTTGGGGAAAAAAGCTAAACAGTGTGCCTCTTCCCGGGTTGAGATTTCAACTCCCGCGAGAACGAATATTCCCTCCTTTTGGGCCTTTTCCTGGATAATGATGGCCTGTCTGGTAGAATTGTGATCGGTAATACCGATGATGTCCAATTTTTTTTGCTTGGCCATGGCAATAATATTCCGGGGACTCATATCCAGATCCCCGCAAGGGGATAGTACGGTGTGTATATGTAAATCGGCCCGGAATAACATGGGTTTCAGCCTTTAATGGTTTTGTAAAGTTCTCCTGTGATTTCAAAGGTTTCCAAAGATGTGGACAGGATCGGGATTCCCTCGGCGTCGCTTTCTGCGGCGGTATCTTTCTCGGGGGTACGTCCTTTCACGAGAATAATGGCGGCAATCTCTTTTAAAGAGGCGATAGCCATAATGTTTTTATGAGTTTGAAGGGTAACCCATATGTCTCCTTCCCGGGCGTTGCCCATGACGTCGCTTAACAGATCGGATGTATATCCTCCTTTAATTTCGCGGTTTGTACCGGAAGCTCCACTGCAAAGAGCAAGGTTTAATTTTGATATAAGTTCTTGTACGGTCATGATTATATATACGATTAATTATGATTCAAATCTTTTCTTTCCCCAGGTTTTTTCTGAAATGTCGAGGGATTCTTCCGGGGTCATTAAATCTTCTTTACAAAGAATCTTTTGCATAAACACGCATTGATTCAATTTGGCCTTTCCCTGAACGACATCGCGGGCGAGGGTTTGGCAGGAGGGAGCTCCGCAAGCTCCACAATCTATTTTAGGAATAAACTCCATGATTCGGTTGATCTTTTCCATTTTCTCCATGGCTACAAGCCTATTTTCGTCCAGCTTTTCTATGGAACGGGGAGGAATTTTACCCGTGAGAGACACGAGTTTGTATAAAAAAGATCCGTATTGTTGTACATCGTCAGGAGTGGTCCGGTTTTGCATCTCGCTTGTTCTCATTCGTTTACGTAGACGTTCTATCGTTAAGAAACGATTGTTTATGACGAGAGCTCCTCCCGCGCAAGAGTGGTCGCAAGCCCGTAATTCAAGAAAATCGATGTCCGTGATTTCGTCGTTCTCTAATTTTTCGAGAATATCGATGACGTTGTGTATCTCGTCGATAGCGAGGCAACGTCCGTCGAAACGGGAGGCTTCACCTTCCGTGAGCGTCCAGGCGATGGCTTCCGGTGATAAGTAAGTTTGTTCCGGAACGGGAACAAGCGGTTGATTTTTGTGTTGAGTAATGCCTAATTGTATCTTATTGTATATAAAGTCGATATTGATAACTCCGTTTACGGCGGATCCCTCTTCTCCCACGGGAGATTTTACGGCAGCTATTTTTGCGGCACAGGGGGTAACGTAAAAAATTCCGATCTCCTCGTTAGGAATACCTTGATCGATTAGTTTCTGACGGGCATAGATCGCTGCCAAATCCATGGCTTGTTTTAAACGGACGATATGTCCTATTAACGAAGGAAACCTGACCTGAATCAACCGGACGATGGCCGGACAGAAACTGGATATGAACGGTCTCTGGTGACTGTTGTTTTTCATGTAATCCCGGGTCGCCTCCGTCAGAATCCCGGACGTTTGTGCCACTTCGAGGACATAAGTAAACCCCATGTCATGTAATTCCGAGAAAATCTGTTCTTCTGTGGTATCTTCGGAAAATTGTCCGAATAAGACGGTGGGAAGTAGTATGACCCGGTGTTTAAAGTTGAAAATTTGACTGAAATCATCCTGTTCCACGATAATCGCGTGTTGGGGACAGGATTTCAGGCACATGCCGCAATCTACGCAAGCTGCTTCGTATATACTTGCTTTCCCATGTCTGATGCGTATCGCTTGCGTCGGGCACAGGCTCATGCAGTGAGTACAGCCGATACACGCTTGTGACGCAACTTTTAAGGCATGGTAGAAAGGTTCCATATTCAATTCGAAAGTTCTGTTTTAGTTTGAGAAATACGTGGTCATTGTTACTCTTGTTCCTTCGTTTACGTTGGATTCGATCTCCAGTTTATCGCAGTTTTTTTTCATGTTAGGCAAACCCATTCCTGCTCCGAATCCCATCTCTCGCACCTTTGGGGAAGCTGTCGAATAGCCTTCTTGCATGGCTAAGGAAATATCGGGAATACCCGGTCCCTTGTCACTGATGATTACCTCGATGTATTCAGGATTAACGGCTACTTTCATCACTCCCTCGTAGGCGTGAGCCACTACATTCACTTCTGCTTCGTACAGTGCGACAACAATGCGTTTGATCAGCATCGCGTCTATGTTTAGTTGTTTGAGAATCTTTTTTACTTCACTCGAGGCTTGCCCTGCTTTGGAAAAATTTCCTCCTTCGATATTATAATTAAACTCCATTTTTTCGGATTAATAGATAGGTTCTAAACCGGCAACATATAATTCGCCGCATACTTTAAACATACTCTGTTTGCATTGGAGCAAAGCGATGTTACTCTCCTTGGCTAATTCGACCATTTCTGGAGTAACCTGCTTACCCCGGACAAAAAGGATAAAACAGATATCTGACATCTCTGCCGTCCGTATAACCTGAAGATTCGCCAATCCCGTAATAAGGATCATTTCACTGGTATCCAGACGCAGAACATCACTCATGAGATCAGCAGCGAAAGCATGCTTAATCATTTTATCGAGGTGATGATTTTCATATATCACCTCGGCTTGCAATAAAATAGCAATCTCTTGTAGGGTCATGGGCTTTTTTTATACGTTCCTAAAATAATGAGAATATTTTAGAAAAACAAGCACCCGAATCAGAGCTTGGAGGAAATTATTCAAATGGTCAATGCCACGGAAAACAGAATGTCGAAAAACATGGATTGTTTTTTGGTCTCGTAACCCGTTCTGAAACCTAAATTAACCGGGAATGGCAGGCGGAAAAAATGGGAATCCACAGTCGCTTCGATCCCGTAGGAATAGAAGAATTTAGAATGTAACCTGTTTTTTTCTTTTCCCGCGTCGAAGAATACTCCTGTGGTCAGGCGTTTCATGTATAAGACCGGGCCTACCTGTGCATCCGGATAGCAAACGGGCATTTTGTAACCGGAATGAAGAGAGGATAATCGATGACCTCTGAGAGTCATACCCCTTGGAGAGAGGATTTCGTTGCTGAAGTAATTATTTATGTTTGATTTCTCCTGATGCCCTAAATAAGCGTAAAATGAGTGATGCGGAACAAATCCCGGAAAATAGAATCTGCCTTCTCCCCACCAGGTATTTCCGTAATCTAAATTTTCAAAAGGAGTGTGAGCGAAACCGGCTTCTAACCGTTGCCCCCATCGCGGGTTTACATCGCGTGCATTCATTCGGGTCTGATTGTAGAATATGATACCGTATTGCATGATTTGCAATGTCCTATCTGGGTTCTTAAATTGATAATCGTTGGGATGGGCAATTTGCCAGAGATTTTTTTTGAAGTCGTATACGGATCCGAATTCTTTTATTTTGTTTTGATGCAGGGTTTTTAATTCGTATTTCACGTAAGGGGTTAATGTTCTGAGAATGTTTTTGATATTCAACGTAAATGGGAATTGTATGACCGTATTTAGTTGTGTGTATCGGTTGGTATTGTATATGAGAACGGTGTCTTGTTTGTGGGTGATCAGGTTCGTGGCGTTGTAATCTATGTTCGTCATATAATCGTCTTGTCTTCCGCTTTTGAATTCAACCTGAAAAACGGGCCAGAACCCTTTATAAGTAGCTTTGACTTGCCAGTTGCCGTGGGGATAGTCCCTTCCTCGCACGTAGCCTGCCGTAAGAAATAGTGTACTTAATTTATTTTGGGAACTTACAGCAATGCCGAAATCGATATCCATGTCGTCTTTATCCGGGAAAATGGGGCCCCAGCTATGAAAATTGAACAAATGGAGAGCTTTGTTGTATTTTTTGCTTTTGTAAACGGAATCTTGAGTGAATTTGAATTTCCAGTTTTCCAGACGGGTTAACTCTTCGGCTAATGGAAAACATTTGGAGCGGATATCCGTCTCCTCGAGTTGTTGTAAAGCCATTTTTCCAGGCTTGTATCCGTCTGCCGTATAGAACGAAAAGTAAAGCGTGTCTTTTTGTGGGGAAAGGGCGGGGTAACGGATTCCAAAACGACCGTTTAAGATGTTTCCTCCAAAGTGTAAAGAGTCTTTTTGTCGGTAGAAGGAGTTATTACCGTTAAATGCTGCCCGGTAGAGGGTCTCTCCTTTCAGGTCGATCGGATTGTCTAACTCGTAATTCGTTTCCGGTGTGACGGATTCTCTCTTTCCGTTTTTCAGGTCAATTCGTTCTAATCTCTTTCCGGAAGGGGAAACGACAACCGTTAAGATATGCTTCTTGCCGTCGAAGGAGGGATGAACGAAAAGTTCATGTTCTTTCCCTTTTAGACGGAAAAGCTCTTTTTTAAATGTGGGGTCCGTGATGACAATCGAAGCCTGATTTTCCTTATTTACTTCCACGAATCCCCAGTTTTTGCCGACGGCAAAAGGTGCGAACCGGTTGAAAGATGCCGGATGTCTCGTGTATTTCCGTTTTTGCATGTCGAAACTGACTAAGACCATTTTTCCTCCGTGCTGCCAGCGAAGATTGGGTTTATATTCCGACCATACCAGTTTATGTTGATTGTAGGCGAATTTGTAATCATACAGTACTCCCGGACGTATGAGAATCGATTCTTCTCCTGACTTCAATCGAACAAAAGCTCCTGCTTGATCCAACCCTTGTTTGTAGGCGATGATTTCCCCTTGCCCCGCGGGTGTGGGATAGTGATAATTGGCATAAACCGGATTCCGGGTAACAAGCGTATCGAAGCGATTCTGTGTGCTATCGGTCTCTCGCTTCCATATCTGTTGCAGTTCGCTGAAATTATCCCGGTACAGGGTACGTTTGGCATCGCAATAGGTATTTGCCTGCTTTACGCTGTCCGGGTCGACGAAGAAAGAACGGAAACGGGGAAGAGCCCATAGAGAGTCCCTCTTCTGTTTTAGCGTTATTTTCAAACTTCTGGCAAACGGGGTAATTCCATACGGACGTTTCCCGACTCTTGCGAGAGCATCTTGCCAGATGTCGTTTCCGTAATGAACCCGACTGTTTCCGGCCATAAAATATCCCATCGTGTAACGATCCGGAACGAAATCCCGCAATGAACCCAATACGGCTTTATCATAAGAGTAAAGTCCCTTTTCTACGATCTGTGCTTTCATTTCATTTAAAAATTCCGGGGAGCGTCCTCTTCCGTTCGTTCCGACGGAGGTCTCGAAATCGGTAGCGTCTCCTTCGAGGTACCACATCGGGATGTAAAGTCCGATGATGGCCATTGTCATTTGTTCCCCGAAAATGTAATAGAGTATTTTGCTGAAACCTTGATTTACCTTATCGTATTGTATGACGTGACGAAATTCATGTACGCAAAGATGTTCCAACCAGTTGTCGTCGGAACTTTGCGGGGGAGTTGTGTACAGTTCGCTCTTTTTGGGAGCCCATCCCGCGTTTCCGTTTGATACACCTCCGTTGGCCCGTACGATCATGGATATTTTTTTGGCTTTTATGCCTAACGAGTTACCGTGTGCGTATAGTTTGGCATATATATTGGCTATGTATTGAGCTTGTTCTTCGAAAAAATCGGGATATATAATTTGAAACTCATCCGTTTTAATTTGACGCCAACGGGTGAAACAGGGATCTTGCCCTAAATCGACAAATTGGGCTTTGGCCGTAGACAGGGGTAAAGTGGAAAGCAGAAGTACTGCGATACGAATAAATAGGGGCTTAAAATCAAGATGATATCTCATGTTTGTAAATTTCAACCGGTTTGTAAACGATACAGATGCGCTAAAATATATTTTTATTTTAATATTTTCTACATCTATATAAATTATCTTTGTGAACGAACTTACGTACAATAGGTTTGTAGGGTTCGGGGTGTTGGGAGAGGATAAATTGATAAAATGAGAATCAGGGTTGGCTGTTTCGTAGAATGGATGATAACGGAGGAATTATGGAGAATATAGAAAAAGAAAGAATAGCAGAGTTGAGGAAACTGTTGGAGTATTATAATTATCTCTATTATGTAAAAAATGCTCCTCGGATTTCAGACATGGAATTCGATAAATATATGCACGAGTTAGAGGCTTTGGAGGATAAGCATCCGGAATGGTACGATCCGAATTCTCCGACCCAACGCGTGGGAAACGATTCCTCGAATGAGTTTGTGCAAGTACCGCATAGATACGGTATGATGTCTCTTGCCAATACCTATAGTGAACAGGAGATACGGGATTTTGACGAGAGAGTTCGTAAAGGACTTGGAAATGAAGAGGTGGAGTACGTGTGTGAGTTGAAATACGATGGAACTTCCATCAGCTTGCGTTATGAAGACGGGAACTTGAAGGTTGCCGTTACGCGCGGGGACGGGGAGAAAGGAGATGATGTAACGGCGAATGTGCGTACGATTCGTACGATTCCGTTACGTTTGCAGGGAGAGGATTACCCGGAAGAGTTTGAGATACGGGGGGAGATATTGATGCCGTTTACTGTTTTCAACCGTTTGAACGAAGAGCGGGCGGAGGCGGGGGAGGCCTTATTTGCCAACCCGCGAAATGCGGCTGCCGGAACTCTGAAATTACAAAATTCTTCCATCGTGGCGAAACGTCGATTGGATTGTTATCTGTACTATATCCCCGGGGACGATACGCCCGCTCCGACGCATTACGGTAATTTGCAGAAGGCCAAAGAATGGGGATTTAAAATTCCAGCGAATATAGAGATTTGTCGGAATGTGGACGAGATTTTGAGTTTTATCAGGAGATGGGACGAGGGGCGTAAAGCCTTATCGGTACCTATAGACGGAATCGTGATAAAAGTAAATAGTATTCGTCAGCAGTTGCAACTGGGATATACGGCAAAGTCTCCTCGTTGGGCCATTGCTTTTAAATACAAGGCGGAGCGTGTAGAAACCCGATTAATAGATGTGGTATACCAGGTGGGGCGTACCGGTTCCATTACGCCGGTAGCTAATTTGGCCCCTGTACATATTGCCGGAACGACGGTAAAGAGGGCTTCTTTGCATAACGAGGATATTATACGGGAACTGGATCTGCACCTTCATGATTGGGTTTACGTGGAAAAAGGAGGAGAGATCATACCTAAAATAGTGGGGGTGGATAAGGCCAAACGAGAGATGGATGCTCCTGTTATTCAGTTTATTACTCATTGCCCGGAATGCGGTACGGAGTTAATAAGACACGAGGGGGAAGCCAATCACTACTGTCCGAACGAAGATCATTGTCCTCCTCAAATAGCTGGAAAAATTGAACATTTTGTGAGTCGTAAAGCGATGGATATCGAGGGAATGGGAGGAGAGACCATCGATTTGCTATTGAGTAAGGGATGGATTAGGGACGTTTCGGACATCTATGAGTTGCCGGCCCACCGGCAAGAGTTGATCGGAATGGAAAAAATCATTTATCCTGAAAGCTATGTGATGAATAGTATTCCTTTATCCAAGGTTATTTATGCATTTGAAATAGGAATAAAAAACATATCGGTAAAAAATGCGGAGGCCTTGGCGGAACATTTCGGTAGCTTAAAGGCATATAGCGAAGCATCCGGAGAAGAATTACTGGCGATTGAGAAATTGCAGTTTACCGGCGATCGGAGAAAGAACGTAAATAAGATCGTGGATTATTTTCGTTTGCCTTTTAACGAGATGTTGGAGCGATTGAAGGAGGCGGGAGAGGTAGACATGATTCCTTTGAATCAGGTGATTTATGCTTTGGATATTCCGGGAGTCGATCGTCACAAAGCAGATTGGCTGGCTGTCGAATTTGATTATCTCTATCGTTTGGCGGTAGCTTCGGAGAAGGAGATTGCGGCGGTAGAGGGAATAAGTGAGGAGGAGGCTTTACGGATATATTTGTTCCTGCGGGGGAAAGAAAAATTCATTCGTAAATTGAATACTTTAAGAGTTTATCGCTTGCAGGAGAAATCGGTGGATAATTTGATTGCCGGGATCGAAAAATCGAAAGGGGCGGATTTGCCTGATTTTATTAATGCATTGGGGATTCGTTATATAGGTGAAAGTGCTTCCCGGAATTTGGCTCGTCATTTTAAATCGTTGCAGGCGATCATGGATGCCTCTTACGAGCAGTTGATAGAGGTCGAGGATATCGGGGAACAGATGGCCCGGAGCGTGCAACGTTATTTCGAAAAACCGGGAAATAGGGAGATGATGGCCCGTTTCCTTCAACGGGGCATACGGGGAGAGATGCGTGAGGAAGAGGGAGAGAGCGATGTCTTTGCCGGAATGACTTTTGTGATCACGGGTACTCTTTCTTTACCAAGGGAACATTTCAAGGCTTTGATCTTAAAAGCGGGTGGAAAAGTAAGTGATTCAGTATCTTCGAAGACCACTTATCTCTTGGCCGGAGAGAATGCCGGAAGCAAATTGAAAAAAGCGGAGAAATTAAATGTAACCATTTTGTCTGAAGAAGAGTTTAATAAGATAATAAAAAGTGAATAATGAGAGATGCATGATATTTCTGGTATAAAAGTATTATCTTTACGTTAGATTAAAAAAAGTCGGGAAACGACAAGAATTATGGGAAGAGAAGAAACAAGACGATTGAAACAGATAATGACCTCTGCAGGAGAAGAAGCAAGACGATTGGGCAACTCAAAAATTTACCCGGAGCACTTGTTTTTAGGTTTGTTGAGGTTGAGAAGTGGTCGGGCGATTGATATATTAATATCCTTGGGGTTGGATTTTTACGAGGTGAAGGATAAGATAGAACAACGGCTCGGGGGAAAACGTTATAAATCGGAAAATGTAACCGATATTGATTTTACACTTGCGGCTAATAGCGTATTGAAGCGGGTTGTGGAAGAGGCGTGGGATTTGGGTGACGAAGAGTTGGAATCCGAGCATGTGGTATTGGCCATTTTAAGGAATCAATCGGGATTTGTGACCAAATTGTTCAAGAGCATGGATATTGATTATGACATTTTTAAGGAAGCTGTCTTAAAAGAGAAAATGCGTATGCAATCAGATTATAACGAAGAGGGGGATGATTCGGAAGACTCCGAAGATGATTCTTCCATGTATAATCCCTATCGGCAAGGAGGGACGGCATCCGCGAAATCGGATACTCCTGTGCTGGATAATTTCGGAATCGATATTACCAAGGCGGCGGAAGAGGGAACGTTGGACCCGATCGTGGGACGTGATCGGGAGATAGAGCGTTTGGCCCAAATATTGAGTCGCCGGAAGAAAAATAACCCGGTATTAATCGGAGATCCGGGGGTCGGGAAATCGGCTATCGCGGAAGGTTTGGCTATTCGGATCGTACAACGGAAGGTCTCCCGGGTATTGTTTGACAAGAGAGTGATCGCCTTGGACATCGCTTCGATTGTCGCCGGTACGAAATACCGCGGACAGTTTGAGGAACGGATGAAAGCCATATTGGCGGAGTTAGCCAAAAATAGAAATATTATTCTGTTTATTGATGAGATTCATACCATAGTGGGAGCCGGAGGTTCTGGAGGAAATTTGGATGCAGCCAATATGTTGAAACCGGCGTTAGCCAGAGGAGAGATCCAATGTATAGGAGCAACGACTTTAGATGAATACCGACAGAATATTGAGAAAGACGGGGCTTTGGAACGTCGTTTCCAGAAAGTATTGGTCGAAGCGACTTCATTTGATGAAACCGTGGAAATTTTAAATAATATAAAATCCCGTTACGAGGATCATCATAATGTTCGTTACACGGATGAGGCGATAAAGGCTTGCGTGAAATTGACGACCCGTTACATATCCGATCGGGCATTGCCGGATAAAGCGATAGATGCCATGGATGAGGCTGGATCGAGGGTGCATATTGCCAATATTAATGTTCCGCCGATTATAGAAGAATTGGAGACCTCGATAGAAGAGGTGAAAGAGAAGAAAAGAGAGGCGGTAAAACAACAAAATTTCGAAGTTGCCGCTGCTTTTCGGGATAAGGAGAGACAGCTGTTGAAGTTGTTGGAGGATGAAAAAAATAAATGGCAGCAGGAATTGGATGAAAACCGGATTACGGTAACGGAAGAGGATGTCGCCGAGGTTGTGGCTATGATGACGGGGGTTCCCGTGAAACGGATAGCCAAGACGGAGGGAATGAAATTACTGCAGATGCATGACGAATTATGCGAGAGTGTTGTGGGACAACGGGAGGCCATTGAGAAGATCGTGAAAGCGATTCATCGGAATCGGGCCGGATTGAAAGATCCGAATCGTCCGATAGGTTCGTTTATCTTTTTAGGTCCAACCGGAGTGGGTAAAACGCAATTGGCTAAAGTACTTGCCCGCTATCTGTTTGACTCGGAAGATGCGTTGATTCGTATCGATATGAGCGAGTACATGGAGAAGTTTGCCGTATCTCGTCTTGTCGGGGCTCCTCCGGGTTATGTCGGCTACGAGGAAGGAGGACAGTTAACGGAGAAAGTACGTCGCAAGCCTTATTCTGTCGTGTTGTTGGATGAGATTGAAAAAGCTCATCCTGACGTGTTCAATATCCTTTTGCAATTGTTGGATGACGGGCAGTTGACAGACAGTTTGGGACGTAAGGTCGATTTTAAGAATACGATCGTAATTATGACCTCCAATATAGGTAGTCGCCAATTGAAAGATTTTGGTCGCGGAATCGGTTTCGGATCGCAGGATCGGACCGGGGATAGCGATTACGCGAGGGGAGTAGTGCAAAAGGCGTTGAAGAATGCTTTTTCTCCGGAATTTTTAAATCGTATCGATGATATAATCATGTTTAACTCCTTGTCGAAAGAAGATATCTATAAAATAATAGATATCGAACTGAAAGGCTTGTTTAAGCGGGTGGGCGATCTCGGTTTGAAGATTTCCATTTCTAATGAAGCGAAAGATTTTATTACCGAGAAAGGTTTTGATCCGCAATACGGGGCACGTCCGTTGAAACGGGCGATACAAAAGTATTTGGAAGATGAGTTGGCGGAAGTCATTATTAAAGGAATTCCGGAAGGGAGCGAACTTCAGGTGGATTACGATAAGGAGAATGATAAAATTATTATAAATGAAAAAGAGGCTTGAAAAAGCCTCTTTTTCATTGGACGGTTTGATGTTTATTTTTTTATTATTTTTTGTACGGCTTTTACCATGGGCTCTACGCTTAAATCGTGACCGGTAGCTTGTAACATCCATTCGTTGGGTGTGAGGCGCCCGAGTCTGAAAATACGGTCTACTTCCTGGGAAAAGGTTTTTCCGTTCAGGTAATCTTCTAACTGGAATTCTATAATTTGTCCGAACGCGTATGCCGATAAGTAGAGAGGGTAGCTGATCATATGGGAATAGATGGCTAAGATCGTTTCGTCTTTCTTTCCGAATACCGGAGCGTAATAAGTGTTCCATATCTCTTTTGATAGAGAGATAACGGCATCTCTTAATTCGGATGCCGTAGCGTCCGGATGAGCGTACATCCATTCCCAGGTTGCGATATCCAACATCGAAACTCCCATGATCTCGTACAAACTCCAGAATTTGTCCAAAACGTCCATCTCTTCTTTTTCCGGGTTATTGTCTTCGATTCCTAATAATTGAAGATCCCGTTTTTGAAAAATGAAGGCAAGGGCTTCTGTGAAAGCGGTATTGGGAACACCGCTCATCATGAAATTGTCTACGTCGTACATGGAGATCGTTTGTTCCACGTTGTGTCCGAATTCGTGTACGGCAATGTTATATCCTTTGTAGTCCATTCCTTTTGCCGGAATACGGGTGCGGAGGTGTGATCGTTGTCCTTTCATGGCTGCTCCCCAGGCATGACCGGAACCTCTCGCTGCATCGACAGCTATTTTATCGCAAATATAGTTAGCCCTTTCGGGAGTGAATCCCAATTGGATGAGGATATCGGGTAGTCCGTTCTTAAATGCCGCGGCATCCGGGTAAAGTTGTCGGGTTTGGGCGTCTAATTTGGTCTCATCCAGGCTGCTTCTTGCCTTAAATCCGTCGTACCAGATGTCATAAGCCTCTAATTTGCGTCCGAGGCGTTTGGATATGATTTTTCCTACGGCCTTTAATTCCGGTGCGGTTAGAAACTGGGTAAACAGGGTTTTAACATCGTTAAGAGAGATCTCCATCTCCCCGGAGAATTTTCGTTCTATGAAGTTTTTGCCCGTGTAGGGATCTATGGCTTTTACGGCATGAAAATTATTTAGCATACGCCGGTAGCGTTCCGTGGCCTCGGGGATTACGGAGACTGGCTCACCCTTTGAAGAGATGGTATTGGAATAAGGATTCCAATCGTACGCTCCGGAGTTGATGACTTGTGTCGGAATCTCTTGCGTGATGATTCTCTTCATGACTTCGTATACGGTACGTTGTTTATCCAATCCCTCTTTTCCTTTGTTATAGTTTGCTTTAATTTCATCCCGAAGGTTCCAGTGCGAGAGTAGAATCTTATCATCCGGAAATAGTTTTTTCCCTTTGGCGTTCGACACGTGCCCCATGTATATGTTATAATCGGATATGTAAACGTCTGCATCGCTCTCCGATTTTACTTGGGCTTGGATTAATTCTGAAGGCACCCTGGAGGTGAAAATATCTCCTAAACGAGCGTAGGCCCAAGCCTGTCGATCTGTCCCGATGGTCTCTTTCACTTTTAAGGGAACTTCCGGAAAATTCAACGCGATGATAAACCCGATTTTATTCGCGTAAAAATCACTGATCAAGTGAGAGCCGGGACTGTAAGCTCCGAACAGGGGATCTATTTCGTCTAAAGGTCCGTTATCTTGATGAAGATTCAATTGTAATTGTAGCGTTATTTCATTGAAATGTCCCCACAAAGCTTCAAAATAATTACTGATCTTTTCAAAAACCCGTTGTTTCGTTACGGGATCCGTAAGATAATTTTCGATACAAAAAGATTGGAAATCGTTAGTATTTCCGTCATCTGATTGCCATAGGCGAGCTACTTGTCTTACTCCTGCTTCTACGAGTTGTTTATCCGTACCTCCCTTTGCTTGTATGGCCGTGACGGTTGTCTGAATGGTTTCTTCCGGTATGGAAGCACGAGTTGTTAAACCGACGAATAAACATACCATAAATAATGAATGCTTAAGGATTTTTTTGTTCATGGTGTAAATAATATGACGTGTAAAAATAAAAATAGGAAGCTGTTCGGACTCGACAGCTTCCTATTTTTTTAATTCTTATCGATTAAGTAATTGAAAATAAACGACATCTTCCCATTCGTTGCCTCTGCGAAGCCAGTCTTTGCGATACCCCGTTTGTACGAAACCTAATTTTTCAAAAAGTTTCCGGCTGCCCACGTTGCCGCTGGGAACACTGCTGTACACCTGATTGAGGCCTAATGTTTCAAAGCAGTAATCGAGCATTAAACGGATGGCCGACGTCGCGTAACCTTTTTTCCGGTATTCGCTGTTGTGAATCATTACTCCGATTCCCGCCCGTTGATGATAAGGATCAAAATCGTATAGGTCGATTAATCCCACTGGAGTTACCGGATCTATAAGTTCAACCATGAGACGGAGTTGCTTGGTCGTGTAAATGTCCAGATGAGAACTTTCGATGTATTTTTTTAGCGTAAATAGAGAAAAAGGGGTTAACGTGTCACTTACTTCCCACAGGTCCATATCGTTCTCCCATTTATAAAGGCATTCCAAATCTTCTGGTTCCAATGGCCTTAGTCGAATTATTTCGTCATTGATCATAAGTTGATGATTTTATAAATTTATTTTAATCTATCTTTTCTATCAGCATCCAAATATACTATTTTCCTCCTTTCCTCCATGTTAATTTTGAAATTAATCTAAGGGATTCAAAAAAATAAATTAAATTTGAAAACCCATTGAATAGATTTTGGAATGCTGTAGGAACTATGGATTATAATTTACTGAGTGTCATCGGGGCAACTGCAACGGGAAAGACCGCGTTAGCCGTCAGGCTGGCCGCAGAGTTGAACGGAGAGATTATTTCGGCCGATTCGCGGCAGATATACCGGGGTATGGATATCGGTACGGGTAAGGATTTGTCCGAATACGAATACGAGGGACGTTCTGTGCCCTATCATTTAATGGATATTGCAGACGCGGGTTACCGGTATAACCTTTTTGAATACCAGCAGGATTTTTTGAAAGTATGGAAAGATTGCAAAAGAAGGGAAGTATTTCCTGTATTATGTGGAGGAAGCGGATTGTATGTGGAGTCCATATTGAAAGCTTATCGGATGACTCCGGTGCCCGAAAATACGGAATTAAGGGCTCGTCTGGCTTCTAAGTCGTTGGCTGAATTGGCGGAAATATTAGCTTCTTATAAAACATTGCATAACACGACGGATACGGATACGGTAAAACGGGCGATTCGGGGTATCGAGATAGCCGAATATTACCTTACACATGAACCGGAAGAGGGGGCATTCCCTGAAATACGATCTTTGATTGTAGGAATTTTGTTTGATCGGGAGAAACGGAGACAACGAATAACCGAACGGTTACAGGCTCGTTTGAAAAGCGGGATGGTAGAGGAGGTGAAAGGATTGTTAGATGGAGGAATTAATCCGGAGGATCTGATCTATTATGGTTTGGAATACAAATATATAACTCTGTATTTGACAGGATGTTTGAAATACGATGAAATGGTCGAAAAGTTGAATATAGCCATTCACCAATTTGCCAAGAGACAAATGACCTGGTTTCGGAAAATGGAACGAGACGGCTTTGATATCAAGTGGCTGAACGGAGATATGCCGTTGGATGAGAAAGCAGATCAGGTAAAATCCTGGCTTAAGGAGACGTGATCAATCATGTCCGTTGCATCCGCAATGATGATGTTCCTCTTCGTCATCGTCCTCTTTCGAGGAATCGAGCATCTCTTCCAAATGGAGAAGTACACCCTCCAACAGAAAAGCTTTGTCGTCGTCTGCCGGTAATGCTTTTATCCGTTCGATAGCTTCTTTTATTTTTACTTCGGATAGGTTGTCCGATAGATTTTCGATGACGGTTGATGCTTCCAGGGCTGAAATAAAGTCATCTTTCAAAAGAATATCCAGAAATATATCCATGTATTCTGAAAAATCAATGGCCGATTCCCAGCATATGCGTAGTAGATTCGGTTTTTCGGAATTATTTGCAGCCTGAATCAGTTTTTCCATCAGGATGGTTTTGAATCCCGAATCTTTAATATCGGAGAGGAGAGAAGTGATATGGGTGATAGTGACAGGCTCTTTGCATTGCAGTAAGATATCCAATAGTTCCGGAACGATGGACAGATCTCCTTCCGTTTTGATCTGTTCTATCGCTTCCGATACTAAGTCGATATCGTTACTCCCTAATTTCTTGAGAATATCTTGTTTGTTTTCCATGGTCTTGTTGAATTAAAACTTCTTCTTTTATGTGAAAATGAAGAATAGGCAAAGATAGTGATCATTTGCGGGAATTTTTTGCCCTCGGATGGAAATTTATGATGGTATCCCTTAAAAAAGTATTGTCCAGGTGGGTATAAATTTCCGTGGTAAGAATAGATTCGTGTCCCAGCATATCCTGAACGGCCCGTATGTCGGCTCCTCCGTTTACAAGATGCGAGGCAAACGAGTGTCGAAGGGTATGCGGAGAGACGGTTTTATTGATACCTGCTTTTAAGGCTAATTCCTTTATGATATTGAATACCATTACTCTCGAAAGAGCTTTTCCTTTTTTATTTAGGAAAAGGACGTCTTCATACCCTTTGGCTTTAGGGATGGCGGCCCTGTGCGTTTTCGTGTATATTCGTATTTCGTCTTTCGCTTTATTGTTTAAAGGCACTAAGCGTTCTTTATTGCCTTTTCCTTCAATTTTAATGTAGCCCACTCTGAAATTGATATTGGAAAGTTTCAGGTTTACCAGTTCCGATACGCGTAGTCCGCAAGAGTACAGTGTCTCTATGATAGCTTTATTGCGTTGTCCTTCCGGCTTCTTCAGGTTTACCGCATCAATCATGGCCTCGATCTCCTCTACGCTCAATACCGACGGTAATGCTTTCCCTATTTTCGGAGTATCTAAAGAGGCTGCGGGGTTGACGGTAATCACTTCATCGTAAACCATAAATTTAAAAAAGGATTTTATGCTGGAAATACTTCTGGCTTGACTTCTGGCTGTAATGCCGGAATCTTTTAATCGGGATAAGTGGTTGTTAAGGATTGCGTATGTGATCTCTTCGGGTTGAAGTTGCGGTTCTGATTGTAAACTGAATGCGGCTAACTTTTTTATATCGTTCAGGTAAGCTTCTACAGAATTGCTTGAAAGAGATTTTTCTAAAGTTAAGTACGTTTTAAAATTATCTATCGCTTCATTCCAGGTCATCGTGTTTGTGAATTAAATATTATCAGTTTGTATACCCTATATATCCCTACCTTCAATTCAATGAAGGTAATACGGAGAGATAAACATGGGAGATTCGATGGCTAAAGATAAGTGATTTTTATATGCGGCCGACACCATTTGGTAAGTTTAACAAAGAAAAGGTTCAGGTAAATGTCATAATAAAAAATTAATATTCTGAGAGATAAATGGCCTATTTACGATCGTTTTTTGTTAATTTTGCAGAAGAATAAAAACGAAAAGTATGAAACTATTAATTATAAATGGTCCCAATCTGAATCTTTTGGGTGTCAGAGAAAAATCGATTTACGGGGAGACCTCTTTTGACGCTTATATAGAAGCATTAAGGAGAGAGTATCCGGACGTGGCGATCGGTTATTTTCAATCCAATATAGAGGGGGAATTGATCGATAAATTGCATGAAGCTGGTTTTTCTTATGACGGGATTATACTGAACGCCGGGGCCTATACACATACTTCTATTGCCATAGCGGATGCGATTGCCGCGATCGAGACGCCTGTAATCGAGGTACATATTTCCAATACGGCCAAACGGGAAGAATTCAGACATAAGTCTTATTTGACTGCGGTTTGTCGAGGGGTGATAACCGGGTTCGGATTGAAATCCTACGAGCTGGCCTTGCGGGCGTTTCTTTAAAAAAGAGAACTTTTCCAATCTTTTTTTGTTTCTTTTCGTAGATATTTTACAGGAGAAACTGAAAATAAAGAGAAGTTTCGATAAGAATTAATGTCGTTAAGTAATCGGTTTATATGAAAAAAACAAAGATTGTAGCAACCATATCGGATAAGAGATGCGATGTGGATTTTTTACAAAATCTGTATCGTGCGGGAATGAATGTGGTTCGTTTGAATACGGCACATCAGAATATAGAGCAGGCTAAAAAAGTGATAGACAACGTGCGTACCGTGTCCGGGGATATCGCTATTTTAGTCGATACCAAGGGGCCGGAAGTGAGGACTACGTTAATAGAGAACCCGTTTCACGTGGAGAAGGGAGAGTGTCTGTTTCTTACGGGAGATATGGATTTGAAGATGGAAGGAAAATTAATCCACGTCTCTTATCCTTATTTTGCGGATGATATTAAGACGGGAGATCGTATCTTGATCGACGACGGGGATGTAGAATTGGTCGTTGTGGAAAAGTATGCACATTATTTGGAGGTAATGGCGACCAACGAGGCCATGATAAAAGATCGGAAAAGTGTGAATGTTCCCGGGGCTAATTTGAAATTGCAATCCTTAAGCGATAAGGACAAGTTGTTTATCAATTTTGCGATAGATAATAATGTGGATTTTATTGCTCATTCCTTTGTACGTAATAAGGAGGACGTGATTGCGGTGCAACAGCTATTGGATGCCCGACAGAGCAAGATAAAGATCATCGCTAAAATTGAAAATCAGGAAGGAGTTGATAATATCGACGAGATTTTGGATTATGCTTATGGGGTGATGGTTGCCCGGGGGGATCTGGGAATTGAAATAGAGGCGGAGAAGATACCTCGTATTCAGCGTTATATTGTCAATAAATGTATTGAGAGTAAGAAACCCGTGATCATAGCCACGCAGATGCTCCATACGATGATAGAGCATCCGAGACCTACCCGGGCGGAAATTAGCGATATCGCGAATGCCATTTATATGGGAACGGATGCGATCATGTTGAGTGGGGAGACCGCTTACGGGGCTTATCCGGTAGAGGCTGTTACCGTGATGCGGAACGTGGCGGAGGAGAATGAATGTTCGGTGGCTCCGGATGCAAGCCGGAGTCTGGTTCGGATTAATAATGAGATCACGGCGGCGTTGGCTCGTGCCGCGGTTAAGACAGCTACCGTTTTGCCCGTAAAAGCTATTGTCGTGGATACCCTGTCGGGGCGTACCGCACGCTATCTTGCGGCTTTCCGGGGGGATTTGCCGGTGTTTGCCCGTTGTTATAACGATCAAGTGATGCGGGAGCTTTCGCTCTCCTTCGGCATCTATCCTTATTTTACCGAAAAACCGATGTCTCGTGATGAATTCATGAATGATTTACCGGCTATGTTAATGAAGAGAGGGATTTGTGCGGATGATTATGTCGTTGTCGTGGGTGGGAGCTTCGGGCATGGCAAGGGGGCTTCTTTTATTGAAGTATGTAAAATCGGAGAGATTCATTGATAATTTAGGGATTGTAATAAAAAAAAGTCCCCGGAAATCCCGGGGACTTTTTTTATATCGAATCAAAAGATATTATTTTATTTTCTCTTTGGCTCGCGTGATGTATTTTTCGATATCGCGGAACTCCATGGAAGAGGTGAATTCTTTTTCAATTCTCTCGTACATGGTTAAAGCCGACTTGTAATCGTTTGCTTTTTCAAAAGCGAGTCCTGCCTTCATCAAAATGATGGGAGCAGTCAATTCGTTCGTATCTTCGTTGGCCGCTTTTTTATAGTAATCGGCCGCTTTCTTGTAATCGCCTAACTGCATGTAAGCATCCCCGATATTTGATTTTGCTAACGAGTTGAATACAAGATCATCGGATGAGAATTTTTCCAAATATTTGATGGCATTATTGTAATCTCCATTATAGAGGTAACACAGTCCGGCATAATAGTTTGCTAAATTACCACTTGGCGTGGAACCGTATTTTTCAATAATATCGAGAAAACCAAGAACATCCCCCTCTCCGTTAAGAGCTAAGTTGAATGAATCCTTTGCAAAGAAATTTTCAGCCAGGAACATTTGATTCATTGCCTCTTTGGCGAGAGGTTGTTTGTAGAACTTATGGTATCCCAATACAACACCGATTACAACGATAATCGCAATGATGATTTTGATTAATAAATTCTGATTCTTCTCAATGAATTGTTCCGTTGATATCGTAACTTCTTCTATTTGTTCGAAGCCATCTCCGTGTTTTTGTTTCTCTTTTGACATCGTTATATGTTTTTGTTATATATTACACATCATTCATCGACCTGCAAAATTAGTTTTTTTTTTCATATGCCGAGAGCCTCCGTGAAATTTTATGCAAAAAATTCTGCATTCGATAAAATCTATTTTACTTTTCCTTACTTTTGGGGAAAAGTGGGGAGGGGAGTGTGAGGCTCTAATCTATAAAATATCAAGATGGAAATAAAAAATTTGGATATTGTTAATTATAAGAATATATCGGCGGCTCAAATCGAATGCTGTTCCGGTTTTAATTGTTTTGTAGGAAACAACGGGGCCGGGAAAACGAATGTGTTGGACGCTATTTATCAATTATCCATGTGTAAAAGTTATTTCAACTTGCCGGATGTACAAAATATCCGTCATGGAGAGCCTTTTTTCGTACTGCAAGGTAATTATGAGCGGCAAGGCGAGAGGATAGAGGCGTATTGCGGGGTGAAACGGGGTCAAAAAAAAGTGTTCAAGAAAAACAAGAAAGCGTACGATCGTCTGTCCGATCATATCGGATTGTTGCCCTTGGTAATGGTTTCTCCCGCGGATACGGTTTTAATAGACGGGGGAAGTGAGGAGAGACGCCGTTTTATCGACGGGGTGATTAGTCAGCAAGACAAAGAGTATTTAGCGCATTTGATTCGTTATAACCGGATTTTAGTGCAAAGAAATACGATGCTGAAAGAGTATGCGGGGCGGGGAATGGATATGGATATGCTGGCGGTTTGGAATGAGCAGTTGGCGGAAAGCGGAATGCTTATTTTAAAAAAACGCCGCGATTTCGTTTTCGAGATGAGTACTATTTTTCAACATTATTACGATCTGCTTGCTTCAGGAAAAGAACAAGTTTCCTTGACGTACGCAACAACGATCAGACATGACGATCTGCTTGCTTCCCTGAAAGAGAGTTTTGAGCGGGATAGGATATTGACTTATACGACGGTCGGAATACACCGGGATGATCTGGGACTTGAATTGGGAGAGTACCCCGTAAAGAAAATGGGATCGCAGGGACAAAAAAAGAGTTTTTTGGTGGCTTTGAAATTTGCTCAGTTCGTTTATTTATCGGCACGAAACGGAATAAAGCCTTTACTCTTGTTAGATGATATATTTGATAAATTGGATACCTTTAGGGTAAGTCGAATCGTGGGAATTGTTTCGGAAAAAACGTTTGGACAAGTGTTTATTACGGATACGAACCGGCTGCATATAGATGAAATCATAAAACGGCACGCCTCTTCTTTTAAGATTTTTGTGGTAGATGAGGGTGTTATAAAAGAGGTGGGCGTGTGATTCTTTGTTTTATCGAATAAAATGGTATTTTTGCAAGTTAGAAAGTCTTGGGTATTTGCATCCGTGTAATTCCTTCGGCTTATAATTAAAAATCGTCGTGAAGCAAGGCAAAACATTGAAGATGGATGAGTTGATGAGACTTTATTTGAAACAGATGGGATTGACTCAACGTTTCAAAGAGAGAGAGGTATGTCAACTCTGGCCGGAGGTGGTAGGGGGAATGATAGCCTCGAAAACGAAAAATTTACGGATGGTCGATGGCAAGCTTTTTGTCAGCTTCTCCTCGTCTGTCGTAAAGAATGAAATCCTGTTGGTCAAAGAAGGGCTGTTAAAGGCTTTGAATGACCGGGTAGGTGAAGGTGTTGTAAAAGAGTTGATTGTGTCCTGAAAAGGAGTTAAAAGAAGTATAAATGAAATTAATTGATTCGGGAGATTTATTGCCTATGCGCGGATTTAATCCTTTCGGTAATAGTTTGATGGCGAGATTGGTCATGTATATTTTGCGATTGGACAAATTAAATAAACTCTGTTCGAAAGTATATGATGATAATCCTGAAGTTTTTCTTGATAGTTTAATTGATACATTGGGAGTGACGGTTGAGATCAGCGATGAGGATTTGCAGAAAATTCCGGAGGCGGGTCCTTTTATAACGGTGTCAAACCATCCTTTCGGCGGATTGGACGGGATTATCTTGGTAAAAATATTGAGTAAAATTCGTCCCGATTATAAAGTATTGGCCAATTTTTTGTTAAAAAAGATCGTTCCGATACAGGAATATTTTTTGGGAATGGAGCCTCGGGAAGAGCAACGTATGAATGTTAAATCGGGAGGACTGAAAGAGGCTATGCGCCATGTACTGTCGGGCAAGCCTTTAGGAGTTTTCCCTGCCGGGGATGTTTCTTCTTATCAACCGGATTCCAATCACGTGGAGGATCCGGAATGGAATTTGCCTGCGTTAAAGCTGATTAAAATGGCAAAGGTTCCCGTTGTGCCGATCTATTTCAAAGGTTCCAATAGCTTGTTATTTTACTTGCTGGGGTTGATCCATCCGATGTTACGTAACGTGAAATTGCCCTCTGAATTATTGAATAAAAAAAATCGGGTAGTGAGGTTGCGTATCGGGAATCCTATATCGGTGGAAAGTCAGAATTCGTTTCACGATATAGTACAATACGGGAAGTTTCTGAGAGCAAAGACCTATTTGTTAGGATCTTCGTTGGAGGTAAAGAAATTTTTTATAAAATCGCAAAAAGCTATGCCAAAAGCAGAACCGATCGCGGCGGAAATTGAAAACAATGTATTGAAAAAAGAGATAGCCGACATTGCAGAGGATTATCTTTTGTTTACGATGAAGAACTATGACATTTATTGTTCCCCGTCGGTAAAGATTCCTAATGTTTTGAATGAGATAGGTCGCTTGAGGGAAGTGACGTTTCGGGCTGTAGGTGAAGGGACAAATCGTAGTATTGATTTGGACGAGTATGATTTGTATTACTATCACCTGTTTATTTGGGATAAAGAGGAAGAAAAAATCGTGGGAGCGTACCGGGTCGGTAAGGGGAAAGAGATCGTCGATCGTTACGGGATGAAAGGTTTCTATATCAACTCTTTGTTTAAAATGAGAAAAGAGATGTTGCCTGTTCTGTACGAGTCTATCGAGTTGGGACGCTCGTTTATCACGGAAGCATATCAGCGTAAGCCTCTTCCTCTATTTATGTTATGGAAAGGCATCCTGTACTTTTTGTTGAAAAATCCGGAATATCGTTATCTGATAGGTCCGGTAACCATTAGCGGGAAATACACGGAAGTATCTAAAGAGCTGATCATGAAATTTATCATGGCTAATCATTATAATTACGATATGGCGCGCTACGTGCTGCCGCGTTCCAAATACTTGGTGGGTACGAATGAACCCGGAATTCAGGTTATGCTTGATGTGGCTCACAAGGATATCGGCGTGTTGGACAAGATGATCGGAGATATAGAGCCTTCGAGCGACAAATTACCTGTGTTGCTGAAAAAATATATCTCGTTGAATGCGAAAATTATAGGATTCAATATTGATCCGAAATTTAATATGTGCTTGGATGGTTTGTTAATTTTAGATATTTTTGACGTTCCAATGAAAACGATCGAATCTTTATCGAAGGAAATTAACGATGAAACTATTTTGACGCGTTTCTCGTCAGATAATGTAGATATTTGAAATAAAAGAAGGCATGTACGATATAATCTATCTTTTTAAAGGTATGTTAGTAGGGTTGATGGTGTCGATTCCCTTGGGACCGATGGGGGTGTTGATTATTCAGAAAACGCTGCATAAAGGGGCCTTGTCCGGTTTTATAGCCGGAATGGGAGCCGCTTCGGCAGATTTTTTTTATGCTTCGGTAGCTGCTTTCGGATTGGGATATGTGATTAGTACGGTACAAACTCATGAATTGTTGTTGCAGATTATCGGGGGAATATTTTTAATTGTTATCGGGTTGAAGATCTATTTCGATAACCCGATCCGTCAGATCAAGCAAAAGCGTAACGGACGGGTGAGTAAGAAAGGCTTATTGGGAGATTATATTTCTCTTTTTTTTCTGACGGTTTCCAATCCGATCACCATTGTCGTGTTTATGGCTGTATTTGCCGGAATGTCGGTGTTCGGGGAGTCTGCCTCTGTTTTAGGTGAATTGTTGGTTGTGGTCGGGGTGTTGTTGGGAGGCGGTGTCTGGTGGTATACGCTTTCGACCTTGGTGAATATTTTCAGAAAGAAATTCCGTTTACGGGTATTGGTGACAATCAACCGGGTTTCGGGTTTAATTATTGCCATTTTGGGAGCTTTGGTTATTCTGGCTGCTTTTCAGCCTTTTAAATCGATGTTGCCGATGTGATCGCTCTTTTATTTCCGTTTGTAAAAATGACGAGAATCTCCCCACGCACCGTACATGACCTGGCAACCGCTTCGACGTATACTGGCTTCGAGATTTCTCATGGACTCATCGGCTCCTTCGTGGGTACCGGGTTTATTCTCGTATAATTTGTAAAGTGTCCGGTTGGACGTCGGGGTAATATTGGGCATGACCACGTTCGCTCCGATTTGCATGGCTTTTTCTCTGCCTTCCGGTGCGATGGCCTGTAAAGCCGTGGTCGCCGCTATATTAATATCCGGCATGAGGATCCGCAACAAGGCAATCATATGTAAGGACAACCTTAAACGTTCCGGTAAGGACAGCAATCCGTGGCGATGAGCATAAAGGGGTGTCTCCCGGTGTTCCAGGTAAGGTCCCATGCCTACCATATCGATATCCATGGACTGGAGAAGAAGCAAATCGCTCGCGAGATCTTCCAAGGTCTGAAAAGGTAGTCCGATCATGACTCCCGTGCCTGTTTGGTAACCGCATTGCTGTAAATATTCGATGCATTTTAGTCTTGTGGCGTGTGAGTGCAGTGCGTTATTCGGATGAATTTTGGAATAAAGGTTTGGATTCGAGGTCTCGAATCGGAGTAGATAACGATGAGCTCCGGCGTCGAACCAACGCTGATAGGTTTCCCGACTCTGTTCTCCCAATGATAGCGTAATACCCAATTCGTTGTTACTTCTCTGTTTAATCTCTTTCAGTAAATGTTCAATGCGTCCGACGAATGAGGAATCATTGCGTTCTCCGCCCTGTAGCACGATGGAACCGAACCGATGAGTATACGCGAAATCTGCGGCTTCCAATATCTCCTGATCGGTAAGTGTATAACGGGCTGTTCCGGTGTTCGATTTTCTGATCCCGCAATAAAAGCAGTCTTTGATGCAGATGTTGGATATCTCGATCAGACCGCGCAAGTAAACCCCGTTCCCGATATATGTTGTTCTTATTTTTTCGGCTTCGTCATAAAGATTTTCTTCTTCCTTGCCCGAACAGGAAAGTCTGTATACCAAATCAGAAATAGCGTATTTTTCCACCGTGCTTTATTTTTGTTCGATATCGCAAAGGTAAGAAAAAGCCGGGATATAAAATATTTTGCTAAATTTGTTCTCGTAAAGTTTTTCGGATATGGCCAAGAAAATCGTACTGATCCTTTTGGGAGTTTTATTGATGGGATGTATCGTTTGGATCCTGTGGAGGGTAAATGAACGGGAGCAAGGTTCGGATGTTCCGAAAGAGGCATTTATTCCCAATAATTCGGCCGTGGTGTTGAATGTTCGCACCCCTGTGAGCTTATCGCCTCGATTGAAGGAAGCGTTTGCGACAGAATTGGCTAACTATCAGAAAAGTATGTTTTACAGGTGCATCGATACCTTGCAAAAGTTGAAATTGACAGAAAACACTTCGTGGGTTTTGGCGTTAAGGCGGGAAGGAAAGAAAAGTGTCCGTTTTTTGTATATATTGAATCGGGTTCCGACGGCTTCGCGAAGCGAGGTGATTCGTTTTTTGGGGGATTATTATGCGAAATCGGGGCTTAAAGAACGGTCATACGATAAATTTAAGATCTACTCTTTGAAAGATAAGGAGAAGGAAGTTCATTTTACCGTGGTGGGCGGCATGGTTTTATTGTCGGATTCCGAATTATATTTGGAAGATGCGTTAAAACAGATTGGTGAGGATAAAAAAAACGATTCGGGGAGTATACCTGTATATAAAAATATAACCCGTTATTTTTCGGAAACGGCAGGGATGAATGTTTTTTTAAATACCTCTTGTTTTTCGGACGTATGGCCTCTGTACATGAGCCGGAATGTTGTTTCTCCTCATTTAGATCTTACCAAATGGTTCAAATGGGGAGCTTTGGACGGAGAAATTCAATCTGACGGGATCGGTTTTAATGGTTTCATGTATTATGGCGGAATGAAAGCCACGTTCCTGAATGTTTTTAAGGGGCAACAACCGGTGGCTTCCCGTATCGAAGGAGTTATTCCTTCCGGCGTGAATGCCGTTACGGTCTTGAACTTGAGCGATACGAGAGCTTACCTGACGGCATTGGAAACGTTTCGTCACAAGGCAGGTATTATTGAACACGTGAGGAAAAGAAAATCGGAGTTCACCCGGCTGTTCGGGGAGGGGGTGGAGGCGAGTTGGAGGGAATTGCTACAGGGAGAGTTTGCCAAAGGCGTATTTTCCTATGATCCGGAAGAGAAGGAAGAAGAAGGCTTCGTGATGGTATATTTGAAGTCCGGCAGTTTGGGACGGGCTTTGTTGAAAAATATGCTTCAGAAATATGCCGTTAAGGTTAATATAAATGAAGCTTCTCTCGAAAGAACGACCGCTTTGGATCAGGAGAAAAAAGTGGCGTATTATAAAATGCCCGTGACGGATTTCGCCGGGGTATTGTGGGGATATATATGGGATGGTGTCCCTTCTCGTTTTGCTATGATTCAGGATAATTATTTGATATTGGCTTCTTCCGAATCGGTCATACGACGCTTTGCAGAGAACTATATGCGACGTCTGAATGTTCAGGATATGGATTGGTACAAGAAGACCCGGGTGAAGATGTCTGCCAAATACAACTGGATGTATCTGGCGGAAACGGGAAGTATGTACCCTTTCTATCGGGATATGGCGAATGATGGCTTGAAAGATTTTCTGACTCAAAATGAAGAACGTTTAGATGTGTTTTCTTCGTTCGGTTTGCAGTGGATCAGTGAAGACGAGATGTTGTATCAAAGCGTTTTCCTGAATACGGAAAAAGTCGAGCAGCCGCAGGCACAAGTCGTTTGGCAAACGAAATTAGACGCTAAACTCACGATGAAACCTGTGGTTGTCGTTAATCATAATAATGGGGAGAGGGAATTGTTTGTACAAGATGACTCCCGTACCGTCTATTTGATTAACGATATGGGAAGGATTCTATGGAAACTGCCGATAGACGGAAAGATTAATAGTGAGGTGTATCAAGTTGATTTTTATAAAAACGGGAAATTGCAATATCTTTTCTCTACCTCGGAAAAACTTTACCTGATCGATCGGAATGGAAATTATTTGCCCCGTTATCCTCTGGCATTTAAGAGTTCATGCCCTTCCGGCATAACGGTTTATGATTACGATAACGACCGGAATTATCGGGTATTCGCTCCCTGTGCAGACCGGAAAATATATTTGTATGAGTTATCCGGAGATCTCGTTGAGGGGTGGAGTCAACCTCAAAGTGATAATGATCCTGTTTCTAAAGTATACTATTTCAGAGTTGCGGATAAAGATTATATCGTGTTTGCCGATCGGTATAGAATCTATATTTTGGATCGAAGAGGACGGGAACGGGTAAAGGTACAAACTTTATACGATCTGCTCCCGGAAACGGTGATTTACTTGACGGGAAAGGGGCAGAATGAATCTTTGGTTTTTGGAAGTGCCGGAGGTGAATTGCAGTTCGTTGATTTTAATGGAGCATCCCGGTCGTTGAAACCGGATAAAATTACGGCCGGCTATCTGTTTAATGTAGCCGATACGGATGGAGATGGAAATGATGATTTCATATTTTCGAACGGAGAGCATGTATACGTGTATGACCGGAACGGTAAGGTATTATGGGAAACGGGAGTGCAAGAGGGACGGTTAGGCTTCCCTTACGTGTATCGTTTTTCAGCCCGTGATACACGTGTGGGAATGTTGGATGAGATCCGTTCAGAATTGTATTTGTTGGACAAAGGGAGTCAGTCGAACGGTTTTCCGATTACCGGGACATCTGCTTTTTCTATCGTATTTCAAAATACCGGGAATGTAGGTTTTTACCTCTATGTAGGAAGCGAGAACGATAGTTTATTAAAATACCGATTTATAAGATAATATTTTTAACACTCTTGTTATTATACTTATATTTGTTTCCTAAGAAGTATAAGTATAATAATAACTGTAATTTATGACAAAAGTGTGTGTGTGGAAGCACTACCTGATAATCGGATTATTGGGTATGTGTACTATTTCTTGTGGCGATTCGGAACTTTTTAACTCGGACAAAATGACCGAATCTATCGAATGGGAGCCTGATTTTATACTGCCGGTAGGACATGGGAATTATACCATGTGGGATTTATTGAATCCTTATGATCCGGAAGAGTCGATGATCGAACGTGATAACCGGATTATCATTAATTATGAAGAAAAAGACATCGTGCGGTTGGATGCAAAAGATTTCTGGGATATGCCGGAACAACAAATTTCGTTGAACGCAAATCTTGTTTTATCTTCGACTCCAATTACCGGGAATTTACCCGGGGATATTCATATCTCCGATGAGGGTGAGGCCCATTTTGATTTCGGAGAAATCGGAAAACTCTCCTTTCTTTCGGCCAAGGTAAGGTTTTCCGGGGAGCTTCCGGCCTGTTCCTTTGATTATGTCGTAACGTTGACCCTGCCTGACGTGAAAGATGAGGCAGGTAATCCTTTTAGAATGAAACGGGTTGTAAACGCGAAGCAAGCGGGTATCTTTTTCGAAGATCGAGAGTTGGAGTTCGATATGAGTGAGGAGAGCGACCGGATTCGTTATCGGATCGACTGTTTTATTCCGAAAGACCAAGAGGTGGAAATAGCAGCCGGGGAGTCCTTGCAATTGGAATTTTTATTATCTGACGTCGTGTTCCATAAGGTTATCGGGCAGATAAATCCTCCGATGATTCCTATCGATCCGGGATGTTTTGAAATGAATATCGATTTCTGGAATGATATAACGGGAGATTTTTATTTTGCGGATCCCTCGTTGAAATTGATTTTGAAGAGCCGGGGAATTGATATCCCGATTAAACTGGATCCTGCTTTTATTGCTTATAAAGAAGGAGAAACAAGACGCTTCACGGGAGGACCGCTTCTCTTCGATACGTTTAGTGAGACGGGTGAAACGATAAACGAAAAAGAGTATACGAAGGATAATTCCAATGTGGACGAATTACTTTCCCTACCGCCTAAAGATTCCATCGCGTATAGCGGTAATATAATAATTAATGAAGGAGGGGCACAAACAGCGTGTGTCATTGAGGAAAACGCGGAACTATCGGCCGATGTGCAAGTGGAGATACCGCTTTACTTTAGCGCCGAAAATCTTACTTTCCGGGATACCATTAAAGATATAGATTTGGATAATCCGGACCAGATTAAAAAGATGGCCTTGATTTTACGGGCCAAGAACGGTACTCCTTTGAAAATCGGGGTAAAGGAGTTCTTGATGGTGGATGAGAATTTTCAGGAGGTTGACCGGATCAATGCGGATGAATTGATCGATGTGCCGGAGATCGATGCCGACGGTAATGTCATTGCGGTAAAGGAGGGAGAACATATCGTGGAGCTGTCCGAGACCAATATAGATAATCTGGAACGAACGAAACATCTGATATTGATCGCCAGCATGATGACAGCCGGTGACGGACAGATTCCGGTAGAAGTGAAAGCGGACGCCAAACTTGAATT
Organism: Gabonibacter chumensis; assembly: GCF_024741215.1. Lineage (NCBI taxonomy): Bacteria > Pseudomonadati > Bacteroidota > Bacteroidia > Bacteroidales > Porphyromonadaceae > Gabonibacter > Gabonibacter chumensis. The sequence continues at coordinate 45,921 of NZ_JANSKB010000005.1, read as the reverse complement.
GAAAGTGTTAGTGAAGGTCAAACTCGGTATCAAGTAAGATTAAAATGTACTCAAAATGAAAAAAATAATTACTGTTATATCTTTTTTTCTTGTCCTCTTCCCTTGCTTCGTGATGGCTCAGGACGGGAACAATACGCTTTATTTTTTATCCAATTCTCCTCAGCGGGTGAAATTGAACCCGGCTTATCAACCGGAGTATAAAACTTACGTGGGAATACCCGGACTAAGCGGTATTTCTTTGAATCTCAGCAATGCCTTTAAGGTCGACGACCTGTTAAGATGGGGAACGGGAGACAAGGCAGATTCTGTAATCTACGATGTGAACCGCTTGCATAAGGCTTTGCGGGAGAAGAATTCCCTCGTTTTGAACACGGAAATACCTATTTTAGCTATCGGTTTTCGAATTAATTCCTGGTATGCAACTTTCGATATCACCCAAAAGAATGATATTGTCTTTAGTTTTAATAAAGATATTATCACGTTCTTCAAGGAAGGTAATGCAAATTATCTTGGTCAGACGTTTGACTGGGGTGGTTTGGGGTTAAAAGTAACGGCATACAATGAAATAGGTTTCGGATTATCCAAGAGAGTAAATGACCGGTTGACCGTCGGAGGACGTTTTAAGGTTTTATTCGGTATTGCCAATGCCGATATGACCGATTCGAAGATGGGGGTTTACTCTTCGCCGGACGGAGATACGATCCGACTCTCTTCCCGTCAGAATATTCGCGTCTCGGCTCCGATAAAGTACACGAAAGACGGGGAGTACGTGGAGTGGGATAATATTGAGTTTGATGAGGATGCCGTCGATGCCAAATTTCTTATCGGAACAGGTAATCTGGGATTTGGCGTGGATTTGGGTGCTCAGTATAAATTGCTGGACAAGCTGACCCTGTATGCGAGTGTGTTGGATTTAGGTTTTATCCGTTGGGAAGAGAATACTTATAATTTCAAACAAAACACAAGTTTTGATTGGACAGGAGCCGATCTTTCCAATAGTCTTAATAAGGATGATCCGAATTATAAGGATTTCGGCGATGCCTTTGAGGAGATGACCGATTCATTGGAAAATCGTTTCCGGTTAACGGATAAGCAGGCGGCCTATACTACGATGCTGAACGCGAAAATATACGCAGGTGCAACTTATCAGTTGAAAGAGTGGGTTAATTTCGGTGGTCTCTTAAAAGCCTCGGTCATGGATGGACGTTTCTTTCCCGCGATAACCTTGTCCGCTAATTTACGCCCGATTCGGAATATCGGCGCTTCGGTATCTTATTCTATGATAAATGGAGATTTTGCTAATGTGGGAGCGGCATTAACGGCTAAATTCGGTCCGTTCCAGTTTTTCGTGATGACGGATAATGTGTTGGCGGCCAATTATACGAGTACTCGGACGGCGAGTGCGCGATTCGGCTTTAATCTGCTTTTCGGACATTACCAGAGAAGATGAAGTAAAAAAAGCCCGCCTGTTTGGCGGGCTTTTTTTATAGAGCGTTGGCATCAACCACCGTCTCTTTGTTGTATTCTCCGTTGGCTAATTTTTTGGCCACGGCTTTAAAGGCTTGTACCGTATATTCCACATCCTCCATCGTATGCATGGCAGTTGGAATCAGGCGAAGCAGTAATTGTCCTTTGGGAATCACCGGATAAACCACGATAGAACAGAAAAGATTGTAATTTTCTCTTAAATCCATGGCTACTTGAGTTCCTTCGGCAACACTACCGGATAGGTAAACGGGAGTAACCGGAGAGTTCGTTTTGCCGATGTTTAAACCGTCTGCTTTCAATCCGCTCTGTAAAGCCCGGACGATCGTCCACAATTTTTCTCTTAATTCCGGCTTGCTTCTCAGTAATTCCAGCCTTTTGATGGCTCCTTCCACCATAGGCATGGGTAAGGATTTGGCAAACGTTTGGGAACGCATATTGTATCTCAGGTACATGCATATGTCTTCTTCACAGGCAATAAAAGCCCCGATGCCTGCCATCGCTTTGGCGAAGGTCGCAAAGTAGAGGTCTATTTGGTCCATTACCCCGAAATGATCTCCGGTTCCCGCGCCGTTCGGTCCCATCGTCCCGAAACCGTGCGCGTCATCGACCAACAGCCGGAAATTGAAATCTTTTTTCATGGCCACGATCTCGTCTAATTTTCCCAAGTCTCCGGCCATTCCGAAAAGACCTTCCGTTATGACGAGAATACCCCCTCCGGTTCCTTCTACCCATTTGGTTGCCCGTTCGAGTTGTTTACGCAGACTCTCCATATCGTTATGTTGGTATACATAACGTTTTGCCGGAGATAAACGCAGGCCGTCCATAATGCAGGCATGGTCTTCGGCATCGTAAACGATACAGTCATGACGGCAAGTCATAGCGTCGATGATAGAGACCATACCCTGATACCCGAAATTCAATAAAAATGCATCCGGTTTACCTACGAAGTCGGCTAATTGGGATTCCAAATATTCATGACGGGAAGTTTGTCCACTCATCATGCGGGCTCCCATAGGATAAGCCATGCCGTATTTTGCCGCAGCTTCGGCATCCGCTTTTCTTACTTCAGGATCGTTAGCGAGACCGATATAATTATTTAAACTCCAGTTTAACATTTCTTTCCCGCGGAATTTCATCCTGGGACCGATTTCTCCTTCTAATTTCGGAAACGAAAAATAGCCATGAGCTTGCTTGGCGTATTGTCCGATATTTCCTTTCTGATTTTTTACTCTTTCAAAAATGTCCACGTCGATAATATTTTGAAATTCTTAAATTTTTGATACAAATACGAAGCAAAGGTAACTAAAAATTCTTATAATGGAGGATTTCTTTTTGAAAAGTTGTTTTTGTCTTTTACTCTGTTTTTTCAAAAAGAAATGTGGATGAAGTTATTGCATATTGATATTTATAGATTATCTTTGCGTGATGCAAAAACAGCGCTTATGATGAAGAATTTTTTAGGTTTTCTGCTTGTTATCGTACTAATGAGTTCCTGTGGGGAGTACCAAAAACTTTTGAAGAGTGGGGATTATTCTCTTATGTATAAGAAGGCGGTGGAATATTATAATAAAGGAGATTATACAAGGGCTTTGAATTTGTTTGACGGTATTCGGACTGTCTTCGCGGGAACCGCAAGAGCCCAAACCATAGCATACTACCGGGCTTTTTGTACCTATAATCAGAAAGATTACGAAAATGCGGCCGAACTGTTTAAGCAGTTTGTGGCGATGTTTCCGGAAAGTTCCTACATGGAAGAGTGTCTGTATATGATGGGATATTGTAATTATTTGGCTTCGCCGAGAGTGCGTTTGGATCAGACGACGACGGAAAAGGCCATGAGTAATTTCCAACTGTACCTGAGCCGTTATCCTAATTCTATGCGTAAGGAGTTAATAAATAAATACATGGATGACATGAGAGATAAACTCTCTTACAAAGCTTATTTGGGCGCGGAAAACTATTATTTGCGGGAACATTACAAGGCCGCTGTCGTCAGCCTGGAGAATTGTCTGAAAGATTTCCCCGGGACGAAATACCGGGAGAGAATCATGTGGATGTTGTTTAATTCCAAATACGAGATGGCTGTGAATAGCGTGGAGGATAAAAAATACGAACGTTATACGGCAGCGAAAGAAGAGTATTACTATTTCGTGGATGAATATCCCAATAGTGTGTACGCGAAGGAGATGGCCAAGAAATACGAAGTATTGAACGATTTCCTGAAACAATACGACGATCCGGACGAATACAAGGAGGATGAGCGGAACAGTCAAACGGATTCTGCGCATCAAGAAGGTCAGAATAATCAGAATAAATAATTATATTCAAATTAACCATGGTAGATTTTAAGAAAGTAAAGGCACCGAATAATACCATTACAAGAAATACGGCTGCGTTAGCCGGTAAGGCGGATAATATTTATGAAGCTGTTGCTGTCATTGGAAAACGTGCCAATCAGATTTCGGTTGAAATGAAAGAAGAGTTGAGCAGGAAACTTCAAGAGTTTGCCTCGTACGCGGATAATTTGGAGGAGATATTTGAAAATCGCGAACAGATCGAGATTTCCAAGTATTACGAGCGTATTCCTAAACCGGTGTTGATCGCTACTCAGGAGTTTGAGGACGGCGAACTTTATTTTCGTAATCCGGCAAAGGAAAAAGGAGGGGTAAAGTCGGAGGAAGAGGAAGAATAGAGTAAGACGGATAACGGGAGGATTATCAGAGAAGATAAAAGGGCTGTCGGATGAATTTTCGGACAGCCTCTTTTTTTCAGGTGATTAAAAAAAGAATTATGTTACAAGGAAAAAATATCATATTGGGAGTAACGGGAAGTATTGCGGCCTATAAGGCAGCTCCGTTAATACGAGGTTTAGTGAAAGAAGGGGCTAACGTTAAGGTAATAATGACGCCTTTGGCAAAGGAATTCATCACCCCTTTGACTTTAGCCACGTTGTCGAAGAATCCTATTCTGGTGGATTTTTATGATCCCGAAAATGGAGATTGGAATTCGCACGTGGATTTGGGATTGTGGGCGGATGCCTATCTGATCGCTCCGGCAACCGCTAATACAATCGGTAAAATGGCCGCCGGTATAGCGGACAATTTATTGTTGACAACCTATTTGTCGGCTAAGTGTCCGGTTATAGTGGCTCCTGCCATGGACCTGGATATGTATCTTCATCCGGCGACTCAACGGAATCTACAAATATTGGAATCTTACGGGAATTTGATTATCGAACCTGAAAGCGGAGAGCTGGCAAGCGGATTAATCGGGAAGGGAAGAATGGAGGAGCCCGATCAGATCGTGGCTTTTATGAGCCGTTTTTTTACTGCAGACGAGCGTTATGCTGGTAAAAAAGTGTTGGTTACGGCAGGACCTACCTATGAAAAAATAGATCCCGTACGTTTTATCGGCAACTACTCTTCCGGGAAAATGGGATTTGCCATAGCCGAAGAGATGGCTGCCCGGGGGGCTGAAGTTACGCTTATTGCCGGTCCGGTAAATCTGAAATTATCCAATAAACGGATCAGGAGAATAGATGTGGAGTCGGCGTCCGAAATGTATCAGGCGGCTATCGAGGTGTTTCCGGAGAGCGATATTGCTGTTTTGAGTGCTGCTGTGGCGGATTTTACCCCTATGGAACGGGCTGTTGTAAAATTGAAACGGGGAGAAGATGATTTGAAGTTGGAGTTGGCTCCGACAAGAGATATTGCGGCTGAATTGGGACGAAAGAAAAGAGCGGGGCAGTGGTTGATCGGATTCGCGTTGGAAACTAACGACGAGGAGAATAATGCTGTCTCGAAAATGAAGAGGAAAAATTTGGATTTAATCGTATTGAATAGCTTGCGGGATGAAGGGGCCGGTTTCGGGGGAGATACCAATAAGGTGACATTGATCGATAAGGAGGAAAATAAATTGATTTACGATTTGAAAACAAAATCGGAAGTGGCTATTGATATTGCGGATCGGATAGCGGAATTTTTTTAATAAATTGCGAAAATAGTTTGTTCGGGATAGAAATATATCTATATTTGTATTCCGATATGAAGATTGAACATCAAAATATTCGGCATACGTTTTATTCTTGCCTCCAGTTTAGGCAGAAAAGGGAAAGCCGTTTTGATAAGATATTAAAAACCAACATTGTTTCGATAGCATTGTTGGTTTTTTTTTGTGGATAAACGTTTAAGCAAACATCTTTAATATATAAACAATATGAACAAACGTAGTTTAGTATCCATTACCGATTACTCGAAAGAGGAGATTCTGGAAGTTTTGAAAATCGCTTCAGAATTTGAAAAAAATCCGAACCGCAATTTATTGGCCGGTAAGGTAGTTGCTTCCTTGTTTTTCGAACCTTCAACACGTACCAGGTTGAGTTTCGAGACTGCAATCAGTCGCATGGGGGGAAGGATTGTAGGTTTTTCCGATGCTTCTTCTTCCAGTACAACAAAAGGAGAATCTTTGAAAGATACGACGAAAATGGTGGATAATTACTGCGATTTGATCGTGATGCGCCATCCTTTGGAGGGTGCTGCCCGTTTTGCAAGTGAGGTCGCTTCCGTGCCTGTAATTAATGCTGGGGACGGAGCCAATCAGCATCCGACCCAGACTATGCTCGATCTTTATTCGATCTATAAAACACAGGGAACATTGGAGAGCCTGAATATTTTTATGGTGGGAGACTTAAAATACGGAAGAACGGTACATTCTTTATTGCAAGCGATGAGTCATTTTAATCCGACATTCCATTTTATCTCGCCCAAAGAGTTGGAAATGCCGGCTGCTTATAAATTGTTTTTGGATGAATTGCATATTCCCTACTATGAACATACGGAATTGGATGAGGTCATTAATGAGGCGGATATCCTTTATATGACCCGGGTGCAACGAGAAAGATTTGCCGATCCGTTAGAGTACGAAAAAGTGAAGAACGTGTATATTTTAAAGAATGCCATGCTGAGCGGAACGAAACCGAATATGCGTATTTTACATCCGCTACCCCGGGTGAACGAAATCGATGAAGATGTGGATGAGAACGAAAAGGCTTACTATTTCCAACAAGCATTGAATGGTGTTTATACCCGTCAGGCAATTATATTTAAGGCATTAGATTTAAAATGGTAATAAAGAAAAAAGATATGGCAGCAAAAAAAGAGTTACAGGTAAGTGCCGTGGAAAACGGTACGGTGATTGACCACATCCCTGCTGATAAATTGTTTGATGTGATTAATATTTTAGGAATTGAACACACGGAGAATACCGTTACTTTCGGGTATAATTTGTCAAGTAGCAAATTCGGTAAAAAGGCGATTATTAAAATCTCCGATAAATTTTTGAGAGACGATGAAATTAATAAGTTGGCCTTGGTAGCACCTTCTGCAAAAATCAATATTATTAAAGATTTTGAAGTGGCGGAAAAAAAGACGGTTAGTGTTCCGGAACGCGTGGAAGGTATTGTGAAATGCGTGAATCCGAAATGTATCACGAATAATCAGCATGTTCGGACAAAATTCGTTGTGGTGGGAAGCGAACCTATCGTGTTAAAATGTCATTACTGTGAAAAATTGACGGATCAAGAGCATATCGTGATTATTTAATCAACGGATACGTAGAAGAAAAACCGCGTTGGCGGTTTTGACTTACAAGGGCAAGACATTAAAATCTTGCCCTTATTTTTTTAAACTCCGTGACTACTATCTTCTAATTCGAAACCTGTGCTTTGTTCTTTTGTTGTAGTTTGAGGGACTTGCTGGTAACGAACTTAATGAATTCCCTCGGGACTGCATCTTCTACTTCGTGGGTGCTCAGATTGAAACGTCCCCGCGGTTTTTGTTTTTTTACGGCTAAAGTCCCAAAATCGTGAATAGTGACGCTTTCTCCTGTTGCAAGAGATTCTCGGATTGTTTCAATGACCGTGTTTACGATGTTGGCAGTTAATGTTTGTGTCAACCCACTTTTTAAGGCAACTTTTTTGGTAAGTTCTTTTTTATTCATGACGGTCCAAAAATAATGATTAACGTTATATATGATTCTATTAAGATAATTTATGATTGTTTCTTGCACACTTCTGTCATAATAATCGTTCCTTGTGATGGACAAATATAATAAATTTCAAAATAAAGAAAAAACACGATTTAAAAATATTCTATATAAAGAACTTAATCAGATGAAGAGAGTATAAATTCCATCTATAAAAACAACATAATCCCTGTCCAAAAAAGCGAACGTTTTATAAGACAAATTATCTTATTTTTTCGTCACTGATATTTAACTCTTTACATATGGGAAAGTTTGCAATTCTTTGTATAGGTGTTGTAAACTTTAATATGATAATTATGGTAATCGCTTATTTGAGGGTTAGTACGGGAAAACAACATTTAACTAATCAAAGGGAAGAAATTGTGAAGTATGCTTCACGAAAAGGTTTAAAAATCGAACGTTGGGTAACAGAAATCGTAAGTGGAAAAAAGAAAGAGAAAGAGAGGAAACTTGGGAAATTGATGGGTGGGTTACAGAAAGGTGACGTGTTGATTGTCACCGAACTCTCCCGTTTGAGTCGGACGCTGTTGGATATTATGTCTATTCTGAATCGGTGTCTTGAAAAAGAGATTATTATTTACAGTACCAAAGACGGCTATGCTTTTGACAACAGTATCAACAGCAAAGTTTTGGCGTTTGCTTTTGCATTAGTTGCGGAGATAGAGCACAATCTGATATCGATGAGAACCAGGGAAGCTTTGGCCGTAAGAAAAGCGGAGGGTGTTAAATTAGGACGTCCGAGAGGTACGACCAAACAAGATTTTTTGCTTGAACGTCGAAAGGAGATAGAGAAAATGTATCAGGCGGGTAAGTCGATTTCTTATATTTGTCGTCATTATAAGGTTTCCAGAGAAACATTTTATACGGCCAATCGCAATTACCATCTTCTCGAACAGAATAAATAAAGGTGCTGCTTTTCAGCACCTTTATTCTATTTTAGTGATTTTGTTCTAAATATTTTAATAAAATACTTATAATTCACTTCATTTCATGATTGTAGGCGAAAATTCTCTGGTTGAAGATCGACAAACCGAAACCTGCGTTTGCCTGTTGATTTATTCTTCCAGAAAATTCGGATACGTATAATTAGTTGCGGGAACGAACGTTTCTTTAATTGCCTGAGGCGATACCCATCTTAAGAGATTGAACACGGTTCCTGCTTTGTCATTGGTTCCGGAAGCCCGTCCTCCGCCGAATGGTTGTTGATCCACAACGGCACCGGTCGGTTTATCGTTGATATAGAAATTACCTGCCGTGTGTGTCAAACGTTCTGTTAGTTTTTCTATATGGTTGCGATCATTGGAGAAAATGGCTCCCGTAAGGGCGTAAGCAGAACCTTTGTCGAGTATATCCAACGTCTCTTCTACCTTATCCGGCTCGTACACGTAAATGGTAATGATCGGACCGAATAATTCTTCTTGCATGGTGATATAATCCGGTTTTAGAGCACGGATAACCGTGGGTTGTATAAAATATCCGACGGATTTGTCATAAGTACCGCCGGCCACAATTTCTGCATCTTTGGAAATCTTGGCAGCATCGATGGTTGCGGATAGTTTGTTGAAAGAGGTTTCGTCGATTACGGCATTGACAAAGTTTCTGAAGTCTTCGATTCCTCCGACTTTAATTTCAGTCAGATCTTTTTTTACCAATGTTTCGATCTCCGGCCATAGGTTAGAAGGGAGGTATGCTCTGGAAGCCGCGGAACATTTTTGTCCTTGATATTCAAAGGCTCCCCTTACGATTGCTGTCGCAACTTCTTTTGCTGAAGCGGTAGGATCGGCAAATATGTAATCCTTGCCTCCGGTTTCTCCTACGATTCGAGGGTAAGAGCGGTACTTGTCTATGTTATTTACTATATTAGCCCAAATATCGTTAAAGACGGCTGTCGAACCGGTAAAATGTACTCCGGCAAAATCTTTATGTTTGAAAATAACATCGGCAGCGGTCGGTCCGGAGCAATATACCAGGTTGATGACTCCATCGGGAAGACCGGCTTCTTTCAATATCTCCATGATCAGGTGTGCCGAATACACGGCGGTTTTAGACGGTTTCCATACGCATACGTTTCCCATAAGTGCGGGAGCTCCCGGTAAGTTTCCGGCGATGGAGGTAAAGTTGAATGGAGTAAGGGCAAAAATAAAACCCTCTAACGGACGCCATACGGTACGATTCCAAATTCCGGGGGCGGAATTGGGCTGCATATGGTAGATCTCGTACATATTTTTTACATTATAGCGAAAGAAATCCGCCAGCTCGCACACGCAATCGATCTCTGCCTGAAAAGCATTTTTGGATTGTCCCAACATGGTGACCGCGTTCATTTTTTGGCGATAAGGACCTGTAAGCAGGTCTGCGGCCTTTAAAAAAATGGCAGCCCGACTTTCCCATCCCATTTTTTCCCATGCCGGTTTGGCTTTTAATGCCGCCTCGATAGCCATTTGTACATGAGATGCATCGCCTTGATGATAATGTCCTAACAGATGCTTGTGGTCGTGAGGAGGACGAATGTCAGCCAATTTTCCCGTACGTACCTCTTTCCCCCCGATAATCATGGGAAGGTCTACGGTTGTTGCTTTTACTTCACTAATTTGTGCTTTTAACTCTTTTCTTTCCGGTGAACCAGGAGCATAGCTTTTGATCGGCTCATTGGTAATGTTCGGTAGTCTGTAAACTCCTTTAGGCATTTTATATCAATTTTAGCAGTTAATATTATGTTTCTACAATTTTGTACCCCTTGTTTTAGGATGAATTTTTCAAATATAAAAAATATTTGACGTATAAAACAAGACAAATGTCAGTTTTTGAAATAGGGTTAAATAAAAATGAATCCGTTGTAAAGGCAATCTGCCCTGTTTTTATGATTGCTTTTATTTAGGAGATGGACTATTTGCGGACAAATTAAAGGGATACCTCTTGTTCGCGTGATTCAATAAAATAAGTTTCGTATATTTGCATCTTATTTAATTTTTTGAAGGGATATGATATCTGTTAACAATGTTAGCGTTTTATTTGGAGGTTTCTCGCTGTTGGAATCTGTTTCTTTTTTGGTCAACAAAAGAGATCGAATTGGTTTGACGGGGCGCAATGGAGCGGGTAAATCTACCTTATTAAAGATTCTGGCCGGCGTACAGGAGCCCTCGGAAGGAAATGTTTCCATGCCTTCTGATTTGAAAATCGGGTATTTACCTCAAACAAAAGTGTATGCCGAAGGAAAAACCGTCAGAAAAGAGGCGGAGTCGGCATTTGACGATGTGTTGGCTTTGCGGGGGGAGATCGAACGCTTGAACCTGGAGTTGGCCGAACGGACGGATTACGAGTCGGACGATTATATGAAGTTGATCGATAGATTGAATGTGAAAGACGAGCAATTAAGGATGCGTGGCGGAGAGAATGTGAATGGGGAGGTCGAGGTCGTTTTGAAAGGTCTTGGGTTTCGACAGGAGGATTTGGATCGTCGATGCGAAGAGTTCAGCGGGGGATGGCGTATGCGCATAGAGCTGGCAAAGATATTGTTAGGACGTCCTGACGTTTTTCTATTGGATGAGCCGACCAATCATTTGGATATAGAGTCTATTTCCTGGTTGGAGTCTTTTCTTCAAAGCTATCCGGGGGCTGTTGTGTTGGTATCGCATGATAGGGCGTTTTTAGATACGATTACGACGCGTACAATAGAAATTTCTTTGGGGAAGATATACGATTATAAGGTTTCTTATACGAGGTTCACGGAGTTGAGAAAGGAGCGTATAGAACAGCAGATGAAGGCTTACGAGAATCAGCAGAAGCAGATCAAGGATACGGAAGATTTTATTGAACGTTTTCGTTATAAAGCGACCAAATCGGTTCAAGTCCAATCCCGGATCAAACAGTTGGATAAGATAGAGCGGATAGAGGTGGAGCCGGAGGATAAGGCCCGGATCAGCGTGCGTTTTCAGCCTGCTGTTCGTTCCGGAGACGTGGTCGTCCACGGCCGGGATTTGGTTAAGGCTTACGGGGATCATGTGGTGTTGAAAGATGTTGATATCGATATATTACGGGGAGAGAAAGTGGCTTTCGTGGGACGTAATGGAGAGGGGAAAACGACGTTGGTACGGATGATTATGGACCAGATTCCATATGAAGGAACGCTGAAAATCGGTCATAACGTGAATATCGGTTATTTCGCACAAAATCAGGCCGACTTGTTGGATTCTTCTTTGAGTGTTTTGGATACGGTGGATCAAGTGGCTGTCGGTGAGATCAGGAAAAAAATCCGGGACATCTTGGGTGCATTCCTCTTCTCCGGGGAGGAGGTGGAAAAAAGAGTAAAGGTGCTTTCCGGGGGAGAACGGACGCGTTTGGCTATGGTTCGTCTGTTATTGGAGCCTTATAATGTGCTGATCCTTGATGAGCCGACCAATCATCTGGATATGCGCACGAAGGATATCTTGAAAGAAGCGTTGAAAAAATTTGGAGGAACCGTAATTGTCGTCTCGCACGATCGGGATTTTCTGACCGGTCTGGCCGATAAGGTATATGAATTTGCAGATAAAAAAATAAAGGAACACCTGGGTGGGGTTACTCGTTTTCTGGAAACAAAAAAAATGGAGTGTTTCCGGGAATACGAGCGAATGCATCCGGGACGCGGCAAGGTTGTAAGCGTAGAAGAAAACGAGGAGAGTGTTTCGGAAAATAAGCAGGCATTTTTGGAACGGAAGCAGTTCAACAAGGAGATAAAGCGTGTTGAAGTCCGGGTCGGGAAGTTGGAAGAGGAGATTGCGACTTTGGAAAAGAAAATTGCGGATATCGAAGGGAAGATGTCCGAAGGTGTTGTAAATGAAGAGCTGCTTAAAATGTATGAGGAGAAAAAGTCGAGATTGGATCAGGCTATGAGTGAATGGAGCGAGGAGAATGAAAATTTAGAGCATTTGAAGGCTACAATTGATAATTATAAATCGTAAAATAATAGGATATGGCAAAATATAAACAAGAGTGTATATTCGGGCTTCGTGCCGTGATCGAGGCTATTCAACAGGAAAAGGAGATCGATAAGGTGATGTTTAAAAAGGGGTTGAGGGAAGGAGAACTCTTTCAGAAACTGTTCATTATGGTGAGAGATAAGGGGATCCCTTTTCAGTATGTACCCGAAGAGGTATTCAAACCTTTTGAAGGACGAAATCATCAGGGGGTATTGGCGGAAGTTTCTCCTATCACTTATCGGGATATCGATGAGGTGGTGGATCGGGTGCTTGCAGCCGGAGAGATGCCCTTGATCCTGATACTGGATCGCATCACGGATGTGCGTAACCTGGGTGGAATCGCCCGTACGGCAGAATGTGCCGGTGTGCATGCTCTTGTCATTCCGACTAAGAATTCGGCTAAGATATCGTCGGATGCCATTAAAACCTCGGCGGGTGCTCTCTATCATTTGCCGGTATGTCGGGAGCAAAATTTGAAGAAGGTGATCAAGGAGTTGAAACGGCGGGGGATGATGGTGTATGCTGCCAGTGAAAAAGGGGAGAAGTATTACACGGAGGTGGATATGAAAGAGGGGTGCGTTATCATTATGGGTTCGGAGGATACCGGGATTGACGAAGAGTTATTGAGACATGCCCATGAACAGATTAAAATACCGCAGAAGGGAGATATTGAGTCGTTAAACGTGTCTGCCGCTGCTGCCGTCGTTTTGTATGAAGCCGTCAGACAAAGAGGATAAGAAAAAGGCATCCCCCTTGAGGGATGCTTTTTTATAGGTCATACCAGGAAGCTCTCTTGGTTAACTTTAAATCTTTTAGCATACTGGAGCGTACGTTGATCTGGAAATTATAAGACTGGTGTTGTCCGAACGGGATACAGTTGAAACTCATTTCCCAACAATGCAGATCGCGTGTGATCTGGAAACTACTTGCCGAAATCTCTTTGGTGGCGAAGTTATAACCGCTGGTGAAACTGATTTTCCATTTAGGCGTTAAGGAGAAGTCTCCGTTGATGCCCATCATTTGTGTTACCGTGGATTTGAAAACGGGTTTACTGTAGCTGAATGTATAATCGATATTGATGGACCAGGGAACATCAAAGTCTAAGTATTGCTCGTAGTACCCTCCGACCATTTCGTTTTTTTCCTCTTTGTTTTTACCGTTGTCCGCGGAAAAGTTGATACCGGTACTGAGAGATGCGTTTGTGAGCCGCCCGATTCCTCCATGGTATTTATTCAATTTATTACCCTTTTCATCCAATGCATAAGGATCTAAGGTCCCGGTGAAATTAAGGTCGATTCTGCTATTGAATAATTTTGTCCGGGCACTTAAACCGATAGTACTGAATTTGAATTTTTCGGCGAATGGATTGTAACTGACTTGTATCCTAAAACTTTCTAATAATTTGATCTTCCGGAATTGTTCCTCGCCGGTCGTATCCTGATCGTTCCTCACTTTCATCTCGAGGTTGTTGTCCAAACTGAAACTGACACTTCCCGCCTGTTTACTGGTTTGAGTGGAAGGACGGTAAGTCATACCCTCGTATATGGAATATTCCGTAACGGTAACCCCGTCGGTGTAAGTCTTCGTGTAGTTCCCCAGCGGACTGATCGGTGGCGTATAGGACGCCGAGAGTGAAGGACGTATCACGTGCCGTATGGCATAGACCTTAGAACCCGGTTTGAACAGGAACATACCGTATATGGTCGGCGTATAGCCGATGGAAGCACTCGCGGAATAATCATGAGAATAGTTGACGCCCGGGATATCTCGCTGAACGAAATGTCCGCCGCTTGAAGTGGTGTCCGGAACCCATACTCTTTCAATTGTTTTCAGGTTCAAATAGCCGTTATAATTGAGTGAAGGTGTGAGCGTGATGTCTTTTGCCAATTTAAAAGACAGGCTGAGGGGAATATTGTGTCTGAATCCGTTATTCCAGTCTCTGGTAAAAGAGGATTTGAACAGCTTGTCCTCTTTGGTTTGAATGTTATTCTTTAAATCAGCCGAGTAAGAAATACCGATATTGTCATACCATTTCATCTCTCCTACTTTCCCTTTTTTGCGAAAGGGATAGATTTGGCTCATACGGAAACTCAGATTGGGCAGGGTAACGGATATGGATGAATCCTGACTGTTCTGATTATGATTGAACGAACCGCTTAAGCTAAACGGTTTTTCAGGCCATTTCTTGCTCCATGAGATACTGGATTGCTTTCGCTGATTGGCTATTTCGTTGATGTTTGTAGAGTTAAAATAGTTTTGGTTGGCAGAAGACATATCCACGGAAGCGGAAAATGTACTATAAGGATTTGCTTTTCCATCCTGCGAGTGAGTCCAACGTACGGACCAATCGCTTGACTCTTGATAATCGGGCATCCCTTTTTCGCTGACGTAGTTTTTACTCGTCGAAAAGTCGAAGTTACCGTTGAATTTGTAACGTTTTCTGTAGGTGGATCCTAATCTCACGCCCCAGGAGCCATTCGTGTATATGTCTCCGGTGATGGTAAGATCCATGTAATCGCTTATTGCGAAATAGTACCCTCCGTTGCGTAAGTTAAAACCTCTCATCCTTTCTTCTCCGTAAGTAGGTATAATGATACCGGATGTTCCTTTTTTGGTGATCGGAAAATAAGCGAATGGAAGAAAGAGCGGAAGAGGTACGTCTTCCAAAACCAAGTTGGTGAAACCGGCGAAAACTTTTTTGTCCTTGATCATCTTGGCCTTGCTCATACGGAAATAGAAATGAGGATGGTCGTGCTCGTCGCAAGTCGTGTACCATCCGTTTTTTACACAATAGACCGAGTCGCTTTGCTTTTTAGTCAGTTTTCCCTGCAGGTATCCTTCTCCTTCTTGGGTGATGATCTCTTTCACGAAACCTTTACGGGTTTCAAAATTATACCGTAACTCTTTACTGTCAAACTCCTGTCCCCCGTCTTTGAAGTGCGGTTTACCGATCAGGGTTCCTGCAGTGTCGGGAACTCCGGAAGCAAAAGCCAATTTTTTCTCCATGTCCAAGTCGATATAATCGGCTTTTAATTCCGTTTTAATGTATTTGATGAGAGCATCCTTGTAAAAGAAAACTTTTTTGTCGGCAATGGAAAATCTAACCGAATCGGCTGATTCGTAGGTTATTAGGTCGTCAAATAATGGCTCCGCCTCCGGGGTGCTGTCTCTCCGGAGGGTGTCGACAGGGTTTCCGATAGAATCATATACGATCCGAAGACTGTCTCCCGGTTGTCCAGTCGTATCAGCCGTCATATTCCATAGCGATTCCCCGAATAAATATTCGGCAGCAAAACTATTCGACGAGAGTATAATAGGCAGGGCAATAGCCATAAAAATGATGCATTTCTTAATAAAAAGCCCTGTATATAATCTAATTTGCAATTTAATATATTATTTTTGTGACTAATATTACTGACGTGATACAGCTTTTCGCTTTGCAAAAGTAAAAAATATTGATGTTAATACTCATGTTTCTTTTTAAAAAGTTTTAAATAACATGATAAATCGGTACGGGATTATAGTTTTAATGTTTGTTTGTTGCTTGTTTGGTTTTTTCGGCCATCTGTCAGCACAGGATCAGTTGGGAAAAATCTCCTGTATTTGTATTGATGCAGGGCATGGCGGAAAGGATCCGGGAGCGATAAATGGAAAGGTAAAAGAGAAGGATATTACGTTGGCTATTGCCCTGAAATTAGGGAATTTGATCCACAAGAATTATCCTGATATGAAAATAGTGTATACCCGCAAAAAGGATGTGGCCGTTGATTTGAGAGAACGGGGAAAGATCGCCAACAAGGAAAAAGCCCAGTTGTTTATCTCGATCCATGTGAATAAATTTAAGAATCCGACGGTCCGGGGGGTGGAAACATACGTGCTCGGGTTACATAAATCGGAGGCCAGCTTGCAGGTTGCCATGAAGGAAAATGAAGCCATTCATTACGAAGAGGATTATACGGTGAAATACGACGGATTTGATCCGCAAAAAACGGAGTCGTATATCATGTTCAATTTTATGAAAAACAGCTACCTGATCAATAGCATGGAATTAGCGACTCCGGTACAACAAGAGTTGGTGAAAAGTTTAGGATCGGTCAATCGGGAAGTGAGACAAGCCGGTTTTATCGTGCTGATGGATGTCGGCATGCCTGCCATATTGGTTGAAACCGGTTTTATTTCCAACGCGAAAGATTTGCAATACCTGACAAGTGAATCGGGACAACAAAAAATGGCTCAGGCGATTTTTAGTGCATTTAGAGAATACAAAAATAAGATGGAGAAGAAGAGTATCGTATTGAAGGAAGAGCCTAAAGCCGTATCGTCCGATAGAGAGTGGTTCTACGCCGTACAGGTGCTCTCTTCTGCTACCAGGGTTACGGATTTGAAACGTTTACATTTGAAAGATAAGATCGAGGAGATACGGAGTGACGGTCGGTATAAATATTATGTGGGTAAATTTTCTTCTTATGAAGAGGTCCAGAAAGTGCAAAAGCGACTGCGTAAAAGCGTAAAAGACTGTTTTGTGATCGCGATATCGAACGGTCGGGTCGTACCGTTGTCCGAAGTGAAAAAATGGGAAAAGAAATAAAATGCAGCTTATGAAGATAAAAAGGGAGGTTAAATTAGCGATAACGGCATTGTTGGCGGTAATTATTTTGATTTGGGGAATAAATTTTCTGAAAGGAAGTTCTTTGTTTGAGTCCAGAAATATCTTTTACGGACTTTATGATAGGGTTGACGGGTTGAAGGTTTCAAGCGGTGTGGTTTACCGGGGGTATCAGGTGGGACAAGTTCTCTCGATCTCTTTTACCGGAGAACGTTTCGATAAGGTGTTAGTGGAATTTTCAGTCAAGAAGGGATTGGAATTGGCGCGGAATACTTCCGCCTATATTCAAAGTGCGGATTTAATGGGATCGAAGATCATTAATTTGATTCCGGGAAATGCTCAACAATTGGCAGTTAACGGGGATACCTTAAGAACTCAGTTGGAACAGGGATTGATGGAGCAAGTGAGCAACCAGATGTTACCTTTAAAACAGAAAGCCGAGCATCTTTTTTCATCTTTGGATTCTGTCCTATCCATTATACAAGGACTATTTAATGAAGATACGAAACAAAATTTGGCTAATAGTTTTCGTAGTATTGATCGGACACTACATCATTTGGAAGGAGCTTCGGGGAATTTGGATACCTTGATCGAAGGAGAGGCCGGGCGAATCAGCCAAATATTGGCACATATAAATAGCATAACGGCTAATTTGGAACAGAATAACGGCGAGATTTCGAGGACTTTATCCAATTTTGCCGCGATTAGCGATTCTATCCGGCAGGCAAATTTGAAACAAACCTTGCTCGTTTTGCAAAATGCTTTGTCTGAGGTCGATTCCATATTGATTAAAATGAATGAGGGAAGAGGTACCTTCGGCGCATTTGTTAATAATGATGAATTTTATTACAATCTGAATCAGGTGTCAGAGAATCTGAATAGGCTTTTAGTCGAGTTCAGGTATAATCCCAAGAAGTTTATTAACCTTTCGTTAATAGATTTTTCCTCCGGTAAAAAAGATATTATGGAGTATGGTATTGTGATTTACGAATCGGAAAATCGTTTATCGCCTGATGCTGAGATATATAAGCAAAATCCTAATTTAAAGGAAGTTAGATATAAAGGGAAGTATTTATACATTTGGAATACGTATAAAAAATTGAAGTCAGCGCAACGTCAGTTGGATAGTGTTATGAAACGATATAATAACGCGTATATTGTTAAAATCGACTTCATTTGACAAAATAGAATTGTTCTAAATAATAAAAATAGGGATTTTGTTTACTTAACATAATTGTGTGTATTATTTTGTATCTTGAAGATAAAATAAATTGTTTCTCTTCTCTATGTTTTAAAGCTTTACCTTTTTTGAATCTCCTTCGATTGGGTTACAATTATGTTAAGTGGATTGCATTAATAGAGAGAGGATTTTATGTTAAGTTTTTCGTGTAACCTTCTTGTCGATAGGCAATTATGTCTAAACGGCTGATATATAATTTGTAAGCTGGAATTGATAAAAAACAAACAAAACCGACATTTTTTTTCTGATTTTTTTTTTCGAATTTAGCATTCCATTTCACGGTAAGGTGAAATTTAAAAGATATACAAATGAGAATGGATTGTAATAGTATTTGGGCAGAATGTTTAAGTTTGATCCGGGAGCAGGTACCGCCAAAGACCTTTAAGACGTGGTTTGAGCCGATACATGCTTTGAGTTTTCAGCAAGATGTGTTGATTATTCAAGTTCCGAGTTTATATGTCTACGAGTGCTTGGAGGAGCATTTCGTGGAGATATTGAGAAATGCCATTCGTTCGGTAATCGGTCCGACTGCGAAGTTGGAATATTCTGTTGTCGTCGAGGAGAGTCGTCGTACGGAACCTTTATCGGTAAAAATGTCATCTAACCATACGAAAAAGATTGAACCTAATACCGCCTATTACGATAAAACGGCAAACGGAACAGCCTTGAAAAATCCGTTCGAACGTTGTAATAATCGTTTGCAAATCGATTCTCAGTTGAATCCTTCTTATACGCTGGAAAGCTATATAGAGGGGAGTTGTAATCGTTTGGCGAAATCTGCAGGTGTCGCCATCGCTCAAAGTCCCGGGGGAACTGCTTTTAATCCTTTATTGATTTATGGAGGTTCCGGTTTGGGGAAAACGCATTTGGCTCAGGCTGTCGGATTGGAGGTAAAACAGAATTTTCCGGAAAAGGTGGTGCTTTATGTCACGACGAATGTTTTCCAGACGCAGTTTACCGAGGCCGTTCGTAAAAACGAGATCAATGATTTCTTGCATTTTTATCAACTGATAGACGTTTTGATACTGGATGATATTCATGAGTTAGCTGGAAAAACCGCGACTCAAAATACCTTTTTCCATATTTTCAATCATCTTCATCAATCCGGTAAGCAATTGATCTTAACTTCCGACCGAGCTCCGGCAGAGTTGAGTGGTTTGGAAGAACGTTTGCTTTCTCGTTTCAGATGGGGCTTGTCTGCGGAGATCAAAGCGCCGGATTTCGAAACTCGTATGGAGATTGCCCGTTTTAAGGCTAAGAAGGACGGAATTGACTTTTCGGATGAGATATTGGAGTACATTTGTAAGTACGTGAATAATAACGTGCGTGAATTGGAAGGTGCCATGATCTCTCTGTTGGCCCAGTCCACTTTTAATCGAAAGGATCTGACGGTCGAAGTCGTGAAAGAGATCTTGGGTAAGATGGTAAAACGACAAATGGCGGAGCTTACCGTAGAGCGTATTCAGGAAGTGGTATGCGAGTACTTCAACATGCCGGCTCAGCTTTTGCAGGAGAAAACCCGGAAGCGGGAGGTAGTGCAGGCTCGTCAGTTAGCCATGTATTTCAGTAAAAATTTTACCAATGCCTCTCTTTCCTATATCGGTAACCAGATCGGAAAAAAAGATCATACGACTGTTCTTTACGCTTGTAAGGCCGTATCCGACCAGATGGAAACGGATCGGGCATTCCGTTCTCGGGTGGAAGAGTTGCAGAAAAAATTGTATTGTAATAATTAACCTGAACAATAGCGTGTTGTAATTGTTTATGGAAGATACCTATAAGACAATAGAAGCGATTGCCGAAGGCCTGTATAAGGAGAAAGGCAGTCGTTTTATTTCTTATGTTTACCCGGTATCCGATGAGGACGAGATCAAAGAAATTATAGCCGGATTAAAAGCCCGATACTATGATGCCCGCCATCATTGCTATGCTTATTGCTTGGGGGCAGACAGGTTGAGATTTCGGGCTAATGATGATGGAGAACCTTCTTCCACGGCCGGGAAACCGATTCTTGGACAGATTCATGCACACGAGCTGACGAATGTACTGATTGTCGTGATCCGGTATTTTGGAGGGACGAAATTAGGGGTTTCCGGGTTGATTCAGGCCTATAAGGAAGCTGCCTCCGATGCGATTGCCCATGCCGTAATTATTGAAAAGACCGTGAATGAAATATTTCATATCAGATTCAGCTACTTGGTGATGAATGATGTAATGAAAGTATTGAAAGAGGAAGAAGCGGAGATTTTGGAGCGAACTTTTGAGATGGATTGCGATATGTTGTTGAGTATTAGAAAAAAAAATGCTGCCCGTCTTCAGGAACGTTTATTGAAAATCGAATCCCTGCATATAGAAATAGACGAAGCCTGATTTCTTTGCGGTACGAACGCTCTTTTATGCCAAAAACTTTTTTGAAAATTTCTGCGTAAATTCTTGTAGAATCAATGGGAATCACTATCTTTGCACCGCAATTGTAAAAAACAATTGACGATTCAGTAGCTCAGCCGGTAGAGCACAACACTTTTAATGTTGGGGTCCTGGGTTCGAATCCCAGCTGGATCACAAAATGAAACCCAGATCGTTCATCGTATCGATCTGGGTTTTTTCATTGCTTCTTTTATCTTCGAATTTTCCCATTGGGAATTTGTAACGTCGATCGTGTCCTCAAAAGGGTGTATTGTTTTTCTGCGAGTTTTTTCGTCGTATGACGGGAAAGACGCCTCGTGAATATCGGCATTATAATGTTATTCCGTAAATTCGCGATTCTTCGTCCCACGGATGATAACCAATACCCAGGTATTTAAATCCGTATTTTTCGTAGTATCCCACGTGTTCGGTACTCAGGTACAAGTTCTGAAATCCCGTATTCTTAGTATCCTGTATGGCTCTTTCGATCAATAAACGTCCGTAGGAGTGTCCTCTGTGGCATTCCTCGATATATAAACTACAGAGCCAGGGATATAAATCCATCCTACTGATGAAATCATTCGTGATAAGTCCCGCGCAGCCGATCCATTCATCCTCCTTCACGAGGATGTACCATTGGGGCAGAGCGGCGGAAGTCGTCATGCAATGGGATATGCAATCGTCATAAATAATCCGGGAAACAGAAGACCATTTACTGCTGATGTACTCTATTGCGTTATCTTTGATCTCGGGATATTCTTTTACCGATAAAATTTTTAGTCGTACTGCTTCCATCCGTTTATTCCGTTTGTTTTTCCAAATATATACATTTTGTCGTATCTATTATCGCGAAAAGTCGGATTTTTAGCATGGCGGGGGAGGAAACAAAGCTGCTTGCATGGCCATACGGGTGCAGTGAAGGGTAAGGAAACCGTAAACCTTTTATTTTATATATCGTTAAAACAAAATAAAGATTTGTTTCGTGTAAGATATCCGTCGAATGATAAGGCGAAGATTTTATTCCTGTAAACAATGAAAATAGGGAAGAGTTTATTTTTTTTAATGTAATAGTTATGGCAGATTTGACTTTTCGCGTACGAGCGCATAGCGAGAATCCCACGAAGACTTTCGTGAAAGTACGGAATTTTGAGATGGTTATTGATGAACCCGCCGAATTGGGAGGGACAAACGCGGGTGCTAATCCCGTGGAATATTTATTGGCGGCTTTGTCCGGCTGTTTGAATGTCGTGTGCCACATGGTGGCCCAAGAGATGAATTTCGAGCTCAGAAAGCTCGAGATCAAGTTGTCCGGTAGTCTGAATCCGGATAGGTTATTTGGGAAAAAGAGTGAGGACAGGGCCGGCTACAAACAAATAGAAGTGGTGATAAAAGCCGATACGGACGCCGATTCGGAGACATTGGAAAGGTGGATAAAAACGGTTAAGGAACGTTGCCCGGTGAGTGATACGATCAGTCATATTACCCCGGTGGAAATTCTTTTGAAATAATACAAAGAGCTTTATTACAAGACTCCTTGTATTCCTGACGTTGCTTTTGGTCTCGCGTGTGCGGATTTCCGGTGATCTCGTTTACTAACCCGATCGTTGGGACGAGAAGCGGGGGAGAGTGCGGTTCATCGGCACTTGCGGTTAGACCGAGGGGGAAGAACCCGATGAGGGAAAGAGAAGGAGGTATTCGTTCCGGTATCGCTTTTTGAAGAGATAGTGTTAAAATTACGGAAATATTTAAATATCGGTATTTTTTTATTTTGTAATGCCTTGAGGTTGAACAGAGATAGGGGAGAGGACATAAAAATGTCTTAAATGTATATTTTTTTCTGACAAGATTTTTTTATATTTGTCCTGTTAACACCACTTAGTTTACCAACTAAAACGGAGAGACCTTCGGGTCTCTTTCTGTTTTTTAGGGTAGACTGATCAGACGATTTGGATGGTTTTCCCTAATACTGTAATGGTTTCTCCTTTGGTTATTTTAGCTCTTTTTCGGGTTTCTATTTCTCCGTTTCGGCGTACTTCTCCATTTTCTACCAATACTTTTGCCATACCGCCGCTTTCCGCGATACGGGTAATCTTCAGTAATTTGATTAACTCGATGTATGCTGTTGTAAGTTCGAACGTTATCATGATGTTGCAAATTTATTGCAAAGGTAACTATTTTTTGCAGCATACCGTAAAGTAGAAACAACTTGAAGTTCGACTTGTTATTTTTGCGATCTCTTAAAAATGATAAAGGATTTGCATGTTTTCCTTTTCAAAGGGAAGAAGGTTGGAAGAGACCTTCGGTTAGTTTTAATGTAAAATAGATTAGCATGAAAAATTTTTTTGTATTCGTATTCGTGTGTATATGTAGTTTGTCTTCTTTTGCTGAAGGTTTTCAGGTCAATTTGTTAAGCACTAAGCAGACGGGAATGGGACACGTGGGTGTGGCGATGAAGTTAGGGGCTGAAAGTATGCATTTTAATCCGGCAGGGTTGGTTTTTATGAATCAGGCCGTAGATCTTTCGATCGGAATGTCGGCTGTCATGGCGCAAGCGAAATATTCATCGGATGGGTATTCTATTAAAACGGATAATCCTGTCAGTACCCCGATATATGCTTATGCCGGATTCCGGATTTATGATAATTTAGCCGCGGGTATCGCTTTTAATACACCTTACGGAAACTCTTTGAAGTGGCCTAAAAACTGGTTAGGTGCCAATTTGATTCAGGATATAAGCTTGAAAGCTTATGTAATTCAACCTACTTTGTCTTATAAAATTATGGATGGTTTAAGTGTGGGGTTTGGCTTGCAGTTAGCTTTTGGCGAGGTAAATCTTTCGCGTGCTTTACTGAGTGTTAATGAATTTCAGACCGTCGGAAAGATGATAGAGAGTGCCCCTCTTCCTATTCCCGATGAACAGAAAGAGGCGATTGTACAGTTGATAAAGGGAACTAAAGTTCCGCCGGCTTATGCTCGATTGGACGGAAAAGCTCATGTGCGGGTTGGTTTTAATGTAGGGGTGATGTATGAGCCTTGTGAAAAAGTGACGATAGGGTTCTCCTATCGCTCGAAAATTGAAATGAAAGTAAAGGAGGGTGAGGCCGAATTAACTTACGCTAACCAGAATATTGAAAATCTATTAGGACAATTGGGAGCTATTGTTCCGGACCTGTCTATTCCTAAATACGATCAAGGTACTTTTCATGCCGAGCTTCCTTTACCTTCCAACACGACGTTAGGCGTTAGCTATCGTCCTACCGATCGTTGGGAGTTGGCATTGGATTTACAATATGTGGGATGGCAGGCCTATGATTCCCTGAATGTCTATTTCAACGAAGCGGAGTTGGGAATTAAACCCATTAAAGCACAGAAGAATTACAAGAACACGATGATATACCGGATAGGAGCTAAGTATAAAACAACGGATCGTTTGGATTTGCGTGCCGGAATTTATTACGATCAAAGCCCGATACGGAAAAATCACTACAATCCGGAGACTCCGGGAATGAATAAGTTGGGTATCTCTGCCGGATTAACTTTTTCTCCTTACAAAAACCTGGAAATCGATTTTGCCTTTTTGTATATTCAGGGATTCAGCCGCCATGGAAATTATACTTCTCAGAATGTGGTTATTCCTGGACAGAAAGATGTATTCTCCGGAAAGTATAAATCCACCGCGTTCTCTCCTTCTTTGGGAATTGCGTATCGATTTTAATAAAAATACCGGAAAGTATAAATTTCTTTCATCGGGCAATAAGTGAAATTAATAATCATAGTTAACGCCTGTAAGGATTATCCGACCTTACAGGCGTTTTGTTTATGGAATGACATGCTTCCTCTCGCTTCCGGATGTACTTAAAAGTATAAAACAATCTCTGTTCATGAGCCTGGCATTTGGTAATGTCCTGTTTGGGAAGAAGAGATTGTAAGAGAAGAGAATAAATATTCGGGCATCCATGACTTTTTTTATCACGATACGTATATTCTATAAAAATGATAAGTATGGAGAAAATGAGTCATATTCCGGAAAAGGGAACAAAAAAAAGAGTGGTGATTGTCGGTGGCGGGTTCGGCGGTTTGAAATTAGCCAGGGAGTTGGATGATGAAAAATTTCAAATCATATTGATTGATCAAAACAATTACCATTTGTTTCAACCTCTTTTGTATCAGGTAGCCACGTCGGCTATTGAGCCGAGTGAAATCTCTTTTCCTTTTCGCCGGATTTTTAAACACCGGAAAAATTTTCATATTCGAGTATGTCGGGCCGAGGAGGTTCTTCCGGATGAAAATCGCTTATTGACTTCGATCGGTTTTATCGATTACGATTATTTAGTCATTGCTACCGGGAGCCGGACTAATTTTTTCGGAAACCGGGAATTGGGAGATTTTACCATGCAATTGAAAAATACTTCGGAAGCATTGTTCGACCGGAATAAAATCATTGAGAGTTTTGAAAGGGCTTTGAATAGTAAGGATGAGGGAGAACAAGGGCGTTTATTGACTTTCGTCATTGTCGGAGGGGGAGCTACCGGGGTAGAGTTAGCCGGAGCTTTGGCCGAAATGAAGAGGTTCGTTTTTCCTTCGGATTATCCGGATTTGGATGTAAATAGGATGCGGATTGTTTTAGTTGACGGGGCGGATCGTCTGTTGGGAGCTTTTACCCCCAAGTCTTCCGATTATGCGGAACGGTATTTGAAGGATAAGGGAGTTGAAATACGTTTAAATGCTTTGGTGAAGGAGTATGACGGTAAGGCGTTGACTTTTGTAAATGGGGAAGCGATTGAAACGTACAATGTATTTTGGGTAGCCGGAGTGAAAGCAAACGGATTGAAAGGTTTTTCCCCTGATACGTATGGGAAGGGGTATCGTTTGATCGTGGACGAATTTAGTCGGGTAAAGGGAATGGGAGATATTTTTGCAATAGGAGACACGGCTATAATGATTACTTCAGGTAACCCCCACGGACATCCTCAGGTTGTTCAACCGGCGATACAACAAGCCCGTTTATTGGCTAAGAACCTGTATCGTATTCTTGCCGGGCACCCTTTGCAGGAGTTCAAGTATAGGAATAAAGGGGCAATGGCAACGATCGGGCGTAATTCAGCCGTGGTGGAATTGAATAAAATACGTTTTAACGGAGCAATGGCCTGGATGTTATGGTTGTTCGTTCATTTGATGAGTATTGTGGGCGTGAAGAATCGTTTGTTTATTTTTATCAATTGGATGTGGAGCTATGTTACCTATGATCAAGCCTTGCGTTTATGGATTCGACCGGAAGAAAAACAAAAAAAAGTTTCTTGAAAACAAAAAGCACTGTCCAATTTTGTATTTCAGGCAGTGCTCCAAGTCTTCTGTTTTTATTCTCCGGCAGGTTGAGCTCCGGTTGCTACGCTCTTGCTGCGTTCAATGGATTGTAGCGCCAGGTAATTTGCCCCGAATTTACCGAGATTATCTAATTCCGTTTCGTATTGATCCTGGTGTACTTCTTCTTCCGCGACCAAGGCTTCAAATAATTTTTTAGATACGGAGTCTGCGTTGGCAGCACATTCGTTCGCCCATTTATTGTAGTCATTCACGCTGCCTTCTTCCATCATCGTTGCCGTTTCCAACATCTCTTTCGGATCGTGAATATGCTTGATGTCCGAAGCGGGTTTCATTTCAACTTCTCCTTTTAGAAAAAGAATACGTTCAGCTAATTGCTCTACGTGCATCATCTCTTGAATGGCCGTACGTTTGAATAGGCCGGATAGTAAATCATACCCCATGTCGTCACAACGGAAATGAAAATACATGTATTGATGAACGGCAACTAATTCATCTGCAACGGCTTTGTTTAATAATTCAATGCTTTTTTCCTTTTTGCTCATAATTTTTTGAATAAGTGGTTATACAATCTATTGTGATGCAAGATAGAAAAAAAAAGTAAATAAACATGAAATCTTACCGCATTTTAAGAGTATTCACGGATCTATTTTTATAACTATTCCCCACGCGTGGGGAGAGCCGGTTTTTTACTGCCGATGGGGAGTTGCGGGAACATCCTTGTCTCTTATTTTTGTCCTGCGGCATCGAACAGGTATTGAGGAGAACGAACAAAAGGGGGAATCGGGACCAGCGGATTGAGTCTTGGTTGAATGGTATGAAGACCGAGATGGAATAGGGGGGATTCTCGAAACTTTATTGGAACATGCTATTTGCCAGCAATGTGATCGTTTCTTCCAACAGAAAAAGAGAAATGCTATTCCGGCTTCAAAATCTCCATTACCTTTCCGGTTTCTGCAATATATTTGTACAGTGCCTTGTAAAACGGATGACAGGTTAAGGTGGAGGAGTCTCCTATGATCATTAGCTTCATTCTCGCACGCGTGATGGCGACATTCATTCGGCGGAGATCGTTTAAGAATCCGATCTCACCTCTTTCGTTGGCTCGGACGAGACTGATCAGGATGACATCTCTCTCTTGTCCCTGGAAGCCATCCACGGTATGGATGGTCAATAATCTTCGGATCGGTATAAAAAAACGATTTTTTTTGATAAGCTGCCTCAGGTATTGGACTTGTACCCGGTAGGGTGATATAAGTCCGAAGTCGATACGTTCGTCAATAACCCGTTCGATACCGATCTCTTCTATGTACTTTTGAAGTATTTTGACCAATAGTTCCGCTTCCGGTTTATTGATGCGTCCGAAAGTCTCCGAGACCGGAGTTTCCGTAAATGCACAAGATGCCGTATTGTACCAGACGATAGGAGTATCCCACGCGAGGATATTCCGTCGTGAAACCTCGGGAGCCGCTTTTAAACGGTTATGATAAAACCAGAGAGAGGGGAAGCGCATGATCTCTTCGTGCATGCGGTATTGAATTTCCAACATGGAGATGGTCTCTGGTTTTCGTTGAATGATTTTTTGTAGAAGAGTTCTGTTTAGTCCTTGACAAGCTGCTTCATAACATTTTATCGTGGGGGGAAGTTGGTAGTGGTCCCCCGCTAAAATAACCCTTTCGGTTTTAGCGATGGCGATCCAGCAAGCGGCTTCTAATGCTTGACCGGCCTCATCAATGAAGAGGGTTGAGAATCTTTTTCCGTTTAGTGTTTTATTGGCCGATCCTACAAGAGTACAGGCTATGACACGTGCTTCTCCGAAAAGTTGTTTTTCTATGCGAATCTCCAATTCAATGGCTTTTTCCTTTAACTGGCGTAGACGGGATAGAAGTGTCTCTCTTTTATCCCCTTTGGTCTTCTTTATTTGTGTAATGATATCCCGGATGTTTTTTCGTGTATTATACAGGGCAGGGTAGGTAGGATGTGATGCGAATCTCCGTTCATAGGTGAAGGAAAGCATCTTTTCGTTTACCCGTGTCGGATTCCCTATACGCATGACATTTACTCCCCGGTCCAATAATTTTTCGGATATCCAGTCTACTGCCGTGTTGCTTTGAGCACATACAAGAACTTGATTTTCCCGTCGTAACGTTTCATAAATAGCTTCTACCAAGGTCGTTGTTTTTCCTGTTCCGGGAGGTCCGTGTACGATTGCTATCTCTTTCGCGCAGATGACCCGGTTGACAGCTTTTTCCTGAGATCGGTTTAACCAAAAAAAATGGGTGTCCGCTATCTCTTTGTATTGAGAGGGAATATTTCCTAAAATGACTTCTCTCAGGTGAGCTAAGCGATTGTTTTTAGCTTCCATAACCTCCTTTAAGGCGGAGAACATGGTTTTGTATGAAGTCCCGTCAAAGCAGAGTTGTACCCCTAACGTATGGTCGCCTTGCAGATCAAGAAGTACGTTGGAATGAGGCATAACGACCGACATGGTGTTTTCTTGCACATAACTGATGATTCCCGTAAAGCCGAAGTAATGAAGTCGTCCCGTCACGGGATCCGATTTAAAGAAACAAACGGGGCGACCGTATTCAAAAGTGTGTTCGGTCACCTCTCCCTCTTTTCGCTTGATTTCTATAATAAATTGATTCAGTGGATTGTAATGACTTTTGCAGATCGTTACAGGATGCCAGCACACTCCTTGCCGGATTTTTTTTATTATTCCGGCATGCTGAGTATGTTGAAAAAATAGCTCTTTCTCGTACTCGTATTCCTGTTGCAATAATTTGTATTGTCGTAACAGGTCGACTAACGGAGAAATAGTGGTTTCGGGCCTCATACGCTTTGTGAGTATTTCAATCACAAAAGTATATATTATTCTCATACCCGAATGGTAAATCAGGTAAATGAATGGTTATCGAGGAAATTTTTTTGAAAAAAATCGATCGAAAGAGGATTTCTATTTTGAACAGGCGTGGGGTGCAACATTATTGGTAATTGTTTGCGACCCCAACACCTGATTACATTAAAAATAATATAAATCAACCCCTGATTGGCTTACTTTTAATGTCTCTTCAAAAGGATCTATTTCACTTGTTCCTGTTTCGAAAATGACGTAGCTTTTTTGCGGATCTCCGAGGGACTCGCGTCTAAATACATCCTGCAAAAATGATATAATGCTTTGTGTGAAGTAAATCGAAATTCTTCAATAATATCTGCGAAATCGATTCTTATATCTTGTAAATAGGCCTCCACCTCTTTGGCTCTTTGGGTTTGTAACCATTTGTAAGCAGATTCTCCGAAAGTGGTTTTAAACTTTCGTTTAAAAGTAGATAAACTGCAACCTGTTTCTTTGGCGAAGTCAGGAATGCTATTTACCTTGTGATAGTTTTGAATGACTAAAGACCTGAAATTTTCATTTCTTCCCATAATAGGATAGAAAATTTGATAAATAGCTTCTTTAGAATAATGTTGGATGAATATGGAAATTAAAACTTTTCTGGATGATTCATTCACCAATTGACAAAAGGCGTCTGAGTCCAAAGAATAGCGGATGTATTCGAGGAACTTTAACAGATGGGATTCTATCGGAAAAGGTTGGAATCTATAATCAAAACGATTATTTTGATTTATTGAAGCCAGATTGATCTGTTTGCAATATATTTCAAGACCGGTAAAGCGATGAATAAGAATTTCACACTCTTCGTTTCCGGTTTGGAAAGTAGCGGAATATCCCTTGGGGATTAATTGTAGATTTCCTTTTTCGAAAATGAGGGTCGGATGGGTACTTAACGAAAGAGAAACCTTTCCGGATAATATAAAAAAAAGTGAATGTGAGTTCTGATTGCCTTTACGGAGAATAGTTTGATTAGCCGGAATTTTGTATAATTCAAATCCATTAACGATTTGAGAATTGTAATATGAACAATCCTTTTGATTACATAGGTTTGTATTCATAACCGATTTTGCACCTTTTGATTTATACAAAAGTATCAGCTTTGAGTGTTTTAAATGTATGAAAAGAGGTCAAATGATCTCATAATAAGCTCAATGTGATAAGTGAAATAAAAAGTTGTTTTTATGTTGCTTATTATTAATTAGTTATATTTAAATAAATTCTATACTTTAACTTTTCCAGAAACTCTTCAGGAGTCCGGTGCGAATAATAAATAGAAACAGTGGGGATTCGGTTATTTTTACTTACCAAGTAAGAATTTCAACTCCTGTTTCTGTTATTAGGATCGTGTTTTCCCATTGGGCTGACGCTAAACCGTCTTCCGTCAAAGCCGTCCATCCGTTGTCTTCATCGATAAAAATTTCATGGGAACCCATATTGATCATCGGTTCGATGGTAAATATCATTCCGGGAACCAACACCATGCCCGTTCCGGGTTTACCGATATGTTCCACTTCCGGTTTTTCATGAAACTGTAAACCTACCCCGTGTCCGCAAAAATCGCGAACTACGGAATAACCGTTGCCTTCGGCATGTGCCTGGATGGCGGCTCCTATATCTCCTAAAAATCCCCAGGGCTTGGCAGCGGCTATGCCTATTTCCAAACACTCTTTGGTCACCTTTACCAACCGTTGTAATTTCTTATCGACCTCTCCGATCATGAACATGCGGGAGGCATCCGAAAAATAACCGTTTAAGATAGTGGAGACATCCACGTTGATAATATCTCCCTCTTGCAAGATGATATCTTTATCGGGGATTCCGTGACACACTTCATCGTTAATGGAGGTACAGACACTTTTGGGGAATCCCTCGTAATTCAAGGGTGCCGGAACTGCTCCATGAGCAACTGTAAAATCATGAACCATGGAATTTATCTCTTCCGTGGAAATTCCCGCTCTGATATGTTGTGACACGTAATCCAATACCGCCGTATTTATTTCGGCACTCTTTTTTATACCTTGAATTTGTTCCGCGTTTTTTATGATTTTCCGGGGAGGAACAGTACAACCTAAACGTCTGTATACCTGTAATTTTTCTTCGAATGAAAGGCTTTTGAAATCTTTCATAGGTTGTAAACCGTTGCTTTTTTTGAATATCATATTTGCAATGTTTTAATAATTGTCCCGGAGAAAAAAAGACTCTGGAGGCAAAAATGAGATTACTTAAAAGTTTGTCGCTAAGGTACGGATTTTTGTTAGAGATTATTCCGTGTTGAATGGTAAAATAGAATAAAAAGATGTCCGGAAAAATTTTCCGGACATCTACCGTCGTGTGTGTTGATTATGTGTGAAGTGTTATTCTGAAATCATTACAACCAGATATTTTGTTTGTTTCCAAAATGCGTTTTCGTCGTTGATGTTTAATTTTTGCATCCCGTTTTCATCGGCTTCTAAAGTGTATGATTTGGCCGGATGAGCGGATAGTATTTTTGCTTTTTTAGAGTTCAGTGCGATTGATTTCGTTTCACGGATGTCGATGTTCTCAAATCTTGCATTCTGGGCCTGCGTGGAGACGATCGGCGGACAGAAGATTCCCTGACGTGAAATAACGTTAGCTGCTTTCAAGTTTTTTCTGCTGCCGATCAGGTAATGTCCCGTGTGAATATCGGCATCTTGTTTTGAAATGGTTTCTTTTTGAGAGGTAGACTCTTCCTGTAAATTGGAAACATTTTGGTTTAACTCTGCAATTTGTTGATTCTTTATGCCCAGTTCCTTCTCTTTCTCTGCCAATAAACGAGTCATTTCCTGTACTTTAGTTTTACTTTGATCCAGTTCTTCGTTTAAGCCGGCAATTAGTTTCTTGAATTGGGCCGATTGACTTTTATTTTGTTTTTCCAATTTGGCAATCTGATCCTTGTAGGTATTGATTGCTCCAGAGAGAGCGTTGATATCGTCTTTTAATTTGGTTATTTGCTCTTTGGTCGTGTTTGTTTTTTGGTCTTTAGCCGATTCCAATGCCAAAAGATGTTCTGCTTCGCGAATAGATTGCATTCCTGCCGTGATCTCGTTTAAGCCGGAGAGTATATTCTCCATCTCTGCATTCTGATTCGTGTTAACTGTGTTTAACGAGTCGTATTTGGCGACCAGGGTTTTGTATTTTTGCGAGCTCTCAACACAACTGCCGAGGAATAACAGAGAGAATATTCCGATTGATAAAAAAATCTTTTTCATGATTGTTAATTTTTAAGTTTACATTTATTCGTGCTGTTGTTCTTAGCACAAGGGGTGTGCCAAAATACTATATTTTTATTATGATGTTGATATACATGTTGTTATATATTTTTGTATTGGTACGTATAATTAAAAAAGTGAGGAATACTCGTTCCACACTGTGGAATTTCTCTACACGTTGGTTGGGGAGTGAAGGACGAAAGATTAAATTCGGTATAAAAACGGAATATGCTATTAAAGTCATCTTTTTTTTGTAAATTTGAAAAGTTGAACTATAATACAAGAGAATTATGAAAAGATCATTTCTTTTTTTGGCGGAAGGTTTTGAGGAGATGGAAGCGATTGCAATTGTCGACGTGTTGCGTCGAGGAGGTGTCGATATAAAGATTGTATCCGTCTCGGATCGATTGGACGTGAGAGGTGCTCATGGCGTGTCGATGGAAGCGGATGTCGTATTGCGTCAAGTGGCGGAAGAAGATGCGGCATGCCTGATCTTTCCCGGAGGTCTTCCCGGGGCGCAAAACTTATCGGATTCCCCTCGGTTGATTCAATTATTGCAAGATCATTTCGACCGGGGCGGACGTGTTGCGGCTATCTGTGCAGCGCCGGCTTTGGTTTTGAGTAAGCTGAAAACCGATAGAAAATATAGGATGACGACCTATCCGGGATTCGAAAAATACCTGGTCAACGTGGATGTTGTTGCGGACGGGGTTGTCGTTGACGGACGTATCGTAACAGGTAAAGGACCGGCTTTTGCCTTGGATTTCGGGTTGACGGTGTTGCGGGAAATCGTGTCTCAAAAGGCTGCTGACGAGGTTGCTCGGGGTATGTTAAGATGATTTTTTAAGTTTGACGATAGTGGATTGGTTTGCAGGACGGATGGTTAACGTCCTGCATTTTCCATGTCTGGATTTTCCAGTAGGAGTGGAGGGTCCTGAGATCGTGTCTTAAAATTTACGGTGGAAATGGCTATTTATTGTATCATGGGAAGGTTCGTGAAGGTATAATTATAACCGGTTATATTACAGTATCTTTAATATTGCTATGAGAAGCTTTTTTTTGTTTTTGTTGTTATTATTCGTAAGTGTTCAAGAAGGGGAGTGTGGGGAGAATGGTATTTTTACCGATACCTTGGAAGGTAACGTGGTGCCGGCCGAGCAAGCCATTTTGTTAAAAGAAAAACTGTATCGGGTAGGTAGTCTGTATAATAGTAAGAGATATTCCGAAGAAAAAGGAAAAATTGATTCTTTGGCCCATTTGCATCGGATCACAGAAGAGGAGAGGCAGTTAAGGTTGATAGCTTTGGGGCGTGAAATGGAAAGTTGTCGGTTTTTATTGAACAGGTATTCTTCTTTTTGGGCTTCCCGGGAAAGAAAAGAGTTAAGTGATAAGGAACGGGAGGCCTACGATCTTTTCGTAAAAGGGGATATACCGAATGCTCTTCGTGTTTATGAAAAAGAACCGGTTATAAAAAAAATCGAGGAGATAAAAGGAAAATTTGCACTTTCGGACGTGAAAATATTACATCGTTATGCGATGCTCTGTCTTTTTACGGGAGAAAAAAAGTATAGGGATAAGGCTTTGACAATCTACCGTATATTGGCTTTTTCCGATAAGAAAAGTTACGAGAATGCTTTTCAATATGCCTATGCTTTGGCTGAACAAAAAAATATGGAAGAGGCTTTTGCGGAAGCTAAGCGTGCATCGAAATTAGCTCGGACACCTGTTGAAACGGTTAAATTATATGCATTACAGATGTTTTTGAATGAGAGTGTAGGGAAAAAAAGGAGGGCTGCTGTTTTGCGGAAAAAGTTGATACGGGATTTGTATCGTATCCGGGATGATGCGGAGAAAGCGTCTGTATTGGCTGATCTTATTGATATCCAGATGTTTTTAAAAGGGAGGGGGAACGATGAAAGAGTACAAATGTATCGGGAAGAGATCAGAATGGGTGAGGAGTTGCCGGAATTTACTTCCGGATGTTATCGAACCGGATTGTCAAATTTGTATGAAATGTTCATGTCTCTCTTGATCCGGGAAAAAGCATACGGGGAGATGAATTCCTATGTGGATAAGTTGATTAATATCCGGGGAAAGATGGCTGAAGAGGATGAATCCGGATACGAACCTTTACGGAAAGCGATGGACTATACTATCCGGTGGTATACGTTATCCCGTCAATGGGATAAAGCTTTACCCTTATTTCAGCGATGGGAGATTGTGGCCCGGAATCTTTATGAAAAAAATCCTTCCGGTTATTCCGCCTTTTACGTGGAGAGTCTTTGTTTTATGGGTAGGTTGTACGCGGGGAAAAACGATTGGTTCAAATCGGACGAGTATTACCGGAAAACCGGAGAGGTTTTGAAAAAGTTGTTGGTGTGCGGTAAAGAAAGCTATTTCGGGGTGCTTGTTGCGTGTGAGCGGGATCTTGCGTCTTTTTTATATAAAGAAAAAGATGTGGAGGGTGTTCAAGAGATTATACCGGAGTTGTTGCAGCATGGAAAATTATTGTATGAGTCTGATTTGTTGAGCTATACTTCGCTTCTGTCCGATGTCTGTTTTTTAGGAGCAGAGGTGGCGTTGGTCATGGGAGATGCGGAGAATGCCCTTGTTTATTATAAAGAGGCCGGAGACCTGTGTTTGCTTCAAGGAGATGATATTTCGTTAAAAGCGGAAGATTATAGGCGGATTCTTTCCCGGCTGGGAGGGATATATATGTACAAGAAAGAGTGGAAAACGGCAAAGGATTATTTAGAAACGGCTTTGAATGGAAAGATTTTAGAAAGAAAATATGGTTCGGAGGATGAATCCGTTCATGCCGAAATATGGGCAAATTTGGCAACGGTTAATTTAGAGATGAGTGATAAGAAGGATGCTGAAAGATGTTATAAAGAAGCGTTACAAATTTACGAACGATTGTTTCTGGTGGATTCCGTTGGTTATGCATCTTATAAAATCACCGTTTTATTGAATCTGAGTTCGCTCGTTTTCTCGGAGAGCCGTTTGACGGAGTCTCTCTTTTACCTGCAAGAAGCTCGTCGTCTGGCTTCCGAATATAGCGTTATCCGTTCTTCCATTTATGTCCCTTATCGGATCGTTTCGGATATTTATTATGGTGTCTATCAGATCAAGACGGGTGAGGAACGGGAAGGGAAAGCTCTTTTGTCCCTTGCTTTGCGTGAAGCTCGGCAATACTCGGATAATCCTTTGATTGTTTATGTCATGAATCTTTACCGGGCAGGTAAGATATTGGAAAGCAGCGGGGGGCACTGAAATAGAAGTAAATTTGATTATTATACATACTATCCTCTTTTGAATACTGCCGTAAACATCCCCTCCGTATGAGATTCCGGTTCGGGCAGATTCGTTTTCCTCATGGCTTCCCGCGTACGAGGAATGCCGGATGCAACTCTTTCCACCAAGTGCATACGGGTAAATAAACCGAAGATTAGCGTGTTACGTGTCATACTCTTGTGCCCGAAATCTTTAGCCACAACAGGCAGAAGTCCTCCGGGATTGGAGATCTCTACCCGGTCGTCAAACATTTCTATCATCATGCTTGCACCCTGTTCATAGTAATCACGATGTGTTGAAGCGTTAATAATAGCTTCTTTAAATACGGTCAAAGGTATTTCCCAAATTTCCTCTCTCGGTCCTGTTCCTTCTATTTTATAAGCTACTTGAAGTTTGTTTTCCAACCAAGCCATGGCCTGTAAATATTGCTGGAACAATGAACCTCCGAAAGTTTTATCATCTATAATATAGACTTTATTTGTTCCCTTGAAAAGAACACATCTTGTGACAGCGTGCGGAAACTTTCGTTCAGGTTGTTTGCCGAAGAACATCACTGCCCCGTTTTTGCCATGGTTTAAGTGCACGAAAAAGAGAGTTACTTTTGTAACTCTCTCTGTTTCAGTGGTGCCACCAGGAATCGAACCGGGGACACAAGGATTTTCAGTCCTTTGCTCTACCGACTGAGCTATGGCACCATCATTAACGGGTGCAAAAGTAATGGAAATTCGGGAATCTGCAAGTGTTTTGTGAAAAAAAAGGAAAAAGCGGGAAAAATATTTTTTTTATAAGGCAACAAAATATAATATTCTTTTTGATTATTAATAAATTAGTTATATTTGTCCCGATAGAAGAAGATAGTTTTGTATCGTTGAAACCAAAGATATATCTCTACGTAACCTTCTACATGTATTATTAATTTTAATTTTTTTATTGTGAATATTTTTGTTGCAAAGCTAAGTTCCACTACCACCGGAGAGGACTTGCAAGCTCTTTTTTCAGAGCACGGAACCGTTTCTTCTGCTAAAGTAATTACGGATCGAGAAACTGGAAATTCTAAATGTTTTGGATTTGTTGAAATGGAGGATGAGACGGAAGGTTTCAACGCTATCAATGCCCTCAATGAAACAGAATTTAAAGGAAGAAAAATTGTTGTAAAAAAAGCCAGACCCAAAGAAGAGGGCGGCGATTCAAGAGGCCAGAGATATCACAGGGAAAGAAGATTTAATTCAGAAGATTGATGAATGAAGCGCTGTTCAACCCGAACAGCGCTTTTTTTAACTCTGTTTTTTATATTTTACTTTCAGATAGGCATACAGGACCTTGTGCATCAGATCAGCCTCCTTTAATTCTTCCTCGGAAAGATTCGGTGCGATTTCAATGGCATTGAAAACATCGTTTAACTGTTCGTCTCTGTCGATTCGCTCCCCGAAATGTTGTTCTATGTAGAACAGATCGGAGAGTTGCATGCGGGCAATGGACTCTAATGCCAGATTTCTGGCCATCAAAAGATTATCTTTTCTGTATTTTTTTAAAAAAAGTTCGATCAGGCTATCGGTAAAATAGTCGGCGAAATAGTGTAAAAGGATAATACGTTTTTTGATGCTTTCGTACATCTTTTCCGGGTGGCCGTTGATGCCTTCGCTCATGCCTAAATAGGCCAATTCGGCCATCTCTATGCTCTCTTCTTCTTCCTCGTCCAGTTCGAGCAGAAGCGTTTTATACAGCATGTCCGCAAATGCTTCCTGACGGGTGATCTCTTGGCTTTCGTGGTAATAATTCAGTCTTTCCGGAATGCTCCTTTTTAATAACGCGGATAACTCTTTCCGGTTGCCGTTTCTACTGTGTTGCTCTATTTCGCTTAAAATATCTTTCAGGTCGGACATGTTGATTTAATTATTTTTCTGTTGTATTGAAATTGGTCCATCCTTGCGCCTTTAACTCGAATTCGTTCCCGTCCCGGGAGACAAGGGTATATCCCTCTTCGGCTTTACAAGTGTGACCGATAATGCTGATGTCTTCGAGCGTGGTTAATGTGTCCAGGTATTCCAGCGGTACGGTAAATAGGAGTTCGTAGTCTTCTCCTCCGGAAAGGGCGCAGACCGTGGCATTCATATTTAACTCTTCCGCCATTTTATAAGTTTGGTAGTCGATGGGAATTTTCTCTTCGTATATCCGGCAGCCGACACCTGAGTCATGACAGATATGTAATATCTCGGACGAGAGCCCGTCGGAAATATCCATCATGGCGGTAGGTCTGATATTCTTTTCTTTTAGCAGGCGAATGATATCTCCTCTGCCTTCCGGTTTCAGCTGTCTTTCCAGTATGTATTCGTAACCGGTAAAATCGGGCTGTGCTTCCGGATTCCCGTTGTATACGGTTTTTTCCCGTTCCAATAACTGGAGTCCCATGTAAGCTGCTCCTAAATCACCGCTGACGCAAATCAGATCGTTTTCTTTGGCCGTGTTCCGGTAAACGATATCGTTCTCTTCAGCCTCTCCGATGACGGTGATGCTGATGCACATGCCTGTCTTGGAGGAGGTCGTATCTCCACCTGCCAAATCTATCCCGTAATGCTCACAGGCTAAATATATACCGGCGTATAACTCTTCGACCGCTTCCAAGGAAAAACGATTGGAAAGGGCCAGTGAGACCGTGATTTGTCGGGGAGTACCGTTCATGGCGAATATGTCGCTGGCGTTCGTTGCTACTGATTTGTATCCCAGATGCTTGAGCGGGGTATAGGTGAGGTCGAAGTGTACACCTTCGATCAGCATATCGGTACTCACTAAAACTTTTTTGTCTTTGTAATCTAAAACAGCGGCATCGTCTCCTACTCCTTTTATAGTAGACGGATTGTTTAATTTTATATCTTTTGTCAAGTGTCGGATCAACCCGAATTCCCCTAAAGTGGAGAGCTGAGTCAGTGGCTTTTTCTCGCTCATGTTATAAATTTTGTTTCAACAAAAGTAGTTTAAAATGATGAATGACGCAATAAACAAAAGAGTCGATTTTGAACCATAATATACATTTATCACGTAATAGATATTATCTACTCCGATCCGGTTGGGCGGGTGAGATTTTTTTGTACTTTTGCACGGATTGGTGAAGTGGATGATTTTCAATTCTCCATTTTTATTTTTTCATATTATGTAAAGTTATGGCTAAAGAACAAGACGAGATATTGAATGAGGTAACCGAGGGTGAATATAAATATGGTTTTGTTTCTGATGTGGAAACCGAAATGATCGGGAAAGGGTTGGATGAGGAGGTCATTCGGTTGATATCGGAAAAGAAGGGGGAGCCGGACTGGTTACTTGAATTCCGATTGAAAGCTTACCGCCATTGGTTGACAATGAAGATGCCGACCTGGGCAAAATTGAATATACCTTCTATAAATTATCAGGATATTGTTTATTACGCGGCTCCTAAGAAAGAGGAGAAGAAATCATGGGATGATGTGGATCCGGAGTTGAAAGCCACTTTTGACAAGTTGGGTATTCCGTTGGACGAACAAAAAACGCTTTCGGGAGTAGCGGTGGATGCTGTTATGGACAGTGTTTCCGTCAAAACGACGTTTAAGGAAGCGTTGGCCGAACGGGGGGTGATCTTTAGTTCGTTTTCTGAAGCGGTGAAAGATCATCCGGATCTGATCAAACGTTATTTGGGGTCGGTTGTGCCTTACCATGACAATTTTTTTGCGGCTTTGAATTCGGCGGTTTTTAGCGACGGTTCGTTTGTTTATATTCCCAAGGGGGTACGTTGTCCGATGGAGTTATCTACCTACTTCCGGATCAACGCGGCAAAAACCGGACAGTTCGAACGTACGTTGATTGTGGCGGAGGAAGAGAGCTACGTGAGTTATTTGGAGGGATGTACGGCGCCACAACGAGATGAGAATCAGTTGCATGCCGCTATCGTCGAGATCGTTGTGGAGAAGAATGCCGAGGTAAAGTACAGTACGGTGCAGAACTGGTATCCGGGTGACAAGAACGGCAAAGGGGGAATTTATAATTTCGTGACGAAACGGGGAATTTGTAAGGGTGATAATTCCAAGTTGATTTGGGCGCAGGTGGAAACCGGATCGGCTATTACCTGGAAATATCCGAGTACCATACTGAAAGGGGACGGTTCCGTGAGTGAATTCTATTCCGTGGCCGTAACCAATAATTACCAACAGGCAGACACCGGAACTAAAATGATTCATATCGGAAATAATACCCGTAGTCGTATCGTGTCGAAAGGTATATCTGCGGGGTATAGTTCTAATTCATACCGGGGAAAGGTGAAGGTGGTAAAGAGTTGTCAGAATGCCCGGAATTTTTCTCAATGCGATTCCTTGTTGTTGGGCGATAAGTGCGGGGCACATACATTCCCGTACCTGGAGGTCGCTAATCCGACAGCGCAAGTGGAACATGAAGCGACGACATCCAAGATAGGTGAAGATCAGATATTTTACTGTAATCAGCGCGGCATATCTACCGAGGATGCGATCGGGTTGATTATTAAGGGTTACGCGGGGGATGTTATCAACAAAATGCCCATGGAATTTGCGGTGGAAGCACAAAAGTTGTTGCAGATCAGTTTAGCTGGTAGCGTCGGATAAGAATAGGATGATCGAGAGATTAAGTGATTGAGAGATTTAATGATTGGGTGATTAAAAAACGGGAATTACGGGATCGATAAAAAGCTAAGATTATGGAAGAATTATTAAAGATAAGAGATTTACATGCCGTTATAGACGGAAAAGAGATATTGAAGGGAATCAACTTGGACGTTAAAAGGGGAGAGGTGCATGCTATCATGGGACCTAACGGGGCGGGAAAGAGTACCTTGTCGGCCGTGTTGACCGGACGGGAGTGTTTCGAGGTTACCAAGGGAGAGATTTGGTTTAACGGTAAGAATTTGTTAGAGTTGCCGGCGGAAGACCGGGCTCGTGAAGGTATATTTTTAAGTTTTCAATACCCGGTGGAAATCCCTGGAGTGAGTACGGTGAATTTCTTGAAGACAGCCGTAAACGAGCATCGCAAGTACGAAGGGCTTCCGCCATACCCTGCCGGGGATTTTTTAAAGATGATTCGAGAGAAGATGGCATTGGTGGGAATTGATAGTAAGCTATTGAATCGTTCTTTGAATGAAGGTTTTTCGGGGGGTGAAAAGAAAAAAAACGAGATTTTTCAAATGGCGGTTTTGGAACCCAAATTGGCGATTTTGGATGAGACGGATTCCGGATTGGATATAGATGCCTTGAGAATTGTTGCTAATGGGGTGAACAAATTGAAGCGGCCGGATAATTCGACTATTGTGATTACACACTATCAACGTTTATTGGATTATATCATACCGGATGTCGTACACGTGTTGTATGACGGCCGTATTGTAAAAACGGCCGGGAAGGAATTGGTTGCGGAGTTGGAAAAACACGGTTACGATTGGATAAAGAAAGAGATTGAAGAGTCTAAATAGACGTGGGACACGACGTCTTCCGGAATGGGGACTAAAATAAATGCAAATTACTGGGAATGGAAAAAATAGAGAAAATAAATAATGATTTTAAGGCTCTTTTTCAGGAGGGACGGAATTTGTTGAGGGAAGGGTGCGGAGAGATTATAAATCGGTACCGGGAAGAGGCTTTTCGTCGTTTCGAAACCATCGGAGGGATTCCGTATAAGACAGAAGATTACCTTTATTCGAACTTGCTTCCTGTTTTTGACCGGGATTATAAAGTCGTGTTGAAAAATATAAAGCAGGGAGTGGATCTCGGAGAGATTTTTCAATGTAATGTTCCAGATTTGGATACGAATCTGGTCTTGACTATAAATGGTTGGTTCTTCGATGGTAACGGTAAGCTGGAGCTACCGGAAGGAGTTGTCGTTTGCAGTCTGTCCGAAGCGAGTCGAAAGCATAAAGAGTTGTTTGAAACCCATTATAATCAATACACGAAGCCGGGCGAGAACGATAGTTTGATTTCGTTGAACACGGCTTTTGCGCAGGACGGAATCTTTGTTTATGTTCCGGATCGGGTGATAATGGATAAGCCTTTGCAGGTGGTTAATCTGATGCGGGCTAATGCGGATCTGATGTCGTTCCAGCGTAATTTGGTGATCATCGGTAAAGAGGCTAAGGCAACGGTTTTGGTTTGCGATCATACCTTGTCGGATGATTCTTTTCTTTCCAATAATACGACCGAGGTCGTTGTGGGGGAAAACGCCGCTTTCGAGTATTATCATGTTCAGAATCAGCATATAGAAGCATCTCAGATCAATAGCGTTTTTGTTTCGCAAAAACGTAATTCCCGCTATGATGCAAATGTTATTTCTTTATACGGAGGTTTTATCCGGAATAATTTATTTGCAGCTTTAACCGAAGAGGGATGTGAATGTAATCTGTACGGGATGTATCTTTCGGATAAAAAGCAGCATGTGGATAATTTCACGGCGATTGATCATATGGCTCCTCGTTGTACGAGTAATGAGCATTTTAAAGGAGTATTGGATGATGCTGCCGTGGCTAATTTCGCGGGAAGAATTACGGTTCGTCCCGACGCACAGCAAACAGAAGCTTACCAGGCTAATAACAATCTGTTGTTGACGGATACGGCACAAGTAAATACGAAACCTCAGTTGGTAATTGATGCCGACGATGTGAAATGCAGTCATGGTGCTACGGTGGGGCAGATTGATGAAGAGGCTATGTTTTATTTACGCTCGCGGGGAATCGGTGCGGCTGAGGCACGCATGATGATGATGTTCGGTTTTGCTCACGAGATTGTAAGACGAGTGAAGTTGGAGCCTTTGAGAGAAAAGATAGATGAATTGGTTGAAAAAAGGTTAAGAGGAGAGTTAACAAAATGTCACAATTGCGTGATGCATTGTAAAAAATAGGGGGATTATGTTGGATGTCTGTAAAATAAGAGAAGACTTTCCGATACTCGAAGAGAAAGTTTACGGTAAACCTCTGGTCTATTTAGACAACGGTGCGACTTCGCAGCGACCTCGTCGTGTCGTGGAAAAGATGACCGAGTATTATCTCCGTTATAATTCGAACGTGCATCGGGGAGTACATTTTTTAAGTAATAAATGTACGGATGCGAATGAGGAAGCGCGGGAGATCGTTCGGGAGTTTATCCATGCGGCTTTTGTGGAAGAGGTGATTTTTACCCGGGGAACAACGGAGAGTATTAATCTGGTGGCTCACTCTTTCGGAGAAGCTTTTATTCATGAAGGTGACGAGATATTGGTTACGGAAATGGAGCATCATGCCAATATCGTACCTTGGCAGATGTTGTGTGACCGGAAAAAGGCCGTGTTGAAGGTTGTTCCTTTTAAGGATAACGGAGAGCTGGATATGCAGGCTTTTTCGGCCCTGTTGAGTGAACGGGTGAAGTTGGTAGCGGTAGCCTATGTTTCAAACGTATTGGGTACGGTAAATCCGGTACGGCGGATAACAGAAGCGGCTCGCGGTTTCGGTGCTTACGTGCTGGTCGACGGAGCACAGGCCGTACAACATATTCCGGTTGATGTGCAGGACTTGGATTGCGATTTCTTTGTATTTTCCGGTCATAAGATATACGGGCCGACCGGAGTCGGTGTTCTGTACGGGAAAAAGAATCTGTTGGAAGTACTACCACCCTGGCAAGGGGGAGGAGAGATGATCAAGGAGGTTCGTTTTGAAAAAACGACCTACAATGAGCTTCCTTTTAAATTTGAGGC
Organism: Gabonibacter chumensis; assembly: GCF_024741215.1. Lineage (NCBI taxonomy): Bacteria > Pseudomonadati > Bacteroidota > Bacteroidia > Bacteroidales > Porphyromonadaceae > Gabonibacter > Gabonibacter chumensis. The sequence continues at coordinate 2,729 of NZ_JANSKB010000005.1, read as the reverse complement.
GGGAACTCCTGATTTTATAGGAATAATAGGATTGGGAGAGGCTATTAAATATGTGAATTCCGTGGGATTGGCCCAGATTGCCCCTTATGAACATGAATTATTGCGATATGCCATGGAGCGTATGCGGGAAATTCCGAATATCAGATTATACGGGGAAGCGCCTGAAAAATCTTCTGTCATTTCTTTTGGAATAGAGGGGATTCATCATTTTGATATGGGAACCTTGTTAGATAAGATGGGGATTGCTGTGCGGACGGGGCAGCTATGTGCCGAGCCGGTGATGCAGCATTATGGTGTTACCGGGATGGTCAGGGCTTCTATCGGAATGTATAATACGAGGGAAGAGATCGATAGGCTGTGCGAGGGAGTGAAAAAGGTGGAAAAACTTTTCCGGATGTAGTATATTTCCCGTTTTTTAATACATTTGTAATGTAAACAGAGAATAGGTAAATAAGAGGATCAAATGACAATAGAAGAGATAGAGCATCAGATCGTAGAAGAGTTTTCCATGTACGATGATTGGATGGATAAGTATGCTTATCTGATTGAGATCGGCACGGGAATGGAGTCTATGGATGAGGCTTGTAAAACAGATGATAACCTGATCAAAGGGTGCCAATCGAGGGTATGGTTTCACGCGGAAATGAAGGAGGACAAGCTTTACTTTGTGGCCGATAGCGATGCGATCATAACCAAGGGGATTGCAGGTTTGTTGGTGCGGGTTTTTTCCGGGCAGCGTCCGAAGGATATTGTGGATGCGGACTTGAGTTTTATCGATCAAATCGGTTTGACACAGCATCTTTCACCGACCCGTTCGAATGGATTGTTGTCTATGATCAAACAGATTAAGTATTATGCTTTAGCTTATTCGAAGGCGTAAAATCGGGGGGATTATGGGAAAAAGTTTAATGGAAGATTTGGTGATAGAGAAGTTGATGACCGTATATGATCCGGAAGTTCCGGTAAATATTTGGGAGTTAGGGTTAGTATACGGTATTGAATTTCCGAAAAAAGATGAAGTGATCGTAACTATGACTTTAACGGCCCCGGGATGTCCTATCGCCGATCAGATCGTTCAGGAGGTACATGATGTCGTTATGACGATAGACGGTATAGAAGAGGTTACCGTTAATTTGGTATTCGACCCGCCTTGGGGACCGGAGAAAATGAGCGAGGTGGCTAAATTGGAGTTGGGATTCGGAATCTGATTTATTCGAAAGATATGGAAAGAGGGTGGTTAAACACTCTCTTTGTTTTTAATAAGTAGTAATATGATTTTATCTTCTTCGACATTGGAGAAATACGCGAAAGAGACCGGTTTCGATGCTTGTGGTGTAGCTCTGGCAGGGGCCTTGCCGCGGGAAAAGGAACGTTTACTTGAATGGCTTGGAGAAGGAAAGCATGGCGGGATGTCCTACATGGCAAATCATATTGAAAAGAGAGGTGATCCGCGATTGTTGGTTGAAGGAGCCCGTTCGGTAATTGTCACACTGACCAATTATTATCCGTGTCGTCGACAGGCTGAAGGGACTCCGGTCTTTGCCCGTTATGCCTATGGTAAAGACTATCATTTTGTTTTGAAGGAGCGATTGCATCGGTTGTTTGCTTTATTAAAAGAAGAGGCGAATAGGTCCGTGAATGGACGCGTGTTTGTCGATTCTGCTCCGGTATTCGAACATGAATGGGCCAGGAGGGCCGGGTTAGGTTGGATCGGTAAGAATACCTTGCTTATTCACCGGAAGTGGGGGTCCTTTTGTTTTATCGGGGTAATTATTTCGAATCTGGAGTTTGATACCTATTCTTCCTCTTTCGAAAGTCGTTTTTGTGGAAATTGCAATCGCTGCGTGGAGGCTTGTCCTACGGGGGCATTAGCAGCCTATTCTTTGGATGCGCGACGATGTATTTCTTATAATACCATAGAGAATAAAGGAAATATTCCGGATGTCGTTCGGCAAAGAATGGGGATGCGGGTATTCGGGTGTGATATTTGCCAGGAGGTTTGTCCTTGGAATCGGAAAGGAATATTTAATGAGGTTTCTGAGTTTCAACCCGGAAAAGAGATCATGGAATGGACAAAGGAGCAATGGCTTCAATTGGATGAGAAAACATTCGAAACGCGATTCAGAGATTCTCCTTTAGCTCGTGCGGGATTAAATAAGTTGCGGGATAATCTTATGGATACGTCATTTTATGACTGAGTTTTGAGCTTGTCCCTTTAAATCGTAAGTATGGAATCCGAATTGTAAATTTTCCCCAATCTCCTAATCACGGAATCATTAAATCGCTAAATCATAGAATATTTCTAATTTGCAGTCTGAAATTTCAGATGTTTCCGGGGGAGGGAGGACGGGGCGATACCATTGCGATAGCCCGTGTCAATTGGGGAAAAGCCATTTTTTTTATTTCCAAACGATTGAAAAGCAGGTCGATGCGTTGGGAGGTGAATTTTTATTAAAAATTGGGGTAAAAAAATTTGGAAAAAAAGAGTATGAAATTATATCTTTGTCGCCGTTTTCAGAGGAAAATGGATTGACACCGGGTGAAGAGAGATATAACGGGAAAGCCGGAAAAAAGTTTGAAAAAAAAGTGGAAAAAGATTTGGAGGGAATGGATAAAAGGTGTTATCTTTGCGTCCGCTTTCGCCCCTAAAAAAGGCGGGAGCCGAAAGATAGACAGACGAGTTCTTAAAGATATTGAAGTGACAAAAAGCGAGCGTGGCTTTTGATGAC
>NZ_JANSKB010000004.1:0-170639 GCF_024741215.1 Gabonibacter chumensis | reverse complement strand
CGTTAGCGCCGATGGTACTGCCGCGAGGTGGGAGAGTAGGTCGATGCCGAATTTAGGAAGAAGCCACGAGAGATCGTGGCTTTTTTTTATTGTAGATTTTAAATTGTAGATTGTAGATTGAATTCCGTTTTTAATTTACAATCTACAATTTACAATCGTCAATCATTTAATCTCCTAATCCATGATTCATTGATTTGGACCGTCAATTTTTGGTAAAGTTTTTCACTAACCTCCGTTAGAGGTGTTCTTAGTTTATTGCATGCGATTACTTTTTTCAGGTGTAAAGCAGCCTTTATTCCCGCTGGGTTACCTTCTTCAAAAAGGGCTTTGCATAGTTCCGACAATTCAAAATGGATCTTTCGGGCTTCTTCGAATTTCATCTCGGAAGCTAAATGCACCATGGTTGTAAATTCCTTGGGAAGAGCATTGGCAATAACGGAAATGACTCCGCAACATCCGATCGACATTAAGGGTAAGGTTATTCCATCGTCACCGGAAATAAAAAGAAACTTTTCCGGCTTATCTTTTAGAATAGCCGTAGCTTGTTCGAAATTGCCGGAGGCTTCTTTTATACCTATGATATTCTTGAAGTCATGAGCCAGTCGTAATGTTGTTTGAGCCGCCATGTTGACGGAGGTTCGTCCGGGCACATTATACAATATCACGGGTAAAGGCGATTTTTCTGCTATCATCTTGAAATGGCGGTACAGACCTTCTTGAGAGGGTTTGTTATAATAGGGAGTTACGCTTAAAATGGCATCGGCCTGTGGAACATAAGGTAGTGTATTCAAATCCTGTAATACTTGTTGTGTATTGTTCCCGCCGACTCCCAAAACTAAAGGAAGCCGCCCTCCGTTTTGTTCCGCGATGATGTTTACTACTCGTTCTTTTTCTTCGGCCGATAAAGTTGCAGCCTCGGAAGTCGTTCCTAAAGCTACTAAATAATCTACGCCGTTTTTTATGACGTGATCAACTAATCCGCGTAATGAAATTTCATCTACTTGTCCGTTATCCGTAAAAGGAGTAATCAAAGCAACTCCTACACCCGAAAATTTTTTCATTTTAACCTAATTTACTTTACTCAATAACCTTGAAATACGCTCTGTAAACGTATCGATGTCGTTCACATCCTCAAATATGATATCGTTTTCGAAACTACTGCGTCCCATGCCGATTTTGCATTTTGCCCTGGAATTTCTCACGATATAATCAGGCAGGACATTCGGTTTCAATGATAAATCAATCCATAAATCGTAAGCATTCTCCACACATCCTTTTAGTTTGCTGTCTGAAAACTTTCCACTGTAAGATATGCCGTCTTCATTCACGCATAATGTCTTCGGGATGACAGGCAACGATCGCCCCGGTTCGAGAAAAACCAAAGCATCTACATTCATGTGTTCCGATAAAAGATTCTTCAGTCTTTCTACTTTATCGAATGGGATATCACTTTCTACCCAGAAAATCATGCAACTCCGTGCTGTTTTGAAATTATGAAAGGAGAGTTTTCTCTCGAACTCCATTTGTTTTCCTTTCAAATTCCATCTCTTCCATTTTCTGAATATTTTCTTAAACATACACTTCGATATTAATCATTGAACAACCCTATACAAAAATAGTAATTAAAACAAGATTCGGACCATTTTCTTCTTTTTAGAAATAAAAAAAACTGTTTGAAAAAAATCAAATAAAGACTTGCAGGTTCGTCAAAGTTTATCTATCTTTGCATCGCAAAACAAGAAGGACTCGTAGCTTAATGGATAGAGCACTTGGTTACGGCCCAAGAGGTTGTGGGTTCGACTCCCGCCGAGTTCACGAAATGGAGTGAGAAATCTTAAATCGTTGATTTCTCACTTCTTTTTTATTTTATGCAGGTATAATAAACTCCCGCTTTCAGCTCAGAACTCTGTTATTTCATCTTAATACCTGACTTTTGAAGAGGTACTCTCGATACAAATTGAAATTAAATATTTTAGAGATCGTATAAAAATAAAATAATGCTATATTTATACCCTTTTACGAAGAGGTAGATAAAATAATATAAGTATTTAATATTTCAATGTTTACACATGAGACATATTACGATAACAGGAAGTTTGGGAAGTGGTAAAAGTGTGGTTTCCTCTATTTTAAAAGAGCGTTTGGGGCTGGAAGTCGAGTCGATCGGAAGTCTTTTGAGGAGGATGGCTCAAGATTACGGAATGAGTACGAACGATTTCAATAAGTACATGGAAACGCATCCTGAATTTGACCATGAATTGGATGATTTCGTCAAAAGTGAAGGTCTGAAGTCGACTCCCAAAATATTCGATTCCAGGTTAGCATGGCATTTTATACCGCAATCTTTTAAAGTATATTTATACGTAAAAGATGAAATTGCCGCCGAACGTGTTTATAATGACGTGGGAAGAATCAACGAAAAATACGAAAATATCGGAACTGCTTTAGCTAATATCATTCAACGCCGGAACAGCGAGGTACATAGATTTAAGATACAATATAACATAGATTTAGAAAACTTTTCCAATTATAATTTAGTGGTGGATACGAGTTATTCTTCTCCATCGACGATCGCTGACATTATTATTGCAAATTATCAAAATAAGGTCTTTTCCAATGAGATTTGGTTGTCTCCCTATACACTTATACCGACTCAAAGTAGTACGAATCTGTCTTTCGAAAATATTCAATCTATCGGTAATGAATCAAAAGAATTTGATCGCTATCCTGAGGATCCCATTAAAGTCATTGTATTCAATAACAAATTTTATATTTATGACGGGCATAAAAGAGTACTGAATTCGATCATTAAGCGAATTTTTTTGTTGCCATGCAGATTAATGAATTTTAAAAATGATGAAACCTTGGCTTCCGGGCAGGCCATTCAAGAATATATTCAAGAGAATTGTAAAGAGGAGGATTTGTGTGACTGGAATGATTTAAAAGCATACATAAAAGATAAAGTAGATGGAAACGAGTGAAAAAAGCATAGATGATTGGGCGAAAACCATCAATCAGATATACGAAAGGAATAACTGCGAAAGATCCTTCAAAGATATCATAGTCTTTTTTTATGAAGATGTCGGACGGTGTTTTCAATTGATAAATAGAAAAAGAGAAGCGGAGATTGAAAAAATACTGCCTTCTATTTTCAAATGGTTTTGTGTCTTATTTTTTAAATACGATAATCGAAATATTAACCTGAGTGATGTGTTGTGGAATAAATTTCCCGGAATATGTCCATATTGTCAAAAAACGACTTGCCAATGTCGCATTGGTAAAGAACAATTGGATATACCCAGTTTAAGGGATCATGTTAGAAATAATATAGATCGAAAACCGAAAACAATAAATGAATGGCAATCGCATTTTCAAAAAATTTATCCACGTGGAGCGGAAAGCTCTTTTATTATTAATGTCAGTCATTTAGCCGAGGAACTTGCAGAATTGAGTGAAGCGTATCGAAAGAAACATATAAAAAAAGATCTTCCTTGCGTGGAAATGGAAATGGCAGATGTTTTTTCGTGGATTATGGGGTTGGCGAATCTGATACATCAATTGAAAGATGCACAGAATAAAAGACTGGAATATAGATTCGGAAGTATAATTTCCGAGAAGTATAAAGATGGATGTCCTGATTGCAAAGATTTAAGGAAGGGGTATAAGATTAGTTATTGTTGTTGTCCTATAAAAGAACATAAATTGCAATTGATTTCTGATTATGAAATTCCAGATGAAGAAGAGGTAAGGGTGGACATTGAGCCTGCTTATTAAACTCGAATCTTGTTATATCAAATTGATAATCTTATGGGAAAAAAATTACAACTTATATATTGTGGACTTTTTTTGTCGATTTTATGCTCTATTATCGCAGTGGTTTTCTCTTTATACAGGGTAGCCCCTTTTACAATGTCTGAAGCTACATATATTGGAATATTAGTATCGTTGATGGGTATAATATTTACAATTTTTGTTGGTTATCAGATTTACAATGTTATTGATATAAAAAGAGAATTAAAGCATTTAGATATTCAAAAGGCAAGGTTAGAAGATACCGTTAAAAAATTATCAAATTATCAAATTGTTAGTGAAGCTTATAATTTAAATAATCGAGGGATGTTGGCCATTTCAATGAATAGTTACGAAACTGCGATACATTTATTATTGCAAGCGCTTGAGGTATTCCTTTCTTCACGGCTTGATGATCGACACTGGAATGATATTGAAAATATAAAAACAAATATAAAGTATTGTTATTCAAAGATGGGTAATTTTAGAGGTACGAATTGTAAAGAAGAATTATATCAAATATCAACCAATATAATGAATTCGGAAAATTATCGAGTTTTGAACAAAGAGTTTCGGGATTTGATCGTTGACATAAAGAGGTCTAATAATTAATGTGATATTTGTAATTGTAAATTACAACATAATAGAATTAATCGATTCCTAATTTCGTCGTCAATCGATATACCCGGGTTGAGAGCGTCGTAAGCGTTTGATCTTGCTCTTTCTGTACATAAAAAAGGCAAGCGCGAGGATGCATAATATAGGAAGAAAGAAATTGAAGTTTTTACAGAATATTTTTATCCCGTCACTGATGGGAGGTAGTACCTGATGGGTAATAAATTTATTTCTCAAATTGATTAATCCGGAATCGTCGGCTAACCATTCGATGGAATTTACGGCAAACGTGGTGTTATCATGGTTGGGGAAGTTGTAAATATCATTTTGCATAAAGTCGGCATCCGTGATCACGACAATCGCGCTGTTGTTGTCTTCATTGGTAAGTAAGGCGGCTACGGTATTGTTCGGGTGATTAAAATCGTGTTTTGTCCAGGTCTTCATCAAGTTAAAGAACACGGGTATTTCTTCGACACCTGAAATAGAAGAGGACTTGGCTAATGAAGTAAATACATAAGGATGGGTTGTCTTTACATTCTTAATGCTGCTGGCAAATTGAAGAACGATGGCATTTAGTCCTTTGGTAATGATGTGTTTGCTGAAGTTCCGGATAATCGGGATATAAGGGAAAATAGTAATATGTCTGAATTGGTTTTGTTTAATGGTTATCGTACCGCAGCTTCTATCTACGATGAAATCGTATTCGATTTTTAAACCGAAATTTTCCAGCATCTCTTCGATGCCGACCTGATTGATAAATCCGGTATTCTGGTTGTGTCCGATTTGCCCTACTGCATGATTCAAAGCGATGTAAAGCCGTCCTCCTTGTTCCAGGTATTCTTCTAAGCGACGAATCTGTTGCGGAAGGAATTTTTCTTCAGGACCTACAATGCAGATTACTTTGTAATCATTTAAATTCGTAAACTGGTCAATATATATGAAATCGATATGTCCCATGGATGAAAGTTCGTTGATCACATGGGATATATTACTTAGCGGTATTTCGTTGTGTCCCCGCAAAAATCCGATTCTGGGTTTTAACGTATCACACGCTTCTTTCAGTATTCGGGTCATCTCGTATTCCATAGACATGTGAGAGGAGAGATAAGGAATGGTCGTTCTGCGATCCCCTATCCTGATTGTCGCGCCGAAAAATACAGTTTGGGTAAAAATATCATTGATTTCCTGGGGAATATACTCTATTCCGGCATCCAATGCCGCATGCCTTTTCTCCTCGTTGTCCGGATTGATCGTATTTATGGTGAAACCTTTATTACTGAGACTTTTGTATTCTTTGAGCAGGTTTTTGAACTCTTTCTCTACTTTTTTCTTTTCCTGACTGATATCTTGAGAGATATAAAGGTCGATGGTAATGTCTTTATCTGTTTTTTTTATGAAAGATTTACTTACCTGACTTAACGAGTATTTTTTATTCGAGGTCATATCGATTCTTACGAATGTGAAATAAGCTATGATATTCACTATGATCAATAGGACGATCAAATAAGCCGGATGATAAAATATTTTGTTTCTCATCAGTTATTTTTTTTAGGTTGAATTCTACTCTTATTCATGACGTATTTCGTCAGGTTAAGAAAGAGAATAATAATTGAAAAGAAATAGATGATATCTTTTGTATCGATGATTCCGCGCGAGAAAGAATCGAAATGCTCTCCCATGGCAAGGTAATGGAAAATATTCGTCAGAAGCCCTGTCCCGAATAATTCTGCGATCCATTCGAATAACTTTTGAAAACAAAGTCCTACTCCGATACTGATGAAAAACGCGAATAAAGGGTTGCTGGTAAGAGAGGAGGCGAACATACCGATGCTGATGTAGCAACTGCTTACTAAAATCAGCCCGATATAACCGCATATACCTACCGCGTGATCGATATGCCCTAAGTAGGCAAGGGTAATATAATAAGAGAGAGTTAATACCAAACAAAGGACGACCTGTAATAGAATAGCACAGAATTTTCCCCAGATGATCTGCCACGTTGTAATGGGTTTGGATAGGAGGAGTTCGTAAGTACCGACTTTGCGTTCCTCGGCGATACTTTTCATGGTGAGAAAAGGGATCAGAAAAAATAAGGCCCAGTAAAAGATATTGAAAAGATAACTGAGGGGGACGAGTCCGATAGAGAATATGTTAGACCAGGAGAACCAACATATAAAGCCTGTCACTCCGAAAAAAACGATGAGAGCGATGTAAATGAGTATAGAGTTAAATGTAATTTTCAGTTCTTTGTTTATTAGTGTTTTAACCGTACGCATACCTCTAATTTTGAGTGACTTTATGAAATATATCTTCCAGACGCGCTTGTATAGGGGTCAATTCCGTTATATACCAGTTGTTGTCGTGGCATAGGTCAAATAGGATCTTTTCGATCTCTTCCCCTGGGGTATATTCTAATTCGAATGTTTGCTTGTTTAATTTGTCGATATTTTTTATTTGAGGTAATGAAGAGAGAGCTTCATAAATGCGAGTGGTTTCTCCTCCCTTTATCGCTAATCGAAGACAGTGTTCAGAGGCTGATTTTTTACGAAGTTCCGAAGCCGTTCCGTCTGCTACTATTTTTCCATGGCTCATGATCATAACACGGTCGCAAGTCGTTTCGATTTCGGTAAGAACATGCGAACTTAATACGATTGTCTTATCTTCTTTCACTTTTTTGATGATGTCCCGGATCTCGATGATCTGATTCGGGTCAAGACCTGTCGTCGGTTCATCCAAAATGAGAATATCGGGATCATGAATGAGGGCCTGGGCCATTCCGAGACGTTGACAATACCCTTTGGATAATTCTCTGATTAATTTGTGTTTTTCATTTTCCAGGCCGCATAGTCGTAACATATCCAATACTCTGGCTGTCGTTTTATAGCGGGGGATATTATATAGTTTGGCAATAAAGAACAAGAAGTCAATGACATTCATTTCGTTATATAACGGGTTATGTTCTGCCAGATAACCGATTGTTCTTTTTATTTTTGCCTTGTGTTTGTATATGGAGTAATTCCCGTAAAAAATATTTCCCTCATCCGGATAAAGGAATCCGGACAGAATTTTCATGATGGTTGTTTTGCCAGCTCCATTCGGTCCTAAAAAACCGAGAATTTCCCCTTTCCTCGCGGTGAAAGAGATCGATTCCACGGCTTTTTTGTGTTCAAAAGATTTGGTTAAATTTTCAACGACGATATCCATTGGACTGCTGCTATTAGTTTTCTACAAATTTAATGATGTAGTCTTGGGCTATAGGTGGTTTAACAATATTTAACTATGTGATTAACAAGGTTTTAGACTCCTAACTTTAAATATGATTAATTATTATGTAATACTTGTCGTTTACGGTTCGACGAGTCCCGAACGATTAATTCGCAATTCACGATTTCTTCTCTTATTTTGGCGTGTCTGTTATTTAAAATTTGTTCGAAAAGGAGTTCAGCCGCGATTTTCCCTATTTTTTCCGGAAATTGATTGATTGAACTGACGGTGGGCGACATGTATCTGGATCGTTTCGTGTTGGAGAAGCCGACCAGTGCAACATCTTCCGGTACACGTAAACCTGCTTCTTTCAAGGCTTCGATTGCCCCGATAATTAAATCGTCGTTAATCCCGAATATCGCTTCCGGAATATCTTTTGCGGCGATGATTTGCTGAACGGCTTTTTTGCCGGCTTGGACCGTATAGTCTTCACAATGGCAGACGTAATGAGGTTTTACTTCCAAATGATTACTTTCCATGGCTTTTAAATATCCCTTCATCCGGTTGCCTCCGATTGTGATTTGTTTCGGTCCTGTAAGTATAAAGATCTTTTTTGCGCCAACCTCCACGAGGTGTTGTACGGCTTGGAAGGCTGCAGTCAGTCCGTCTGTAACAACCCTTGATATTTCAAACTTATCGGTTGTCCGGTCGAATAGAACAACAGGAATTCCTGCCTCCTGTATATTTTTAATATGGTCGAACGTACGAGTTTCGTGGGCTAAGGATAAGATAATTCCATCTGCACGGGTTCCCAATAAGATGTCGATGCTTTTCATTTCTTTTTCAAAACTTTCGTTGGAGGAGCTGACTAACACGTTGTATCCGTATTTATCGGCGACCTCCTCAATCGTTTTTACGACGGTCGCGAAAAAGGTGCTGACGATTTGGGGTACGATAACTCCGATCGTGTAACTTTTATGTGTTTTTAGGGCTACAGCGATGGGATTGGGCTTATAGCCTACCTTTTTTGCCAGATCTTGCACGGCTTTCCGGGTCTTCTCGCTAATTTCGTGGTTATCTTTCAGTGCCCTGGAAACGGTAGAGACAGAGATATTCAACTGTTCGGCGAGGTCCTTAATCGTTATCGGTTTTTGACTCATGATCTGTAGGTTTACTATCTTGTTGTTTTAATTTCGGATAAGCGATACGGGCGTGATATACGTTTACTAACATTTCCGTGTATACTCTTTTCACCGTCGAGATATCTTTAAACGTAATATCGGCATTGGCAAATCTTCCTTCTTTGAGTTGATCGTCGATGATATTATTTACCAATTTGGCAATATTCTCTTCGTTTTTTATTTCCAATGCGCGAGAGGCTGCTTCCACGGCATCGGCCATCATAACGACGGTACACTCTTTGCTCATAGGATCGGGACCCGGGTAGGTGAAGAGTTCTTCGTCTATCTTTTTATCGGGGTGTTTATTCTTGTATGAATAATAAAAATATTTGACTTTACTTTTACCGTGGTGGGTTCGGATGAAGTTGATGATGGCTTCCGGTAATTTGTATTTGTTGGCTAATTCGACTCCTTTCGTCACGTGTCCGATAATGATTTGTGCACTTTCGTCGAAGTCCAGTGTTTTGTGCGGACTGATTCCTCCGGATTGGTTTTCGATGAACATGATTGGATCGTAGGTTTTTCCGATATCGTGATACAGGGCTCCGGTCCGGGCTAATAGAGGACTTCCCCCGATATGGTATATGGCTTCTTCCGCCAAATTGGCTACCATTAACGAATGCTGAAAGGTTCCGGGGGCTTTTCTGGTTAATGTACGTAAAACAGGATGATTGGGATTAGAGAACTCCATCAAGCTGATTTCGGACGTGTACCCGAATAGTTTCTCGACTAAGTATAGTACCGGATAAGTCAGGCTGAGTAGAAGGACATTAATCATCAAAAAGAGAAGGTCGAAAAGCTGGCGAGGTAATAGGGTCCCGTTTTGTATGAGAGTAAATGCCCCGTAAACGAGTGTATAAGTAATGAAGATAAATGCGATAGCCAAAAATAGTTGTCCGCGGCGTTGTAATTGGGATAAACTAAAAATGGCAACGATACCGGCAGATACCTGCATGAAGAGATACATGTAACTATTCGGCGAATAGTAAGATACCAGCATGCTTGTGCCGATTAATAGGTATAAAGCCGGACGAGGACCGAATAAAATATTCACGATGATCGGGCAAAAAAGTACCGGAATCGCCAAGATGTTGATATCCCGGAAATAACAGAGACTTCCTAACAGGATCGTGAGTAGGAACATGCTGTAAAGAAAAAGGAAATCTTTATTGTTGTAAAAGAGTCGCTTTCTTGAAAAATAAAGAAAAATAGAGAAACTGATAAGGGCTATCAGCGTCAGTATTGTTTGAGCGACGATCATTTTTATCCTGTCGCCAGAAGAACCGAGATCTTGTTCGTGTTCGATTTTGAATGATTCCAATATCTTGTATTTTTCCGGTGTGACCAACTCGTCTTTTAGAATGATAACTTCTCCTTTCCGCACCATTCCCTGTGTCGGACTGATGTTCTTGATCGCGTTGTCTAAGGCTAAGCCTGTTTTTAGTGCATCGTATTCCAGATTCGGGATGAGATAATTATTCAGATCCATTCCGATTAATTTCTCTTTTGCCTCTTGAGATATATTCAGTTTATGAATAAAATCAGTTAATGTTTCATATGCCTTTTTGAGCGTGTATACCTGTTCGAAATTTTCTTCAAAAGCGATGTTGTTTTTTACGACGAGAATGGATTTGATATTGCTTTTGCTTAATTTCTCGGGCAAAAGAATGATACCTTTTTGGTAGATTTCTTTTAATTTCGCGGTGATTTGGTTAATGGCTTCACGATTACCCCTATTTTTTAAACCGTTAATCTTTTCTGAAAATTTGCTTAGTTGTCCTGTTATTAATGTTTCGTTGAAATTGAAAATGGGTAATTGTTCTTTCTTGACTTTTTCAATTTCGGCCATTTTTTCTTGAGACGTTTTATGTACGGGAAAATCCATGGGAGAGGTTAAGGTCCCGTATCTCCAGGGCATTCCTTTTTGATAAGTATATTTAAATCCTTCTATTTTGGGTAATAGGGATACAATAATGCCACAAATAATAATGATTATGACTATTTTGAAAAAATGTTGTAGCCTGCGATGTTTGTTGTTCCTTGTACTGTTTGACATAATGATCTCAATTGAATGACGCTGCCGTAAATCGGGGAATAAAGATACAAAAAATTTTAAAGCCCCCCATCCGGGAGGCTTTAAAATCATTTATTGAATACCTGCTGTCTCTGCGTCTGGATTCACTTTCTTGATAAGTCCCTGTAAGACTTTTCCGGGTCCGATCTCAAGGAAAGAAGAAGCTCCGTCCGATAACATGTTGCGAACCGTCTGGGTCCAACGTACGGAAGCTGTCAATTGCGCGATTAGATTTGTCTTAATCTCTTCCGGGTCCGACACGGGAGCGGCATTGACATTTTGATATACCGGACAAGAAGGTTGGGAAAATTTCGTGTTCATGATCGCTTCTGCCAATTCTTTGCGGGCCGGCTCCATTAAAGGAGAGTGGAAAGCACCTCCCACGTTCAAGGGAAGTACTCTTTTTGCCCCGGCGGCTTTCAGTTTCTCGCAAGCGATTTCGATACCTTTGTTGCTGCCGGAAATCACAAGTTGCCCCGGGCAATTGTAATTAGCCGTTACGACAACCTCTTCGATTCCGTGCAGAACTTCCTCTACGGTTTCATCGGGCAAACCTAATATTGCCGCCATCGTTGATGGATTGGCTTCACAAGCTTTTTGCATGGCTAATGCTCTCGCGTGTACCAATTTCAAACCGTCTTCGAACGATAGAGTCCCATTGGCGACCAACGCGGAAAATTCTCCTAAGGAGTGGCCTGCAACCATGTCCGGTTTTTCGTTCAATGATTTGGCTAAAATAACAGAGTGAAGAAAGATAGCCGGTTGGGTTACTTTGGTCTGTTTTAAATCCGCTTCCGTTCCGTTAAACATTAAATCGGTGATACGAAATCCCAAGATTTCATTCGCACGTTCGAATAACTCTTTTGCTTCCGGCGAATTTTCATATAGATCTTTACCCATTCCGACGAATTGGGCTCCCTGTCCGGGAAATACAAATGCTTTTTTCATATGTTTCTGTTTTTAATGAAATTTGTTGCTGATTAACCGTATGAACTCTTCTCTCGTCGCTAATTTTTCAAAAGCACCGCTAAAATCAGAGGTCGTCGTAACGGAGTGTTGTTTTTGAACGCCGCGCAGGATCATGCACATGTGTTGTGCTTCAATGACAACGGCAACGCCCAACGGGTTCAACGTGTTTTGAATACATGTTTTAATGTCGTGGGTCAGACGTTCCTGAACCTGCAATCTTCTGGCAAAGGCTTCAACCACTCGTGCAATTTTACTTAATCCGGTAATGTATCCGTTGGGGATATACGCTACATGAGCCCGCCCGATAAAGGGGAGCATATGATGTTCACATAAAGAATATATTTCGATATCTTTTACTATAACCATCTGTCTGTAATCCTCTTTAAAAAGAGCCGAACGCAATATCTTTTCGGGATCCTGCGTGTAACCTTGCGTCATGAACTGCATGGCTTTGGCAACACGGTAAGGTGTTTTGACAAGGCCTTCCCGGCATGGATCTTCTCCGAGTAATTTGATAATTTCGTTATAGTGATAACTTAGTTTTTCTGTTCTTTCTTTGTTAAAACATTCTATTTTATGATAGAATTCGTTGTTGTTATCTGTTTCAAAGTCCATCATTCCTCTTTCTCTTTATGAAATTAGATCTATGCGATCAATCATGCAAATTGAAGTGCAAAGTAAATACAAATATTTTAGATTAGGGTTGATGATGAGAAATAAAATGTTCTATTTCTGACGGAAGAAGCTAATTTACCTCTTTATTGATAGGATTTTAATAAAAAAAATATACCTTTAAACGAAAATTTAAATCAAAAGTATTATGGAGTGGTTGGTGCTTATTATGTTGATTCTAATAGGTTTTGTTCTATTGATTATGGAGTTTTTGGTTTTTCCCGGGGTAAATGTTGCCGGGGTTATCGGTTTTGTTTGTATCGGAGTCGCTATTTATATGGCGTACAGCAGTATGGGAGTGTGGGAAGGACATTTTACGGTACTGGGTACAGCTGCGGGAGGTATCGGAATTACTTATTATACGTTGAGATCTAAGACTTGGAAACGTTTGCAGTTAAATACCCAGATCGACGGGACGGTTGAAGGAATCGATCGTTCGATACAGGAGGGAGATACGGGATTGTGTTTGGGAAGGTTGGCTCCGATGGGCAAGGTAAAGGTCGGGGACCATATTGTGGAAGGACAGTCTCAATCCGGTTATATTAACGAGAATAGTGAAGTCGTGGTAATAAAAGTTTTAAAGAATAAGATTATTGTTAAACTAAAAACAGAATAGAATGGATGGAATGGTTTTATTGATTGTTGTGATAGCCGGAGGACTTTTCCTGCTTTGGATCGTACTCTATTTTATACCTATCGGATTGTGGTTTCAGGCTTTGGTATCGGATGTAAAAGTATCTCTTTTGCAATTGGTGTTGATGCGTTGGCGTAAGGTTCCGCCTTCTGTCATCGTGAGGGCTATGATCGAGGGGAAAAAAGCCGGCTTGGAGCTTTATCGGGATTTATTGGAAGCACATTATTTAGCGGGAGGCCATGTAGCACAAGTTGTACACGCGTTGGTTTCTGCTTCTAAAGCAAATATCGATTTGACTTTTCAAATCGCAACGGCAGTAGACTTGGCAGGTCGGGATGTTTTTGAGGCCGTGCAGATGAGTGTGAATCCTAAAGTGATCAATACTCCTCCGGTGGCGGCGGTGGCAAAAGATGGCATTCAACTGATAGCCAAAGCGAGAGTGACCGTGCGGGCCAATATTCGACAGCTGGTCGGGGGTGCCGGTGAAGAGACCATTTTAGCTCGTGTCGGTGAAGGGATCGTCTCTTCCATCGGATCGGCTAATTCGCATAAGGAGGTATTGGAAAATCCCGATTCGATCTCCAAGGTAGTTTTGAATAAAGGGTTGGATTCGGGAACCGCTTTCGAAATCCTGTCTATTGATATTGCTGATATTGATATCGGTAAAAACATAGGAGCGGAGTTACAAACGGATCAGGCGGATGCCGATTTGAAGATTGCACAGGCTAAGGCGGAGGAACGTCGAGCTATGGCTGTCGCTACCGAGCAGGAGATGAAAGCATTGGCTCAGCAGATGCGGGCTAAGGTGATCGAGGCGGAAGCCGACGTCCCTCGGGCAATGGCAGAAGCTTTCCGAAACGGAAATTTAGGAGTAATGGATTATTATCGGATGAAAAATATAGAGGCCGATACCACCATGAGGGAATCCATCGCGAAACCGAATGATAAAAAAACTCCCCGTAAGTAAAAAGATGCGATTCGGGTTATACAGGAAAAAGACGCCGCCTTTTCAGGGCGGTGTTTTTATTGTCTCCTCCATGTCTCGGAAAAGTGGGTACCGTGCGGGTCGAAGTGGATTTTTTGATTCGGAAGTGCTTGGAAAAACGTTTTGAATAGTTGAAAATAGGCTGCCCAATCGGGTATCAAATGATTTGTGGAATAGTCGTAATCTATGTTCAGACCTCCTCCGAAATGAATTCGGCTGCCTTTTGAATGCGTCGGGCTGAACCCACGGATGTTCCTCGAAAATACATTCATGATGTTTGTTATATGTGGTTTGATATAAAATAGAAAAGCCTGTGTAATTTACACAGGCTTTTTCCACAGTTTTGACTGAAAACAGTTCATCGGCATGCAAATCATCTTTGCATGCACATAAGTTTGTATGAGTTGTTAGTAAATACCATTATTCTTTATTTTTTGCGATGCAAATTTATACATCTGTTTTCGATTTGCAATAGATTGTTAAATATTAAACAAATTCATATTTATTTGTTGAATATTACAACGGCCCAATTCTCTTTTACGTTGTGAGATTTGAATCTGAGTCCTAAATTTTCTGCTTCTTCCTGAATTTTGGGCAGATCTTGCAGGTAGAAGCCGCTCATAATCAAATAGCCGTTTTCATTGAGGACAGAGGTGTAGCGATGCATGTCATTTAGCAGGATATTGCGGTTTATGTTAGCTAAAATGATGTCGTAATTTTGTTGTTCTTGTAGCAAATTCGCGTCACCGATCTTAATACGTACGTTGTTGGATATACGGTTTGTTTTTAAGTTTTCCACGGCATTATTATATGCCCATTCGTCGATATCGATTCCGGTTACTTCGGTTGCCCCCGACTGGGCTGCCATAATGGAGAGTATTCCTGTTCCGCATCCCATATCCAGTACTTTTTTATTTTTGATTTCCGGTTTGATTTCTAATATGGTTTCGAGCATGAGGGCCGTGGTCGCGTGATGACCGGTACCGAAACTCATCTTCGGATCAATGATGATTTCATGCTCGATGCCGGGAATGGAGGCGTGAAATCCGGCTCTGACCAAAATCCGGTCTTTAACGATGATGGGGGTGAAATTTTCTTCCCACACCTTATTCCAATCCTGGTTCTCGACTTGAGTCGTTTCCCATTTGATTTGGTATTCTTGCTCGAAAAACGGGAGTATCTCCATCTGCGAAATGGCGTTCTTATCGTATTGTTTGCTGGGGATGTAAGCTTTAAATCCTTCGTCAGTATAGGAGAAGCTGTCGTAACCTAAATGGCCGAGTTCCGAGATAAGAGCATCCGTGATATCTTCGGAATAGGGGGTAATGTAAAAATGGACTTCCGTGTAATACATGCTATCTAATTTTTTGCAAAAGTAGCAAAAAATTAGATAGCTATGTTCTTCACATGAGTTTATCCAATCCTTTTAAAGATCGGTTGATTTCAATATCCGGGATTTGAAAATCCGAGAGATTTCCGTTTAGGTATTGTTCATAAGCGAATAAGTCGATCATACCGTGTCCGGACAAATTGAAAAGGATGGTTTTTTCTTTTTTTTCTTCTTTGGCGATCAGAGCTTCCCGTATGGTTTGTGCTATGGCGTGGGTTGATTCCGGTGCGGGAATGATACCCTCGGTTTGGGCGAATAGAATACCTGCCTTAAACGTTTCCAGTTGCGGGATAGCCACGGCTTCTATCAAGCGATCTTTCAAAAGTTGACTCACGATCATGCCTGCCCCGTGATAGCGTAATCCTCCGGCGTGGATATCTGCCGGTTGAAAATCGTGGCCTAAGGTATACATCGGCAATAAG
Source organism: Gabonibacter chumensis (assembly GCF_024741215.1). Taxonomy (NCBI): domain Bacteria; kingdom Pseudomonadati; phylum Bacteroidota; class Bacteroidia; order Bacteroidales; family Porphyromonadaceae; genus Gabonibacter; species Gabonibacter chumensis. Next base: position 154,704 of record NZ_JANSKB010000004.1, on the reverse strand, counting down.
GGAGTTAGACCCACGCTATCTCCGAAGTCGTAATGGAATTGTCCTCTGGTCAGTTTCGGACAGGATTGAGGTTCGACAGCGATGATCCGGGTGTTTTTATTCTTTTTTAGCTTTTCGCGTATAAAAGGAAAAGAGATTCCGGCAAAGTTAGAACCGCCTCCAAAACAACCGATAATGATATCCGGTTCCGCTTCTGCCTTTTGCATTTGTAAAATGGCTTCTTCTCCGATAATCGTTTGATGGAGCAGTACATGATTCAATACACTACCTAAGGAGTAATTTGTATACGGATCCCGGGCTGCCATTTCTACGGCTTCGGATATGGCAATGCCTAAACTGCCTGATGAATCGGGATGTTCTTGTAATATTTTTCTTCCGGCCTCGGTAAGTGTACTGGGGGAGGGAATTACATCGGCACCCCAGGTATTCATCATTAGTTTTCGATAAGGTTTTTGACCGTAACTGACTTTTACCATAAATACTTTCAGATCGATTCCGAAATGCTGACAGGCGAAACTGAGAGCGGTTCCCCATTGGCCTCCTCCGGTTTCTGTCGTCATTCGCTTGATGCCTTGTTTGTAGTTGTAGTAAGCTTGTGGAATCGCCGTGTTGGGTTTATGCGATCCGGCCGGGCTCGTCCCTTCGTTTTTAAAGTAGATTTTAGCGGGAGTATCCAAGGCCTTTTCTAAAGCGTAAGCTCTCACGAGAGGGGTTGCTCTCCATATTTTATACAACTCTTGTACTTCGTCGGGAATCTCGATATAGGGATCCGTTGCGAACTCCTGGTTTATAAGTTCTCGGGCGAACAAGGGAACAAGATCCTCTTTTTTTAAGGGAAGTTTTGTTCCCGGGTGGAGGGCCGGTAGCGGTTTGTTCGGCATATCGGCCACGATGTTGTACCATTGCGTCGGCATCTCTTTTTCTGAAAGCAGAATTTTTTTAATCTTTTTCATAGTATGAAATTTGTAAGTGAATAAAAAAGAAGCGAGCCTACTGTAGTAAACAATAGGCTCGCCTGAAATCTTTATGCAATACAATTACATAACTTCATCGTTTACTACGAAGTTTAAATAGGTGCCACCACCAATTTAAGGTTATGTATTGTTTCCTTGTCATGTTTCGTATGCTATTTGCGGGTGCTAATATAGAGTATTCTTTTTTTCGATACAACTCTTTCTCCGGTTATTTAGATTTATTAGAGTTCTTTATTCTCTACGCAACGGGCTAATCGGTCTTCCAGTTTCCCGATCTCCCGGTTTAGCAACTTGATCTCTTGATCCCTTTGGTGAATAAGTTCCTGTAAATATTCTATTTTTTGTTCTTTTTTGATACATTCTTCACAAAATCCGTAAGCGTTCCGGTTAATATGGCGGACGATTTTTTGATCATTAAACATATTTCCGGCATTGGTTATGAGCCAATTGGCATTTAATTCCGGATAGAGTTCAACAATTCGAATGATATGCTTTTCTGAAATTTTTTCTCTGCAATTGATCCAATTACTGACCTGTTGACGGGTTTTTAAACCTAATTGTGAGCGTAATTCCTCTTGACTGATATGTTTTTCTTCTAAGAAATCGTCAAGTCTTTGATTTATTGTCATATCCATGATAGAATGATTCTAAATTTCAATACATGTATTGATTTATATACATATTTATTCACAAAATCAATACTTTTGTCCTAAATATCGTTTATAATTTAATGATAAATATGGATAATTACCATAATTAGAGTGGCAGATTATTTAAAAGAGACTGTCATGCAACCAGACAGTATTTATAAAGTGTGCAGGGTGTCGATGATTCATTTCATCGGCACTTTTCATTTTCGGGGAAAAGAATAGGGGAAAGAGAGGGCTTCGGGTGAAACTTTTTAGGTATGTATCCGTAATGGAAAGTGTTGGAACAACTTGTTAATTTAAACTGGGAAAAAATGAAAACTTGTAGAAGAATAGGATGGATTAATTTGTTAATGGTCGTTGCGGCTTTAACGTTTGTTGCTTGCGGAAATAAGCAAAAAAATCAAAATGCAAATCAAAAGTCGGTAACGCAATCTCAGTCGGTTCCTGATTCTACGGATGTTGTTGTCGAGGAATCGGAGGTTCTTATCGTAACGGATAGCATCGCCCCCGATACGACGGCTCCGGTGAAGCAAATCAAGCCTACGAAGTAAGGAAAAGAGGCGGTCTCTTCACGAGACCGCTTTTTTTATAAGATCATTTGGGGCATAAATTCAAAACTGTTGTATTTGGGACGAAGCCGTTCCGTGTTATAGAATTTTTGGACGTCGACTAATTTTTTCGAACTGGTGACGATCTCGATGGGAGCGTTGTCGTAGCGACCGTTCCTGAGGATGACCAATCGTCCGTGTAATCCTTTGTTGATTAAATCCAAGGCGAGATTCCCGTATGCCATAGGAACAATAGAATCTAAAGCGTCCGGATCTCCGCAACGCACGAGATAACCTAATTTTTGGGTAATCGTGTCAATGGCTTCTCCCCGGTTGAATTGGGGGGTCAGCTCTTTTAATTGCCGAGAAATCAGGTCTCCTATTCCTCCCAACTTTTTATGTCCGAACATATCCTTTTCTTCACTTTGGAAAATCATATCTCCTCCGGAGTAAGTCGCTCCTTCTGAAACCAAGACGACAGAATACCTGCTTGGATTGGTAAACCGGTCTTCGCAGAGCAGCTCCGTCAACAGCTCTATATCGAACTGGTATTCGGGGATAACGCATCGATTGGCTGCTCCGGCTAACGTGGGTAACATGGCCGTGAATCCGGCGTATCGGCCGAACACTTCCAAAACCAGGATACGCTCGTGTGAACCGGCAGAGGTTCTTAGGTCATGAGTAAGGGAAATGGTTCTGGTGATACAGGTGCTAAAGCCGATACAATAATCGGTTCCGGGCACATCGTTATCCATCGTTTTCGGAATGGCGACAACTCTTACCCCTTCCTGGCTCAACCTGACCGCGTAACTGAGGGTGTCGTCTCCTCCAATGGGTATTAGAAAATCTACACCTATAAAATCAAGGTTCTTCAGTACTTCCGGTGTTAAATCGTTTATATCGTCCGTGTACTTATCTTGTAAATGTTCCGGAACGCTTGCTTTAGGTACATGGGATGCCCGTGTTCTCGAGGTATGGAGAAAAGTTCCTCCCGTACGTCCTGCTCTGTTTACGATTTCTTCCGTCAATTCGAAAAAGTTATCCGAATTGTCATACTCGGAATCGCGGATAATGTCAATGAGTCCTTTCCAGCCTCTCCGTATTCCGATTACTTTATAGCCTTCTCTCAGAGCCCTTATTGTTACGGCTCTGATGGCCGGATTCAGGCCGGGGACATCTCCTCCTCCCGTTAATATTCCAATGATTCCTTTTGTTTTTTGTCCTTTCATAGTATAGCTATTTTTGTGTTCGTAAATTCTCTTCTAATGTAAATAAAATTGTTCAATAGATACGGTAATTTAAGGTTTAAGTATGTATATTTGTCTGATTTTTGCACGATGGAACAAATATTTTTATTATGGAGAATCTTCGGATTATATGGGAAGGGTATGGGTTTTACGGGTATGTGGCGATTTTTCTGCTTTTTTTGTGGGGGATTCACCTGTTTTACGTCATATATAAGAGTGTCTCCGTTTTGCGAAAAGATAAAAAAAGAGAGGAAGGTTCGGGGGAAGGAGTTTCGGTGATTATTGTTTCCCATAATAATGCCGAGTTCCTAAAGAAAAATCTGCCGAGCTTTTTAATGCAGTTTTATGAAAATTACGAAGTGATCGTGGTTGATGAGTGTTCGGAGGACGATACTCAGGATGTTTTGGCTGAGATACAAAAGGCGTATCCTCAGTTACGTTATACGCGTATCTTTCCTGACACGAAATTTCGTTTTACGAAAAAACTGGCGATTAATATAGGAATATTGGCGGCGAAACATGACGTATTACTGTTTTCAGAGAGCTATTGTCGTCCTGCTTCCTCTTTTTGGGTAAGAACGATGCAATCCTATTTTGATAAAAATACGGCGGTCGTATTGGGATTTTCCAATTATATCGGGGATGAACCGGGGATAATGAAACGGCGGTGTTTCCGGTTATTACGTTTTTTAAAAATGTGTTTTCTTGTGAAATCGAAAAAATATATTTTGGGTGATGGATGTAACATGGCGTATAGAAAATCGTATTACATAAAGAATCGCGGTTTCACGGGAAATTCGCAATCATATTTAGGTTACGATAACGATATGGTTAAGGAATTGTCTAAGTTTGGAAAAGTTCGAGTGGTAAAAGACCCGAATAGTTATATGATTGTAGATGAAAACGATAAGAAGGGTGGAGTGGATGAGATTTCTTATTACTTTGCCAGTAAATTCAAATGGCCGATCGTGTTGCGTGCGCAAGTGGAAGGGGATGAGATTGTGCGTATTTTATTTTACGGCTTATCATTTTGCTTTATAATTATGGGTGTTTTTGTGGAATATTTATTAATATTAGTTCTTTTAACATTTTTATTAGATTTTATATTGTTAAATATTTACTCTAAGCATCTAAAACAAAGAAAATTATTCCTAACTTCGTTAGTCGTAAGTACAGTGGGTTTTGCCTATCGATGGTACTGGAATGGATATTCATTTTTTAACAGAAAGAAATGGAGATAACGAATAATTTATCAGAAAAAGCGCTTTATGATTATAAAATTGTAAAGCGAGCGATTGGGGGTGACGAAAAAGCTTATGCAGAGTTGTTTAAAAGGTATAAAGATTCCGTCTATTTCATGATATTGAAGATGGTGAATAACCGTACCGATGCGGAAGATTTGATGTTCGAAGCATTTGAAAAGGCTTTTGCGAGTTTAAATTATTATTCACCTCAATTTGCTTTCAGTACGTGGTTATTTAAGATCGCATCGAATAATACCATTGATTTTATACGAAAGAAAAAAGCTTTAACCGTTTCTTTAGATAAAGATGATATCAATCCGGACGACCGGGGATATATCAATAGTGTTCCGGCGGATGTATTGAGCCCGGAAGAAGAGACAATTCGTAAGCAACGCGCAGAATTCATGCGTGAAAAGGTGGCGATGTTGAAAGGACGTTATCGAAAATTGATCGAATTACGTTATTTTGACGAATTTTCTTATGAAGAGATTGCTCAGGAGTTGGCGATTCCCTTAGGAACCGTTAAAGCTCAGCTGTTTCGGGCAAGGGAGCTTTGCTGAATATTTTGCAAAATAGTGAAATTGCCCGGGAAAATGAGAGGATTTAAGTTTTTCCTGTTATTTTTTTTCTTTTATGGCATATATAGTGTTAACGGACAGGTTGAGAAGCAGGATAATCTGTTCGTTACGGGAGTAGTGTGCGATCGGGATAGTATTTTTCCGCTCCGGAACGCTCTCTGCCGACTGGATAGTGTTTACCGGGGGGTAGACGAGGACGGGCGTTTCGCTTTTGAGGTAAAGATGGGGGATACGTTGGTCTTTTCTCACGTGGGGTATGTGCCCGCGAAAATAGTAGTTAGCGATACGCTTACTCAAAGAGATTATCTGTTAGGGATTTTTATGACTCGGGATACTGTCTTATTGGCGGAGGTTGTGGTCATCCCCCGTTATGTATTGGAAGATTATAAGCCGGACCGCAGTATGGAGAATGCCTTATATAATGAAAAAGGGATTGTTGCCGGGGCTTTTTCTCCGGTAACGAAGATGGACCGGGAGATGAATCAGAAAATGCAGATAGAAAAATTTGCTCATACGGTAGAGAACAAGGGACATGTGGATGTCGGATTTGGAGTGGGGGTACAATCGATAAGGACGATTCGTAAGCTTTATATGTCTCGGAGATTACATGAACGGTTTCGCCCGATTCGACAGGATGAGGTGGACCTGTTAAAGAAAATTTTTTATGTAGAAAAAAGGGAAAAACGAGCCAACTAAAAGAAGAAAGACTATCTTTGTAACTGAAACTATTTCCACCGGGAAGTCCGTTTCCAGTTAATCGATTTATTAATAACAAAGTTATATTTTATGAAAAATTTTTCGATAGGATTAAATGTGTTATTGTTAGTTGCCGTGGTCGTGTTATATATTTTGCATTTTGCGGGAAATAATAGAGCAGGCAATGAATCGGAAGGAGTAAAAGTTGTTAATCCGGGGACTAAAATCGTCTATATCAATATGGATACCTTGTTGAGTAATTACACTCAATCAAGAGAATTGAATGAGGCTTTTTTGAAAAAGATAGAGAAGTATAAGACGGACATGAACGTGAAAATGAAATCCCTGGTAAAGAGGCAAGACGAATATCAACGTAAATTGGAGAATAACGGGTTCGTGACCCGGGAGAGTGCCAATCAGGAGTATTACGATATCGTACTCGAAAGTCAGAATATGGAGCGTTTGAAACAGGAGACTCAAGAGAATATACTGCGTGAGCAGAACGAAATTAATAAAAAGTTGTATGATGTTATTATTGCTTTTTTGAAAGAATACAACAAGGAAAAAGGTTATAATTTAATTTTGAGTACAACCTTGGGTGGAACTGTTTTTTATGCAGAAGACGGATTTGATATAACGCAAGACATATTGAAACAGTTGAATGCACAATATAAGAAGAAATAAATAGGATAGATAATAAAGAGAAAAGGCTGAATAAATCAGCCTTTTCTTTTATATGAAAAAGTTTATGGATTTTAAGTATACGATTGAAATAGTTGCCGATCCGGAAGAGGTGTTTGCAGCTTTGACGAATCCTTTTCAAATCGAGCTTTGGAGCGGTTATCCGGCACAAATGAAGGCGGAGAAGGGATTTGTTTTTTCTCTTTGGGAAGGAGATATCTGTGGTGTGAACTTAGAGATCGAGCCTTACAAGAGGGTGGTGCAGGAGTGGTTTTTCGGAGAAACAGAAAATCCTTCGGTAGTAACGATCGAATTGAAGAAGAAAAAAGAGACGACTCGCGTGGAGTTATTGCATACTCATATTCCGGACGAAGTGTATGATGAAATCGTGGAAGGCTGGAAAGAGTATTACTGGGGGGCGATAAAGGGGATGTTGGAAATGTATTGATATAAAATCAGTAAAAATGCGGATGTATTGAAAAAAAATGTATCTTATTTTTGTCGCTGAATAAATTTAAGAATTAGTCAGATGAGTAAATGTAAGATTTCCGAAGATTGGACCTCAGCAATAGTGGGGTGGTTTATCATTTTATTGATAATTTTTCAGTTGAAACCGCAGTGGCCTTCTTTTAGCTGGCCGGATGCAGATGTCTTGCTCAATAAGGTATTTGCTTTAGATAACGTGGGGCATGCTCTTTTGGTTTTTGGGTTTATGTTTATTATGGCGTTGATTGCCGGAAGAATGAACGGCCGTAGTTTTAGATCCGTTATCTATAGTTTCCCTGTCGTGTTCTTTTTGACGCTTTTGGCTATGGTCGTCGGCGGGAATAAATTTTTAAAGGATTGGGGACTGGAGACGGTGATATTCAGTTTATTAATCGGCCTTTTCATCAGTAATGTTTTTTCTATTCCCAAATGGTTGAAAGAGTCCCTTTCTTCGGAGCTTTTTGTGAAAATCGGATTGGTGTTATTAGGAACGACCGTATTGTTCGGAGACTTGTTGAAGTCCGGTTCGCTGGGGTTGATACAATCTTGTATCGTTGTCTTCGTGGTGTGGAATTTTTGTTTCTGGTTATGCAAGAGAATGGGTATCGATAAAGAGATGGCCTTAATGCTATCCAGTGCTGTTTCCATCTGTGGCGTATCGGCAGCCGTGGCAACGGCTGGAGCAATCAAAGGGGATAAAACCAAATTGTCCTATGTCGTTTCGTTGGTTTTGGTAGTGGCGGTCCCGATGATCATACTTATGCCGGCATTGGCTAAATTGCTCGATTTGCCGGAAGATATGGCCGGAGCATGGATCGGGGGAACTATCGATACTACCGGGGCGGTGGCCGCAACGGGCGCTATATACGGGGAAGTCGCTTTACAGACCAGTACCATTGTGAAATTTTCTCAGAATGTATTGTTGGGTATTGCCGCTTTTTTAATCAGCATATATTGGTCCTATACCAAAAAGGAGGTAGAAGGTGTAGAGGAAAAACCGACGTTAAAAGTGATATGGACCCGTTTCCCGAAGTTCGTGTTGGGTTTTGTAGCTGCTTCTTTGGTATTTTCTTTTCTGATAGACCCTGCCGTTGTGAGTGAGGCAAAACCGATTCTGAAAAATATTCAGGGTCTTTGGTTCGCCCTTGCGTTTACTTCAATCGGTTTGGAAACGGATTTCAGGAGTTTGATAACCTCCGAAAACAGACGTTCGACTTATGCTTTTCTGGGAGCCCAGGCATTTAATGTATTTTTTACCTTATTGATAGCTTGGCTGTTATTTGGTGTATTGAGTTGAGAATGATATTTTTAATTCTTCATTTTTAATAATATTCGGATATTGTTTATACTTTTGTGTGCAGTTCATGATGTTAAACCTAAAAATAATATAATATGAAGTTTTTTATTGACACCGCAAATTTGGACCAGATTAGGGAAGCTAATGATTTGGGGGTATTGGACGGAGTGACGACAAATCCTTCGTTGATGGCCAAAGAAGGAATAAAGGGAGTAGAAAATTGCAAAAAACACTATATCGAAATATGCAATATTGTAGATGGAGATGTAAGCGCGGAAGTGATCGCAACGGATTATGAAGGAATGATAAGAGAAGGAGAGGAATTAGCTGCTTTACATCCCAATATTGTGGTGAAAGTACCTTGCATCGCGGATGGAATTAAAGCGATAAAATATTTCTCTGGAAAAGGAATTCGTACGAATTGTACTTTGGTTTTTTCACCGGGGCAAGCTTTGTTGGCTGCTAAAGCTGGGGCTACTTACGTCTCTCCCTTTGTCGGTAGATTGGATGATATCAGTAGTGACGGCATTGAATTAGTAGAAAAAATTGTTGATATGTATGCTTATTACGGATACAATACCCAGGTGTTAGCCGCTTCGATTCGTCATACGCAACACATTATTCAATGTATAGAGGCCGGAGCCGATGTAGCTACCTGTCCGTTGAACGCTATCAAGGGATTATTGAAACATCCGTTGACGGATAGTGGTTTAGCTGCATTTCTGGCTGATTACAAGAAGGTGAACTCGTAAATCAGCGGGTTATGTTTGTACGCTTATTCGAGGATAATCCCAATGAAAGGGAGATTCGAAAGATTGTGGATTTGTTACACGACGGAGGCGTGATTATTTATCCTACCGATACGATCTATGCTATCGGGTGCGATATTAATAACGTGAAAGCGGTGCAACGGGTATCGGCCATCCGCGGCGTAAAAGCGGAAAAGGCGAATTTCTCGATGATATGTAAAGATTTGAGTAACATATCCATTTATGCAAAAGTGAATAATGAGGTGTTCCGGACGATGAAGCAGTATATACCGGGCCCTTACACTTTCGTGTTGCCTGCTACGAATAAATTACCGAATGTGTTGATGAATAAGCGGAAAACGATAGGGATTCGCGTTCCGAATAATTTTATAGTGCAGGCCATTGTAAAAGAGTTGGACGGGCCTTTGTTGACGACTTCCGTTAAGGGAGGTCCCGATGAAGAGGTCGAATACATTACGGATCCGGAATTGATTCATGAAAAATATGAAAAATTGGTAGATTTGGTCATTGACGGAGGGTACGGTAAAAATGTTCCTTCTACCGTATTGGATTGTACGGGAGATGAAATAGCCGTGATCCGTCAGGGATTAGGGGAATTATAAGACCTCTTTTATGCTATAACGGCGCTTTCTTTTAAGATAGCGCCGTTTTTTATTGGCTCGTTCCGGACCAATTATTTTTTCCAGAAAGTTCTGCTAAATAAAACGAGCACGGTGAAAACCTCGAGACGACCGACTAACATTAGGATGGCCAGGAATATTTTTGCAATACCGGGGAGGCTGGAAAAGTTACCCATCGGGCCGATCTCCCCAAATCCCGGTCCCACGTTACTCAGGGAGGTGATAACGGCGCTACAGGCTGTCGCGATATCTTTCGTGAAAAAAGACATGATAACGCTGGAGATGCCGAATATGAAGATGTACAGAATGGCGAAACCCATCACTCCGCTCATGATGTTCGGATGCACGCTTTTGTTATTGTATTTCACGTTAATGATGCCGTTGGGGTGTATGATTCGTTTCATCTCTATGAACGAATTTTTAAACAACAGGCTTAAGCGGACGCATTTCAGTCCACCGGAGGTGGAACCCGCCGAGGCTCCGACAAACATCAAGACGAAAATAATTATGCCCAAGAGAGGAGGCCACAGAAGGTAATCGGTCGTCGCGTAGCCGGTGGTCGTTTGTATGGTAACGACTTGGAACAGGGCATCGCGAATGCTTTTCTCTAAATCGGAATATCCGTTAAAATAGAGCCCTAAAGCGATGATCGTACTGGATACGACGACAATAAGAAAATAGAGTTTGAATTCTTCATCCCGGAAAGGATTGCGTATCTTTTTTAAGATTACGGAATACATGAGTCCGAAATTGGTTCCTGCCAAAAACATGAAGATAATGAATACATATTGAATATAGGCTGAATCCCAGTAAGCGATGCTATTTTGTTTTGTTGAATACCCTCCGGTCGCCATGGTGGTGAATGAATGACAGATTGAATCGAAAAGGTCCATCCCGCCTAAAAGCAAGAAACCCGTTTGCAGGATGGTTAAGGATAAGTATAGAGTCCACATGCGCTGGGCCGTCGACGTGAAGGTGGCCGTGAATTTATCGTGGGTCGGGCCTGTTACTTCCGCCACGAACATATCCCGTCCTTCAATCCCGAAACCGGGTAAGATGGCCAGCAGCAATACGATGATCCCGATACCTCCCATCCATTGGGTCAGGGAGCGCCAGAATAAAGTCGCGTGCGGTAGGGCCTCGACATTGTTTATAATGGAAGAACCCGTTGTGGTGAATCCGGACATCGTTTCAAAGACGGCATCGACAATAGAGGGGATGGTATTGCCAAACAAGTAAGGTAAACAACCGAATACGGTAAAAATGACCCAGGTAGAGGTTACGATAAAATACCCGTCTTTCTTTGCTAAAACCCGGTCCTTTACTTTTACCGTAAATGCCATAAGCGATCCGGCTGTCAAGGTGATTACGGTGGAGTAGATGAATGCCAGTAAATCGCTTCCCCCGTAAATTAAAGCGACAACGATACAAAGCATGAGAAAGGCACTTTCTACTAATAAAAGTTTTCCTATGATGTTTACGATAAATCGGAAGTTGATCATTTCTGAAAGAGCTTAATTACTTTTTTTACGGCATTGGGCAAAGCGAAAATAACCACGTTATCTCCGGCTGCAATTTGTACGTCTCCTTTGGCGATAATGGCTTCGCCATCCCGGATAACCCCTCCGACTGTGGCGTTGAGGGGAAAGTTTACATCTGCCAATGTTTTTTTGGTAATCTTGGAACCTGCTTCTGCTGTCAATTCGAAAACCTCCGCCTCGGAAAACGTCAGGAACTTCAGGTGTTTTACATCTACATTCATGGTATAGCGATAGATGTGTGAAGCGGCGATTAATTTCGTATTGACTAATGTTCCGATACCTATATTTTCGGCGAGATCGATATAATCGATGTTTTCTACTTCCGCCACGCTTTTTTTCACTCCTAATTTCTTGGCTAATAGGCAAGACAATATATTTGTTTCGGAGGAGTGCGTAACGCTGATGAACGCATCCGTATTCTTGATTCCCTCTTCCCGGAGGAGGGCAAGGTCCCTTCCGTCACCATTGATAACCAGAGTCGATTTTAATTTGTCGGCCAAGAGGATACATTTTTCCCGGTCTTTCTCGATAATTTTTACATTGTAATTTTTTTCCAGCAAGGAGGCTGCTTTCACTCCGATGCGGGAACCTCCCACGATAACGACATTTTTAATTTCGTATTGTGATTTTCCGCAGAGGGCAAAGATATTGGGTACATAAAACGGCTTCGTTACAATAAAGACCAAATCCCCGTACATGAATGAATCTAATCCTCTGGGAATAATGGTCCTGTCTGCCCTTTTGATAGCGACGACCCGAAAGTTCTGCGCTCCATAACGTTCTGCCATTTTGATCAGGGTCAGGTTCAAAACCGGGGCATTTTCCCACAGCTTAATACCCAGCAGCTGAAGCCTTCCGTCGGAAAATTCGTGTAATTGTCTTGACCCGCTTTGCTTTAAAGAGGCGACAATCTCTTCTGCCGCTAAACGTTCAGGATAGATCAAGGAGTCGATCCCGATCATTTTCAAATACTCTTTGTTTTCGTTTTCTAAGTATTCGCTGTTATTTACTCTGGCGATCGTTTGTTTCGCCCCTAATTTTTTGGCCAATATGGCTGAGTTGATATTCTGGTCTTCTAAATGATTTACCGCAATGAAGAGATCGCATTTGTTTACACCGGCATCTTTTAAGGCTCCGATAGAGGTACACGACCCCACGATAGACAACACGTCCAGTTGGTTTTCGAGCAATTCGAGTTTTTCCTGATCGCTGTCTATCAACATGATGTTATGCTCTTGCTTGCTGAGCATATTCGCGAGATGTGTCCCGACTTCTCCTGCTCCCGCTATAACGATATTCATTTTAGTTAGGTGTTATTTAAGCCAGCAAAATAAAGAATTATAATTTTAATACCATAATTTTGCCGAATGAAATTGCAATAAAAGAGCTATTTTAGTTTGAGTTGTAGCGATCCGTTTTCACTCGTGGTCTGCAAGGGAAGTCCTTTTTCTTTTGCCCATATCCTCCAGGCTTCAATGCTACGACTGTGATTGGAGCCGTCGAGGATGATTTTTTTCAATTGGCTTTCGGAAAGACAGGAGAGCTGGTGCGGAAGAATATTGCCGGTGATAACGAGGTAGTCGGTAGGAGGGATGTTCCGGGTTGAAGAGTCGGCAATATGTAATGAAAAGAAGGGAGAGATAAGCCGATTATGAAAACGTTGTATCTCGTTCGCGATGAAGCTGTGATGAGAAGGAATGGCTTTCAGACGGTTCGCTTCGATATAGGGAAGATGTCGTGAACGAGGATAGGTATTCTTTAAAAAGGTATAATATCCCTTGTAATTCAAAAGAATCATAGAGCTGTTATGGCGGTGATAGATAACGACCTCCTGATTGCTTTGTTTTTCGTATCGGGAGATACCGTTGAAGAGGAACAAAGAGAGAGAGACGAGGTATATGATATGTCGGATGTATGATGTGCGATTGGTTATGTAGGCCCGAAAAGACAAGAGGAGTAGGTAAATTAAAACGAGTTGTACGGGGGTCGGGTAAAGATTATCCTGCACGAGAGAAAAACGGTCAAAAATATGTAATAGGAATAAAAGAGATCGTTCTATACCTACGATAAAAGGAGAGACAAGCAAGCCGATACATCCCGGCAATGCAAGTATTAAAATCCCCCCGTATAATAGAGCAGTAGCCAAGGGGATGGCCGCGATATTGATGATAACGCTGTTTAACGTCAAAGAATGAAAATAGTAAGCTGTCAGGGGGAGGACGGCGATCTGTGCTGCTAAACTGAGAAAAAAAAGCGAACATATTTTTTGAATAACGACGGGCCGGCGGATGGATTTTACCCGAAAAACGGGATAAAGCAGTACGATTCCCGTGTATGCCGCGTAGGACATCTGGAAGCTTACGGAATAAAGTAGCGCCGGTTTTATCAGCAGGGTGAAAAAAGCGGAGGCCCCGACGGCATTTAAAGGGGTATGGTCTTTATGTAATAATTTACTTATGACAATAAAGCTTAAGATCGAGGCAGCCCTGCATGCCGACGGAGAGAGTCCCGATACGAAAGCGAACAGCCATAATAAAGGAATAAGCAGCCATTCTCCCTTTTTTAGATGAAGTACAGATAAAACAGACGTTAATAACAGATAGATAGCTCCCATATGCAGACCGGAGATCGCTAATAAATGGACTGTTCCGGTGGATTGAAATACTTTTCGATAATCCGGGGGGATATTGTATTTGTAGCCGAGACAAAGTGCTTGTAAGAGAGAGCGTGTCGTCGTATCTTTTACCGCGTGATTTAATTTTTCAAGTAACGCTTTCCGGATTTTTTGCGAAAGTCCCCAAAAGGAAGATCGGTGTTTGACGGGAGTCAGCGGAGAGAGTGCGATCCCTTGTAGATGAATTCCCTGTTGTCGGAGATAATCGTTGTAATCGAATTCATAAATGTTGGAACGGGAGGAGAGGGGAAATAGCCTGGCCTGGAAATAGAAACAATCTCCGATTTCCGGGCAGAGGGAATCCTTAACCTGTAAACGTATGCATAACGCTTTATTTTTTATGATGTAGTGACCGGGGGAGAATTGACCGGTATATTCTCCTGTTATGGCATAGTTTTTTCCGTTCTGGGGAATGGGAACTTCAGGGGAATGATTTCTATACGCGGCGAGGAAAAAGAGAAACAGGACAAGGGATAGATTTTGAAATAGAAAATTTCGGGATAGTAGGAAAGTGTATGCAATCGACGCGAGCGAGAGAAGTATACCTACCGTGTATCCTTGGAGCGCGAAGGCCGTTATATGGCTGCTCCATAAAATCCCGCCTGTTACCGGAAAGGATAACAGTATAAAAGGATATTTATGTTTGAATAAGGCAAACATACGCGATTCGTTTATAATGAATAAACTACGGCGTATGTCTTTGGACGGCCCGGATTATTTCGGCAATACGACCCTGTAGTCTATTTTAAATTTACCGGCGCTAATACTGTTTAGCTTGCTCTTTAATAGTCTTTTTTTCAATACGGAAAGATGATCCGTGAATACTATTCCGTCCAAATGATCGTATTCGTGTTGTATGATACGGGCACGCATTCCCTCGAATTCTTCCACGTGATCTTCCCAGTTTTCGTCTTTATAAGCAATTTTAATCTTGTCTTTTCTGAGAACGTCTTCGTGGATCCCGGGGATACTGAGACATCCTTCGTTTTGTAATACATTCTCTCCTGTCCGTTCTATGATATGCGCGTTGATAAAGGTCTTTTTAAAATCTTTACACCGGGGATCGTATTCTTCAAACGGAGTTCCGTCTATCACGAAGATACGGATGTTTTTTCCAATTTGGGGTGCGGCGAGTCCTACGCCATCCGATTCGTACATGGTTTGCCACATATCTTCCAATAATTTAGGTAGTCCTTCGTAATCGGGTGTGATATCTTCCGATATTTTTCGAAGGATCGGATGTCCGTAGATATAAATAGGTAAAAGCATAGTTAAATGTTTAAATTCCGTTGTTTTTCCATATAAGACTGTAGGATGATAGTTGCGCTGATCGTGTCGACGATCGCTTTATTCTGCCTTTGTTTCTTTTTAGCTCCTCCTTCCAACAGGGCCTTATGAGCTAATACGGAGGTAAAACGTTCATCGTACATTTCCACGGGAATGGTCGGAAATTTTCGTTTTAGTGCCGTGAGGAAAGGTTTAATATAAACCATACTCTCGGAATCCGTGTTATTCAATTGCTTCGGGTAGCCCACGACAAACAGATCGACCGTTTCTTTAGAAGTATAAACTTCCAAAAATTGTAAAATTTCATGTGATCCGACCGTTGCGATACCGTTGGCAATAATACGACAAGGATCTGTTGCGGCAACTCCCACCCGTTTTTTCCCGTAATCGATAGCAACAATTCTTCCCAATACGTTTACTTTTTTATCACAATGAAAATATCTTCATTTTCATTTTTCATTAAATACTGCTCTCTCGCGAATTTTTCGAGATTATCCCGGTTACTCAATAACTCCTCTTTTTTCCGGTTGTCTTCTTCAATCTTTTTCTTGTAATACCGCTTTTCGTTTTCCAGTTTGAGAATTTTGGATTGTAATTGGATCTTGTCGATAAAACTGTATTTATCGAATAGAACGATCCAAATAACAAATACCAGAGCAACAAACGTGTATTTGTTTGCGAATCGTTGAAAAAAGTACCGGATAGGTTGTTTTTTTTCGCCTTGCATATGACAAAGATACGAAGAATTCGCAGAAAATATGCAAAACCTGGACGAAAATAGCTAAGTGTTTGGTTGAAAATCTCAAAAGCGTGCAGGCGTGGATACAGAGAAGAACACGCTTATGAACGACCGTTCTACCTATGTGCATGGTCGAGAGGGAATGGCAATCTTGATGAACAGAGCATTTTTGTTTATACGGGTTAAAAATGTTTTCGGGTGTAGGTTAAGCTTTCATAGTTATTTTTTTACCCATTTAACGGCATCGGCCACCACTAGTTGCGAGTGCTCATCCTCGATGGGAGGAACTCCCCGGTCATCCAGTACAACGCTGGATTTTCCTGCCGGTAAGGTGAACGTGCCCAGTAATACCCAAGTAGGATCACCTTTCTCAACCTCTAAAATGATTTCCTCTTTTCCTTCCGGGGTGTAGACGGTATAGTAGTTTTTTATCTTCGGGTGATTTGTTGTATAACTTCCATGCGTACCTATTGTTCCACAATCAGGTCTATTGATAAATATCTCGTATTTACCCGCTTCCGGGAGGTCTGCCACCCATTCTGCCTTGAACTTTCCCGTGCCGGACCCTTTTGTAAAAACGCTACGAATACACTCGCCGTAAACATGACGTCCTTCTGATAAATAAGGACGACCCCACGTGTTAACTTTAAGATTAGGAAGAGTATTATATTCTTCCTCGTTCTCATTTAGAACGAGATCCGCCAATCGTTTTCGATTGTCTGTGGAATCGATTAAATAGAAACCCTTGTCCTCGTTGTCGACGATGATCTCTCCCGGGGGAGAGAATTGATCCCTATCGAGCAAGGTGACTCCTTCATCGGGAATTGTGGCCGACGAGGGCAATTCTTCGCTATTGAATGAAATGACTCTCGGTAAATTTCCCGAGAAATTCGTGGTGAACTCCAGGCGAAACCTGATGTTTTCATGAACGACGATTCGTTTACATTCCCCGGGTTTAACCGGGAAACTCCGCCAATTTTCAACTACCTTTTTTCCGTCTTGGCTCCAGTCAACTGTAATGATCGAAACTATACCGTCCGTCTCGCCAAAATTGCCCACTTTGAAATCCACGATCTGCGTTTTCCTCGTTTCTTTAAAGGACAGGTCTTTTATCGATAACCATGGAATCTGGTGACCCGTGTACCATTCGTCCATGTAAGCTTGGATGTTCTGCCCGAAACGCTGCTCGAATTCCTCGATAAACGAGTCGAAGTTAACTTCCCGAAAACGGGCTCGCGCGTTAAACTCCCGCGTGAACCGACTTAGCGAGTCCCAAGTGGTAATCGTCGTGAGATAACTCAGTAGATGGGATACTTTTAGAGAGATGGCGAGGTATCGCTCTCCGCTGTATCCTTCCGTGATACACCCTTTTAATCCTTTTTCCGCGATATAATTTAACATTTTCGGCATGACGAATCGTGACGGTGCTCCTTGCGTGTTCGCCATTTGATTGAATATTAAATCCATACCCAAGTATCTGTCAGAGGTGATACCAATATTATGGGCCGTGAAAATGCGATCTGTATTTATTCGGTTCAAGTAATCGGGCATTATTTCGTATAGCATACATTCCTGTACACTCATGCTCGGCGTCTTGAAAAAAGCATCGGGTTTGTTATGTTCTGTCGTGGCAAATCGTTCCTCGAAAAACACTATTTCCGGTTGAATGTTATCATGAAACAGGGACATGCGCAGAAAGGAGGAAGGCGTCTCGATCAGTTTAAAATACGTGAAGGGGTAAGGGTTAGGCTTACCTCCCTCGATGATCTCTTTACATCGATGAAATATGTTCGTTAAGTTTCTCTCCCGCTCCGGGTCGTCTTCTTTCAGGTCTTCCCACTCGTCAAGAGGTTTCATGTAGAAATCATTTCCCGGGTAAGTGTAAAGTTCCACTGTCAGGGAGTCGACGGTGATCGCTCTTTTCTCGTATTTCCCCATGCAAAGACTTAATCCGTTCAGGTTTTGCCTGTTATCGAACGTGACGTCATCTCCCTTTTTAGTGGGTTCTCCCTGGGATAAAACGGTCATCTCGCCCGGTTTTTTAACACGAAGGGTATAGGCTGTGAAATTAACCTCTTTAGCTGCCTGCATTTCGACCGGGGGAACCGCTGTCGGGTACCACATCACTTCCGGTATAAGTAACGTGAATTTATCTGACACGAAAGCCGAGCGTTTACCGTAATTTTCATGGAAGGAGGTGTAAACGACGGGAGCGAAGAAATCCTCGTCGGGGATATTTACCTGATAAATATCCTCGTCGATACTTCCCCCGTACTCGATCTCCAGTTCGATATTCTCGCCGGGTGTCAGGGAATGTTCGATGACGACAACTTGGCGATCCCTGTGAAAGGGAAGGTTTTGCCCGTCGGATTCAATCTTGTCGATCTCGAGTCCCGGGTTTAAAAAGAGTAAAAGCCGGTCCATTTTTACTTTTTTCTGGTTCTGGACCTTCATCCGGCTTGTTGCCGAGAACTGACTCCCCTTGGGTCGATACGTGATGTCGTGGGTGAGCACGCGTGAGGTGGGGTATTTATTGTATTCGAGAAATGCTTCGCGATAGGCGATTCTATTCTTCAAGCGGGTTTGAAACTTCTCGACGTAAATGTATCCCAGGCACGAGGAAAATACCAGAAGCAGGCAGGCGGAAACTATAAAATAAGGCTTTTGCCCGGGGACTCCGGGTAATCTCTTCGCGAGTGGAACGGCAAAACAAAGAAAACTGGTTCCTAACAATAAAAAAGCGATGCGCTGGAGCAGGTAATCCTCGAGATGCATAAAGCCGACTATCGTGGAAAAAGAGTCTGGCAACCAATTGCCGCGGAAATCCAGTATTCCGTGAAGGGGTGTTGTCAGGTAAGCGTACGCCAAGTAGAGAAAAACGGTCAGGATAAGCCAACTTAAAAAAGGGTGTTTGATCAACCTGTTGACAAGCAAGGATAACCCGGTGATAAAGACGAGCGAGGGCAGTATGCGCGTGAGGAGGTAAAATAGATTTATCAAGGGGTTAACCGGTGAATCCGACACGAATATATTGATAAACACGCAAACAATCATGAAAATGACATCTACTGCAAGGAACGGAAGAAGAACACCTAAAAATTCCCCTATATAGGATTGCTCGTTACCAACAGGTCGCGTGGAAAGCACTTCCCGGGTATCCGCTTTTTTTTGCTTTCTCCGGGTGTCGCAAACGATGAAAGTAATGATTAACGATTGAAACAGGTTCAAGAAGTAAATCCCGCGCAAGGGAATGGATGACGCGAACGCGACATTCGACCATAGAACGCGATTCGTATCCGGCGGGATCAAAACACCTATCGTGTATCCCAGTATCCCGAGAATAAAGAAGTAAAACAACCAGTTTCTTCTTACCAGTTTGCTCTCGTAAAAGGTTGCGGTTTTTAGGGCTGTCATGTTATTTCAATCATTGTTCGTTTAACTCCCGGTTAATTCATGTCATGATTTCCCGGGAATTTTCATTTTTAGTATGTTGCGTGTGGATCCATCCTTCTGACGTTACGTATCTATACTCCACCTGATACTTTGTCACTCGTGATCCCCCGTCATATCGGGGTGGTGCCCATGTTATCGTACATCCATGTCTGTTTATATCAGTAATAACAGGCCGTCCCGGAGGACCAGGAACATCAATATGTAGGCTTGCACTCGTAAAGACAAGTGTCGTGATCAAGCCTAAACTGACAAACAAGAATAGTTTCAAAATGTTCTTTTTCATGGTTTTCTTAATTTTCATGTTTCGAAATATAATTAATCTTTTCACAAAGATAAATGATATAATCTAATATTGTAAGCAATTGTTATTGTTTGATAAAATTCATTTATGAAGATGAATTTTAGCTTTTATTGCTATTGATCCGTATTTCTTTTTTCAATAGCTGTAGTGCTGCTAAGAGTTCAATTATCTCTATCTCAAATAGGGATGAGGTTTTCCTGTCACCGAAAAATTGGAGTTTAAGCCTTTTAATAAATAGGACATTCTTGTAAGAGGTTGCGGTATTCCGAAAGAGGGGAACGCGGTTTTGAGGCCAGCTGTAACTTGCGAGTATAACAGGAATACTCTTGCGTTGTATAAAGCTGATTTAAATGTTTAAACGAAGACGAAATTGCAAATTTACAGGGTTTGACTAAAAAATATATCCCCTGTAAGCTTATTGTAGCCAAACAAATATCTGCCAACGACATCCGATATGCAAAAAAGAGAAAGTTAAACGAAAGTTCTGGTGGAAATTTTTTACGGAAAAGATCGATTTCACGCTGCATATTTATAAAAACGGAGGGAATATTTATACATATATCTTATAGTCAGTGATTTATATAAATATAAAAATGGAATTTACCTATTTTTCATATGACTTATTTCGTTAGCTTTGTGGACGAAAATGAAACATTGAAAAGAGTTAGAAAAATAATTATAAAAGTTGTTGTATGGAAAAGAAACTGGCTGTGGTTGCCTTGGGAGGTAACGCTTTGCTGAGAGGAAATCAAAAAGGAACAATCGAGGAGCAAAATGCGAATACGGTTGATACTTTGGAGAATTTGGTCTTTTTATTGAAAGACGGATATAATCTGATCATTTCTCACGGGAATGGTCCGCAGGTGGGAAATGTTTTGATGGATAATGCTGCCGGTGTGGAGAAGTTCGGCAATGCGGCAATGCCTTTAGATGTTTGTGTCGCTTATACTCAGGGACAAATCGGGTATATGATTGAACGGAATCTGCGTAATATTCTGAAAAAGCATGGAATTGAACGGAATGTAATCTCTATGGTTTCTCAGGTAATCGTGGATAAGAATGATCCCGCCATGAGCAATCCGACGAAACGTGTCGGAAAGATATACATGAAAGAGGAGGCCGACCGCTTGGCAAAAGAGAAGGGATGGGTATTTAAGGAGGAGATAAAAGTGGAAGGAGGTTGGAGACGGGTTGTCCCTTCTCCCGAGCCTATTGATTTTATGAATGCCGAGTTGGTAGAACGCTTGGCCCGGGAAGGCAATATCGTTATTACCACGGGAGGGGGAGGAATTCCCGTGTATTTGGACGAACAGGGAGAAATTAAACCGTTGGAAGGTGTAATCGACAAGGATTTAGCTTCTTCCATGGTGGGTAGTCGGGTGAAAGCGGACGAATTTTATATATTGACGGACGTACCTTATATCTATAAGGATTATAAAAAACCGACTCAAAAGGTGTTGGAGTTTTTGGATTATGCCGATACGGTAAAATATTTGGAGGATGGTACGTTTGCGGAAGGGAGTATGGCACCTAAAATCAGGGCCTGTCTGCGCTTTGTAAAGAATGGGGGACAAAAAGCCGTGATTACGGAGGCCACGAAGTTGGAAGATAAAAAATACGGTTCGAAAATCACCATGGAGTACGAGGACGACAGAAGATGATTTTTCACTTTCTATTCTCGCTTCTATATTGTAAATTTGACGGAATTTTATAGCGGAAAGAATATTGTCCTTTTCAATATAAAATAGGGAATCATAAATTTAAAATTATATTAGTATGGCTTTTAATTTAAGAAACAGGAATTTTTTGAAGTTATTGGACTTCACTCCGAAAGAGATTAAATACATGTTGGATTTGGCTGCTGATTTGAAAAAAGCGAAGTATGCCGGAACAGAACAGCCTCGATTGAAAGGGAAAAATATCGCTTTGATATTCGAGAAAACATCTACTCGTACGCGTTGTGCTTTTGAGGTAGCCGCTTATGATCAAGGAGCTCACGTGACTTATCTCGGTCCTTCCGGATCTCAGATCGGCGTGAAGGAGTCGATGAAGGATACGGCTCGTGTCCTGGGACGCATGTACGACGGGATAGAGTATCGCGGATTTGCTCAGAAAACAGTTGAAGAGTTGGCCGAGTATGCTGGTGTACCCGTGTGGAACGGATTGACGAACGAGTTTCATCCGACCCAGATCCTGGCTGACTTCCTGACCATGATGGAGCATTCGGACAAACCGTTGAATCAGGTTACTTTTGCTTATCTCGGGGATGCTCGTTTTAACATGGGCAATTCGTTGATGGTCGGTGGTGCTAAGATGGGAATGGACGTACGTATTGTTGCACCGAAGGGATTGCAACCCGATGCGGAATTAGTAGCCACATGTCAGGAGATCGCCAAGGAAACCG
Source organism: Gabonibacter chumensis (assembly GCF_024741215.1). Lineage (NCBI taxonomy): Bacteria > Pseudomonadati > Bacteroidota > Bacteroidia > Bacteroidales > Porphyromonadaceae > Gabonibacter > Gabonibacter chumensis. The sequence goes on along the minus strand of NZ_JANSKB010000004.1, from coordinate 132,514 downwards.
GAGCTAAAGTTACGATTACGGATAATGTCGAAGCTGGAGTGAAGGGGTGCGATTTCTTGTACACGGACGTATGGGTGTCTATGGGCGAGCCTGCGGAGGTTTGGGCGGAGAGAATCAAACTTTTGACCCCGTATCAGGTGAATAAGAAAGTGATGGAGATGACTGGAAACAAGAATTGTAAATTTATGCATTGTTTACCGGCATATCACAATCTGGAAACTCAAGTAGGGCGTGACGTGCACAAACAATTCGGGATGGATGGAATCGAAGTGACCGAAGAGGTGTTCGAATCTGAAAATTCAATCGTATTCGATGAAGCCGAAAACCGTATGCATACGATCAAAGCTGTTATGGTCGCTACTTTAGGTGACTAATGCAAGATACAATGACAAGAAAAGCGGGTTAAAACCCGCTTTTTTTTATTTACATCGATTGTAAACAAGTTTCTCTGGTTCCGGTAATATCGAAGATTACTTGCAAGTGCAGTAATTTGAAAATCTCTAATACCTCTGGGGTAAGATTGCATAATTTCAAAGTAGATCCGATACTTTTAGCAGTCTTGAATAGAGCAATGATACAACCGATACCGCTACTATCGATAAAATCAATTCCATGGAGATCGAAAACCATTTTACACTCCTTGTTGTTTAAAAGTGGTCTGAGTTGTTGTTTTACTTCGTCGGCGATGGATAGTGTAAATCGGGTTACATCCACAAACTCGACAAGAGTAATTCCGTTTTGTTCTGTTACATTGAGAATCATTGTTAATTGGTTTATTAAGGATTAATATTTATCGTAGTTTATGTTTTTTCATTCGAAAAGGTATTGTTTTTGCCCTTTATCCGGGTACTATGTTACAAAAGTAATCATTTTTTATTGGAATAAAAAGCAGAATAATTCCGAAAGATAATATTTTTACAGAAAGGATGGCAAGGATAAATAAAAATTTTAACTTTGCGGAACGTTTGACACAACGTGCGGAAAATAATATAAATATAAAAATAACAGATAAAATGAAAACTACCGTTTTTACACATTTTCATGAAGCGCTTGGAGCGAGAATGGCTCCGTTTGCCGGTTATAACATGCCGATAGAATATACTGGCATTAAGGAAGAACACAATACGGTTCGGGAAAAAATCGGGGTATTTGATGTTTCCCATATGGGCGAATTTTGGGTGAAGGGCCCCAAGGCTTTTGAATTGGTTCAGAAATTAACGTCCAATGATGTAGCCGCGCTAACGGACGGAAAAGTTCAATATAGTTGCTTCCCCAACGAGACGGGTGGAATAGTGGATGATCTTTTGGTATACCGTTTCAGTGCGGAAAAGTATTTATTGGTGGTAAATGCCGCCAATATCGACAAGGATTGGGAATGGTGCACAAAGTGGGCCAAAGAGTTGGGAATGAATGTCGATACGGATTTGGAAAATGCATCGGATAATATTTGTCAGTTAGCAGTTCAGGGACCTTTGGCATTGAAAGCGATGCAAAAATTGACTACGGCAAATGTTGAGGATATGGAGTATTATACGTTCCAGGAAATTCCTTTTGCAGGAGTAGACAAAGTGATATTTTCCACCACGGGTTATACCGGGGCGGGAGGATGTGAAATTTATGCTTATAATAAAGATGCCGATAAGATTTGGAACGCTGTATTCGAAGCCGGGGCAGAATTCGGAATAAAGCCGGCAGGATTGGGAGCCCGGGATACTTTACGTTTAGAGGCGGGCTTCTGTTTATACGGACATGAAATTGACGATACTCATTCTCCGATAGAAGCCGGCTTGGGTTGGATTACCAAATTTGTTCCGGGAAATGATTTTATCAACCGGGCTTATCACGAGAAGTTGAAAGCGGATAAACCTTCCCGTTACATGAAACCGTTCGAATTATTGGATAAAGGTATCGCTCGCCAGGGATATGTGATCGAAGATGCCGAAGGAAACGAGATCGGAGTCGTTTGTTCCGGGACTGTTTCCCCTTGGACCGGAAAATCTATCGGGACCGGATACGTGAAGAGCGGTTTCCATAAATTGGATACTGAGATTTATATTCGGGTAAGAAATAAAGCTCTTAAGGCAAAGATTGTAAAGACGCCGTTCTTTTAATCGGATGCACGGAGTCGTATAATCAGAGAGGCATCCGGAGACGGATGCTTCCTCTTTTTTTAAATGCAAAGTAGGTCTGTAAAGGACTTTGGTAAGGAGGCAAGTTATTTGATTTTCAGTAAATAAGAAAAACGAATAAAAAAACGGTAAAAAGGTTTTTTATACAGACTTATTTCGCATATTTGTAGTGTTTTTATAAATAAGATTTTCGTATTAAATCTATTAAATAATTTTAGTGATGAGAAAACATATTTTTAATGCCGGTCCTTGTAAATTACCGGATTCTACATTGGAAAATGTATCAAAGGCTGTTCTTGAGTTCGGAAACACGGGGCAATCTATTATGGAGGTATCTCACCGTTCTGCAGATTTTCAAGCTGTTTACGATGAAGCCGTTGCCTTGTTCAAAGAGGTGTTGAACATTCCGGAAGGTTATTCTGTACTTTTCTTGGGAGGTGGAGCCAGCATGCAGTTTTGTATGATTCCGTACAACTTTTTAAACAAAAAAGCTGCTTACGTGAATACCGGAACTTGGTCTACGGCTGCCATTAAGGAGGCTAAAATGTGGGGTGAGGTGGAAATCGTGGCTTCTTCTGAAGCTGACGGATTTACTTACTATCCGAAATTTACTATCCCTTCTGACGTGGATTATATGCACATTACCTCAAACAATACCATTCGCGGTACTGAAATTTTTGAAGATCCGACTTCTCCGGTACCTTTGATTGCCGATATGTCTTCTGATATCTGCAGTCGTCCGGTTGATGTGGCCAAATATGCAATGATCTACGGCGGTTGCCAAAAGAATCTCGGACCTGCCGGAGTTACTTTCGTGATCATTAAGAATGACTTTTTGAATAACGTGGTAAAAGACAGAATGATTCCGACGATGTTGAGATATCAGACTCATGTAGACAAAGAATCGATGTACAATACACCTCCTTGTATCAACATCTTTGGCGTAAAAGAGACGTTGAAATGGGTTAAAGCGATGGGTGGAGTGAAAGCCATGGAGAAGTTGGCTATCGAAAGAGCCGATATGGTTTACGCTGAATTGGAGAGAAGTAAAGTTTTCCGTCCGGTCGTTAAAGAAGGTTCTCGCTCCAGAATGAACATTCCGTTCTTGTTGAGAGAAGGATACGAATCTTTGGAGAAAGAATTCCTTGATTTCGCAAAATCCAAGAATTTGGTAGGTCTTAAAGGTCACCGTTCAGTAGGTGGTTTCCGTGCTTCTACTTATAACGCGTGTACGATTGAAGATGTAAAAGCTTTGGTCGCCGCTATGCAAGAATTTGAAGCAAAACACATTTAACGATTATAGGTTTACGATTTCAGATCTACATTCGGTTTGCTTTGGGCGGACTGATTGTGATCCGGAATCGTAAATCTTTTTTTTATTATTTAAAACATACGATGTATTCCGTTTCAGGAGACTCGTGATTTAAAATTTATCGAGATGGCAAAGAAAGTTTTAGTCGCAACAGAAAAACCGTTTGCTGCTGTTGCAGTGAAAGGAATTAAAGAGATCGTTGAAGCTCAGGGATATGAGTTCGTCCTATTAGAAAAATATACTTCACAGGCCGAGTTGCTTGCAGCTGTTGCTGATGTGGATGCTATGATTATCCGTTCTGATAAAGCAACCAAGGAGGTGATCGATGCTGCCAAGAATTTGAAAGTAATCGTTCGTGCGGGAGCCGGATACGACAATATCGATTTGGCCGCTTGTACTGCACGTGGCATTGTTGCCATGAATACCCCGGGACAAAATTCAAATGCCGTTGCAGAATTAGCTTTCGGTATGATGATTTACATGGCCCGTAATTTCTATAACGGAAAATCGGGTTCCGAGTTGAAAGACAAAACGATCGGTATTCATGCTTATGGAAATGTAGGGCAGAATGTTGGACGTATCGCCCGGGGATTCGGTATGGAAGTATACGCTTTTGACCCTTTCATGACGGACGAGCAGATCAAAGCTGCTGGTGCTACTCCGTTGCACTCTGCTGAAGAGATGTATAAAAAATGTCAATACATCTCGTTGCATATCCCGGCAACGGAACAAACTAAAAAATCGATCAATTACAATTTGTTGAAAGACATGCCGAAGGGAGCCGTTCTGGTAAATACGGCCCGTCAGGAAGTAATCGACGAAGAAGGGTTGGCTAAATTGATGGAAGAGAGAAACGATTTCCACTATATTACCGATATCGCTCCGGTATGTGATTGTTTCAGTAAATTCGAAGGTCGCTTCTTTGCCACTCCTAAAAAAATGGGAGCTCAGACAGAAGAGGCTAACGTGAATGCAGGTTTGGCTGCAGCGCATCAGATTGTTAATTTCTTCGAGAAAGGCGATCAAAAATTTAAAGTAAACAAATAAATTGTAAATTTTGGGTTTACGATGAATAGGATTCGGGAAGTAGGTGATTCAAAGGTTGGATAGTTTGAATATAGAATTTAGATAATCGCCCAATTACTAATTTTTCGTATAGTTAAGTCGTAAACTGCTAAATCAAAATGAAATATGGCTATAGTAAAACCATTTAAAGGATTACGTCCACCAACCCAAGAGGTTTGCGAAGAGTTGGCGTGTCTGCCTTATGATGTGATGAATTCGGAGGAAGCCGCTCAGATGGCTGCCGGAAAGCCTCGTTCTTTATTGCATGTTACCCGTGCGGAGATCGATTGTGCTCCGGGTACGGATATTCATTCGGAAACCGTTTATAACAAGAGTGTAGAGAACTTTAAAATGTTTCAGGACAAAGGTTGGTTAATACAGGATGCCGAACCTAAGTTTTATATTTACGCTCAGACGATGGAGGGAAGAACTCAATACGGTATCGTGGGTTGTGCCGCTTGCGAAGACTACATGAACGGAATCATTAAGAAACATGAACTGACTCGTCCGGATAAGGAAGAGGATCGTATGATCTTGACCCGTTACGTGAAGGCCAATCTGGAACCCGTATTTTTTGCCTATAAGGCTGTTCCTGAGATTGACGCTATCGTGGATGATATCGTGAAAAACCGGAAAGCCGATTATGATTTTGTGGCAGAAGACGGTTTCGGACATCATTTTTGGGCTATCAACTGTCCGGAAACCAATAAACGTTTGGAAGAGTTGTTCGCCACAAAAGTTCCTTATACTTATGTAGCCGACGGACACCATAGGACAGCTGCTGCTGCCCGTATCGGAGCCGAGTTCAAATCCAAGAATCCGGACCACAACGGAACAGAGGAGTACAATTTCTTCATGGCCGTGCATTTTCCGGATACTCAGTTGAAAATTATTGATTACAACCGGGTTGTAAGGGATTTGAACGGGTTGACAGAGGAGGAGTTGCTGGTTAAATTAGCCGATCATTTTACCGTGGAGTGTATGGGAACAGAAATATACCATCCGGCTAAATTGCATGAATTCAGCATGTATTTGGGTGGCAAGTGGTATAAACTGACGGCCAAAGCGGGAAGTTACGATGATAATGATCCTATCGGAGTATTGGATGTGACGATCCTGTCCAATCATGTGTTGGCGGATATTCTTGATATCCAGGATTTGCGTCGTTCTACTCGTATAGATTTTGTCGGTGGAATCCGCGGTTTGGGTGAGTTAAAACGTCGTGTCGATAACGGTGAGATGAAAGTGGCTTTTGCCCTTTATCCCGTTTCTATGGAGCAATTGATTAACATTGCAGATACGGGTAATATTATGCCACCGAAGACTACTTGGTTTGAACCGAAGCTTCGTTCCGGAATGGTAATTCATAAAATCTGATTATAGCGGCCTTCGGGCCGCTTTTTTTATGTCTTGAAGCTTTATTAATTTAGACAATTTTGTACCTTTGTTTTGCCAAAGTATATTTATCGGGTAAATACCGCAGTAGATGGTGTCCGTCTTATTATATAAGAGCAGGGAATTCCTCGCACGTGTATTTATCCGTGTATACTTTGGCAAAGTGAGGAACCCTGCTCTTTTTTTGTATGAGCAAAAGTAACAGAAACAGATAGGATATACAAAATAAGAACTGGTTTTAGTTCGAAAAAAGATCGCTTAGAGTATACGTGATATGTAGCATAGGGTTACCAGGAGGCGGGAGAGACTACATTTCTTTATAGGAATTTAAAGATGCGGTTGAGAGATAAGTGTTCATGTTGGTGACAGAGGTGGTGTTGTTGACCGGGTAGTGTCACTACCCGGTTTCGTTTAATATTTTAACCATTTGTACAATTCTTTCCAGGTGACCTTTTTGCCGTACATTAGAATTCCGATGCGGTAGATCTTACCGGATAACCAGGTGAAGAACAGGAAGGCGGCCACCAACAAGAGCATGGACGTTATAATTTCCCACGTGGGAACTCCAAAAGGAATTCGGACAAGCATGACAACGGGAGAGGTAAACGGAATCAACGAACCCCAGAATGCGATCGACGAGTCCGGATTTTTCATAGCAGCGATACCAATATAGAAGGCAACGACTAAGATAATGGACAGAGGCGTCATAAATTGCTGAGAGTCCGTTTCGTTATCGACGGCTGCGCCTATGGCTGCAAACAGAGAAGCGTATAATAGGTATCCTCCCATGAAATAGAAAAGAAAGGCTCCGATGAATTTCAGGATAAATGACGGGTCTATCGTCTTCACGAGGCTTTGAATAACGGCAAGTTGCTGCGGGTTGAAGGTTGAGTCTTGGGCCATTATTCCTAAATCGGTCGCATTCTTCAGAGCTTCTATGTCTATATTGGGCATGAATACGATCTGTACGATAATGATTACGAACAAGCATATTACAATCCAGATAAGGAATTGCAAAAGACCGACGGCCGCAACCCCGATGATCTTGCCCAGGAGAAATTGAAAAGGTTTTACGGAAGAGACGAGCACTTCTATAATCCGGTTCGTTTTTTCCTCGATAACACCTTTTAAAACTTGGGAGGCATACATGAAAATAAAGAAATAAATGATTATGCCCGGAACAAGTCCTATGATCGAGGCAATTTCGGAGGAACTTTCTTTGGCATCACCTTTTTCCGATACGACCATCGTGCGAACCAATACCGGGGTTCTCGTGCTTTGTAATTTTTCTTCTAAATCGGGAATTTGGCTTTCCGCAATGACTCGAGAACGTTTGATATTTTCAATTTTCTGACGCAATTGGGCCGAAAATTCGTTCTTTAACTCCATGGGGAGCTGAGAGAAAGAATAAATAGAAAATTCGCCGTCACGCATGACCTCTTTCGGAATGATTGCGATGGCGTAAAAATTGTTTTGTTTCAAATATCGGGCAAAATCACTTTCCGGAATATCCTGGTCCAAATAGGTAAAACTGGTATTGTTAATCTGCTCGAACGGTTGTTCGATAGAAGAGTGGTTGATAACGGCGACGTCTCGTTTTTGCTGGTCGTTTCTTAATAACATCCACATTAAGAAGGCGTAAAATAAAGCAAAAAGAATCGGAACGAAGATGGTGACGATCAGGAATGTTTTTTTACGAACCCTTGTCGTGAACTCCCGGTTGATAATAATTAAAATCTTGTTCATAATAGTTTGATCTTATTGCTCTTTTACCAATTTAATAAAAATATCATTCATACCGGGAATGATTTTTTGGAAAGAAATGACTTCAGTTTCGGGTAATACTCTGTTTAATAAAATATTCGAGGTACAAGGCCGGGTTTGTTGCAGGACGATTTCCTGGATGTCTCCTTCTACCCGTTGAGATATGATTTCAAATTCGTTTCCGAGGATTTGTTCCGGAAAAAATGAAGGACTGTGCCTACAGGTTAATTTATAGGTGTTGCTCGCGTATTTTTCCCGGATTCGGTTAATGGGACCCTCTATAATTTTCCGGGATTTGTTAATCAAAGCGATGTGGCTGCAAATTTCTTCGACAGACGCCATATTATGAGTAGAGAAAATAATGGTTGTCCCTTTACGTCGTAACTCCAGGATTTCTTTTTTCAATAGCTCTACATTGATGGGATCAAATCCGCTGAAAGGTTCGTCAAAAATTAATAATTCCGGTTCGTGGAGGACTGTGGTGATGAATTGAACCTTCTGTGCCATGCCTTTTGATAATTCTTCCACTTTCCTATCCCACCAATTTCCGATTTCAAATTTTTCAAACCACATTTTTAATTGGTCGATAGCTTCTTTTTTGCTTATTCCCTTGAGGCGAGCAAGGTATACGGCTTGTTCTCCGACTTTCATTTTTTTGTACAATCCCCGCTCTTCCGGCAAATAACCGATATGGTTGACGTCTGACCGTTGTAGAGGATTACCTTTGAATAACAATTCTCCGGAATCAGGAGCGGTGATTTGGTTGATGATTCGGATTAAAGAGGTTTTTCCTGCTCCATTGGGACCTAACAGACCGTAAATTGAACCTTCCGGAATGTCAATGGAAACATGGTCTAAAGCCACGTGTTGGGTATAAGTTTTAACGATGTCTATCGCTTTAAAGAAACTCATGATGTAAGGTTGGTTTAAAGCCGCCCCGAAGGGCGGCTTTTCGTTATTCTATCTCGAACATTGACGTGTTTTTAGGAAGTTTGTCTCCTTTTTGCACATGGATTTTTTTCACATGTCCGGAAATCGGAGCAAGCACTTTATTGTGCATCTTCATGGCTTCCAACAGGCATAACAAATCACCTGCTTCGACCTCTTGCCCCTCTTGAACGTAGATATCGATAATAGATCCCGGAATGTAAGTTGTAACATTTCCCGGATTTGGCTTTTCCCATTTCTGGCGATTCGTGAATTTTGTCGTCAGGTGGGTCTTGTATTTTAACCCGTCTATTTCCAGGCTATCGTATTTACAATTACTCATCGTGGTATGTTTTAAAATTAAAATGGAGGAATCCCGTGTTTTTTAGCAGGAGTCATTACCGATTTATTGCTGGATACCTCGATGGAGTGTTTTAATATTTTTCTGGTTTCTTCCGGTTCGATAACAGAGTCTATGTATCCTTTAGATGCAGCAACATAAGGATTTGCAAATTTTTCCCGGTATTCGGCTACCTTGATTTTGCGCATCTCTTCCGGATTCTCGGCCGACATGATCTCTTTTCTAAAAATAATGTTGGCAGCACCTTCAGGACCCATTACCGCAATTTCTGCCGTTGGCCAAGCGAACATGAAGTCTGCTTTCAAATGGCGTGAATTCATGGCAATGTAACCTCCTCCATAGGCTTTTCTCAAAATAACGGTTACTTTGGGTACGGTAGCTTCGCTATAGGCATATAAAACTTTTGCTCCGTGACGAATAACTCCCATGTGTTCTTGTTCGGTCCCCGGTAAATATCCCGGCATATCCTCGAAAGTTACCAATGGAATATTGAAAGCGTCGCAGAAACGGATGAATCTTCCGGCTTTATCAGAGGAATCGCAATCCAGTACGCCTGCCAATACACAAGGCTGGTTGGCTACGAAACCGATTGTTTCTCCGTCGATACGACCGAAGCCCACAACGATATTCTGTGCAAATTCTTGTTGAACTTCCAAGAAATCCGAGTCGTCGGCAACAGCCCTGATGACGTCTCTCACGTCATAAGGTTGAGTCGGATCTGATGGAACTATTTTTTCGATTTTATATTCCGGTTTTGGAGGTTTAGGAGGGAATGGCTTTGCTTTCGCCTGATTACTCCACGGAATGAAGGTTAATAGCTTTTTGATTTGCTCAAAACATTCGTGTTCGGTTGATGCGAAGAAATGGGCGTTTCCACTGACCTGGCTATGTACTTTTGCACCGCCTAACTCTTCCATGGAAATCTCTTCTCCCAAAACTGTTTTCACGACTTCGGGTCCTGTAATAAACATTTTAGAGATATTATCTACCACGAAAACGAAGTCTGTCAAAGCTGGAGAATAAACAGCACCTCCTGCACAAGGACCTAAAATAACAGATAATTGGGGGATTACTCCGGATGCTTGGGTATTACGGAAGAAAATTTCTCCGTATCCGGCTAAAGAGTCGACTCCTTCTTGAATACGCGCTCCACCGGAATCATTGATACCGATTAAAGGCATACGCATTTTTAAGGCATGGTCCATGATTTTGGTGATTTTGCGGGCATGCATAAGTCCTAAAGAACCTCCTGCTACCGTAAAATCTTGTGCATAAATACATACAGGTTCACCATAAATGGTACCGGTACCGATGATTACACCGTCCCCGTGGAGAACCTTTTTATCCATGTCAAAATCTTTTGCCTGATGCTCTACGAACATGTCGTATTCGTGGAAAGAATCTTTGTCGAGAATGGCTTCAATTCGTTCGCGAGCTGTCAGTTTTCCCATGGCAACTTGCTTCTTAATCGCCTCTTCGCCACCTCCTTGAAGAACAATCTCTTTTCTCTTTCTTAAATCAAGAACATTTCTTTTAAGTGACATATTTTACATTTTGGTTAATAAATAATGTGTCATTCTTTTTTAGAAAAAACACATCTACCAGCTTGCAAGATTACGAAAAAAAAACGAGGAAAAAAACTGCTTGAATCGAGATTTGATATAATGATTTGATACTTAAATGCTTATTCGCTGTTTTTTGAGAAGAGCAAATGGATGGGTTTTCGTAACTTGTATTTCGGGTTATTCGTTGAAGTAAATCTGAGGATTATTCTTTCTGAACCGAGAATAGGGAGGGTTCTTGCGGGAGTGGCGGCCGAAGAGAGATTTAAGGTGTTGCAGGTAGGGATTTAAAAAGAAATAGTTGTAGTTTTGTTGAGATTTTTGACTGTAAAAGAAAATGAAAGTCTTACGTAAGGTTCTGAAATATATATTGAGAGGCGTATTGTTTTTATGGGGAGTCATCGTACTGCTCGTGCTGCTTTTGTATGTCCCTGCAATTCAGGATTATGTGAAGACAAAAGTCGAAAGTTACGCGGCGGTAAATCTCGGAGTGAATTTATCGGTGAAAAGGGTATTGTTGAAGTTTCCCCTGGATCTTTACGTGGAGAAAGTTTATGTCGAACAGGTAAAGGGAGATACATTACTGGCTGCTGGCCAGATTCAGGTCAATGTTTCTTTGCTTAAGTTGTTGAAAAAAGAGGTCGAGGTTCGTCGATTGCTGCTGGAAAAGGTGGTCGTCCGTTTATCCGACAGCTTGTCGGGAATGAAATTAGACGTAGTTTTGGGACAATTGCGTTTACAGTCGGGTAGTGCCGATTTAAGTCGGCAGGATGCGGAGATAAATTCATTGTCGTTAACGGATGGAAAGGTTGAATTTCGGGCGGGTGAAAAGGTGGCAGATGTTGCCGATACGGCTACTACTCCTTTGGCATGGCGATTTTTATTGGATAAAATCTCTTTGGAGAACGTAAATTGCGAGATGATGGGATTATCCATGGGAAAGCTTCGGTCGGGAGTGGGACGTGGGATGTTGGATGCCGGTCTGGTCGATTTGGGACGTCGGTCTGTTGCGATTAGGCGATTGGAATTGAAAGGGGCTTATTGTGAACTTCAGACGACTGAGCAGGAAGAGAAAACGGGCAATGCGGTTTCTGTCGTCCGGGAGAACGCGGCGGATACAGCGGCTTGGGAAGTAAAAATGGACGAGCTGGATCTGAAGGACGGACGTTTTAAGATGGGGCCTGAGCACGAGAATGGCATGGCGTTCCCGGAGGTGATCGATATCAATTCTTTAGCCGTTGCGATGGATAGCATTTATAATCGCGGGACGGAGATAGCCACTGTGATTAAGAGTATACGATTGAAAGAAAAGAACGGACTGGATATTCGTAATCTGTCGGGACGCGTAAAAATGGGAGAACAGGTAATGATATTATCCGATTGGGCCGTGGAAACGCCGTATAGTCATTTTTCTTTACAGGCAAAAGTGGGAAGTGGCTTGTCCGGTGTGAACTCTTCTACTCCGATGGAAGTATTGGCGCAGGGGAGTGTTTCCGGTCGAGATATTGCCTTGTTTGTTCCGGATAGCAATAATCAATTGAAGAATGAATTATACGGTAAATCCATAGATTGGGGTGTGAAGGCGGATGGAACGCGAGAACGGGTCAATTTGGAATATTTGCGGGTACATTCGGATGCTTATTTTTCTGTTGACGGAAATGGAACGTTTGCTTTTTGGAATGATCCGGAACGGTTGACCGGTACGTTTGATTTTATCGCGAAAATTGAAAATAGTAGTTTTTTATCTCCTTTTTTGATGAGTGATTCCACCTCCGGGGTACGACTCCCCAGCCCGATTGAAATGGATGGAGGGGTGGTGGCGTCCCATGGGGATATTAGTTTTAAATTAGGAATAACTCCCGGTAAGGGGGCGGTCGAACTGAACGGTAATTATGGATTGAAAACGGACTCGTATCGGCTTGGTGTGAATATCGAACAGGTGGATCTTGATGAATTCTTTCCTGGAGATTCTTTGGGGATGGTCACGATGAATTTTTCTGCATCCGGACGAGGATGGGATTGGGAAAGGGCGGTGGCTACTTCGGCCCTGGAATTGCAATCGTTGGTTTATCGGGGGTATTTGTATGAGAATATTACTCTGAACGCGTCTCTCGCTGCCGGAAAACTAAAAGGCAAACTGCAAAGTCCGGTTGAAGATATGTATTTGGATTTGAATTTCGGGTTAGATTCTGATCATGGGGATTATCGTGCCGTTTTAGACGGAGAAGTTCACCGGGTCGATTTGCGGGAATTGCATTTTATGCCGGACGAGTTGGCTTTTGCATCGGGTGTTCATTTGGATGCGTCATTAAAAACGGATGGAGAGTCTTCCCTGCAGCTGCAACTCTCTGAGATCAAATTAAACCAGAAAGGACGGAAATTGAATTTGGGCAAATTCGATCTGTCCGCATCCAGTGGAGTAGACCATACGGATGTGAACATGGAAACGGGTGATTTGAGGTTTTCTTTTAAAAGTTGTGAGGGAAGAGAAGAACTGATCCGTCAATTTACGGCTACGGGCGAGCGAATGGCTCAACAGATAAAAGAGTACGCTTTGGATATGGACTCTATTCGGGGTAGTTTGCCGGACTTCCGATTATACTTTACCGCCGGAACCGACAACCTGTTGAATCAGTATTTAAAAATGAACGGTATCCTCTTTAAGAGTTTAGATGTAGATATGAAGGTTCCTCAGGGAAAAGAGTTGGATATCACGACAGAGGTACGGGGAATCGTTATGGAGAAAATGAGGGCGGACAGCTTATTGGTCCGAGTATGGCAGGAAGGAGCTGTATTGAAATACGGACTGACTCTTTACAACTCGAAGGATATACAAGCCAATTTTTCCCGGGTTTCTTTAAGCGGAGGAGCCGTTTTTGATCAATTGTATGCTCGATTGAAAGGAAATACCTTGTCAGGAAAGACTGCGGTTAACGTGGGAATGAATTTTACGTTGCGCGATAGTGTATTTACCTTTAATATTGCTTCCGATTCTTTGATCTTCGGTTATCTTCCCTGGCAAGTAAATCAGGATAATTATCTTCGTTTATCTCCGGAAAAGAGGTTGTCGGCTGATTTGCGATTAACGAGCGGGCAAAAGAGATTTAAGCTGTTGTCCTTTCAGGAACCAGAGAGGTCGGGAGAAACTTTGAGTATTGATATTCAGGGTATAGATGTGGGACTGATTTCGGAGATGCTGCCTTTTCTTCCGAATATGGCGGGAATCTTTTCTACCGGCTTGGAGTTGAAAAACCAGGGACATATATTGGACGTGACCGGGAATATCCGGCTCGATCAATTTTTTTATGAACACCGGAGGATCGGCAACCTGGAGTTGGATGCAGGATATCGCTTGACGCGGGAACAGCTTCATGAAATGGACTTTGCCTTGCATTTGGATGGAGATAAAACCGTTCTGGCCAAAGGAAAGGTATTGACGGGAAATCAGGATAAGAACATGTCTATAGATATAGACATTCCCAAGTTCCCTTTGCGTGTGGTAAACGCTTTTATCCCTTCCGGTCTTGTCGATCTGCAAGGAGATCTGCATGGGACAATAGCTTTTCGGGGAGATCCGGAGCATCCCCTGATTAACGGAGGATTATTATTTCGGCAAGGCCGCGTAACGGTTCTACCTGTCGGCACATTATTTCAAATTGATTCGAATCGAATTTCAATTGCAGATAATCGTTTGGCGTTTAATGGTTTCGGTCTGATTGCGCCCAATCGTCAACGGATGGAATTGCAGGGAGATGTAAATTTTGCTTCGTTTTCGGATATTCGAATGAATACGGCTGTAAACGCTAAAAATTTTCAGGTGATCAAGGTAAACCCGAATGATACAACCATGGTTTACGGTAAAGCCTTTATTGATTTGGACGTTCAGGTTAAAGGAGCTTTGAATGCTTTATTTGTAAGGGGTAATGTGGGCTTGTTGGATAATAGTGTGATAAACTATGTTTTGAAATCATCGCCTTTGGAAATAAATGATAAAAGTTCTAACATCGTGCGCTTTGTTTCTTTCAGGGATACGACCCTGGCGGAATTGGATGATCGTATCGGAACAATACAAAATAGTAGTTTGGATATTTTATTGCTATTGAATATTTCTCCTTTGGTTAATCTGAACGTTTTGCTTTCTGATAACGGACAGAATCGGGTCGTTATTAATGGCGGTGGAGAACTGACTTATTCTTTGAGCCCTTTGAACGAAAGTCGTTTGGTGGGTAAGTACGTTTTGACGGGCGGTTCTGTGAATTATAGTATCCCCGTAATTGGAGAAAAGGTTTTCACGATTCAGGATGGAAATTTTGTGGAGTGGACCGGAGATATGGCTAATCCGATGTTGAATATTACGGCTGCGGAAAATATCTCGGCTAATGTTTCCGATGATAACCAGAATTCAAGGATGGTAAACTTCAAAGCATTGATACGGATTACCAATACCTTGCAGCATCCGGATATAACGTTTGATTTGTCGGCAACCGGGGATATGACCATACAAAACCAGTTGGCTGCCATGACTCCGGAAGAGCGGTCTAAAGAAGCCATGAATCTAATGATATACGGTTCTTATAACGGTCCGGGGACGGTGGCAAAATCGAACGCATCCAATAATGCGTTGAACGGATTGATTGAAAAGGAGCTGAACCAATGGTCTCGCAGATACCTGAAAGGGATGGATTTAAGTTTCGGTATAAACACTTACAATCAGACGACCGAGTCAGGGGAAACCCAGAAAACGGATTACTCGTACCAGTTTTCTAAACGACTGTTTAACAATAAGGTGCGAGTAAAAGTCGGAGGGCGCTTTTCTACGGACAATGATCCTGCGGAGGGAGGTGGAGGTCTTGAAGAGAATTTGATAGATGATATTTCCGTGGAATATTTGTTTGGAAAGAATCCGAATTTTTTCTTAAAAATATTCAGACATACCGGATATGAAAGCGTGTTGGAAGGAGAGGTGACTCAAACCGGTATTGGTGTCGTTTTAAGAAAGAAATTTCAGAAATTCTTAGATTTGTTCCGGAAAAAGAGTGTAAGAGAACTTAGAAACGGAACTTTAAAAACAGAAAAAGAAAAGTAGCATGAGGGAAGAAATTTATTGGCCTGCCGCAAAAGGGGAAAAACATAGGTATTACGGAGTAAATCTATTCCGGGAGGTGTTATTCTTTTGTGTTTGTGCAGGGGTTCTGTTTTTAGGGGGATGTTCTACTACGAAGAAGCTGACGGAAGGGCAGGTATTGTATACCGGGGTAAAAAAGATGAAAATCGAAACCGAAAAGGGGGTCCGATTGGAAGGTCCGAAGAGTTCTGCTATTACGGGTCCTTTGTCTTATCCTCCGAACAATCCTTTGTACTCGCCTTACGTGCGGACTCCTTTTCCGATAGGTTTGTGGGTGTATAACTGGAATATTAAGAAGAAAAAAGGTTTTAAATATTGGTTGTATAAACAATTAGCGAAAAAACCTGTCTTGATTTCAGATGTTCAACCGGATTTACGGCTTAAGGTTGTCGATTATGCGGCTAAAGATTACGGTTATTTTGGAGTGAAATCCGATTATCGATTGATCTATAATAAGCGTAATCCCAAAAAGGCGAAAATCAGCTATCATGTATATATCCCGAAAGCATATGTGTTGGGGGATATTCATTTGTGGGGATGGGAAGGGCGGATGTCGCGTATTCTTCAAAATACGTGGGGAAGAAGTTTGTTGGTCAAAGGAAACGAATACGATCTTGGTACGTTGGAGGATGAGAGGGAACGGGTGGCGACCGTTTTACGCAATAGGGGATATTATTATTTTCGCCCGGATTATATAGAGATATTGGCCGATACGACGCAGGAGAGAGGAGTCGTTGATATCCGGGTTGCTTTAAAAAGGGGCGTTCCTCAAAACGCTCTCTGGCCTTACAAGATCAATCAGGTCGATTTGATACTGGAGGATTCTTTTACGGGTGTGGCCCGGGATTCTTTTTATTTTCACGGGTTTAATATAGATTATACGAAGCCTTTGCGTATAAAACCTAAAATCATAGCTTCCTCTATTCGTTTGTTGCCGGGAGAGGTATATTCCGCCGCCCGGCAAAATAGGACGCAGGCTAATTTGATTCGTCTGGGGATTTTTAAATACGCGAATTTGGCCGTAACTCCGGCTGATACTTTGGTCAGGGATTCTTTCGGAAAATTGGATGTAAGGATTACGGCAGCTTATGATTTGCCGATAGAGACTGAAATAGAGGTTGATGTCTCTTCGAAATCCAATAATTTACTGGGACCGGGTTTGATTTTGAGCGTTACAAATAAAAATTTATTCCGCGGCGGAGAAAATCTATCATTCCGCTTGAATGGAGCTTATGAATGGCAAACGGGAAAAAAGCAGGGAAAATCGACTTCGGGCCTGATTAATTCCTATGAAATCGGCTTGAATGCCGATTTATCCGTTCCTCGTCTGTTGGTTCCCGGCTTTATGAAACGAGAGAGGGATTTTGCGGAGAGGACACATTTTCAGTTAGGAGTGGATTTTTTAAATCGCCATACCTTTTTCCGGATGATCTCTTTTACCGGGGCCGCTAATTATAATTTCCAGTCTTCTTTGAGGAAATACCATACGATTACGCCTTTGAAAATCAATTATACTTATCTGCTTCGGACCTCTTCTGCATTTGACTCGACGATGACGAATAATCCGGCCATCGCGTTGAGTTTTAAGAACCAGTTTATTCCATCTATGTCTTACTCGTACACTTACGACCGTGCGGCTACTTCTCGGAATCCGAATCGATTTATGTGGCAGAGTACGTTGATGTCTGCCGGAAATGTTTTGTCCGGAATTTTATTCTTGACAGGTAATCGTCAGGGGAGCGGTAAAACCATATTCGGTAATCCTTACTCTCAGTTTTTGAAATTGACATCGGAAATTGTCGTGTATCGTCGAATGACGGAAAAATCGTTATTGGCTATGCGTTTATTGGGAGGAATAGGATATGCTTACGGAAATTCGGAGGTGATGCCTTATAGCGAGCAATTCTATATCGGGGGAGCCAATAGCATCCGGGCGTTTACGATTCGTTCTATAGGTCCCGGCAGCTATCATCAGGAGAGTCGTAATTCGACCGCCTATTTGGATCAGACCGGAGATATAAAATTGGAGGGGAATATCGAATATCGCTTTAAAATAGGTTATCGTTTGAACGGGGCTATCTTTTTGGATGCGGGAAATGTTTGGTTGCTTCGAAACGATCCGAAGCGTCCCGGTGGAGAATTTAAATTGAAAGGATTATGGAAAGAGATTGCGTTAGGTACTGGATTCGGTTTACGATACGATATCAGTTACATTGTTTTAAGGGCGGATTTAGGTATTGCACTTCATACTCCGTATAAAAATCCGGATAAACACGGGTATTATAACATTTCTAAATTTAAAGACGGGTTGGCTTTTCATTTGGCCATCGGTTATCCGTTCTGACGGAAGAGGTACGTTAATTCAATAACGTACCTCTTTTCTATGTAGACACCACCAATCTATAACATTACCATGGGAATATTGGCAATGTTATCAATAAATTGTTATATTTGTAGTAGACAGATCACAAAGGTAATACAATTTTAGTAGTCGCGCAAGTAAAATTGGATTATTTGTAAGCTGTAAGTAAAATTTTAAATGATTCTAAATAAACTATTATGGGATTTTCAGAGAGATTAAAAGAAGTTATGGATGAGAAAGGCTACACGAACTATCGTGTCGCTAAGGAGTTGAATCTATCAGCTACCACGCTTTCCAATTATTTGAACGAGCGCACTAAGCCCGATATTACAAAATTGGAGGTTATTAGTCGTTATCTTGGCGTAAACAGAAAATGGTTGATTTCCGGGGAGGGGGAAAAGGAGCGTTTAGTGGCGGAAGACGGAAAACCGGAAGAAGACGAGAATACGGTTAATAGACTTTTGAATTTGTTGGAAAAACATACGGATAGTATCCGGGAGAAAGACCAACAAATATCTCAATTGATTAATACGGCAGAGTTGTTGATAAGTAAATTGCCTCCGTTAGGTAATGAAAAATAGATGTCGAAAAATCTTGGAAGGGACGGAAGATCAATGATCTTCCGTTTTTTTATGTATAACGCTTACTGCTATAAGGCTGAATGTTTGTGCTTTTCTTTGTTTTTATTTGTCATAATTTTTATATCTTTGTAAAGTTTGAGTGGGTGGTATAGAATAAGGAGGAATGGGGTGTAAAACAAGTAGATTGATTGTTACTCATGGTCCAGGGAATGGGTATATATTGGAACATGTGATAAAAAGTGTGGTAGTATAATATTCCGAAGGGGTGGAAAAATGGGCGTTTTAATCGTTGTGCGGTAGATGTTTATCATGGGTCATACGTGCCGGATTCCAGGTATAAAATTAAACTTTTTATCATGAGAGAATTATGAAAATTGAGAAATTGACAGGTACGGAATCCCGATTGTATGAACTGGTTGCACCTTTGGTGATGAGTCCCAATGTATTGCGTCAAAATAATAACTATCCTTTTAAAACTTCTCGAAATCATGTTTGGTTTATCGCGTGTGACGAGCGGTGGGTGTATGGTTTCGTTCCGGTAGAGCTCCGAACACAACAAGCCATTATTAATAATTATTATGTAAGAGGTGATGACGCGCTATTGCTTTCTACTTTGATTAAGGAGGTTTTAAAAGCATTTGAACGGGAGTGTAAAATTACATCCGTGACGCTGTCCCGCCATGTTTCCGTGTTTAAAGAAAATGGCTTTCGTTCCGTGCGGGAGTGGAAGCAATATGTAAAAATGGAAAAAAGTAATGAAGATGGCAAGAAACGTTTATGAGGCGGTTTTGATACGTTTGAGTAAGATCTTTGCTGACTTTGATAATGTTTACGTCTCTTTTTCGGGAGGCAAGGACAGTGGCGTCTTGCTCAATCTTTGTATCGATTTTATTCGGCGAAACAAGTTGAATCGTAAATTGGGGGTTTTTCACATGGATTACGAGGTACAATATGAAGAGACTACTCGTTACGTGGAACGGATGTTAAGTTCCAATGCCGATATCTTGGAGGTATATCATGTTTGCGTGCCGTTTAAAGTACCGACCTGTACTTCGATGTATCAGAATTTTTGGCGTCCTTGGGACGAAAAAAATCGTGATATTTGGGTGCGGAATTTACCTCGGGAGAGTTATACCCGAAAAGATTTTTCTTTTTATACGGAAGAGTTGTGGGATTATGATTTCCAGATGCAATTCGCGCAGTGGTTTCATGAGTATAAAAAAGCGGAAAGAACCTGTTGTTTAGTGGGAATCCGAACGCAAGAGAGCTTAAATCGATGGCGTTCGATACACGGGGAGAAGAAATATTATACTTATCGGGGAATGAGATGGACGCGTAAGCTGTATGATTATGTTTATAATGCTTATCCCATATACGATTGGTTGACCACGGATGTGTGGACGGCAAATGGTAAGTTTCATTGGGACTATAACAGGTTGTACGATCTCTATTATCAGGCCGGAATACCCATTGAGAAACAACGGGTGTCGAGTCCGTTTATCTCTCCGGCTCAAACCAGCCTGAAATTGTACAGGGTACTGGATCCCAATACCTGGGGAAAAATGGTGAATCGGGTGAACGGAATAAATTTCGTGGGGATATATGGCGGAACTTCTGCTGTCGGTTGGCAGTCCGTGAAATTACCTCAGGGACATACGTGGGTGAGTTATATGGAATTTCTGTTACAAACTTTACCGGAAGAGACTCGACAGAATTACTTGGAAAAGTTGTCCGTGAGCATCGATTTTTGGAGGAAAAGGGGTGGTTGTTTGGCAGATAAAACGATAGAGAAATTGCGTGAAGCCGGAATAACGATAGAAGTAGGAGAAAAGAGTAACTATAAAACATTCAAAAAGCCGGTTCGCATGGAATACCTTGATGATATTGATCTGCCGGAATTTAAAGATTTACCCACGTTTAAGCGGGTCTGTATCTGTATTTTGAAAAATGATCATGCATGTAAATACATGGGATTTGCATTGAATAAAAGCGAAAAGGAGCGTAAAAAACGCATAATGGAAAAATATCAATCGTTGTTACACTATGAGTGATTACATAAGTCCCGTATATAAAGTGATAGCCGTGCCGGTTGAAAAAGTGTGTGCCAATAATTACAATCCGAATATCGTCGCACCTCCTGAAATGAAGTTATTGGAGCTTTCAATCTGGGAGGATGGTTATACCATGCCCTGCGTATGTTATTACCTTGCCGAAAAAGATGTGTATGAGCTGGTGGACGGGTATCATCGTTATCAGGTATTGAAAAACTCAAAACGTATTTACGAACGGGAAAAAGGGTTGTTGCCGATTGTCGTGATTGAAAAAGACTTGTCGAATCGGATGGCTTCCACGATACGACATAATAGGGCGAGAGGATCGCATAGCATCGAGCTGATGACGGAGATCGTTTCCGAATTGACAAAAGCCGGTATGTCGGATGAGTGGATCCTTAAAAATATTGGTATGGATAAAGACGAGTTGTTGCGATTGAAACAAATCTCCGGTTTGGCCGAACTCTTTGCCGATAAAAACTTCAGTATTCCCAAGAGAACTTTACTTAGATAATAAGTGATAAAGGCAGTTTAGGGATTCGATGATCTTGTAATTAGAAGGTTGAACGATTGACTGTTTCCGTTGGTTATAAGTTGTAAATCAAAATCGAACACGTGGAGACGGGGATGACTCGGGAGATTCTCCCTCGAGAACGCGTTACGAACCCGTCTTTACCTTCGTTCGAATCCCTTTAAATGCAAAAGAGAGCTGACTTGTTGTCAACTCTCTTGATTCGTAAATGTTTAAGCGGAGAGACGGGGATGACTCGGGAGATTCTCCCTCGAGAACGCGTTACGAACCCGTCTTNGCTGACTTGTTGTCAACTCTCTTGATTCGTAAATGTTTAAGCGGAGAGACGGGGATGACTCGGGAGATTCTCCCTCGAGAACGCGTTACGAACCCGTCTTTACCTTCGTTCGAATCCCTTTAAATGCAAAAGAGAGCTGATTTGTTGTCAACTCTCTTGATTCGTAAATGTTTAAGCGGAGAGACGGGGATTCGAACCCCGGATACCCTTTAGGGGTATACACGCTTTCCAGGCGTGCCAGTTCAGCCACTCCTGCATCTCTCCGGATGCGGAGGCAAATATAGAAATAATTTTCTATTAACAACTCCATTCTTATCGATTTTTAACGGAAAATCAACAACGAAAATGAAATGGAAGGCGTATCAATAGTACAATTTAGTGGGGAGATATGATATGGGGATTGGAAAAGAGACTACTAGCATTAGGGTAGGAGAGAGTCCCTGGTATACAATCTTGGGATTACACGTGAATGTAGATTGTTGCTAGTCTCGGTGCGGTTTTCTTCGTGATGAAGTGAACCGCACTTTTCTTTGAAACTTTTGAATCGGTCTATATACATAGTCTGATATATTTGGTAAATTTGTGGTGAATTTAATAAAATGAATATGGACGATTTTCAGCATGTCGGTTATAGTAAAGAGGTAATCGAGTTCGTGGCTGTGGCAAAGGAATTTTGTGATTTTGTTGAAGCTGCTGCGGGGGAAGGGCGAGAGCTTTTTCTTTCCAGATTGCAAAAATTTATTCCTTTGATCTATTTGAAGGGCAGTTTATTGCCTCGTTGCGAGAGTGACGAGTTGGGGCTGTTGGAGGATACGGTAACGGAAGAAGATTATAACGTTTTGTATGCTGCGCTTCATCAATTGATGGGGGAACAGGATGAATACCTGGAGGTATTTGATGATAATATGCAATATAGCGAGACACCGATCGTTAATTCTATAGCGGAGAAAGTTTGTGATGTTTATCAAGACCTGAAGAATTTTATATCGGCTTACAGGCATGGAATGACTGATGTGATAGAGGAGGCCTTGTGGCAATTGAATAATAGTTTTGAACTTTACTGGGGACGGGCATGTGCAAGTGTTTTAAGAGCTGTTCATGTAGCCGTTTTTCGAATAATGGATAATGAGGTTGAGTGATTCATGGGGAATATTGTCATGCAAGAATATAAAAGGAAGATAGAGCCCGATGAGGTTGAAGAGTTTCCTGTTTTTTTATATAGAGGAGAAGTTATCGTGGTGGATAGACCGGAACAGGTGGCTACTGCTGTTGCAGATTTAAGAGATCATGCTGTTTTAGGTTTCGATACGGAAACCAAGCCTTCTTTTAAGAAAGGGGTTGTTCATCAAGTGGGGTTATTGCAATTGGCATCGAAGGAACGGGTTTATTTGTTTCGGTTGAATAAATGCGGTTTGCCTTACTCTTTACGGGAATTATTGGTGAATGAGGATGTTTTGAAGGTCGGGGTGGGAATCCGGGATGATATTCGGGCATTACGTAAAATGGCTGATTTTTTACCGGCTTCTTTTGTGGACTTGCAGCTGTTTGTAAAAGCCTTTGGTATTGAAGAGATGTCGTTTTCTAAATTGATGTCTATCGTCTTTGGTGTGAAGATTTCAAAACGACAAAGAACATCGAATTGGGAGGCTCCCGTGTTAACGACCGCACAAATTCGTTACGCGGCAACGGATGCTTGGGGGGCTTTGAGAATGTACGAGGCTTTACGTTCCGGAGAGAAGCAAAATATTTTACTTTGTTGATCGTAAGGGTTTTATGGGGACGGAAAAATAGAAAGTCGCTCCTTCCCCTTCCGTCGATTCGAACCATAGTTTCCCGTGATTCAATTTTACGAATTCTTGGCTGAGTTGAAGACCTAAGCCGCTGCCCTTCTCTTTCCGGGTCCCGAATGAAGTAATATAGCTCCCTTTATCCAATAATTTACGTTGGTCTTCCCGTTTGATACCTTGTCCGTTGTCCTTTACGGATATAATCAATTTATTCTCGTTCTTTCGACAGTCAACATGTATCTCTCCGTCGGGATAGGTGAATTTTATGGCATTGGAGAGCAGGTTACGAATGACCGTATTTATCATATTCGTATCAGCATAAGCTTCAAAATGTTGTTTTACCTCGTTAAAAATCGTGATTCCTTTTGCTTTGGCAACATTATCCAATAGGGCGATAACCTGTTGGATCGTGGCCGTTAAATTGAACTCCTGCGGGTTCGCTTCCAGTTTCCCGTTTTGGCTGTTGCTCCATAACAGAAGGTTTTCCAGAAGAGAGAAAGCTTCATCCGTGGTTTCTATTACCATCCGTAGCAAGTGGCGTATATTTTCATCCGGGATTTTGTTTTTTTGATTGTCAATGGCTTCCAGGATCATTTTGATAGTTCCGATCGGTGCCCGTAAATCATGGGCGATGACGGAATAAAGTTTATCTTTTGCCCGGACTACGTTTTGGAGTTTTTCATTTTGTCGTTCAATGATCCGTAAAGATTCCAATAGCAACAACTGATTATTTAATCTGGTGAGTAGTTCCTGTTTACTTAGTGGCCTGGAAATGAATTCGACACCTTCATGATGGGATACCATTGCAAATTCTTCATGTTTATTACCTGTAGTCAGGTAGATGATTGGGATTAATTTCGTTTGTGGATCGGATTTTAGTTTTTGAGTAATTTTCATTCCTTCCCCGTTTACGCGTGTTAAAGCTAATATGATGATATCCGGGGATTTTGTTTTAACAATGGGAATAACTTCTTCGCCCACGGGAGTCGTGATTACATTAAAAGCCTCCTGCTCGAGAATATATTTTGTTTTTTCGAGATTTGAAGCTGAATCGTCCGCGATAAGTATGGTGTATTCGTGGTAATCAATGTGCATGGGTAGTGAATTTGGGATCTATTTTTAACAATAGTTCTTCGTAACGATGGTTGAACGCGAAAACCTTTTCGTGTATGCTGTCCATGGAAGAACCGTTACAATCAGATAGTTTACAATTGGACAATCCTTCCTTTATGGCAAGCCAGATCGGGTACATGTTTTGATTGAAGGCTCGTAATTCCGATTTGAATAATTCAAATTCTTTATAATATTCGGAAATATCGTGCCCGATGATATGGAGTTCTACCAAGTTTTTTTCAAGTCGGATGGAATAAATATGCCATTTGATCCATAACGTTTCTTCCCCTTTCTTTAATGGAGTGTTTATAGACAAGACTAATTCCTGATTATCCTGAAGATCTTCTATATCTTGGGTATAGGGAATCAATGCGGGGATTAGTTCTGTAAATTTACAGCCCAGGACACTTTCCGGACTTTTTCCGAAAAGGGAGTAGAATCTTTTATTGGAATAATTGATATGCAATTTCCGATCGAGACGGAGGATAAAATCAATTTTGTTTTCGATGAAGTCTTGGTACAACGTGTGGTGTTTCACTAATTTGGAAAGGATAAGTTCTTTTTCAAGCGCACCTGAAAACACACTGGCCACTTGGATTAGAAAGCGGATATCTTCCTCTTGCCATTCGTCTTTGCAATCCACTCTGCTAAGACTTAAAAACGACAGAAGATGACTGGAGATGAAGAGCGGAAGAAGAAGGGCGCAACGAACATGAGTCGCTTTCAGGATATTTTTAATACTCGGATCCGTGACGTCTTCTATATTTTTGATGTAAATATAATTATCTTCATCAAGTTGTTTTTCTAATTTTTTATCGAGTAAGAAGATGTTTTGGGACATATTGTTTTGGATGGAGGTCATCCCTTCCCTCAGCCATTCGTGAGAGATAGAAAAACTCATGTCGTGTTTTATATCAATGATATGTATTCGGTCTGCTTTCTCGTGTTCTCCCAATTTCTTAAGTGCCAGTTGAATATTCTTTTCTGATTCCAGATTTGCGGCAAGTAAAACACTTAATGCTGAAAGAAAATCCGAATCCGATGAATGTATATTGTTCTGCATATATTGTATCGATATTTTTTATTCTTTACTTTTGTTTTTACTTTTATACTTCATTCGGGTAGAACATGTTACGTTAAATCTGTTTTTTGCATCCCATTTGCGTCCTTTTTCAGATTAAGGTTTTTATATTCAGATTCTTATCTTAAAGGTTAAATTCTATGTAAGAAAAATCTTTGAAAATGTTTGGTACGAAAGAAGAATTTTGTACTTTTGTGCCCGGGTAAGTCCTATGCGACCAGCTCCTGTCGAACTCCCCCAGGGTCGGAAGGCAGCAAGGGTAGATGGTTGTAGCGGTGCGACATAGTAAGCTTACCCGTTTTTATGAAATTCGCCTCTTTAGCTCAGTTGGCCAGAGCACGTGATTTGTAATCTCGGGGTCGTTGGTTCGAATCCGACAAGAGGCTCAAGTGAAGGGAATATTTTTGGAGAAGGAGAATAATAGATTTAAATGCTGTTGTAGCTCAGGGGTAGAGCACTTCCTTGGTAAGGAAGAGGTCTCGGGTTCAAATCCCGATAACAGCTCAGAAAGTCATCAGAAATGATGGCTTTTTTGTTTTATAATCCCCCGGAGACGGTTTGTGTGGCGAGGATTGTTGATCATTAAAAAAGCGGCCACCGGGGAGGGAGGCCGCTATGTCAAGGATTATACAAAGATCACTTCAGTGCGTGTTCCGTGATCTATTGATAAAAACATTAAATAATCGTAGTGTGCTTTCGTATCAACATAACCACATCCTTGACCAAACAAATATACGATTTTTTTGTATTTTGGCAATATGAAATAAAAAAAATCGTGCGGAAGAAATTATCCGCACGGTCCTTTAACGTCTTATTTATAGATTAAAATAAAGATTCGATGAGTCGGTCGTCAGCTAAATTGGGGAGCGTGACTTTCAGATTCGGGTTATTCTCCATGGCCCGTTTGATCGCAAATATGGCCCCTTCGTTACGGGCCCAGCTACGACGGGAAATTCCGTTATTGACATCCCAGAAAAGCATGTTCTTTAGGCGTCTGTCGCTGTCGCTACTTCCGTCCAGCATCATTCCGAATCCGCCATTGATAACTTCACCCCAGCCTACACCGCCGCCGTTGTGGATGGAGACCCAAGTTGCTCCGCGGAAAGAGTCTCCGATAACATTTTGAATGGCCATATCGGCGGTGAAGCGCGAACCGTCGTATATATTAGACGTTTCGCGATAGGGAGAGTCCGTACCGGATACGTCGTGGTGATCCCGTCCCAGAATAACGGGAGCGGATATTTCTCCTTTCGCAATGGCTTTATTGAATGCTTCTGCAATTTTTATACGTCCTTCTGCATCTGCATACAGGATCCGTGCCTGAGAACCTACTACTAAATGATTTTCTCCCGCCGCTTTGATCCAACGGATGTTGTCGGCCATCTGTTGCTGAATTTCTTCGGGTGAGTGAGACATGATCTCTTCCAATACTTGCGCGGCGATTTCATCGGTCTTGGCAAGATCTTTCGGGTCGCCGCTGGAACATACCCAGCGGAACGGACCGAACCCGTAATCGAAACACATGGGGCCCATGATGTCCTGAACGTACGAAGGGTATTTGAAATCTCCGTTCGGTTTTACGATATCGGCACCTGCTCTGGAGGATTCCAATAGGAAGGCGTTTCCGTAGTCAAAGAAATAAGTATTGAACCGTTCCACGCATTTGTTGATGGCTGCCACGTGACGGCGTAAAGATTCCTGAACATTTTGTTTGAATCGCTCCGGTTCTTCGGCCATCATGCGTTTGCTCTCTTCGAAACTGATTCCAGCGGGGTAATAGCCGCCTGCCCACGGGTTATGCAACGAGGTTTGGTCCGAGCCCAATTCAACGGGGATATCTCCTTTCGCGAAATGTTCCCAGACGTCTACAATATTTCCTTGGAATGCAATGGAAACAACTTCTTTTTTCTCTCTGGCTATTTTTACCCGTTCTACCAGTTTGTCCAGATCGTCGATGACTTCATCTACCCATCCCTGGTTGTAACGGGTTTGAGTGGCCTTCGGGTTGATCTCCGCGGTAATGCTGATACATCCGGCGATATTCCCTGCTTTGGGCTGAGCTCCGGACATACCGCCTAATCCGGCGGTAATAAAGAGTTTACCGGCTAATCCTTCCCCGTGCCGTGAAATTTTGCGTCCTGCATTCAACACGGTAATGGTTGTCCCGTGAACAATTCCCTGGGGACCGATGTACATGAATGAGCCGGCAGTCATCTGTCCGTATTGAGAGACTCCCAGGGCATTGAAACGTTCCCAATCGTCCGGTTTGGAGTAGTTGGGAATAACCATTCCGTTCGTTACGACCACCCTGGGTGCGTCTTTGTGTGACGGAAATAATCCCATGGGATGTCCCGAATACAAGACGAGTGTTTGTTCGTCCGTCATTTCGGACAGGTATTTCATGGTCAATCGGTATTGGGCCCAATTTTGGAACACGGCCCCGTTTCCCCCGTAAGTGATTAATTCATGCGGATGTTGGGCGACGGCTATGTCCAGGTTGTTATTTAACATCAACATGATGCCGGCAGCCTGTAAGCTTTTGTGCGGGTAATCGTTGATGTTGTGGGCGTACATTTTATAGTCCGGACGAAAACGATACATGTAAATACGTCCGTATTTTTCAAGTTCATCTGCAAATTCAGCTGCAAGAACGGCATGGTGCTTGGGATCGAAATAACGCAATGCATTTCGGATGGCTAATCGCTTTTCTTCTTTCGTGAGAATATCCTTCCGCTTCGGGGCATGATTGATTTCAGGCTCGTAAGGCTTTGGGGCGGGTAATGTATCGGGAATACCCTCCGTGATGGATTTTTGAAATTCTTGTAATGTCATTATTATATATTTTTAACTTATGATCCAATTCAAGGGCTAAGTTAATAATTTCTAATGTTTTTTTTCGCGTTCATGCCGTTTTTTTTACTTACAGCTCTCTTTTATATTACCTCTACGGGAAAAATCTTATTTTTGCAAAATAAAATAAGGAATACGATGAATGTAAGAATAGGTGATATCGTTCGCTTTATTTCCGAAAAACTGGAAGGTAAGGTTACCGGAATAATTGATGCGAACAGCGTAAACGTATATTGCGATGAGTATGGATTCGAGATCCCGGCTTCGATAAACGACCTGGTGGTCATTCATTCGGATTTTCACGCGACAACCGTTTCTGTTGCGACAGATATACCGGTTCAGGCGCAAAGGGGAGTGGAGATGTCGTCGTCGGACACGTTGTATTTGGCTTTTGTTCCGGAGAATTTTAATAATTTGAACGAAAGCCGTTTCGATCTTTATTTAGTCAACGATACAAATTTGGTAAGTTTGTGTTCCGTTGCTTTTTATGATGGTAAAAGATACAATGGGATTACGGCCGGGAATTGTAATCCGGATGCTGCTTATCTTGTCGGTAATTATTCTTTGAAGGAGTTGGACGGGGTGAAAAGCATTCAAGTGCAAGCTATTTTTTATCAAAAGGGGTATTTTACCTTCAAAAGTGCGATTGATGTGCCTGTGAAACTGAATCCGGTTTCTTTGTGTAAGGCAGGCGCTTATAAGCACGTGCGTTGGTTTGAACCGGTAGCTTTCGTTCGCCCTCTCGAAAAGGAGAGTTCGATAACGGAGCGAGTCGATTTAGAGGCGAAGCAGTTGTTGCAGGCCTCCAAAAAAGAAATGGATGAGTTGCCGGGAAGGAGACCTGCAAAACAAATGGTGGGAAACATGCTTGAAATAGATCTTCATATTTCTCAGTTGCTTGAGACGACAGCGGGTATGGAAAATAAAGATATGCTCGAATATCAGTTGGATGTATTTCGTAAAACATTGGAAGAGTATAAATTACGTCGAGGGCAAAAAATTATTTTCATCCACGGAAAAGGGGATGGAGTTTTAAAGCAGCGTATTTTATGGGAGCTGCAAACTAAATATAAACGCTTTCAACATCAGGATGCTTCTTTCAAGCAGTATGGTTATGGAGCAACGATGGTAACGATAAAATAACAAAACACCGGGAGATCCTCCCGGTGTTTTATTTTAAATTCCACACTCCAATTCGCTTAGGTAACGCTCCGCATCGATTGCGGCGCGACAGCCGCTACCGGCTGAGGTGATCCCTTGACGGTAAATGGGGTCCATCACGTCGCCCGCGGCAAAAACACCGGGGATGTTGGTTTTCGTGGTTACACCTTCCGTAATGATATATCCCTGTTCGTCCAATTGCAAGTATTTTTTGAAAATATCCGTGTTGGGAGTATGACCGATGGCTAAGAAAAAGCCGTCTATTTTGATCTCTTTCGTGCATTCTTCCGGAGTCCCTTTCCGGTAAACGAGCCGGGCTCCTTCCAGCCCCATGTCGGAGCCGAACAGTTCAACGGTGTTGTGCTCGAACAATACCTCGATGTTGGGTATGGCGAAGACTCTCGCTTGCATGGCTTTCGAGGCTCTCAGGTAGTTTTTTCGAACAACGAGATACACTTTGCGACATAGTCCTGCGAGATAGGTTGCTTCCTCGCAAGCCGTATCTCCCCCTCCGACGACAGCCACATCTTTATTTTTATAAAAGAATCCGTCACAGGTGGCGCAAGCACTGACTCCTGAGCCCCTGTAGGCTTCTTCCGAAGGTAGTCCCAGATACCTTGCCGTGGCTCCGGTGGCAACGATAACGGCGTCCGCTTCTATTTTTTTCGTGTCATCGACTGTTATTTTGTGCGGGTGACCGGAGAAGTCAACCTGGGTAACAATACCGAAGCGTATATCGGTTCCGAACCTTTCGGCTTGTTTTTTCATGTCTTCCATGAGGACGGGACCGCTGACTCCTTCCGGGTATCCGGGGAAGTTTTCAACTTCGGTGGTAGTGGTTAACTGCCCCCCCATTTGTAATCCGGTGTATAGTACGGGAGCGAGGTTAGCTCGTGCGGCATAAACGGCAGCCGTGTAACCGGCTGGGCCGGAGCCGATGATAAGGCATTTTACTCTTTCGGGAATCTCTTCTGATGACATATTTGTATTCATTGGTTTCTTATTATGTTTTCCTTTACGTGCAAATTTATCAAATTAAAATCGGAACACCAACTTTTATCTCCTACGGTCAATTGGTCATTCGCGTTAATTCGTTTAGAATGAAAATATTAAATACCAGCTTGAGCTTGATAAATATTTTTTGTATCGGAATGCATCTATTCTAAAATTTTTTTTCTAAATTTGCACCTGCATTTCGGGATGTAGCTCAGCCCGGTAGAGTCCACGTCTGGGGGGCGTGTTGTCGCAGGTTCAAATCCTGTCATCCCGACTACTGAGCATCAAGAGGTTAGACCAAAAGTCCGACCTCTTTTGTTTTGCGGGTGCAATATATTTAAGCTGACGAATGCCTGGCCCCAAAAATAGAGAGGGAAGATTTCTATACCGGCGGGAATGGTGTGGCGATAGAGACACCGATACTGGTCCACGCAAGTATATCGATCGTTTATTGGTTATACTCTGTACGATGACAAGAGTGAGGAAAGATGAAGCGTCTATCCTTTAAAGAAAATTTTTTAGCGATAAAACTTTTTGAGTGGCTGCCTCCTTTGTTCATTGCTAAACTTTTCGCGTGTGTATATGTATAATTTTATGATGAATAATTTAAATTATTAATAATTAACATATATCAAATGTTTTGTCTTGATCTTTTTGTGAACGTATATTTGTGGGGGGTATATCTTAATTTTCTCTTTGTGTGATTTGATTTCTGTTTAAACGTGTAAACTTCGATTGGTGTATTGATGCGGGTATTGTACTTGTGTGATTGTTGATTTTAGTCATAAAGGTCCTATTTTAGATGTAAAAAAGAATGAATATAAATGAATAATTTCATGAAAATAGTATTTTTTTAAATTTTAATTTCTACATTTGCATATCTCACTCAAGTAATATACGTGCATTGCATAGGAAGATAGTGCCTCCGGTGTGCAATTGCACGTTTTTTATTAAATTTTGAGTGAGATCTTTATTTAATACCGGAGGCTTTTACAATCTTCTGTATTGTTTGAACGTTGGAGTGAAAATATTGTTATATTTTTGTATAGCAACTTTTGAAAATTCTAATTTTGAGGCGGGACCGTGACGGTTACCCGCCTTTTTTGTTGTTTTCCCGTTATTTTTGTTTATTTTTGTTTAGGATTAATTTAAAACAAAATGGTCGTGAAAAAGAGGAGAAGCTTTAATCTTTATTTTATACTACTCGTTGTGGTAGTGATGTTTGGATGTTTTAATAACAAAAAATCGTCCAAAACAGGAGATGCTGAAATCGTTATTATTTCTACGAATGATATGCATGCCCAAATCAGCCAATTTTCTAAATTTGCTACTTTCGTGAAGGAGATGAGGGAGAAGTTTCCTAATATAATATTGGTAGATGCGGGAGATCGTTTTTCCGGCAGTCCTTTTGTCGATCATGCTAAGGAAAGGGGGAAACCGATGATCGAATTGATGAATAAAGTGGGATACAGCCTTGCAACGATGGGAAATCATGACTTTGATTAC
This sequence comes from Gabonibacter chumensis, assembly GCF_024741215.1. Lineage (NCBI taxonomy): Bacteria > Pseudomonadati > Bacteroidota > Bacteroidia > Bacteroidales > Porphyromonadaceae > Gabonibacter > Gabonibacter chumensis. The sequence continues at coordinate 100,577 of NZ_JANSKB010000004.1, read as the reverse complement.
GGTCAAACAGTATTAAAAAAACGACTTTCTGAAGCGCAATTTAAAGTGATTTGTGCCAACATTCGTTCGGATGGGAGCGAGTTGGGACAATTACCGCCTTACTTGTTCGTGGAGGAAGCCGGGATAAGACTCTGTTTTTTAAGTTTTATCGAAATCAGTCCAACGAGTCATATCCCCGCCACGAATCCCGAGCATCTGGAGGGTATTACATTTGCCGATTTTACAGATGAGGCAGATATGTACCGGAAATTAAAGAACGAGTGTAATGCTTTTATCGGACTTACACATTTGGGGGTGTATGCCGATTCGGTGTTGGCCGCGGTCATGCCGGAATTAGATGTTATTATCGGAGGACATTCCCATACGCTTTTGAAAGAACCTAAAATGGTGAATGGGGTCATGATCAGCCAAACGGGAAGTCGATTGCATTATGCCGGAGTTACGGTGTTAAAATTTGAGAGGGGGAAGTTAACGGGCAAATCTTATCATGTAGTCGATTTGGCGAGTATCGAGACTCCGGATGCCGAGGTTGCCGCTATGGTTGAAAGTTACAGCAATGATCCTGATTTTAAGGTTGTGGTCGGGAAAGCGGCCGAACCTATGAAACATAAGGAGAACGTTGCCTCTCTGGTAACGGATGCTATGGCCGACAGGGCGGAATGTGATTTTGCATTTTATAACTCCGGGGGGATTCGTTTGAATACTATTCCGGCAGGAGATATTACGAAGGGGATGATTTATCAGATAGAACCTTTTGATAATTATGTGGTGAAACACGAGCTTTCCTTGCCAGAAATGAAGACGTTGGTTTTGAATCGATTTAATAGTGAAACGAGTAATGAATATCGTCGTGTCGATCTTTTTATTTCCAAGGGAAGTTATACGATTTTGCGGGATAAGACGGGAAAAGGCGTGGATGTGGTTTTTAAGGATAAGAACGGTCGTAAGTTGAACGATGGGCGGCGGTATAAAATCGGATTGAGCAATTACGTGAGTACTACTTATGATTTTTCGGGAAAGGGTAAAGGAGAAAAGTCCTTATCGATCACGGAGGCGGTAATGCAATATTTACAAAAGGCGGGACCGGTGGTTTATAACAAAAAGCGTGCATTTATAAATCCCAAGTAAGAGATGGAGGATTCCTGGATGAAGTGATGGGATGATTTATCATTCGATTATTAAATTGCGCGTACTTTTTCGATATTGTAGAAATTAATTGTTTATTTTGTTGCGTTGACTATTTTGTATATTTTCGCCAAATGCAGAAATAAACGGGTGGTGTATGACAAATCGGGATGAGCGTAATCTTTTGGAAAAAATTAACGAAGGGGATGAGTCTGGATTAAAAGAACTTTTCGACTTGTATTATAAACCTTTGTGTGTTTTTGCATTGAACTACATTGATTCGTACGAAGAGGCAGAGGATGTAATCCAGGAGTTATTCGTGAAGTTTTGGGAGAGAAGGGAAAAAACGATGTTTCAAGGTTCTTTGCGTTCTTATTTGTTTTCGTCTGTTCGGCACAATTGTGTCAAGTTGTTAAAAATTAGACAGAAATATCAATTTGATGAATTGGAACGTTACGAAGAGATGCTGGATGTTCAGTATACTGCCGAGGCCATAGAGGAGGAGCGGGAAAAATTATACGCGGAAATTGAAAAATTACCCGAACAATGCCGTAAGGTATTTGAAGCGATCGTATTAAAAGATATGAAATACAAAGAGGCTGCGGAGTATTTGGATTTATCCGTAAACACGGTGAAAACACATTTGGCAAGGGCTTTAAAACAGTTGAGAAGTTCATTGAACACGATTGTGTTGATACTGCTTCATTAAAAAAAAATCAAAAAAATCGTTATTAATTCACCCATTTGAATCGTTTTGGGCTTATCCGTATAAAAGCTTTAAAAAATGGATGAGAGAAAAGTTATCGAATGGGTCGTTTTATACTGCAAAAAAGAGTTGACTTCCGCGGATGCGAGCGAGTTGAGGCGTTGGTTACGGGAGGATCAAAAACACGTGGAGATTTTTCGGGGATACTTAAAGAGATATCGTCGGGGCCGACAACTGGCCTTTTGGGATATGGCGGATACGAGTGAAGCTTGGTGTAAGATAGAGAAAAAGATCAGGCGTTCCGATACCGGGAAGAGGAGATGGATTACCCGTTATTATCCTTACGCGGCCATGCTTGTTTTGTTACTGTCTGTTTCGCTTTATTGGTACATGCAACAAAATGCGGGTATTCCTGAGGAGAAAATCATGGCTGTTTTACCGGGTTCTTCCAAGGCGGTATTGCTGTTGTCTGACGGGAAGCAGGTAGATCTTTCCCGGGATTCTTTATTTCGATTAAAAGAGGTGAACGGGGCTGTGATAGAAAAGGATACGGCGGGAAAAATCCGATATGTCGCGAAAGGCGAAGAGGCTGGGGAAGAGATCGGTGTAAATACGATTCTTGTTCCTCGCGGGGGAGAGTATTTTTTACAGCTGTCGGACGGGACGAAGGTTTGGTTAAATTCGGATTCGAAGTTAGTTTATCCTGTTGTTTTTGGTAAAGAAAATCGAAGCGTACGATTGGAGGGGGAGGGCTATTTCGAGGTTGCAAAAGACGAGTCCCGGCCTTTCTTGGTACAGGGCCGGGGGGCACAAATAAGGGTTTTAGGAACTCATTTTAACGTATCGGCTTACGAACAACAAGAGAAAGTGGTGACGACCTTGGTTGAAGGTTGTGTGCGGATATCTAACGGGCGGGATTCGTTGTTGTTGAAACCGGGAGAACAAGCTGTTTCCGATGCCACGAAAATAGATGTAAGGCAGGTGGACGTCAGAACGTACGTTGCTTGGAAATCGGGTGTTTTCGAGTTTGAGAAGATGGAGTTGCAACAAATTACCGCTCAGTTGGGGCGTTGGTATGACGTTGAATTTATTTATTCCGATGAATCTTTACGTCATATTCTATTTACCGGGGCGGCCGATCGGCACCGGGATATGAGTGTTCTCCTGGGGATGATAGAGAAATTGTCAAAAATTCAGTTTATTAAAAAAGATAGGATTATTACCGTTTCTAAAAAATGAAAGGAGTGCGGCTAACACTCCTTTTCGAACTCCTGTCGGCTGAACAGGAGTTGATTTTAACGTAAAAAACAAAATTATGAAAAAAAAGAGTAGATGGTACACGTTTGCACGGGGAAAATGTGCGAACAAAATCATGAAAGTTATGAAATTAACGTGGCTATTGATGTTTGTCTTTACATTGCATCTTGCGGCTGAAACTTCGGCACAGCGTGTGGTTAATGCAAAATTCTCGAATAAGGCTTTGAAAGAGGTCTTGCGGGAGATTAAAACACAGACCGGAGTTTATTTTATGTATAATAACCGGGAGGTGGATGTCGATCAGACAGTAAGCGTGGAGCTGAATAACATGTCTTTGGAATCGGCTCTGGCTAAGTTGTTTAAAATCTTGCCTTACCGATACGAGATCACGACGGGGTATGTCTTGATTTTGCCGGACCGGGGAGTTAAAACGGATTCCGTCATTGCGAAAAGAGAGATAAAAGGAGTCGTGCAGGATGAAGGAGGATTGAAATTACCGGGAGTTACGATTTTATTGAAAGGAACGACTGTGGGAACGGTAACGGATATTGACGGAAAATTTAAAATAAGTGTTCCGGCCAATAAAGAGATATTCCTGATTTTCTCTTTTATAGGAATGGAAAAACGGGAAATAAAGGCTGATACCGCTTTTATGAAAGTAGTTTTGAAAGAGTCGGTAGAGGAGGTGGATGAAGTGGTCGTAACCGGTTACCAACAAATTGACAAGAGAAGGCTGTCCAGTTCGGTGACTTCTATAAAAGGAGAAAATATATTAATGGGCGGGGCCATTTCAGTGGATCAGATGTTACAGGGACGTTTAGCCGGTGTTACTGTATTGAACCAGACCTCGACTCCGGGAGCTGCTCCGAAAATTCGAATTAGAGGATCATCCTCTATCACGGGAAACCGCGAGCCGATTTGGGTGGTCGACGGGATTATTTTGGACGAGCCCGTACAGATTTCTACAGAAGAGTTGAATAGCATGGACAAGGTAAATTTGATCGGGAATGCCATCTCCAGTTTGAATCCGAGTGATATAGAACGGATCGATATATTGAAAGATGCGAGTGCGACAGCCATTTATGGAGTGAAAGCTGCGAACGGCGTAATCGTGGTGACTACGAAAAAAGGACGGGAGGGCAAAGTACGTATTAATTATTACGGCGGGATCTCTATCATGACTCCTCCTTCTTATAAGGTTATGCGCTTAATGGATTCCGAAGAGCGGATTGAAATGTCGGAAGAGATGCATGAAAAAGGATTGGAATTTATCTCTTATAAGCCCACTCATATGGGTTATGAAGGAGCACTGATGGATTTGTGGAACAAGACGATCTCTTACGATGAATTTCGGCAACAGGTAAAAGAGTTGAAAGAGTTGAACACGGATTGGTATGATCTTTTATTTCGTACTTCGGTCAGCCATCAGCATTCGATTTCTGTTTCCGGTGCTTTCGATAAGGGAGATTATTACTTTTCTTTGGGATACGCGGATGACCAGAGTGTGAATAAAAAAGAAGACGTGGATCGTTACAATGCGATGATCAAGGTAAACACCCGTTTCACCGATCGTTTCAGAGTAGGTATGAACCTGAGTGCTGCTTTGACCAATACCAAGCGACCCCATAATTCCATTGACGTGTATCAATACGCGGCGCAGACGTCGAGAGCGATTCCTCTTTATGATGCAAACGGTGATTTGTTCTTTTACGATAACGGAATAGGTTATTCCGACATGATCCCGTTTAATATTTTGAATGAGTTGTCCGAGAGCGGAACAAAGGTAAAGAATCATGCTGTCAGGTTGAATCTGACGGTAGATTGGAATATTTTGTCGTATTTGAAATTTAGTTCTTTACTGGGTATTTCCACGAATAATAATTACCAAACCTATTGGGCTGGTGAAAAATCTTATTATGTTTCGATGAAGCGCCAGACGCCTTACGGAACACCGCTCCCGAAAGATCCGTCGAACGATTTTTTGGATAGGTGTGAGATCCCTATGGGAGGAGAGCTTGTCAACGAGGATACGCGTAACGTTCGTTATACCATAAGAAACAGTTTTACTTTTTACAAGGATTTCGGAAAACATAATGTAACGGCGATGGTCGGAAGTGAAATCTCTTCTTCCAAATACGACGCCCTGAAATCTACCCAATGGGGATACCTACCCGAACGCGGGAAAAAGTTTGCCCAAGTCGATCTGACAAAATGGAGAAAATTGGCTCAGAATATAACCAATACGCCGGACGTGATCACGGATAATCTGACTAATATTGTATCCTGGTACGGTACGTTTACCTATTCTTATGACGATAAGTATATTGCCAATTTCAATATTAGGACGGACGGATCCAATAAGTTCGGGCAGGATAAGAGTGTTCGTTTTTTACCGGTATGGTCTGTTTCCGGGAGGTGGAATATGCATAATGAGAATTTCATGAGGGGGATAAATTGGTTGGATGAGTTTGCCGTACGTGCATCTTACGGTATTCAGGGTAATGTGCATCCGGATCAGACGCCGAACCTGATCGTGCGCATGGGAACTTTGGATGATGTTTCCAGGGAATACGAATCGACCTTATATAAATTTCCGAATAATAATTTGAAATGGGAAAAGACTAAATCCTACAATCTGGGTATTGATGTCTCTTTCTTTAAAGGATTGGTATTCGGTACGGTAGAGGTGTATAAAAAGAAGGGGGTAGACCAGATCGTACAGAAAATAATTGCTCCTTCTACCGGGGCGAATTATGTGGCTATTAATGATGGTGACGTCAATAATTCGGGTTGGGAGATCAGTGTAAACGTGAATCCGATTCGTACGAAAGATTGGGCATGGGGAATCTCTTTTAATACGGCAAAAAATTATAATAAGGTTACTAACGCGGGCGAGGCGGAATCCGTATCTTGGAGCGATTACATCAACGGGACCTTAGTACGGAACGGCCGTTCGATCAATAGTTTTTATGCTTATCGGTTTAAGGCGTTGAATGATAAAGGGCTTCCTACGTTCTATGGAGAGTCGGAATCGGATGAAACCGGGAAAAAGGTGATCAATACGCAAGAAGAAGCCTATGCTGCTGCTTTTGTATACGCGGGACGGAGGGAACCGACGTTTGCCGGAGGTTTTTCAACGGATTTAAGATATAAACGATTCAGTTTGAATGCTCTTTTCTCTTTTGCTTTAGGTAATAAGGTCCGTTTGAACGACCTCTATTTGTCTTCCGGACAAGCATTGCCTTTCCCTCAACAGAATATGTCGAGCGAATTTGTGGATCGTTGGCGCCAGAAAGGAGATGAGGATTATACGAATATTCCGGCTCTGTCCGATGACGATATGGCATTTACCACTTATGAAAGAAAGTATCCGATAGCCAATAACCGATGGGATATGTATAATAAGAGTGATTTGAGAGTCGTATCGGGAGACTTTTTGAGATGTCGTTCTTTGACGCTGCGTTATAATTTTCCCGAAGAGTTGCTGAAAAAGGTGTGCGTCTCTTCGGCAAGCCTGAGTTTTGACGTGACGAATCCTTTTGTGGTGAAGAGTAAAAATCTGAAAGGACGAGATCCGGAACAAGTAACCATGGGATCCGGGACTGTTCCTCCTCAAAGGGGATACTCGTTAAGATTGAATGTTTCATTTTAAAATCGCCTGTGATGAAAAAACATAATTTATTGTATATTATATCTATCCTATTGTTCGGAGCTTGTAGTGATTTTCTGGATGAAAGTTCGCAGGACTTGTTAATTCCCAAAACCGTTCAAAACTATAAAGAGTTTTTATACGGGGAAGGTTTGAACAATAAGCTTATCCTATGTGATTACTTGGACGTGATGACAGATGATGCGGAAGAGTATATTAATTTAAAGAGACTTGATCGGGAAGACAAGCGAGCCAGGTTCTGGTCCTATTATTCCTGGCAACAATATCCTGAATTGCAAATGAATAATGCGCTGATGGAAGATCAGGCCTGGGGGGAGTATTATCACCGGATATTTGTGGCAAATGTGATTCTTGATAATTTAAATAGTATGGAAGGTAGCGGGAAGGAGAAAGCCGATCTGGCCGGAGAAGCTTATTTTCTGAGAGCCTGGTCCTATTTTATGTTGGCTAATTTGTACGGTAAGCCTTATATTAACGAGGAACAGGCCGCCGTCGATTTTTGTGTACCGATCAACTCCGCGACAGGCATAGAAGACAGATTGTTATCCCGTTCCTCTGTTAAAGCGGTGTATGATTTGATGGAGGTGGATATTAAACGTTCGATTGCTTCTTTTAAAGAGGCTGAAATGGAAAAAACGATTTTTCGACCGAATTTATCCACCTCTTATTTGTTGGCTTGTCGGATTGCTTTGTTCAGAAAGGATTACGACCGGACAATTGCTTATGCCGATTCGGTCATTATGACGACGGATGCCGAATTGTTTGATATGAATGGAAGCTATTCGAATCAGAGATTTATGTCTATAAAAAATGGAGAGATACTGTTTACTTATGGCAATCTCTCGACCCAGAGTCAGGCATTTCTGTATGGTTCTTCTTATGCGGCTTCTTTTATCCCCTCGGAAAAGTTGATGAATCTGTATCCGGCTACCGATAAGCGGAAAACGACCAACTTGTTTTTTGATTATACGAAGAAAAAACCGTTGAAATTTTACGGGGCTTCTTCCGATGGAGTTTATGCTTACGCTTTCCGTTTGTCGGAGGCTTACCTGAATCGGGCAGAGGCGTATGCCAATAAGGGAAACATAGAAAACGCCATGCGGGATGTAAATGCTATCCGGGAGAAGCGAATTTCAGGGGATTACATTCTTTCGGCCACGACAGCGGCACAGGCCTTGAATTACGTGAAGGAGGAACGTCGGATGGAATTCTGTTTCGAGGGATTCCGTTGGTTTGACTTACGTCGTTGGGATCGTCCTGAGATCGTACATCGATATACATCGGTAGAGAACCCGAGTAACTATACCGAGTATGTGTTGAGAAAAGATGATCCGGCTTATACCTTGCCGATACCGCAGAAAGAGCGGGATATGAATCTTTCCATAGAGCAAATAGACCGTCCGCAACGGAGAAAATGATGAAAACCAAAAATTAGATGAAGATGAAAACAATACAATTAATACTGTTTTGTGCATTGGTATGTTGTTTGAATGCTTGTTCCGATGAGGATAAGATTCATGCTTCCGTGGGAAATAGCTGGTATAATTTGGAGGACGATCCGTCGGATCCCGTCCAACATTATATTTATGAATTTTACAAAACCTACCAGACGATTTTAGTAAAAGATCCGGATATCCGGGATTACCGTTATAACTTTAAGAAGAAGAACAATATCAGAGTGGTCTCTCCTCTTCAGGAAAAGGAACTTCTTGAAAAGGGTTTGTCTTTGGTAAAAGAAGTGTTTGTCGATGTTTATACCGAGGGTTTCTTAAAGGAATACCTGCCTTATTCCGTGATCATGGCCGACTCCATTTTCTTTTTGGGGATGGAGGATCAGACTCCCAGTTATCATGCCTTCGTAAGCACGAACTATGTGGCGATTGCCGGTATTCGTCCGGAGATGGACAGTTACACGGATGCCGATATCCGGGAAATTCGAGGAGAGGTGAACGGTAAATTCTGGAAGGATTATTTATTGGCCATCAAGGGTGTATTTCAGATTCCGGAGGAATTTTATGAAGTGAGTGAAGCGTATTATAAGCGATCCGATTGGGACTTGGATGTTGAAACCCCGGATGATATCGACTGGCATGAAATGGGATTTGTCTCCTATGATCCGGGGATGACGAGTTTTGATCCGGATCCGGATTGGGGAGGTTGGTGGATTCAGGCGCCATCGAAAGATATCGATATTTCTCAATGGTTGGAGTTTGTTTTCAGGGTAACGAAAACGGAACGAGATGCCATTTTTGAAGCATATCCCCTGATGAAAAAGAAATACGACATATTGAAAGAAGCGATGAAACAATGTGGTGGGTTCGATATCTCGTCACTTCAGTAGGTTGGAGGTAACAAGGAGGCGGCCGTAAAGGCCGCCTCTCTTTTTATTCGGAAATTATTTCCAAGTGTTTGATCCATAGCGTACTTTCGGCTCCCATGAATTGATCCCCGTCTTTACTGGGGGTACAAACGATAGCTAATTTGTATTTTTTCGAAGGATCGAATGTTCCGTTACCCGTTTCCGTGAAATTGATGGTTCGTTCGGTATAGCTGCTTGTCGAGTTTCCGTCGATAAGGCTTGCTTTCATGATTACGGAAGGGGAAGTATTTATATTGCTTCCGTCTAAGGTTTCATCGTAAGAGCTTACTTCATACAGGTAAGCGTTGATGGAACAGGTATCTTTTGTATTCGGCATCTCTACGGCCGTATTGATCGTGGAGTTTCCGCTCGACACTTTTTCCGTTTTATAATAAAGTGCTCCCGGGGTATATTTATAGGAAACTTTCAGGGATACCGGTTTTTTCCGGTAAGGAATACCGAATTTGGTGCTTTTCAATTGATCAAAAATGTTGAGTTTGAATTCGCCGTTGAACAACGTTCCGGCTGTCATGGCAGGAACCATACCGCTTGGCGACGTTTCGCTGACGGTTTTTCTGGTTATGACTTTTGCGGCTCCGTCTTCAGCTTTTGAGACGGGGTAAGGCTCCACGGGAATGCCCATGATGGAGAAGAGAGAGGCTGCCGTGTTGGAAGAGGTGAGCCCTGCAGGTTCAAAATATTTACCAATGGAATTCCAGTTTTCCATCGTGTATACCAGGTCTTTATCCTCTATTTTTACAACGAATAATTTTTTTATGCTGTTCTTGCGAACGTCTTCGGCTGTAATGTAGTAGGCTACATAACACTCCGGGGTGAATTTAGAAAAATCGATAGTTGTCTTATTATCGATAGGGGTAGTGCTCTTATCCACGGCATTATAAATTATAACGGAGTCCAAAGTTGCTCCTGCCGGGATCTCTATTTCGGGGAGTAGAGCCAATTGTTCGGTCGGGGTGGAATCCCATACTTTGAACGTGTAGTTGGACGCACTGACCGCGATCGGATCGAGGAGAACGTTACTGTTTATGGTAATTGTAGCTTTCATGTCCGTACTCTCCGTTACGCTCTCTCCGTCGAACGAAACGTTAACGGTTAAAGGGCCTGCTTTTACGATTAACGAGAGTTGTATGTCGTTACCGACAATTACTCCGTTGACATCCGCCTGCACTTTTCCGATTCCCTGTACTTCTATCTCTTGGTCTATTGATTTGAAGGAATAATAACGTCCTCTTTGAAGGACAGGAAGGGTATCTAATTTTATCGTTCCTAACGACATGCCTGAGAAAGAGAAATTATTTATCTCCAATTGGATACGAGATTTCTCTTTAGTGGAAGGACGCGAGGTGTAGATTCGTTGGGTCATAACCACGGGCTCGGTCAGGTTGGAAACTTTGATGGTCATCTCTCCTTTGTAAGTTTTGTTATAAAAACTTGTAGCGTCTATACTTTCCCCACCCATGTCGGTTATCGTAATCGTGGCACTTAGAATCCCCGCTTCGACACTTCCTGTCAGTTGTACATCGTATCCGGCAATACTGTCGGTTACGCTTCCCTCGAGCTTACTGTAATAGGCACTTTTGCTCACCGCTTCAAAAGTTGCGTTGGGAATAGCGAATTCCGGAACACCCGGCACGATATTCAGTAGTTTGATCGTACTTGTTTCATCGGTCTCTTTTATGATATTGATGGCGGCATTCGATGGGAGGTTTTTCCCGTTGGCAGTAGCTTGAAGCTTGTCGGAAGAGTAAGTGGCGACAATGTCGTCGATGGTAGGCGGAGCTTCCGGTTTGTCGTCATCATGGCAGGCGGAAAAAATGCTCATGCCTAAAATTAAAATAAGGAGTAATTTGTTTTTCATAAGTCATTAATTATTAATTAAATTTTTATATTATAAATAACTGTACCTTCTATCAAAAAACGTTCCTTTTTTGATAGAGAATAAAATAAAGAAAATGAAAAAGGTTATCATTGTGTGTTTTTATTTAACATTCGTAGTATAATAATGCATGATACACGTAATTAGGCATATAGAAAAATAAAATGTTAAAAAACGAGGAGAGATTTAATTTTTGATTATTTTTGCATGTTTTTTGCTGCTAATTAATTCGTCGTACTGGAAAAACGAAGGTTTAATGATGAAAAACAATATGTTTAATTAATATTTAATGACTATGAAAAACAAACTTTTGTTATTATTGATTTTAGGTGTTACGTTCTTTTCGGCGTGTAGTGATGATGACGATAACGATCATGCTCTTGTCGGTACTTGGAAATTAGGAAGCGTGCAAATGGATGATGATGAGATGTTCGTTTCCGGTCCTTTGTCTTTCCAATGGGTAGCTGAAGAGGGAACAACTTTTCCTATGTTCGGAGTGCCTTTCCCGATAGAGTCTATTTCCGGTATGGCCGAAGGATTCGGAAGCGTACTTTTAGCACAAGTACTAAAGGATGTTACTTTCCAGAAGAACGGACAGGTAGTAGCCACTTATTCCGATGCCGGAGTAAGTCTGGACGGAACAGTTACTCCTACTTGGAAAGCATCTGAACCGAAATATTTGAGTTATAAGATCGTATCCGGAACTAAAATTGCTCTTTATCCCAATATCGTTAATATTTTGGCTGAGGCTGATTTGAGTTTAGAGTCTTTGGGAACCCTCGGATTGTCGCAAGCCGACTTGCAAACGCTTATGACTTTTGTCAATAAGGTGACGACAGAGGGAATTCCTGCAACTTACAAGATGACAGATCAGGATAAGAAGCTCGAGATTTCTCTTGACAAGGCTTTCTTTGATCAGGTAATGGCCTTGCTGCCGGTACTTTCCAAATTAATTCCGGAAGATTCAACCGATGAGACGATTGCAATGATCAAACCGATAGTGGAAGCACTTCCCGGAGTTTGGGCTAAAACAACCGAATTCAAAATAGGAATCAGATTGGAGAAATAGTTTTTCCGATAAAGAAGATAAAAATCCTGCCGTTAAAACCGCAGGATTTTTTTATTATGGATGGTTTTTATAAAAATAGTTTTATATTTGCAGCGATAAAAGACAAAATATGAGAGCGAATTTACATCATATGCATCATCATTACCATCACTGTGTTCAGGTGAGATGATGCTGTTGTGCTGTAATTTGAAATAGAAAGTATAAACGAGCTCGCCTGGATTCAGGCGGGCTCGTTTGTCTTTTATTCTTTTGGCCTTCCCGGATTCAGCGAGTTTTTAAATCAAAAATTATGACGAGATTGAAAATTGCTGTTCAAAAATCGGGACGACTGTATGACGATTCTTTGGCTCTTTTGCGGGAGTGCGGAATCTCGATCAATAACGGGAAAGATCAGTTGATGGCTCAGGCGTCCAATTTTTCATTGGAAATTCTCTATCTGCGTAATTCGGATATTCCTCATTACGTGGAGGATGGTATTGTCGATTTGGCCATTATCGGTGAAAATACGTTGATCGAGAAACAATCCCGGGTTACGAAATTATTGGATTTGGGATTTTCCTCCTGTCGTGTTTCCATCGCTATCCCGAAGTCGGAGACTTTTACGGGACTCTCTTTCTTGGAAGGAAAGAGAATTGCCACTTCTTACCCGAATACTTTGAATGCTTTTTTGAAGCAAAACGGCTTGCGATCGGAAATTCATGTGATTTCCGGTTCAGTGGAGATCGCCCCGAATATAGGTTTGGCGGATGCCATATGCGATATCGTGAGTTCCGGCAGCACCTTGTTTAAAAATGGTCTTTCCGAGGTGTATACTTTGTTCCGTTCTACCGCGGTATTGGTGTCGAATCCTTCTCCGGATTTGAAAAAAAAGATGTTAACGAAGCAGTTGGTTTTTAGGATGAAAGCCGTGTTGGCGGCAAAAAGCAATAAATACATTTTGTTGAATGCCCCGGAAGCGCATCTGGATGAAATCTGCCGAATATTGCCCGGGATGAAAAGTCCCACGGTTATGCCTTTGCGACGGTCCGGTTGGTATTCTTTGCACTCCGTGGTGAATGAAAATCAGTTCTGGGATTCGATCGATCGTTTGAAGGAGGCCGGAGCAGAGGGAATATTGGTCGTTCCGATTGAAAAGATGGTCGAGTGATTTGATCCGCGTTTATGATGTTTATAAAGCTAATTTACTGATGTCGATATGGAAAAGATAGTATATCCAACAAAAGAAGTGTGGACGGAGTTGTTGAAGCGTCCGTCGGATCAGACGGTTGATTTGGAAAAGGTGTGTGATCTTGTTTTTGAGGAAGTAAAGCGAAATGGGGACGAGGCGTTAAAAAAATATACCCGGTATTTTGATCGGGTAAAACTGGATGATTTTGAGGTTACGGGAAAAGAGTTTGATGAGGCGAATGAGTCGGTAAACGAAAAATTGAAAGTAGCTATTCGGGAAGCAAAGGAAAATATTTATCGTTTCCATGCTTTGCAAAAACCGTTGAAAGTCGAAGTCAAGGATGAACGGGGCTTTTGCTGCTGGCAGGAAGCAAGAGCCATACAACGGGTCGGGTTGTATATTCCCGGGGGGAGTGCTCCTTTATTTTCGACCGTGTTGATGTTAGCGGTCCCGGCGGTATTGGCCGGCTGTGAAGAGGTTATCCTTTGTACTCCGCCGTCTGCCGATGGTAACGTAAATCCTGTCGTGTTATGGACGGCTGCTTTGTGCGGGGTGAAAAAGATATATAAGGTAGGAGGAATTCAGGCGATAGCGGCCATGGCAATAGGGACTTCTTCGATCGGACGGGTCGATAAGATCTTCGGTCCGGGGAACCGATTCGTGACTGCGGCCAAATTACGTTCCGGGCGTTATGGCGTAGCGATAGATATACCTGCTGGACCTTCGGAATTAATGGTTGTCGCGGATGATTCTGCCCGGCCCGGCTTTATTGCGGCCGATTTATTATCTCAAGCTGAACACGGGCCGGATAGTCAAGTGTTTCTCCTTACTGACCGTGAAGATTTATCGAAAAAGGTTGAAGTCGAACTAAAACGACAATTGGAGGAACTTCCCCGGAAGGATTTGGCAACAAGGGCGTTGGAGAACTCTAAATGTATCGTGTTGGAGACGATAAGGGAATGTATAGAGTTGGCCAATTGGTATGCTCCCGAACATTTAATGCTTTGTGTTCGGGATTATGGACGTTGGCTCACGGAGATCAAGAGTGCAGGTTCTGTTTTTTTAGGAAATTATTCTCCCGAAAGTGCGGGTGATTATGCATCAGGTACGAATCATACCTTGCCGACTAACGGGTTTGCCCGGGTGTACAGTGGGGTGAATCTGGATTCTTTTATGAAAAAAATCACGTTTCAGGAAATAACTTCCGAAGGTTTGTCCGTGTTGGGCGAAACGATCGAGGTCATGGCGGAGTACGAGCGACTTTGGGGACACCGGAACGCGATAACCGTACGAATGAATACTGAAAAAGAGTAAAATATGTTTGAGAGTATTATTCGTGGCGGTATAAAAGAGTTGGAAGCCTACTCGTGCGCCCGTGCGGAATTCGCCGGCGAACAACAAATCCTATTTTTGGATGCGAACGAGAATCCTTTTGAGACGGGGGTTAATCGTTATCCGGACCCTTTTCAACGGAAATTAAAGAAACGCTTGGCGGACCTGAGACGGGTTTCGACGGATCAGTTGGTCTTGGGGAACGGGAGTGACGAATTGATCGATTTGTTGATCCGGACAGTTTGCGAACCGGGGAGAGATCGGGTAATCCTTTTTGATCCGGGGTACTCTATGTATGAGGTTTGTGCCCGGATCAACGGGATAGAGGTTTTGAAATTGAGGTTGGATGAGGCGTTTATGCCTGAATGGGACAGGGTGGAGGCCTGTATGGACGATAGAAGTAAAATCGTTTTTTTCTGTAACCCGAATAATCCGGTCGGAAATGTTTTGCCCGTCGAACGTGTATTGAAGATTGCGAAAAAGTGTTCCGGTTTGGTTGTTATCGATGAGGCTTACATCGATTTCGCGAGTCAAGAATCGATAATCGGCCGATTAGGGGATTATCCTAATGTAGTTGTTTTGCAAACGTTATCCAAGGCTTGGGGAATGGCCGGTTTGCGCGTAGGGATACTTGCGGCGCATCCCGGGTTAACCCGTTATTTGAATCGGGTAAGACTGCCTTATAATGTAGGCTCTTTGGTACAAACGGAAGCTTTACGAATGTTGGAAAATACGGAATTCTTTCAAAGGTGTTTAGATGAAATAAAACGGGAAAGGGAGAGGCTTTATAATTATCTGAAACGGAATGCCCTTTTTGACCGGGTTTTCCCTTCGGAAGCTAATTTTATTTTAGTATGTAGCGAAGAATATGAATGTTTGTATCAGGAGCTATTGAAACGGGGAATCGTGGTCAGAGTCCGGCAGATGCCTCCTCGAATAGAGAACGGACTACGTATCTCGGTCGGGACCTCGCGAGAAAATGATTTTTTTATGGATGTGTTGTCTGAATTGGAAGAAAGGTATTTAAAACAGGGTTATTTATGAAAAAAATATTATTTATTGATCGGGACGGAACGATCATAGAAGAGCCTCCGGGTGATTTTCAGGTGGATCGAATGGATAAATTGCGTTTTAAGCCGGGAGTTATCGGTTCTTTGCGGAAAATAACGGAAGAAACAGACTATCGTCTGGTGATGGTTAGCAATCAGGACGGTTTGGGAACAGCTGCTTTCCCTTTAGCTGATTTTATGCCTCCGCATGACTGGATGTTGAAAGTCTTGGCAGGCGAGGGAATTATTTTTGATGAGATACTGATAGACGGTAGTCTCCCGGGGGAGAATTCGCCTTTTCGAAAACCCGGGATCGGTATGGTGGAAAAGTATATGAACGAGTGCTTGGACCGGGAAAATTCTTACGTGATCGGGGATCGTCTGACCGATATGGAGTTGGCGTCAAATATGGGAATAAAGGGAATCTTGTTGGGGGAGGGGAAAGCAGGAGGGGTTTCGGAAACGGTAACCTGTTCTTCCTGGGAGAAGGTGTACCGTTATCTGAAATCGAATTCTCGTAGAGTGAGTTTATCCCGCGAGACTTCCGAAACGAAGGTTGGAATGACGTTGGTATTGAACGGGAACGGAGAGAGCGATGTACGTACGGGTATAGGTTTTTTTGATCATATGTTGGAACAGGTCGTTCGTCACGGGGGAATCGATTTGGTCGTTGATGCGGAGGGGGATAAACAGGTAGACGAGCATCATACGATAGAGGATACGGCTATTCTTTTGGGGCGGTGTTTTAAGGAGGCTTTAGGGAGTAAGAAAGGTATCGAACGGTACGGATTTGTATTACCGATGGAGGAATCTCGTGCCGAAGTGTTGCTTGATTTCGGCGGAAGAGGGTATCTGGTCTGGAAAGCCCGGTTTGAGCGAGAGTTTGTAGGGGATTTCCCGACAGAGATGACGCGCCATTTTTTCGAGTCATTTTGCCGGGAGGCCGGTTGTAATCTACATGTAAAAGTTGAGGGTGAGAATACCCATCATCAGATCGAAGCGATTTTTAAAGCTTTCGGACGTTGTATCAAAGTAGCCGTAAATTCTTCGGGAAGCGGAATTCCTTCCTCCAAGGGGCAGCTGTAATAGTATCGGAAATGGTTACGATTATCGATTATGGTGCGGGAAATGTTTTTTCCGTGCAGACGGCGATCCGGCGATTAAATGAAGAGGTTATCGTCTCTTCCGATCCGTCGGTCATCCTCGAAGCCGAACGGGTAATTTTTCCCGGGGTAGGGCAAGCTGCCGCGGCGATGCGACAATTGCGGGAAAAGGGGTTGGATAAGATTATTCCCGAACTGAAGGTTCCGGTATTGGGAATTTGTCTGGGAATGCAGTTGATGTGTACTTTTTCGGAGGAAGGAGACACCACGGGATTGGGAATATTTCCGTTAGCCGTAAAACGAATAGGGCAGGGGAAGAAAGTCCCTCATATGGGATGGAATAGAATATTCGATTTACATTCCGATTTGTTCCGGCGGGTCGGAGAAATGGAATGGGGATATTTCGTTCATTCGTATTATATTCCATGTAACGCGTATCAAATTGCGACATGTGATTATGATGGAGAATTTTGTGCAGCCGTTCGAAAAGATAATTTCTGGGGGTGTCAATTTCATCCGGAAAAATCTTCAGGTACGGGAGAAATGATTTTACGTAATTTTTTAATGCTTTGAATATGGAGATTATACCGGCAATAGATCTTATGGGCGGACGATGTGTTCGTTTGAGTCAGGGAGATTACGATAGATGTTCTGTTTATACGGAGGACCCGGTTGGTATGGCTCTTTGTTTTGAAAAGGCGGGAGTCGGGAGGTTACATTTGGTTGATTTGGACGGAACCCGGAAGGGAAAGGTCGCTCACCTCGATTTATTGAGGGAAATTTGTTCTTTGACCCGTTTGGAGGTGGATTTCAGCGGGGGAATAAAAAGCGAAGGAGAGGTACAACAAGTATTGGAAGCGGGGGCCCGGTGGGTAACAATCGGAAGTATGGCACAAACGAATCCGGAGAAAGTTAAAAGTTGGATAACGAAGTACGGGGCCGAACGAATTATAATTGCGGCAGATGTTCGGGAAGAACGGGTCTATATTAACGGCTGGCGACGGAAGTCGGATAAAACGATTTTTGATCTGATCGAACAATACGACGGCGTGTTGATGAACTTGATGTGTACCGATATCGAACGGGACGGAATGTTTTCCGGGCCTTCGTCAGGGTTGTACGGCAAATTGCGGACGAGGTTTCCGGAAATAAAATTAATCGCTTCGGGAGGTGTTCGCTCGGTTGAAGATGTAAAGGCTCTGTACCGTTTGGGAGTGACCTCTGTTATTATAGGGAAAGCTTTTTACGAGGGGCGATTGACCTGGGAAGAGATAGTACGAATGAAATTATAGCGAGATATGGGATTGGCAAAGAGAATAATTCCTTGTTTGGATGTAAGAGAGGGATGTGTCGTGAAAGGAGTTTGTTTCCGGGATTTAAAAAATGTCGGAAATCCGGTGGATTTAGCTCTTCTTTATTCTGATTCTGGGGCAGATGAATTGGTATTTTTAGATATTGCGGCCAGTAGCACTCGGAGGAAAACGATGTCTGAGTGGGTGAGAAAGGTTGCTGAGGCGGTAAATATTCCTTTTACCGTGGGGGGCGGTATAGCTTCAGAACGGGATGTCGAAGCGTTATTAAAATGTGGAGCCGATAAAGTTTCTGTTAATTCGGCGGCAATCGGGGATCCGGGATTGATTCGCCGACTTGCGGCAAATTTCGGAAAACAATGTATAGTCGTGGCTATCGATGCTTCGCTAAAAAGAGGAGAGTGGAGGGTCTTTAGTCACGGGGGAATTAGGGAAACCTCTTTCGTTTTACGGGAATGGGCACGGGAAGCTGCGGATTTAGGGGCTGGAGAACTTTTGTTTACTTCCATGGATCATGACGGGACCTGTCGAGGATTTGCCTATGATACGGTAGCCGCTTTGGCTAATGAGTTGACTATACCGATTATTGCTTCCGGCGGGGCCGGAAAGAATGAGGATTTTTATGATGTTTTTACGAGAGGAGAGGCAGATGCGGCTTTGGCCGCGGGTGTTTTTCACGACGGAAGAATCAAAATTCCGGAATTGAAATCCTATTTGGCAACCAAAGGGGTTGAAGTAAGAGATGTATCACTTAATGAAATACAAATATGATGTTAGATATCAGTAGTTTAAAATTTGACAAGGACGGATTGGTCCCGGCTGTTATTCAGGATGCGAATACTCGTGTCGTTTTGATGCAGGGATATATGAATGAAGCTTCCGTCAGGCGGTCGGTAAAGGCCGGAAAGGTATGTTTTTTCAGTCGTTCCCGACAATGTTTATGGACGAAAGGTGAAGAGAGCGGACATTTTTTGTACTTGCAGGAAATACTTGCGGATTGTGACGGGGATTCGTTGCTGGTAAAAGTGAAACCGGATGGTCCGGTTTGCCATACTGGACAAGATACTTGCTGGGGAGAGGAAAATGAACCGGGTAATTTCTTATTGTGTCTGGAACATTTTCTGCAAAAGCGGAAAAATGATTCTCCCGAAGATTCTTATACGGCAAGATTGATTTCGATGGGAATAAATAAAGTGGCCCAAAAGGTGGGAGAGGAGGCCGTAGAGCTGATTATAGAGGCAAAAGATGAGAACAGGGAATTATTTTTGAATGAAGCGGCCGATTTGCTGTATCATTATCTGGTTTTACTGATGGCAAAGGGCTGTGAGCTGGAGAACGTGATAGGGGTATTGAAGCAAAGGCATAGATGCAATAGGATTTAGTGATTCTGTGATTTAGCGATTTAGTGATTCTGTGATTTGGTGATTGAGAGATTGAAGATTAAGTGATTCAAATTTAATCCCTCGATCCACACGTTCATTTTGATTGCAGATTGTAAATTGAACACAGTTTTTTAATCTACAATTTGCAATCTTTTTTAATCTCCCAATCCCTCAATCTCAGAATCTTTAAATGGAGATGCGTATTTGAAGCGATAGGTCGAATAATTTGTTGTCGTTGACCCGGGTAAGCGAGGAACCGATGTATTCTTTATCGGGATAATATACCATTCCTGCTTTCAAATAAAAAGTGATCGATTGGAGCACCTTCCAGTTCAGGTTGAGGTAGGAACGGAGGCCTCTATTCTGATAGGCCGGGAAAGAGTAGCCGTATAATACGTTATGTTCATAAGTATAGATCCGGGAGTAGTATCCGTCCGTGTTGAAATAGGCTATACGGAATTGGGTTTTGATGTTTTGTTTACGACTGGAGAATATAAAGTCTTGATAGATGAGCATTCCTTTTTCTTCTCGCGTGTCTTTCCGGTAATGAATATAATCTATACGGGTACGAAGTTCGAGAAAAGATATGTATTTGTTGGAGAATTGAAATCTGAATTCGTTTCTCTGTCGTTGAACGCGGGCTAATGTTTGTCTGACCGGATTCTCGGGTTTGGATTCGTGCTTAACGCGAAAATAGCATTCCCATTTGCGGGAATAGTAGGTAATATCGCATACTATTTCCTGTCCGGAACCGGGGAGAGTGGCTTGGTAGCGGGGAGCGAAGAAGCGAAACCAGTCGTAATAGAAATTTATTTTCAGGTTTTTCACGGGAGAACTTGCTATACCGATATAGATGCCTTCTTCGTTTGAGGTGTTGGAGTATTCGGCAAATCCCTGATTGTAATGGGAGCGGTAATCCTTATCGTAATGGCGGTAGATGATGCAGGCAGATGCTTTGGAGAATCCGCTGTAACGCAGTCCGTGAATGGTACCGATTGCCCCTTTGTCGCTTAGGGCAAATTCACCGAAAAGGTAAAAGCTTCGAATACCTGTTTTGTAATCTATGCTGTTTAGAAATCGCTTGCTCCCGGTGTCGTTATAGCGTTGATATACGCGGTTTCCCGCGGATAAGCGAGGGGTGAAATCGTAATATAAAGTATGGATACCGATTCGAAAACGTCGGTGATTTAGATTGAAAGACCCTCCGGCGGTGAACTCTTTTAAAGAGTGCTTTTTTTTACATTCGGGCAGGTTTCTGTGGTAACCGCTTTGGTAGAGGGAGGCTGCTTCCAACTCTTCCGGATCGAGGCTGTCCCGATCGATGAGGTTGCCGTCGGTTTTTTTGCGGGAGAGGAATAAAATGGTTTTGATGTTTTTGTGGGGAACCAGGTATATACCTATCCCTCTCAGGAAACGGTTTTCATCGGTAGAGGTGTAGGGAACGATTCCGTTCCCCGATTTTTCGGTATTCAGGGAAGCTCCGGATTTTCCGGCTGAGAAACCGTGCCAGGCGACTAAGCCTTGTCCCCATTGTAATTTGTAGTCTCCGATGATGATTTTTTGAAGCCAGTGTTTGTTCGTTAACATGAAATGTGCGGATAGAAAGTCGAACCCGTTTTTTTGATATCTCGTGAAGTAGCTTTCTCCCGGGTCATTTTCGAGTGTAAAGCCGCCTGTCCAGCGGGAGCGTTCCCCGATTTTGTATTTTAATAGGCTCCCGAAGGGTGGCCCCCGGAATTGTTTTTCTTGTGCCTTTTTGAAATCTTTCTCTTTGAGGAAAGCTTCCCGCTTGTATTTTCGATAACCTGTTTGCGTGGGTCGGGTCGTTTTAAGCCTGGCTAATATTTCTTGTTTGACGCGAGTCTTTCTTTTTAGAACGGCTGTTGTAACGGTAGTGCCGATTTGAATGAAAGGGAGAATATTGGCCAAATCCCTTTTTCCGATGCCGGTAATCAACAAGAGTTCATTCGGATGTTTGAAGGCTCCTGTTTCGTTCCTGAAAATCAGAATCTGATCGATTTGGCTATCAGAAAGAAAAAATAACATTCTCAGGCTGTCGAATCCGACCGTATTTATGTCGAGGGGGTGTTGTCGAAGATAGGATAGGGTAGTAAGCATCTCTTCGTAATTTTCTTCGGAATCGAGAATACCGTTTTCTTCCAGGAGTTTCTCTATATCGGATGTTTCTTGAGCGAAACAGTCCCAACATGGAAGGAAAAACAGACCGATCAGGAGGAGTACTCGTTTCATGATACACCGATTGTAAATGAGGTCTTAATCGTAAAAGAGTGTGTGAACAGACACACGGGAGCTATTCTTTTTTTTTTTCAAAGTTATGGAAAAATGGAATACGTGTATTCCGTATGTGGTGTTAAATGATATATTTTTGGATGAGTGTGTGACGGGTTGTTTTTAAAACAAATCGGGGCAAGAGGGAAACCAGGGAGGTAGAAATAGCGGGTTCAATCTTTTATTGAGATTGTCCGGGTCTGCGGGACGATTTATGGCGGGATAACGGTAATCCCCGGGAAAAGGTCGAGACGGAACCAACTGTCTGTAAAAATAAATCCGGTTTATTTTAAACCGGATTTATTTTTAGTTGGTTTTATAGTCGTATTTTATTTGTGCCAACTCTTTGTTGGCATCGACAATCTTCTTCTTAAGTGATTCTTTGAACTCCACGATTTTATTTTTTAGTTCGGCATCTCCGACGGCTAAAATTTGTGCGGCTAAAATTCCGGCATTCATGGCACCGTTGATGGCTGTTGTGGCCACGGGAATTCCCGGGGGCATTTGGGCGATGGCTAACAGGGCATCCATGCCGTCGAGAGAAGCGTTAATGGGAACTCCGATAACGGGTAGGGGGGTCATTGCGGCTATGACACCGGGAAGGTGGGCGGCCATTCCGGCTCCGGCAATAATCACCTCGATGCCTCGTTTCCCTGCATGCCTTGCGAACTCTTCTACTTCAGCAGGTGTGCGGTGGGCCGATAAGGCATTTATCTCGAAAGGAATACAAAAGTCGTTCAATACTTTTGCAGCCTTTTCCATAACGGGCAGGTCCGAGGTACTGCCCATAATAATACTTACTTTTGGGTTCATATTTTTACGGGATTTTAAATTCAAAATTGTACTTTTGCGCAAAGTAAATAAAAAAAAACGAATTCGGGGCGAATTCTCCCGATCTTCAATGGTTTAAATTGAAACAAGAATGAAAAAGGTCAGATTGCACGATAAGGAATTTCAGGTTTCTATTGAGGCGGCTGCTATTGATCGAGAGATCGAGCGGGTAGCAGGAGAAATTAACCGTGATTTACAGGGAGAACGTCCGTTGTTTTTAAGCATATTGAACGGGGCATTCATGTTTACGTCCGACTTATTGAAATGCATCACTTTGGAGGGGACGGAGGTTAGTTTTGTGAAGATCGCTTCTTATGCCGGTACCTCTTCTACCGGTCGGGTAAGAGAGTTGATCGGGTTGAATGAAGATATTACGGGGCGTACGCTTGTGATCGTCGAGGATATGGTTGATTCGGGGAAATCCATGGTGCACCTGAAAGAGATGTTGCAGAAAAAAAGTCCGAAGCAGATCAGGATAGCGGCGATGTTTTATAAGCCTAAGGCTTTGGTGCATGAATTGACTGTCGATTATCATTGTTTTGCTTTGGAAAATGATTTCGTTGTAGGAAGAGGATTGGATTACGACGGCTTGGGCCGTAACCTTCCGGATTTGTATACGTTGTGTAAAGATTAAAACTGATTATAATGGCAGCAACCAATTTTGTAGATTATGTAAAAATATATTGTCGTAGCGGGGCAGGAGGTCCTGGTTCAACCCATCTTCACCGGGATAAAATGACGGCCAAGGGGGGACCTGACGGGGGAGACGGCGGCCGAGGGGGGCATGTGATATTGAGAGGCAATCGAAACTATTGGACGTTGATCCATTTAAAATACCAGCGGCATATTTTTGCCGAGGACGGGAAGAGCGGTAGCGAGTGTCGGAGTACCGGGGCGAACGGAAATGATGTCGTCATTGACGTGCCGTTGGGAACGGTGGCACGGGATGCGGATACCGGTGAATTGATCTGTGAAATTACGGAAGAGGGGCAGAAATGTATCGTTGTTGCCGGCGGACGCGGCGGATTAGGAAACTGGAATTTCCGTTCGGCCACGAATCAGACTCCGCGTTTTGCCCAACCGGGAGAACCTCGTGTCGAACGGACGGTTATCATGGAGCTGAAGGTTTTGGCGGATGTAGGATTGGTCGGTTTTCCGAATGCCGGGAAGTCGACCTTGTTATCGGTGGTTTCGGCGGCAAAGCCTGAAATCGCTAATTATCCTTTTACTACTTTGGTACCTAACCTGGGGATTGTGAAGTATCGGGATGATCGCTCTTTCGTGATGGCGGATATTCCCGGAATTATTGAGGGGGCCCATTTGGGAAAAGGATTGGGAATTCGTTTTTTACGTCATATCGAACGAAATTCCGTTCTGCTGTTTATGGTTCCCTCCGATAGTCCTAATATTCATAACGAGTATAATGTTTTGCTTAATGAATTGAAACAGTATAACCCTGAACTATTGGACAAAAGACGCGTGTTGGCCATTACCAAATCGGATTACGCGGATAAGGAGTTGATAGCGGAGATGGAGACGGATTTGCCGGAAATCCCGTATGTTTTTATCTCTTCCGTCACAGGGCAGGGAATTACGGAGCTTAAAGATAGGCTCTGGAAGGTATTGAATGAGGAATAAAGGCTTAATTTAGGGAAATTTACGAAAAAATCAGGAACATAGGGAAGAGGTGGCCTCGTATATTCATAGAATTTTAAAAAGAATTGGATATGAATTACGGCATTAGTATTTTGTTCAGAGGAATTCCCGTGTTTATGGCGTTGATATGCTTTTTTCTGGGAGGGTATATTTTTTATTACGGAAGCGATACGGCACGATTCGTTGCGGGACCGGTCGTTTTTTCGTTGGGAGTGATTTGTATGGCATTGTTCGCGACGGCGGCAACGATCATCCGGCAACTGATTCACACCTATAAACCGGTTTTTAAATATGTATTGCCGGGATTCGCTTATTTGCTGGCATTCGGTACGATCGCTTTCGGCATATGGGTATTCAGTGCACACGATATGCCGGAATTGTTTGTTTCCGGTCATGTGATTTGCGGGGTGGGATTGATATCTGCCTGTATCTCTACCGCGGCGACTTCTTCCACCAAGTTTGCTCTTATTCCCACGAATTCCCATACTCCCGGTAATGAAATTAATATTCAAGGATTTTCGGCGAAAACGGAAAGTGTTTTGATTGCCCTTGTTATTTTGTTTTCGGCCGTAGCTTGGGTGTGGGCTATTGTCCTGTTGTCCGACTCTTCGGATTCGAATTCTTTCGTTGCGGGTAGCGTTATGGGGGGCCTTGCTTGCATTTGTACCAGTTTGATCGGTTTGGTGGCGAGTATTGCCCGGCAGATACGAAATGACTATACCGACCGGGATCGCAAATATTGGCCGATGTTGGTTTTCTTTATGGGTAGTGTTTGTGTGGTATGGGGATTGGTCGAGTTATTTGCCGCCTCGGCTCCGGTGAATACGACCGGTTTTATTTTGATCGGTTTAGGGTTGGTTTGTTTCAGTATCTCCAGTAAGATCCTGTTATTGGCTAAGGTTTGGAAGCAAGAGTTTAAGTTGGCGAATCGCATCCCTTTAATTCCGGTTATAACGGCTTTGCTATGTTTGTTTTTGGGAGCTTTTTTATTTGAAGAGGCCATGTTGGATGGGGCATTTTTTGTGCCTGCCCGTGTGCTTGTAGGATTGGGAGGAATTTGTTTCTCTTTGTTCTCGATCGTCAGCATTTTGGAAAGCGGAACTTCCGGCAAGTAGAATATAAATATACAATCTGATATATAGGCAACTGAAAATTGGTTTTCAGTTGCTTTTTTATGGAAAATAGTTTGACGTGAAAGGAATGTATTTTTTTAAGAAAGAATTTATAAATTGAAAACAGAATGATACCTTTACCTCAAAGTAGGATCAAGAGGGTGAATAGGACAACCGGCAAAGGGAGTTTAGCTTTCGGTAAGAAAAAGCTGGAAGGCTCTGCCTGTAATTGTTATTTTGATTTGGTTATTTATAGGTTTTGTCCGAATTTGTCTGAGTAACGATTTAGTTAAAGAAACAGAATATGAAGTGGATATTGAATGTAGTTTTTATTTTTTTGTTCGGTTTAATTTTTGCTCAGGAAGAAATTGGATCGGTCTGTACCCGGAAATTTCCCCTGCGCGAGAATATTCGGAAGGTACGGGTTGATTTGGAGATCAGAGCGGACGGTAAGGTCGGGTTGGAAATGAAGTATGTGTGTGCGGGAGTAAAGGCAGAACGGGATAGTTTGCTTTTTGGGATGAGCAAGTCGGAAAATGAAAAGCGTAAATGGATATCGACTCGCGTGGCGTACGGAAAATTGGAGTTGAAAGATTTCCGGTTTTTCGAGCCTGAGGGGAATGACGTTCCGGAGATCGGTTATGAAATAAAAGGAACTCTAATCGGTTTTTGCGGTAAAAGCGGGGATCGGCTTTTCTTTTCTCCTTTTTCTTTTTCAGGAATAAAGGATATCCCTTTGTCTTCCGGAGATGGTGTGCCGCCGGTAGAGATAAGTTGTTCGTTTGCTCAAAAAGATACGATTTCCGTGAGCATTCCGGAAGGATATATCGTGGAGACGGGAATTGCGCCGGTTTTTTTATACAGCCCTTATGGGGAGTATTCCACGGAGGTGTCGCGTTTTAAGGATAAAATTTATTTAAAAAGGAATTTTTTGTTGAAGGCCGGGATTTATCCGAAAG
Organism: Gabonibacter chumensis; assembly: GCF_024741215.1. Lineage (NCBI taxonomy): Bacteria > Pseudomonadati > Bacteroidota > Bacteroidia > Bacteroidales > Porphyromonadaceae > Gabonibacter > Gabonibacter chumensis. The sequence goes on along the minus strand of NZ_JANSKB010000004.1, from coordinate 74,303 downwards.
AGGCTTACGAGGGTTTTCAGTTGTTCATTCAACAGGTTCAATTGCAGGATCGACTCCGAATGGTATTGAAACCACGAAATAAGTAGTGAAGGGAATACTTACGATTTTAAGTATCGTTTAAATTCGTATTTTTGTTCTGCTGAAATTAAAGAAGAGAAAATGGCAAAAAAAGAGAAGGTACAAGAGATGTTCGACGGTATTGCACCGAAATACGATTTGTTGAATCATCTTTTATCCATGGGGATTGATAAAAAATGGCGGAAAAAGGCGATGAAGGTGGTCGGAGCGGGGCGTAAGGATATCGTTTTGGATGTGGCTTGCGGAACGGGCGACTTTTCCATAGAGGCACTAAGACACGGGGTAAAGAAGGTAGTCGGAGCAGATATTTCGGAAAATATGCTGGCTGTTGCCAGAGAAAAGGCAACGGAACGGGAATTGACGGATCGGCTGGACTTTCGTTACGGGGACAGCGAGAACTTGGAGTTCCCGAATAATTCTTTTGATGCGGTAACCGTGGCTTTCGGGGTACGGAATTTCGAACATTTGGAAAAGGGACTGACGGAGATGTACCGGGTTCTGAAGCCGGGAGGAAAGGTGGTCATATTGGAATTTTCAACGCCGGAACGTTTTCCCATGAAACAGTTGTATCGTTTTTATTTTAAAAAAATACTTCCTTTGGTGGGAGGTTTGGTTTCCGGTAACCGGAATGCTTACGAGTATTTGCCGGCTTCCGTTTTTGCTTTTCCTCAAGGCGGTCAATTTCTGAACATAATGCATTCATGCGGTTATCGTCGGGTTTTGCAGCGTCGGCTGACTTTCGGTATCGCCTCTCTTTATATAGGAGAAAAGTAAACTTGATATTTGAGGAATAGACCAATTGTCCAGTTTTTTTTCAAATATACAAATAGATACCTTTTATCGAATCACTATCGTAGCATCTATAAATACCTTGCACCTGTTTTCGTCAGGTAATTTGTGTAAAAAGGATTACCTAAAGCTTTTTACATTGGGATAATCCTTTTTTATGTAAATTTAAAAATAAAATCCGGACTCGTGTCGGGTGATTTTATTTGTTTGGTGATATTTTTATTTTGCAAGTGGTATCAGCCACGCCTATGATGTTTTCTGCTTTGACTCTATAAATTCCTGCATCTTCTGATACGGCATTTGATATTGTTAACGTCGATTTTCCTGTTGTCGTATCGTTTTTTATCGTAGTTCTTGAGTCGGCGTAAAGTCTGCTATCGTCTTTATAAAAACGAATGTCAGGAGTTGGGGTCCCTGTGACGGTGACTTCAATTTTAATTATTCCACCTTTCTTTATTGTTTGATCGGGTGGGGCTTTGATAAATACTGGTATTGAATTTTTGGGACCACTCGTTGCATTTGTCTTGTGCATGTAGCTTCCCGTGAGAGCCATGGATAACATCATGATAAATAAAATTCTCCCTTTCATGATTAAAAGTTTTATAAATTATTTAATACAAACAAATAAAGTAAAAATAATTATATATAACAAGTATGTCATCCGAAATATTATTACCTAATACGTGTAAATTGTAAATTCTGAATTGTAGATTGTAAATTAAGTATCCTCTTGATCTCAGAATCCTTCTATGCAGGAAGTGTAAATAAGAAATTACTAAATCGATAGGTCGTCTGATTGTAAATCTATAATTAGAAATCGTAAATTTGTCTAATATTATAATCTCTTTAATTTCTTAATCACAATTGATAAGGTGTAAGGCGCTATTATTATGTTTATATTTTTGTATAAAGCGAAGTTGAAAAATAATAAAAACACTTGTTTTGCGTTTTGTATTTATTATTTTGTTATATTGTCACGTGATTTCGGAATTTTAGTATTATTTTTGATGTAGAATATAAAAAACATGATTGTTTTAACTGATATGTTAAAATTGACGAAATGGGATTTTAATTGTTAATAATACACGTGAGATGAATCTTAAAGAGTTAAATATAGTTGCCGGGTACGAGCGAAAGATGATGACAAGAAATTTTGTTTTCGTTCTCTTGGCTTTTCTGTTGGCCGGGGGTATTTTGAGTTTTCACGTTTTCGCGCATAGCTACTGGCGTGTCGATTCTTACGCTTTTCGGGCGGATATTCCTTCCGCGGTCCCTTACGTGAACGCTTACCTGTTTTGCGTGTTTCAGGCTTTTTTCGCCATTTTTATAGCGGGGGATTTTATAAAGCGGGAACGGTCGAGGAGGACGAACGACGCGTTGTTGTCCCGTCCGGTCGGGAACGCGGAATACGTGCTCGGGAAGGGTTTGGCTGTTGTGGAGGTTCTAATTATGTTAGACATCGTGTTGATGGTGTTGACCGGGATGCTTCACGTTTTCGTGATAGACTCGGTTTTCTCTCCCTTGTTGTACCTGTTTTATTTTTTCACGCTGACGTTGCCGGCGATTCTTTTCACCACGGCGCTGGTCGTTTGCGTGAAAACGTTCGTTCGTTCGCGAATTTTCGCCTTGTTAGGGTTGTTGCTCTACCTGTGGGCGTCGTTAGCCTTGTTTCCTTTTTTCGCTCACGGTGTTGCCGATTTTACGGCTTCCCGGGTGCCGAATATTTTCTCGCCCTTGGCGGGTCATCCCGGGATGTGGAGTTACCTGTTGCAGCGTATGATCTTTGTCTGGATTGCCCTTGGCTTGTTCGCTCTCTCCGTTGTCGGCTTTAAGCGATTGACCGATAGGCGGAGACGGTCCGGGTTGATTATCTCGGTTTGCTTTGGAGCGAGTATCGTGACGGGTTTCGTTTATCTTTTTCCTTTTGAACGTCAAAGCGAGCTCCGGGGGCGTTACCGGTCCGTTTACGAGCGATACGATAATGTTCCCAAGGTGAACACGGTGGAGCACGAGATCACGTTCCGTCAAGAAGGGGAGCGTTTGTCTTCGGGCAGTAGGCTCTTGATCGAGAACCGTAACGCGACGGCAGTGGACACGGTATTGTTTTACCTGAACCCGGGTTTGGAGCTTTCCGGGTTGATGATAGATGGAAAAGAGTTGCCCTTTGAACGGGAGGGGCAGGTAATCGTTGTGCCGTGCGGGATGCAACCGGGGGGTCGTTCGATTGTGACGATGAAATATTCCGGAAAGATCGAGGGGAGTATTTGTTATCCGGAAATCCGAGACGGGGAGTTTAACGCCATGGACTTTAATAACCTGTTATGTTTTGGTCATCGTTTTTTCTTTTTGACGGATGATTTCACCTTGTTGACGCCTGAAACGATTTGGTATCCCACGACGATCCCTGTCGTGAACGTCGGTATCCCGTGGATTTCCCGTCGGGATTACACGTTGTACAAGCTAAACGTGATAAATCCCGATCGAAAAACGATTATTTCGCAGGGGGAGATGTCCGAGAGGGGGGACACGACCTGCTTCGATAACGAGCGGAATCTTTTCGGTATCGTTTTGGTCGCGGGCGATATGGATAAAGAACGATTTCGGGACACGGATTTTTTGAGCGAGTATTATTATCCCCGTGGGGAGGTTCCCTGCCGGGGGGCCTTTCAGGCCTCGGAAGAGGGGAAAAAACGATCAGTGGAAAAGATCAAATGGATGTTTGTCACTTATTACAAATATCCATACGATAAGGTCGCTCTCGTTGAGGTCCCCGTTTCCTATCACGCGTTTATCCGTCCGTGGAGGGAGGGAACCGATTATGTTCACCCGGAACTGTTTCTCGTTCCGGAGCGGCGAACAAGTCAATTGGGAGGTGGCGAGGAGATGCTTCGAAGAAGGATACGGAATGAGCGGTCGCGTTTAATGTCAAAAGGAATAAAAGATACCCCGTTGCCAGATGTTGAGGCCGATATCATTGTGGATAATTTCGAGATGTTTTATCAGGCGGGGCCGGAGCGGGATTTTTTCTCGTGGTTGCCACTCGTGAAAAAGAATAAAGGGCGTGGTTCAATCACGGCAGATTCGTGGAATAAATACGAATGTTCTTTTCTGGGAAGAGAGGGAAACATGTTATTAAGTTCTTCCCGTTACCCGATGATCAACTCGATATTTAAAGCGATGAAACCGGATAAAATAACGGGTATCACGGAGGTCAAAGTGGCAAGAGACATGGAAGCGATCGAGTATTTTTCCGGGAATAGCTTGGAGCAAGCTTTTCAACCGGGGGCGAAAATTCCCGGGATGAAGGATGTCGTGAGAGTGAAGGGCGTCGATTTGTGGAATCGTTTGCGGAATTTGACGGGAGATTCCTTGTTTTGGTTTGTCGATGATTTCGAGAAACGCTATAAATACCGGGAGGTGGATTTCGACGTGTTTTGTGACGAGTTGGATCGTCGTTTTAATATAGATGTTTATCCCGTGTTGAGCGCTTGGTACACGGGCAAGGGAGTCCCGGCGTTCGTTATCCGGGATATCGAGATAAACGAGAACCGGAATGAAAAGCGGGCGACGATTTATTTCAAGATTTGGAATAAGAGTGACGTGGAAGGTCTCGTCCGCGTAGATTATCAATATATAATGCAAACGGGTCTTGCCCAAAAGGGCGTGTTGCGATACGTTGCGGTAGCTCCCCGGGCTTGTGTGGAGGTCGCTCTGGCCGCTCAATTGAAAGGTTATTCGAATTATTTTTTTCTCAGTACCGGTTTCTCGAGAAACATACCGGAAGAATTTAGTGTTTGGAACCCAGGCAAGGTTTGGGTGGATCGTGACACGATCCGGGAGGTCGACACAACTTATTTTTCTCCCGTGAAGGAGATTATCGTGGATAACGAGGACGAGGGATTCGTGATCCACGAGGAGCGATCGTCCTATTTTGAAAAACCGGGTAAAGATAAAAAGTATAATCTTTATCCCCCGAAGCAATCCGAGTGGCGGTGGACGCTATTTGTTTCGGATCACGCTTACGGCGACGTGGTAAAAAGTTTTTACAGTAAAGCGGGGGGCAGCGGTAAATCCCGGGTGGAGTGGAATGCCTCGATCCGGGAGGCCGGGACGTATGAACTGTTTATTAAGCATGTTCCCACGGGTGGTAATTCGTTGTCATTTAGAAATGATCCGTCGGTGGAATACTCTTTTTTTCACGACGGGGTGGAAGACAAAATATTTTTTATCCCTCCAGAGGAGACTGAAACTAAAAGAGAGTACGACTTCACGGTCAGGCTATGCCGGGCTGACGGAGGAGAGGAGGAATTTAAATTGAACCAGGAGGAAGAGAGGGGCTCTGATTTTAATAACGGATGGTTTGCCTCTGGGAAGTATGAACTTTCCCCGGGTGATGTGAAAGTTGTGCTTCAAGACAAGGGGCTTTTACCCGGTAAAGTGTTGAATGCCGATGCCGTGAAATGGGTTAAGGTGGAGTAGTTCCTAATAAAATACCCATTACCCGTCCCCGTGTGCTATTGGATGGATGTCGAGGCAAAGAAAAGAGTCTGCTCATCGACCAGACTCTTTTCTGGTTAGAAATAAATTCGATTTTGAGTCGGATGACTTTATCGTTTCTTTGATACGCGTACCGTGCAGGTCGTGTCTACCATGCCTATTATATTTTCTGCTTTTATTTCATAAATTCCTTCATCTTCTTGCTTCGCTTTTACTATTGTTAACGTTGCTTTGCCCGTTGAATCGGTACTAATAGTTGTCCTATCGTTGTTGTAAATTCTACGGTTTTCTTTATACCAACGAACTTCGGGAGTTGGAGTCCCCCTGACGATAGCTTCAATCTTAATTGTTCCGCCTGGCGGTACTGTTTGGTCGGATGGTTTTTTGATAAACTTCGGCATGGAATTTTCTGCATTACTTGCCGCATTTGTAGTATAAATATAGCTTCCGGCGAAAGCCATAAATAATACCATGGTAAATACAATTTTCTTTTTCATGATTAAAAAATTATATATTATAAGTTTAGTGAATAGGATGGATCTGTAAAAGATTAAATTCAATCCAAAATTATAATACAAGAATTTCGCAAGTTGCATTAACTTTGCCTAAATCGTTTTCTGCCACCACTTCGTATATACCCGAATCGCTGATTTTTGCATTTTTTATCGTTAATGTAGATCTTCCGTCTTTGTCATGTATGGAATACTTATCGCTCTCGACGATTCTGCGGCCATATTTATACCAACGAATCTCGGGAGTTGGAGTCCCTACTGCTTTGGCCTCGATTTCAATGTTTTGGTCTTTCGATGCAGATTTTCTGGGTGGCGGTACAGAGCTAAATTCTGGCATTGTTTCTCCTGAGCTACTTGCTGCATCTGTCTCGCTGGTATAACTCCCCGTGAGGGTCATGACTAACATGATAATAAATATAATTTTATTTTTCATAATTAAAAAATTTATGTGTTGTATAATAATAACAAATTAACTAAAAATAATTATATATATCAAAAGAATTATTTGATATTTTATATGAATATAATATATGTATAATTAAAATGATAATGAATGAGCTAATTGATGGAAAAAATTGGGGTATTCGAGAAGGTCGAAGGATATCGGTTTTATAGTATATTGTGCTCGTTCCCGTGTATAAATAGGATTCTATGATTTAGTGATTCTATGATTTAGTGATTCTGTGATTTAGTGATTAAGCGGTTATATTCGAAGAACTTAATCTCCCAATCCCCTAATCTCTTCATCTTACGAATTTATAATGGTTGGGACGGTACCTGTTCTCGGGTGTGACGTGGGAATAAAAAACGCCCCCGGAGGATTCTTGAGGGCGTTTTTCATTTCGGGTCGTTCAAAAGGTGCTTTTGAGCGAGTTATTTACCATTCGACGTTGTCGCGGTTGACCGGCATGGTCATGCAGCGGGCTCCGCCTCCTCCGCGGGGGAGTTCGGAGCCTTCGATGGTGATCATGTATTTTTCGTAATTTTTCAGGTCTATTTTGTTGTTGATGACGTCGTTAGCGCGGATAATTTCGAATCCGGCCTGATTCATGGCGTCTACCGTGTAGTTGTTGCGGGCGTAACCGATCACTTTTCCGGGGGCTACACAGAAGAAGTTCGCCCCGCTATGCCATTGCTCGCGTTCCTGATTCCAGGTGTCGTCTTCTCCTCCGCAATATACCGGTTCCAGGTCCATGCCCAATTTTTTTAAGGCATGCAGCAAGTTCTTTTCCCGGCGTATGGAGATCAGTTTGCCGTGTTGGATTTTGATGTGTACGGTCTGGTAGTTGCCCGGGCTCATGATGAGGGGCTCGTACGCCATGCATTTATCCCGATCCAGAAAGGTGAATACCATATCGAGATGAATGAAAGATTCCGGGGTGTGCGGGAGTTCCTGCACGAGGATGTGTTGTACCCGTTCTTCCTTGCGGTTGATGAATTCGTTCATCAGCATGTCGATGGCGTGGGTGTTGGTACGGCATCCGTTTCCGATGACTAAGATGTCGTCCCGGGCGATCAGCACGTCGCCACCCTCGATCGTACATTTGCGGTTAGCCGCGTTGCAGGCCGGATCGAGGTTCAGGGTTTTGGCTTTGAATTCCGGGGTGAAGTCGAAAATCGACTGCATGATCACGGATTCGCGATCACGTACGGCATTGGCCATTTTACCGATCAGTACCTCGTTATACATGCTCATGGAGGCATCTCTCGTGAAGAAGAAGTTGTGTAGCGGACGCAGGTCGTACCAATCCTTGTTCAGGAATTTGGTCAACGTGTCGCGCGTCATCTCCACTCCCTCGATGAGCAGACGGGCCAAATCTTCTGCATTTTCATCCAATAACCGCTCTTTGATGGAACCTTTCGGGGTAACATCGGCGATAAAGGGTTCGATTTTTTCGATCCGATCGAGCACGGTTTGCTTGATCTTATCGTTTTTCAAAATGTTTGTCAACAAGTCTCTTACCTGATAGGTTTTGGTCAGTTTCCCCAAAACCTCACTGAGCTGTTTGTATTCTTTTTTGGCAATGGATAGATTTAAAATGTCGCTGTAGAGTGCTCTGCCAGCGTTCTCAGGAGTCATGTTTTCCACCTCTTCTCCCGGCGTGTGGAGTATCACTCCGTTTAATTTACCGATTTCGGATTGAACATTTACCTCAACAATCTTAGACATAATGTATTTTTTTGATTTACACCACAAAAATAGTATATAATGGAGGATAAACCGTATAAATCACCACTATAATTATGCAAAAAGGGAAAATAATTATGCATAAAATAGAGAAGGGGTACCTCCGTACCCCCTCTCCTGCTCGGGAGTTTGCACTCGCTCCCGAATGGTTGCATTGGTCTGAATTTAAAGCTATGTCTTCATAACTTTTTTACCCTTTACGGTAGTGGCACTTCACTTGCCGGTTTAATGGTTACCGGGATCGTGATCGAACGATTGCCGTATTTCGTGTTGTAGTTTACTGCTACATTTACCGTGATTGTGCTGAACTCTGCTTCGGGAATTACCGTCCAAGTCAACTTTCCGTTTGCATCAACTGCTACGTTAATATCCGGATTTGTCGTAATGACGGTGGCTCCTTGGAATACGGAAGGTGAGGTTGCGTCGATTGTACCGTCTCCGGCAATTAGTTCGAAACCATCGATTGCTTTCAAAGACAATTGTTTGGTGATCTCCACCGTGTTGTTTCCGTCTTTGTTGTAAGCAATGAATTCGGCATCCTGTTTTTTCGTGAATTCACCTAACGGGTTCACGTATTTAACAACGATTGTTTCATTGTAGATAGCAGCACTCGCGCTGTTCTTAACGGTTACCTTCACTTGTACGCCTTGGATAGCACTGAGATCTCCATTATCAAATGCGGTCGCTTTCAATTTCAATGTTTTACTATCTGAGTCAATTTCGGCGTAAGGATTGCTCGGATCGACCATTTCGAAGGCCAGAGTCTGAGGAGCTGTTACGGTCATGGCTTTTGTCAGGTCGAAGCTCATATCCCAGTTTTGAGGATTACTTCCTGCGTCGGATTGTTTACCCTTGATGTTCAACGTGGTGTTGTTTTCTGTCCAGAATCCCGGAACTTTTTGCAAGGTAGAAGTTTCGTCCGTAACGGTCAGGTTCACTTTGGCCTGTACTTTCGTGTCGGCATCTTTTTGGTAGGTGATCGTGATGGTGTAATCCTCTACTGCTGCCGTTCCCGGGATTGTGATCGTGGGAACACCGTTCGCGTTGGCTACGCTCCAGTCCGTGTTGGTTATGACACCTGCTGTCGCTCCTTCGATCTCCACGGTATATTTTCCGTCACCGGCTGCGGTGGCGTAGGTATAACCCTCTAAGGTTGTTGCGGAGACAACCAATTCGTTGGCGATGGCGTTGAAATCCCATCCCGTTGCCGTGTTCAGGTTAACAGCGACGCCTGTATTTCTTCGAGCTTCTAACGTGGCCGTGAACGCTGTCGGGATCGTGCCTGGAGTCGGCGGGGTAATTATGTCATCCGGATTTACATCTGCCGTTTTCAAAACAAAAGGAATAACTTCACTTGCGGTGATGTAGTTAGCACCGTTCTTCGCGTAGAAAATAACGTTACATGTTTTGTCGAGAGCTTCTGCCGGGGTGTTGGTCGCTTTGGCTTTAACGGTCAGCGTGGCTTGATCCAGCTCGAAGTATTTCTCCATCTCTGCAATTTCGGAAGGAGTACCTTTGAATGCCAATTCGATGCTGGTCGAGAAGCCTAATTCGCTTAACAATTGATCGTTAGCATCTTTTACAACAGCCAGATTGTAGCTGAAACCGGTTGTGTTGTCGTATTTCAACTCTCTATTGGGGGAGCCGTTAAGTGCATCTCCGATAACACCTTCTTTTGTTTTTTTGATGGCCACATTCGCTTTTACCATCGGGGTGGCGTTCTCGATCTTGATGTAAGAAGAGGCAATTTCGCCGTTTACGACAAGGGAAACCGGGTATACTTTACCTGTTTCTAATCCTTCGGCTTTAACCGTTACTTTGAACTTGCCGTTGGCACCTGTGATAGCTTCGGTCTTCGTGATTGTGAAAGAGGGTCCGGCAGCTCTCGCGATAGACGCTTCGGTATTGAATTTCAATGTAGCTTGAGTCAGGTCGAAGGTCGTCGGGTATACTTGGAACAACATTTCCACGTTTTTGTTACCTGCCAAAATCTCTCCGCCGGAAGCCGTTTCCATTTCGGTAATTGTGGCGTAGGTATTCAGGGTGTTGATCTCCACGTCCGTGTCACCCAACTTGGTCGGGATAAAAGCGATGCTTCTCAGGGCGGCACCCAGCATCTCCACGGTCGGTAAGGTTACCTCTTCGTAGGCCACGAAAACTCCGTCCTCGTATTTCGGCATGTTGATCGTGATGCTTCCGTTGGCGTTTTGGATCATGTAGATGTTGTTGTTCATCCGGATCTCCGGTTCGATGGCTACTCCGTTTAAGCAAAGTACGTCGTTAACCACGGTCAGTTTCACGCTTTGCGCGATTTGACCGACAACGGTTCCGTTCACGGTCCAGTTGCCGTTTTCGTCGGCTCCGAATTGGAACATGCCGCTAAGGTCACCGGCTTCAACAGGTAGGGCTTGCGGGTTGTTGAGGTCTTTTACCATCAGCTTGCCGTCTGCGATAGAGAACTCGAATTTCGGGGCTTGCGCCTCCGGGGTCGTGCCGTCGTTGCCTTTTACCTGACCGAGGTCGACTTTTTCACCGTCGGTATAGCTACACCACAGGTGTCCTTCGACGATTTCGAATTTTACCACACCTTTTCCGGCAGGTCCAGCGGGTAAAGTAGCCACCGGACTACCGTTCAATAATAACTCGTTGGTAGTCTCGTCGTAGGTGAACACGAAATCGTCCACGGTTATATTGGGAAGCGTAGCTCCTTCGATTTTTACAGGTTCTTCACCTTCGTATTGATAAGCTAAGGTTCCGTCTATGACAGAGAATGTCGGGGTTTTACCGTTTGTTCCCGTTGCTCCCGGAAGACCTTGCGGTCCTTCGGCTCCGTCTTCCCCCTTGTCACCTTTGGTGATGTGGTGTTTCGTTCCATCGGATAAAGTTAAGAAGATACCTCCTTCATTATCGGTCTCTACTTTCGTCACGACAGCTCCTTTATCGACCAAGTCCTTGATTTTGGCGAGGGCCTCTTTATTAGCGTCGATCTGTGTTTGCAGGTTTTTGATATCGTCGTCATAGTCTTTACAACCGACGAAAGTAGGTCCTGCAAGTCCATAAAGCAATGCACATAACAATGCGGTTTTTGCAAAATTCCCTTTTTTATTCATACGTATTAAAATTATATTAGTAAATAAAATTTGAAGTCACGCGATAGAAACTTCTTTCATAGTTTCGGATTTAGGTTCTATTCTTTTTCAATGTCTTTTTTATTTTCTACCTCCTTTTTTATGGGTTAATGCCGTTAAAAAATCGTCTCCGGTATATTGTCCTGTTTTTTTATCGATTTATCTGTGAAAGCCTTATCATAATTTTGTGTGAATATTTCCACATGTTTCATTAAAATGTGATTTTATTTCACAAAAGTATGTTTTGGAATTCACATGTGCAAATATTTTTCAACAAAAATGTAGGATAATATCACAAACATTAAATCTTTTCTCTCGATAAATCTTGTAATTTTGCTTATTATGGAATTGGATATAGGAGAAATAATTAAGAGGGAATTTGAAAAGAGTGGCTTATCTGCCAGCCAATTTGCCCGGATGATCAATAAGGAGAGGAGTTTGGTGTATCATCTTTTTAAGCGTCAATCGATAGACACGGATTTGCTGTATAAAATCAGCATGGCCTTGAATATCGATTTATTCCGTTTGTTTTCGGAGAAGTTGAGAGAGGAGAATGTTGTGGTTGAGGCGTGTAGTCGCAGATCGGAGAATCTTTCTTCCAAAAGGAAGGTTATGGTAGAGATGGAGGTCGAGGACGATGTTTATCGAAAATTAATCACTAAGTTTTTAGAAGAAAAAAAATAGGACAAGCGGGATTTTGATCTCGCTTGTTTTTTTTGAGCTCATGGTTCTGTTCGTCTGGCAGAAAGGGCTGAATTAATTTTGTTTTGAAACTGAATTTGGCCGCATTATCGCCTGAAATTCGGCTGTATAACCCAGCTTGTACAAGAAGCGGGTACGACAATCAGTGATACATTAAAGCGGCTTTGGGGATCGGATAAGGCGAAGTCATTCTTACGGTTTTAACTGATTATAAATCCAATTTGATTACCGTGATTCCGGCTCCGCCAAGTTGTATTTGCTCGTCGGCAAAATGTCCGACCACGGGGTTGGTTTTTAAGTAATCCCGGATGATTTGCCGGAGAGCCCCTGTACCCGTGCCGTGCAATATTCGTAAATTTTTCATGTTCAGCATGACGGCCTCGTCGATAAACGCGACTACCTTTTGCAGGGCTTCGTCTCCCCGGAGGCCTCGGACGTCTATATCGGGTTTAAAGCTCATCCGTTTTTGACTGATGTTTTCCAAATAGTTGGAATAACCGGTTTGAGGTTTGTTTTGTTTTATTTTTTTGGCCTGACTGCCGGAGAGTTTTGTCAATCGTTCCAGTTTTACCGTGGTCAGCAGAGATCCTAAGGCGACGACCGCGGTTTTCTCGTTTACCTCGATGATCTCTCCCACGGTATTGTCGTTGATTTTTACCGGATCGCCTTTTTTAAAAACGACGGTTTTTTCCTTTTCGTCTTCTTGGCTCGTTTCTGTTTGTCCGGTTTGTTGTTGTCCTTTTGTTCGTCTGTTTTTTTCCCGGTTTTTCAATTTCTCGATCTTTCGTTTCAGGCGTTCTTCCTCTTCCGTATCTTCGTCAAAAAGACGCTCTTTTTCCTGTTCGAAGGCAGTTCTTGCCGTTTTCGTTCGTTCTTTTTCCGCTTGGCTTTCTTTGATCTCCCGGATCGTGTTTTCTATGGTTTTGTTTGCCCCGGCTATAATCTCCCGGGCTTTTTCTTTGGCTTCTTTCAATACTTCTTTCCTGAGTTTGGATGCTTCATCCAATTCTTTTTGGTATTTGGCGAGAATTTCTTCTAACCGTTTTTCGTTTTGGTGTATCCGTTTACGCTTCTCTTCCCAGTAGCGTTTGTCCCGGATAATCTCTTTCAGGTGTTTGTCGAAGTTGACATGTTCTTCCCCGATCTTCCCGACAGCATCATCTAAAATTTCTTTTGGCAATCCGATCTTTTTCGCTATTTCGAAAGCGAAAGAAGAACCTGGTTTGCCGATCTCCAATTCGAACAGGGGAAGCATGTGATGGGTGTCGTAAAGCATAGCCCCGTTTTCTATTCCGGTAACGGAGGAGGCAAAGTGCTTCAGGTTGGTGTAGTGAGTGGTAATCACCCCCCGGACCTGCCGGTCGTTTAAAGCGTTCAGGATCGCTTCGGCAATGGCACCCCCCAGCATGGGTTCCGTTCCGGTACCGAATTCATCGATCAGGATAAGGGTATCGGAAGAGGCGTAGCGCATGAAATTTTTCATGTTCAGGAGGTGTGAACTATAAGTACTCAGGTCGTTATCGATGGATTGTTCGTCGCCGATGTCGATTAATATCTTATGAAAAATACCGAATTTGCTGTTCTCTTCTACCGGGACGGGGAGGCCGCATTGGAACATGTACTGGAGGAGACCGGCGGTCTGCAAACAGACAGATTTTCCTCCGGCATTGGGACCGGATATCAGAATGATACGTTGTTTTTCGTCGATCTCTATGTTCAACGGAACAACCTCTTTCCCGCTTGTTTTATAGTTCAGGTAGAGTAAAGGGTGTTTGGCTTTGTACCATAACATGGAAGGGGTGTTCTCGAAAACCGGAACGATGGCGTTCAGGTTTAAGGCGAAGAGCGCTTTTGCCCGGACGAAATCGACAAAAGCCATGAAACCGTAAGCCGGGAGCAGGTCGTCGATATAGGGACGCAGGTCATCGGCAAACCGCTTTAAAATACGGGTGATTTCCCGTTTTTCTTCCAATTGCAATTCCCGTATCTCGTTGTTTGTTTCGATGATCTCCGCCGGTTCGATATAGGAAGTCTTTCCGGTAGCCGACTCGTCATGTACGATACCGTTCAGTTTACGTTTGAATGCCGAGGGAACGGGGATGACCATGCGGCCGTCGCGGATGGATACGGCACTTTCTTTGTCGGCCCAACCTTCTTCCTGGGCTTTTTGTAAGAGTGTCTGCATCCGCCGGGAGATACCCGATTGCTTTTTCATGATGGCGTGTCGGATGGTATTCAGTTCCGGAGAGGCTGAATCTTTGACGGTTCCGTATTTGGAGATTATGTTGTCGAGACGTTGCAGAATGTAGGGAAACATTTGCAGGTTACCTGCCTGTACCGTTAGGCGGGGGTATTTTTCCTCTTTTCCCCGGAAAAAGCGAATGATGGCGTTTAGTGCTTCTAATGAATTTTTCAGTATCACCAATTCATGAACCTCTAACAAAAGTCCTTCTACCCGGATCCGAGTCAGGAACGGTCGCGCATCATGATAAAAGGAGACCGGAAAATGGTCTTCTTCCTGACAGATGCGCATCAGTTCCCCGGTCTCTTCCAGGGCGGACCGGATAGCGTCCGGATCGGTCATAAAAGAGATGTCGTCGACCAATTCCCGTCCCATATCGCTAAGACAATTATTGGATAGTAACTGACGTATTTTGTCGAATTTTATTTTGGATTCAAAATTTTCGGGATAAATCATAAATGATTAAGTGATTATGTGATTATGTGATTATGTGATTAAGTGATTATGTGATTAAGTGATTATGTGATTAAGTGATTAGATGATTGAGCGATTAGATGATTAGGTGATTCAGTGATTGGGTGATTCAAATTTATTTCGTAATCACGAAAGCATTGAATGGCAGAATACCCCTGATTTACAATCTGAAATTTCCAATTTGCAATAAGCGGTGGAGGATTGGTGAATCTGCGATTGAGCGATTCGGTGATACTTTTGATTTTGTATGTTTTATTGATCATTTCGGGATTATTTTTCTATTTTGATGATGAATTTTCCTTGTACTCCTTCACTGGTCGTGATGATAAGCGTGTCGGAGGGGGAAAAGTTTCTCATCATATTGTTTTTTAATGTAATGATAATATCTCCTTTTTGTTGTTTTTGAATGATTAAGGGAGAGTAGTCCAACTCGAGATAGGTCGGTTTCTGTATCCGATCTAACGAGATTTTTTTCTTCTCATTTTGAAACATACCGATGATTTGTTTCGGGTGGTGCGCATCCAAACGGATGGTATCGGTCGTGAAACGCAGAGATCCTATGGCGAAAGGATACTCCTTTTGAATATCGATAGGCTCCTCGACGACTTTCCCGGTAATTTTCAGGAGATGGTTCGGGGGAGTGGCATTCGTGTAGACGACAATCTTTTTTAAAAGATTACCGGGACGGGAGCGGGGGTTGAAGGTCACGGTAATCGATCCGGTACCTCCGGGCGGTATGGGGCGCTTGTCCCATTTGGGAACGGTGCATCCGCAACTGGCTTCCACGTGACGAATGATAAGAGGAGAATCTCCTTCGTTTTTAAAGGTAAATTCAAAGGATACTTTTCCCCCTTTTTCCTGTATTCGGCCAAAATTATGCTCCTTGGAGTCAAAGGCTATTTTTGCTTTCTGGGCGAACAGCAACGTCGGAAAAAGCAGAAATATGAATATAATGTAGTTTCTGATCATTACTTATTTTATTTGCAAAGATATAAATAATTGATGATTGTAGATTGACGATTTTAAATTGTAAATTAAAAAGGTTGAGCATTTATGTGATTGTGGTAATTGAAATTGTAATCTCTCAATTACTAACTCTTTGTATTCTACAATCGTCAATTTACAATCTACAATTAAAATGTCTTGTTTTGTATCGGAATAAAGTATATCTTTGCGGCGTTAAAATAAACTTTAAAATTAAAAGACTGAACATCATGTATTTGACATCAGAAAAGAAAGAAGAACTTTTTTCAACGTACGGGAAGTCTAATAAGGATACCGGCTCTGTTGAGTCACAAGTAGCTTTATTTTCCTACCGTATTGCTCATTTGACTGAGCACATGAAAGCAAATCATAAAGATTTTGCGACGCAAAGATCATTGATCAAATTAGTAGGAAAGCGTAGAGCATTGCTTGATTACATGAAGAGAGAAGATATCGAAAGATATCGTGCACTTATTAAAGCATTGAATATACGTAAGTAGTTACATAGAGGCAATCCGAGGTACTCCTCGGATTTGCTTTATTTACCCTCCCTCCCTCCTCCTTGTCTAAAAGAATTCCGTTAAAATTATAGATATTTTAACTGTATTATTTATTACTATGAATGTGATTGAAAAGAGTATTACCCTGAAAGATGGTCGGGTAATTACGCTGGAAACCGGGAAGTTGGCCAAGCAGGCTGACGGTGCCGTCATGTTAAAGATGGGCAACACGATGATTCTGGCAACTGTTGTTTCAGCTCAGGAAGCTGGACCGGACGTGGATTTTATGCCGTTGTCCGTGGATTATAAAGAGAAATTTTCCGCTGTCGGTCGTTTTCCGGGAGGTTTTACGCGGAGAGAGGGAAGGGCGTCCGATTACGAGATTTTGGTTTCTCGTTTGATTGACCGGGCTTTGCGTCCGTTGTTTCCGGATGATTATCACGCGGAGACTTTCGTACAGGTGACCTTGTATTCAGCCGACGAAGAGTCAATGCCGGATTCTTTAGCCGGATTAGCCGCTTCGGCTGCTATTGCCGTGAGCGATATCCCTTTTCACGGACCGATTTCAGAGGTGCGCGTAGCCCGTATCAACGGAGAATTCGTGATTAACCCGACGAAGAGCCAGATGGCAGAGGTCGATTTGGATATTATGGTAGCCGCCACGATGGATAACATCATGATGGTGGAGGGTGAAATGAAAGAGGTATCCGAAAAAGAGATGTTGGATGCCATTAAATTCGCCCACGAGGCTATCAAGGAACAATGTCAGATCCAGATGGAACTGGCTGCTGCCGTGAACAAGGAGAAGAGAACGTATTGCCACGAGGTGAACGACGAAGAGTTGCGTAAGGACGTATGGGAAAAGTGTTATGACAAGGCCTATGCGGTCGCTCGTCAATGTAATGCCGACAAGCATTTGCGCGAGAAGTTGTTTACCGAAGTGAGAGAAGGATACCTGGAGACGATTCCGGAAGAGGAGAGGGAAGAGAAAAAGATGATGGTGGGTCGTTATTACCACGACGTGGAGAAGGAGGCCGTTCGCCGGATGATTTTGGACGAGGGACTTCGTCTGGACGGTCGTACGACAGAACAAATTCGTCCGATATGGTGTGAAGTAGGTTATTTGCCGGGTCCTCACGGGTCAGCTGTCTTTACCCGGGGCGAAACACAGGCTTTGGCAACGGTAACCTTGGGAACGAAGTTAGACGAGAAGATCGTGGACGAAGCTACCGAACAGGGAAAAGAAAAATTCTTATTGCACTATAATTTCCCGCCCTTCTCTACCGGCGAGGCGAAGCCTTCGAGGGGAGTAGGACGCCGGGAAGTGGGTCACGGGAATTTGGCTCATCGCGCCTTGAAAGTGATGTTGCCTGATAATTATCCGTATACAGTACGTGTGGTTTCCGATATATTGGAATCCAACGGTTCCTCTTCTATGGCTACGGTCTGTGCCGGAACACTGGCGATTATGGATGCCGGAATTCCGATGAAGAAGCCGGTAACGGGTATTGCCATGGGGTTGATTACCGATAAAGGATGTGCCAAGTATGCCGTGTTGTCGGATATCTTAGGTGATGAGGATCATTTGGGCGATATGGACTTTAAGGTGACCGGAACGGTGGATGGTATTACGGCTACCCAGATGGATATAAAGGTGGACGGGCTACCCTATGAAATTTTGGAGAAAGCCCTGGATCAGGCCAGAAGGGGACGTTTGCATATTATGAATATTATTAAGGAGACTTTACCGGAACCGCGTCCGGATCTGAAACCGCATGCTCCCCGTATGGTTACTTTGACGGTCGATAAGGATCAGATCGGTGCGATCATTGGCCCCGGCGGTAAGATCATACAAGATATTCAGGAGAAATCCGGGGCTGTCGTGGTTATCGAAGAGGTCGGCAATCAGGGTATAGTAGATATTTCCGCCTCTAATGCCGAGTCTATCGCTATTGCCGTGGCCCGGATTAAAGCGATTGCCAGCAAGCCGGAGATCGGCGAGGTATACGAGGGTGTGGTAAAGAATATCACGACTTTCGGTGCTTTCGTGGAATTCCTGCCGGGAAAAGACGGATTGCTTCATATTTCCGAAATTGACCACAAGCGCTTGGAGAAAGTAGAGGATGCATTGAAGGAGGGAGATAAGATCCAAGTGAAATTGATCGATATCGATCCGAAAACCGGTAAGTTTAAACTTTCCAGAAAAGTTTTGCTTCCGAAGCCGGAACGTCCGGAGGGAGAGGAGAGAGGAGAACGTCCGAATCGCGGACCTCGCCCCCAGAGACCGGAACGGAAAGAAAATAAACCGGAATAAGATAAAATGGGGTAATTCAGGGATTGGGTGATTATCGGGATCCCGTGATTAAGGGACTTCGCGATAGGATGATTGGGGAGAGAGTTATGATTGCGGATTGACGATTTAGAGCTGAATTATCCGTATTTTTGAAAAATATTCAGAAATGGAAGAAACGAGGCGGCCTGCTTTCTTTTTGGGTCGCCTCGTTCTTTTTTAACTGTTTTTTCTTACCTTTGCAAAAATGAAATAATCAGTATTATGGAAAACAGATTAAAAGTAGGGATTACGCAAGGGGATGTGAACGGTATATCTTATGAGTTGATCATAAAATTATTGGCCGAGAATAGAATTTGTGAATTATGTACTCCCGTTCTTTACGGTTCACCCAAGGTCGCTGCTTATTACCGGAAGGCGTTGAATGTGGAGAATTTTAGTCTGAATACGATTCGGGAAGCTTCGGAAGCCAATCCGAAAAGAGGGAATGTGGTTAATTGCGTTGACGATAACGTGAAGGTGGATATCGGTCAGGAGACCTCCGAATCGGATACCGCATCTATGACTGCTCTCGCTTACGCATTAGGACAATTGGACAAGGAGGCTGTCGATGTGCTGGTCGTTACTCCGCAGGGAAATTCAAGTTTCGCTTTGGAAGAGGTAGGTTGTTTGACCGAATACCTGTCGAAACGGTACAATAAGCCGGAGGCCATGTCTATTCTGGTGAACGATAATATAAAGATAGGATTTGTGACGGAGTACGTGAAATTTCGTGATGTTCCCCATCAAATTACGGTAAAAAATATCGAGAGAAAGTTGAATCTGTTGAACGATGCGTTGAAGTTGGATTTTACGATTCAGAAACCTAAAATCGCCGTGTTGGGCTTAAATCCCCAAGTGGATTGCAAACAGTTGACGGAAGAGGAAATTAACGTGATCCATCCGGCTATTGAACGTGCCCGGGAGAAAGGAGTTATTGCCATAGGACCTTTCGCGGCAGACCGTTTCTTTGCGGAACAGATGTACAAGAAATTCGATGCGGTTTTGGCCATGTATCATGACCAGGGTGCTGTTCCTTTCAGTACGATCCAAGAGGATAACGGGGCTTTTTATGTGGCGGGAGTACCCGTCGTTTGTGCCTCTTCCTTGGATGATGCGGGATACGATATTGCGGGGCAGGGAATAGCAGACGAACAGGGATTGAGGAATGCCGTCTATTTGGCTATGGATGTTTTTAATAATCGTCAACAGAATTTATCCCTTCAGGAAAACCCACTACCTCATTATGATATTGCATCCGGCAGTAACGAAACCGATCTGAACGTGGAGCAGATCGAAGGGGTGAGGGAGGAAATAGACGATTGAAAACGAACAAGCTGTCTAAATTGTAAGGATAAGTGATTGAGGGTTGCGAGTAATCTCGGATGTAATTTGAAATTGTAGATTGGAAGATACGGATAATAAGTGATTAAGAGCTTAATCACTTATTTTTTTATTTAAGATCGCCCGTCTCCAATTGCCGATTGTTAATTGTCGGCCACGACTTCCGCTATGTCTTTTACCGGAATGCTCTGGGACGTTTTCGTGAGGGTCTTTTTACAAAGGGGACAGGCAGTAACGATCACATCGGGCTGGTAGGCGGCATAGGCTTTCACGGTATCTGTACTGATTTTTGTCTTTTGGTTCGAATCGATGGCCGTGTTGGCTAAGCTGCCCCCGCAACAAAGCGATTTTTTTCCGTCGTAGGTTGTGGCTATTTTACGACTCACCTGTTTTAAGACCTTTTCAGGAGCTTCCACGACTCCGCATCCTCTACCCAATTCGCAAGGATTATGGAACACGGTCTTCAGATCGTTGGAGCGGACTTGAAGCTGACCGTTTTCGATCAGAAGGTCGAGGTATTCCGTGTGATGCATAATTTGTAACTTCAGCGTATAATCTTCTTTGAAAGTTTTATAACAGATCGGACAGGAGGTTACTAAAATCTGTGCCCCGGAAGCCTCGATCGCTTCCTGGTTGTGATCCATGATGATTTTTGCGGCATTCCAGTTACCGCTGAGGGCAGACGGACGCCCGCAACAGATACCGGCTTCTTTGTCGATAAAAGTATAGTCTACGTGGGCCCGTTCGAAAATTTGTCGCATGGATTTTATAATACCCGGAGTCAGGTGGCTCATGCAACCGGCAAAATAAGCTACTTTGGCCGGTTGCATATCCGGTCGGGGGATGTACGCGTAAGTCTCCTTCGTGACTCTGTTTATATCCGGGCGTTTACTGAGCCGAATGGCGTTCAGGTTGATGCCGACAGGACAGGATTGTTCGCATCTTCCGCACATCAGACAGTTTTCGGCCTGTTTGTCATACTCTTTTTTATCTCTTAGCCGGCGTAAGAAATAGACCGGTTGTACATCGTTTATTTCACAGGAGGAATTTAGCTGACAAGCATTGATACATATTCCGCACCGGGAACAGGCGTTGACTTGTATTTCACTGAAACCGTTGTATTTCTTCCCTTGTTTTATTCCCCAATTTTTCAGGAAAATATAGACCATTTCCGTGGGAATGTGCATGTATCTCGAGAACGGGAGAAGCAGAAAAAATAGACCGAGCAAGGAAGAGTAGGTCCACCACGCCGCATAGGAGAGATGTTCCACCGGAAGATACTGGGCGAAGAAGTTTCCCGCGTTATAAGTAAGATAACCACCGGCCCCGTTTGTCCCGCTGGTAAAACTTTCCGCTAAAAAACGAACCGGAAAAATAAGCCATAACACGGTCAGGATGAGCAGGTCGTAAGGTTTCTGATTGGTCGTTTTTTTCATTCCGAATAAGGCGGAATAGAAGCGTTTGGTTACGGCCAGAAGGATTCCGATCAATAAAAACAACAAAATCGTATCCATCAGGAAGGCGAAGGTTTCACTATACGGGAAGGTTTCCTTTGCCGGATGGAAGTAACGGAAAAAGATGGCGAAATAGGGCGGATTGAATGCGCTCGTGTGGTAGACCATGGATTCGATCTTTCCGATGACGATCAACAGAAACCAGCCGAAAGCAAAGGTCATATGCATATATCCCAACATAGGATTGGTTCTGAATATATTGCGATGTATTAAACTTTCTTGAAAAATTTCTTTCGCGGAACGGATTGTCCGGGTTGAAAACAATCCTTTTCGTATTTTTATCCGGTCTGCTTTCGGAAAACTTTTGATCCATCTGTAGTATTTGAAACACAAATAGATTAGTAATATATTGAGCCCGATAGTAAAGGGTAAAACAAAATGATCGTAATACATAAGCTCTTTATTTCGAGTTGTTTTTAATATAGTTTTCCATTACTAAAATCATTTTCCGGGTTTCCACCCCGCGGGGACATACCAACATGCATTTTCCGCATAGCATACATTTATGTAGTTGTTCTCTCGCTTCTTTGTATTCTCCCCGTTTCATCAGCATCTGAATTTTCCGGATATTAAAATCAGTCAGATTACCCGCTGTACAGCCGGCTGTACAGCCTCCGCATCCGATACAAAGTTTACTGCTGGGCACCTCTTTTGCTACATATTCCATCATGCCCTTGTCGTTTGTATCGTAGTTGATACTTCTGGTTTCCGATATGTTAAATCCCCAAAAATTCATGACAATCTGCTTTCTTTTATTGTTTCACGTATTCCAAAATGTGGGTTGCGGCAGAACGGGCATCGGCTAAGGTGTCGGTTAGGTTCATCGGGGCCCCGCTGCATCCCGCTATAAAAATGCCTTCCTTGTTGGTCAGGTTGTTCCGATAGTGAGGATCCTGCGATTTGATAAAACCGTTCGGAGCCAGCTCCAGTCCCAGTGCTTGCGCCATATAACGATTACCTTCGGAAGATTCCATGCCGATCAATAAAACCATCATGTCGAGAGTCATTCGCAACGGTTTACCGACTAATGTGTCTTCCACTTTAATGATGATTTGTTTTTCCATGTTTTCAGCGGCTTCAGAAAGTCGCCCCCGAACAAATTTAATGTTGTATTTTTCCTGTGCTTCCCGGTACATCTCTTCATACCCCGGTCCGAACATGCGCATATCCATGTAAAAACAGAAAATTTCGGCTTCCGGAAGCAATTCCCGTAGCTCAATGGCTTGCTTTACCCCGGTAATACAACATAGTTTGGAGCAATGGTAATTGCATACCTTTTCGTCACGAGAACCGACACAATGAATGACTCCTATCCTTTGGGGCATTTTGCCCTTACGGGTTCGGATGGAGTGATTATAGAACATGTTTTCCAATTCAACGGAGGTGATCACGTTTTCGTATATACCGTAACCGTACTCTTCTTTTCGTCTGGCGTCGAATAATTTGAAACCCGTCGTTATCAACATGGCTTTTCCTTCTATCAGGCTGCCGTCACTCAGTAATACCGAATAGTTTCCTTCTTTCGATTTTTCTGTTTTCCGGGGTTCCATTCCCGCGTGTAGGTTGATGTTAGGATGGTTCAGGTGCTCTTTCAGTTGGTCGTTAAGGGTTTGGGCATATTTCCGGTCTGGAAATAGCTGGTACCAGTTATTCAGGTTACCTCCCGTTTCATTGTTTTTTTCCACTAATTCCACGCGGATATTTTGGTTGGCCAATTGATAGGCGGCTTCACATCCTGCCGGTCCTGCTCCTATGATGATAACGGTTTCCATCTATCTTGTTTTAATTTGTGACGTTTATTCTCTGATTTTTAGATATGTAGGGCACTTCGGGCGGCCGATATCCTCCCCTTTTTTATTTTTATATTTGGCTTCGGGATCGTAGCGGACCCCCATTTTATCGAGGAGAGGTTCGACGGATACCTGATGCATTTGCAGCCCTATTTCCCAGGGATCGTATCCTAACACCAACGCGGCTAACTCCTCGTAAGTCAGCACGGGAATTCCGTAGCCGTCGGGACCGTACGTGATGCCTTCCATTTCGCTGATCGTGTATTGCCATTTATCTAAAAACATGGCACATCCCGGGCAGTTGGCCACGATGAAATCCGGTTCGTAGGGTTGCATGGACTCGAATTTTTTCTTGGAGTTTGCCACGGAATATCCCCGGTTCGCCATGACTAAGTATTGCCGGAATCCGAATCCGCAACAGTGGCGTCGTTCCGGATAGTCGATAACGTCCCCTCCCCAAGCATAGATCATGCCTGAAAGTACTGCCGGAAATTCCGCTCCTCCGATGCCTTTGGTGGGAAACATTTTAGAATAGTGACAACCGATATGATCCACTCCCCGGAGCGGTTTGCCGGTGTGTATATCGACGAGTTTGTATTGGGCTTGTTGAAAGATCTCATTCCGGAATTTATACATCACGTCGGAGGTATGAGCCAAGTTCTTCGGTTTGTTGAATTCCCGTTTTGTGGCTTTCCACAGGTATTCGCGTATTTTTTCCTCTATTTCGGGATGGTGTTCCCAGGTCTCTAAGATTTCCGTATATATACCGAAAGAGGTGATGCAAGAGGGAGTCATATTCTCGTATCCTGCTTCTGTCATTAACGCGAAATGGCGGGCGACGACCGTCATAATGGTTTCGGCAGGGACGATGTCGGAATGGTAGCCTATTCCGGTACACGTTGTATGGCGGGGATCATCCAACAGGTCTTTTCCCAGTCTGTTTTTCATGATATCCACGTAAGCCCATTCCGATCCGGGAAAGAAAGTCTGACGGATACAACTCCTCGCGTAGTAGTAGTTATCATCGGCAATCTCTTTTTGATAGTCTTTCCATATTTGTTGTTTTCCCTCGAGATTCATACTATGCTATTTACGGTTTATGATTTACGATTTTGAATGACCTTACTGGTGGTGGTTGCTGTTCTCCATATAAGTTTTCAGGAAATAGGACTCTTCCAGGTCGATACCGGTCTCTTTCGCTTTGTCTCGCGAGCATTGTTCGATGTGGTTCATAAATTCGGTTCCGCCGGTAACGTTGAATATCTCCCGGAGTTCCTGCATGCTTTCCGCGTTGATTTCCCTCATGGCTCCTGCTCCTGGTTTCCGGTAATTGGAATGTAAACGGTCATACACGTCGTCGAGGTGTTCGTATATCCATTCCCATACCGGTCCCTGTTCGGGGTGCATTTCCGGTTTGACCAGGTCGGGAGTCACGCAATATCCCCGTTTTAGTACCGATTCTCCGATGACATGCTTGAGGGCATATTGCTGGCGTCCTTTTTCGGAATAAACGAAATAACCTAATTCCTGGGAGGCCCGACGCAACGCCATGATGATAAGTCCCGGGGTATTACAGCGAGGACAGCGGGTCTTGCAGGACATACATTCTCCGCAATACCAGATGGTATCGCTTTTCAGTAAATTTTCAATTTCTTTTTCGTCACCCCGTTGAACGGTCTCCACGATCATGCGCGGGTCGTAGTTGTAGAATTCGGCGGCCGGACAGATTGCCGTACATACCCCGCAATTCATGCAGCTGTTCATTCCCTCGATGAAATGGATGTCTTCGCGTAATTTTTTTAATATCTCGGACATGTCTTTCGATTTTACCGTTTTATAAAAAATTTCCCATACGATGAGATTTTGCAAAATTAAACCTTATGATCGGTATATTAAAGGAGGCAAATACCTATTGCGAATATGTATTTATACCACCCCTTTACCATTCGTTTGAAACTTAGATTTTTGCTTTCCGTATACAAAAGATATGAATCACTTTAAACAATTATTTTATGGAACAGAAGATTAAAGGGACTTTAACGGAAGCCAATCTTTTAAAATCATTTGCCGGAGAATCACAGGCAAAGAATCGGTATACGTTCTTTTCCGAAGTGGCTAAAAAAGAGGGGTACGAGCAAATTGCGGGGATATTTTACGAGACGGCTCTTCAGGAAGAGATACACGCGAAGCGTTTTTTCAGCGAGTTGCCGGGAGGTATGTTGGAGATAACAGCTTCTTATCCTAACGGGATTATTTCGGATACGGCCAATAATTTGCGAGAGGCGGCAGAGGGGGAATACGATGAATGGCATCATCTTTATCCTGAATTTGCCCGGGTTGCAGAGGAAGAGGGATTTAAAAAAATTGCCACGATGTACCGGATGATTATTGAAGCCGAAAAAAATCACGAGGCCCGTTACCTGAAACTTTTGTCGAATTTAGATGAGGATATCGTATTTAGACGTTCTCAACCGACAAGGTGGTATTGTCGGAGGTGCGGTTATATCCATGAGGGACCGGAAGCTCCTAAAGTTTGTCCGGCTTGTTTGCATCCGCAAGCTTATTTCGAATTATTTAAGGAGAACTACTGATGTGGATATTCGGTTGAAGCAGGTCTTCTGTTTTAGACGATTTCGGGAAATGTAAAAGATGCTGTCTTTTTTGAGGACGGCATCTTTTGTTTTTGAATTTATGAGGAAGATTCGACTATTCTTGTTATTTTTGCTTGGTTAAAGACAATGGATATGCAGGAATATCGATTAAGTGGATTCCGAATTCTCGAGTATGACGAATTGGAGTCTACCAATAGTGAAGCTGCTCGTTTGAGGTGGAACGAGTTGGAGGATAAAATGGTGATTCTGACTTACCGGCAGACGCACGGTAAGGGGCAGGTAGGGAACCGTTGGGAGAGCGAGCCGGGTAAAAATATCTCCATGACCGTTGTTTTTAAACCGGAGGCTTTGCTTGCGGGGGAGCAATTTGCCATGTCGATGGTGATCGCTTTGGGAGCAAGGGATTTCCTTTCCCGTTATGTGGAAGATGTATCCGTGAAGTGGCCGAATGATGTCTACGCGGGTGAACGAAAGATCGCGGGAATATTGATCGAACATACGGTTGTGGGGAAGAAGGTCGTTTTTTCTTTTTGCGGCATCGGGTTGAATGTAAACCAATCCCGTTTTTTATCGGATGCTCCTAATCCGGTATCTCTCGTGCAATTGACCGGAAAAGAGAAGGAGCTGACCGAAACGTTAGCCGAGTTGTTGTCTGCAATAGGTCGAAGATACGAGCAAGTCTATGATTACGATAAATTAGAAAAGGATTTCGTATCCGGACTTTATCGTCGGGAAGGTATGTTTCGCTGGAGAGACGGGCAAGGGATTTTCGAAGCCTCTGTTCTGGGTATAAATGAATACGGACAGCTCCTGTTGAGAGATACGGAGGGAAAAGAGCGGATTTACGGTTTTAAAGAGGTGGCGTATCTTTAAACGATTTCGGGTGGTGATAGACGGAAGTATCTGATTCCCCGATAGAATAAACGTCGGACTACGGATTTTCTAATTTTTTCTTATTGATAAATAAAAAGATAAGGCTAAAAAATGCCGGGAAGTGAAGTGCAGGAGAAGGATTAAAAAAAGATATTTATTATTTTTGTGCAAAACGAACATAAAATATGGTAGAGAATTATTCGGAAGAATCTATTCGAACGTTGGACTGGCGGGAACACATACGGCTACGGCCGGGTATGTATATCGGGAAGTTAGGCGACGGGGCGGCAATGGATGACGGAATTTATATTTTGGTGAAAGAGGTGATCGATAACTCCATTGATGAGTTTGCCATGGGGGCGGGGAGTGAGGTTGTTATAAAAGTAGAGGAACGGACCGTGTCCGTGCGGGATTTCGGACGAGGGATTCCGTTGGGAAAATTGGTGGATGTCTCCTCTAAGATGAATACCGGAGCGAAATATGATTCCGAAGCCTTTAAAAAATCCGTGGGGTTGAACGGAGTAGGTATTAAGGCTGTCAATGCTCTTTCTGAAAATTTTACCATTCAGTCTTTTCGGGACGGCGAGACAAAATATGTACGTTACAGTAAGGCTGTCGTCGTGGAGGAGAAGGGGATCGAGCCGACGAAAGAGCCTAACGGTACGTTAGTCACCTTTGTTGCAGATAAGGAGTTGTTCGGGAATTATCATTTTATCATGGAGTATTTGGAGTCCATGTTTAAGAATTATGTTTTTTTGAATTCCGGGTTAACCATTATTTTTAACGGACAGAAATTTTACTCGAAACGGGGGTTATATGACCTTCTTACGGAGAACATGAACGGGGAGGGACTTTACCCGATTATCCATTTGAAAGGTTGCGATATAGAGATGGCCATGACGCACGGACGTCAATACGGGGAGGAGTATTACTCGTTCGTGAACGGACAGAATACCACGCAAGGAGGAACGCACCTGGTTGCTTTCCGGGAGGCTGTGGTAAAGACGATCCGTGATTTTTACAAAAAGGATTTCGATTTGTCCGATATCCGTACATCGATTATCGCTGCCATCAGCATAAAAGTACAAGAGCCGGTATTCGAGTCGCAGACGAAGACCAAATTGGGTTCTAAAGATATAGCTCCGGGAGGGCCTTCGGTTCGTAATTTTATCATGGATTTCGTGACAAAAGAGTTGGATAATTACCTGCACCGGAATCCGGATACGGCTGAGTTGTTATTGCGTAAGATCATAGAGGCGGAGAAGGAGCGTAAGGCTATGTCCGGAATCCAGAAGATTGCCAGGGAGCGAGCCAAACAGGTAAGTTTACATAACCGGAAGTTACGGGATTGCCGGGTCCACTTTAATTCGAATCACGAGAGAAAGACGGAATCTTCGATCTTTATTACCGAGGGGGATTCTGCCAGCGGTTCTATTACGAAGTCGCGGGATGTGAATACACAGGCTGTATTCAGTTTGCGCGGTAAACCTTTGAATTCTTACGGATTGACGAAAAAAGTCGTTTACGAGAACGAGGAGTTCAATCTTTTGCAGGCTGCCTTAAACATTGAAAACGGTTTGGAGGATTTACGATATAATAATGTTATTATCGCCACGGATGCCGATGTGGACGGTATGCATATTCGTTTGCTGCTGTTGACTTTCTTTTTGCAATTTTTCCCTGACTTGGTCAGGGCGGGTCATTTGTATATTTTACAGACGCCTCTATTCCGCGTGCGAAACAAGAAAGAGACCCGGTATTGTTATTCTGATGTGGACCGGGAAAAGGCGATTAAAAGTCTGGGGCCGAAACCCGAGATTACCCGATTCAAGGGATTAGGCGAGATCTCTCCCGATGAGTTCCGATATTTTATCGGGAAGGATATTCGTTTGGAACCCGTACGAATGACAAGGCAAGATTCGATAGATGATATACTGGCTTATTATATGGGGAAAAATACCAATGAGCGTCAGGATTTCATTATTGAGAATCTTTACGTGGAAAAAGATGAGATTTGAGGTCCGGATGTAAAATCGGACAGGATCATAAGTTTTAAATTTGGATTAATACTATGGCGGAAGAAGATCAGGATAAGACGGAAGAAAACGAGATAAAGAATGATACCGAAAATGCGGAAGTTCAGAAGCGACAGGATGAGAATGGAAAGATTCGTTCCATACGTCATTTGTCGGGAATGTTCGAGACGTGGTTTTTGGATTACGCTTCTTACGTTATACTGGAACGGGCCGTTCCCTACGTGAATGACGGGTTAAAACCCGTACAGCGTCGTATTTTGCACGCTATGAAGCAAATGGATGACGGACGTTACAATAAGGTTGCCAATATTATCGGTAGTACGATGCAGTATCATCCCCACGGAGACGCTTCTATCGGGGATGCTTTGGTACAACTGGGACAGAAAAATTTGTTGGTCGATTGTCAAGGAAACTGGGGAAATATATTGACGGGGGATTCGGCGGCGGCTCCCCGTTATATCGAGGCTCGATTGTCGAAATTTGCTTTGGAGGTGGCTTTTAATCCCAAAACCACGAACTGGAAATTATCCTATGACGGGCGGAATAAGGAGCCTATTACTCTGCCGGTGAAATTTCCCTTGTTGTTGGCTCAGGGAGTTGAAGGTATTGCCGTGGGCTTGGCTTCTAAAATATTGCCGCATAATTTTAACGAGTTATTGGATGCTTGTATCGCGTATCTGAAACACGAGGATTTTGTTTTGTACCCGGACTTTCCGACCGGAGGCATGGTCGATGTTTCGAAATACAACGACGGGATTCGGGGGGGAAGTGTGAAAATTCGGGCGAAGATCGAGAAGGAGGCAAGTAATAAAATCTTAAAGATCACGGAGATTCCTTACGGTCGTACCACTTCTTCTTTGATAGACAGTATACTTAAAGCGAACGAAAAGGGAAAGATCAAAATCAAAAAAATCGATGATAATACGGCGGCCGACGTGGAAATTTTGGTTCATTTGGCTCCGGGAGTATCCTCGGATAAAACCATCGATGCCTTATACGCCTGTACGGATTGTGAACTGTCTGTTTCTCCCAA
Organism: Gabonibacter chumensis; assembly: GCF_024741215.1. Taxonomy (NCBI): domain Bacteria; kingdom Pseudomonadati; phylum Bacteroidota; class Bacteroidia; order Bacteroidales; family Porphyromonadaceae; genus Gabonibacter; species Gabonibacter chumensis. The sequence continues at coordinate 44,678 of NZ_JANSKB010000004.1, read as the reverse complement.
TTCCTGTGTGATCGAGAACGATAAGCCCGTGTTTATGCCGATAACCGACATATTGAAAAAGTCGGTAGACGATACGGTCGCTTTGCTTTTATTAGAGTTGAAAATCCGTTTGGGAGAGTTGGAGGCGGACTGGCAATATTCCACGTTGGAAAAGATTTTCATCGAAGAACGGATTTATAAAGATAAGGAGTTTGAAGAGAGTGCCACGATAGAGGCGGTTATCGGTCATGTGCGTAAACGTTTGGAGCCTTTCTTGCCGCGATTGTTACGCCCCGTTACGGATGAGGATATAAAGCTGTTGTTGGAAATTAAGATGAAACGCATTCTTAAATTCAATTCGGAACAAGCAGAAAATTATATCAAAGGGTTGGAAGAGGAGATTACGCGGGTGAAATACAACATAGAACATATTATTCCTTACACGATAAAATACTATAAAAACATCAAGGACAAGTACGGAAAGGGGCGGGAACGGCTCACCGAAATCCGGAATTTTGAGAATATCGAAGCGACGAAGGTCGTTGTCGCTAACGAGAAACTTTATATCAACCGGGAGGAAGGTTTTATCGGTACCGCGTTGAAAAAAGATGAGTTCGTGTGTGAGTGTTCCGATATCGATGATGTGATCGTCTTCCGTAAAGACGGTACGTATTACGTGACTAAGGTGGCCGATAAGTTGTTTGTCGGAAAGGATGTATTGTACGTGAGCGTATTTAAGAAGAGTGATAGACGGACGATCTATAATGTAGCTTACCGGGATGGAAAAGTCGGGGCTTCGTACGTGAAACGTTTTTTTGTGACGGGAACGACGAGAGATAAGCAATATAATCTGACGAAAGGCACTGCCGGTTCCAGGGTGCTTTATTTTAGTGCTAATCCTAACGGGGAGGCAGAGGTGATCAAGGTTTGCCTGAAACCGAAGCCGGGAATGAAAAAATTGGTTTTCGAGTATGATTTTGCCAATCTGGCGATCAAAGGCCGCGATTCGCAGGGAAATGTCTTGAGTAAGAACGATATTCACAAAATATCGTTGGTACAGAAAGGAATATCGACCTTAGGCGGACGGAAGATCTGGTTTGACGAGGATATCTTGCGGTTGAGCACGGACGAGCGGGGACGCTATTTAGGAGAGTTTCAGGGAGACGATAGAATATTGGTGGTAAATAAGAATGGAACTTATTATACTTCCGACTTTGATTTAAGCAACCATTATGAAGAGGGTTTTCTGAAATTAGAAAAATTTGAACCCGATAAAATATGGTCGGTCGTCTTCTTTGATGCCGAGCAACAATTTTATTATCTGAAGCGATTCCGTTTTGAAGATAGTGCGAAGTTATTGTCGTTTATAGGGGATACGGAAGGCTCTCGTTTAGTATGTTTAAGCGGAGAAACCAGACCCCGGTTCGAGATTCTGTTCGGCGGACGCTACGAGAAACGGCCGGGCGAGATCATTGTTGCCGACGAGTTTATTGCCGAAAAGTCTTATAAGGCCCGTGGAAAACGGATGACAACTTATGAGGTGAAGGAAATCCGAGAAATAGAACCTTTGGAGGCGGGAGAGAAGGAGACAACGTCGGAAGAGGAAGAGGGAACCGTCGATTTTGAAATTACCAACCCGGATATGTTGAGCGGTGAATCTCAGATGACCATAGATTTTGAATGATAACGAATGAATAAACTCCGAAAGTTTGATTTATTTTGCTTTTGGAGTTTGCGCTATAAATTTAGCGGATCAGGGAACGGATGTTTTCGATCAGTAAGCCGAGAGCGACGGAATTGAAACCGCCTTCGGGAATGATGAGATCGGCATATCTTTTGGAGGGTTCGACAAATTCGTCGTGCATGGGTTTTACGGTTCCGAAATATTGGGCCAGAACGGAGTCCATACTTCTACCCCGTTCCTGGACGTCCCGGAGCAAGCGGCGTCCTAAGCGGACATCCGCATCGGTATCCACGTATACTTTAACGTCCATGAGATTCCTGAGTTCTTTGTTTTCCAGAATCAGGATACCGTCGAGAATAATTACTTTTGCCGGATAGATTTTAACCGTCTCCGGCAACCGGTTGTGCTCCACGAAAGAGTAGACCGGGCGTTCGACGGGAACACCGGCTTTTAGGGCAAGGATGTGTTCTATCATCATGTCGGTATCGAAGGAGGCCGGGTGGTCGTAATTCAATTTCGTACGTTCCTCGTGGCATAATTCGTCATGTGCCTTATAGTAGTAGTCGTGGCATAAGGTAAGTACGTCTTCGCCGATAAAAGCTTCCTGTAATTTTTGAACCAGGGTTGATTTGCCGGAGGCTGTTCCGCCTGCTACTCCTATGATGGTTGTATCTATCATGATCGTCTTGATTGTTTTTGCAAAAATAGTGATTTTTATTATAAGGTCTAAATGAATTTTTTGATTTACAATTCAATTCTGACCTTGCCGTTTTTTTATCGTCCATCTACAATCGCAAAGGGGATAACTCCTCCGGGACTCGCCGTGCTCGGACAATCCGTCGTCCGGTCGCTCCTAAGAGCTAACACGACGTTCGCCGTCCACTATTTATGCCCCTCCGTTTTTAACCCCGCTTCTTCCTTCCTCGATCGTCAAGAATCCGAAATCACCTAATCTTTTTAATCTTTGAATCTACAATCTTTTTATTTCCGTTTGCAGATTTCATTGTAGGGGCAATGTTTGCATTTTTCACGTATCGGGGTTTGTTCGAACGGATGATCGGCAGAAAAGAGCTCTTCCAGCAGCCGGACGAGTAAACGGTTGAATTCCGGTTCGTAAGGTTTAAACCGGTAGATCGGTTCGTTGTCGCATTTCAGCAAATAGTCGTAATTGGGGGTAAACAGTAGTTTAGTACTGTATATCCCCGGTTGTATCGGATCTGCACCGGGATTTCCGTACTCGTACATCATGCAGTAGAGTAAGGTTTGAAAAGCCGCTTTGTTCCTTTGTTTATTCGTCATGTCGAAGATGGAGGCAAGATCTTTGAAGTCGGTTTTGTCCGTTCCCGTTTTATAGTCGATCACCCGAATTCCCCGAGAGGTCTTATCTACCCGGTCGATATCTCCTTCCACGTAGACGGTTTTAGCTCCCCCGGAGGATTGAATGCGAACGGAGCTCCGGTAATTTTTTTCCATGGAGATGATCTGAAAAGGACAGAGCGTTTTATCGTATTCCAAAACCTTTTTGATGTATTTTTTTACTACACTTAATACCAAATCGTTGGTCCCGCTTTCCATCATTTGGGATACCGCGGTATCGTACAATTCGGAATAGGCTTGCCGGATATGTTCTTCGATTAAGGTATCGTTTTGAGAAAGTATTTCTAATTTTTCGAGGGTTATCTCTTCCCGCGAGAGCGTTTGATACAGGGTTTGGGTTGCCTGATGAAAAATAGTACCCAGAAGGCGTTGATCCAATTCTTCGGCTATCTCCTCCTTTTCTTTGATGCGGGCTATGTATTTGAAATAAAACCTCAGATGGCATTCCATATAGGTATTCAACGCCGAAGGTGAGATTCCCTTTTCATCCTGTCGGGTATAACGCTCCAATTGTTGTAGTATGTTTTTGTTTTTAGGAATGGTTAGCGAGGGAACGTTTTGGACGGAGATATCGTTTTGGAAGTTCGTTTCCCGGATCTGTAATCCCGATTCGTATTTTATTTGATAAAGGAAACGGCTCATTTCTCCGCCGGAGGTTCCTTTGGTGGTGTTCGCGTATAGTAATTTAACTTGTTCCGCTCTTTGAAGCAGCCGATAAAAATAGTAAGCGAACAGCGCATCCTGATGTTCCGGGGTGGGTAAATTGAAACCTGTTCGAAGATTATACGGTATGAAAGAGGAACTGTAACTGTTTTGGGGAATAATACCTTCATTGACAGATAGAAGTATCAGTTTTTTGAAGTCCAGCATACGGGTCTCCATCAATCCCATGATCTGCATACCTTCCAAAGGCTCACCCGAGAAGGGGATGGAAAGTTCTTGAAGAATCTTGCCGATCATTCGAATGTAGAAGGGGTCGTCCGGAGTAATTCCTTCCTCGTGGAACGTATTTTCGATGCTCTGTATGATCGTGTACAGGGTAAAGATAAATTCTTTTTCAATAGCGGCGTTAGCCTGATTCTCCGTCGGTAGGGATGCGAGTAGTTTTTTTAACACGTTCAACAGATAAGTCGGTAAGCTCTCTTCTTGAGAAGAGAAGATCGTCCGGCTTATTTCGTTGAACTGTAAACTTTTTTCTTTCACATATACGATATTTCGCGTATTTATGTAATCGGTTATCCGGTGGATCTCCCCGGGGCAAGTATGCTGAATCAGTTCATGATTCAGCAGGGCGATGACGGGTTTGTAATAGTAATAGGTCATCGTGCTTTCTTTCTTGGCATAGTGTTTCAGATCTCCCAACATGGAGATCAGGGCGGCAATGGCCGTATTCTTGGCCGGATACCCCATCGTGATATTGATTTTTTTGACAAAATCCGGAATGGAATGTAAAACCGGCGTCAGTAGCTTTTCGTCACATAAGACAATCGCCGTATCGATAGGGGAAATATTTGAATCCAGATGGAAAGATTCCAGCAAAGAAGGAATTAATTTGGCCTGTCCGATAACCGAGGGAACCGAGATGTATTCGATGTGTTTATTGTTATAACGGAAATGGTTGAAATGTTCCAAGCCTAAAGCATTGGGAAATAGCTTCATGTTTTCCCGGATGTATCTCCCGGCTTCATGATTTTCGTTTGTCAGGTAATAGAGGTCGTAATCCCAGTAGAATAAAGCTTTTCCATTGTCTCTAAAATGAGAGAATATTTTTTTCTCGCAAAAGTTCAACGCGTTGAATCCGGCGAAGATGATGGATTTATCCGTATGAACGGTATGTATGCTTTCACAGAAAAGCCGTTGTCCCATACCCTCGTAACACAGTTTTTCGGAGAGCAGTTTTTCTTTGAAGCATCGGTAGGTCGGGTATAGTTTTTCCCACACGTGGATAAATTCCAGTTGTTCCGGGCTGAATTTGTCCGGATGGAAACTGCTCCAGAAACTTTGTATGATTTCGGCTTGTTCCGGGGAGAGATAGGGGAAGGAACGTTCTATTTCTTTCAGGGCCGTCAGGTTTGAAAAAAGATCTTTCGCGTTAACGAGGTATTTATCTATGTCGTCAAAATCCCCGAGCAGCATATTGCCCCAATAATAGAAATCATCGAAGCGTTCCGTTGTTCCGGAGACGGATTGATAGGCTTTATAGAGTTTGATAATGAGGGGAAGGTCGTCCGCTTTTTTTAGTCCGGTATGTTGTTCTATAAATTCGCCCAGCGTGATAATTTCCGGCATCCAGACTGGTTTGTCGATAAATGTGGCTAATTCTTTTGCAAAAAACAGACCGGCGCGTTTATTGGGAAAAATGATTGTCAGGTCATCGAAATGATCACCCTGTCTTTGTATCAGGTCCTTTGCCAATAGATGCAGAAATGAACTCATCGTTTTATTTATTATGGATTGCAAACTGCCGTGCTTGTTACCGATAGCCTGTATATCCGTGGGATTTCGAATTATTATTATTAATTTTGCTTCGAAGCAAATTTACGATTTAAATTTACAATCTAAAATCAGATTTATGTTGAAAGAGTTGTTGTTGAGAAATAGAAGTTATCGTCGTTTTTATCAGGAGGTGAAGATAACGTCCGAAGAGCTGACGGATCTCGTGGGGTTGACCCGTTATTGTGCTTCCGGTAGGAACGCGCAACCCTTGAAATACAGAATGGTTACGGGAGAAGAGGAGTGCGACCGGGTTTTTCATACCTTGTCTTGGGCCGGTTATTTGACTGATTGGGCCGGACCGGATGAGGGAGAACGCCCTTCCGCTTATTTGATACAGTTATTGGACACGGGTATCGTGGAGAATTGTTTGTGTGACGACGGAATACAGGCGCAGACGATTTTGCTCGGGGCAGTAGAAAAAGGGTATGGGGGATGTATTGTAAAGGCTTTTAAGAACGAGTCGTTGAGGACTATCCTGCAATTGTCGGATCATTTGAAGATCATGTACGTGATTGCTTTAGGAAAGCCGAAAGAGACCGTCGTGTTGGAAGAGATGCGGGGGAAAGATTATAAATATTGGAGGGAAAACGACGGTTCTCACCATGTTCCTAAACGTTCGGTGCAGGATTTGTTGGTGTAGACGAAAGACGCGTTATTTTATTCATAAATACTGGTGAAATGAAACTGCTGTGTACGGAATATAATGTTTTCGGAGAACGGACAGGGGTGACTCTCGGAGATAATGCTTTGTTACGGAATAATGAAGACTTTTATCTTCCGGCCTTTGCAACGGAATTGAGTTGTGTTCCGCAATTGGTATTGCGTATTTGCAAGATTGGTAAGGGGGTATCCGAACGCTTTGCTTCCCGGTATTACGAGGAGGTGGGAATCGGTATTCGATTTTACGCGGATAACCGGGAGAGGGAGTTATTGGAGAAGGGATTATCTCCGGCCGTGGCTTATTCGTTTGACGGGGCGGCTGCCATTTCTTCCTTGTGCAGCCGGGATAAGATAAGGGGAGAGTATGTTTTGGAGTTGAACGGGAAAGAGATCTTTCGAGGGAATGTGACGGACTCTTCCGTGACGCCGGAACAGGTTATAGCCGCAATGTCCGAGTACTATATGTTGAAAATCGGAGATTATATTTACTGTGGAAATCCTTTTCGCTATCGCGGGCTTCAGATTGGAGATCATCTTAAAGGATACCTCGACGGGAAGTTACTGTTGGATTTTTGTATTCGTTAAAAAAGTCGAGTGAGAACTCGACTTTTTTAATTTACTTGTTATATAAGAATCTTTTTATCTTATGGGTAGGGGTTTTTTCGAAAGGTTCGTGTTGAGTCATGACTAACTGTAATTTGGAGAAGTTATTGACCCGGGCATTTACATATTCGCGTAACTCTTTCTTCTGTTCTTCGATATAGTCGCTGATCATTGTCTTGTAATTATCAGCTTGGTTTTTAAGGTTCTTGTAATGCTTTTCTAACTCTTCCATGTTGAAATGAACCATGGCGACTAACTTACCGCTGTTTTCCACGACTAAGGATTCGTTTACAAAACGGAAATTGTTGATGATGGATTCGATCTCTTCCGGATAGATATTTTCTCCCGATGCTCCCAAGATCATGGTTTTAATCCTGCCTCGGATAGATAAGCGATTCTTTTTGTCGAAAGAGCCTAAATCTCCCGTTTTGAACCACCCGTCTTTCGTGAAGACTTCGGCATTTAGTTCGGGGCGTTTGTAATAACCTTTCATCACGTTAGGACCTTTGATCCAGATTTCTCCTTCTCCTTTTTCGTCCGGTTCGTTGATTTTTATAGAAACGCCTTCCATCATCGGTCCCACGCCTTGCAAGAATGTTCCTGAAGGGTTGGAGCCGGCAGCCATGGGGGCTGTTTCGGTCAGTCCGTAACCGATGGCGTAAGGAAAGCGTGCTTCTTTCAAAAATTTTTCTACTGTTCCGTCAAGTTTAGAGCCTCCGACACCGAAAAATTTTAATTTTCCCCCGAATGTTTCCATTAATTTCTTACCTGCCATCCGGTGGAAGAATTTACGGGCTACGGAAAAACCGTATAAGGTTCGAATGATTCTGTTACTGTTGAATTTGGGAACGATTTGAGTCTTGTATATCTTCTCGATGATGAGCGGTACGGATAGGATAACCGTGGGATGAATCTTTTGCATGGCCGGAACCAAAAGTTTGGGGGTCGGCACCCGGTCCAGATAGAAAACCTGGGATCCGAACATAAGCGGTAAGAGTAAGCCCAAGGTATTTTCATAGGTATGCGCCATAGGGAGGATACTTAAGAAACGGTCCGATTCGTCTACATGCTGTATCGTACGGCATTGACGGGCATCCCATACTAAATTTTTATGTGTCAATTCTACTCCTTTGGAGAACCCTGTCGTGCCGGAAGTATAAATAATGGATGCCGTATCTTCCTCTTCTACCGTAATATCGGGTAGCGGGGTGTAGTCGTTGAGGTCGATATCGGGAGTCAACTTATCTAATTCTTCTGGGGCATAACAGCCTTCCGGGATGGTTGCAAAATTGTTGATTAGAATCTTATGTTTTAAGAACGGGGTCTTAACATCTTCTAAACATTTGGCCAAAAGGCGGGATACGAAAATTACTTTTACTTCAGCATGTTCCAGTATATTTTGAAGTTCCGTGGAGCAGAACCCGGGTAAAATCGGAACGGCAATGGCTCCCGTACTTGCTATTGCAAATTGAGTGATTCCCCAGTTGGGCATATTAGCACTTAGGATGGCTACTTTATCTCCTTTTTTTATATTTAAGCGAATCAAATGATTGGCAACAGCAATGACGTCATTATATAAATCTTGGTAAGTTCTTTTTCCGCTTGCGACAAAATTTAACGAGAGGTTTTTTGCGAACTTAGAACAGCTGTGTTTCAGCAGTTCGGGTAACGTCAATTTTTTTAAAGTCATAGTTAAACATTTGAATTTTCCCAACAAAGATAATACAGAAAATCGTCCCTTATGGTTAAAATAATAAAAAAAAGAGAGGGGATGTTGTTAAATGAAAGGCGGATGCGGGACAGTTTCGTAAAAGATGCTAACGTTTGCGCTTGGAGATGTCACGTTTATGAAAAAGACAGATTTATTCTTCGTATGTTGAATGCTATTCAAAACATAAAAAATAAATCTGTCTTCAAAGATGTATTATTTTTCAGGAATAGCCTGTAAGGTAGCCTTCAGAAAATCCCAGAATTTAACGATAGAGGCGATGTTTACCTTTTCATCCGGGGAGTGCGGAGAACTGATGGTCGGTCCGAACGAAATCATATCCCAGTTCGGGTACGTGGATCCGAGAATACCGCATTCCAATCCGGCATGGATGGCCATAATAGCCGGTTTCCTGCCGTATAATTTCTCGTATACGTTTTCCATCGTTTTACGGATTGCCGAGTCTGGATTGGGTTTCCAGCCCGGGTATTCTCCCACGAAATTGATCTGGTCCGCTTTTGCCAGTTCGAACACAGCCTGAACGGATTGAGCTAATGCCATTTTTGCCGTTTCAACAGAAGAGCGCATCAACATATAAACTTCTACTTTGCCTTCTCTTCCTTTGACGATAGCAAGGTTATTGGATGTTTCTACCGTGTCGGGCATAGAATCGATCATTCTCATGGCTCCATTCGGACAAGCCACGATCGCGTTGATGATATTGGCTTGAATTTGAGCATTCATCACGTTTTCGGGCATGGAAACTTCCTCTGCGAATAGTTGCAATGTCGGTTCTTTTGCACTGAGTTCCGCCTTAAAAATGGCTTCGTATTCTTTGATTCTGTTTTGGAATTTATCAACATGGATTGCGGGAAGGGTTACGATGGCAAATGCCTCGCGCGGAATGGCATTTCTCATGTTTCCTCCTTCTATGGAAGCGATCCTTATATCGAGTTCCTGCGCTACAGCTTTTAAAAAGCGGAAGAATAACTTGTTAGCGTTTCCTCTTCCCAGGTTAATGTCCATGCCCGAATGGCCGCCTTTCAATCCTTTTAAGGCCAATTTATAGGCTTTATTTCCGGCCGGCACGGCTTCCGGAGTATAAGTAAATTGAATTTCTCCGTCAATTCCACCTGCACATCCGACGTATAATTCGCCTTCCGTTTCCGAGTCCAAATTCAAAAGGATATCACCTTTTAACCAATTCGGACGAATGCCGTTGGCTCCGTCCATTCCTGTTTCTTCAGTGGCGGTGATCAACACTTCCAACGGCCCGTGAGGAATATCTTTGGACAGCAGTAAAGCCATGCCGGTAGCGACGCCGATTCCATTATCAGCTCCCAGGGTCGTGCCGTCTGCCGTTACCCATTCTCCGTCGATATAAGCATCGATCGGATCTTTGGTAAAGTCATGTTTTTTATCTTCGTTTTTTTGAGGAACCATATCCAGATGTCCTTGTAAAATAACTCCTTTACGGTTCTCCATTCCCGGTGTCGCGGGTTTGCTCAATAGTATGTTATTGGCTTCGTCCATCTCGGCTTTTATTCCGTTTTCTTTTGCCCACTTCATAACGAATTCTCTCGCTTTTTCTTCGTGATTGGAAGGACGGGGAACTTGCGTGAGTTTATAAAAGTTTTCCCAGATAGCCTGAGGTTCCAGCGTGCATATGCATTTGCTCATAATCTTTATTTTTTAAGTTAAACGATTCATACTTTGTTGGCAATGAAGAATATTTTCCCGAAAGATTCGGGTATAATTTGTCTATCATGTCGTTTTAAACGCCTAAAGTTATAAAAAAATCGTTGGATAGAGTAACGAAAGGGTTAAAAATGGTTTTCTTACCTAAAGATTACGCCTGGCTTCTTCAAATGAAATCAAGAAGAAGCCAGGCGTATAAAGATTATTGAAATAGTTTTTTATTTCAAATGCTTGTCCAGGTAATCCATGAATTTGCTATACAGATGCAAACGTGTCAGGCCTCCGAATATACTGTGGTTGCGGTTGGTATAAATTTGCATGTCGAATGGTTTATTGGCTTGTACCAAAGCTTCCGATAATTCATAAGCATTCTGGATGTGAACATTGTCGTCTGCCGTTCCGTGACAAATTAATAAATGTCCTTTCAGTTTATCTGCCCAGTTGATCGGAGAGTTGTCATCGTAGCCGTTCGGGTTGTCCTGGGGACGACGCATGAAACGCTCTGTGTAAACGGAGTCATAGAACCTCCAGTTGGTAACCGGGGCTACCGCTATGGCCGTGGAGAATACATCGTTTCCTTTCATCAGGCAAAGAGAGGACATGAATCCTCCGTAGCTCCACCCCCAGATTCCGACCTTTGCCGGGTCGATATACGGTTTTTCAGCCAACCATTTGGCCGCGGCAATCATATCGTCGCTTTCGATTTTACCTAACTGCATGTAAGTACATTTTCGGAATTCTTCTCCTCTGGCGCCGGTTCCCCGGGGATCGATACAAGCTACGATATAACCTTCTTGTGCCAAGTATTGCGTCCAGTCTATGGCCCAGGAATTATGTACCTGTTGAGAATTCGGTCCGCTGTATTGAATGATCAATAACGGATAAGTTTGTTCAGGATCGAAATCGACGGGTTTCATGATCCACGCGTTGAGTTGTGTCGTCCCGTCCGCGGCCGGTATTTGAATATATTCCCGTTGAGCCACGGAGTAATCTTTTAAGGTCTCCTTTAGTGCTGCGTTGTCTTCCAGTATACGGATGTCTTTTCCGTTCGCCCCGTAAAGAGTGGTGACAGGAGGGGTGTTGGCATTGGAAACCGTGTTTACATAGTATTTGAAAGATTTGCTAAACTCCGCATTATTCCAACCTTGTGTGGGAGTTAGTAATTTCTTTCGTCCTTTTAGATCGATGGAATAGACGTATTTTTCGATAGGAGATACTTCGTGAGAAGAGTAGTAGAATAATCTTTTTTCGGGATCGTACCCGTAAAAATCGACCACGTCGAAATGACCGGAGGTAATGGCTTGTTTTTCCTTTCCGGCCATGTCGAAAAGATAAAGATGGAGATAACCGTCTTTTTCACTGCTGAGTACGAAATGTTGTCCGTCTTCCAGGAAAATAAGGTTATCGAAGTTATTCTCGTCTATGTAGTATTTGTTCTCCTCCCTGTATAGCATTGTCGTGTTGCCTACCCGGGCGTTTGCCAGCAAAATTTCCAGCTTGTTTTGAAATCTGTTTAATTTCAGTATGGCTAATTTTTTAGGATCGGTGGTCCATTTGATGCGCGGGATATAGATGTCGGTTTCGTCCCCGATGTTCATGGGAGTTGTGACGCGATCTTTTATATCGTACACGTGTACGCTGACTTTGGAGTTCGCTTCACCGGCTTTCGGGTATTTATAAGAATAGTTGGAAGGATAGACGGCATTTTCTTTCAGTTCCGGTCTCTCTCCCTTGAACATATTCATATGGTATATCTTTACATCTGATTCGTCAAATTTCATGAAAGCGATGGCAGATCCGTCGGGGGCCCACTCGAATGCTTTATTGAATTCAAATTCTTCCTCGTAAACCCAATCCGGAGCCCCGTTAATAATTTGATTGAATTTTCCGTCGAAGGTGATCTGTAATTCGGAACCGAAGCGTAAATCCGCGATAAAGAGATTGTTGTCCCGTACGAATGCTATTTTGGTTCCTTCCGGGGAGAAAGTTGCCAAACGTTGAGGTCCGCCTGTGGATAACGGTTTCAGTTCCCTGTTTTTAAAATCGAAAACGTAATAATCAGCCGTGAAAGAACGACGGTAAATCGGTTTTACGTTCGTGCATATCAAAATGCGGCTTTCATCGGGACTGAACTCGTAGTCTTGTATCGTTTTTACCTCTTTATATTTGGGATCACCGAGATCTAACAGGGTGTTTACGGCCTTTCCGGTTTTGTAGCTATACATGACTAATTTTTGTCCGTTGGATTCCAAAACCGTATAATGTTCTCCGTCGTTCAGTGAACGAAGTCCCCGAACCCCTGTGGGCATAAATGTATAATTGAGACAGAAATCGGCCAGACTAAATTTTTTATTTTCGCTTTGTGCATATCCGGGTAAAACCAACCCCACCATAAAAAGGAATACAATTAACTTGTAAAACATTCTCATAACCTATAATTTTTTAGCATTTTGAATCAAGTTCCAAAGATTCTATTTTTTTCTTTTATTTGAAAATGATTTGCTGATTTTAAGTTTAAAATAACGATTAAATGGCTTGGATTTTAAATTTTCGGCCTGTTTTGAGGGGGAAGGGTACGTTTTTGCGATATTTAGGGGAAAGAGAGACGATTTTAATCTAAAATAATCACTATCTTTGCCGTTTCAAAAATGAAAGCGAATGAATTACACCCTTTTAGCGAAAGACAAGCATAGCGAAGCAAGAGGTGGCATGTTAACGACAGACCACGGAACTATTGAAACTCCCATTTTCATGCCGGTGGGGACAGTAGGGACCGTGAAAGCTGTTCATGCCCGGGAGTTGAAAGAGGATATTCAGGCTCAAATTATTTTAGGAAACACGTATCATCTCTACTTGCGACCGGGTACGGATGTATTGCAAGCCGCGGGAGGTTTGCATAAATTTAACGCGTGGGATAGACCGATATTGACCGATAGCGGCGGTTTTCAGGTATTTTCTTTGACGGATAGCCGGAAGATTACGGAAGAAGGGGTTACCTTCCGTTCTCATATTGACGGGTCGAAACATCTTTTTACACCGGAAAACGTAATGGATGTCCAGCGTAAGATAGGGGCCGATATCGTGATGGCTTTCGACGAATGTCCTCCCGGGCAAAGCGATTACGCTTATGCTAAAAAATCTTTGGAGTTGACTCAAAGGTGGTTGGAACGTTGTGTAAAACGTTTTGATGCAACGGCGCCGTTATACGGTTACCATCAGTCTTTATTTCCGATCGTTCAGGGATGTGTGTATAAAGATCTTCGGGAACGTGCTACTGAGCATGCGGTGTCATTGGAGCGGGAAGGATATGCTATCGGGGGCTTGGCGGTAGGAGAGCCCGCGGAGTCGATGTACGCGATGATTGAGGTGGTGAACCGAATTTTACCGAAAGATAAACCCCGCTACCTGATGGGTGTCGGTACACCCGAGAATATTTTAGAAGCCATTGCTTTAGGAGTCGATATGTTCGATTGTGTTATGCCTACCCGGAACGGAAGAAACGGAATGTTGTTTACGACGGAGGGGGTAATTAATATTAAGAACAAAAAGTGGGAAAAGGATTTTTCCCCCATTGATCCTTTAGCTCTCTCTTTCGTGGATAAAGATTATTCAAAAGCTTATTTGCGCCATTTGATTAAAGCAGATGAAATTTTAGGGTTGCAAATTTGTTCGATCCATAATTTGTCCTTTTATTTGTGGTTGGTAAAAGAGGCGCGGAAGCATATATTGGAAGGTGATTTCCTTGAATGGAAAGCGAAAACAGTAAAAAAAGTGACAACTCGGCTGTAGATGAAAAAACTGGATATATATATTATACGAAAGTTTTTGGGTACCTTCTTTTTCTCAATGGTACTCATTCTCAGTATCGTTATCGTTTTCGACCTTTCGGAGCGTTTGGAGAAGTTTATAGAGAACAGTGCTCCGGTTAACGCCATTGTTTTTGACTATTACCTCAATTTCGTTCCTTATTTCGCGAATGTGTTTTCTTCTCTGTTTACATTTATTTCTGTTATCTTCTTTACTTCCAAGATGGCTTACAATAGTGAAATCATAGCCATTTTAAGTACGGGAACCAGTTTTCGCCGGATGGTACGTCCCTATATGATTTCGGCGGGTGTTATCGCGACGTTATCCCTGTTGTTGACTGCTTTTATCATCCCTAATGCCAATAAGAAACGGATAGAGTTCTCGGAAAAATACATTTGGAAAACTTTTCAAAATCGAGAGAAGAATATTCATCGTCAAGTGGCTCCCGGTTCTTATATATATATGTCCTCTTTTTCCGTGGGTCCTAAAATAGGATATGATTTTTCATATGAGAATTTCCGGGGAGATACGTTAATAAATAAATTGAACGCCCGGTTGATCGAATGGGACGAGAAGAAAGAAAAATGGACAATTAAGGATTGGACTTACAGGGAGTTCGACGGAATGAAAGAGACGTATACGACGGGTAGGCAGATCGATACCTTATTAAATTTTACTCCGGCGGAATTTTCAGAAGATCCCAAGAAGATAAAGGAACGTTTGACTTTGCCGGAATTGAATGAATACATCGACAGACAAAAGCTGAGGGGAAGTAGTAATGTCGTTGAGTTTCAGATTGAGAAATATAGAATATTTTCCAATGCTTTTGCCACCTTTATACTGACATTGATAGGGGTGAGTATTGCTTCCCGAAAAATTCGGGGAGGTATGGGATTCCATTTAGGATTAGGGTTGTTGATCAGTTTTTCTTATATTCTATTCATGCAATTTTCGACGGTATTTGCAACCAATGGAAATATGAATCCGTTATTAGCGGTATGGATACCTAATATCTTGTATGCTTTCGTGGCATTTTTTGTTTATCGAACGGCTCCGAAGTAAGTTGAGTCGGGAGTGCAATTGAATTAAAAAATAGAAAGATCAGTTGTCTAAAAATCGAAGAGCATTTAATATACTGTTGATTTATAGTATGCTCAGTTATAATTAATATTTAATTTATTAGAAGTCTGTTATGTACAATCGGGAAGAGAAAAGACCAAGGATTAGTCGAAATGCCGGGAATCGTGACGAGAATCGGCAAAGGAAGCCTGACACCCGTGAGGGAGATGAGAGGGCAAATCGTTTTAATAGAGAACGGAGAGATGATTTTTCCGGAGAGGGAGAGTCGGATCGTCCGGTCAGAAGGTTTAAACGGGTTGAGATTCGGGATTTGAATCAAGAACGAGAAGGTAAATTTGTTCGTCAAAATCGTTTTGACAGAGGGGAACGTAACGATGAGGGGGAGAGATTCCGGAGAGATCGTTACGAGGGAGATCGTGACGGGGAAAGAAAAGAACGTTCATTCCGTCGCCGGGACGAAAATTACCAGAGACGCGAAGAACAAGGAGAACGGAGGGAAAACCGTTTTCCGAGAAGGGAAAGCCGGGAAGATAGAAACGAAAGGTATACTTCCGACAGGGAGAACCGGAGCGAGGGGGGAGAACGGCGTTTCCAGCAGAGGAATAACCGGGAAGAGTCGGGAAAAAGAAATGAATTCAGGAGAGGAGCACGTTCTGACCGGGAAGAGTACAATCGGGGAGAACGTGAAGAGAGAAACGACCGTTTCAACCGGGTAGATCGTCCCAATCGTGAACGTAGGACTTTTCCGGAAGCAAGAGAGAGAAAGAGGAGTGTCTATTCTCAGAAAAAACAGTTGGCTCATCGGTTGGAGAACGAAGGCGATGAAACGGAATTGCGGTTGAATCGATATATTGCCAAAGGGGGAATTTGTTCCCGCCGGGATGCAGATGAATTGATTTTAGCCGGACGGGTAAAAGTAAACGGTGAGGTGATACAACAAGTAGGCGTGAAGGTTAAACGGGAAGATAGGGTAGAAGTGGACGATCGTGTTGTTGTGCCGGAACGTAAAGTGTATTTGGTATTGAATAAGCCTAAAGATTACGTGACTACTGTAGATGATCCCATGGAGCGAAAGACGGTAATGTCTCTGATCGAGGGGGCTTGTAAGGAGCGGGTTTATCCGGTCGGACGTTTGGATCGCCAGACGACGGGAGTGCTTTTATTCACGAATGATGGCGATTTGGCTAAGAAATTGACGCATCCGAAGTATAATCAGAAAAAAATATATCACGTTTTTTTGGATAAGGTTGTAAGTATGGGAGATCTTCAGTCCATCCGGGACGGAATTGAGTTGGAAGACGGTTTTGTTCAGGCTGACGATATTCAAATAGCTGCTGATGATCGTACGCAAGTCGGCATCGAAATTCATTCCGGAAAGAATCGTATCGTTCGTCGTATATTCGAATATTTCGGCTATCAGATTCTTCGATTGGATAGGGTTTATTTTGCCGGAATCACGAAAAAGAACTTGCCTCGCGGAAGATGGAGATTCTTAACACCTGAAGAGGTGAATGT
The DNA here is from genome assembly GCF_024741215.1 of Gabonibacter chumensis. Taxonomy (NCBI): domain Bacteria; kingdom Pseudomonadati; phylum Bacteroidota; class Bacteroidia; order Bacteroidales; family Porphyromonadaceae; genus Gabonibacter; species Gabonibacter chumensis. The sequence continues at coordinate 28,071 of NZ_JANSKB010000004.1, read as the reverse complement.
GTTAAAAGTTTATTAAATAGGTAGATCTTTGTAGATACTATTGTGTTTTTTTATACTTTAACAACATCTTTCATGGGTCGGTTGCATGGACCCATGAGAGATGTAATATAACGGGAATTTATGGTTGCATTTGTTACAAATGGATTGAATAGGATGAAAGCGCTGCACTCTTTCTCCTATACGCCAAGATGGATCGTTTTTATAATCGACGTGATGTTGAGCTGCGTCGCGGTCGGTGTCACTTATTTGATACTTGGGAATTTTCAGTTAGACCGCATAAACATGTCTCTTGTTTCACGAGGGGCGATTTGTATCGTGGGGGTAAGAATTGTTAGTTTTATCTGGGGAAAAACTTATTCCGGTATTGTTCGATTTACCGGAACAGAAGATGCTTTACGGATTTATTATGTATTAACGGCTGGAGAGTTGGTACTTCTTTTAGGAAGCGGTGCTTATTTTTTGGTGACCGGTCGTCTATTGATCGCTATCTCCGTGCTTTTGACGGAGTACGTGTTGTTAATGAGTATGATGATTGTGAGCAGGTTGATTGTAAAAACTCTTTTTATCCAATATATAGGGGCGGAAAAGGTAAAGAAGAATGTCATTATTTGCGGAAGCGATGAGTATGGGATTATGGCCAAGCACGCGTTGGATAACGCGGAGGATATGTCTTATAATATCCTTGCGTTTATTGATGTGAATGATAAAAAAGCCGGGAAAGTATTGGAGGGAATTAAGATCTACAAGATGTCTTCTTTGGGGTATCTGTTGAAACGGAATAAGGTGGATAAAGTTATTATCGCTAAAAAGATGATCGTTTACGATAAAAAGCGAATGATTGTCGAAACCTGCCTGAAATACAATGTCAACGTGTTGGAGGTTCCTCGTTTCGAAAGTTGGATTAACGGGGATCTGAGTATACGGCATATAAAAAATATAAAGATCGAAGATTTGTTGGAGCGTGGAGAGATCAAATTGGATGAGGATAATTTGCGGAAGCAATTACTTAATAAGGTCGTTTTGGTGACTGGGGCGGCCGGATCCATCGGAAGCGAGATCATCCGTCAATTGACTCATTTCAGACCTTCTTTGATTGTGCTTTTTGATCAGGCTGAATCTCCGTTGTATGATATAGAACTGGAATTGAAAGAGGAATTTCATTTTTTTAATTATAAGATTGAAATCGGGGATATTCGTGATAAAGAGAGGGTGGAAGGTATATTCAGAATGTATCATCCGGATATCGTTTATCATGCCGCGGCTTATAAGCATGTGCCGATGGTTGAGATGCATCCCGTGGAGGGGGTGAAAACCAATGTGTTCGGAACCAAGAATATGGCGGATTGTGCCGTAAAATACGGCTGCAAGCGTTTTGTTATGATCTCCACGGATAAGGCGGTAAATCCGACGAATGTCATGGGAGCCAGTAAGCGTATTGCTGAAATCTACACGCAATCTTTAAACAAGGTATCGCAAACTAATTTTATAACGACCCGTTTCGGAAATGTATTGGGATCGAACGGATCGGTTATCCCTCGTTTTAAAAAACAGATCGAAACGGGAGGGCCGGTTACGGTAACTCATCCGGAAATAACCCGTTTCTTCATGACAATTCCGGAAGCCTGTCAACTGGTCTTGCAAGCGGGTGCTTTGGGGCATGGAGGGGAAATTTTCGTGTTTGACATGGGGAAAAGTGTGAAAATCGTAGACTTGGCTCGGAAAATGATCAAATTGTCCGGTTTTGAAGTCGGAAAGGATATTCATATTGTCTTTACCGGGTTACGTCCCGGCGAGAAGCTATACGAGGAAGTTTTGAATGTAAAGGAGACGACTCTGCCCACTGTTCACGATCGAATAAAAATAGCTAAAGTCAGGGAATACGATTACAGGGGGGTATTGGAAGAGATAAATAGATTGCATTCTGCCTTGGAGACCGCGGATAGTTTTATGGTTGTGAAACAGATGAAAAACATCGTTCCTGAATTCAAGTCTAAGAATTCTGTTTTCGAATCCATTGATTTCCAAATGGAAGAAGAAGGAATGAACAAACAGATGCAAGGCGTACTCGATCGTATGGAAATATTAGAGAAACAGGAGGTGTCGGGTGATGTTTGAGAAAAATCAGTCGCGTTGGTACGCTGTTTACACGGCTTCCCGGGCAGAGAAGAAAGTAAAGGAGCGATTGGATCAGCAGGGGATTGTTAATTATTTGCCATTGCGTATCGTAATCAGAAAATGGAGTGACCGTAACAAAAAGGTGGAGGTCCCTTTGATAAACGGATATATATTCGTATACGTGAATTTATTGCAGATGCAAAAGGTTTTGACGACTTTTGGGGTGGTCTCTTTTTTGAAGGAATTCGGAATACCGGCTCCGATACCGGATAAACAGATAAGGGCATTGCGTTTTATGAACGATAACGCGGAAGAGGAGGTGGAAATTTCTACCGTGGATTTGCCTGTCGGTTCTTATGTGCGGGTTGTGTTGGGAAAGCTGGCGGGGTTGGAAGGAGAGTTGGTTGAGGTCAGGGGGAAACATCGAATTATGGTCCGTTTGGAGCATTTGGGGTGTGCTTTGACGACGGTGCCTTTAAGCTGTGTGGAACCTTATCAAAGAGTCGTTTCCGGTATGTAGTTATGGTCGGATAATTTTCAGATATGTTTTTTTGATTTTCAATTAAAAACGTATCTTTGCCGTCGCCCGCAAAATAGAGTTGTTTTGGTGGTCTTGCGGTTAAATAATTTTAGTAAAAACTTAAAAACAATTAAAATCGATTATATGAGATTCGTATTGCTTATTGTATTTTTGTTTGGTGCGGTTGTTGCTTCTTTTGCCCAGATGACCGATGCACAGGTCATTGAATTGTTGAAGCAAGCTCAAAAAGACGGAAAAACGCAGCAGGAGATGATGCTGATGTTAAAAGACCGTGGAGTGACTCAGGAACAGATGTTACGTCTGAAGGCACAATACGAAAAGATGATGGCAGAGAAGGAGGGGGGAACGGGTAAAATGACCGATAATAAGTCGGGGGAGAATCGTCTGAGGACCATAAACAAAGAGATGTTGAGTTCGATGGACTCTTTGTTTGTCATGATGGATTCAATTCCGGCCCCTGTTGCCGATCGTTCGGAGGAGGTGTTCGGTAAGGATCTGTTTAATAATAAAAAATTAACTTTTGAGCCGATATTGAATATCCCCACTCCTGAAAATTACAAGTTGGCGGCTGGTGACGAGGTCATCATCGATGTGTGGGGGGATTCGGAACAGACCGTGCGCTCGGTGATATCCCCGGACGGAAGTATCATCGTCGAGAATTTAGGGCCGATCTATTTGAGCGGTCTTTCCGTGAAAGAGGCGAACGGAAAAATCAAAAACGAATTTTCTAAGATTTACTCCGCGATAACGGCCGCACAACCGACTACTTTTGTTAACCTGACGTTGGGACAGATCCGAAGTATTCAGGTGAACGTGATGGGAGAGGTGCTTGTCCCGGGGAGCTATACCTTGCCTTCCTTGGCATCCGTTTTCCACGCGCTTTATTCTGCCGGAGGGGTCAATGATATCGGTACTTTAAGGGAGATTAATATTTTTAGAAAGGGAAATAAGATTGCAACTCTTGATGTATATAAGTATATTCTGGAGGGGGGAAATATCGGGGATATCGTTTTGCAGGACGGGGATAACGTTGTTGTCGGTCCTTATAAAGATTTGGTACAGATAAAAGGAAGGGTGAAAAGACCCATGAAATACGAAATGACTGCGGCGGAGAACTTACAGAAGTTATTGGACTATGCCGGAGGGTTTACGGGAGATGCATATAAAAAGAATGTACGTTTGATTCGCAAGAGCGGTTCCGAATACCAGATCCACACGGTGAAAAAGGAGGATTTTCCTTCTTTCCTATTGGATGACGGGGATGTGGTCGAGGTCGATTCTATCGTGTCGCGTTTTGAGAATAAGGTTTCTGTACAGGGAGCCGTGTATCGTCCGGGGGATTACTCCTTGGATAAGGATATTCAAACGGTAGCCCAGTTGGTAAAGGTGGCTGAAGGTTTGAAAGGAGATGCTTTTACGGGACGGGTTTTATTGTACCGGGAAAATCCGGATTTGACGAAGCAGGTTCAATCTTTGAATTTGCAAGAGATATTGTCCGGAAGGGAAGAGGATATGCTCTTACAAAAGAATGACCTGCTTTATATACCTTCTACTTTGGAATTGCAGGAAAATTATATTGTTTCGGTCCGCGGAGAAGTGAAGAAACCGGGTATTTATCCTTATATACAGAATATGTCGTTGGAAGATTTGGTATTGCAGGCAGGAGGACTTTTGGAATCGGCTTCTACGGTAAAAGTGGATGTGGCTCGTCGGGTAAAGAATCCCAAAGCGAAAAAGGAGGCTCTTTTTGAGGCGGAGATATTTAGTTATACGCTAAAAGACGGTTTGATTATCGACGGTCCGAAGGACTTTGTTTTAGAACCTTTCGACGAGATCGAGGTCCGTCGTTCTCCCGGTTATAGTGAACAACAGAATGTGATGGTAAAAGGAGAGGTGATGTATGAAGGTCAGTATGCTAAATCGGTAAAAAATGAACGCTTATCGAGTATTATCAATCGTGCGGGAGGACTAACCACCAAGGCTTATATTAAAGGAGCCCGTTTGGAGAGAAAATTGAACGAAGATGAACGCAGGAGATTGGAATCCAAGTTGAAATTGATGACTCAGGGGGTCGGTAAGGATTCCATCGACGTTAAAACTTTAGAGTTAGGTGATACCTATTACGTGGGAATCGAATTGGATAAAGCGATGGCTAATCCCGGATCGGATTACGATGTGGTACTTCGAGAAGGAGATCGCATTATCGTTCCGCTTTATGACGGAACGGTGAAAGTAGACGGAGCCGTGATGCGTCCCAACACCACTACCTACAATCCTAAAAAGAAATTGAAAGAGTATATTGCCAGTGCAGGCGGTTTTGCTTTCAGAGCTAAAAAACGGGGGACGTATATTGTTTATATGAATGGAATGGTGGCTAAGAGAAAAGGGAATAGTGCGAAACAGATAGAACCGGGATGTGAGATTATCGTACCGATTAGACCGATAAGGAAGGGAATGAGCTTGGCTGAAATCATGAGTTTAGCTTCTTCTACGACTTCGATGGCGGCTATGATTACAACCATTATGAATAATTCGAAATAAGCGATATGGAACAGAACGAAACAATACCACAACAAAATAAAGTACGTCCTGAAGAACAGGAGATCGATTTGGTTGAAGTGGTTCGTAAATTGTGGAGAAACAGGAAATTGATGTTGAAGGTGACCGTTTGTTTTATGGCGATCGGAATTTTGGTAGCCCTTTTTAGCCCTAAGGTATATACGGCCGGCAGTACGATGGTACCCCAATCGGGAGAGAAGAATATGTCGGGAGGTTTGTCGGGGTTAGCTTCGATGGTGGGTATCAATTTGGGAAGTATGAGTGCGGGAGAGGTCCTTTCGCCTAAGATCTATCCGAAAATTATCGCCAGTGTCCCTTTTCAAAAAGAGTTGATGAATGCCCCTTTGACATTTGAGGGAATCGATCACCCGGTGACTCTTTTCGAATATTTCACGGATGATCAATATCAAAAATTTAGTTTGATCGGTTTTATCAAAAAGTATACGATCGGTTTACCGGGAGTTGTTATCGATGCGATTCGGGGAAAAGATACAACCACGGTATTATCGGGGGGGGATTCTACTATTTTATTTATGACAGGAGATGAACAGAAAGTATCCCAGAATTTAAAAAATATTATATCTCTTAATGTTAACGAAAAGGATGGATATGTTCAGTTATCCGCGGAGTTACCGGAACCGCTTGCCGTAGCGCAGCTGGCCCAGTATGCACAAACTTTGCTGCAGCAATATATTACGGAATTTAAGATAGAGAAGGTCGCTTCTAATTTGAAATTTGTCGAGGAGCGTTATAACGAGACCAGGAATGATTTTGAAGAGAAACAGAAAGAGTTGGCCCGTTTTCAGGATCGTAATAAAAATTTCTCTTCGGCCATGGCTAAGATTGAAGAGGAGAGATTGACGGCAGAGTATACTTTGGCTAATAATGTGTACAATGAGTTGGCCAAACAATTGGAGCAGGCCAAAATTGCCGTAAAAGAGACAACTCCCATATTGACGGTCGTGGATCCGGTCGTTATTCCCAATGAACGATCTAAACCTAAGCGGGCATTGATTTGTGTATTATTTACTTTTTTGGGAGGGTTTGCCGGAATCGGTGTCGTGTTGGGTTTGCCCTTCGTGGCTGAAATCTTCGGAAGTGCGAAATTGAGGCGGATAGTTAAAGAGTAAATAAAAAAGCGGGAAATCGATAAATTTCCCGCTTTTTTATTGTGTTATGGAATGCAATCCGAAATACTTTCTCATAAACCATATGTACCCGTAACTCAAGATCAGGATGATACTTATAAAGTACCAGGATTTATAAGCTTGACAGTAGATGTAGCCTATGCTTATGATGCTTTGGAGTAACATATAAAATCCGGAGACAACAACGTGTGGAATTTTAAGTTCGTTTGCCATTATTTGGTAGAGGTGTTTCCGATGAGGGAGACAGATGTTTTCGTGTAATAGGAGCCGGTGTATAATCGTGAGTATGCTATCGACCCCGTATACTGCCAGTAAAATAATATAGCTGAGATCTCGTGTTTGTATGATCAACTTCCCTAACAGGAATAAAATGATAAACGCTATACTGACTGATCCGACATCCCCGGCAAAGCATTTCGCTTTTTTACGGAAATTAAAAATGTTGAATACCGTGATGGCGATCACTATAACCCATAATAGTTGCGCTTCTATAAAATTCACCTGGTATTCGTTTATATAGAGTAAAGTTCCCGTTACGACTAAGCTGTATCCCCCGGTAATGCCGTTAATACCGTCCATAAAATTATAGGCATTGATTATTCCTATACAAAAGATCAATGCGATCGGGATATACCACCAGGGTAAGGCCGTGCCCCCCCACTGGTAGAATAGCAGTAACATGGCCGTAAAGTGTATCGCTAAACGCACTCTCTTGGACACGGAATGGATGTCATCGATAAAGCTCACGATGGTTATCAAGGTCAAGCCGGTCATGAACCACGGGTATTCAAAACGGTTCGCAAGAAAATAGATCGAGGCTCCGAAATAGAAAATAATTCCGCCTCCTCGTAAGGTAACTCGTGTATGCGAGCTCCTCTCGTTCGGTTTATCGATAATATTGAATCGGTCCGCTACTCGAAAATAGATCAACTCGAGGACCAGCAATAAAGCAAAAACTAAAAAATAATACACGACCGGATCAATGAATTTTAAAATGCTCCAACACGTTTAACGGTTCCCAGCCCAACATACTCTTCGCTCTCTCGTTACTGAAAGTCAACGATTTCGTTATCTTGTCCAATTTCGAGGAATTGATAGGGGCTTTATCTCCCAAACAATCACCTGCCAATGCTAATGCTTTAGCCAACCAGTAAGGTATGTTCACCGGTAATTTCTTGCCCAGTTGAACCGAGATCGTTTTTTCGAGTTGCCGAAAACTCGGATGTTCGTCATCACACACGTTGTATATGCCCCCCTTGTCGACAGCCAGGAACAACAACCTGGCAATATCTTCCGCCATCAACACGCTCTTGCGGGCTTTTCCCCCGGCAATGCTTAAATAACGTCCGGTCCTGATCCCCTCGATCATGGATCTCAGGTTTCCCGGAGGATTTTTTCCTGCTAACAGAGAGGGACGCAGGATTGTTAATATGACGTTATGCATCGAGCACCACTCTTGTAAATAGATTTCCGCCTGTTTTTTACTGTCGGCGTAAGGAGAAGCCCCGTTCAACGGGTGATCTTCACCGATCAACTTTCCCGATTCGCAACCGTAAACGGCGACTGTACTGATGAAAACGAATGAACCTGGTACTCCCGCTTTTTCCAACGCCTCACATAAATTCCTCGTACCTTGTAGATTTACCTCGTAAAACTCCTGTTTTTCTTTTTCCGTTCCGGGAATGACGTGAGCCTTGCCGGCAGCATGCAGTACCACGTCATACCTCTTGGACAAGACCGGTACTTCTTTGGCCAGGTTTACCGTGTAATCATCAAGCGAGGTTAACCCGATCGTTTCCAACTCGTACTTCTTTGATAATAAAGGACCTGCCTCTTTCCCTAAAAAACCGGAAGCTCCCGTGAAAAGTAAATTCATATTACCTGTATATTTTTGATGTCGAAAGTTTTTGCTTTATCCCAGTCTATCAGGGAATCGGCTTGGCGAATATCGACGAAGTCGAAATCCCGGATGAGTTTCTGATATTTCTCGAAAGCGCCTCGCAAGCCCATCGAGTTTTTGATTTGGCGCATCAAAGGCAAGTGTTTCATCTTCGGTTGTGCCGGGTCGAAATCGCTCGGGTGGAAATAGTTTATCACGTAATCGCTATGTCGCATGAAATACTTTGTTAACCGGTAAGGTAAAATCCGGAAATACCCGCCGCCGGAAAAAATGATATCTTTACCGAGGAAACGATACACGTTCATCGGAAATTCTTTCAACTTGTAACCGTTGACGTCTATAATCCCGGGAACACCTTCCCCGTATTCTTTTAATCCCCCGAATTCCCGGTTGGCGGGAAATATAGAGCAATCGTATTTGAAGCCCAGCTCCGCGAGCACGTCAAAAACGTGCAGGTTTTGTTTCATGACGGAAAAGGAGGGGGCCCTGAAAGCATCCACCGCTTCACCGGTGATATCTTCCAGCAGAGCTTTCGATTTGAAAGTGTTGTTTTTGAATGCTTTATAATCTAATCTAAATGCCAGTTCATGCTGGTAAGAGTGACATCCCACGTGGTGTCCCTTCTCGTGAATCACTCGGATCACTTCGGGATGTTTTTGCGCGAGCCATCCCAGGCAGAAAAAAGTTCCCTTGACTTTCTTTTTTTCCAGTTCCGATAATATTCTCTCCAGAGGCTCGTGTATTCGAACTTCATGTTTATCCCAATCCATGTTTTGAGAGTAATTATCATGGCAGTACCAGTCCTCTATATCAAAGGTCAGAATATTCATTATAATAAAATAGTAAAGGGTTATACCGGATGATAAATTGGGATCAAGCCACGTCAAAATCGATTAACTGGAAAAAGATATTATCTTTCGTGACGGGGGGTAAGTTACCCGTTAGATCCATAAAGATTAGATTGAAAGGGGAGTGCTTGATAAAACCGGGGATACTGAAATAGTGTCCATTTTTTAAATCGGCCCCCAGACCCACGTAAAGATTTAGCGGTCTTAAAAAATTATTGGATTTTTTGAGATTTAACTTGGTCAGTAATTTTTCCGGAAAAACACCCATGAATGTTTTTACTCCCAACACGTTTCGGAATTTGTAGAAGTTCGTTTTCCCGACGATAGAGGTTTTATGAACAGCGTATTCCTGTTTACTTAATCTCCAGTTCAACAACTCCTCGTCCCAGTAAACGCTATACGTTTTGTTCGAAGCATATTTTATATCTGTTCCCCAACCCCACATGACATTTAATCGAGAGACTAAAGTAAAATTGAAATACTTCATAAAACCATGAATGCTATTTGCGTTAGCTACTCCGATTACAAATTTGTAACCTTTATCTCGTGCATAATCATATGTTTTTTTTGCTAACGTTGTAAATAATCCTTTGCCTCGATGATTGGGATGTGTTACTGTTGCCAGACTTAGTACGCCATCGATCAGATTATTTTGAATCTTCATTTTGACGGGAATACAGGCATAATGAGCGACCATATCATCACCATAGAAAGCGTTGAAGGAAATGACATGCCCCAAGGGATTATCTACATACAGGTGTTTGAATCCTTTAAGTGAAAATTTATGATTAGTACCGGCGTAAACGATATTTTGTAAATCAACCACCTTCTGTAATGCTAACCAGTTATCATCAAAGGATAATTGTTGTATTTTGTATTCCATGGAAAAATCTTTATAATAATTCATTTATTAGTTTAAAATAGGCTTTGAATAAATATTTGTAATCAAAGAATCGTGCGGTGTTTAATGCGTTTGTACACAGTGTATTGTGTTTTTCTTGATCTAATGATGCAAATTCATTGATAATTTCTGCGTATTCTTGGGCGCTACTTATGTTTTTAGATATTCCCGCATGGTGTTTATTTACAATATCGTATCCCATCATATTATTCGATAGAATTGGTTTGCCACTCGCCAAATATTGAAACAATTTGCCTTGACTTCCCCCATATTTTTGAGTGTCTACTTTTTTGTAATTCAATAAATTAAGAGAGCTGCATGACAAAATGTAGGGAACATATTTTATGTCAACCCATTTTTCTTTAAAAATGACATTATTTATGTTATATTTTGTACAATAATCTATTAACCTTTCTCTTTCGTCCCCATCTCCGTATATCAGAAATTTAATCTTGGGATTATTTTGGAGACAAGCAGCGGCATCTATTAATTGTTGTACATTATTGACTAATCGTATTGAGCCTAAGTAAATGACTTTAAAGTGAGAGTTATCTGATAAATCATTGTCTTGTATGATATAGTTCTTTTTGTTGTATTCGAATTCATCTAAATCGATGCCATTATTGATATAATGATATTTATTGATATCTATTTTTCCTCCATGGGCTATATCCCACCCTTTTTCTATTATATAATCTTTTCCTCCTTCCATGGTAAAAATTAATTTGTCAGCTTTTTCGTAAAGAAATCTTTCCATGTTGAATGCTAATTTTAACAGAGGATTACTCCTTTTTACCAATCCTGTACTTACGAATGCTTCCGGCCATAAATCCCATACTTCTGTTACATACCTGGATTTTAATCGTTTTGCTGCAAAATATACGGGGAGATCAAAAGGTACGTGTATATTATGGACAATAATGTCAGGCTTAATGAATTTTTTTCTGTAATAGAATAATCGCCATGCAAATAAGAATATGGAAAGCATGCGTTTTATTCCATTAGAGGAGTATGACGGTACTTTGAAAAAAACATATTGTATATTCTGGTATTTCGGTGTTATATATTTTCTTGAATCGTTAATCAGATTGAATTTTGCATAATGTAAAAAGCTACCTCCAAAAATGACGACATCATACCCTTTTTGGGTCAACATTTCTGCAAATTTGCGATGCCTCAAATGTGTATCGTGTTCAGGGGGTTGTGCGTTTACACTTACTAACCATACTGTTTTTTTACTTTTCATAAGCAAAAAGTGTCATGGTGTCAACAATAATTTGGATTTCTTCTTTTTCCATTACGGGACTTATTGGCAGGCTTAACTCCTCCCTATGGATTTGCTCGGTCACGGGAAATGATAAATTATTCCATGCTTTATAACACTCCTGTTTGTGTGGAGGAATCGGATAATGGATAATAGTTTGAATTCCTTTTTGATCAAGATATTGTCGAAGTTCATCTCTATATTTGCAGCGGATCGGAAACAGATGAAATACATGAGCATCCCAATCTTTTATAATAGGAAGTATGATCCTCGAATTCTTGATATTTTCGATATAATATCGAGCTACTTGTTTTCGAATGATAATATCTTGATCCAAATATTTTAGTTTCACGTTTAACACGGCAGCTTGGATTTCGTCCAACCGGCTATTCCGTCCCGTGTATTTGAAAATATATTTTTGATTTGATCCATAATTGGCCAAAGCTCTAATGACTTCGGCCAATTCCTTATCATTTGTTGTAATTGCTCCTGCGTCTCCTAATGCCCCTAAGTTTTTACCTGGGTAAAAACTATGTCCACTGACGTCTCCTAACGAACCCGTTTTTTTCCCTTCAAATAAACACCCATGAGCTTGGGCGTTGTCTTCAATCAATTTCAGATTGTATTTTTTACAAATATCTCCGATTTTTTCGGTATAGGCGCATTGTCCGTACAGGTGAACAATCAGAATCGCTTTTGTCTTTTCTGTAATTGCAGTTTCTATTTTTGTGTCGTCTATTTGGTAAGTTTCGATATCGGGTTCAACCAGTACCGGCTTTAAACCATTTTCCGTGATGGCCAATATGGAAGCGATATATGTATGTGCAGGGACAATGACTTCGTCTCCGGGATGAAGGACCCCCATTTCTATGTAAGCCCGAAATATCCAAATTAGTGCATCTAATCCATTTGCACAACCGATTGTATATTTTGTCCCAATATATTTTGAATAATTTTTTTCAAAATTTTCATTTTCTTTTCCCTGTAAATACCAACCGGAATCCACGACTCGTTTTACTGCCTCGTGTATTTCTTGTTGATATTTGGCTGTTATTTTCTGTAAATTGAGAAACTTTATCATTAAATTGTTATTATATTACTATCTTTTGTTCGTTTTCATTATAGTGAATGGTTATTTCAATTTTGTTCGGTCCATTCTTCAAAACCAATTCCTTGCCATGGCATTCCGCGCTCGAAATGATAAGGCCAAGGATAATGGCTAGTGCCTGTATTTCTATCTTTTATTTGGCTGACATTTTTTATTTCTTTAGCGGGACTGCCTAATGCTAACATGAAATCTCCAATATCCTTACCGACAACGCTACCTGCACCGATTAAACAATGCCTGCCTATTTTTATTCCAGGTAATAACACGCTTCCTGTTGCTATTTGAGAATAATCCTCAACTATAGGCCCTTGGCATAAATCAGAAGGAGGAGTCGGATCATTCGTGAAGATTACATAAGGATAGACGAAGACGAAATTGCCCAGTTTAGAACCTTGTCCAATATGTACGTTACTGTGTAAACGACAATAATTCCCAAATATGGCGTATCCTTGGATATCGTCTAATGTTCCCACGCTACAATGATGTCCGAATCTTGTGTATTCCCGGATCGTAACTCGATGTCCAGTCTGAAAATGATTTCCAATTTCACATCCTGCATAAATAATTGTATGACTACGAATTAGTGAATTATTTCCAATTATTGTGGGAGGATTATTATAGTTTTCAATTTCACTATAATAAATATTCAATGGTTCTCCGAGTATGCAGTCATTTGCGACGATGACATTGTCTTGAATGATAACATTGTCATAAATCACCGTATTGTCTCCGATTCGTACATTTTTTCCTATTTGGGCAGAAGGGCTAATCCGTACATTAAAATCATTAAATTTCATTTTTATAACTAATAAATTTATCGTATTCACGTATATAATCCGTTTCGTCATATTCCATCGAAGCTAATACTAAACAAACGGATCCAGAAGAAAAGTCATCCAGTGTCCTCCATATCCCAGGAACGATTAGCAAACCTTGGTAGGGGCGGTTTAAAGTAAAAGTACGTTTCACATCCCCGTCATCGAGAGTAACATTGAAACTACCGCTTGCTGCAATAATCAATTGATACAAATTCTTATGAGCATGACCTCCTCTTGATTCCCCACCCGGAATGTCGTATAAATAGTAAGCTCGTTTAATCGCAAAAGGAATGGTCTTGTTATTCTCTACAACGGAAATATTTCCTCTTTCTTGATGATGTTTATCCAGTTCGATAATCGTACAATCGTAAACTTTACTCTCTTTCCTCATTTGATAATGATTTAAATAGTTCATAATCGTAGATGTAATCATTTGCATCGAATGGAGTTGACGCTAATACCAAGGCTAAGGAGTTCGTTGAAAAGTTCTGCATTTGTCGCCAAATACATTTAGGGACATATAATCCGAAATAGGAACGGTTTAAAGAGAAAATCTTTTTTTGCTTTCCATCATCCAAAACGACATCAAAACTTCCGGACAAAGCCACAATAAATTCCTCGTTTTTACGATAAGCATGTCCTCCTCGAATCTGTCCGCCAGGCACATCGTATATCCAGTAGGAACGTTTTATATCAAAAGGAATATGCTTCCTTTGCTCTATAAAGGATAGATTCCCTCGATTATCTAAAAATCGAGGGAGATGTATGATCTCTACGTTATTTAACGTCATAATTTAAATTCATTACTTAATCATTGTATCTCAATAAAAATTCTTTCTCGTGTTTTCCCCAGTTAAACTCTTCCGAGATTGCTTTTTGTCCGTTTTTGCCCATTTGGTAAGCTTCGTCTTTGTGGTCTATGAGGTATTGCATAGCTTGGGCGATGGCTTTGCTGTCTCCTGGAGGTACGCATATTCCACAGTGATATTTGTCAATGATCAACTTTTTCCATAACTGAAAGTCTGTACAGATTACAGGCAATCCCATGGCCATGTATTCGAAGATTTTATTCGATCCCAACTGTCCTTCCCTATAACAACAGATGCCCACATAATCAAAGACGACAAGCCCGGCGAGTGCTTTAGAATAGTATTGGTCTAATTCCGTTTTGGAAACCCAATCTATGAATGTAACACGTTCTGATGCCGGCATGGTTTGAAGTTGTTTTTTTAATTCGGGATTGATTTTACCTACAATCATATATTTGGCCGCCGGCACGCAACTAAGGGCTTGTAAAATCTGTTTTTGATTACTCATTTCATATACGGTTCCTGCGTATATGAAAGTTTGATCTTTTGGGAGGGATATTTTATGTAAATGGTTAATTGTAGGATAGTTAGGAACAAAATATACCTGATCCGAATATTGTTTCAGATTGCTTACCATATTAGGGGAGACTGTGAAGATCGCGTCAAAATCATTCAAATGTTTTTTATAGAAAAAGGTCAGTCTTTTGGATAGAATTTTAGAAAGAAATTTTGGTAAAAAATTTATCTCCGTTATATAGGCTTCCCAATCTTCATGAGCATCGAAAATTACTTTTTTCCCTCTTTTTTTTAAATACAACCCCAAGGTAATTAGTTCCAAATCATGAAATTGGTAAATATCGGCATTCAGTTTTAGTGCTTCTTTTGCTAAGCTTCTCGAAAATAATAGTAATTTCGCCCGTTGGAATTTAGATAAAACTTGTTTGCCCCATGGAACTATCTTAACCCCATCTATGGCCTCAGCTGATTTATTATCCGCACATAATAGTGTTACCTCGTGACCAGCTTTACTTAGACTGCAACACTCTCTTTTGAATATACGTGTATCGTAGCGTTTATGAGCAACTGTTAAGTGACAGATTTTCATTGTTTTTATTGTGTATTTTTGAAGAGATTAACTCCCTGATGGTTAAAAATTTATAATTACCTACTGTTGCTTTCAAGAAATATTCTGTGTTCTTTAAGCTGTCGTCAGATACCCCTTTCGGATGACCAAGAATGACATAGTTCTCAAAATTCGGATTCTCAACACAGTATTTGTTGAAGTGCTTTAATAGAAAAGCAGACATGATTCCGTCAAGAGAGGCCCCAGTGGATTTTTTTCTGAGAAGTTGTGGTAATAAATGCTTAAGTACCTGCATCTTGGATAGATTATTTCCGATACCGACTCCTCGGGTATATAATGTATAATTACCAGTTGTTTTTAACTTCTTTTTTATTAGTAGATATTTAAATGGATTGTAAGAAATTGTACTGATTGGTAATTCATATAAATCTATATTTGAAACCTCAATAGATACGTTATCTTGGAAAGGATAGAGATCTTTTTTAGGTATATGGGAAAAATCATAAACATGATAGATAGAGTTTTCTTTTTCTCCCGGGACAACAGAAGTATCAACCTTAATTTCGTTTGCTCTTAATATTTGTCCATAGTTTTCCAATGTCTGTAATGAAAATCCTCCGGCACGAAAAGCTATAACTTTATCTTTTTTTATAGTAGATAGTAAATCAATAGCTTCAGAAAATAGTCTCTTTACTTCATTAGAATTCAAATCACTCAATTTATAGTGTTTAAAATCTAAATGCCATTCGCTTCCGTCATGAGTAGAATATAACCATTGGGGATGTAGATGTAATTCCAGATCATGTCCCTGATTATTAATCTCTTTCAAATGATTTAGTATGATTAAATATTCTTCTTGTAATTTAGTATTGTTAAGGGATAATTCTTTCATTCGTAATAGATAGGCCATATCAACCATAAAG
Organism: Gabonibacter chumensis; assembly: GCF_024741215.1. Taxonomy (NCBI): domain Bacteria; kingdom Pseudomonadati; phylum Bacteroidota; class Bacteroidia; order Bacteroidales; family Porphyromonadaceae; genus Gabonibacter; species Gabonibacter chumensis. The sequence goes on along the minus strand of NZ_JANSKB010000004.1, from coordinate 12,053 downwards.
GTGACCTTTACCTTGTATTTACTAAACAAATCAAGCAATTTATTTGTTGTAAGTATTAGAGTGTCATAAATGCCTCCAGTTTTTTGTCCTAAACAGAGTTCATAGTCTAATGTTATGATAATATTCTTCATTAAAAATTTCCTTTTTTGCGTTCTTCTTTTATGGCGTCAATAGGTGTATCATCTCTTTTTAATAATCTAAGATATCCCCATAATAAAGTTTGATACATAAAGTATTTAAGTGGATGAAACACGTAACGCCACATATAACCGATTTTGAAGTCACCTCCGAAGCGTGATTTAAACCGTTGTATCCCTTCTAATTTACTGCCTACGTCAGGATTGATTCTTGCTCCGACGAAATCATAATATTTTACTCCTCGTTCTTTCATTTTTAAAATTGCGGTCCAATGCAACAGATTCAGAGCTCCACTATGCGGGCGTTCTCGAGAACCGCCATACAAATAATATGATGTGAATCCTTTACTCCAAAGTAATATGGCACAACCGCAGATACGCTCATTGTCTTTTACTATCCAATAGTCCACATTTTCTCCCAGTATTTTTAAATTTGTGGCAAAATTGGCATTCGATGTCATCTTACCCTGCCTGGAAAATGTTTGCTGGATTATTTCAAAACAAGTTTGACTATACTGATTCCCGTAATCTATAATTAACCCGTCTTTTTCGGCTTTTCTTATTACATTTCGGTGTTTAGAATGTAATCCTTTAAATAATTCATCTTCTGTTTTACTTAGATCTAGGATATATGAAGCGAACTTACAGTATAAGGAACCTGTAGGGAAAACATCAGATACAACAGTGTTTACCGTAATCATCATATCTGTATGAAAGTTTTTCTTGACATACGTGATAACGTCGTTCAAAAAATTTTGTCGTTCTTCGTGTGTTGTCCCTCCAATTACAGCAGACGGTAATTGGATATATTTAAAAAAGAGTTTTTTTCTTACGATAAAAGGTTGTATACAACGGTCTTGTATAAAATATCCATAATCGATCATACTATTGGTCGATGCTAAATATTCAGGGTAAGCCAATACAGGCAATATATTTTTGTAATTGTCTATCTCCTTAATAATTTTCATGAACTCTATTATATCCTATTGCTATTATTAATGAATGTACTCACAATTATTTATTATCGATAATTTATGAAATAATGAGCAATCTTCGTACAGGCTGATCCGTCTCCATACGGGTTTGTAGCTTGACTCATTTGATTGTAGTAAGTTGAGTCGTTTAATAATTTGGAAACTTCATAAATAATTTTTTCATAATCGGTTCCTACCAGTTTTACCGTACCCGCTTCCAGCGCCTCCGGTCTTTCCGTAGTATCCCGCATCACGAGTACCGGTTTGCCCAGTCCCGGCGCCTCTTCCTGGATTCCCCCGCTGTCGGTCAGTACCATAAAGGATTTCTCCATCAGCAGGACGAAACTCAAGTATTCCAACGGCTCGATAAAAAACACATTGGCATTGGATTGTTCTCCGAATATCTCATGGATAGGCTGTCTTACATTGGGATTCAGGTGCATCGGGTAAACGAAATCTACCTGCGGATATTTTTCCGTTAAGGTTTTTATAGCCCGGCATATCTGGAGAAAGCCGTCCCCGAAATTTTCCCGGCGGTGGCCCGTTATCAATACCAGCTTCTTACCGCCTGTTAATCTGCCGGTATCATATCCGGCACGTTTTAGCTGCTCCTGTAATTGGGTATTAAGTACCGTATCGTTGTTGATCCGGTCTACAACCGTATACAAGGCATCTATGACCGTATTCCCCGTAACCAGGATATTCTGCTCCTCGACACCTTCGTTGAGCAGGTTCCGGCGGCTTAAAGGGGTAGGGGCGAAGTGGTGCGTGGCGATCCGTCCGGTGATCTGCCGGTTCATCTCTTCCGGCCAGGGGCTATGGATGTTGTGTGTGCGCAGTCCCGCTTCCACATGTCCTACTGGGATCTGCTGATAAAAAGCGGCCAGTGCAGCAGCCATAGAAGTGGTCGTATCTCCGTGAACCAGTACGATGTCGGGACATACCTCTTTCAAAACACCCCGCATTCCCGTTAATACCCGGGCCGTCACATCATACAGGTCTTGTCCTTGTTTCATGATATTCAAGTCATAATCCGGTATTATGTTAAAAATTTGCAATACCTGATCCAACATCTCCCGATGTTGACCTGTAACACAAATAATGGTCTGAAATTGTTCCGGGTATTTCTTAAACTCTTTTACCAGAGGAGCCATTTTAATCGCTTCCGGACGGGTCCCGAAAACTAACATTATTTTTTTCATCCTTATTTTTTATAGATCCCGCAAAAATCGAGAATTATTTTTTGGTCTGTCCAAGCTAATTCCTTAAACTCGTTGTGTGCGACGAGCATAACAGCAATGTCAGCTTTGTTGTAAGCCTCTTTATAGTTAGTCAGTTTGAATACTTTATGATTTTGCACATTAGGTTCAACTACTAAAATATCGGCGTTATTGCAGCTTTGCATTACTTTGCTGGTTATGTATTTGGCCGGAGATTCTCTGAGATCGTCGATATTGGGTTTGAACGCAAGTCCCATCATGGCTACAATCGGTTTACGATGGTTCTTCAATTCGAATTTCAGCATCTCATTTTGTACTTTTTCTGCGCACCAAAATGATTTATAGTTATTGATTTCCCGGGCGTCGGCAATTATTTTGGATTCCATGGGAAAATCAGCCGTAATAAAATAAGGGTCTACCGCTATGCAATGTCCTCCGACTCCACAACCCGGTTGAAGGATGTTGACTCTCGGATGCTTATTCGCCAATTCTATTAATTCCCACACGTTGATCCCGGCTTTATCACAAATCAGTGATAACTCGTTGGCGAAAGCGATTTGAACGTCTCGAGAGGAATTTTCGGTAAGTTTGCACATCTCAGCAGTGCGTGCATTGGTCCTATGCAAAGTCCCTTGAACAAACTGGCCGTAAAAAGCAGAAGCCTTCTCGGTTGATGCAGGATTTATACCCCCGATTACCCGGTCATTATGGACCAACTCATAAATCACGTTTCCCGGTAAAACCCGTTCAGGACAATAAGCGATGTAAATTTTATCTTTTAGTTCCGGGCGTTTAGAAAATATTAATTCTTTCATTTTATCCGTGGTGCCGATCGGGGACGTTGATTCGATGACATATAAATCTCCTTCTTTTAAGAAAGGCAAAACGGTATGGGTCGCAGCTTCCACGTAAGAGGTATCTGGTTCATGATTCCCCTTGAAAGGAGTGGGGACCACGATAAAATAAGCATCGCTTGTCTCAGGTTTCAAAGAAGCCCGCAAATATCCGTTTTGAACTACCTCTTGCAGATATTCTTCCAGTCCGGGCTCTATAATATGAAGTTGTCCTTTGTTGGTTAGTTCTACTACTTGAGGGTTGATGTCTACGCCGGTTACTTGTATACCATGCTTGGCGGCAATAATAGCTGTGGGTAAGCCAATATAGCCTAACCCCATAAAACATGCTTTCATAAATTATTTATATATAAATTTGGATAATCCAGAACACAAAAAATGATTAGGTGGAAATAAATTATTGATAATTTTCTTTATTTCGAGGAATATAATATAGCATCAACATCAATAATAAAAGGCCATGGGTTAATAGTGCCGTTGTAAATGTTGTGCTTAAAAATGCCAGAGCGACCATATACACGGGAACAAACATCAATCTTTCATCTACTCCATTCGATACGGATTCTATCAATTTTAGCAGAAAAACCAGTATTAACGGGAATAATAGTATTCCTATGATTCCGCAATTATAATAGGCATCGGTAAATAATCCGTTGTTTGCCCTTGTTTGGTAATCATTAAAATATTTAGTACCTATTAGAAATTCAATACCTCCTTTATATGGAGATTCAAAACCGAAATGTCTTAAAAAGCCCTGCCTAAAAAAATCGAGCTCATTGTCTTTAAAAAAATCATAATAATAATAGTTCAATTGACTAGGTATCAATAAGATTCTATATACAATAAAACCTACTAAAAACTGTTTGAAGAAAATGTATTCTATGACACTCCATGTACTCAGTAGCGCACATATACTGAAAACGTATAGAGAACGTCGATATTTGAAAAAGTAAAAACCTAAAATACATAAGAATAAAGAAAATAAAACACCTTTACTACCTGCGATCCCAAAATTTAGAAGAATCACAAATATTAATGCCATGGATAAAATGTTTTTTTTCTTTAGGATACAATAGATTAATATGACAGGCAGTAATTTATCGGCAGCTGTCGCTAAATAGCCGACTATAGCCCCGATATCATACTCTCTTGCTTCTAATCTTAGATCATAGACATCTTTAATCCCCCAATGGAATCTAAATCCAGTATATTTCCATGATACGTATATTACGCTTGCACAAAGCAGAAAACTAATTAAAATAAAATTTCTTTTATTCCCGTTTTCTTTGATTCTGAATCTGGTAAAGATTGCATCGTATGAAAAAAAGCAAAACCAATAAATATATAATAGTATAATGAATTTTGTTTCGAAATTTAAATAAGCTATCAAAGTCGTAGAGGGAACAAGTGATATTGCTGTAAGTAAGAGCAAGACACTATTGGAATAGGTTATTTTTCTGTTTATTCTTAAGATAAACGGAATGAACGTTAATAGAAAACACCATGATATGATATAATTCCCGGTAGTAAAATGGTTGCCTAATCCTGCATATTCAAATCCGTTAGATATAACTAATTCGTAAGAGTAATCTAATGCTATCTTATATAGAATAATTGAAAAAATAATCCAAAAATTATTATATGTGTTTTTAATCATTTTTCAATTGTATAAGATTCAATCTTTATGATTAATTTCTTTAAACAAGACACACTCCCCATGACCCGGGTAGACTATTAATTCACTTTCTTTACCCTTGAAATAATTTGATAGTCTATTCAAAGATTCCGATAGTTCTTCTTTTGAACCGCCTTTTAATTTGGTAATCGTTTTAAAACCAGGTATAAGAGTATCTCCCGTGAATAAAAATTTCTCATCGATACTGAAACAGATACTTCCTTTACTGTGTCCCTTGGTTAAAAAGAAGCGAATGATACGGTTATTCCAATTTAGCGGATGATTTGTATCTTCAATACGGATATCTGCCTCATGAATACTTGTCGGCATGACATTTTCCGCGTATTTGGAAAGATTCCATTCCGGTAACCGGATGTTTTGAGCGCATACCGACGAGCATATTAACTTAATGTCCGGGTAATATCTTTTTAATTCGTTATATCCTATACAATGGTCATAATGTTCATGTGTCAGTATGGCGTATTCCGGTTTTAAATTATTTTCCAGGCAGAAAGAAACGATTGAAACAGGATCGGGTGTTCCCGGATCTACCACGATGCAATCGTTCTGATACGGGAGCGATACGATATAGCAATTGGAAGCGACCGGAGAATTTATTATTCTTTTTATCTGAACCAACTCTTTAATCCATTACTTTTGCCGGATTCCCCACCACGGTCGAATTTTCTTTCACTTTTCTCATCACGACGCTTCCCGCTCCCACGGTTGCTTTATTCCCGATTGGTAAGCCGGGATAAATAACCGATCCCGTGAAAACGGATACCCCGTTCCCGATCCTGTTTTTGCCGCTGACAAGTGTTCCAACGTAAAGATGGGAATAGTCCCCGATTGCCGAGTCGTGTCCCACGTTACAATGATCTTGTACAATAGTGTGGTTTCCGATTGTCGTGTTGACCGATATCGTTGTAAAGGCTCCTATTATATTCCCTTTTCCCAGTTTGGCGGAAGAACAAATATTGGCGAAAGGATGAATAACGTTGATGAAATGTCCGCCTTTAGCTTCAATGCACCGCGTTATAACCTCCCGTTCTTGTCCGTTCACGTACGAACAGATAAAAACGTCTTCCGGTTCTATGGAGTATTCCTCTACCGTTGAAGCGAGGATGGTCGTGTCATTCGGTGTATCGAATTCAGATTTTAAATATCCCTTTATCACCCACTCCTTGTTGTATGCCGTGCTTTTGCGTGCGTATTCTTCAACGACTTTGCTGAAATTGCCAGTGCCGATTATGATCAGTTTTTTCATAACATACTTACCTTAACGTAAATCCTCCGTCCATGATGAAAAAATTACCGGTTACCCATTGGGAGGCATCCGATAAAAAATAGACGGCTGCATAGGCGATCTCTTCCGGTCGGGCAAATCTTCCTAACGGGTAATCTTCTTTGATTTTTTCTATCTCTTCTTGCAGGGTGTATTTTTTTAGCATCTCTGTTTCAACGAAGGCGGGTTGGATACAATTAACTCTGCCTTTTAGAGGTAGTAACTCCAGCGCTAATATTTTAGAGAATGAATTTAACGCTCCTTTTGAGGCTGCATACAATCCATTGGAAACTGCCGGATAGTAGGCGGAAATGGATGATAATATGATCACCGATGCAAATTTGTTCAGCTTCTTTGATTTTAGTAGAGAGCGAATCAATAAAATCGGAGCGAATAAATTAATGTTCATCATTCGATCTATTTTATCCCGATTGACATGCTTGATTAACGATTTATCATTAATACCGGCACATAACACGACGCCGTCTATTTTATTAATCCGATGACATAGTACTTCAATTCCGTCATCGGAAGTTAAATCGGTTTGCACGGATTGATGTTTTTCTCCCTCTAATAAATTTAATGTTTCCCGTAAACGGGACTCGTCACGTCCCGTGATAATTAGGGAGGCCCCCATTTTTGAACATTCTATGGCAGTAGCCTTGCCTATCCCCGAGGAGGCTCCCGTCACAAGTATGGTTTTGTTTTGTAAATTGAAGGGATTCATGTATACGCGTTATTCAGTAAATTTATAAATATACAAGGTCGGAACAATGTATATCACCTTGCGTCTCGATGTATGCAGATGCCACGGAGAACCCTCCTCCAATAGTCGACATCAGTAACTTTAATTTCTCTTTCGCTAATGGCTGGTTTAATTTTAAAGTCATGGTTAACGGGATGGAACCCCCACTCGTGTTTCCGTAATCGGGAAACGTGTAAGGAGTCTTTTCTGCCGGGATCTTTATTTTTTTGCGAATTTTTTCGCATAAAAATTTGTTGGCCTGATGCATGACTAAGAAATCGATATCGTCTTTATTGATATCGTAATGATTCATCAAGGCCCCGACAGATTTAGGCATATAAGAATTGGCAAAAGAGAAAACATCTGTCCCGTTCATTCTCAGGTGTGTCCTGTTCCGCTTTATGCCCTCCTCGTCTTCTTCCATGACGAAAGAGTCGGGGGTAATAGGATGCCGGTATCCCCCGTCGGGAATATACACGGAGCTGAACTCGGAACCGTCCGTGAGAAAGTGAAACTTCATTAAGTCGTAATTGTCCGGTCGATATTCCAAAGCGGTAACCGTTCCCGCATCGCCGAATATCAAATAGGTACTTTGGTCGTAATAGCTGACATTTTTGGATTGCGTGTTCCCGACCAGAAGTAAACCTTTTTTAAAAGATCCGGTTGACATCAGGTTACTGATGATGCTCAGCCCGTATAAATACCCGGAGCAACCGTGGTTGATATCGAATGCCATGATGTCCGTCGGTAGGCCTAAACGATGTTGAAGAGTACAGGACGTGGAGGGGAGTTTATAGTCTCCCGTGTGCGAGGCAAATACTAACAAATCGATTTCAGATTTATCCCATTGTAGATCCTTTATCAACTTTTCAGCCGCCTCGTGGCAAAGATCAGAGGTGCATTGATCTTCCTTTGCCCGGTGTTTTTTCAATACACCTACTGATTCCACGTACTTTTCCAGCATCTCTCTCGGTAAAAGATCGTAATCGAGAGTCTCTTCCACGGCGGAAGGGACACAAGCTGAAATTCCTGCTATCTTTACTTTTTTGACTTCAAGAAATGACATTACTTGGACTCGATCAAGTTATACAAATCTTCTATGGTTTTGCAAGATCTTAAATCTCCTCCTGAAATGCGTTTCCCCATTTCATCGTCGACCATGGCAATTATAGACAGTGCTACCAATGATCCCCATTCACCTAAGTCTTTATAGATTGTTGAAGGTGTGAACTTTTCAACCGGGGTATCGTCAAATTGTTCCGCGAATAACTGTACGAATTCTTCTAGTTTCATGATTCTTTTTCTTTAAATGGATTTATACTATTATATTCTTCTATTTCCCAAATGGAAGTTACTTTTTTATCGGGATACATGCGAGTAACGATCTTTTGCAGCGTGTCATCCGTGCCGACCTCGTAAAATTCCGTTACTCCGTCTTTTACCATGTTATTGACCATATCCGTCCACAATACGGAATGAGTTATATGAATAACGAGATTATCTTGAATTTCTTTCGGATCAACATGAGCTTTCCCGTCCACGCATTGGTAAATGGGACAATGCGGTTTCCTGAATTCCGTGTCCCTGATTATTTTACCTAATTCTTTTTCCGCTTCTATCATGAACGGGGAGTGGAACGATCCCCCGATGGCTAAAGGAACGGCTTTTTTGGCTCCTTCTTTTTTAAATGTTTTACAGGCTATTTTTACTCCTGTCTTCGAGCCTGTAATGACTACCTGACCGGGTCCGTTGTAGTTCGCAAAATAGATGGGTTCACCGGATTCTTCTGAGATTTCTTTTAATCTTTTTTGAATATATTCATCCGGAAAACCGATAACGGCTCCCATGGCCGTGTCAAATTTTTCGCATACTTTTTGACCGATTAAGGCCCTGTTCAATACAAGATTTAAACCGTCTTCGTAGGATAAACAACCGTTAACGACCAAAGCGGCGAATTCTCCCAACGAGTGTCCGGCGACAACATCCGGTTGAATTTCATTTTGTGTCAAAGCGGTAGCCACTTCATACACGAAAACGGCGGGCTGCGTGTTTTTAGTCTCCATTAATTCCAGTTCATCTCCATGGAACATAACATCGGTTATACGCCTGCCGAAGTAATCATTAGCCCGTTCAAAAAGTTCCTTGGCCCGGGGAAAATTGTCGTAAAGTTCTTTTCCCATGCCTTCTTTCTGGCAGCCTTGTCCCGGAAATATAAAAGCTTTCTTCATTTTATTACTTGTCAAATTTATAACCTTTTTTCCCTGAGTTTTGATACACGTCGATTCCTTTTTTTCCCAAGTTGATTAAATGAGGTATTATCTCTTTCGCGTGATATACTCCGATAATTAAATTTGAGATTTGAGAACATGCATACCATTCTTTAGCGAAGTGTTTTTTGACCATTGTTGTTGTTCCAAATAATTTATCTCTGATGCGGATCTTTTTGTCGTAACAATAATAACATTTCTGTTTGCCATCTAAATCTATGTATTCGTGTTTTACGAGAACAGGCGTATAGAAAGAAGAATAATATGGATAATCTTTCCTTAATACAGATTCCACGCAGTGTAGCATTGTTCCGATGTAATATTTTCTTAAACCGAGTGTAAAAACTAATGCGTCAATCTGAGACAACCTGAAATAAGGAGATTTCTCGTCCCAGCAAGATTCTCCCAAGTGGTGTTCCGCAAGTAAGAAATCGCTTTGAGGTCCTAAAGCGCAAACAGAATGTTGAACATTAATACTTCTTTTAACCCCAGGATACCTTCTGAAAGTCTCGGCCAATGTCCCCGCACCCGTAACGCTTTTTTTTACATTAAATATTTTTCCTTTACGTAGTAGAGGAAAAGCGGGCATGATTAATGTTCCTTGAGGGCCGATTATTTCTAAAATCGCATCTATCAGATTTTCTTCAGAGCCGTTATAGTTATACATTTCATCCCAAGAAGAGTGAATGAAAATGTTACTTCCCCTTTTCATACCCATTTTTTTCATCTCTTCTATGATCTCTTCTGTCCTTATTTTCTTTTTATATATCCAAGGTCCATATCTTAATCTAAAGTATTTTTGGAAAACTCTAGGGGTAAGACATTGGTTTTGAGGAATTCCTAAAATCTTTTTAGCTACTCTTATCGTTTTTTTTCTTATTTCTTGCTGTTGGGACATTTATTTTTTTCCTTTGGAATAATAAAAAGATATGACTAATAAATATATATAGGCGGTACTTTTACATACGCTAAATAGTATTAGTGCATGATAAATATCAAAATGCCATGTATAAGCAAAAACTAAAGGAACTATTGAAACAAAAGTGTAATATATTTGCCATATTAAATTTTGTTTTAGTTTGTTCGTTATGATCAATACCCCAGATAAAGATATTGCAATAAAATCAATGGCGATCATGGGAAGTAATATTTGGGCATATTTGCCTGCTACTGCCCATGGCTTACCTAATACGAATACAAAGAGATCGGGTAAAAAATAAATGACAGCTAAAGAAGTAATTAATGTTAATGCAAACATTAATTGAAATAGTTTTATGAATAACCCTCTGAAACTTCCTTGCTTAATGTATATATCATTGGCTTTCTGCCTGAAAACGTCCCGAACAGAATTACTTATTACACTTATGGGTACGCTTAAAATACTTATTGCCATAGAGAAATAACCTACTTCAGTATTATTGTAGTAAGCACTAAGGATTAAAACGGGAACAGCACCTCCTACTGTGTTTAATAATTGAGCTGGCATCGTAAATTTAGGGAATTCGATGAACTTAATAGCCATTGCTTTCATCCCTTTGTAGGTAACCTTTTTAAAGATACCCCAGTCTTTATTTAGCACACGGAAAACGCAACATAACGCAGTGATAATTCGCCCAATGACATCTCCGATGATTAAACCTGAATTTTGAAATTTTGTAAATCCGAATAGTAGTTTACCCAGCGTTACGGATACGGAATTTGTAATTTTATTTAAGGATAAATTGAAATAATATTTTTTTCTGACACACCATTCATTATAGCAATTAAAAATATTGATAAAGAAAGCGGCAAACGGACAGATTAATATCCAATATTCCAAATTATTACCACATAATCTCCCAATCTCATTTCGGAAGAAATATAATGGCAATAAAATAATCAATAAGAACAAAGCACTGATCACCAGTGATAAACAAGTGGTGTTAGCTGCATCTTTATCATCTTTTGCTACAAGAATAGCAAATTCGTATTTTCCCGTAGAGATGACAGTTAGAATCGATATGACCGAAGTTAATGATGCCAAGATGCCGAACTGCTCGGGACTGTAAATTCGCGCAAGGATAGGATAAATTAATAGTGGCAAAAATTGAGCAATGGTTGTACCTATGGTTAAGGTCAGTGCATTTCTCGCAAAAGGACTGTTTTTATAAAAACCTAAAAAATCGAATATCATTGGTTAACAAATTGCGAAGCACTATTTTGCTGAGCGATTGCCTCTCTATGATCGCTTATTTTTGGATATGCTAAGTTTATAATTGTATTTTACTTCTCAGCAAGTGAATATTTAGCACTTTAATTATAGAATATGATTAGTTGTTTTTTTATTATATTTAACACTGTTAAATTATTGCTTGTTAGTGAATTATATAACCTTATTAAAGGTTTTTTTATGTTGTGAGAAATCATTCAATAAACGACCGATTAATGATATATATGCTAATATGTAAAGTAATACAAATATATGTTAATATATACTATGTTTTCTAATTAGAGATTCATGAGTTATTTCATAGCTCCGCCCCGTCAATCCCATGTAGGATCTAATCAGTATTTTCTGTTTTGTATCATATATGATACATTTTCGGTCGCATTATAACGAGTGCAAAAGTAAAAAAATAATACTACATACAAAATAAACGACTCTTTTATCTCGCATTTAGCAAGCTTTTTTATCGATTATGTTCTTCACTACCATTTTATTGTTGAATTTATTTTTTTTGTTGTCGACATTTATTTTTTATATAAACCGTTCTTCTTAGAACGTAAAGTTATGCCAGAATTCATCATATATATAAATTAATATAATTATACATATAATTATATATTAAACATCAACTGAAAATATCATTAATCGGTCGTTATTTGATCTTGAGGTAGAGATTGTTCAAGAATCTTT
>NZ_JANSKB010000003.1:0-413965 GCF_024741215.1 Gabonibacter chumensis | reverse complement strand
TTATATATAAAAAAGAGCTAACTTTCTTATTGTTAGCTCTTTATAAGCGGAGAGAGAGGGATTCGAACCCCCGGTACCTCTCAGTACAACGGTTTTCAAGACCGCCGCGATCGACCACTCTGCCATCTCTCCTATGCGGATGCAAAGATAAGGGAAAATTTCGAACGACAAAAAAAAGATTTTGCTTTTTTGCGGGGGTACGTTAAAATGGGGTGTGAAAGAAACCAATTTTTATTTTGTACGTTATAGAAAATTAAATTCTAAACTAAACTGATTGTATCTATCAAAACAAGAGAAAGATGGGGAGTTTTAAGAACAAAATGCAAGCTTACGGAATTCGGCAAATATTGAATTATGTGGAGAAAGATCCGGAAGCCAATGCACCGAAAGCATTGAAATGGATAAGAAAAGTGGACGTGGATGGAACGTATGATTCTGCATGGAGTAGTCTGGAGACTTGTTTATCCGATCCCGATAATAATTGGAACCTTTTGATTAAAAAGGCTTACAATGAATGGGATCCTTTCGTGAGGAGGAAGTTATTCGAATCGTTGATCTGTAATTCCGCTATTATCGGCAACAGTATGGTGAAAGTGACCGGAAAGAAGCACGGGGTAAATGTGCCCTGGACGATTTTGATGGACCCGACTTCTGCCTGTAATTTGAAATGTAAGGGATGTTGGGCAGCGGAGTACGGTCACCAGATGTCGCTGGATTTCGATACCATGGACCGGATTATTAAGGAGGGGAAAGAGTTAGGTATATTTATGTATATCTATTCGGGAGGAGAACCTTTGGTAAGAAAAGGAGATATCATCCGTCTCTGTGAAAAGCACCCGGAATGTTATTTCTTAGCTTTCACGAATGGAACATTGATTGACGAGGCTTTTGCGGATGAGATGCTCCGGGTCGGTAATTTTGCCCCGGCCATTAGTGTTGAAGGGTTTGAAAAAGAGACGGATATGCGTCGAGGAAAAGGGACTTATCAAGCGGTCATTAAAGCGATGGAACTTCTCAAACGTAAACGATTGATTTTCGGATATTCGACCTGTTATCATAGTCAAAACGTGGATGTTGTCGGTTCGGACGAATACGTTGATTTCATGATAGAAAAAGGAGCCGCTTTTGCTTGGTATTTTACCTATATGCCTGTCGGCGAAGACGCTATTCCTGAATTGTTGGCTACGCCTGAACAACGGAAATACATGTATTATCAGGTTAGAAAGTTTCGGCGTACCAAACCGATTTTTGCCATGGATTTCTGGAATGACGGGGAGTATGTCGACGGATGCATAGCCGGGGGAAGATATTATTTCCATATTAATGCCAACGGCGATGTAGAGCCTTGTGCTTTTATTCATTATTCAACGGCTAATATAAAGAATATGAGTTTGTTGGATGCGCTTAGAACACCGCTTTTTCAAGAATACCAGAAACGTCAGCCTTTTAATAAAAATCATTTGCGGCCTTGTCCCTTATTGGATAATCCCGATCGATTGAAAGAGGTCGTGAATGCGGCCCATGCTCATTCTACCGATATGTTGAAGCCCGAAAGCGTGGAAGATTTGACCGGAAAATGCCAGGGATGCGCTCATAAGTGGGCTGTCGTTGCGGATCAAATATGGACGGAAAGGGGAAAAACACTGAATTAAATTGTTCTGTATCAAATAGCTGACAACGGTATCGGCAACCGATGGAGGCTGGAGAGGGTGTGACTTTTAAAAGTTCACTCTCTTTTTATTTTCGCTTTCTTGGGGGATAAATTTTTTATTGTATTTTCGTTTGTATTTTTCAGTGTAAATATAATCTTATGAACAAAGTATTGATTATTGATGACGAGAATCAATTGAGGGGATTGTTGTCCCGTATCATCGGGTTGGAGGGATATGAAGTTTTTCAGGCTGATAGTTGTACGGCCGGGCTGAAACAAGCTAAACAATGTATGCCGGATGTCGTTTTATGTGACGTGCGTTTACCGGACGGGAATGGGGTGGAGATTATTGAAAGATTAAAACAGCTGTCTCCTCGTGCGGAGATTATCATGCTTACGGCACATGGAAATATTCCGGATGGAGTGCAGGCGATAAAAAACGGAGCTTTTGATTATATTACCAAGGGGGATGACAATAACCGGATTATCCCGTTGATCAGTCGTGCTATGGAGAAAGTAGCTCGTGATGTAGATGAAAAAACGGAAAATAGAGGCGGGGAGGGGAGATATACTTTTGATACGATACTGGGGCGATCGGAGGTAATGCAGGAGGCTATCCGTTTGGCCCGGAAGGTGGCGGTCACGGATGTCCCGGTTTTACTAACAGGTGAAACGGGTACCGGAAAAGAGGTGTTTGCTCAGGCTATTCATCAGGGAAGCAATAGAAATAAAAAGTCTTTTGTGGCTGTCAATTGCTCTGCTTTTAGTAAAGAGTTGTTGGAGAGTGAGATGTTCGGTCATAAAGCAGGTGCATTTACCGGGGCCTTAAAGGATAAGAAAGGATTATTCGAAGAGGCACATCAGGGAACCTTGTTTTTAGACGAGATCGGAGAGATGGCATTTGATCTTCAGGCAAAGTTACTTCGGATTCTGGAATCCGGAGAGTTTATAAAGATCGGAGATACTAAACCGACGAAAGTAGATGTGAGGGTGATTGCCGCGACAAACCGGGATCTGTCTAAGGAGATCGCTGCCGGGCATTTTAGAGAAGATCTGTTTTACAGGCTTTCGGTTTTTCAAATTCACCTGCCTCCGCTAAGGGAACGTACCCGGGATATTGAAGTGTATGTTCATGCTTTTGTGAATCAGTTTTCGACAAAGATGAGGAAAAAAATCACTTTTATTCAGCCTGATTACATGGCTCTGCTTAAACAGCATGCCTGGAATGGGAATGTGCGGGAACTGAGAAATGTCGTTGAACGTAGTATTGTTATTGCCGACGGGGAGCAGCTTTCCTCGGGAGATTTGCCTATTGATTTACAACATGGAAATTTCGGGCCTGGAGAAGACCGACGTTTTTCTGAATTCGAATTAGCCAACATAGAAAAGAATCATATCCAAAAAGTGCTTCAATACACGGGAGGGAATAAGACCGAAGCAGCTCGTTTAATGCATATCGGTTTGACTACTTTATACCGTAAGATAGAGGAGTACGGGTTAGGTGAAAAATAGCGGTTGGTCTGTTTTTTTTGATCGCAGATCGGTATGTTATTATGATATGGTACCTTTTCATTTTGAAAAGGTGATAGACGGATAGAATATTCCATTCTATCCGTCTATTTGTTTTATATACAATGATTTGTGTTACGTGGTAATTCCGATGGCATGGCTTTGGTATAGGGAGAAACAAAAATTTAAATTAAATTGAAAAGTCATGGAAGAAGTATTATCATTTATTTTTTTAGGTATGGTTGGTGTTATTTGTTACTGGTTCTTTTTCAAGTGTATTTATTGGTTTGAAAAAATCTGAAAAGGAGGAAGGTTATGTTTACGGTATTGTTTATACTAAGTGTGACGATGTTCGGGTATATGATGTACGTGTTGGTAAAACCCGAAAAATTTTAGAAGGAGTATCAAGCGAATGTAGAAACGAAATAGAAATCCCGGATAACGGGAAATCGTAGTAATGTTTTAAAAGATGAATACGGAAATATTAGGAAGTATTTTGCAGGTCGTGATGATGGTAGTATTGAGCTATCCATTGGGCCGTTATATCGCAAGAATATATAAGGGAGAAAGGACTTGGTCTGATTTTATGGCCCCCGTTGAAAAGTGGATGTATAGGATGAGCGGGATTAATCCCGCGGAGGAGATGAACTGGAAGAAATTTTTGGTCGCATTGTTGACCGTAAATGTTTTCTGGTTCTTTTGGGGAATGGTGTTGTTGGTTTCCCAGGGGTATTTGCCGTTGAATCCTGACGGGAATGCGGGACAAAGTCCGGACCTGGCTTTTAATACCTGTATCAGTTTTATGGTAAACTGTAATTTGCAGCATTATAGCGGAGAGAGCGGATTGACTTATTTTACACAACTTTTCGTGATCATGTTGTTTCAGTTTATTACGGCGGCTACCGGAATGGCAGCTTTGGCCGGAATATTTAAAGCCATGGCGACTAAAACGACCCGGGATTTCGGTAATTTCTGGGTACTTTTAATAAAGAGTTGTACGCGTATTTTATTACCGTTGTCTTTAATTGTCGGATTTATTCTGATTATCGAGGGTACTCCTATGGGATTCGAAGGAAAGGAACGGATCACGACTTTAGAGGGCGTGGAGCAAGCCGTATCCCAAGGCCCCACGGCGGCCGTTGTGCCTATAAAACAATTGGGTACGAATGGAGGAGGTTATTTCGGTCCTAATTCTTCTCATCCCTTGGAGAATCCGACTTTTTTATCGAACGTGATAGAGTGTTGGTCTATTTTGATTATCCCTATGTCTATGGTTTTCGCTTTGGGATTCTATCTGAGACGTAAAAAATTAGCTTACACGATCTATGGTGTTATGTTATTTGCCTTTTTGGTCGGGGTCGTGGGAGCTCATTATTTCGAGCTGAAAGGCAGTCCGCAAATAGATGCCATGGGAATTGCCCAGGAGCGGGGAAGCATGGAAGGAAAGGAGATCCGTTTAGGTGCTGCAGCCACGGCTTTGTGGAGTCAAGTAACAACAGTAACTTCCAACGGTTCGGTTAACGGTATGCATGATAGTTTGACTCCGCTCACAGGAATGCTATCGATGTTGAACATGCAGATAAATTGTTGGTTCGGGGGAGTGGGAGTCGGATTTATGAACTATTATGTATTTGTTATTATTGCGGTATTCATCAGCGGATTGATGGTAGGACGGACACCTGAATTTTTAGGAAAGAAGATTGAGGCGAGAGAGATGAAGATAGCCGTTATCGTAGCTTTGGCCCATCCGTTCTTTATATTGGTATTTACGGCGATCTCCAGCTTTTTGGCCACTCATAATCCGGAGCTGGCAGAGGCTTGGTTAAACAATCCTTCTTTTCATGGATTGAGCGAGATGCTATACGAGTATACCTCGTCGGCAGCCAATAACGGTTCCGGTTTTGAAGGGCTGAGGGATAATACCTATTTCTGGAATTTTACTTGTGGTATCGTTTTGATCATGGGACGTTACTTGCCGATAGTAGGCCAGGTGGCCATAGCCGGATTGTTGGCGAATAAGAAATTTATTCCGGAGAGTGCCGGAACTTTAAAGACGGATACGGGGACTTTTGCGGTAATGACCTTTACGGTAATTTTTATTATTGCAGCCTTGTCGTTCTTCCCGGTATTGACGTTGGGGCCGATTGCGGAATATCTAAGTTTTTGATTGGTGATTTCCGGTGAGAAAAAAATCGGGATGGTAAATTGTAAAACCGAGTATTTTTAGGATAAAATAGTATAGAGATGAAAAATAATAGGTCTGCTTCTTTGTTTTCAAAGGAGTTAGTTGTAGAAAGTTTAAAACAGTCGTTCGTGAAATTGCATCCGCGTACGATGTTCCGGAACCCAATCATGTTCACGGTAGAGGTATGTACAGTCATGATGTTACTTGTATCCGTATACATTGCGATCACGGGGACGGTAGGGCAA
This sequence comes from Gabonibacter chumensis, assembly GCF_024741215.1. NCBI lineage: Bacteria > Pseudomonadati > Bacteroidota > Bacteroidia > Bacteroidales > Porphyromonadaceae > Gabonibacter > Gabonibacter chumensis. The sequence continues at coordinate 408,375 of NZ_JANSKB010000003.1, read as the reverse complement.
GGTTCGTTCGGGTATAATATGATCGTGTTCCTTGTATTGTTAGTTACCTTGTTATTTGCCAATTTTGCGGAAGCCATAGCCGAAGCGAGGGGAAAAGCGCAAGCCGACAGTCTGAGGAAGACCCGCGAAGAGACTCCGGCCAAGGTGATCGTAAACGGGAAAATAGAGATAGTAAGCAGTTCCAAATTAAAAAAAGGCGATCTGTTCGAGTGCGAAGCGGGGGATATTATTCCTTCCGACGGGGAGATTGTCGAGGGATTAGCCTCTATCGACGAGAGCGCCATTACCGGGGAGAGTGCTCCGGTTATCCGGGAGGCCGGAGGTGATAAGAGCTCTGTTACCGGCGGAACGAAAGTACTTTCCGATCGTATCAGAGTATTGGTAACCACACAACCGGGAGAAAGCTTTTTGGATAAGATGATTGCGCTTGTGGAGGGGGCATCCCGTCAGAAAACTCCGAACGAGATCGCGTTGACGATTTTATTAGCCGGTTTTACCTTGGTGTTTGTTATCGTATGTGCTACTTTAAAACCTTTCGGGGATTACGTGGGAACCCATATTACCGTGGCGGCTTTTATCTCTTTGTTTGTATGTTTGATTCCGACGACGATAGGAGGATTATTATCAGCCATTGGAATTGCAGGTATGGATCGGGCTTTACGAGCCAATGTCATCACGAAATCGGGAAAGGCTGTTGAAACGGCGGGTGATATCGATACCTTGCTTTTGGATAAAACGGGGACGATCACGATCGGTAATCGTAAAGCTACCCGATTTTATCCTGCCAATGGCGTGGACGAAAAGCATTTTATCCGGGCCTGTTTGTTATCCTCTCTGTCGGATGAGACACCCGAGGGAAAATCCATCGTCGAGTTGGGACGGGAGAGAGGTATTCGTATTCGTGATTTGAACGCGGTGGGGGCTTCGATGATTCGATTTACGGCTGAGACCCGTTGTTCGGGTGTTAATTTAGAGAACGGAGTGAGAATACGGAAAGGAGCAGCCGATGCGATTCGTCGTGTATTGGAAAAAGCGAATAACACTATAGATCGGGAGACGGAAGAGACCATACGGGCTATTTCGGAAAACGGAGGGACTCCCTTAGTGGTTTCGGAGAACGAGAAGGCAATAGGAGTTATCGAGTTGCAGGATATTATTAAACCGGGTATACAGGAGCGTTTCGAACGGTTGCGTAAAATGGGAGTGAAAACGGTGATGGTGACAGGAGATAATCCTTTGACGGCAAAATATATAGCTGAAAAAGCAGGTGTGGATGATTTTATAGCGGAAGCCAAGCCGGAAGATAAGATGGAATATATCCGTAAAGAGCAGCAGAACGGGAAATTGATCGCGATGATGGGGGATGGAACTAACGATGCACCTGCTTTGGCTCAGGCCGATGTCGGGGTAGCTATGAATAGCGGGACTCAGGCGGCAAAGGAAGCCGGTAATATGGTAGATTTGGACAATGATCCTACCAAATTAATAGAGATCGTAGAAATTGGCAAGCAATTGTTGATGACACGGGGAACCTTGACTACTTTCAGTATCGCCAATGATGTTGCCAAGTATTTCGCCATTGTACCGGCTTTATTTATGTTGACGATTCCCTCTTTGGGGGCTTTGAATATTATGCATCTTCATAGTCCGGAAACAGCCATCCTTTCTGCTGTCATTTTTAACGCGATCATTATCCCTATATTGATTCCCTTGGCCTTGAAAGGTGTTAGTTATAAACCTATTGGAGCTTCCGCTTTATTGCGGCGTAATCTGTTTATTTACGGTATAGGAGGGATCATGGCCCCTTTTATAGGGATTAAATTGATAGATCTTTTAGTTGGGTTATTTTTCTAAGTCAGGAAAGGGCCCGCGGGGGCGACGTGCAGCGGGTCCTCCTGACATTTGAATGACGTTTTAATTAAAATGTAAAGATGATGAAGTCTAATTTATTGAAATCTTTAAGGTTGACACTTGTTTTTTGCGTATTCTTTAGTGTGTTTTATATTTTCATCCTATGGCTATTTGCTTTGATTGCGGGGCCTAATCATGGACGGGCAGAGTTAGTTACTCTAAATGGAAAAGTGGTCGGAGCAGCGAATGTAGGCCAGACTTTTACGAAAGGTATTTATTTCTGGGGGCGCCCTTCGGCAGTTGATTATGCCGGAGACGGGGCAGGAGGTAGTAATAAAGGTACTTCCAATCCGGAATATTTGCGGGAGGTCGAGGCACGAATTGATACTTTCTTGGTAAAGCATCCCTATTTAAAACGTTCGGAGGTTCCTTCAGAGATGGTAACGGCCAGTGGTAGTGGTTTGGATCCGCATATTTCTCCGGAAGGGGCTTACGTGCAGGTAAAGCGGGTGGCTCAGGCCAGGGGTATATCGGAAGAAAAAGTAAAAGAGATCGTGGATGAACAGATCGAAAGACCTTTGTTGGGTTTATTCGGTACTTCAAGAGTCAATGTGTTGAAGCTCAATGTCGCATTGGAAAAAAGTGCGAATTGAGTTTATATTAGTTGGGGTTATTTAGAGAAATGTGTAAATCTTTAAGTGATGTTACTGCATTTCGGGGAAGTTCGGAAGGTAAAGGAGTGTTGAGATAACTGATCCGTAACGAAAGGACTTCCCTTTTTTATCTATTTTTTAATCTTTCTGTTGAAGCCTGTTTTATCATATTGATGGGCAGGAAGGATTATGCTCGAAGATTTGATTGCAAATTATTGTTTATTTTAATTTTTAATAAAATGAATTTTTTAGGAAAGACGATTTTGGTACTCCTATCGATAGGAGTTGTCGTAGAAGTACAGGCGAGGAATAGTGTAAAAAGTGTGGTATTTAAGGTGAGCGGAGATGTTGTAAGTTCTTATATCTGGCGCGGGGCTTATAATGCGGGAGCCAGTATCCAGCCGACTTTATCGATGGGTATAGGAGCTTTTTCTTTCACGGCTTGGGGATCCAAAGAGATAAGCGGTACACATAAAGAGATCGATTTGACAGCAGCTTATCGTTGGGGAAAATTTAATTTATTCGTGGCGGATTATTGGTGGGAAGGAGAGAAATTGGGAGATAAGATTTCCTGGAAAAATAACAACTATTTTCATTTCGATAATCGTAATACCGCTCATCATGTGGAGGTCGGTATAGGGTATGTCGTTTCGGATAAATTTCCGTTATGTATCTCTTGGAGCACGATGGTTTGGGGGGCTGATAAAAAAGATAATGAAAAGCAAAATTACTCTTCTTACGCGGAGATGGCCTGTCCTTTTTCAGTAAAAAATGTGGATTTGAATTTCACCTTGGGTTTTTCTCCGTATGAAAGCAAACTATATGCCGTTCGCGGTTTTAGTATAACGAATATCGGATTGGGAGTCTCGAAGGAGATACAAATCACCAAGGCTTTTTCGTTACCTGTTTTTACGAGAATTATTTTCGATCCCGCTCATGAAGATGCCCATTTTGTTTTGGGATTTACTTTAAGGTAATACAAGTGTTTCATTTTGCGTTTTAGCCCGGCAAGGACACCTTGCCGGGCTAAAACGCAAATCGAGAGGTAATATTTTTCATTTTGAAAAAACATTTTCAAAATGAAAAAGCAGAATCAACGATATGGTATGATTTCCGGTATGTAAATTATTGATAGAAAGTAGTCTATATATTCTTTATCTTTGTAGTATATTTTTTGCTGAAAAACGATTATGGACAAGGAACAAAATGTACAACATTTTTTAAATTTGATTCGGAAAAGCCGGAGAGGACATTTTAAGGTATATATCGGTATGATAGCGGGGGTGGGGAAGACTTACCGGATGTTGCAGGAGGCACACGAACTATTGCGAAACCGGATAGATGTGCAAATCGGCTATATCGAGACACACGGACGAGTGGATACGGAAGCTCTTTTGAAAGGATTGCCTGTTATTCCCCGGCGGAAAATATATTATAAGGGGAAAGAAATCGAAGAAATGGATTTGCAGACTATCTTGCAAATTCGTCCGGAAGCGGTTATTGTGGATGAATTAGCTCACACGAATGCAGAAGGGAGTATGAACGAGAAAAGATGGCAAGATGTTTTTGACTTGTTGGATGCCGGGATAAATGTTATTAGTGCGATCAATATTCAGCATATAGAGAGCTTAAACGAAGAGATACAGGATATTGCCGGCATAGAGGTGAAGGAGAGAGTGCCTGATCGTGTATTTGAAGAGGCGGATGAGGTTGTAAACATCGATTTGACGGCGGAAGAGTTGGTTGCCCGTTTAAAAGCCGGGAAGATTTATAAACCCGAAAAGATAGATATAGCTTTGAACCATTTTTTTAAAGTGGAAAATATCTTGCAGCTCCGGGAGTTGGCATTGAAGGAGGTTGCGTTACGGGTGGAAAAAAAGGTAGAGAACGAAGTCGTGGAAAATGCGGGACTTAGACACGAGCGTTTTATGGCCTGTATCAGTAGCCAGGAAAAAACGCCTCGAAAATTGATTCGCAAAGTGGCACGGTTAGCCACAAGGTACAATTCCAGATTTTCTGTCCTGTACGTGCAGACTCATCGTGAAAGTCCTGACCGGATACCGTTGGCTAATCAGCGTTATTTGATCAATCATTTTAAACTTGCTTCCGAGTTGGGAGGAGAAGTGATTCAGATACAGTCCGATGATATTATCGGGAGCATCATTCGGGTTTGCCGGGAACGTCAGATCAGTACCTTGTGCGTGGGCAAGCCGGATATTCGACTATTTTCATTTGTGAGAACCGTCTTACGGTATAAGAAATTATTGAATAATTTAGCGGCATTGAATGTGGATTTGATCGTTTTGGCATGAAAATATAAGATTATGAAGATAAAGACGAAATTGACCTCGGGAATAGGAATCTTGTTTTTGATTATCGTTCTGATGGGAACACTGTCAGTGGGTTATATTTATAAGTTATCGGCGGATACCCAAAATATTTTGGCTGATAATTACAATTCGTTGGATTATGCGAAACGGATGTTACAGGCTGTCGAACAGATTGAGACGGATCAGTCGGCCATTCAAGTATTTATCGAAAACTTGGAGAGGCAACGGAAAAATATAACGGAAATAGATGAATCGGAAGTCACGGAACGCCTGATCAGGCATTTTAGATTGTTGCAGGAGAGCCGGAGTGAGGAATCTCTTCAACAGGTCCGCATGGATTTGATCCAGATAATGAATCTGAATATGGCTTCCATCCAACGTAAGAGCGAAGTCGCCACGCGGACGGCTCATGAGGCCATGCTATGGCTTTCGATCATAGGAGTGGGAAGTATAACCGTTGCTTTTTTATTGTTGCTCGTTTTTCCGGCTCAGATAACTCGTCCCATAAAAGAGTTGACGAACGGTATTATAGAGATTGCCAAACGAAATTATGATCAGCGTTTATATTTTCATAAAACGAAAGAGTTCGGAGATGTTGCGGCTTCATTCAATACGATGGCTGAAAAATTGGCGGAATATCAGCAGAGTTCTTTGGAGGATCTGTTATCCAGTAAGAAATATATAGAAGCGATCGTGAATAGCATTCGCGAGCCGATGATCGGTTTAAACGAGGAGAGAAAAATCATATTTGTTAATGACGATGCGTTGTCTGTTTTAAATCTGAAGCGGGAAGAGATTATCCGGCAATCGGCGGCGGAGCTTTCTTTGAGAAATGATTTATTGCGCCGTCTTATTCGGGAGTTAGTACATACGAATGAAAAGCATGAACCTTTGAAGATATACGCGGATGATAAGGAAAGTTTTTTTCAGGCTTATTATGTTCCGGTTCGTCTCACCAAAACGGGGGAGAAGGAGCAAAAATACGTGGGCGATCTGATAATATTGAAAAATATTACGGAATTCAAGGAGTTGGATTCAGCCAAGACTACCTTTATTTCGACGATTTCTCATGAGCTGAAGACCCCAATTGCCGCTATTATGATGAGTTTGAAATTGTTGGAAGACCAACGGGTCGGACAATTGAACGAAGAACAGTTCTCTTTAACGGAAAGTATTAAGGAGAATAGCGATCGTTTGCTGAATATTACCGGTGAGTTATTGAAGTTAACACAGGTTGAGACGGGGAAATTGACATTGAGCCCCAAAGTAACGAAGCCGATAGAATTGATTCATTATGCCGTTTCGGCAACCCGGGTATTGGCAGAACGGTTCGGATGTAATATCGAGGTCGAATACCCTGAGAAGATCTCTAAATTGTTTGTGGATAGCGAAAAGATCGCTTGGGTGATTACGAATTTGTTGTCCAATGCCATTCATTATTCCAAAGAGAATTCAAGGATTATTATAGGAGCCTATGAAGAAGACAAACGAGTCGAAATTTTTGTACAGGATTTCGGAAAAGGTATAGACCCGCGTTACCATCAAAGTATATTTGATCGTTATTTTAGAGTGCCTGGAACCAAAGTTCAGGGAAGCGGCTTAGGACTGGCTATTTCCAAAGATTTTGTTGAAGCTCACGACGGAAAGATCCGGGTGGACAGCGAAGTAGGCAAGGGGAGTCGGTTTACGATTTCCTTTCCTGTTCGGTAACTTTATCCCTCGAAAATTTTTTTCGAGGGATAATTGATCAATTAGAATATTCCGAATTTAATGCCGGCAAAATAGGTACGAGGGAGTCCCGGTCCGTAAATGTATTTGGAATCCCGATTGGCTCCCTTGTCGAAGTCGTTCTGATAACTGTCAAACAGGTTTTGTACGCCTCCGCTTACCTGTAACGTGTAATTATTGAATTTGATATCATAATTCAATTTGAGTGTGGCATCGTAAAAAGAAGAGGTTTTTTTCAATATGCTCTTTTCGATATATCCTTTTTCATGCCCTATATACATCGGTCCGGTGTAAGTTCCCGAAAGAGAGAATGAGAAGTTTTTAAAAGGGATGAAATTGGTTGTAAGATACCCGTATGTATCGGGAGAGCGTAGTAATTTACGCGTTTCCTCTGCTTCCGGGTCATCCGTCCAGGCCCGAGGCCGATCGTATTTACTGCTTTGCAATGTAGCTCCGAATTGAATTTGCGCTTTATAATGAGGAACGATTTTCCCTTCCACGTTTATTCCTTTTACGATCGCTTCGTTACCGTTTCTCCGTTCATAGATGATGTTTCCGTCTTTGTCCGGTCCGAGAGGTTCCAATACGAAAATATGTCTTAAATTGGTATAAAATCCTTCGACTAACAAATTCAGTTGTGTGCTTCCGTAGGTAGCATAATAGTCGATGGAAGCACTATAGCTTTTGGAGCGTTCCGTTTTCAGGTCTTTAGCTACTTGAATGATGGCAACCTCGTTGTTTACGGCGGCTACATGCAGGTCTTCATCATAGGTTTGGGGAGCCCGAAAGCCTTCGGAATAGCTGGCTCGCAGGTTGATGGCATCGATCGGACTATATCGGATATTCAATCTCGGACTAAATATAGGGTTATCTACGGCACTATTTTTATCCATGCGTCCCCCGATTAAAAAACTAAAGTGTCCTGTTTTCCATTCGTTCTGTAAATATATACTGTAAACATATATCTCTTGGTTAAGGTTTCTATTGTACCCCAGCATGATATCGGTCAGTTTGTCGTAGGAATATTCGAAACCGGTAGTCAACTCCGAGGGGAGGAATAAAAAATGGTTAAAATCATAAGAGTATTGAACCCCACTTACTAATGTAATATCCGTCGTCTTTCCGTATGCCGCCGTATCCCTGTCTGCACCGTAATATGATTTTCGTCCTATATTTTGCAGAGAGGCATATGCATTTAGATGGTGTTTGTAATCTGAAGAATTAAACGTGTAGTTTACACCTCCCCCGTGTATGTTGTGTTCTGCCTGCTCCGTAATATCCGTTTCGTGAGGAGGTTTGTCAAGTAAATTTCCTCCCCTGCGGAATTCTTTAATATGATGGTATTCCAGTGTGATTTTACTGTAGTTGGTCGGTTTGTAATATGTTCTAAAACCCAATGAGGTATTATTTAGTTTACCTAATTCCGTGAAACCGTCTTTGTCGTGATCGTAACCTTGGCGGTCTCTTACCATGCCGAAAAGGTACGCGCCTGTTGTCTTTTGTTCGTTAGTAATAGCCCCGTTAAAGTTAGTTACGTTATCGAAACTTTCACCGTCAATAGCCGATAGGTTGTGACTGATTTGGAAGAAATTATATAGCGGTTCTTTGGTGATGATGTTGATTGTTCCCGCGATGGCATTTGAACCGAATAGAGCGGAACCTCCTCCTCTCATGATTTCGACACGTTCGATCATATTGACGGGAATTTGTTCCAGTCCGTATACTCCCGATAGAGAACTGAATGAAGGACGACTGTCGATTAATATTTGGGTATAGGGACCGTCTAAGCCGTTGATACGGACTTGTTGGAATCCACAGTTCTGGCAATTGTTTTCCACTCGTAAACCCGGTTGAAAATTTAGTCCTTGTGCCAGACAAAACGAATTGGTGTTTTCAAATATTTTAGGTGTTAATACGTTGATGACCACCGGAGCTTCTTTACGGCTGGTTTCGTTTCGGTTAGCCGTGACAACAGATCCCTCCAGCATGATATTGTCTTCGCTAATCTCAAAATTAATTTCCAGGGTTTTTCCTTTTTCCAAAAATACGTCTTTTTCAACGCTTTTATAACCGATGCCCTGTACGCGTAAAGTATGTTTTCCTGCCGGTAAGTTTTTAAGGAAATAATGACCTGTTTCATCCGTATAAGTACCTATATGTGTGTCTTTAAGAAAAACGGATAAAAAGGGTATATGTTCTTTTGTCTCTTTGTTGATAACGTGTCCCATGATGTTGGCATCGCTTTTGGGTTTGCTGTTTTCTTCGTCAGCGAAACCGGGTAAAACGAATGTTAAAAAGAGGGTTAGTATATATATGTGTTTCATATGTTATTGATAATTAAATAGTTTTTGATTTTTGGATATGCCTGTTATCCCGAATGGACTATTCTTCCTGTTAGTTATTAACAAGAAAAGACAGTTATCCCGAGTAATAAAAATAACTTAGAATAGATTGACAAAAATGTCAGATGCGGACCGGGGGAGCCCTTAATTTTTTATGAAAGAAGAAACGCGGAGCGGTTTCTTCCGCTTTCCGTGTAATATATAAAACGAGTTTCCGTGTCAATGGGGCGGCAGATACGGAAGGTGCTAATAACAAAAGGGTGAAAAAACAATTGAGATGTGCGATTAATTTTATCTCGTTGTCGGAATGAGAGTGTTGTGACTGATGATTTGTTGTTATTTTATGAAAATGCGAGTGAACAATCCTTATCCCGTCCACGATATGGTAGTGAGGGAAAAAAGTGATATTTCCATAGTAACTCAGAAATAGAGCTAACAGGAATATCCTTAGGGTGATATGTGTTCTCTTTTTTTGCATTGGTTTTGTACCGATGCAAATGTAGAATGTTTCTAAATAAAAGATTAATTTTTCTTCTTAAAATATTGTTAAAACGGAAGACGTTATTCCAATCTTAGTTACGGGATAACATCTTCCGTTGTCTATTATTTCTCTATTATGATTCGATCTCCGGCAAGAGTTGCCGTAATTGAATCGTCATACATGGCAGAACAAGTAATTGCCGGCAGTAGGTATGTTCCGGGGTACGAGGCGTTGAAACGGAGAGTGAATTTTTTGGTTTCTCCTTGCTTTAATGAAAAATACAGATAGATCCGGTCGTCTCGGATATCTACGTTCTCAGTTCCTTTAAAAGGATTTATCCCGGAAATCAGACGTTCATTGATAAATTCGAATCCGGAAGGAAACATGCAGGTTAAAGCCAGTTCATCGTATTGACCGATCTTACCGGTATTCTGTACGGATATTTCCGCTGTTATATCTTCACCTTGTCGGTATGTAGGCCGATCGATCCGTTTATTGTTACTATAATAAGTAATTTGCATTTTCAATCCGGACATTTCATTCTGTGTTATGACTCCTAACGGGACGGAACTATTGATGGTCCTAACGTGTAATGTTCCGTCGGTATTGTTTTTAACGGTCACGTTAGAGCGTTGTTGTTTAACGGTTAAGGGTTTAAGAATAACTGTTTTTTCGGTTTGGATTTTTTCTTTTCCGATCTCAACCTTTATACCGTTTCCTTCTTTGAAATACCGTTTAACGTATTGAGCCGCGGCACATAGTCCAAAGGCATTTTCCTGGGTACTCATCCAGTCGTTAGAAGCAAAGCGCAAGGCTATTTTTCGCAAGAGGGTATAGGCTTCTTCTTGCAGGTCCATATCCACCATACTCCGGAGAAGAATGGCATTGTCACGTAATCCGGAACCGTAACATCTGCCTAATTGCCTGTAAGATTCCGCTTCCGTTGGCAGATTGGCAATCAACGACCGGGCGACTTTATCGTATTTACTTATCGCGTAGGCTCCGGCCAGTTGCCAACGAGCAACGGGATTTTTATAGATTATGTCTTTCATCCGGTTCATGGCTGCCAGATTTGCCTTGTCGGCAGAAGCTAAAACGTATAGACGGTAAGCTTGCTCCAGTTCGGCATAATAATCGGAAGGTTTCCAGGTGTTTGCCTGTTGATTCAAGTAATTGACGGCATTATTCTTCATGGATGCTGGAACCTGGTATCCTTGTTTTTCGGCTTGGATGAGGAAGTCGGTAATATAACTGCTTACCCAATCCGAAATAAATTCGCTACCGGCCCAGTAGCTAAAACCTCCGTTATTTCGTTGGTAATTGCGTAACCGGGAGATTACCTCTTTCACGTTGAGTTCTGCGGTTACCCGTTGGGCTTCCGTGAGGTCCATCAACGTATTGAGCATAAGCTGTGGAAATGCCGCAGAGGTAATTTGTTCTCCGCATCCGTGCGGATACTGAATGAGGTCATTTAATCGTTTTTCTAAGTTTAGAGGAGGGATAGAGGTAATTTCCAACATAGAGGTCGGATTAATGCCCTCGATTGGGTTATCGAACGTTAATGTCTCTCCGGCTTTTAGCTCTTTCGCTTCCACCCGCGTAATTCGGGGGTTGGGCATCCGGATATCGATATCGCAACTGAAGTATGCTTTTTCTTGACCACTTTGTGCCGAGAACGAGAGTGTCGATTTCCCGGTCGTCTCTTTGATCTTAACTTTAAAGAATATAATTTGTTCTCCTGTTTTGTCGAAATGTACCTTTTGTTGAGCGGAGGCGAGATTTTCTATCTTATCGTCTGTTCGGATACTTACGTTTACCTCCTTAATCCGGTCTTTCATGGCGAATAGGGTAACCGGAATTTCGATCACATCACCCGGGGTGAAGATACGCGGCATCGTAACGTTAAGCATCAGGGGCTGATTGACACTTGTATTTTGGGAGGCCGAACCGTATTGCCCCTTATGTTCGGCTATAACCATGGTACGCACTTCTCCGATATATTCCGGCATACGTAGGGTATGACTCTTTTTTTCACCCTTTTTTAAGGTAAACGGTCCCTGGAATAGTACTACCGGAGTGAACCGATTGCTCTTGTGGTTCTCTTCCGGTTTTAGTGCTTCGTCTCCGCCGATGGCAAAGGCTTTTTCCAATCTTCCGCCGAAAGCTCCGCATACGTCGTCGTAAAAATCCCACGTTTTCACGCCTAAGGCTTCCCGTGCGTAAAATGCGGGGAAGGGGTCCGGAGTTTTGAAAGAGGTCAGCGAGAGAAGCCCTTCGTCCACTACGGCTAAGGTATAAGTCATCGGGTGGCCGTCGGCTTCGCTTACCGTAATCGTAAAATCTTCGGATGGACGCAACTCCTTGGCCATGCTGATCTGAGGATGTAAATGGAGGCTCGGATCTTCCACGTCTATATTCATCACTCCGTATAGTCTTATCGGCTTATCGTTGTCCCGGCTTTTGTGCGGTTGTATTAAGGATACGTTCACGTATATGTTGGGACACATATCCTGTTTTGCCTCTATCTCGAATGTCGTAAAGTCGTTTGTTGTCGGAATACGGAAAATATCTTTCACCGTTTTGCCATTTTCGATGCTGATAAGGGCAATGCTTCCCGATGAGGAGGGGAATTTGATTTTTATTTTTTCCCCCACACGGTATGCTTTTTTATCGCTGGTCAAAGTCAATAGATTGGCCATTCCGGGCATGTTTAAGTCGTTGCGCCAAGAACTGATATAAAAGGTCGAACCGCAAGAATGACCGGAAGCTTTATCTTTGGCAATGAGATAATAGCGTCCCCACTCGTTACAGGTAATATCGACGTTAAATTTTCCGTTCGTACTTTTTACCATTTTATGTAATATGGGTTTTCTGTAAGACCGGTTAACGTATGAACCAAGATTGTCGTCGTTGGAGTCCCACCACCAGCGCCAATCCAAAGCGTAAACTTCAATCTCTATTTCTTTGGATGCAACGGGTTGTCCCAGGGTGTTTACGACAACGCCTTTTACAGGTATCGGTTTACCTGCCGGATACCAATTATCATCTGTTTCCGGTAAGGCTATTCCGACGTATTGCGTGTAGGGGGAATATTTAAAAGAGGAGGTGACGATACTGAAATCTCCGCTATTTTCAAAAACCCGAATGGTCAAGAGGGCATTCAACATCCCCGGGGTATTTGCTGTCGTGATATTTTGCGCGGACAAAGTAAAATTGCCGTCTGGATCGGTTGTCCCGTCAAACAGGGTTGTGGTAGTTGTTTTATAGAATCTGGAACGGTCGTCGAAATTGTAATTTTTGAATTTCTCGAATACGGTTTTCCCCTGAGTTAATTTTAATTCGGTAATGGTTTTCAGCGAACTGGTTTTAGCCCCGTGTAACCAGCGGGTCGTAACCGGAATCTTATTTTCATAAATACCTTTTCCCAGTATATTTCCAGGCAAAATAGCATTTATATTTAAGCGGTTAGGCTTTATACTTTCAATCCGTATGGTTTTGGAAAAAGAGGTCCCACCGATTTTGACGATCGTTCGCCAATATCCCGTTACCGCGTTATCATCCGTTTTGAAAGTAAAGCAATACAAGCCGTTGTCGTTTCGTCCCTTTTTCCGGGTTTGTACGACATGTCCGTTGGGATCGTATAATTCGGCAATGATGGGATGGCCTGCCGGAATTACGTTTTCTTTGTCTTCCAGGATAAAAGATAAATGGATTTCATTACCGGGACGCCATACTCCCCTCTCCCCGTACAAGAATCCTTTGAGCCCTTTTTGAACGACGGTTCCCGTTACGTCGAAATTACTGTAAGATAAAGAACCGGCATCATTGACTTTTAAATAGGCCTGATCATTACCTTTCCGAGCGACGACGGTAAATGCTTTTCCCCGTATCCGGGCTATTGCGATGCCTCGATCATCGGTCCGGGTCGAATCTATTTTTTGGTTTTGATAATTGTAGAAGAATAATTCGCAATTGCTTACCGGAGTGGCGTCTGACAAATCATTTACAGCCACTATGTATTTTCCGTCAGTGCCTGCTTTAGCCGTGATACCTAAGGAGGTTACCACTATATTCTTTTGAGGGAAACGACTGGATACGTAATAATAAGAGTTTGAACAGGGATTATCCCTCTCTTCCCAGGAGTAGTCTTCGGGATATCCGTAATAATACTCGTCGTAGTTATCGTAACTTAGCCAGAACTGATCGTCCGAATCATCCCGATCTGGATTTTGTTTTTCGTTACAGGCGAGAGTGGTATAAGATCGTTTGAACCGAAGTTCGACTTTATAAACGACACCTTTTTCCAGTTGAATGTGGTCCGCGAGGTTGATCGTGTAGTCTTGCCATTTATCCGAATGAATCGTTTGTCCTTCTTTTGCCAATACAATTTTTTTATTTAGAATAGGACGGCCTACTCTTCGTAATTCGTAGTCCCCGGCGTATTCGTAAGAATTTTGTTGTAAATAAAAATTCATATTTTGCGGTAGAACTTTAACAACACGTAATTGGATCGCCTTCAGGCCAACCGCGGAAAAAGGGATTAAGATATTTCCTTCAGCCGGAGTTATCGTACCTTCTCCAATAAACCGTATTTCTGGCTTCGCTGAAGGGAAGCTTACGGATTGAGCTACTTCTTTGGTTAATTTGTCCCCAGTGGCATTCATAATACCCCGGTAAACGTTTACTTGTACGATACCCCTCATTTTGCTCGTTTCGTTGGTATACAGGCGAACGATATTGCCTTGCACGTTATAGTTCAGCCGGTTTATGCCGTCAATAGTGATTAACCCTCGTAAATCTTGGGTCGGACTTACATTATCAGAGAAAATAACATCTATACTTTGGGAATAGTCGTCGGTAACTTTGATATCCAGGACGGAGAAGTTGTTTTCACCGGGGATTTCAACGAGTAAATCGTTTCCGTTTTTTATCTTCTTGTCGAAGGAGAGTTTTAAAGTCTGGGCGTGTTTTTCCCGTTTCAGATCGGGAATTGTAAAGTGATGTATATAAGGAGAATGATCCCATACAAGAGAGAGAACCCGATCGCCTAATTTCGCCGTAATCAACTGCTCGATTTGTTCGGGGGTTGTTAGATCCGCGTTTGCGATAGCTCCTTTGTAGAAGAATTGATCGTTATTCTCCGGATAGATGCCTAAATTCCCTTCCTGAAAAGAGTATACCTGGGGAAGTATTTTAACTGTGAAATTAAATTTCTTCAATGTAGCGGGAACATCGAACAATTGGTCTAATTGTAAAGAGATTTGGTAAATTTGCTCGTTTTCAAATCTTTCGCTTGGAATAAATTTCAAGGTATTTTGATGGAATTGAAGTGTTCCTTTTACTCGGGGAGATATTTTAAAAATATCATCAGCCGAAACAGGAAGAGAATCCAGGTTCGCGTTAAAAAGAATACAAATAGGATCCGTTGACCGTATCATTCCCTGTGTAAATTCGCTGACGTATTTGCTGTATTCTAATTTGTTTTGATGCTGTCTTTCTTTACATGAAGAAAATGCAAAGAGCATGATCAAGAATGAGATAAAGAGAAAACACCTATTCATGGCCTTAGTTTTTGTGATTAATTTAGATTAGGCAAATTTATGTAAATAAAACCAATTCATTTTGGTTTGTATTTAAATTTTATTCGAAAAAACGAGGGTTATTCAGGTCGTATAAGATCCGGGTTGTGTGAAATGGTAAGTTACCCCTTTGGGCGGGTTCTCTTTTAGGTTTTCGTTAAAATTAATGAGATCGGGACCCGATTGTTCGTATTAAATTTGTATTTTTGCAAAATTGAAAAATGATCGGCGGCAGGTGTATGGTAAGGGCGTCGGTCATGAAATGAGAATCATTCACGTAAAAAGGATAAAGATGAGAATAGCTGTTGTCGGAACAGGTTATGTAGGATTAGTGTCCGGTACATGTTTAGCGGAAACCGGAATTACGGTGACGTGTGTCGATGTAGACCGGGCTAAGATTGAGTTGTTGAACAATGGAGGTATTCCTATTTTTGAGCCAGGACTGGCAGAATTGGTGGTTCGCAACCAGAGTGACGGGCGTCTTTTTTTTACGACCTCATTGAGAGAGGCATTGAAAGATGCCGATGCGGTATTTATCGCTGTCGGTACTCCGCCGGATGAGGATGGAAGTGCTGATTTGAAATATGTATTGGGGGTAGCGCGGGAGATAGGTGAAATTATCGATGATTATATTGTGGTTGTAACGAAATCAACGGTTCCTGTCGGGACGAACATGAAGGTAAAGGCCACGATAAAAGAGGCTTTGCAAAAACGGAATGTATCCGTACTTTTCGATGTGGCTTCCAATCCCGAGTTTTTGAAAGAGGGTGATGCTGTTAATGATTTCATTTCTCCTGACCGGGTGGTGATCGGCGTTGAGAGCGAAAGGGCCAAACGGGTGATGGAGCGTTTGTACCACGTGTTTATCTTAAATAATACGCCGATCTATTTTATGGATATTCCTTCGGCGGAGATGACTAAATATGCTGCCAACTCCATGTTGGCGACCCGGATTTCATTTATGAATGATATTGCGAATTTGTGTGAGATCGTGGGGGCGGATGTCGAGGCTGTAAAGAAAGGGATAGGTAGTGACAGCCGTATCGGTAAAAAGTTTTTGAATGCGGGTTGCGGTTATGGAGGATCTTGTTTCCCTAAAGATGTGAAGGCATTGATTAAGACGGGAGATGAAAACGGGCATAGTTTAGAGTTATTGAAGGCTGTGGAGAGAGTGAACGAGAGGCAAAAAGAGGTATTATTTAAAAAAGTAATAGCTCATTTCGGTCAGGATTTGAAAGGTAAACGTTTTGCCATGTGGGGATTGTCTTTTAAACCTGCTACTGATGATATGCGGGAAGCTCCTTCGCTGGTACTGATCGAACGTTTAGTAGAAGCCGGAGCTGTTATACGAGCTTATGATCCGGTGGCAATGGAAGAGTGTCGGAGACGCATAGGGGCGAAGATCGAATATGCAAGTAATATGTACGATGCTTTATCGGATGCGGATGCTTTAATTGTTGTCACGGAGTGGCCTGAGTTTAAGATTCCTAAGTTTACTTTTATTGAAAAGGCTTTAAAGCATAAGATTATATTTGATGGTCGTAATATATATAGTCCGGAACAGATGAAAGAGTTCGGTTATATTTATTACGGGATAGGACGGCAAAAGTGATTCGTCGTCATAGGATGGATTTGTTCGGGAGTATGAATGAGGCATCTGTGCTTCAAAGTAATTATTTATGGATAAATTGCGGATTTTATTTATTATAAATCCTATATCGGGTTTTGGTCTGGGTTGGGAAGTTCCTTATCGACTGAAGCGTATTGCGGCTTATCGTCAGGTCGAGTATGTGATACGTTTTACAGAATATGCCGGACACGCCAAGGAGTTGGTCGAGAGTGCAAAACATGAAAATTATACGCATATTGTAGCTGTCGGAGGTGATGGTACGGTAAATGAGGTAGGAACGGCCTTATGTGGTACGGATATTGCTTTTGGGGTTATTTCTTTGGGGAGTGGTAATGGTTTTGCTCGTCATCTCGGATTCTCCTTGATGATGTCGAAGGCTTTAAAGCAATTGCTTCAAAGCGAGATCACCCGAATTGATGTGGTTGAAATCAATGGTTATTATTCTTTGAACGTAAGTGGGTTGGGGTTTGATGCAGAGGTGGCTCATTTTTTTAATAAAATGAAGATGCGGGGAATATTTTCCTATATTTATTCGATCGTCCGCATGTGGTTTCGTTACCCGAGTAAACGTTATCGTTTTAAAATCGGGGATAAGGTATGGGAGGAGGATTGTTTTATTTTAAGTATTGCGAACAGTTCACAATATGGAAATAATGCGCGGATTGCTCCCAAAGCTTCTTTACGGGACGGGTTGTTTGACATATGTATTTTAAAACGGCCTAAATATTACCAGATACCTCGTTTTATATATTGTTTTATGAACTCTCGGATTTCCAAACTGTCTTATTTTAGTGAAATACAATGTGCGGAGGCGGAGATCGAGGGAGATATATCTAAAGCCCATATCGATGGGGATCCCTATGTTTTAAATGTACCGGTAAAGGTGAAGATCCATCCGGGAGTACTGAACGTAGTTGTTCCTAAACTATCCAGAAAGAAGAAGATTAAAAGGAATGTTTGATTCATACTGTCGCCGGAATAATCCGGTAGACAGCATCTAATCAAATTATTTTGTTGGTGCGGGGTCCACGTTCAGGTTGATCTGTTTCTCGATGAGTTGGTCCAAAGAGATAAAAGTTTCCGTTTTTGCTATTCCCGGAATATTTTGTAAGGTGTTGATTAATATATCCATAAGATGTTGATGGTCATTGCATCTCAATTTTATTAAAAAGGTAAAACCTCCGGTGATGAAATGACATTCGATGACTTCGGGAATATTTTCAATCTCTTTAACTACTGTTTTATAAGTATGAGCGTGGTCTAAGATTACTCCGATGAAGGCGCATACGCCGAATCCGAGGGCGTCCGGTTTTACGATAAATCTGGACCCTTCAATAATACCGGAATCTTCCATTTTTTTCACTCTTTGATGAATGGCAGCTCCTGATATTCCGCACTCCCGCGCTATTTCCAGAAAAGGGACTCTTGCATTTTTCACGAGATGCGATAATATTTTCCGGTCGATTTCGTCAATTTGATATTTTGTATTCATATTTTTTTGTGTATTACCTATTGAAATTCAATACATTATATAGTTGCTTTCGTTGTTTGTAATATTGCCATCCTTCTTCATTGGTAATGGTCTTTATTACGTTGTCGATCATGTTATTGAAAATAGTTGCAAAGTCATATCCTTCCGGCGGATAGATTTCCGGATTATGTATGTCGTTTAACTTGGCGATATACATGCGTGCGACCATTTCACTGGAAACATCATTTTTGTACATACCTTGTTGCATTCCTTTTTCAATATTGATTTTTATTTTTTCAAAGATGAAATCGGAACGTCTGAGCCGGTGTCTTTCGTATATCTCCGGGTAAGCTTTTGCCAGTTTGAAAGTGACAGAAGGCGATACGTTGAAGAAGCGATCGTTGATTTCATTACCGACCAGCAATAAGATGTCGATGGCATTCCATCCTTCGAAATTGTATTTGTCGAAAATCTCTTCAAAACAAATTCTTTCCCGCTCAAAAATAGAATTTACGATATCTTCCATGTCGGAGAAGTTTTCGTTGATTTCTTCCCGCGTAATATTTACTTTTCGCAAATTCTCATCAGATAAATCAGTGCCGTATCGAAAGACGTAAGTTCTTAATTTCTCTGTAAGCAAACATTTCTTTTCAGTCATAAATGAAATCTGTTTTATATTTTATGCTGTAAATATACGAAACAATTAAGAATTGAAATAATTATAGGTTGTAAATTATCATATTCTGACTACTTTTGTAGAATTAGTAAGAGTTTGTAAGTATACCCTATGAAGAAGATTATTTTATTCGTGTTGATGTTCAGTAGTTTTGTTTCTTTTGCCGCGGAGAATAAAACAAAACTGGTTGTTGGTGTCGTAATAAGCCACTTTTATCCGGAGTGGCTTGAGTGGTATAAGCAGGATCTTTCTGCAGGAGGCTTTAAAAGACTCATGCAGCAGGGGGTTGAATTGAATATGAATTATAATTACGTTTATACTCAAACGGGGGTAGACCACGTCACTCTATATACCGGAATGCTTCCGGCAGAACATGGGATCGTATCCAAAATTTGGTATGATCGACTCCGTAAGGGAAGACAAAGTGCCGTAATGACGGGGGATTATTATGAGGTCGGATCTCAACAAGGGGATAGTATAAAAAGTTTAAGTCCTGACTTTATCCAGACCATTAACTTAGGGAGTGCTTTAAAGATGAATAATGGCTTCTCGAAGGTTTATAGTGTGGCGATGAACGGGGGCGAGGCGGTATTGAGCGGAGGAAGTAGTGCCGATCAGGCTTTTTGGTTTAGTGAAAAAACGGGAAAATGGGTTTCATCGACTTATTATAAAGAGCAGTTGCCGGAGTGGTTAATTCGTTACAACGACCGTATCGAGAGTGATTCTTTGGTAAACAGGGGGTGGATGCCTTTGTCGGATGAAAAGGGGAGTGCTGCCAAAATCAAAAGTAAATTCGGATTGGCAAATTTGTTTTATTACGACCTTGTTCGGGCAAAACGGGAATACAAGACCTATCGAGTTTTGAAGGCGACCCCGCATGCTAATACTTTAGTCTGCGCTTTGGCGAAACGATTGATTGCCGAAGAGAGATTGGGAAAAGATAACGATCCGGATTTGCTTGCCGTCAATTTTTCATGTTTGGATTACATGCACAGGGATTTCACCGTGGATTCGGAAGAAGAGAAAGATGCTTTCTTGCGTTTGGATAGGAATATGGAGGATTTGTTGACTCTCCTTGATCTTAAGGTGGGGAAAGGAAATTATACCTTATTCGTTACTTTCTCCGAAATGCGGGAATTGATGCCCGAAGACCTGAGAAAGGTAAAACTGAATTCGAATTATTTTAGTATATATAAGGCCGTAGCTTTATTAAAATCTTATTTGGGGTTGATCTACGGACCGGGAGATTGGATCGTGGATTATGATCAGGGACAGATATATTTGAATCGGGATTTAATCGAAAGGAAAAAATTGAACTTAAAAGAGATGGAAGACCGCATAGCGGATTTTTTGATCGATTTCGAGGGAATTGCAAAGGTTATTACTGCTTATTCATTAACACATACGGCTTTTACTTCGGGCGTGGATCAATTGATACAAAACGCTTTCTCTCATAAGCGAAGCGGAGACGTGTTGTTCTGCCTGTATCCGACCTGGATTTCAGAATTGAAAGAGATGGAAGATATTTATTTCCGGCATAGTAAGCGTCCGTTTGTTCCTCTGTATTTGTATGGAGCCGGGGTAAAAACCGGTTTGAAAGGAAATTTCGATATGGTGGATTTATTGCCTACGTTATGTGATATGATGGGAATACCTGTTCCTTATACCGTACGGGGGAAAAAGATAGAATAAACAGTCCCGTTTTTAGAGAGGGCGGTGGTGGTTATTTCTCTTTGGAGGACGATTGTATTTTTTGGTATTGTATCTTCTTAATTCTCCGGTTATCTACTTCTTCTATCGTAAACTGATGATTTTTATAGGTGATGACATCTCCTTTTTGTGGTAGTTCGCCTTTAATCTCCAGAATAAGTCCGGCTAACGTATCGGCATCTCCTTCTATATCTTCAAAACTCTCTTCTTCAATATCGGTTATTTTAAAGAAATCGTTGAGTAAGGTAGATGCTTCGAATACGTAAGCGCCGTTTTTACTCCGCGTGTAAAAAATCTCCTGTTCGTCGTATTCGTCATTAATGTCTCCCACGATCTCTTCTATGATGTCTTCCATCGTCACGATTCCGGAAGTTCCCCCGTACTCGTCGACCACGATGGCCAAATGGACTTTTTTACTTTGAAACTCTTCCAGCAAATCGTTGATTTTTTTGGTTTCCGGAACGAAATAGGCGGGGCGAAGCAAACTTTGCCATTTGAAATCGTTTTTTTCATCCAGGTGTTGCAACAGGTCTTTGACATAAAGTATCCCGTTGATATTGTCCAGATTTTCTTCATAGACAGGCATTCGCGAGTAACCGTGTTCCGTAATGATCTCTTTTACTTGTTGGTAAGAAGATTCTATATCTACGGCAACTACGTTGATTCTGGCTCGGATAATATCGATTACGGCTATGTTTCCGAAACGGACTATACCTTCCAGAATGTCTTTCTCTTCGTTAATTTCCGAGTCTTTCGTTAATTCCAACGCTTTCGAGAGTTGATCGATGGATATGGCGTCTTTTTTTTCGATTCGGTTACTGATGATTGAAGTTGACTTGATTAATAAATACGAGAGCGGTCGAAATAGATGAGACAAAAACAGGAGCGGGCCGGTCATTAAAATAACCACCTTTTCTTGTGAACGATTCGCGTATAATTTGGGTATAATTTCTCCTACCAACAGGATGATAAAAGTAACTGCAATCACTTGGATAATGAAGCCCAGCACCGGATTCGCGGATAAATCGAATAAAGAGTTAACCAGATAAGTCGAGAGTATGACGATTCCGACATTGACAAAATTGTTGGAGATAAGGATGGTGGCTAACAAGAGATTGGGCTTTTTTTGAAGATGGCATGCCTTATCGTATCCTTTTTCTTCCAAATGTTTTAGTTGAGTGGGCGATAGTGAGAAAAAAGCAACTTCCGAGCCAGAAATAAGAGCTGAACATATCAGCAGGAATAGTAAAATAATAATGAAAATAAGATCAAGCGTTCCAAATGAACCGGTAAAAATCTGCTCCGCCGGGGGAAAATAATCTGTATCCAAGGTTACTTTAATTGGTTAAACATAAAATCGTCCAAAATTATAAAAAAAAACGGAGGTTTAACGCTTATCCCGTTAAAAATTCGGTTGTACGGACGAATTTGTCCCAAGGTAAGCGTAAACCTGAATGGATTAGAAGGGAAGATCGTCGCTATCGTCCGAATTGCTTAAACTGCTTGGAGCTTCTGGCATAGGAGGTTCCGGCGTTTTTTCATAGTTGTCCTGTTTGCGGGATAGCATTTGCATGGTATCTCCGTAGATTTCCGTCGTGTAACGTTTATTCCCGTTTTGATCGTCCCAGGTACGTGTTCTAAGGCGTCCTTCAATATAAAGAGTCATCCCTTTTTTCACGTACTTTTCGGCAATTTGCGCTAAATTCCTCCAAAGAACGATATTGTGCCATTCCGTTTGGCTGACACGTTCTCCGTTTTTATTGTTGTAGGTTTCCGTTGTAGCCAAGCTAAATCGAGTGACCGCAACCCCTCCTTCCAAGTACCTGACCTCCGGGTCGGCACCGACGTTTCCTATAAGAATAACTTTATTTACCATAATTATTTAAGATTAAATTTGACACAAATTACAAAAAATAGTTGATTAAAAAAAGTTTTTGAGTTTGGGAAACGAAGATAATATTTTATCGTTAAAAATGAAAAACGGTTCGATGGATAAGATTGCCGTTACGTGGGGCAGGAGACAGGCGGGTTACAAAATTCACTATTCCAGTCTGTGGAGTGAAAAAATATTGACAAAAAAGTCTAAGTTTGTTTCATTGTTTGTGGAAAAGATATATATTTGCAGACTGAAAACAGAGATTAAAGAAATATATTATTGAATATTAAATATTTAAAGAAAATGACAAAGGCGGATATTGTGAATGAAATTTCGAGAACGACCGGAATCGAAAAAGTAGCTGTTCAAGCAACGGTAGAAGCATTTATGGAAGCGATTAAAGGTTCTGTTGTTGAAGGCAAGAACGTGTATTTGAGAGGTTTTGGAAGTTTTGTTGTGAAAAAAAGAGCAGAAAAAACAGCTCGTAACATTTCAAAAAACGTAACGATTAAAATTCCTGAACACTTCATTCCTTCATTTAAACCTTCAAAAAGTTTCGTTGTTCAAGTAAAGGAAAAAGTTAAATAAGAAAGGAGTGTAAGTTATGCCAAGCGGAAAAAAGAGGAAAAGACATAAGATGGCTACTCACAAACGTAAAAAAAGACTGAGAAAGAATAGACATAAGAAGAAGTAGTCGTTTGTGAGTTAAGAGATATAAACCTAAAGGCTATAGCCTTTAGGTTTATTTAGTATAATACGATTAATTGTTTTAGGTAGTGAGTACGGAGTTAGTCATAGATGTAAGAGCAGAAGAAATAGTGATCGCTCTATTAAAAGATAAGCGATTGGTAGAGTTGACGACAGAGAAGACTAGCATGAAGTTTGCCGTAGGAGACATCTATTACGGGAAGGTAAAAAAGATTATGCCGGGGCTTAATGCTGCTTTTGTTAATGTCGGGTATGAAAAAGACGCTTTTCTTCATTACCTTGATTTAAGCCCCCAATTCCATTCACTGGATAATTATATCAAACAATGTATTGCCAGAAGGGGGATGCCGGTTTCCAAATTGAGGTTGGAGCCAGAAATCAACAAGAACGGTAAGATATCGGATGTGCTTAGCGTGGGACAGTATGTTGCTGTTCAGGTCGCCAAGGAACCTATTTCGACTAAAGGTCCGCGCTTGACTTCCGAGTTAAGTATTGCCGGACGTCATTTGGTTTTGATGCCTTTTTCCGAGAAGGTGTCTGTTTCGCAAAAAATAAAATCTGTCGAAGAACGGAAACGTTTAAAACGACTGATAGAGAGTATACGCCCTAAGAATTACGGGGTGATTGTTCGAACGGTAGCAGAAGGAAAGAATGCGGAATTGTTCGATAGTGAGTTATGCGAACTCGTGGAGCGGTTTGAGACTGCTTTCAAACATATACGGGACATAGAACCTCCCAAGTTGATTTTGGGGGAAATAGACCGGACGAGTGCCATGCTTCGCGATATTTTGAACTCTTCTTTTGAAAATATTTATATTAATGATATTACGTTGAGTAAAGAGATAAAAGGTTATATCAGTACAATAGCCCCGGAAAAAGAGGATATCGTGAAGTATGTTTCAACGGATGTACCTATTTTGGATCATTTTGGCGTTGATAAACAGATAAAGTCCTCTTTGGGACGTACCGTCTCTTTTAAAAATGGAGCCTATTTGATTATCGAGCATACGGAAGCTTTTCACGTGATTGATGTGAATAGTGGAAATCGTACTAAACTTGGCGATGATCAGGAGACGAATGCCTTGGAAGTGAATTTAGCCGCGGCTGACGAGGTGGCTCGTCAATTGCAATTGAGGGATATGGGAGGGATCATTGTCATTGATTTTATTGATATGCAATTGGCTGAAAATCGACAGAAATTGTACGATAAGATGAAATCGGCCATGGAGATAGACCGTGCCAAACATACGATTTTGCCTTTAAGTAAGTTCGGTTTAATGCAGATCACGCGTCAGCGTGTACGTCCCGAAATGACGGTGACAACGACGGAGACTTGCCCCGTGTGTCATGGTACGGGAAAGGCTGAAGCCGCGGTATTATTGATCGATAAAATTGAAGATCAGCTGGAATATTTGATTGTTGAAAAAAAATACAAGATATTGAAGATCAAAGTGCATCCTTTCGTGGAAGCTTATTTGAAGAAAGGTTTCTGGTCTATTCTAAGAAGGTGGCGATTCAAATATTTTGTATCAATCCAAGTGATAGGCGTGCCTTCGTTTTATATTTATGAATATAAATTTTATAACCGTTTTAATCGGGAAATCGAAGAGTCATGATCTATTCAAATTTGGATTATAAAATATAAATATTTATCAATATTTGACCCGCATGTTGTATGATAAGTGAATTTTTGCTAAGTTTGCAAGGTTCACTTATTTTATTTGTGATCGAAACATATGAAAATGGATGTTTTATATAAATGGATGTTTATGAAAAAAGGACTATTGGCACTATTTTTTGCTCTATGTGTAGGAAATATAGCGGCTTTTGCCCAAATGACCGAAGACCCTACTTCCTGGTCTTTCTCTAAAGAGAAAACCGGAGAAAATGAGTATAATTTAATTTTAGAGGCCACTTTGCAGCCGGGTTGGTCTATCTATTCCATGTATACTCCGGCTGGAGGTCCCATGCCGGTGTCCCTGACTGTTGATGGGGTTGGAAAAGGCATTGAATTGGCGGGGGATGCGGTTGAAAGAGAACCGAAAAAGAAATATAGCGATATTTTTAAGGTAGACGAATGGTATTTCACGGATAGTTATCGGTTGGTTCAAAAAATTAGAATAACAGATCCTGCCATAAAGGAGGTAAAGGGAACGATCGAGTATCAGACTTGTCGGGATGGAGCTTGCGTACCGGGGGAGAAGGAGTTTTCTATTCAGTTGGAGGAAAAGAAGGCTACAAGTACTGCCAGTACTCCATTAACGACTGATCCGACAAAGGATGATTCTTTGTGGTTGTTTTTTTGGCTGGCTTTCGTCGGTGGTTTAGCTGCTGTGGTTATGCCTTGTGTCTTTCCGATGATTCCGATGACGGTCTCTTTCTTTATGCATGGGGATTCCAATAAAGCGAAAGCGAAGGCAAAAGCGTTGTTTTTTGCCCTGTCGATTGTTGCGATTTATACGGCATTGGGGTTGATTATTTCAATCTTTTTGGGACCTGACTTTATTAATTGGTTGAGTACGAATTGGATTCCCAATATCTTTTTCTTTATTATTTTTATGATTTTCGCCGCTTCTTTCTTTGGGGCTTTCGAGATCGTATTGCCCTCTTGGTTGGTAAATAAATCCGATAAACAGGCGGATAAGGGCGGATATATCGGCGCTTTCTTTATGGCCTTTACCCTGGTATTGGTATCCTTCTCCTGTACGGCTCCCATTGTCGGTACCGTTTTAGTGGAAGCCGCGAGAGGCTCGATCCTCCGTCCTATTATCGGGATGTTGGGTTTCTCGATAGCGGTTGCCTTACCTTTCGGTTTTTTCGCTTTTTTCCCGTCGAAATTGAGTAATTTACCCAAATCCGGCGGTTGGCTGAATTCGGTAAAAGTGGTGTTAGGATTTATAGAGGTTGCTTTGGGATTCAAATTTTTGATGGTAGCCGACCAGGTTTACCATTGGGGATTATTGGATCGGGAAGTTTATATCGCGATTTGGATAACCATATTTACCTTGCAGGGACTCTATCTTATGGGTAAAATTAAATTCGCTCACGATAGCGATTTACCTTATGTCGGGGTGCCTCGTCTCGCTTTTATTATCTTGACGTTTTCTTTTGTAGTCTATCTAATTCCGGGTATGTTCGGTGCTCCTTTAAAGGCTTTAGCCGGTTATTTGCCTCCTCAGGAGAGTATAGATTTCGATATCAACCGGATTGTCAGGGAGAATGCGAAAGAGATAATGAAGAGTGGGTGCAAGGTCGGGAATACTGCTGATGTTTCAACAGAAAGTATAAAATATTCGGACTTTTTGCGTTTACCTCATGGATTGGATGGGTATTTTGATTACGATCAGGCATTAAAAGCCGCTCGAAATCAGAATAAACCTTTGTTTATTGATTTTACGGGACACGGTTGTGTGAATTGTCGGGAGATGGAACAAAGTGTATGGTCGGATCCGAGGGTTTTAGAGATGTTGAAGAACGATTATGTGGTGGTTGCCTTGTATGTGGATGATAAGGCGAAGTTACCCGAAGAGGAATGGTATATTTCCGAATACGA
This sequence comes from Gabonibacter chumensis, assembly GCF_024741215.1. NCBI lineage: Bacteria > Pseudomonadati > Bacteroidota > Bacteroidia > Bacteroidales > Porphyromonadaceae > Gabonibacter > Gabonibacter chumensis. The sequence continues at coordinate 381,787 of NZ_JANSKB010000003.1, read as the reverse complement.
CGGAAAAAAGAAAAAGACGTTGGGGAAAAAGAATGCGGATTTCCAGATAAAGAAATTCGATTCTAATGCTCAGCCGAACTACATATTGTTGGACAGCCGGGGAGGAAACGATACGGATTTAAAACCTCATATCCTTGCTCCCCCGCGGGGACATAATTTGGATCGGGATGCTTTTGTCGCTTTCCTGAAAAAAGGCTTGGATGAGTATAAAGCCCGGCAAACGGAAAAGTAGACGATATCCCCTCCAAAGATGCTCTTTGGAGGGTTTTTTTATGAATTGTCGTGTCGGAAGTAAAGGGAATAAAATCCGAGGTTATTGAATATTCGCTATCTTTGTTCCCATAATGATATATCACCGTAGGATCGATGGAAACTAATCCTGAACTGGAATTGGCGTATGGCTTTCTGGAAAACACGGGCGTGAACGTATTTCTTACCGGAAAAGCCGGTACCGGCAAGACGACTTTTGTCCATTCCGGGCATAGGGAAAAAGCTCATCGAACGCTATGGGGCCGTTTTATTGGACTTAGTCGATCAATATCGTTTTCAAGGAGATAAAAAATAGCGTTAAGATTTTACTTAACGCTATTTTTTATCTGTAAGAATCTTTTATTCTTGAGCCTTGGGTACGAACATGAGGTCTACCACGTCAGCGCCTTTAAACAATTTTTTGGCGAAGTTCTGGATATCTTTCGGTTTTACACTACCGACGATTTTATCGAAATTCTTCGGATCGTTGATATCGATACCGGAGATGAAGTAGGTTGTCAATGCGTTTAACCAATAAGAATTATGTTCTTTACCTTGTTCGCGGTTTTTCTTCATTGTCGTAACCACTTTATCCAATTCTTCCTGAGTGGGTCCTTCTTTCATTAATTTGTCGATTTCCACGTAAAGAAGTGATTTTAAATGTTCTGCTTTATCCGGATCGCAATCGAAGCTCATAGTCATGCTGTAGCTTTGATAAGGCTCTCTGGAAGAACCGGCGTTTACGCCCACGCCATAGGTTCCTCCTTCTTTTTCACGGATATTTTCAGTATAGCGAAGATCTAAAATACCTTTCAGGATATTGTTATAGATGTTGTTTGCAACGCTATATTTCATCTCTTTGGAGTGGTGGGTAATCACCGTCGTTTTCGGTGTTGTCAAGGCTATTTCGATTACTTTTTCCGTTTTGCCTTTCGGACCTCTTACCTTGTTATCTCTCCAAGTCTCTTTTCTGTTATAAGATTTAATGGAACCGATGTATTTTTCAGCCATCGTTTTTGCGATCTCCGCATCGATGTTACCCACGATGAAGAAAATGAAATCGCTGGCATCTTTGATACGGTCGCGGTAGATCTCTTCAATTTGTTCGATACTTACTCTGTCGAAGAACTCTTTGTTGACAAGTAAAGTTCTCGGATTGTAATTGCTCGTAATCAAATCTATTGAATCCTGCATTATTTTTTGCGGGTTCTTTTGCATATTGGCGATAGCCGCGTATTGTCTTTGCATAAGGGTATTGTGTACCTCTTTGTCGAAACGGGGTTTTTCAAAGCGCAGATAAATCAATTGCATCAGCGTTTCGAAGTCTTTTGGAATAGAGCTACCTCCGACTGATTCGGAAAGGCTTCCAATGCTTACTTTTGAGCCGGCTCGTTTTCCCGTGAGCAGCTTGCCTAAGGTAATATTGTCATAATCTCCCAGACCGTACGCTCCTACTAAATCGGCCGTAACTTGTGCGGAAGCTAATTTATCCAAGTCATATAAAGAGGTTCCTCCCTTACTATAAGAAGTGACTACAACCTGATCTTTTTCATAATCGGCTTTGCGATAAACTACTTTCGCTCCGTTAGCTAAAGTCCACTCTTCTGCATCGAATTGCGGAAGTTTTTTAACGGAAACGATTTTGGATCCCGGTAACTCTTCGTTAATCAAAGAGGATTCTGCCGTTTGGTCTTTATACGGTTCGATATCGGATTGGTCTACTTTATCCATAACGGCTAAAGCTTCTTCTTTTGTGATATGAGTAACTCCTTCAGACGGTCCTTGTACTACGATAACCATGTTTTGAGGCTTGATGTATTCCTGGGCAAGGGCGGAAATCTCCTCTGCGGTAATGGTAGGAATAATCGTTTTCATGAAATTGTAGTAGTAGTCGAAATCTACCATAGGTTCACCTTCCAAGAAGTTTTGTTTGATTTCTTCTATATAGGATTCAGAAGAAATTTTGTCCTTTTGTTTAAGGGCGGATTCCAAGCTTACCAACGTGTTGGTTTTTACTCTTTCCAACTCGCTTTCTGTAAAGCCGAATCTTTTTACTCTTTCATTTTCACGATAGATGGCTTCCAAAGCTAAGGCTTCTTCATTGGGTTTGGCTGTTGCAGACATGATATAGATACCCGTTCCTCTGACCATTCCGCTAAAACCGCTACTACCGTTGATGAAAGGAGGATTCCCTTTTTGCAGTAATTCACGGATCCGTTGGCTCAACATAGCATTGTAGAAAGATTTCAACAATTCATTTCTCATGTATTGGTGATTTTTTTCTTCTTTGGGAGAGGTCGGAAATTTAATGTAAACGGCTACGGAAGATTGGGTAACTTCTTTATCGGTAGCGCATACATAACGAATATCCTCGTGTGTGGGGACCGTGTATACCTCTCTAACAGCTGCATTTTTTACCGGCGGAATTTGAGAGAAAAGTTCGATGATTTTTTTCTCCATTTGATCCACGTCGAAATCTCCGACGACAGCGATGGCTTGTAAGTCGGGTCTGTACCATTTATGATAATAATCCCGTAACGTTTGGTATTTGAAATTTTTGATGATATCTAAATTTCCGATCACATCTCTTTCTGCGTATTTGGAACCTTCCAACAGAACGGGCATAATCTGAGCTCTGATGCGGAAACTGGGGGTTCTCCTGGTTCTCCACTCTTCGGTAATCACACCTCTTTCGCCATCGATTTCATCTCCTTCCAAAATAAGGTAGTGGGACCAGTCGTGTAATACCAACAGACAAGTATCCATTAAGCCTTCATTGGTGGTCGGAACATCACTGATGTTGTAAACCGTTTCATCTTGAGCCGTATAGGCATTGATGTTACGTCCAAACTCAACACCGTGTTTTTCCAACATATTTACGATCCCTTTTCTGCCGGGGAAGTGTTTGGTTCCGTTGAATGCCATGTGTTCCAGAAAGTGGGCCAAACCATCCTGATCATCATTTTCCAAGATCGCCCCCACGTTTTGGATGATATAAAAGCTTGCTCTCTCTTTGGGTTCTGCGTTATGACGCACGTAATAAGTTAAGCCATTGGCTAATTTCCCTGTTCTGACCTGTGGGTCTAAGGGAAGCGGTGCTTTCATATCATATTGTGCGAATAAGTTTGCACTGATTAGTGATATGATGGCACACACGATTAAAAGTCTTTTTACCATACGAGTTTTTTTAATGTTTTAATGTTTGTGTTTGCAAATATAGTAAACACTGCTTCAATTGATATGAAAAGTTAACGGTTTAACGTTAATTTAGGGGGTAATTGTAAAAATAGGGAAAAATGAACCTGTTTTTCTTTATATGGTAAGATTTCTTGTTAATTATTTTTAATGTTCAACTCTGGTTTTGCCAAAAAATAAGGGGATTATGTGACATTTCTTTGGAATTTCCGTATATGAAGAAAAATAGATCGGAAAAAAATATGGAATTAAAAATGGATTGGCATCGTTGGTTTTCCTGGCTTGATTTGGGAATTACGGATCCGGAGACAGCTCCTACGCTTGAAATCGTTATTCAGTTAATCGTTATCGTGATTATTGCGTGGCTTTTAACTTTTATTGCCCGGAAATGGATCGTTAAACTGGTCGCCCAAATGGTTCGTCGTACGAAAACGAAATGGGACGATATATTATTGCAAGAACGTTTTTTTGAAAAATTGTTTAATTTGATTCCGCCTATTTTTATCGATTTCGCCATCCGGTTTGTATACGGGGATTGGGAAAAAATCGATACTTTCCATCATTTGATTGTTGTCTGGATATTGATTGTGACGGGATTTATCATGATAACCGCAATGGATGCGGCCAATAAAATTTATGAATCTTATCCGATAGCCAGAGACCGTCCGATTAAGGTATTTATACAGGTGGCCAAGATCTTTGTTTTCTCTGCCATTTTTATTACAATTATCAGTATTTTCATCGGAGAATCTCCCCGTAATCTCTTGGTCGGATTGGGTGCTTTTGCCGCGGTACTTATGTTAATTTTCAAAGACTCCATTTTAGGGTTTGTAGCCGGGGTGCAATTATTGGCAAATCAGATGATAAGGATCGGGGATTGGATCGTGATGCCCAGTAATAATGCCGACGGAACGGTGTTGGAAATCAATCTCTATACCGTGAAAGTGCAAAACTGGGATATGACGATAACAACCATACCGACTTACCAAATGGTTTCGGCTTCTTTTACCAATTGGCGGGGAATGCAGGAGTCTGACGGTCGGCGGATTATGAGATGGGTTAATATTGATATGCATTCTGTCCATTTTTTATCGGATGATGAGATTGCTGTCTTGAGAAAATCCGAGTTTTTGAAAGGATATATAGAGAGCATTTTACCTGAAATAGATAAAGCAAATGAGGGAAAGGAGGATATACTTGACGAAAGGCGTTTAACGAATTTAGGAGTGTTTCGACATTATGCCGTATTGCGTTTGAAAGCTAATCCGGATATTAATTTAAACATGACCTATATGGTACGTCAGCTTCAGCCGACTCCGACGGGAATTCCTTTGGAGATTTATTGTTTTTCCAAGAATCAGGAATGGGTTGCTTACGAGAAGATACAATCCGATATTTTCGACCATTTGTTGGCTGTGATTCCCTATTTTAATTTGCAAGTATTCCAGTATCCGAATCGAATTTTGGTAAATGAACCGGGTGAAATGAAAAGTTAGGTTGACAAGCTGGTATAATTAGATTTTTGTACTATTTTTGGAGGCTAAAAATAGTCGAATGAAGCGTAAAAAGAATTTCTGGAATAAGCTAAAAAATAGATATAAGCTAACCATCTTCAACGAATCTACTTACGAAGAGGTTATGCATTTCCGTTTGTCCCCATTGCATGTGTTCATGGCATTGAGTACGTTAGCGGTGGTTTTGATTACGTTGACGATCATATTGATTGCTTTTACTAATTTGCGGGAATTTATTCCGGGATATCCGGATCGGGCCATGAGGCGTCAGATTACATTGAATGCTTTACGAGTTGACTCGTTGATGGTCGAGTTAAATAAAAAAGATCAATTTTTTCAATCCATCCGCATGGTTATGACGGGGGAGGACGGAGATACCACAGCCAGGGTTACAACGTCTGTAGAGAAGATTAATCATGATACCATTGTCATGGGAACTACCCCCGAAGAGAATGGTTTTAGAGAGATGATAGAGGAGAAAGAACGTTTTAATCTTTCGTTGGGACAAATCTCTTCTTCTCCAGATGATTTTTATCATTTCTTCCCGCCGTTGCAAGGAATTGTGACCAATCACTTTGATGAGGCGAAGCGTCATTTCGGTATCGATCTGGTAACGAAACAGAATACCAATGTCGCGAGTGTGTTGGACGGAGTGGTCGTTTTTGCGGATTGGACGGTGGAAACGGGTTTTGTCCTGGCTATTCAACACAGTAGTAATTTGATCTCCATTTATAAACATAATTCCGTTCTATTGAAGAGACAGGGTGATTTTGTTCGGGCCGGAGAAGTTATTTCGATTGTCGGGAACACGGGAGAAGAGACAACGGGTTTGCATTTGCATTTGGAGTTGTGGAAGGCTGGAAAGCCGATTAATCCGGAGAATTATATTAAGTTTAAATAGTTAAAAGAGAACGTTCGGGATAGAGTTTGTTTCCGACGTATGATAGATAATGATGAAAAATATTGCAGTATTAGGTTCGACAGGTTCAATTGGGACTCAGACGTTGCAGGTGATAGGGGCAAATCCCGAACGTTTTCGTGTTGAGGTGCTGACTGCCAATAATCAGGTCGAGTTGTTAGCTCAACAAGCCGTTCGTTTTAAACCGAATATGGTAGTTATTGCTAACGAGGAGAAATACGGACAATTAAAGGAGTTATTGGCGGATGAAGATATAAAAGTATACGCGGGGAGCGAGGCGATAGCGCAGGTCGTGGAGAGTTCCACTATCGATGTCATTGTTACGGCTATGGTGGGTTACAGCGGTTTATTGCCTACGATCCGGGCGATAAAAGCAGGCAAAACGATAGCATTGGCCAATAAAGAGACGTTAGTTGTTGCCGGCGATTTGATCCATGACCTGGTAACGGAATATAAGGTAGCCCTATTACCCGTAGATTCGGAGCATTCTGCTATATTTCAATGTTTAACGGGCGAAATGAATAATCCTGTTGAGAAAATTTTGTTAACGGCTTCCGGGGGTCCGTTTCGGGGTAAGGATTATGAATTTTTGAAGCAGGTCACTCCGGAGCAAGCTTTGAGGCATCCGAATTGGAAGATGGGGGCTAAAGTGACGATCGACTCCGCTTCCATGATGAATAAAGGATTTGAAGCTATCGAGGCCAAGTGGTTATTTGGTCTGAAATCTTCCCAAATAGAAGTGTTGGTTCATCCGCAATCGATCGTACATTCGATGGTTCAATTTACGGACGGATGTATCAAAGCCCAATTGGGAGTGCCTGATATGCGTTTGCCTATTCAATATGCCCTAACCTATCCTGACAGGGTCGTTTCTTCATTTGAACGTGTCGATTTTAGCCGGTATTCCAATTTGACATTTGAGAAACCGGATCCGATCACCTTTCGTAATTTGGGATTGGCTTTCGAGGCCATGGAAAAAGGGGGAAACATCCCTTGTATATTGAATGCGGCGAATGAGATTGCGGTCGATGCCTTTTTGAAAGAGAAAGTCTCGTTTACTCGTATGCCCGAAATCATAGAAGAGACTATCTCCAGGGTTTGTTTTATACAGAAACCCGATTTGCAGGATTATATAGAAACGGATAGGGAAGGACGTAAAATAGCTATGGATATTATTGAAAAATAGAGTTATACGGAGGATTTGTCGGGAAAATGTAGGAAATTAGACAGATGAAATTATTGAAGCTAAAATTTAAAATTGAGATATGGAGATAGTTGTAAAGGTAGTACAGTTTATATTGAGTCTTTCCATTTTAGTCTTGTTACATGAATTCGGACATTTTACGATGGCGAAGATCTTTAAGACCAGAGTCGAAAAATTTTATATCTTTTTTAATCCGTGGTTTTCGCTGTTTAAATTTAAGAAGGGAGATACTGAATACGGAATGGGGTGGTTGCCTTTAGGCGGATATGTGAAAATTTCCGGGATGATAGATGAATCCATGGATATTGCCCAGATGAAAGAACCCCCTAAGCCTTATGAATTTAGGGCTAAACCGGCATGGCAGCGTTTGTTGATTATGCTGGGTGGAGTTTTGGTTAATTTTATTTTGGCCTTCTTTATTTATATCATGATTTTATTCGCTTGGGGAGAGAAATATTTGCCGGCAGAGAATGTGAAATACGGGGTTGTTTGTGATAGCTTGTTCACGAATGTGGGAGTGCAAACCGGCGATATCGTTATCTCCTTGGATAATCAGAAATTAGAACGTTTTTCCGATATTATTCCGACCATCTTATTGGAGAGTCCCCAAACGATGCAGGTGCTTCGAAACGGACAATTAGTGAATATTGATTTGCCTTCATCGTTAGTGAAAAATTTACTGACATACTCCTCCAAGGGATTCGCGCATAAAATGCTGATAGAACCCCGTTATCCTTATTCGGGGGAGATTGTTGGTTTTGCTAAAGAATCTCCTGCAAAAAACGCGGGTATTACAGAGAGTGACCGTTTTTTGAAATTAAATGGAGAAACGTTTGCTTATTACGACGAATATACGAAAATCATTCGTTCACATAAAAATGACACCTTACAGGCAGAAATTTTAAGGGGTGCGGATACATTAACCGTGGCTATACCTGTGGGAGCCGACGGGATAATAGGAGTTGGAGTTAAAATAGATCCGGTTTTTGATTATGCCGTGAAATATTACTCTTTTTTTGAAGCTATTCCGGCGGGCATCCATATGGGGATCGATCAAATCAGTTCCTATTTGAAGCAGTTTAAATTGTTTAAAAATCCGGAGGCGTTGAAATCCGTAGGAGGCTTCTTATCTATCGGTAATATATTCCCGGGATATTGGGATTGGCAAGCTTTTTGGAGCTTAACGGCTTTATTATCTATTATTTTAGGGGTGATGAACTTATTGCCGATTCCGGCATTGGACGGTGGCCACGTGGTGTTCTTGTTATATGAGGTTATTACTCGGAGGAAACCGAACGAGAAATTTTTGGAGAACGCACAAATAGCAGGAATGATTTTTTTATTGTTACTGCTTGTATTGGCCAATACGAATGATATACTTAAGTTATTTCATTAAGACATGTTTTTATGGGTAAAACGGTTGAGCAGTTCAGGGAATACAGGGCAAAAATGAACGAAAAGATTTTAGCCGCCGACAACAAAGTGATTAAACGGATTTATAATCTGGATACGAATACTTATAGGGATGGGGCTCTTTCTGCCACGGTGAAAGAGATGTTGGGTTTGGCCACTTCTATGGTATTACGTTGTGATGATTGTATTAAATATCATCTGGAGCGTTGTCATGAATTAAAGGTGACCACGGAACAACTGTTCGAGATTTTTGCCGTGGCGGATCTTGTCGGAGGTACTATTGTTATTCCTCATATGAGACGTGCGCTTGAATATTGGGAAGAATTGGAAGAATACGCTTCCGAGGACCCCGAGGAAAGGTAGATATTTTTCGATTAAAACGATAAAAGATGCGTAAAGTATTGGCAGGAACCTTGATATTGCTGTTCGTTTTTAAAACGGGTTACGGACAGGTAAAAAAAGAACGTTATCGGATTGTATTTTATAATGTTGAAAATTTGTTTGACGTTAAGGATGACCCCAATACATCAGATGATGATTTTACTCCCCAAGGAAAACAACATTGGGGAAAGGAGCGTTACAATTCAAAGGTACGGCATATTTCGGAGGTTTTGAGTGCGACAGGAGAGGGGGAATTGCCTGTTTTTATCGGGTTGGCGGAGGTAGAAAATCGGGAAGTGCTGGAAGATTTGATTGGTAAAACGGTTCTGGCTGATGGCGAGTATGGTATTGTACATGCGGATTCTCCTGATCCGAGGGGGATAGATGTGGCTTTTTTATATCGTAAGCCGTATTGTCAATTGTTGAAAGCCTGTTTTTTCCCGGTATTTTTGGAGGGAGAAGGTCACACGAGAGATGTTTTGTACTGTAAAGGAGTGGTTGGACAAATAGATACGCTTCATTTTTTTGTAGCTCATTTCCCTTCGATGAGAGGGGGGGAGAGTCAGAGCGAATGGAAACGTGTTCGTGCCGCTAAGGTCATTCGTCAACGAGTAGATTCCATTCAGGCCGAAAATCCGAGAGCCGCGATCGTAATAATGGGAGATCTTAACGGTAAGGCCAATACTTTTGCCCAGAAAGCTATGGAAACGAAAAATTCCGATAGCCGTAAAATAAAGGATAAAGGATTGTATAATACCGGATATTATTTGTTGAGGGAGAATTACGGGAGTTATCGGTACAAGGGAGTATGGCAGACCATCGATCATTTGATTCTGTCCGGAGTTTTACTCAATGGCAAGTTCCCTTTGCAATCTTCTCGTCATTTGACTGTGGGAACATTCCGTTTTTTGTTTGAAGAAGATAAAAAATATTACGGGATAAAGCCGAAACCTACCTATAGGGGTCCCTATTACGTGGGTGGATATAGCGATCATTTACCGATTTATATCGATTTGAAAAAATAAATTTTTATATTCAATTCTTTCGTTTATTTTTGCAGTGTAAAAATTCATAAATAAGATATGGACGATTATCATCAACAGTATTAATCAGGATGGGGGTTCCGTTAACCTCTGTTCATAAATTGAAGGAGGATTAACTATGAGAACATTCCTAATGGGTAATGTTGGGTTCGAAGAAAAGGAAGAGTGGGAACCTAAGTGTTGGATTAATGTTGTTTCACCGACGGAAGAAGACATTCGTTTTCTTACCGATAAAATGGGGGTTCCCCAGTCATTTTTCGGAGATATAGAAGATATCGATGAGCGTTCTCGTTTGGAGATAGAAGATGAGTGGATACTCATGATTTTACGTATTCCGTATAAAGTGGACGAAAGCATTCCTTTTATTACAGTTCCTTTGGGTTTTATTATAAAAGATGATGTCATTATTACGGTGTGTCATTATAAAACGGAGATGATACCTGATTTTATTCATTATGCCGACCGTAAGGGTGTTGAGGTAAAACAGCCTTGGGATTTGGTATTTCGTTTGTTTTTATCTTCTTCCGTTTGGTATTTGAAATACCTGAAACAAATAAACAATCAAATGCATGCGGCTGAGATCGAGTTGGAAAAATCAATTCGTAACGAAGAGTTACAACGCTTGTTAAAAATTGAGAAATCATTGGTCTTTTTTATAACTTCTTTAAGAGGAAACGATAACCTGTTGATCAAAGTAAAAAATTTAAGAAGCCAGCGTAAGTATTTTGATGAAGATTTGGTTGAGGATGTTGAAATCGAGCAGCGGCAGGCACAGGATTCAGCCCGTATATATAGTGATATTCTGAGCGGTACGATGGATGCGTATGCTTCCGTTATCTCTAATAATTTGAATATCGTAATGAAACGATTGACTTCTATTTCTATTATTTTAATGCTTCCGACGTTAATAGCCAGTTTATACGGTATGAATGTACCTAATTCTCTGGAGAATAACCCGTATGGTTTTTTGATCGTGCTTGTCGTGTCTCTCCTGTTTTCGGCGATCGGATTTATTGTATTTAAATGGAGGAATTGGTTTTGATACGGGAGAGTTAAAATATAAAAGGGGGTTTCTTGTTAAATCCCTTTTATATTTTAACATACTCTTAACGGATTGTAAATAAACTTTTGGCCATTTTTAATGTCCATAAAATGAATCAAGGAATGGTGTAGGATGTGTGAAAGCGGAGAAACTATATACATGCAGACATAATGGAAAACTAAATATGAATAAAAGGGTAAAAAGAGTTTTGCAGATAGGAATACCGGTTGTAATTGTAGTCCTTATTTTAGTTCCTCGTTTAAATGATTCTTTCAGTAAACGGCAAAAAAGTGGACAGGGCCGACGGGGAGTGTCACAGGGTATTTTGCCTGTAAGCGGATGTGTCGCCGGATTGTCAATGTCTAATAATGGAATCATGGCTAACGGGATTTTATTACCTAACGAGGAGGTTGAATTGGTTTCTGAAACGGCCGGAAAAGTAGACAAAATTTATTTTAATGACGGGGAGCATGTAAAGAAGGGAAAACTTCTTTTAAAAGTGGATGATTCGGATTTGAAGGCTCAGTTGGGGCGTGCCGAATTTGAAAAGAAGTTATTGGAAGACAAGCTGGAACGTCAACGTATATTACTGGAACGGGAATCTGTCAGTTATGAATCGTTTCAACAGATGGAAACCGAATACAATATGCTTTTGGCCGATATCGAGTTGTTGAAAGTAAAAATTGCCAGAACGGAGATCCGTGCTCCTTTTGACGGAAAGATGGGATTTCGTTACGTGAGTGAAGGGAGTTATGTGCAGCCGAGTACAAGGGTTTCCAGTCTGGTGGATAATTCTGTATTGAAAATCGAATTTTCAATTCCTGAAAAGTATATAAATGTTCCTTTAATCGGGAAAAAGATTAAGTTTAGGACCGAAGGGGTAGAAAAAGATATTGTAGCGGAGATATATGCTGTCGATCCTCAGGCTGATATCCAGACTCATATGATTACCCTGAGAGCTCGCTATCGGAATACGGCGAATTTGGTGGCTGGAATGTTTGTAAAAGGGGAATTGATGACGGAAAGCAATCGGACCTTTATGATGATTCCCAGTGAGGCCGTTGTTCCGGAGATGAATGGAAAACGCCTGTGGGTGGTGAAAGAAGGAAAGGCCCAGAGTGTACCGGTGGAAACGGAGAGTCGGGATTCCCGTTATGTAGAGGTTATTTCCGGTATTCAACCCGGAGATACGGTACTTACGGGCGGACTGATGCAATTACAGGATGGTATGCGAGTAAGTGTTTCTCTTGCGAGAGAGACAAGTGGGGAATAAGATGGGGGATAGCAATTTATATCTGGTGATGGAATTTTGATATTATTAGGGTTAAAAATCTAAAAATTAAAATGGAATGAGTCTTTCTTCGACCTGTATAAAACGTCCGGTATTTGCCACGGTAATGAATCTGATTTTAGTAATTGTGGGTGGAATCGGACTTTCTTATTTAGGTGTACGTGACTATCCCAGTGTCGATCCCCCGGTTATTTCGGTATCGACCTCTTTTGTGGGTGCTAATGCCGATGTTATCGAAACGCAGATTACAGAGCCTTTGGAAGCGGCTATTAACGGTATTCAGGGAATTCGTTCTTTGAGTAGTACGAGTCGTGACGGTCAGAGCCGGATTACGATAGAATTTGAGTTGGAGGTAGATTTGGAAACGGCTGCTAATGATGTCAGGGATAAGGTATCCGGAACCTTAAGACGTTTACCGCAAGATATAGATCCCCCGACGGTTTATAAGGCAGATGCTGACGCACAGCCTATTTTCGGAGTTTCTTTACGTAGCGATAAACGCTCTTTGATTGATTTGAGCGGATACGCCGAGCGTTATTATAAAGAGCGTTTGCAGACCATTCCGGGGGTAAGTAGTGTGGAAATATGGGGTGAGAAACGTTATTCGGTTCGTTTGCGAATGAATCCTTCTTTGTTGGCAGCCCGCAAACTGACTCCGATGGATGTGAAAGCGGCTATTGAAAATGAAAATATTGAGTTGCCTTCCGGTCGGGTGGAAGGGGATAATACGGAATTAACCATCCGAACATTAGGACGGTTGATGTCTATCGAAGATTTTAATAATTTGGTGATTTCCAGGGAAGGGGATAAATTGGTTCGTTTCCGGGATATCGGTGTGGCTGAAGTGGATGCCGAGAATGTGCGTAGTATATTGAAGCGCAATAGGGTTCCGATGGTTATCTGTGCGTTGATTCCTCAACCGGGAGCGAATTACATCGATATTGCAGATAGGGCATACCAGGTTATGGATGATTTGCAGAGAGATTTACCCGAGGATATTGAAGCCGGAATAGCTTATGATAATACTGTTTTTATTCGTGATTCCATTAATGAGGTAGAGGATACGATTCTTGAAGCTTTTGTTTTGGTCGTGTTGATTATTTTTCTGTTCCTGCGTAACTGGAGAACGACCTTGATCCCGGTATTGGCAATTCCCATTTCGCTGATTGCAGCTTTTTTCATCATGTATATGGCCGGTTTTTCCATTAATATATTGACGTTATTAGCCGTGGTTTTGGCTATTGGATTGGTTGTGGATGATGCGATTGTTGTGATGGAGAATATCTTTACGAAAATAGAGCAGGGCATGACCCCTTTAGAGGCCGGTTTTAAAGGATCCAACGAGATTTTCTTTGCTGTTATAGCGACAACGGTCGTGTTGGTTGCCGTATTTTTTCCTATTGTCTTTTTGGAGGGAACTACCGGAAGATTGTTTCGGGAATTTAGCGTGGTTATCGCGGGGGCGGTAATCGTCTCTTCTTTTGTCGCCTTGACCTTTACTCCGATGATTTCGACGAAATTATTGACGAAGGATGCGACTAAAAATTGGTTCTATCGGAAAACGGAGCCCTTCTTTGAAGGGATGAATCGTGTGTATCGCCGTTGGTTAGAGCGTTTTCTTCAGGTACGTTATTGGGCATTGATTATTATCGGTATCTCCGGAATTGCTATTTATCTTTTATGGTTGGCCATCCCATCGGAGATGGCTCCTTTGGAGGACCGTTCCAATATTCGTATTTCATCGACGGCGCCGGAAGGGGCTACTTTTGAATATACGAATCGTTATTCTCAAGAACTTTCAGCTTTTATCGAAGAGACGGTACCCGAACAGGATAAGTTGATAGAGTTCGTGGGGGGGGGACAGACCAATCGTTCCAGTTTGAATTTATGGTTAGTGAGTCCGGATGATCGAACCCGGACGCAACAAGAAATCGCTGATGAATTGGCTGTAAGCGTGCGTCAATTTACAGGAGCCCGTACATTGGTTTCTCAGCAACAAACTTTTGGAGGACGCCGTGGAGGACTTCCGATTGAGTATGTCATTCAGGCTAAGAATTTGGATGATCTGAAATCGATCTTGCCGAAATTCATGGAGGAGGTAAATAAAAGTCCCCTGTTTTCCGCGTCAGATTTAAACTTGAAGTTTACTAAACCGGAATTGACTATTAACATCGACAGGGATAAGGCTGCGGCCATGGGCGTGACCGTGCAAAATATCGCTCAGACATTGCAGTTGACGATGAGTGAGCAACGGGTAGGGTACTATATTATGAACGGAAAGCAATACCAGATATTAAGCCAGCTGGAGCGGGAGGACCGAAATAAACCTTCCGATCTGAAAGGAATTTATGTCCGGAATCAGGAAGGAAATTTGGTTTCTATGGATAATTTGATCTCTATGCGGGAGAGTTCTATGCCCCCTCAGCTATATCGTTACGATCGTTTTGTTTCCGCAACGGTTTCCGCGGGTTTGTCCAAAGGCGTAACTATTTCGCAAGGATTGAAGGAAATGGATCGGATTGCTGACGAGGTATTGAATGATGATTTTAAAACGACCCTTTCCGGTAATTCAAAAGATTTTGTGGAAAGTTCTTCCAGTTTAATGTTCGCCTTTTTGTTGGCCTTATTGTTTATATATCTGGTCTTATCCGCTCAGTTTGAAAGTTTCAGGGATCCCTTGATTATTATGTTGACCGTTCCTTTGGCTTTAATCGGAGCTATGGTTTCCTTGTGGTATTTCGGGCAGACCATGAATATTTTTAGCCAGATCGGAATCATTATGTTAGTCGGATTGGTTTCGAAGAACGGTATTTTGATCGTGGAGTTTGCCAATCAACGGAAAGCTGCTGGATTGTCTATGTCAGAGGCTATTCGAGAGGCATCGGTTTCCCGGTTGCGTCCGATCCTGATGACGAGTCTGTCTACTGTTTTGGGTATTTTGCCTATGGCTATCGCAACGGGAGCCGGATCGGAGAGTCGTGTTGCTATGGGAATCGCTGTCGTCGGCGGGATGGTTTGTTCCACATTATTGACGTTGTTTGTTATTCCGGCTATCTATACCTATTTTTCTTCTCAAAGAGTAAGAATTATAGAGGAGATAAAGGAGTAAAAAGGACTTAAAAAGAGAAAACTATGAGAAGAGAGGTGTTATATCAATCCGCGTTATGGAAAACAATCGGTATGCTTATTTTTTTTCTGGGTTTTGAATTTAACGGATTTGCCCAACAGAGAATAACTCTCCCGGAATGTATCAATCAAGCGTTGGAGTCAAATTATGCTATAAAGATAATTCGCAACGAGGCCTCCATGGCTAAGAATAGTGTGGATTATTCTTATTTTTTGCCCAGCCTGGCTATTGATGCCAGACAGAATCAGACGCGCAACGATGTGAAGACGGAAAATAGTGCGGGAGAGATCAGTAAATTATCTGACGTGAAAACCGATAATTATTCGGCCGGAGTGGCCTTGAACTGGCGTTTGTTCGATGGATTGGAAATGTTTACCACTCATGAACGTTATAAAGAGTTAGAATCCAGAGGGGAATTATCTGTAAAAATGGCGGTGGAGAATTTGATCGTGGAGGTAAGTGCCGCTTATTACGATGTGTTGGTACAGCAACATCGATTAAAAGCGGCTAAGCATTCGTTGAATTTGTCAAAAGAACGTTACGATGAAGCGCGTGTTCGCCATCAGATCGGTAATATGGCTGGTTTAGAGTCTCAACAAGCAAAAATCGATTTGAATTCGGATAGTTCTGCTTTCGTGCAACAGAAAGAGATGGTGAAAAGTGCTTATATCAATTTAAATAAATTGATGAATGTCGATTTACAGAAAGTGGCCTATGTACGGGATACGATATTATTGGACCTGCCATTGGAAATGGCGACTTTAGAGAAAAACACGTTGGTGCGTAATACGGCTTTGTTAATCGCTAAAAAGGAACAGAAAATATCCGCGTTGGATTTGAAAAATGCAAGAGCCGTTCTATTCCCGACATTGGATTTTAGTTCCGGATATAATTATAACAAGACGGATGCTCCGGCTTCTAATACGAAACTGAACCGGACAAACGGGTTTTATTGGGGATTTTCCGTGAATATTCCGATATTCAGTCGCATGCAAAATCGGACAAAAATCAGAAATGCCCGTTTGGAACAAGAGAATAGTGAGTTATCCTATAAAGAGGTAGAAAAAGAGACATTGGGTGATTTAGCGTTACTGTATAACACCTATGAAAATAATTTGTTGATGGTTGGTTTTGAACGGGAGAGTGCGGATGTTGCCGAGAAAAATTTGGATGCCGCGTTGGAGAAGTATAAATTAGGATCCCTCTCCGGTATTGAATTTCGTGAATTTCAGCGAAGTTATTTGGATGCGGTGGATAGAATGTTGTTAGCTCTTTATCAAGCTAAAGTTTCGGAACTGTCCCTATTATTGATTAGTGGAGGTATTTGAAATTGTGGATTGTGAGAAGATAGGAGAGTTACTGTAAAACAAAAGACGGTTTGCGAAACTTATTCGCAAACCGTCTTTTGAATGTATTTAATCAATCTTTAGCAAATCTCATTCAATTTATCTGCCATCGCATAGGCGATTTGACGACATTGTTCGAAATCTTCTTCTTTGGGTGCACCACAAGCTTCAACGGAAGGTGCTACCACTTCCCATTTGATTTTTTCGGCAAATTGATTGAAACGAGGCATGGCTCCTCCCGCCCAAGCTTTACCTCCGAAAAAGGCCACGACATGATTTTTAACACCCATATGTTCCAATTCGTTTAAAAAGGTCTCCATGGTGGGAAAGATGCCTCCGTTGTAGGCACAGCTACCCAAGATCACACCTTTGTAACGGAAAATATCATTAATCATATAAGAAGGATGGGTTTTGGACGTATCGTGAATTCGTATTTTTTTAATACCTTTTTCAGTCAAAAAGCGGGCGATCATATCGGCCATCTTTTCCGTATTTCCATACATAGAGCTAAAAGCGATGACTACTCCTTTGTCTGTTTCGTATTTACTCCATTTATCGTATTTCGCGACGATATCGGCGATATGGGAACGTCGAATGGGGCCATGTGTGGCACAAATCATCCGTATGGGAAGTCCTCCTAATTTCTTTAGTGCCTGTTGTGCCGGTTGTCCGTATTTTCCCACGATATTCGAGTAGTAACGGCTGATCTCTTCTTCCAAATAATCCAGATCCACTTCATCGTCGAAAACTCCTCCGTCCAATGTGCCGAAAGCACCGAAAATATCACCGCTGAACAGAATGCCTTCCGTGGATTCGAAGGTAACCATAGTTTCCGGCCAGTGGAGCATGGGAGCCATATAAAAATTCAGTTTATGTTTTCCCAGATCCAACGAATCTCCCTCTTTTACTTCCAGCAGGTTATCGTATACACCGTAAAAATTTTTCAACATGGGAAAAGTTTTCGCGTTGCCGATCACTGTTACGTCGGGATAATGACATAGTAAAGCTTTGATCGCTCCCGTGTGATCGGGTTCCATGTGGTTTACAATCAGATAATCGACTTTACGTCCGTTCAACAGTTGTTCGATGTTCTCCACGTAATCCTCCATTTTGCTTCTTTCAATGGTATCGATCAGGGCTACTTTTTCATCGATAATGAGATAAGAGTTGTAGGCTACACCTTTGGGAAGAGGCCAATAATTTTCAAATATATGAGTTCTTCTGTCGTTAACACCTACCCAATAAATGTCCTTTTTTATTTCTACTGCTTGATTCATATCGATTAAGTTTTTAATTAAACGTTTCAATTCTTCGCGAAATTATAAAAAAAAGACTGTCTTCTCGGAGGAAGGACAGCCTTTTTTTAATTTAGTTTCTCTATCGGGAAATAGAGAAAATTTATTTAAGACCTAATTTCTTTTTGATCTCTTTGGGAATTGCATTTTTGTGAATGAGGATATTCATCGTTTTTAATTGCATGAAAGGATAAGAAACATAGAAATAGCCTCCGAATTTGTTATACTTATTCCATGAGTTTTTCACGATGAAATAGGGAGTTCCGTTTTGATCTTTAGCTTTCCCGATAATTTGCATGCCGTGATCGTCGGTTGTTTGGTAGTTATCGAACTCGCGTTGTCTCATTTCCTGGGTAATCTGTTTCTCGGGAGCCGGACCATTTTTGAAAGCGTCCGGATTTTGTTGTTTTTTCGGCATAGCTTCCCATTTGGCGATTTCAGCCCCGCTCATCTCTTTGGTATCAGTTGTCGGAACCACGGCAACACCCGGATTTACAGTAGCGAATCCTTTTTCGCTAACATCGGCGCCCCAGGCAAAAGTATAACCTTTATCGATGGCTTTGTCCATTACTTCCATGAACTCATCGAGAGGTAAGTTGTATGATTCTCCCCATAACCAGTTATCCGGAACCTCAATTGCAAACGAGGTGTAAAAAGGGTGATGCGTGAAAGAGGTTAAACTGACATAGTCGTCCATATTTAGACCTACAACTTCGTCCGCGAACGTCCTGGGGGTGTATTCTTTTCCTTTGTATTGGAATTTTTCAGGTTCGGCTCCTAAATAAGCGTCTAAAATGCCTTCATATCCTTTTTTCCAAGCCGTACTTAGTTTCTTATTTTGGTTTGTGATAACCGCTTCCACGTAAGCCTTTAATACGGCGTCGATTTCACCGAATGCATGATTGGATTCTCCGTATTCCAAACCTTCGTATACTTCTAAAGGAACAATGCCGTAATTTTTAATCGTATGCACAACATCTCCGAATGAACCGCCTACACCGAAATTCAAAAAACCATGAAGGCGTACGTATTTGTCTGCTTTATCGCTATAGGCATGTCTTACCGAATACATGGCGGAAAGATTAACCGAATCTTTGCCCATACGCATCATTTCCGATTCGAAAAATGCAGTTGCTGACCAGGACCAGCAAGTTCCTGCACGACTTTGATCTTTTACCGAGAGTGTCGGTAATCTGACAATTTCCGTGAAAATATAACCTTCCGGTTTTTGCTCTTCTTCTTTTTCTTTTACTTGGGCGTTGGCAAATAGAGAGAGCCCAAAGATACAAATAAACAGTAACGAACTGATCTTCTTCATTTTAATGTGATTTGTGTGAATAATGATATGTTATTAATTCTATTTCCGTTCAGACTGTCGCCAAAGATAAAAAATTGCTTGTTCAAAACGGAAGATCAAAATTAAATTCGGTGTTTTTTAAGAAAAAAATAACATTTAAATTTTTTTCCATATATTGATTTTCGGAAAAAAA
This sequence comes from Gabonibacter chumensis, assembly GCF_024741215.1. Lineage (NCBI taxonomy): Bacteria > Pseudomonadati > Bacteroidota > Bacteroidia > Bacteroidales > Porphyromonadaceae > Gabonibacter > Gabonibacter chumensis. Next base: position 362,278 of record NZ_JANSKB010000003.1, on the reverse strand, counting down.
CGATACTTGTTGTCGCAAATCCAGATGAAGAGCATACCGCCTATTAAAATAATGATCGGATCCCAATAAGAGGAAGTCGGATTTAAATCTTTAAATAGAGCATGCGTTTGTAGAGCTGCCGAATCATGCGTTACGAGTATGGATGCGAGAGCGTTGTTGGCAAAATGAAGGCCAAGTGCCAATTCGATACCGTCGTCTTTTACGGCAATATAGCCTAAAATAAGTCCCATGAGGATATATTGCGACATAGCGTTGAAGTAGCCGAAGCGTTCGACTTCCGGATTGCTCGAATGTAATAAACCGAAAATAAGGCCGGTCATCAGAATAGCGATCCACCTGTACTTGAAGAGTAAGGCAAAACCTTGCATGAGATATCCTCTGAATATAAACTCTTCAAAAGCAACTTGAAAAGGAATTAAGGTGATGACAATTAAGCACATGAGGATAAAAGGAAGCGGTTCGAACTGAAAAAGCAGTTCAGACTTGTCACTCAGGAGGTATTGCGAAAGCAGGGAGAGAAGTGTTATGATCCCCCATATCCCGGCTCCAAACAGAAAACGATGGATATCGAAACGGTTTCGGCCCGTGAGAATATCTACGGACTTTTTTTGATGGATGAATCTTATGCAGGTCAATAAGGTGATTACTCCCACGGCGAAAGGAAATAATACTAAGGCTAAGCCCGGATTTGTGTTAGGGACAAGGGAACTGCTGATTTGCAGGATAGAACCCGTATTCATATAAGCGCTGTAAAGCAGTACGGGAATGGAGGCTATTTGTATGGCTATAAACGTAATGGCCAGGGTAAGGACGTATCTGTACCATTGGTTTTCTCCTTTAGTTGCTTTTTCTAAAAACATAACTGATGTTTGAATGGTTACTAAAATCGTTCTCCTACAGAACGGAGTAATTGCTCCAGACTGTACTCGTCGGCAATCAGTACTTGTCTGGCCTTGCTTCCTTCGTATGGTCCCACGATACCTGCCGCTTCCAACTGGTCTATAATTCTTCCGGCCCGGTTATAGCCTATCGAGAAACGTCTTTGAATGGAGGAAGTCGAACCTTGTTGAGTATTTACGACCATTCGTGCCGCCTCTTCGAATAGCGGATCTTTGATACCGAGATCGGTTTCTGAACTAAATCCGTTTTCTGTATCCGATTGGTATTCAGGTAACATATAGGCAGACGGGTAGGCTTGTTGGTCCGCAATGAAATGGGTAACGGCATCGACTTCGGGAGTATCCACAAATGCACATTGTACGCGGACCATATCTCCGTCGGCAGAGATGAGCATATCGCCTCTTCCTATCAGTTGATTGGCTCCCGGGGAGTCTAATATGGTACGGGAGTCGATCATGGAGGCGACTTTGAAAGCGATCCGAGCCGGGAAATTGGCTTTGATGACACCGGTGATGATGTTGGTGGACGGTCGTTGAGTGGCGATAATCATATGAATTCCAACGGCACGGGCAAGTTGTGCGATTCGGGCAATGGGTTGTTCAACCTCTTTGCCGGCAGTCATGATGAGATCCGCAAACTCATCTACAACCACTACGATATACGGTAGATACCTATGGCCGTTGTTCGGGTTTAACTGACGTTTGATGAATTTCTCGTTGTATTCTTTGATGTTTCGCACCTGCGCCATTTTCAATAAATCATAACGGCTATCCATTTCGATACAGAGTGAGTTCAAGGTAGCGACCACTTTACTTGTCTCCGTAATAATCGCATCTTCTTCTTCCGGTAATTTGGCTAAAAAATGTTTTTCTATAATGGAATAGATACTTAATTCTACTTTCTTAGGGTCGACCATCACGAATTTCAACTGGGACGGATGCTTTTTGTATAATAGAGAGGTAATGATAGCGTTTAGACCTACGGATTTTCCTTGTCCCGTTGCTCCGGCTACTAATAGATGGGGCATTTTGGCCAGATCAAAGGTATAAGGTTCATTGGAGATCGTTCTGCCCAGTGCAATCGGAAGGGCGTATTTGGATTCCTGGAATGCTTTGGAGGCGATAATTCCTCGCATGGAGACGATTTCCGGATTTTGGTTCGGTACTTCAATGCCAATGGTGCCGGCTCCCGGAATAGGGGCGATGATACGGATACCCAAGGCTGCCAAGCTTAATGCGATGTCGTCTTCCAGGTTCTTAATCCGAGCTATCTTAACTCCCGGGGCTGGGACTATTTCATATAGAGTAACAGTCGGACCGATTGTCGCTTTTATTTTGGTAATTTCAATCTTATAATATCGTAATGTTTCGACGATGGTGTTTTTATTTGCTTCTAACTCTTCTGCCGTTACCTTGGGATTTCCTGACGAATGTTCTGCCAATAGCTCTAACGTGGGATAGCGATAATTAGAGAGATCTAATGTGGGGTCGTAGTCTTCGTCGGGTCGTAAGTTCCTGTTTAACTGTTCTTCCAACTTATCTGCGATTATAGTGAGCTCAATGTCTTTACCGGAATCTCCTGTTATAGTTTGTTCGTCGGATTCTGCTTCGATCCTTTTCTCAAAAGGTTCATCCTCTTTTTTTATGTTTATCTCAAAATCGGGTTGGTCTAAATCCTGTAAAGTAGGAGTATCATGAGTATCGAATTGATGTTCGAATATACTGTTTTCCTCTTCTTCCTGAGGAGATGTTTCCCCGCGAACAGATTCTTTCTCCCTTTCTTCCTCCTCTATCCTTATTGCCTCTGTTTCGGCTTCTTCTCGAATTTTTTCTTCTCTTTCAGCTTGTAGATGCGCTTGTTTTTCCTTACGCTCTCGTCTGCGGATAAAATAATTTTTTACCATGGCGACACATTTATTAAAGGCGTTTTCGAATCCGAAAAAGAGAATAACGGAAAAAGAGATTAACAGTAAAAATAAAGTTCCCACTTTTCCGACCAGTGAGTTTAACCAATTGCTGATAAAATAGCCGTGTGTCCCTCCGGGAAAAACATAACCTGTTGGGATAAAATTAAAAAGATATCCGAAGAACAGAGAACACCAGATGATAAGAATAAACCCGATCAATAGTTTTCTTGAGAACCTGTAAATGGAACGTCCCATTACCTGCAGACCTCCGATAAAAAATAGATAACAGAATATAAAAGAGGATATTCCAAACCATTGGTTGATGAAAATATCAGAGAGTATGGCACCTACTTTGCCAGCAGGATTGCCTGCTTCTATTTCGGGATTAACGATTAATTCCATCGAATTCTTGTCGACTAAACTCTGGTCAATTCCTCCTGTGAAAAAGAACCCGACAAACGAAAGCAGAAGATATACAGATAAAAAAATCAGGATTAATCCCATAATTACACGTGTTCTTGGGTCCTGTAGTATATATGGTATGTGCCAACTGCTTGATTTTGTACTCTTTTTCTGATTGATTCTTGTTATCATGTGCTTGAATTTATAGCAGACAAAGTTACAATTTATATGGGAGAGTTACAAAGTAAGGATCAATTTCCGATAAAATTTTAAATGAAGATTTTTTTGTAATATACTGACATTACGTCCCGGTATAGGGGGTATTGTACATGGTTTTGTGAAACTACAAAATCATAGGTTAAGTTATATTAATTAAGAAATTCTTAATAAGCGATTGGCAGGGATATTGTTAATATTGTGAGAAGTAAAATGAAAAGTTGAGTTAAATCAAAAGATAAAGATATGGCAATTACAAGATCATTACTAAACCTCGGGTTAGGTATGGCAGGAGGATGTATTGCATTCTTCGTTACAGGTATTTTACAAAAGGAACCGATAAAATCCGCTCAACCCTTGGAGGTCGTTTCTCCGGCTGCGGTTCGTCCGGTAACCATGGTAAACAGTAGTGCGATTAATAATGTACCTGCCGGAAACGTGGATTTAAGAGATGCTGCCAAAAAGACAGTTCCTGCCGTAGTCCATGTCAAAACGATACAGATGGGAAGGGAGATAGTGGGGAATCCTTTGTTGGAATTTTTTTACGGTAGAGCACCTCAGGTGCGGGAAGTTCCGCAACGTGTGGGATTCGGTTCGGGGGTTATTGTTTCAGAGGACGGATATATCGTAACTAATAATCATGTGATCGACGGGAGTGATGATATTACGGTCGTTTTGAACAATAAGAAAGAGTATAAGGCAAAAGTTATCGGGAAAGATGCAAATACGGATATTGCTTTATTGAAGATAGAAGAACATGGGTTACCCTATCTGGAATATGGAAATTCAGATGATGTCGAATTGGGTGAATGGGTGTTGGCTGTCGGAAATCCGTATAATTTGACTTCGACCGTGACGGCCGGGATTATTAGTGCGAAGGCGCGTGATTTGGGTATGGATAGAAGAAAAATGAATTTAAGTTCTTTTCTGCAAACGGATGCGGCTGTGAATCCCGGTAATAGTGGGGGTGCTTTGGTAAATGCCAAAGGAGAGCTGGTAGGAATCAATACGGCTATAGAATCGCCTACGGGAGCTTATTCCGGTTATGCTTTTGCGGTTCCGGCGAATATTGCTCGTAAGGTAGTCGGTGATTTGAAGAATTTTGGAACCGTGCAACGGGCCGTTTTAGGTATTCGCATGAACGAGGTAACGGCAGAATTAGCTGAAGAATTAAATCTAAAAGATGTAGGCGGAATATATGTCATAGAGGTACTTGCTAATGGAGCAGCAGCAAAGGCTGGTATAAAAGAAGGGGATATTATTAAAAAGATCAATGGCATCGAGGTTAATACTGTTTCTGCATTCCATGGCCAACTGGGGAAATATCATCCGGGAACAACGGTAAATGTAAGTGTTGAACGGAATGGGAAGAGTAGAAATATAGATGTACTTTTGCAAAATATGTATGGAGACACGGCATTGGTGGATACGAAGGATGACGGGATTTTAGGTGCGGTGGTTGAGCCATTGTCCAAAGAGGAGAGGTATCGTTATGGAATCAATAAAGGAGTGAAAATCACCGAATTGAAAAACGGGCATTTAAAAGGTATCGGATTGCAAAAAGGGTATATTATTGTAAAGATTAATAACCATTGGATATATGATAAAGACGATCTGGTAAAGGCATTGAAGATAGCAGAGAATGAAGGAGTTTTGATTACCGCTATTTCTCCGAGGGGACGGATCGAATATTTTGCATTGTCGTTACAGAATTAAAAAAAGTTAATAAACCAAAGGTGGCGATTTTAACATATTGGTATATGGATAAAATGTTCTACCTTTGCCACATATTTCGGGGAGAATATAAAAACAATTATGAGACAGCTAAAGATAACAAAATCTATAACAAACAGGGAGAGTGCATCTCTCGATAAGTATTTGCAGGAGATTGGTAAGGAGGATTTGATTACCGTGGAGGAGGAGGTTGAGTTAGCCCAGCGAATTAGGAAAGGAGATCAAAGGGCTTTGGAGAAGTTGACGAGGGCAAATTTACGTTTTGTTGTTTCTGTAGCAAAGCAATACCAAAATCAAGGATTAAGTTTACCGGACTTAATCAACGAGGGGAATTTGGGGTTGATTAAAGCTGCTGAAAAGTTTGATGAAACCAGGGGATTTAAATTTATTTCTTATGCCGTATGGTGGATTCGTCAATCTATTTTGCAAGCCTTAGCTGAACAGTCGCGTATCGTGCGATTGCCTTTGAACCAAGTCGGTTCATTAAATAAAATCAATAAAGCTTTTTCTCGTTTCGAGCAAGAACACGAACGGCGTCCTTCTCCGGAAGAGTTAGCGGATACGTTAGATTTGCCAGCCGAAAAAGTGGCGGATACGTTAAGGGTATCCGGACGTCATATCTCGGTGGACGCACCTTTCGTGGAAGGAGAGGATAATAGTCTGCTGGATGTATTGATCAACGATGATTCGCCTGTAGCGGATAAGACGTTAATCAACGAATCTTTGTCTACGGAGGTCGAGCGTGCTTTGTCTACCTTGACTGAAAGGGAACGGGATATTATTCGTCTTTTTTTCGGGATCAATTGTCAGGAGATGACTTTGGAGGAGATCGGAGAGAAATTTGGTTTAACACGTGAACGGGTTCGTCAAATCAAGGAAAAAGCGATAAGACGTTTGCGCCATTCGTCACGAAGTAAATTGTTAAAAACTTATTTAGGATAAATAAAGCGCCTTCAAGGCGCTTTATTATCTAACGGGAAAGTCACTATCTAATGTTATATTGATGTTTTTCAAAGTATTCCCGTAACTTTCGTAAAGCTGTGTATTTAAGTGTTTTAATCGTATTGACGGAAGCCCCAAGAAGTTCTGCAATCTCTTTATTTTCATAGCCGGATAATACCAGGCGCATAATTCTTGCCATTTGTCGGGGAAGTTGGTCGATAGCATGAAGTAAAATCTGGTTGGTTTCTTCTTCGATCAGTATATTTAGAATATGCGGGTCCTCGCTTTCTTCATTGATGATTTTATCGTATCGTTTTGCTTCCCTTTGACAGCTTCGAAGGTAATTTAGTGATTCATTCCGGATCATGATAAAAAGAAAATTTTCAATTGAGTTTAAGTTTTGATGTTCTTTTCTATTTTCCCAGAATTTAATGATCACTTCTTGTGCGATATCTTGTGCAATATCAGGAGAGTTGACATAGTGAAGTGCTGATGCACAGATTTTTGTATAATATTTTCGGATAAAACATTCAAGTTTTAAAACTTCTCCCATATCTCATTAAACCTTCGTTTGCTGATAGTATACAATATCCCCTCTGATATGATTAACTTTTTGTTACATATCTCTCATTATCAGTTTATTTAGAATACACATTATCGATTTTTTCCCTCGTTTTTCCCTTTCATAAAACGAAGGTTAATTTATATCGAATGTGCAAGTATAGAAATAATTTTCGAGAAAAGCCATTTTACATTCGTCCAAAAATGATTTTAATGGCGTATTTTGCAAGAAAATAAGATTATTTGTGTTATCATCTGTTTTTAATGTTAAAATATATTTTATTGCAGAAAGATGTTTTGTTTCAGGTTTTTGTATGTCGAATCTTTTGTAATTGGGCCGTGAATCGTTTTTTTCTTCCTGATAGGCTTTATAGAAGAAATTTTCTGAAGTATTGCTTGGCAAGGATAGTCGATATAAATGTTAATTGTTTATAATTTTTATAGTTGTACTAATCCTTTCATACTTTTAGTGGTGTCTTCATTACATAATGCATATCAAATTGTTGACCGATGAATCGAAAAGTGCGTTCTGTTACCCGTTTTGGGGGTGTTATGCTGAGGCAAAGCTGGGGATTTAGTGTATTTGCCGTAATTTCAGTGTTACTGATCATTTTTTTGCAAAATCTTTTGCAAGGAGATATCGTAATGGGGGGACATCGTGTATCACTTCCCGCTTCGGCACCTTGGTTAAGTACTTGTTTCTTCGATATTACCCAATCTTTTATGTTTGTTTTGGTTATCGGGGAGGTTATGGCGAGAGACAAACATTCGGATACTTCTCGAGGAAACTTTGATATCCATCCGGATTATTTTCTACCTGCAGCAGGTGAAATTGTCGTGGATGACGAAGATACAGTTTTTTTAATGAGTGAGACTATTGGACATCGATGTCTTACTTTCATTGCAAGTGCGAAACAAAAGAAATATGGTATATTTGTGGATGCCAGGACGAATAAATGGATACCCATTATTGATGATAATTGCTACGGAGATTATATCGCGAGAGCCTATGTGAGGTTGCGGGAAAGAAAGGGAAGTACTGTTTCCTGGGTTGTTTCTATTCCAGAAGCCGGTCGGTGCGGACAATGGGTTTATATCCCGTGGGATGGGTTAAATCCGTCTAAGAATTTCGATGTGAATTGAATGTATAAAAAACTAACATACTAAAATAAGACTAATGAAATTTCAAATGATAAAAACAATCGCTTGTTACGAGGCTAAGTTATTGAGACGGAATTGGGGATTCCGGATATTTGTTGTGCTTGCCTTATTGGGAACATGGGGATTCCAATATATTGAACAAATTCAATTTTCATCTTGGTTTAAAATTGCAATGCCTGCCTCTTTGCCTTGGTTCAATACCTATGTTTATAATATCTTACAGTCATTGATGGTTCTATTTGTCGTGACGGATGTAATAAAAAGAGATCGTAAATGCGATTCAGGAATCGTGTTTACGTTGTATCCGGTTTCTAACAGCGAACTTATTTTGGGAAAGATGTGGGGTATCTCCCGCGTCTTTATCGGATTGAATTTTATTTCGCTATTATTAGCGGCTTCGATGAATGTTTTTTTCAGTTTGTCCCCCTTCGGTCTTTGGTTATACTTTTTTTATTTTTTGACCTTATCGTTTCCCTCTCTGATTTTTATGATCGGTTTTTCTTTTTTCATTTCTCGTTTGATAAGAGAACATATTTTTTCTTTGTTGCTATTGTTGTTGTTTTGGGGGGTAACCTATTGGTATTTGCCGGAAATTTGTGGAGGAGCTTTTGATTTTTTTGCAATTGGAATTCCCAATCTTTTTTCTGATATCACTGGACATCCGGAACTTTTTCTTTATTTAGTGCAACGCGTTTCATTCGTCGGAATTGGTTTGGGGATGCTGATGTTTTCTGTTCTATGGTTTAACCGGTTAACGGACGGGAAGGAGTTAAAGAGGCTGAGGATTCTGTCTTGCACGCTGTTGACTGTCGGAATTATTTGTATGTTGGGGTGTTGTTACTCTTTTCTGCATGATAAGAGCGTTAGAAAGAGGTATGCGGATACTTATGTAAAGTATGCGGATAAACTTGATTTGCGGGTGGAGAAATCCTCTATCGTTTACCGTCAGGAAGGGAATCGTATCTTTGTTTCCACTCAATTGCAAGTCAGAAATATCGGTGAAAGCCGAATGCCGGAACTTATTTTTTACCTGAATCCGGGATTGACGGTACGTCAATTATGGGACGAGGGAGAAAATTTGGTTTTTCACAGGGAAAATCAGGTTATTGTGGTGCAAAAAGAACTTCAGCCTGGAGAGAATATAACGGTGCGGATAGAGTATGACGGAAAAATTGACGAACGAATTTGTTATTTGGACATTCCGGATAAAGAATATGACGATACGCGTTGGCTTGATAGAAAATGGAGGTTCGGAAAGCGAAGTGCCTTTGTTGAGAATGGATATACCTTGTTACTTCCGGAGTGTTTGTGGTATCCGGTAGCTGTTCCTCCGGTAAACCTGAAGTCTCTATATGCCACGGAGAAGAATTTTACAACCTATGACCTGCGCGTGTTTAATCCGGATCGTCGAACGGTGATTTCTCAGGGAAAAGCAGAGGAGTTGGGAGATACCGTTAAATTTACTCCGGAAAATAAATTGATGGGAATCACGTTGACGATGGGCCCTTACGGGAAGAAATCCGTAAGGGTGGATGACGTGCTGTTAGAATGGTACTATTTTGAAGGGAGCGATCTTTTGATAAAGGAGATAGAGAATCTTTCGGATTTTCTAACGCCGTTTTTGCAAAAACACTTGAAAGGATATCCGTTTCAATATTTAAGAGTAGTTGAAACTCCCGTTACGTTGGCGTCTTACGTGAGAAATTGGAAGGGAGGGAGTGAAAATGCCCAACCGGAATTGCTATTTTATCCCGAACGGGGGAGTAAAATTTTAGCGATGTCGGATTATATTCAATTTCAAGATGGTGTTGCGATGAATTTCGTTGGCGGAAATGAGATGATGCAAGAACTTAATGTGGATTTTATGCGATTAAGTATGTTTTTAGAGTCGTCTTTTCTACGGGAACGGGCTGTACTGAGAGAACTTGATATGAATCGGCGCTTAAAATTATATTTGGGACAAGAAACAATAGGCGTTTTAAAATCCACGACTATTCCTAATGACTATTCTATTTTACCTTTGTTTTCTGATTATTTGGGATTTATGAGTTCTCCCGATTATCCGGTGATGGATCGTGTCATACAAACAATGTCAAAATTCCAGGAAGATAACGCTTCTTCGAGTATTATGAAAATGCCTCTTTTTTTAGGGATAGACGATTATCAACGGGCAATGGCTTACCTTACTTCGCGTAGTTTGGAAGATGCTTTGAATGATGAGACCCTACCTATAGGGGTTATGACGGAAATAATCAATATAAAGGCCAGGGATTTGAAAAATAGAATCTCTACCTATGTGCCTTATAGGGATCTGCATCAATTCTTAAATGATTTTAGAGGTTCTTATTTTTTTAGAGAGACTGATTTAAAACAATTCAAGCAAGCTTTTTCAGATCGGTTTCAGGTAGATATTTCACAATGGTTGCCCGAATGGTATAAAAGTCGGCAAGCAGCTGGTTTCGTAATAAAGGATATAGGGGTCGATAAGGTAGAGAACGGAGAGGTGAAGGGATATCGTGGGCGAGTACGAGTGTATAATCCTTCGGAAGTAGACGGCGTTTTCTCTGTTATGGTCCGGGGAGGATATATAAATCATTTTATGATTAACAGGGGAGAAGCAAAAGAGATTCGATTTTTTGCCGAGAAGATGCCGAGGTTGATCTATGTAAATACCAATTTATCGCAAAATATTCCTCAGACCATTCGTTGGGTTTTCAATCCCACGATAAAAACGGCTGTTGTTTCGGATACGTCACAAGGAATCTTTGATATCGATAAAAGATACTTTTTACCTGTTCCCGATGAAATTGTAGTGGATAACGAAGATCCCGGGTTTAACGTAAAGACAGCGGCTTCTAATCGATTTTTGGGAAATATGTCGAATAGGAAAGAATACCAGTTGCCGATGAATATTGTCTCTACGAGTTGGGCTCCCGGAATAGATGAAGGATGTTATGGGGATATTGTGCGTAGTGCTTATTTGAAATTGGGAGTAGGAGAGAACAATCATGCTGTATGGACAGCAGAAATTCAGCAAGAGGGTGTGTATGAGTTATGGATACATGTGCCAGCTCTTCCTGTTTTTATTTATAACGGCTCGTTGGACGGGGACTGTTTACAATATTATACGGTCCAAAATGGAGAAAAGAATGACGAGTTTAATATTAATGTAACGAAGGAACAAGGTTGGGTTTATGCCGGAGAGTATCGGCTTCCACAAGGAGAAAACCGTGTCGTATTGTTAGACCGGGCTCAGCAGCAGAGGCGTCTTGTGGCCGATGCCATCAAATGGAAATATGTTAAATAATAGCGTTTCCTGATTTATAAGTAATCTTTGAGGGGAAAGGGTATTTTTGATTGTGTTGATATTGAATACACAACTACAGTAATAATAAATGTTTTACTAAAATTAATGTTATGAAAACAAAATTTTTTTTTCAGAAGATGATAATGCTTCTTTTTGTTATTTGTTCTTTTCATATGGTGTCTTATGGACAATCTTCCAGAATAACGGGTGTTGTTACGGATATGGCGGGTGAACCGTTAATAGGAGTTAATGTGCAAATAAAGCGGACTAATATAGGTACGATTACGGATTTTGATGGCAACTTTACAATCGTTGGCGTTATGCCAGGGGATACGTTGGTATTTTCTTATATAGGGATGAAGAAAGTCGAAGTAGGAGTTAGAGGGCTTAGTGTGATTCATGTTGTTATGCGTGATGATTTTATGGTTTTGTCGACTGATACGCTTCAAAAAAGATTGCTGACTTTTTATAAAGATTGCGTCTTTTTTGATTATGACCGGTTTTTAAGGACGAGGATACAGCCTCAGGTGTGTTAATTTTTAGGTGAATGTGTTGGGTACAAAAAGAAGAATGGTTATACTGTAGTATTGTATTCTGTTGATATATATTGGTTTCGGGAGGTTGTCTTTAAATGAAAATTTTTGGACAACCTTCATTTTTCGGGTAGGATGAGTCTGATACGGTGTTTTTGTAATGGGATTGAAGATCGGATTATTCGTCCAGGTGGTTCCTGCGCAATTTATAACGGGGGACTGTGATTGATGCTGAATTCGATGAATCAATGATCGGGGTTTCCATCGGTTGTCGGGACGACGAAGGGGAGAGTAACGGAATTGGATGGTATTGATCCAATAGTCCGTTAATTATTAGATATATGGCGAAAAGATTATTTTTTTTATTATTTTTTTTCGTGTTTCATTCATCCCGTAATGTGCTTTGTGGTGTCTTAAGATAAAATTAGAAGATAGGTTATGGTAGTAGATAGAGCCCGGCTGTTGGCCGAAATTATTATACGGGTTAAATTGCGGAGAGCTTCTTTGGAGGAGAGGGAAGAGTTGGGAAAGTGGTTGGACGAAAGCGATGAGAATCGTCAATTGTATAAAAGTATTATTCGGGGAGAGAGTATCGCGAAGCGATTGAAGTTAGAGGATGAAATCAACCGGACGACGAATTTCGATGAGGTTCACGAAGAAATTTCCGGAAAACTTCTTGCCGGAAAAAGACAAAAGAGATATTTTGTAATAGGGGGAAGCGTTGTTGCGGCTTGTGTTGTCGTTGCGTGTATGCTGTTGATTTTTGGATTGGAAAAACAACAAAAGGAATTTTCTCCGGTTTTGGCCGGGCAAGAAAAGGTTGAAATCAGTCCAGCAAAAGGGAAGGTAATGTTAGTGCTGGAGAACGGGAAGCAGATTAATTTGAGTAATTCTTTACCGGATACTTTGCACCTCTCTTCTGTCGCTATGATCGGGGAAAAGGGCAAACTATCTTATAGAATGACGGTTGATTCTTTGCCTGTCGAGGAAGTTATACATAAGATTGTCACGACTGTTGGCGGAGATTATCAATTGGTGTTGAGTGATGGTACGAAAGTGTGGCTTAATGCAGAGTCTGAGATTCATTATCCGATTGAGTTTTTGGGGGATAAGAGAGAAGTGTTTTTGAAAGGGGAGGCTTATTTTGAGGTTGCACCTGATCCGAAAAAACCTTTTATTGTAAAAACGACTTCCATGCAGACAAGAGTGTTGGGTACTTCTTTTAATATTAATGCTTATGAAAACGAACCGAATGTTTATACCACTTTGTTGACGGGAAAGGTGGAGGTGATGTTGAACAAGAGGGGAAATACCTCTCCGGTTGTGTTAAAACCTGCCATGCAACTGAAATTAGATAAGGAGAGTGGAGATTTTTCCGTGGAAAAAGTACGGGTGGAAGAGATTACCGCTTGGCGTTATGGCGTATTCATGTTTGCTGAAGATGATATAGAGGTGGTTACTCGGATGCTGAGTCGCTGGTACGATGTGAAGTTTGTATTTGACGGTGAGCGGAAAGGTCCCCATACTTTTAGCGGACGAATGAGTAAAGATGACAAATTGAACGAAATATTGAAAATGCTTACCTTAACGGGAGGGCCGGAATTTAAGATCGAAGGAAATACAGTGCATATCATAGAAAAATAGAATACCGGAAATGCTTTGGCGAGCATTTCCGGCTTAAGAAACCTTGTCGATAGCAAGGTGTGTGTTTAATTAAAACGTAACAAAAGTATGAAAAAAAACTACAAACCAAAAAGGTTCTGTAGACTTTTGGTGACTTGTAGAGTATTGTTTTGCAGTATTTTGCTGTTAGGTATTACTGCAGCGATTACAAGTTCACCGGTCTACGGACAACAAAACTCCAAACGATTTTCTTTAAAGCTTACTCAAGTTAGTGTGTTGGATGCACTACGGGAAATTAATCGATTGAGTGATAATTCAGTTGTATTTAAGAAGGAGGAAGTGGAGAAGGAAACGGTAAAAGTAACAGTAGATTTAACTAATGTTACTACTCTTCAGGCTGTTCAAGCTTGTATCAAAAACACAAATTTGGAATGCAGAGAGTTGAACGGTAAGGTTGTTGTGGGACCTAAAAAAGCACCGGTTTCCATTATAATTACTGGTACGGTGAAAGATAAAGAAGGACAACCGTTACCGGGAGCGACGGTTGTTGTTGCGGGAGATTCTTTGCATTTGGGAACAAGTACGACGATTGACGGGACTTATACTTTAACCGTTCCGAGTGCTGTAAAATCTTTGATTTATTCATTTATCGGCTATAAGTCGCAAAGCGTAGTGATCGGTAACCGTACCGTGATTAACGTTGTACTGGAAGAAGATGTTAAAGAGGTAGAAGAGGTGGTTGTAACCGGTATGTTTACTCGTAAGGCAAATACTTATGCCGGGTCTGCCGTTACGCTAACGTCAAAAGACATCGTGCGTACCGGTAGTTCGAATCTGTTTCAAAGTTTGAAGAACCTGGACCCGGCTTTGTTTATTATGGATAACCTGGATATGGGATCGAATCCGAATAGTTTACCGCAAATGCAAATGCGTGGTGTATCCAGTTTTCCGATAGAAGAGACTGGAATTCAGCTTAAAGGTAACTACCAGAACAATCCCAATCAACCGTTATTTATATTGGACGGATTTAATACCACGGTAGAACGTGTAATGGATATGGACATGAACCGGATTGAGAGTGTTACTTTATTGAAGGATGCCGCGGCGAAAGCAATTTACGGTTCTAAAGCTGCTAATGGGGTAGTGGTTATAACGACTAAACGCGTAACGGGAACTCAGCAATTGGTAACCTATACGGGAAGTGTCGACATTGAGATGCCGGACTTGACCAGTTATAATTTATGTAATGCTGCGGAAAAATTAGAAGCCGAGAGGATAGACGGTATGTACGATTATAAAAATATGGACGAAGAGATCAGGTATTCTCAACTGTATGAGGAGAGAAAGCAACTCATTGCCGCCGGTTTGGATACTTATTGGCTCTCCAAACCTTTACGTACGGGCGTCGGACATAAACACAATCTTTCGGTCCAATTGGGAGACCAGAATCTGCAGGCATTGTTCAGTTTGACATACAATCAGGTGAAGGGAGTTATGAAAGGATCCGATCGTAGAAATATTATCGGAGAGATCGATCTTTCTTATCGCAAGGATAATTTGTTATTCAGAAATAATGCTTCCATAACGAGCAACAAGAGTAATGATTCTCCTTACGGGGCATTCAGTAAATATGCACAAATGAATCCTTACTGGAGAGCCAAGGATCCGGACACGGGAGAAGTGGCTCGTTGGGCTTATACCGGGCAAGGAGCTTCAGTTGCCAACCCTATGTACGATGCTGAAATCGGAACGCTTTACCAGCAATCGTATGTTGAGTTTGTCAATAATTTTGAAATCGAGTGGAGACCTATACAAGCTTTGATTTTAAGAGGTGGAATTACGTTAGGCCTGAAGAGAAATGACGGTGATGAATTTTTACCTGCGACTCACTCTTCATTTGCCGACATTAATAAGTACTCTTCTACCGAAGATCAATTGCGTAAAGGTTCTTACCGGATCGATGAGGGTAAAAGTAGTACCGTTTCTGCTAATATAAATGCGACTTATTCGGCGACATTTGCGGATCGTCATAATATCTTTTTGAACTTTAGAACGGAGATAGGAGAAGATAAAAGCCAGGCTTATGTATTTCAGGCAGAGGGATTCCCTAATAATCAGATTGCCGATATCACTTTCGCGCGTCAATATGCAAAAGATTCCCGTCCTTACGGTAGTTCTTCCTGGAATAGGAATTTAAGTTTCGTACTTGCCGGCGGATATAACTTCGATAATCGTTATTTATTGGACTTCAGTGCCAGAGAGGATGCTTCTTCTTTATACGGTAATGACAATCGCTGGGCTTTGGGTTGGTCTTTGGCTTTGGGTTGGAACCTGCATAACGAGAAATTTTTCAAAAACGATATTGTTCAACAATTTAAGCTACGGGCGTCTATCGGAGTAACCGGAAACCAGAATTTCTATAACAATGAAGCAGTCGCAACCTATGAGTATTATACGACGGATAATTATTTGGGAATGACGGGAGCCCAGGTTGCACGTATGGCTAATCCTCAGTTGAAGGGCGAACAGAAGAAAGACTATAACGTGGGATTTGATGCCATTATTTACAAGGCCAATATTCGTTTTGACTATTATTGGGCGGATACCAAGAATATGTTGACGGATGTCTCTGTCTCTACATCGACCGGTTTCTCTACCGTGAAAAATAATTTGGGTTTGGTCCGGAATCAGGGTATCGAGGCCTATTTGACTTATAGCGTGTTTCAGACTAATAAGGGTTTCTTGCAGTTGTTCGGTTCTTTGACGACCACAACGAACAAGATTATCCGCTTGTCGGAGAGTATGAAAACGTATAACGCGTTGCGGGATAAGATGGCGGCCGATAAGGGAAATAATAAACCGGTAACAAAATACGTGGACGGTGAATCCATGAACACGATATGGGCTGTTCGTTCTTTGGGTATCGATCCTCAGACGGGAAACGAGGTTTATGTGAAACGCAACGGGGAATTGACCTATACGTATGACGAGAACGATCAGGTACCGGCCGGAAACTCTTTGGAAAAATACAGGGGGACTTTCGGTTTTAATGCCGAATACAAAGGATTCGGGTTGAGTACGACTTTCCGCTATGCTACCGGCTACCAGAAATACAATTCGACCTTAGTAGAACGGGTAGAAAACGTGGATATGAACTATAACGTGGATAAGCGGGCTTTATACGGTCGCTGGAAAGAACCGGGACAGGTCGCGCAGTTCAAACGTTTGGGAACATTCCAATATGACGGCGATGCGCAGGCATATCAGGAAAAGACGCGTCCTACGACACGTTTTGTACAGGATGAAAGTTTACTTACCTGGGGAGCTTTGAATGTTTATTATGAATTCCAGCCTGATGTTCTTAAATCTCTTAGAATGAGTAGATTGAAAATTTCTTTTAACATGAATGATATTGCTACCTTCTCTTCTGTCAAGGTGGAGCGGGGATATAGTTATCCGTTTGCCAGAACCATGTCATTCTCTCTTATAGGATCATTTTAAATAAATAGGATATGAAACGAATAACACAATATATAACTTTGTTTATCCTCTTCTTTGCTGTTACGTCATGTAACGATTGGTTGGATGTAACGCCTGCATCGCAGGTTCCAGAAGAGGATCAGTTTAAAGATGAGCCCGGATTTCGGCAAGCGTTGATCGGTTGCTATATCGGAATGGCCAGTGAGACCTTGTACGGTAAAAACCTGAGTTGGTACGTGTTGGATGTACAGGACGGAAAATATGATTTGTATCCTTCGGCTCAGGTTTATCCGATGGCTGCTTATCAATATAAACATGTGAGAGCTACTCCTATCATCGATGCGGTTTGGTTGAACGCGTATAACATCATTGCTAATGCAAATAACGCCCTGAAATTTATTGAAAAGAGATCGAATGTTTTAGATCCGGTCTCTTATAAGGTGATAAAGGGAGAGTTATTGGCTATTCGGGCGATGTTACACTTTGACCTGATGCGTATTTACGGTTACGGAGATTTGGCCTCCCGTACGGATAAAGAGACAAAGCTCACCATTCCTTATGTGAAAGAGTACAAGAAAGAGACAACGGAGCAATTGTCTTATAAAGAGACCATAGATTTGATCGTGGCCGATTTAAAAGAGGCTTTGGATTTGTTGGAAGAGGAAGATCCGATCACGAAAAAGCATACGGATGACTATTATGATAATTTGAATGACGACGGATTTTATAGTGATCGTACTTATCGTTTGAATTATTTTGCCGTAAAAGCTTTGTTAGCCAGGGTATACATGTGGGAAGGTAGCGATGCCTCTTTGTTGTTGGCCCGGGAGGAAGCTAAAAAGGTGATTGAAGAGGGAGAAAAGGTCAATCTTTACACGTGGGTGACGAATGATAACATTTCCTCGAATTTGATTCTTTCTACGGAACATATTGCTTCCTTGAACGTGTTGACCCTGTCGGACAAGATTTCCGGGTATTTCAAATTGAATTTTACGGATACGGATTATGAGCAGATCAAATTGTCCGAAGAGGGAGTACAGGGTATTTTTGATGAAAGCGGAGCGGGTAGTAATGCCGATTTCCGGGGATCATCCAAAATGTTGTACCCTGCTTCCAATGGCTATTATGTGCCTTTGAAATTAGCTCAGGACCGGGCTATCAGCGGTACCGATTGTTTGAACAGAATCCCTCTGGTACGTATTTCGGAGATGTACCTGATCGTGGCGGAAACTTATTTGAAGGGAACGGATGTTAACACAACCGAAGCGGCCAAATATTTAACGACGTTGCGTGAGAATCGTTCTAATTTCATTGATATCTCAGGTTATACCCGGGATCAGTTGTTGACTTGTTTGACGAACGAATACAGGCGTGAGTTCCTGTGTGAAGGTGTGACCTTCCTTTATTACAAGCGTATCGGAGAAGTGAATATTCCGAATTTGTCTACTCCGATGAGTGATGAGACTTATGTATGGCCCTATCCGGAGGCAGAAAGTGGAATGGGTCTTGTTCAATAAGTTTAATAGCATAAATTCAAAGTTATGAATAAATTAAGATTTATATATACGATGTGTATATTCGTTTTGGGATGGCTTGTTGCAGGATGTTCCAAAGAGGAAATACCTACTTATAACGAGGAGTTTCCTTCGGTTACTTTTCCGTGGACGGGAATAGGAATAAAAACCTATCCGGGATATAACGCTACTACAAAGAAATTTGAGAAAGTGTACTCTTTCTGGTCGGACCCGAACGAGGAGAAAGTCATTGTCGATATTCCGTTGGAGGTGATAGGGGACGTACGGAGTTACGACCGGAAAGTGAATTGTGCGCTTGATCTGGACAGTTGTACGTTAATAGAGGGTTCTTATAAAATTTTGGAGGCGGTGGTTCCGGCAGGAGAGGCATTCGGTAAGATCTCGATCGAGGTTACCAAATTGCCGGTTTTGGAGACGGAAACTTGTGTTCTGGAACTGGTGTTGACAACTTCGGATGATTTTGCAAAAGGACCGAAAGAGTATATTCGGGCAAAGTTTATGTTTGATAACCAGTTGCCGATGCCGAGATCCGGAACGTTCTATTGCCGTACTTACAACTATTTGATTGCTGCAGGTCAGAGTATGAATTTAGCTAATTATAACTATTATAGTAAAAATGCTCATAAAGCGATATTGGAAGCTTTGGACTGGCCTTGGGAATCCGATAAATGGCCGGCATATAATAACCGTGATCCGCTCGGACTGACCTTCTACACTACCGCTCAAACCAACGCCTATTACGATTTGCTGAATGCCTATTTGGAGGCTTACGAGGAAGTAAACGGAGAGCCTTTGTTACATGACGGAGGATTGGCGAAAGGACAACCGGTTAAGGCAAGAAAGTTTTAATTTAACAGATCAAAGATTATTCATATGAAAAATATATTTTATCTATTGGTACTTTTATTGAGTAGTGGCCTTTGGTCATGTTATGACGATAAAAGTACTTACGATACAGAAAAACTTCCGGAAATAAAGATTGACTTGGAAAATATTTCCGAGGTCCAGAATGTTAATTATTTGGGGAATCTTAAATTAGATATACCCATTACGAAAAACGGGCAGGCAAATCATCCGGATTTGGGATATTTGTGGAAGATCCAGTTAGGAACCTCCTCTCTGGATTACGTGACGGAAGAGTTGTCTCATGAAAGAGTATTGGATGTTACGGCTACGATGCCGATTAATGCGGGGGGATATAAACTTTTGTTAACGGTAACGGATTCTGCGACTACCTTGCAGTATTTCGCTTCCTTTACGGTGGTGGTGACGAGTGAGTTCGGAGAAGGACTTGTGGTTGCTCACTCTCGCGACGGACAAACTTCCGATCTCTCTTTGGTGATGGACGAGAATCTGACGAAGGATTTTACCGGAGAGAGGAAGATAATTTCCGATATTTACGCCTCCAAAGGAGAGGTATTCCCGGATAAAATCAAAAATATGATGTATACCGTTTCCGGATCCACCTATGGAAATTATCGGAATATTTTATGGGCAGCGGGAGAAAAAGGTGTTTACCGGATTGACGTGGAGGATTACTCCTACACGGATACCAAGAGTATTGTACCCATGGCGGATGCCTCTTTTGAAGCAGATGCTTTTTATCCTTCCATACAAGCTACTCTTATGGTTGCCAATCATCAAGTTTATCAACATAATCGTCAAAACGACAATATGTTCGTTAAACCGGAAAAGGTTACTAACGTATTAGGCCTTGAGTCCAATTATGTAGATCATGCGATTCTTGCGGCTGTTGCCGGAGATTTTGCCGGACATCGGGCCGGCGCCGTGTGGTATGATTCTCAAATGGGGTGTTTTGCCCGTTTTAACTCTTTGTTTGCGGCTCCGAAATGTCAACTGTTCAGTTCTTCGGAATATAACCAAACTTTCCCGTTCGATCCTTCCAATATCCGGGGTAAGGAAGCCGTAGCGGGAGGCGTGATGGAAAGAGACGGTTTGGCTATGGTATTGCGGGATAAAACGACTCAGGAGTACGAAATATATATTTTTAAAACGCAGAATTCGAACTATGATCTGGTAGCTCCGACTCCTTACGCTCTGTATCAGGTTCCGACCGGACTGAAGAGCATCATGGATGCGGCGGTTTCTTATACTTTCAGCTCGGTCGATCCGATTATGTACGTGGCAACGGAAACGGATGTTTATGCCGTTAGGATGTCATTGGGTTCGTTGACTTATGAATCCAAATATACGGTTGCCGACGGGGAGAAGATCACTATCGTCCAATTCTATCAGCAAGGACGTTACACGATGAGTCCGTCTGATTTTGACGGAGATGTTTCCTCTTTGGTTCCCTTGAACGCGAAAGCCGTGTTGATCGCTACGCAAGCCGGAGAGGCCGGAAAGGTTTATTTAGTTCCGCAAAAGGATTTGGGAACGGGTAATCTGGATAAAGGAAAACAAATAACTTATGACGGATTCGGTATAATCTCAAATATCGTTGTCCAAGGAAAATAATTTTTAAAGTAGGTAAGTAGTTACTGCTTACCTACTTTCATTTCGTAAATTATTGCTGTATATGATTTTGTTTTGTTTGGGCCTGCTTTTTCATAAAAGGCAGAAAGGGGAGAGTATAGCCTGAAGTAACAGCACAATCAGGTTTGAAAGATATTTTTTTTCGGTTGACAGCAGGAGTAAAGAAGTTTCCGATAATTGTCAGAAGAGTGTGTCGGGGATATGACTTGTATTGAGAATTTGTAATCATACACGATAGTATGTATGTAAGCAAAAGAAATAATGAAAGAAACAATTGTAAAAGTGGGGGAGTCTATCCTCCGTCGACGAGTTACGTGCCATTCAAGGCATGCCGCCGTGGAAGTTAAATTGATACTTATGTGGCGGCCCTTTTTGAAGAGCTCCTCACATAGTTGTTAATCGAACTAAGAAGAATATTCGATGTAATATATAATGTAATTCAAATAGATTTATGGAAGAATCAGTAGTAAGAGTAGAGCATTTGTCTCATCGTTACAGCGTTCAATGGGCGATCCGGGACATTAATTTCGAGATATACCAGAAGGGTATTCTCGGCTTGTTAGGTTCGAACGGTGCCGGCAAGTCAACAACGATGAACATCATGTGCGGAGTTTTGAACCAGACGGAGGGGGAGGTTTACATCAATGGAATCAATTTCCGGGATAATCCGATAGCGGCAAAGATGAACATCGGTTTTTTACCGCAGAAACCGCCATTGTATACTGATTTGACGGTTCGTGAGTACCTTGCTTATTGTGCGGAGTTACGTTCCGTTGAACCGAGAAAGATAAAAGCAGCCGTAGACACGGCTATGGCTAAATGTGGCATCACTCATTTCCACAAACGTTTGTTGAAGAACCTGTCGGGCGGTTATCAGCAACGCGTAGGTATTGCTCAGGCGATCATCCACAACCCGAAATTCGTGGTTCTCGACGAACCTACCAACGGTTTGGACCCGAATCAGATTCTTGAAATCCGAGAACTGATTAAAGAGATCGCTTACGATCGTTCGGTATTGCTGTCGACTCACATATTGTCGGAGGTACAGGCTACCTGCGATCATATCAAGATGATAGAGAAGGGTAACCTTGTCTTTTCAGGGACGATGGAAGAGTTTAACAATTATGTTCAACCCAACACCTTCGTCGTGGTAATGAAAAACCCTCCGGCAATCGAGATGTTGCGGGAAATACCGGGGATCGATCGGGTTGAAGAAGTAAGTCAGAACAGTTACCGTATGTGGTTTACCCGTGATAGTGACGTGACTCGCGAGGTGGTAGAGTTGAGTGTTTCCCGCGGTTGGGAGTTAAGCGAGATCACGGTAGAACGTAGCTCATTGGATGAAGTATTCGCCCGCCTGTCCGGGAAAGTAAAGATGAATAGTCGTTTGTCATGAGAAAGATATACAAGATAGCGATAACAGAGTTACGTACTCTGTTTTATTCCCCGGTGGCATGGTTGATCCTGGTGATTTTCACCGTTCAGGCAGCTATGTCTTACACGGGTTTAATCGATACCATGTTGACACAACAGTTTTCCCGTCCGTTATGGTACAGTATCGTACGAGAGCTTTTTACACGAAGTTTCAGCCTTTACCCGACGATGCTTGGCAACCTTTACCTCTACATCCCTTTATTGACGATGGGGTTGATGAGTCGGGAGTACAGCAGCGGTTCCATAAAATTATTATATTCGTCACCGGTTTCGACGACTCAAATCGTTTTGGGTAAATACTTGTCGATGATGCTTTATAATTTGATTCTTGGAGGAATTTTGCTGGTGTTTGTGTTCTTAACGGGTTTTCATGTTCCTAATTTTGACTACACGTTGGCTTTGAGTGGTGTTTTAGGGCTTTACCTTGTTGTTTGTGCTTACGCGGCGATCGGTCTTTTCATGTCCTGTCTCACCTCTTATCAGGTGGTGGCGGCAGTTTCAACACTTGCGGTCTTGGCTTTTTTAAATTACGTCGGCCGATTGGGGCAGGATATCCCCCTTGTTCGGGATATCACTTACTGGTTGTCCATCCAGGGGCGTTCCTCGCAGATGATCGAGGGGCTAATCACGAGCGAGGACGTCTTGTATTTTCTGATCGTTATCGGTTTATTCCTTTCTTTGTCCGTGATTAAGATTCTCTCGGGTAAGAAACGTAATAAAGGTTTGATCGTGACCAGATACTTCGTCGTGACTTTTCTGGCTTTATTCTTGGGCTACCTGAGTTCCCGTCCCGTCTTCAAGTTTTATTATGACGCTTCGGCGACCAAGTTAAACACGCTGGCCCAGGCAAGTCAGGAGGTGATGGAGAAGATGGACGGAGGTTTGACGGTCACTACTTACGTTAATCTCCTGGAGAGTCATTACCATTACGGTATCCCCTCGGGAGTGAACGGAGATAAAGATCGTTTTAAAGAGTACACTCGTTTCAAGCCCAGGATGAAGATGAAATACGTTTATTATTATAAGGACGTGAAGGACTCGAATAATTACCTGATCGAGCGTTTCTCTGGATTGACGGAGCGTCAGAAAGCGGAGAAGGTGGCGGTGGCGAATGACTTGAATATGAAAATGTTCTTAACGCCTGAAGAACTTTCGCGCCAGATCGATCTATCGGGAGAGAATTATCGTTTCGTTCGCGTGATCGAGCGAGACAACGGTCGGAAGACTTTCTTGCGTGTTTATGATGACGGTTACGTTTTTCCTAATGAGGCGGAGATTTCGACGGCAATGAAACGACTGGTGACAGATGTCCCGGTGGTGGCTTTCGTCGTGGGGCATGGTGAGCGTGATATACGCAAAGCCGGAGACCGGGATTATTATACCTTTGCGCAGAGCCCTACTTTCCGTCACTCGTTGATCAATAAGGGTTTTGATACGGAAGTGCTTGATTTATCAAAAGTCGGAGAGGTGCCGCCGGAGGTGGACGTTTTGGTTATTCCCGATCCATATACGGCTTTCTCGAGTGATGATATCGATAAATTGAATCGCTATATCGATCGCGGGGGTAATTTGGTCATAGCAGGAGAACCTGGCAAGCAGTCGATCATGAACCCGATCACGCGTATGCTGGGGGTAGAATTCATACCCGGAGAGCTTGTCCAACCGACGGGAGTTTATAATGACAATCTGCTGATTTGTCGATTCAATGAAGAGGGCGTGAACGTGATGACCTCTTATAAAAATTTGTTAAACCGTTACGGTATCGTGATGCCCGGTACTTCAGCACTCTCTTTTGACACAACACGCGGTTTCCGGGTAGTACCTGTTTTGACGACCTCCGGGGAGGGGAGTTGGAACGAGCTCGAAGGTGGCGATAAGGCGGTCTTTAACCCCCGGGTTGGCGAGGTCCAGGGTGCTTACCCGACGATGCTCGCTTTAACGCGACAGGTCGGCGATCGAGAACAACGGATCGTGGTGTTGGGTGATGCCGATTGCATCAGTAACTCGGAGTTATTGATGAATCGCATCGGTGTTCAGACATCTAATTTCTCCTTGATTACGGGTATGTTCCGGTGGTTGAGTTACGGTGAGTTTCCGTTATCGATCACTCGTCCGGCGTTTAAAGACACGGTTCTCGAATTGACACGCGAAGGAATGCCGCTGACGAGTTTATTATTGACATGGATATTCCCTGCCTTGTTCGTTTTGGGAGGAGTGGGTGTTTGGATGAAAAGAAGGTTGGGTTAAATAATATAGAATATGAGAAAAGTATTAAAAATAGCTGGAAATGAGTTAGGTGCTCTTTTTTACTCGCCCGTGGCTTGGTTTATTCTGGTGATCTTCACAATCCAGACGGGTCTTACCTATATGGACCTTTTCAAATCTTGCGTGACGTCACAGTTTTTGAATGATGCTCCCGGCGAGGGTAGTTTGACGGGTGTAATCCTGGTCTCCTTAAGCGGTCTTTTTATCGTGGTGCAACAATATTTGTACCTTTACATACCCTTGTTGACGATGAGCCTGATGAGCCGGGAGTACAGCAGCGGTTCCATAAAATTGTTATACTCATCACCGGTAACGGCAACCCAGATTATCACGGGTAAGTTTCTTTCGATGATGTTTTACGGTTTACTTCTGGTAGGTGTTTTGTTCGTTTACATCCTGTTTTCCTGCCTGACGATTCCTCATTTCGATCTCTCGATGGCGTTTTCGGGTTTGTTGGGTTTGTATTTGTTGATCTGCGCTTACGCGGCAATCGGTCTTTACATGTCGAGTTTGACTTCTTATCAGATTGTAGCGGCGATGGGGACTTTAGCGGTACTGATCGTTTTGAATTTTATCGGTAGTGTCGGTCAGGATATCGGTTTCGTTAGAGAGATTACCTACTGGCTGTCGATTAAGGGGCGGGCTATGGTTTTTGTTAACGGTTTGATCTGTAGTGAGGACCTGTTCTATTTTCTTTTGGTCATCCTTTTCTTCTTGGCTTTGTCCATCATGAAGGTCGAATCTCATCGGGCCAAACGAAGTTTGGTCGTGTCTGTCGGGAGATACGTGGCGGTGATTGCGGTGGTTGTCGGTTTGGGGTATTTGACTTCGCGCCCGACACTGCAATTGTATAAGGATATGACGGCTTGCCAGACGGAGACGGTGACGGAATCCACCCAGAAAATTCTGGAGCAGATCGACGGCGAAATCAAAATTACGACTTATGTAAACCTTTTGGGAACAAATTACATTTACGGTTTACCGAGAGCGGAGAAAGGAGACATGGACCGTTTTAAACCTTACGTTCGTTTCAAACCGGATATAGAGATGTCTTATGTACGTTACTATTTGCAGACAGCCCCCCTTCATGGTAAGCGATTCGCCGGTTTGGACGAACGCGGTGTAGCTGAGGAGTATGCGAAGATGGCGAAGGTTTCGTTAAAAGGTTTTATCTCTTCCGAAGAGATAAATAAACAGATCGATTTGCGTCCGGAGGGCTATCGTTTTGTTCGTTTGCTGGAGGCAGCAAACGGACGGAAAGCGTTCCTGCGCATGTACAACGACCAGTTACAATTCCCGACGGAGACAGAGGTGGCGGCAGCGTTGAAACGTTTGGCCGTTGATGCGCCTAAAGTGGCTTGTTTGACAGGTCACGGAGAGCGTAGCACAAGCGGTTTCGGTGATCCTGATTATTACTCTTTTGCCAGTAACCTGACATTTCGTTACGCGTTAGTAAATCAGGGTTTTGACGTTTATGTTTACCAGATGAAAGAGGGAGAAGATATTCCTATCGAGTACGATATTCTTGTAATTGCCGATATGAAAAGTCCTTTTACCCCGGACGAGTTGTCCAAGGTTCGCCGTTACATCGAAAGAGGAGGTAACCTTTTAATCGCGGTAGAACCGGATCGTGTGGATTTGGCCCGTCCCTTGCTTTCGTTGTTTGGCGTAAGCTCGGTGCCCGGTGTATTGGTGCAACCGACATCAGATTTTAGTGCCGATTTGTTACAATGTCAGGTGACGGAAGAGGCAGCTCATATTTCTCGTGAATATGCCCGAATGTTAAAGAAAGGAGAACGAGTGACAATGCCTGGAGCTGTGGGGCTCGAGTATGACGATACCGCGGGTTATGCCTTTTTTCCCATTTTACGAACAATCGAAAAAGGTAGTTGGAATGAGCTGGAAACGAGTGATTTGATAAACGATCAAGTGGTGTTGAATCCTTCTGCCGGTGAGTCCGAGGGATCTCATGTCACGGCTTTGGGTTTAAGCCGGAAGACGAAAGGCAAGGAGCAACGGGTAATAATTCTCGGGGATGCGGATTGCGCCAGTAACGCGGAGTTGATGATGACGCGCAAGGGAATCAATGCCTCGAACTACTCGTTGATTACGGAGAGTTTCCGTTGGTTGACAAATGGTGAATTCCCGGTAGAGATCGTTCGTGCGGATCCGAAAGATACAACGGTTGTTTTTCCTATCACGGACATCTTTTGGGTGAAGTTCTTTCTCCTGGGGGTGTTCCCGTTATTGTTAATCGCTTGCGGTATCTTTATTAATTATTTGAGAAAAAGAGGCTGAATTGTTTAACAATAAATGAATTGTTATGAAACAAAAGATACTTTTTAAAGGCCTATCGTTAGCCGTCATGTTTTTTATGGGTTTCACTTCTGTAGTGATAGCTCAGAATCGCCAGGTAAAAGTAAAAGGCGAAGTTTGTGATCCGGAAATGAATGTCATTTTAGGTGTTCAGATCGTCGAGAAAGGAACGACGAACAGTACGATCACGGATTTGAGCGGGTATTTTGAGTTGACTGTTTCAGAGGAAGGAACACTTTTGATTATCTGTAATGGTTATGTTACTCGTGAGATAAAAGTAAAGGATTTTTTAGCTGCACAGGGACATTATTTAATCATTACCCTTGTAGAAGAAGAGTTGCTTGAAGAGCCGCTGATTCATTTTTATAATCGACTTGTTTGTTGTTTAGAAACGAAGCGCTAAAGAATATTGTGTAGTGTGTATACTGAGGCAGGCCTTGCCCTTACAAAAAAAACCAAAGGGGAAAAACGTTTTGTAGGGGAGAGGGTCTGCCTTTTGTATATAATTTCGAATAGAAAACAAATGAGTGAATACGTATCGGTTATTGCGAATGGATTATTACGATACGATGAAGCGAATTTGTTGGGGATCAATTAAAAATGGGGATTTCGTGCATATTTATAATAAAAATAAAATATTTACAGAAAATTTATTTTTTGTTTTTAAGTGAATTTAGTATGTAAAAATGTGTTATATAGTGAGTTAACAATAAAGAGATGGGGTGATTCAGAATAAGTAGGGTAGTTAAGCAAAATTAACTATGATTTTTAGTTTGGATTTTAAATGAAGATACTTTATATTTGAAAAATGTGTAACTAAAAATAAAATCATGAAATTACATCTCATCTCTACATTCATCCGGCATAAAATCAATGCTTTAAGGAATCGTTGGTTGCCTCGGGTGTTTGTCTCATTTTGGTTGATAGGAATTTTTTGTATTCCGTTTTTATTTCAGGAGTCCGGGCATGATAGGATTGGGTTATCTGTAAGTATTCTGTTTTCTAATGCATTGTGCAGCCTTTTCTTGTATTTTATCGTGTGGAATTATTTTAGGGTAAGAGGGAACGTAAACGTGTCGGATTCTTTTCGAACGTATCCGATTAATGATGCAGATTCTTTCGGGGAGGGTGTGTCCGTTATTCTTTTACAGGTTGAAAAGAGAGTTAAGATAATTGGAAGGATGGAATAAAGCCGGGATGGATATGTTGGTATGAATACTATCCGATGTCTTGCGTTGGAAAAAGATAGGTAATATGACTGAAATTTGAATTGGAAATTATGAAATTGAATCTTATATTGACCGTAGCTTACTATGAAGCGAAAGTGTTAAAAAGAAGTTGGTTATTGCGTTTATTCGCTTTGTTGGCATTTGTCGGAATAACCGTTTTACAGATTATGACTCAGAGTTCGTGGAGTATAACGGAACACTATATGGTGGCCCTGCCTTCTTCCATGCCTTTCTTTAATGCTTACTGGTTTAATTTGTTACAGGTTCTTTTGTTGGTCTTTATTGTGGCTGACCGCTTTAAAAGTGGAAAACACGTGGATACGACAGAATCTCTGCGTGTACGCCCGGTGAGCAATACGGATTACTTGATAGGAATGGCAGGTGGGATTTTCTCTGTATTGGTAGTATTGAATGTCATCTCTATACTGATTTCGTTGTCCCTTAATATTTTTGTCAGTGAGGCACCGGTAAACGTTTGGCTCTATTTCTTCTATTTGTTTACCCTAACCATTCCTTCTTGCCTGTTTGTCTTGGGAGTATCTATTTTGATCTACTCATGGATAAAAAATGCCATGCTTGCTTTGTTGGTGTTGTTGGTAGCGGTTGGATTGGTCTATGCTTTTATTCCTTCGGCCGGATATGGTATTTTTGATCTTTTTGCCCGGGAAATGCCCAATATGTTTTCGGAACTGACCGGGCATCCCGAAATAGGATCTTATCTTTTACAACGTTTGGCCTATGCCGTTTTGGGTGTGGGATTACTGGGATTTGCCATTGTATCGTATCCTCGAGTTCCCAATGGAAAAAAAGGAAAATTGAAATTATGCAGCGGGTTTATCTTGTTATCGGGTATATTAATCGGAGGGATCTTCGTCGGGTCGAAAGAGGCTGACAGGCGTTTTAGGAAGCATATGGTGGAAACTTTTGAAAAGTATAGCACACAAGACCGGCTCTATTTGTCCGATGCGGAGCTTACTTTCGAGCAATCGGGTACTACTATGTCGGTGAAAAGTAAATTAACTGTCCAGAATAAGGAGAATCATCCGGTATCGGAGATCGTTTTATTCTTAAACCCGGCCTTACGCGTCAAAGAAATTCGCGGAGAGAGCGGTGAAGCTATTTCTTATCGTCGGGATGGACAAGTCGTTATTTTGGAAAAAAACTTGGCACCGGAAGAAAAGTTTTCTCTCCAAGTGGATTATGCGGGAAAGATAGATGCCCGGGTGTGTTATCTGGATATTTCCGATGAGGAATATTACGATAACCGTTGGGTTACGAATATTTTTTGCTTCGGTAAACGATATGCTTTTTTAGAGGAGGATTATACGTTGCTGGAGCCTGAAGTGTTGTGGTATCCGGTAACAGAACCGCCTGTTAATTGGGCGCATCCTTATGCTACGGGGAAAAATTATACGAATTATGTTTTAAATGTAATTCATAGAGATAAACGTACCGTGATTTCGCAAGGAAATCGAAAAGTATCCGGAGATACTATCCGTTTCGAGAATCCCGATAAATTGACAGGAATCAGCTTATGTATGGGAGATTATACCCACAAATCGTTGACTGTGGATTCCACACGCTTAGATCTCTATTTTTATCGCGGGGAAAACTATTTTAGAGCTCCTTTTGTCAGCATTAAGGATTCGCTTCCCTCTTTGGTCAAGCAAATAAATGAATTGATGGCAACGAAATGGGGGCATCCTTATCTTTATAATAGGCTCTCTCTTTTGGAAACTCCCGTGGCGTTCGCTACTTACATACGGGGATGGAGTAGAAAGAGTAATTACGTGCAGCCGGCCATGGTATTCGTTCCTGAGCGCGGGGTAACTATACCTGAAATCGGAAATCAAGTGGCGAAAGACTATGAAAGAAGAAAAAGAGTAAAAAAGCATTTGAATAGTGCAGGACAAGATCCTTATGATGAAGGATGGACGATGCGTAGTTTTATCGATTGTGTACAAAGTGTGTTTGTATTTCCCGTTTCTGGATTTGTGAAGGTCGATTTCGATTTGCTAAGAGGAAAACAGGATTATAGCGGAGCGCCCGTAACGACAGGGGTGGGAGCTGGAAATAAGCATATACTTTCCTCTTTATTTCAAGATAACGGGTGTGTCGTTCTTTCTAAGGAGATTCCTATTGCCGGACAAATATTCGATGAGTTGCAGATACTGTTATCTCCGGCTTACAAGACGGCGACAGCCGCTAACCAATCGCCACAAAACGAGATGCGCGTACTCGATTATCTTTCTGGACATAGTTTGGAGGATGCCGCTACAGATCCGTCCCTCTCTTCGGATATGTTTAAACTATTGTTGCTGAAGAAATGCAATTACTTGTATGAACTGATTATGGTGGATATTCCTGAGCGTTCATTGCAGGCTTTTATGGAAGAATTTATGACTAAATATCGTTATCGACAAGTTACCTTCGAACGGTTTATGAAAGAATTTGAAGAGCGATTCGATTATAAGTTGGGCGAGGTATTTGATGAATGGTACAGGAATAAAGGATGTTCTTATCTGGAAACTAAAGATCTCAGAGGGTATAAAGTGGAACAAGGGGAGTACGAAGGTTATGCGGTTCATTTTAAGTTGAATAATCCTGGAAAGTCCGATATTTTAATCTCGGCTACGGTGAGTGCGAATTGGCTCAAAGATGCTCGCGGGTATTGGGAGAAAAGATTCGTTTTGCCGGCGGGAGAGGCTTTGGAGGTACATATACCGTGTGACGATGTACCTGGAATAGTTTCGATAACTCCGAGTATAGTATTGAATCAACCGACAGCGGTCACGACTATATTGCCGGACGAATTGGAGGTAATTCGTGATTCTACGCGGGGACTATTTCCGATCAGTCCGGATCTTTTCCTGCCCGATCCGAATGTCATTATCGTAGATAATGAAGACGACTGCTTTTCTTTATTTGATTCGGACGGAAAACGGATGGCGGAGAAAAGAGATAAGAGAGATACCGGTTACGAGGGGTTGAAAGGCGGTCATCGTTGGACTTATATTATAGGGATGGGATTTTACGGGAAATATATCGCGAGTGCTTATTATAAAAAGGCCGGAAATGGAAAGGCCATGGCCGAATGGAAGGCGGATCTTCCTAAACGGGGAAAATATGAACTGTTTATTTATAATGTAAGCGGAGGGAATAATATAATGAGTGCTAATGGAATAACACAATATTATACATTGTATTTCGGGGATAAGAAAGAGGAGATAGAATTTAATACACAGAGAGAGATGAGTTCTCCATGGGTTTCCGTGGGTACATTCTTCTTCGATAAAGGAGAGGTAAGACTGGTGATGAATGATAAATGCAATGTGGATCTCGTGTATGCCGATGCCGTGAAATGGGTATATGTCGGGGAGGAGTAGAGTTAGGATTTTAAAAACGGATAACCGGTTGCCAGAAAAGGGAACCGGTTATTTGTTTTTAAGAATCTTCTTGTTGAGAGCCGGAAAGTTATAAGGTGTTGTATATAAATATAATGAAAC
The DNA here is from genome assembly GCF_024741215.1 of Gabonibacter chumensis. NCBI lineage: Bacteria > Pseudomonadati > Bacteroidota > Bacteroidia > Bacteroidales > Porphyromonadaceae > Gabonibacter > Gabonibacter chumensis. Next base: position 330,732 of record NZ_JANSKB010000003.1, on the reverse strand, counting down.
GTTATACCGTATGAGAAAAAGCCATAGAAGAATAGTTGGGAGAGCGCTAATAAGAGTCTATATTTAGTCAAAATTTAATAACGTATTAAAAGAAGGATCATCTTTTAATTGATTAATCGGAATGAAAATGAAAACAGAAATGCAAGAATTCATGGACGCCTTAAAGGCAAGGACTCCGGGAGAACCCGAATTCCATCAAGCGGTAGAAGAGGTTATTGAAACCGTATGGGATACCTATCAGGCTAACCCTAAATACAAGGCTAATAAAATACTGGAGAAAATGGTAGAACCCGAAAGAGTGATCATGTTCCGGGTGCCCTGGATCGACGATAAAGGAGAGGTGCAAATCAACCGGGGCTATCGGGTTCAATTCAATAGTGCAATCGGACCGTATAAAGGGGGGATTCGTTTTCATCCGGCAGTAACGCTCGGTACGTTAAAATTTCTGGGGTTCGAGCAGACTTTTAAAAACTCTTTGACAACTCTTCCCATGGGGGGAGGTAAGGGGGGATCGGACTTTAACCCGAAAGGAAAATCTGATAACGAAGTGATGCGGTTTTGTCAAAGTTTTATGACAGAACTCTGTAAATACATCGGCCCTGATACGGATGTTCCGGCAGGGGATCTTGGTGTAGGCGGACGTGAAGTCGGGTATATGTTCGGGCAATACAAGAGAATCCGTAACGAATTTACCGGAGTTTTGACCGGGAAACCTTTCGAGTTCGGTGGCTCTCGGGTACGTCCGGAGTCTACGGGATACGGTACGGTTTATCTCGCGCAACATGTGTTGGCTTCCCAGGGAGAGAAGATTGCCGGTAAGGTTGTTGCTCTTTCCGGGTTCGGTAATGTTGCCTGGGGGGCAGCTCAGAAATTGGTTCAGTTGGGAGCTAAGGTTATTACGGTCTCGGGCCCTGACGGATATATCTACGATGAAAAGGGATTGGATCAGGAGAAAATTAACTATTTGCTTGAACTGCGCGCAAGTAATAACGATGTCGTAGAGCCGTATGCGAAAAAATTTGGAGCTCGGTTCAAAGTCGGTAAAAAACCTTGGGAGGTAAAGTGTGATATCGCTTTTCCTTGTGCGATCCAGAATGAGCTTAATGGAGAGGATGCCAGACAGTTGGTTGCTAACGGTTGTAAGCTGATCGTTGAAACCTCTAATATGGGATGTACTCCGGAGGCCATACATTACGCTAATGAGCACATTACTTTTGTTCCCGGTAAGGCTGCCAATGCGGGAGGTGTTGCTACATCCTGTTTGGAAATGAGTCAGAATGCCATGCATTACAGTTGGACGGCAGAGGAGGTAGATGCTAAGTTATCGCGGATTATGAAAGATATTCACGATACTTGTGTTAGATACGGCAAGGAAGGGGATAAGGTGAATTACGTGAAAGGAGCCAATATCGGAGGTTTTATTAAAGTGGCAGAAGCCATGTGTGCTCAGGGACACGTTTAATTTGTAGATTTATATCGAATATTGTTGAAACAAGCGGTCCTATCGACCGCTTGTTATGTTTCGATGGAAAATTTTAAACCTTTTATTTCATTCTACGTTCGATAAGGTATAAATTTGAATGAGAGAATAATGAAAAGAGATGAGAAAAAATATTCATTGCCCGAAGAGGAACGAGACAATCGTTATTCAAAAAACGATGATGTCCTGAATGCCGAATACAATGAAATTCTGGAATCGATTTTAGAGAACAATGATGAAGATGCGAAGGATAATATGTCTGATTATATGGATGAATTAAGGGAAGAATCTACTGCTTTGGATGATTTTGAGAAACAATCGTAGAGATTATTTTGCGAATGCTCCCAAACCGAAAAGGGCAAAATCATAACGGATCGGATCGATGGGGTCGAACTCCCGAAGACGGCAAGTTAATTCAAGAACCGCTTGTCGATCGTTTTGCGATCGAGTTAAAAGTCCTAATTGTCTGCTGACATTTCCGGTATGCAAGTCCAACGGAATAAGAAGGGCAGAAGTAGGGATTTCTTTCCATAGTCCGAAGTCAATTTCATCCCGACGGACCATCCAGCGCAGGAACATGTTAATCCGCTTGGCTGCAGATCCCTTCTCTACATTGGCAATATGACGCAGAACTCTGGTATTCGCCGGAGAAGACGTAAATATCGTGTGCCATTCCGCCAATACGTCGAACATATCCAGATGTTGTCGGTAAGCTCGGGAAAACAGACCTTCTAATCCACCGTAATCTTTATAAATGCGGGAAAGTGATTTGAAAAAGTAGATACAATCGTAATCATTGAAAGTGCGGTGCTTAAAGCCCGACAAACAGGAGTAATCGGCATCCGTTGCATGAAGGACAAAGTCATAGGGAGCGTAATCCACTCGTTTCATCAACTCTTTGCATTTTTTTATAATAGTCGGTCGTTGGCCCCAGGCTAATGTGGCTGCCATGAATCCGGCAATTTCAATGTCTTCCTTCTCCTCAAAAAGTTTAGGGATTTGGATGGGATCCGTTTCGATAAAAAAATCGGATCTGCAATACTCAATGTATTTCTCGTCAAGAAGTTGTTTTAGTGCAGACATAGTTGAAATTATTTTCAGTTTTTATAATCATATAATCACCTAATCATATAATCACCTAATCACTCAATCACCTAAATCTTCTCCCCTCTCAGCATCTCCCGTTTTCCCGGGGGACCGGGAAGGCGTTTCAGGTTAAATCCGATGTTGCGGAGAGCTCTTTTCACGGTTCCTTTCACACAATAGGTTGTAAGAATTCCTTCCGGTTTTAATGCTTTGTAAAACTTGGCGAACATATCTTCCGTCCACAGACGGGGTTGTACGTCGGGGGCAAAGGCGTCAAAGAAGACGATGTCGAAATATTCGTGGAAGTTGACTTCTTCAAAATCTGCCTTGTGTTTGTGGAGCGTGAAATAGGGCGTTATGACAACATTCTCGTTCCAGGGGGCATTATGTAATCGTGCGAATAAAGATGCGTTTTCCGGAGCGAAATGATCCGGATAATTGAGCTGTTCCACTTCTTGAAGGGTCAGCGGATATTTTTCAAAGGTATGGAATATCACGTTCCTTTGATTTTCACGAGCCTCCATAAGTGTCAAAAAAGCGTTTAACCCGGTTCCGAATCCGGCTTCCAGGATACGGATATTCTTTTGACCGTAATAGACTATTCCGGCTTTAATGAATACGTGAATCGATTCCTGTATCGCACCGTGAATAGAATGATAGGGCTCATTCAAATCGGGTATATACAGGGTATTGCTGCCGTCTTCCGTCGTGATGATCGCTCTATCCATCCTTTAGCACAACTCTTGACGCAGAAGATTTGCGAATTCGATGACATCGTTTTCCGTGGTGTCGAATGAACAAACCCATCTCACTTCGGCGGCGTCTTCATCCCATACGTAAAAAAAGCATTCATTTTGAAGTTTGGAGATTTTTTCTCTCGGAATAATGGCGAAGATTTCATTCGCTTCCACTTTTTGCGTGATGTTTACGGAGGGTATCTGTTCTGCGGCATTGGCCAGTTTTTGTGCCATGGCATTGGCATGAGCCGCCGATTTTAACCATAAATTATCTTTTAACATGGCGGAGAACTGGGCGGCAATAAAACGGGATTTAGAGTGTAATTGCATCAGTTGCTTCCGGATATACTTAACCTCTTTCGACATTCGTGTATTGAAAAAAATGACGGCTTCCCCGAACATCATACCGTTTTTGGTTCCACCGAAACTTAGCACGTCGATACCCGCTTCTTTGGTTATACTGGCTGCGGTACATCCCAGATAAGCAACGGCATTGGCTAATCGGGCTCCGTCCATGTGGACATACATATCGCGGGCATGGGCGAAATCGCAAATTTCTTTCAACTCTTCACGCGTGTAGACGGTTCCGAGTTCCGTGCATTGGGTTAAAGAGATTATTTTCGGTTGGGAGTGGTGTTGATCGTCGAATCCATGCATATGGTTATGAATCAGTCCCAGGGTGAGTTTCCCGTCATACGTCGGAACGGTCAACAGCTTACTTCCGGTCTGTTTCTCGATAGCCCCGCATTCGTCCACGTTGATATGGGCTGTTTCTGCACAAATGATGGCATTGTACGAATGCGTGAATGCCGAGAGGCTCAAAATATTGGCTCCCGTTCCGTTGTAAACGAAATAGACGTCTATATCGTCTCCGAACAGTTGTTTGAAATCTTCAACGGCTTTTTCCGTGTATTTGTCTTCCCCGTAGGAGTGTTGATGCCCGAAAGCCGATTCTTCCAGTGCTTTGAAAACTTCCGGTAATACTCCGGAGAAGTTATCACTACCGAAACCTCTAAGTCCCATGAATAGAAATTGAATTAAATGGTTAAAGGAAAATGATCCGAACGAACGGAATATAAAAAGACTACCTCAAAAACAGATTTGAGGTAGTCTCGGATATCGAATTATCCCAAGAAAGACAATAATATACCGGCGGCTACGGCAGAACCGATAACTCCGGCTACGTTGGGTCCCATGGCATGCATCAGCAGGAAGTTGCCCGGGTTGGCTTCTTGGCCTACGTTTTGTGATACGCGGGCAGCCATCGGAACGGCGGAAACTCCGGCGGAACCGATCAACGGATTGATCTTGTTTTTGGTAAACAAGTTCATGAATTTTGCCAGTAAAACTCCACCGGCACTACCGATACTGAAAGCCAGAATACCGATAACCAGAATAGCCAGTGTCTGGAAATTCAGGAAAGCGGCGGCTGTCGTGGTCGCTCCGACGGAAATCCCTAAAAATATCGTACAGATATTCATCAACTCGTTTTGAACCGTTTTGCTCAAGCGTTCGACCACACCGCATTCGCGCATCAGGTTGCCCAGCATCAGACATCCGATTAGAGGAGCTGCAGAGGGTAAGAGTAACGATACGAAGATGGTTACGACGATCGGGAATACGATTTTCTCTTTTTTGGAAACTTTACGCAATTGTTGCATCACAATTTCCCGTTCTTTCTGGGTTGTCAGCGCTTTCATGATCGGCGGTTGGATCACGGGAACCAATGCCATGTAGGAATAAGCCGCTACCGCGATAGGACCAAGTAACCCCGGAGCCAGCTTAGACGTCAGGTAAATGGCTGTAGGGCCATCGGCTCCCCCGATAATACCTATTGAGCCTGCTTCCGCGTAGGTGAATCCGAGTGCAAGGGCTCCCAAGAATGTTGCGAAGATTCCGAGTTGAGCTGCCGCACCTAACAGAAAACTTTTAGGATTAGCCAATAGCGGACCGAAATCCGTCATTGCCCCGACACCGATAAAAATGATACAGGGATAAATCCCTAATTTTACTCCTAAATAAATATAATCCAGCAAACCGACGTTATTATAGTTTGCAAAATTGCCCCAATGTACGTGTCCTCCTTCAAAGAGTTCCGGATGGTACAATCCTGCCCCGGGCAAGTTCGTCAGCAACATCCCGAAAGCGATGGGTAACAATAACAAGGGCTCGAATTTTTTAACAATGGCTAAATAAAATAGTACGCAAGCTACGACTATCATGACCAGACATAACCAGTTCCCGGAATAGAGATGTGCAAATCCTGTGTCATTCAGGAATTTGGTCACTTTTTCTCCCATATCGATCTCTTCTGCTCCGGCAGCAAAGGGCATGATAAATATTCCGAGTAATAAGGCTATCTTTAACAGGTATTTTTTTACTTGTTTCATTTTCAAATGTTTTACGGTAATTAAGCCAATTCAACAAGTGGGTCGTCCTGTGAAACACTCTGACCTACGGTAACATGAATTGTTTTCACTTGGCCGTCGCTACTTGCCACGATGTTATTTTCCATTTTCATGGCTTCCATCACAAGCAGGCAATCTCCGCGTTTCACCTGACTGCCGACTTTGACACTGATTGCGGATATCGTACCGGGAAGCGGTGCTTTAATCGTGTTGGTTTTGTTGGACGCCGTATTTTGCGCCGGACTCTTGTACGTGGTCGATGTCGGTATTGCTGCGGGCTTGCGGGGTACGGCGGTAGGAGCGACCGTATTCCTACTTTCGTAAGTTACGTCATAAGATATCCCGTTCACCTCGACCGTGGCCTTGTTATGGTCCGTTATATTGACAGTTACGTCGAAGTTGTTTTCGTCTATGGTGATTTTGAATTTATTCATAATCTGTTTATTTTACTTATTAAGATTTCTCATGCCATAAATTTTAGAGCTCCACGGAGAATAACGTTTTTCGACCTCTTCGATCGTGATTACATGAGGCTCTTCGTCATGGGAGTTAAAATATAGATGCATAGCCATGGCAACGGCAGCTTGTTCGTGTGGGGTCGGATGGGTATCCGTCGTCACAACTGTTTTTTCCGGTTCTATAACCGCTTTGGTGGCATGATCTTTCACTTGATTTGCGATCTTGGTCTGTAAATTAATGATCCAGATCAAAAGAACCAATAATAGAAACACTGTCAGCATTCCTACACCTGTAATGAGGAGAGCATAACCCCAGTTTATTGCTAATGTGATCATATGGCTTACAACGGTATATTTGAATGTTTCTTCATCGGGTTAACGATGCGCTTGGTCTGTAAAGACTGGAAAGCGCGGATAACGCGGAAACGCGTATTACGCGGGTCGATGACATCATCGATGTATCCGTATGAAGCGGCTTTGTACGGGTTTGCGAAAGCCGTGTTGTATTCCTCTTCTTTTGTGGCAACGAACTTAGCTTTTTCCTCCGGATCGGAGATGGCGGCTAACTCCTTGCCATACAATACTTCAATGGCACCCTTGGCTCCCATAACGGCGATTTGTGCTGTCGGCCAGGCGTAGTTGAAATCCCCGCGCAATTGTTTGCACGACATCACGTCGTGAGCACCACCGTAGGATTTCCGTAAAGTAATGGTTACTTTCGGTACGGTTGCCTCTCCGTAAGCAAACATGAGTTTTGCCCCGTGGGTGATGATGCCGCCGTATTCTTGCATGCGTCCCGGTAAAAATCCCGGTACGTCAACCAAGGTTAACACGGGAATGTTGAAACAGTCGCAGAAACGCACGAAGCGGGCTGCTTTGCGGGAGGCTTCGATGTCAAGTACTCCGGCGTAGAAATTCGGCTGGTTAGCGATCACACCGACGGAACGTCCTCCCATGCGGCAGAATCCGACAATGATATTCCGTGCATAACGTTTGTGAACTTCCAGGAATTTTCCGTTGTCCACGATGGCTTTAATAACATCCATCATGTTGTACGGTAAATTCGGATTATCGGGAATCAACTCGTTTAACTGGTCTTCCAAACGATCGATCGGATCATTGCATGGAGCGATCGGGGTTTCTTCCAAGTTGTTAGACGGTAGGTAAGAGAGCAAATCGCGGATAATAGCGATTCCCTCTTCCTCGTTTTCTGCCAGGAAATGAGAAACGCCGGATTTCGTTGAATGAACTTCCGCACCTCCTAATTCTTCGGTCGTGATGTCTTCTCCTGTTACGGTTTTTACAACCTTCGGACCGGTTACGAACATATAAGACGATTGATCGGTCATCAGAATGAAGTCCGTCAACGCGGGAGAATACACGGCTCCTCCGGCACAAGGACCGAATATGGCGGAGATTTGCGGAATTACTCCCGAAGCCAGAATGTTCCGTTCGAAAATTTCGGCGTATCCGGCTAAAGAGTTAACACCTTCTTGAATACGGGCACCGCCTGAGTCGTTCAATCCGATGATAGGAGCTCCCACGGTCATAGCTTTATCCATCACCTTGCAAATTTTTTGAGCTAACGTTTCGGAAAGTGCTCCACCGAAAACCGTGAAGTCTTGAGCGAAAACAAATACGAGACGTCCGTCAATTGTTCCCTGACCGGTCACCACGCCGTCTCCCAAAAACTTGGTTTTTTCCATGCCGAAATTGTAGCAACGGTGTGTTATGAACATATCGAACTCTTCGAAACTGTTTTCATCCAGCAACATGGCGATTCTTTCTCGAGCGGTATATTTCCCTTTCTTGTGCTGGGATTCTATTCGCTTTTCCCCTCCGCCAAGTCTCGCCTGGGCTCGTAATTCGATTAACTCTTTGACTTTATCTTGATTGGTCATAGTATCAAAATTTATATAGGCTGATTATCTGAAAAAATTATTTTGTCCCGCAAAGTTCCGTCAATACTCTGAACGTTGATTTCGGGTGAAGGAATCCGATTCTTAGTCCTTCTGCACCTCCGCGGGGTGCTTTGTCGATTAGCTGACAACCTGCAGCTTGTGCATCGTTCAATGCGGTTTGAACATCTTCAACGGCGAAAGCTATGTGGTGCATACCGCCTCCGTTTTTTTCCACGAATTTACCGATAGGGCCTTCCGGATCAGTCGACTCCAGTAATTCAATTTTTGTCTGTCCCACTTTGAAGAAGGCCGTTTTTACTTTTTGATCTTTTACTTCTTCAATTGCATAGCATTCTAATCCCAATACTTTTTCATAAAATGGAATGGCTTCATCCAAACTGGCAACGGCAATGCCAATGTGCTCGATATGAGTTGGTTTCATCGTGATAAAATTTAATTAATTAGATATTATGTTTAATCTTAATTTGTTTTCCACACATATTTTTAGAACTTTTTGTCTGCTAAAAATACAAGGTGCGAAATTACTGATTGTTATTGCGATTTTCAAACAATTTGATGTTGATTATTCTTAAAAAACAATGTTTAGAATCGTTTTAAATAAACTGCAAAAAATCAATGGTTTCCTTCTGTAACTCTTTACTTGATAAATACGTAAATCTTAAAAAATGAAATAAAAAATAAGAGATCATGAGTAGACAGAAATTAGTTGTTTTTATTATGGCGATCATCGGAATGATAGCTACTTTTTTACCTTGGTACGAAGTAAACCTTTATGGTTCGATTATGGGATATCAGTCGGCGGGTTGGTTCACGTTCATTATGTTTGCCGTCGCTTTTTTATTGGGGCTGAGGGGAAAATTGAGAGAAGATATGGGTGTGGGTTGGGTATACATCGGTTCGGGTTTCAGTTTGGCCGCGGCTTTTGTGGTGTTATGGCGCATTATCGTTATTTATTTGGATAAGGAGGGAGCTGCGACGACATTGACCGGGGAGATGATGGCGGAGGAAGTACGGGTTTTGTATGGCGCTTATCAGGTAGTCATTGCCGGAATATGTCTTCCTTTCGGGGCATTTCTTTTTCAGCGGAAAAAATGAAGAAAATAAATAAATTCCGGGATCGGGGGACTTGGAGAGTTAAAGAAGAACTCAATTCCCTGATCCCGGAATGGTTGTGTTTAAAAAGAGAGGAATTTGTGATTTTGGAAATAAATTTTTTCATCTATTAAAAAAAATCAGTACCTTGTCGTCTCATTTCTGACGTTGAAAATTATTCATTAAAATAACAATAAGATATGTTTGATAAAAGCGTGTATGTTAGTAGAAGAAAGCGACTTATTGAGAAAATGAGTAGCGGTTTGATACTTATTCTCGGTAATGGAGAAGCCCCTGCGAATTATACGGATAACACCTATAAGTTCAGACAGGATAGCTCGTTTCTTTATTTTTTCGGGTTGAATTTGCCCGGTTTTGCCGGGGTGCTGGATGTAGATTCCGGTAAAGAGTATATTTTCGGGAACGATGTGGATATGGACGATATTATCTGGATGGGCCCCCAACCGACCGTGAAAGATATGGCTGCTGGCGTCGGAGTCGCTGATACGGCACCTTTTACCAAATTAGCTGATTGTTTGAAGGAGGCGATAGCTGCCGGACGCAAAATTCATTTCTTACCTCCTTATCGGTATCGAAATAGGATTATTTTGGAGGATTTGCTGGGCATTCATCACTCTTTGGTGAAGAGTTATGCTTCGTTAGAGTTGGTTAAGGCTGTTATCTCCTTGCGTTCCGTGAAAGAACCGTGTGAGATTGATGAAATTAACCGGGCTTGTAACATCGGATACGAAATGCATGTGACAGCGATGAAACACGCTCAGCCGGGAGTGAAAGAACAGTATATTGCCGGATTGATCGAAGGTATTGCCGCTTCTTACGGTAATATGGTCTCTTTCCCGGTTATTTTATCTCAAAATGGAGAGACCTTGCATAATCATGACCACAGTAAGATATTGACGGAAGGACGCATGATGCTGACGGATGCCGGGGCCGAATCGGTTATGAATTATTGTTCGGATTTTACGCGTACCGTACCTGTCGGAGGAAAATTTAACCAGAGGCAAAAAGAGATTTATAATATAGTACTGGCTTGTAATAATAAGGCCATGGAAATTGCCCGTCCGGGAGTGACTTATCAATATGTACACCTGGAGGCCTGCAAGGTGTTGGCCCAGGGGTTGAAGGATCTCGGATTGATGAAAGGAGACGTGAATGAGGCGGTTGCTGCCGGTGCGCATGCCTTGTTTATGCCTCACGGTTTAGGTCATATGATGGGGTTGGACGTGCATGATATGGAAGATTTGGGACAGATATACGTAGGATACGATGAGGTTACCCGTCCGATTAACCAGTTCGGTGCTTCTTCTTTGCGGATGGGAAGAATGTTACAACCGGGTTTTGTTATTACGGATGAACCGGGTTGTTATTTTATTCCAGCTTTGATTGATCAGTGGAGAGCACAAGGCATGCATAAAGATTATTTGGTGTATGACAAGATCGAAGCTTATAAAGATTTCGGGGGTATTCGTTTGGAGGACGATATCCTAATCACGGAAAACGGTTGTGAATGCATGGGAGATCGTCGTGCTCCGATTACCGTTGAAGAAGTCGAAAATACTATGCAAATGTAAATTTAAAATCGTATTAATATGAAGTTTGTTATATCAAGTAGCACTTTTCTTTCTCGGTTGCAAGCGGTGAGTCGCGTCATTAGCGGAAAGCCTGCTCAGCCGATTCTGGATAATATTTTATTGGTGGCTAAAGACAATAGGTTGTATGTTACCGCATCCGATAAAGAAACTACCATGGAAGCCCGTGTAGAGTTGGAACAATTGGAGACTCCCGGTAGTATTACCATTCCTGCTAAATTATTGTTGGATATATTGAAGGAGTTTCCGGAGCAACCGTTGACTTTTGAAATCAATGAGGCGACTCATAAAGTGACGATTATTTCCGACAAGGGCGAGTTTTCCGTGATGGGAGAGAGTGCGGAGGATTATCCGGTACAATCCGGTTTGGACGAAAATTCGGTCGTGTTAGTAACCAATTGCGGCATGTTGTTAGAAGGGATCTCCAAGACCGTTTTTGCAACGGCGAACGACGATCTTCGTCCGGTGATGAACTGCATTCTGATTGAGATGAACGCGGAAAATTTCACTTTTGTCGCTTCTGATGCTCATAAATTGGTACGATACAAGCGTTTCGATGCTCGTACGGATGGAGAGCAACGGGCTTTGATCCTGCCGAAAAAACCCTCTTTATTATTGAAGAATATTTTACCGAAAGATGAAAGCGAATTGAAAATGCAATTCAATGAAAAAATGGCCTGTTTCGTTTTCGGAGATTACAAGATGATATGTACTCTTGTGGAGGGACGTTTCCCGAATTATAATTCGGTTATTCCTCAAAATAATCCCAAGAAGATTATTATTGAGAAAAAAGAGTTGTATAATACCCTGAGAAGAGTCTCCGTAATGGCTAATCAAGCCAGTAATTTGGTGAAATTCGATTTGACAAGAGGTTCGATGGTTATCTCGGCTCAGGATGTGGATTATGCTATGTCCGGACACGAAACGATCTCGTGTCAATACGACGGAGAGGAGATGGCAATCGGGTTTAAATCTCCTTTCGTGTTGGAAATCTTAGCTAATTTGAATACGGAATATTTTGTATTGGAGTTATCGGATCCGAGTCGTCCCGGTCTCTTCCTGCCTTATGAAAGCGATAATCAGGAGGAGGATTTATTGATGCTATTGATGCCGATGATGGTATAATAGCTTATTTGAAATTTAAATTGGAAGTTTGTGAAGCTAAAACTGACCTGCCCGATCGTTTTCTTTGATTTGGAAACGACGGGTATTAACATCGCCAAGGACAAGATTGTTGAAATATCTGTTTTGAAAATTCACCCTAATGGGAAAGAAGAACAGAGAACCCTCCGGATAAATCCGGAGATGCATATACCGGAACAAGCGACCGCGATTCATGGTATTAAGGACGAAGATGTAAAGGATTGTCCTGTTTTTAAGGAGGTAGCTAAAGAGTTGGCCCGTTTTATTGAAGGATGTGATCTGGGAGGATATAATTCGAATCGTTTTGATATTCCTCTGCTTGCAGAAGAGTTTTTGAGGGTGGGAGTGGATTTTGATATGCGCAGACGCAGATTTGTGGATGTACAAACTATTTTTCATAAGATGGAACAACGTACGTTGAGTGCGGCTTATCGTTTTTATTGTGATAAGAATTTGGAAGATGCACATACCGCTGCGGCGGATACCTTGGCTACTTATGAAGTATTGCAATCTCAGTTGGAACGTTATGAGGGGCAGTTGGAAAATGATATTACTTTTTTGAGTAAGTTTTCGTCGCAAAGTAATAACGCGGATTTCGCCGGTTTTATCGTGTATGATGAGAATGGGGTTGAGGTATTTAATTTTGGAAAAAATAAGGGGATTCCCGTACTTCAGGTATTGAAAGAGCAACCGGGGTATTTTGCCTGGATGCTGAATAGTGAATTTCCATTGTATACGAAAAAAATATTGACTGAAATTAAATTGAGAAGTGCTGGCTTAATGAAGTGATTCGTTTGAATAGTATAGAATACGTATGATTAATTAAAAACGTTCGATAATGCCATCGAACGTTTTTTTAGTTCAAAATGTGTATAAATGAACTTTTTATGGTTTATTTCGTATTGTATATATTTGGGTGAAATCTTTGTCTGAATTTTTGCTTCATTTCGTTCATTGTGATTCTGGCATGGAAGTTGTAAAGACGTAGCCCTTGTAGTAAAGAAATGGATTAATAATTAATAATAATTTGTTTTATGAGGTGTAAATGGGCAATTGTAGGTTTATACGTACTTCTGGGCATCTCTTGTAAAGGGAAAAAGGATAACGCGGCTCCCGATATTATCCGTCCAGTAAAGGTTGTAAAAGTAGAATCGTTAGATGCTATCAATAAGGTGTATACGGGGATCGTCGAGGCGGAAGAATATAGCAATCTGGCTTTTAAAGTATCGGGTCCGTTAATTGAAATGAACGTGGAGGAGGGACAGAAAATAAAGAAAAATCAAATCATCGCGCAGGTAGATCCCTTGGATTATCGGTTACAATACGAAGCGAATAAAGCTGCCTATTTGACGGCTAAATCTCAATTGGAGCGGAATAAGAAACTATTGGCTATGCAAGCCATTTCCAAGCAAGATTATGAGATAGCGGAGGCGAATTACATTAAAGGAAAATCGGCTTATGAAACTTCACAAAATACATTGGAGGATACGAAATTGAGAGCTCCTTTCGACGGGTTCGTGGAAAAAAAATTCGTGGAAAATTATCAGAAAGTGATGCCGGGAGAGTCTATTATAAAATTGGTGAATCCCCGCAAATTAGCTGTCAGTTTTACCTTACCGGAGACAAGTGTGGATTTGACTCGGGTACCGATGACGGTAACGGTTGAGTTTGATACTTATAAAGGGATTTGGTTTAAAGCCCGAGTAAAAGAGTTTATCGATGCTTCTCCTGACGGGACGGGTATTCCTGTAAAATTGTCCATTGATGATTCTCGTTTTTCCAGGGATATACATACTATTTATCCAGGGTTCTCCTGTAAAGTTAACTTGAAGATCGAAACGGCAGTAGCAGGTAGTTATATCGTGCCGATGAGTGCTCTTTTTAAGGATTTGAACACGGGTAAAACATGCGTGTGGTTATACAACACGACTTCGGAGACGGTAAAGAGTCAGGCGGTGGAAATCGGACAATTGATCGGCAATGATAAGGTGATCGTGGAGAAAGGATTGAATAGCGATAATATCATTGTAGTAGCGGGTGCTAACTACATCACGGAAGGTCAAAAAGTAAAAATATTAAAATAATAAGGGAAAATTATGAATATAGCAAAATATTCGCTGGATAACACGAAAGTAATCTATTTTTTCCTGGCCATATTGATGATCGGAGGCGTTTTGTCGTTTGATTTATTAGGGAAAAAAGAGGATTCTCCTTTTGTGATTAAAACGGCAGTGATTATTACGCAGTATCCGGGAGCGACACCCGCTGAAGTGGAACAATTGATCACGGAACCTATAGAGCGGGAAATTCAGTCTATGCGGCGTGTGCATAAAATAAATTCGGAGTCTTTTTATGGAATGTCTAAAATTAAAATTGAGTTGAGTCCTGCGACCCCTCCGGATGAAATGCCTCAGATGTGGGATGAATTGAGGCGTAAAGTATTGAATATCCAACCGAGTCTGCCTCAGGGAGCTTCTCAAATTAGCGTATCGGATGATTTTGGAGATGTATTCGGCATATATTACGGTTTGACGGCTGACGAGGGATTTAGCTATCACGATTTGAGAGAGTGGGGACAAAAATTGAAAACTCAATTGGTGACGATAGACGGTGTGCAAAAAGTGGCGTTGTTCGGAGAACAAACGGAAGTGGTAAACGTTTTTATAACGATGTCTAAATTAGCTAATTCCGGGTTAAATCTAAACACGTTGATCAATACTATAAAATCCCAAAATTCACTTATCAACACGGGGGTAAAGAGGGCTGGGAATATTGAATTGAAAATCCTTGCCGATGGAACTTATAAGACTTTGGACGATATCCGGAATCAATTAATTGTGACAGAAACCGGACAGCAAGTTCGCTTGGGGGATATCACGATCGTGGAAAAGGGGTATCTGGATCCGCCCTCCAGTTTGATTCGGGTGAATGGTAAACGGGCTATAGGAATCGGTATCTCTACGGTACCCGATATGGATGTGGTAAAGGCCGGAGAAAAGGTGAAGGCTAAATTGAGCCAGTTGGTGGAGATGATGCCTGTAGGTATCGAATTGGTAACTCTTTATCCGGAGAATGAAATTGCAAGGGAAGCAAATAACGGATTTATTTTGAATCTGATAGAGTCCGTCGTGATCGTTATTTTGATAATCCTGCTCGTTATGGGAACTCGAGCAGGGGTATTGATCGGTTCTTCCTTGCTATTTTCCATCGGCGGAACCATGTTAATCATGCAATTCATGGGTGTAGGATTAAACAGGACCTCTTTGGCGGCTTTTATTATTGCCATGGGTATGTTGGTCGATAATGCCATTGTCGTCACGGATAATGCCCAGATATTGATAAAAAAGGGAATGAGGCGGCGGGATGCTCTGATAAAGGGAGCGACCTCTCCTCAGTGGGGATTGTTGGGGGCGACCTTGATAGCCATCTTCTCCTTTTTACCCCTCTATCTCGCTCCTTCGGCAGTCGCGGAGATGGTAAAGCCTTTGTTTATCGTGTTGGCTGTTTCTCTGGCATTGAGTTGGATATTGGCATTGACGCAGACGACAGTATTCGGTAATTTTATCTTAAAAGAAGGAAGCGGTGAGGCCGTGAAGGATCCTTATGATACGAAATTTTATAATAAATTCACCTCTGTATTGCGGGAATTGATACATCATAAGGTACTAACGCTTGTTACCGTGATCATATTGTTTTTCGTTTCGCTTTATATTATGGGGGCCATGCCTCAAAACTTTTTTCCGAATATGGATAAACCCTATTTCCGTGCAGATTGTTTCTTGCCGGAAGGGTATAGTATTCGCGAATCGGAAAAAATATTGATGGAGATAGAGGGATATTTGATGAAACAGAAGGAGGTGAAAAATGTCTCCTTAACAGTGGGTAGTTCTCCGTTACGTTATTATTTGGCCAGTACCTCTTTCGGTCCGAAATCGAATTTCGGTAATTTGTTAATAGAAGTGGACGATAAGTCTGATTCTCCTATTTTAGAGGAGAGATTGAATGCTTATGTCCGGGAAAATTATCCGGATGTATTGATCCGTTCTTCTCTGTTTAAACTTTCTCCGGCCGTAGAGGCCTCTATTGAAATCGGTTTTATCGGGGACAATATAGATACCCTGGTTGCCTTGACCAATCGCACCATGAAAATCATGCGGGAAACCGGAATGGTCACTGATGTGCGGAACAGTTGGGGAAATAAGGTGCCGGTTTGGGAGCCTGCTTACTCTCAGGAGAGGGGACAACGGGTGGGAATTACTCGACAATCCGTTGCCTACGCGTTGAAGATTGCAACCAATGGGTTAGCGCTTGGGGATTATCGGGAAAAAGACCTGTTTATGCCGATTTTATTGAAAGAAGATGGATTGGATACCAAGAATCTCGATAATATGAAAACCCTACCGGTATTTACCTCGAAAGGTTTGACCGTCCCGTTGGCTCAGGTTGTGGATAGTTTTGCTTATGATTATAATTTTAATGTTATCAAGCGTTATAATCGGGATCGGGTAATGATGGCCCAATGCGACGCGAAAAGAGGAGTAAATACGAAAGCTGCTTTTGCCAAGGTCTTGAGCAAGGTGAAGCAGATGGATCTGCCGGAAGGCTATGCGATGAAGGTTTTTGGAGAGGAGGAGACGCAGGAAGAATCAAATCAGGCTTTGGCTGCTAACATGCCCCTGACCTTGATACTGATGTTTATCGTGCTTTTGTTGCTATTTCGTACTTATCGAAAACCGACGGTCATTTTATTGATGGTTCCGCTAATCTTTATAGGTGTCGTTTTTGGATTGTTAGTGATGGGAAAAATGTTTGACTTTTTTGCCCTGTTAGGCGTGTTGGGATTGGTTGGAATGAATATAAAAAATGCTATTGTGCTGGTGGATCAGATAGGAATAGAACAGGAAAACGGTTTGGCTCCTTTGGATGCTGTTTTGCAGGCTACAAAATCCAGGATCGTACCGGTGACGATGGCTTCAGGAACGACTATCTTGGGAATGCTGCCCTTGTTGTTCGATGCCATGTTCGGGGGAATGGCCGCTTGTATCATGGGCGGATTGTTGATAGCCAGTTTATTGACCATAGTCGTATTGCCGGTGACTTATTGTTTGATTTTTAGGATAAAAGTAAGATAGGGCGTGGAATCCCGATTCTTGAAGTTGCAGGGTCGGGAGCCACCGTCTAAATTCATAAACAAAAAAATATGAAACAATTTATTTTGAGTATATCGATCCTGTTGACTGCTATTACGGTGAACGGACAAGCGTTGACGCTGACCTTGGAACAATATCGCCAAAAGGTATTGGAGTATAATCAAGATGTAAAGCAGTCGAGGGAAGCTGTAAAAGCTGCCGTTTCCGCTTTGAAAGCGATCAAGACAGGTTTTTTTCCCAAGGTCCAGATAGGAGGAGATTATTCTTATCAATTCGAGGATGTGGAGTTTATGCAGGGGATTGATATGAAGCATAATAATTATTCCGCCACCGCAACGGCTTCCCAGAATATATATTCCGGAAGCGGAGTGAAAAAGCAACGGGATGCAGCGAGATTGCAGGAAGCTATTGCGCGGTTGAGTGAGGATTTGACAAGGGATAATATTGTTTATGCCGCAGATTTGAGCTATTGGTCGGTTGCTGCTAACGAAACCCTTTATCTGATATCGGAAGAGTTTGTATTGATTGTACGTGAGTTATACGATATCGTGAATAAACGTTTCGATGAGGGTGCGATCAGTAAAACAGATGTATTAATGGTAAAGACTCGGTTAAAGGAGGCAGAATTACAGTTGTCAACGGCTGGTATGAACTTTAAAACAGCCATGCAATCGCTAAAGATTATGATGGGAGTTACTTTGGAGGAGACGGTTGTTGTCATTGATTCCATTCAGAAACCGATGGTTGTTCCCGCGTTACAGCCTGTTGAGACGGCCTTGAAGCGTCGTCCTGATTTTCAGATCGCCATGGAAAATCTGAATTTGGCGAAACAACAAACAAAAATAGTGCGGGCAAAATATCTTCCTCAGTTCAGTATCGGCTTAAAAGAGGCATGGGGAACACCGATGATTAATGTAGACGGCAAAGAGCGTTTTACCACGGTAGCTTTTGCCAAATTGAGTATGCCTGTATTCAATTGGGGAGAGAAACGTCACTATGTACAGCAGAATCGAGCCATGGAGGTTTATAAGGAATTGGAGATCAGTAAAGTGGAAGATCAGATTAAAGAGGAGTTAGCTAATGCCTGGGTGAAGTTGAATGAATCGGCCAAACGAGTGGAGATAGCACAGTCCACCTTGGATATTTCCCGGGAAAACTTAATGTTAAATACATTTAGTTATAACGAGGGAAGGTTACCGATATTGGATGTGCTTTCATCCCAGGCAACCTGGTTGCAAGCATATACGAGTGTGGTTTCCGCGAATTATCAGTACAAGGTGGCCTTGGCGGAATATGTTAAAATATTGGGAGGGTACGAGTGACTTAGGGAGCGGAGATTCACGGTTTCGGATTTGTGGGCATTACGATTAGAAAGATAGGGATAAAGTTTTTTATAGTTTGAGTGCTACCTGTAAATAGAATTGAATTCCGGCTTCGCCGTGGTCTCCTTGAAGGGAGACGAAGTTAACCTTACATCCGTGTTGTCGAAACGAATGAAAGGCATGTTCGACATTTAGGTAGGGTACGTACGTATCATCGGGAGAGTGCATCAGCGTGATGGAAGAGTTCGGAGTCCAGTCGACAAGAGAATTTTGTTTTAAAGCTCTTTCCAGTTTCTTTATGGAGTTGTTTTTCTCCGGCAAAAAGAAAGCAGGCGACAATATTTTTTCCGACCGATGACCTAACCGGGAGTTTATTTCCGGTAAATCTTGTTTTCCGTCAAAGAGGGAAATGACCTGATCGGGAGAGATGAAAATCTCGTTCCAAGCTAACTGCAAATGGTTACCCGTGTTTAAACCGAGGATGAGATAGGGAATAAAAGCGGGTTGGGAGATATAATTTTGATTCAAAAAACAGTTGTAGGTGGCTTCCAAATCATAAGCACCCCCTCCTGCAAAAGTTTGTTTGACTTTTAGGTCGGTAGCGGGTATTTCTTCGATTTTCTTCAATAAAGCGAGAGTGGCGTTTCCTCCTTGTGAATATCCCATCAGGGAGATCTCTTCCGGGACGGGAAAACGAATGGATTGCAGGTACTCTTTGCCGGCCCTGATCATATCTATGCAGGACTGGGCAGTACTGTTGCTGTGAAAGAAAGGATGGAATAGATGTTCCGTTTCTCCGAATCCGATGTAGTCCGACATAAAAACGACTTGCTTAAAGAGAACGGGAGCAAGCTCGAAATGGAGAAGTTGGCGGGAAGGAGCTTGGGATTTTAAAAACAGAGAAGAGTGTTGTACGCTGGTAACTCCCGTTATTTTTTTGTTGGAAGGATAAGCGATAACGCCGGACGCAATAATATCCTGATTCTTGGAATCTTTTGTCCGGTAACGTATGGCCGTGACATGAATGTTCTGTAAAAGAACGGATAAGGACGAATAACGAATGAAAATTTCAGGATACCTGTTTTTTATCTCGTCAACGGAAAATTCTTTTTCCTGGATGACCGATACAAAGTAGTGGGGAGAGACAGCTTCTTCATCTTTGGAGCAGGAATAGAGTAACAAGAGTCCGATAACCGAAAAGAGTAAGAATTCTTTCATAATGTATATTTTTCATATGGATGCTCAAATATAATAAATTATATAAATTCAGCATCGGATGAATTACCGGGTGAAGAGTAAGATTTTTATTTTTCGTTCGGATCATTCGTTCAAAAATGGAAATAATCGCGGGAAAAAGTGTTTTTTCCGATTAATTGCGGATATTATCTTGATAAATTGTATTTTTGCGGATGTTAGTGAATGGTTTAAAAGTTTGAACGATATGACGATAGAAAAAATGCTCACTCGGCAAGTATTGGAGGCCGTAAAGGCGTGTTACGGGGTTGAATTGACAGCTAAGGATATTCAGTTGCAGGAAACGAGAAAAGAGTTTGCCGGAGATTTGACGGTAGTGGTTTTTCCGTTTACCCGATATTCTCGAAAATCTCCTGAAGAGACAGCGAAAGAATTGGGAGAGTATTTGAAACAGAATATAGAAGAGGTCAAGGAATACAATGTTATTAAAGGTTTCCTTAATGTTACGATCTCTTCTGCTTATTGGCTCGAGGTGCTGAATGAAGTTGCGGAAGAAAAGAGGTTCGGCTACTTAAAAGAGAAGAGCGGGAAGACGATTATGATAGAGTATTCTTCTCCTAATACGAATAAACCGTTGCATTTGGGTCATATACGGAATAATTTGTTGGGGTGGTCTGTGTCTGAAATCCAAAAAGCGAACGGCCATGAGGTGATTATGGCTAATTTGGTAAACGATAGGGGAATACATATTTGTAAAAGTATGATAGCCTGGAAGAAATTCGCGAATGGAGCAACACCGGAATCCACCGGAACCAAAGGAGATCATTTCGTGGGTGATTATTATGTACGTTTCGATAAAGAGTATAAAGCTCAAATAAAAGAGCTGGTGGGGAAAGGAATGCCGGAAGAGGAGGCGAAGAAAAATGCTCCGATTTTGTTGGAAGCTCAGGAGATGTTGCGAAGATGGGAGGCTGGAGACGATGAGACCGTGGCTTTGTGGCGGATGATGAATGATTGGGTATTGAAGGGATTTGATGAAACCTATCAATTGATGGGGATCTCTTTCGATAAGATCTATTTCGAATCGGAAACTTATAAAAAGGGGCGTGATCTTGTGTTGAAAGGGTTGGCTGACGGAGTTTTGTATCAGAAAGAGACGGGAAGCATTTGGGCGGATTTGACAGGGGACGGGTTGGATCACAAATTGTTGTTGCGGGATGACGGCACGTCCGTTTACATGACCCAGGATATTGGGACGGCTTACGATCGTTTTAATGAATTTAATATCGATCAGGAGATCTATGTCGTGGGTAATGAGCAGAACTACCATTTCCAAGTGTTATCACTGATTTGTAAAAAATTAGGTTTCGAGTGGGCGGATAAAATCAAACACCTCTCTTATGGAATGGTGGAATTGCCCGAGGGAAAAATGAAATCAAGGGAAGGTACCGTGGTCGATGCCGATGATCTTATTGCGGAGATGATTCATACCGCACGGGTGACCTCGGAGGAGTTGGGAAAGTTGGAAGGTTATTCCAGAGAGGAGGCAGAAGAGGTGTATCGTAAAGTTGCTTTAGGTGCTTTAAAATATTTTATTTTAAAGGTGGATCCCAAGAAGACGATGATGTTCAATCCGAAAGAATCGATTGATTTTAACGGGAATACGGGACCTTTTATTCAATATACCTATACGAGGATTAAGTCGGTATTGCGTAAAGCGGCAGAAGCCGGAATTACGGTTGAACCGGGAGATATCCATACTCCGTTGACGGAAAAGGAACAGAATCTGATTAAGTTGATTGCTAAATTGCCTTCGGTTGTAAAAGAGGCCGGAGACAATTATAGTCCTGCCGTATTGGGAAATTACGCGTACGAGCTGGCCAAGGAGTTTAATCAGTTTTATCACGATTACTCTATTTTGAAGGAGAATAACGTGGCTGTTCGGAATATCCGATTGTTGTTGGCCCGGCAATGCAGTGAGGCTATAAAAAGCGCTATGGGTATGTTGGGTATCGAAATGCCGGAAAGAATGTAAACGGAAGAGAAATAAGTATGCTTCAGAAAATAGATCCTAAGGTCATTCAGGAGAATGCCATAAAATTAATCGGTGAGGAGTGGATGCTGATTGCCGCCGGTAATGCCGATCGTTTTAATATGATGACGGCGAGTTGGGGTATGATGGGTTTTTTGTGGAACAAGCCCGTCGTGACCGTTTTCGTACGTCCGCAGCGCTACACGTTTGAATTTATGGAAAATAATGCCTATTTTACGCTTAACTTTCTGGGAAAAGAGAATCGGAAAGCGTTGAATGTATGCGGTTCGATTTCGGGTAGGAGTGCGAATAAGGTAGAGAAGAGTGGATTGATTCCCGGTTTTACGCTATTAGGGAATCCTTTTTTTGAAGAGGCCCGATTGGTTTTGGAATGTAAAAAAATATACGCGGATTGGTTAAAGGAAGATGCTTTTGGGGAGAAAACGCCGATAACGGAAAACTATCCAGAAAAAGATTTTCATAAAATATACGTGGGTGAGATTGTTAACGCTTGGATGAAAAAGTAAGAATGGATTTATGTAATTATCATAGTCATTGTACTTTTTGTGACGGAAGAGCACCTGCAGAAGATTTTGTAAAAGCGGCGATAAAAGCAGGATTTCATAGTTATGGAATCTCTTCCCATTCCCCGTTGCCGTTTGAGACCGACTGGTCTTTGAAACGGAGTGAGGTGGGGAATTATTTACGGGAAATGCAAAGGCTTAAACGAATATATGCCTCAATGCTTGAGGTATATGTAGGGTTGGAAATTGATTATTTGAATGAGGAATACGGACCTTCTTCCCTTTATTTTCAACAATTGCCGTTGGATTATCGTATCGGTTCCGTTCATTATGTGGTAAATCCGGAAAGAGGAGAAATGATGGATATGGATGGAAGAGTCGAGGATTTCCGGAGGAATTTGGATAAGGTGTTCGCCGGAGATTTGAAGCTGTTGATAAAGAGCTATTTTCAGGCCTCGATGCGAATGGTTGAGTTGGGCGGCTTCGATTTCGTTGCCCATGCGGATAAGGTGGCGATGAACGGTTCGCTTTGCGATCCGGAAATAGTGGACAGCAACTGGTTTCGAAACATGATGATGGATTATTTGAGGGTGATTGCAGAGAAGGGAGTGATGATGGAGATCAATACGAAAGCTTATGTGCGGAGAGGAATGTTATTTCCGGACGTGCGTTATTTTAAAGAATTGAAGGAGTTGAAGATACCCTTGATGGTTAATTCCGATGCTCATGAGCCTGAAAAAATCAATCAGGGCAGGGCGGAAGTATTTGGGTTGTTGTGGGAGGCCGGGATTCGGAGTACGGTACATTTGCGAAAAGGATTTTGGGAAGAAACAGAGATAACGGTTTAATAAAAACAAGTATGGGAAAGTATTGTATTTTATCGGTATGCGTGTTGATGCTGAGCTTTTGGAGTTGTTCCGAAGAAAAAGAGGATGACCTGATTGATGTTCTGGAGAAAGAATCCGTCGATATTCGGGAGTACTTGAGGGAAAATGTTACGACTCCCGTTACTACGGTGTGTTTTTATTCCGTAAAAGGTTTGCCGATAGATTCTATCTATATCTTTAATAATGATAAGACGGGAACTTTAGTAAAAGAGGATGAATACGCCCTGATCGATTATGACGTATTGGACTTGAACGGGAAATACATGGACTCTACCGATCCGCAACAAAAACTGGATTCTACTTATGTCAGGACCTATGCGATGGGAGGACCGGTATATAATGTGCTCGATACGGCGAATAAGTTTAATTATATCGGGGAGGCGTTGAAGTACATCGGAGAGGGTAAAACGGGAGAGATGATCGTTCCCTCTAAATTAGGTAGTCAGAACGGAAAGTCGCTACTGTATAGGCTTCAGGTAAAACGGGTTATTCCGGATTTCAAAGAGTATGAAGGTGCTTTAATTCAATCTTATATAGACAATCACATCCAAGACAAGATCGGCGAGCCTGTCGAGATAAGGCGAAACGATTCGATTGCCTATTTGGTGATGACACACCAGGGAAGTGGCGTCTCTGTGATCAAGGAGGGAGATACGGTCTCGATTTCACATGAGACATACGTTTTGACCGAGGGATTATTAAAGCAGTATGAAGTCTGGGACAGCGTGACGATGATTCATCCTCAGGCCCCGAGAAACGGGACGATATTGGAGGTTTACGCGAAAGCTTTGACTTATTTGCACGAAGGCGATGAAGCTACGATAATCGTACCTCATGTGCTGGGGTACGGGCGTGCGGGGGTGAAGAGTGCGAGCGGACAAATTTTAATACCTTCCTTTTCAACTTTGGTATACACGTTGAAGGTAAAGAGGGTAGGCATATTTACTCCTCCGGAAAATCCGGAGACAGGGAGAGGTAATGAACCATGACAGATGGTATTTTAATAACAACTAAAAAAAACGGAAATGAAAAAAAACAATTTAATTTGGGGATTAGGCTTGCTGATGGGTATATTCGCAAGTTGTTCGGATGGTGTAGATACGATCGATATTAAAAAGGTTCTTGCTCAAGAACAGAAGAATATCGAAGCTTATCTTGATAAAAACGCCAAAACAGAGATAATAAAAATACCTGTATCGGAACAAAGTCAGCATATTGCGGATATGTATGTATTCAATAACGATCGGACCGGAACGGTGGCGGAAGATAAAGAGTGGGTATTGGTCAATTATGATCTGACGAATTTAAATGATTACCTTTTCGATACGACGGATCCGGCCAAGGCTGCGGGTGCAGGTAGTGGGTTTACTGCCACTTTTCCTTACGGGGGGCCGGTATATTGCCGGGTGGGAGACGGTAGTTTCGAGGGATTGTTAGCCGGATATGTCGGTGAAGGTAAAAAAGGAAATTTACTTGTACCCTCTCCGGTGCTGTACAGTAACGGAATTACCCATCTGTATGATATGAAGGTGGAGAAAGTCGTGGGAAAAGATCTGTTTTCCTATGAGAAAGAGATGATTAAACGGTATATGGATGAGGTCTATGCGAATATTCCTCGGGAAAACATTTTGGATGTGAAAAGTGGCGATACGACAACCTATATTGTGCGGACGACATTGGCTTCGGAGGGAGAAAACATTGAGGCGAAAGACAGTGTGCGTGTTGTATGTGCGGCTTATCTTTTGGATGAAGTGAGAGATCGGGATAACTTAAGACAAATTATAAAGCTCGAGGGAAATGAACCGGTGAAGTGGTTGGTAAGCGATTTAATAGATGGTTTGAGATTAAGTTTTCCGCTATTGAAAGTCGGTGATAAAGCCGATATTATCGTGCCTTACGGTATGGCTTATGAAGATAAACTTTTTAGAGGGATTCCTCCTTATTCAACCATTATTTATCAGTTGGAAATTAAAGAAAAGATTGCCAAAAAATAAAGAAGTAAAGAGATGGACCTGGATTTGAAAAGTACGCTGGAACTTGTTGTTGGCTGGGCGAAAGAGGTCGGAGGTATGCAACGCTCCTATTTTAGAGGTGATAATTTGGGAATTGAGACCAAATCGAATGTTTTCGATGTGGTGACTAAGGTGGATAAGTTATGTGAAACCTTTTTATTGGAGCGAATAAATGCCTCTTTTCCGGCTCATGGCGTGTTGGGGGAGGAGAGCGGAGAGCATGATGTTCATAGTGATTACTTGTGGATTGTGGATCCATTGGATGGAACAAATAATTACAGTCAGGGGCTTCCTGTTTTTTGCGTATCTATCGGATTGACCTACAGGGGAGAATCCCTTTTAGGTGTGGTATACGCTCCCTATCTGGATGAAATGTATACGGCGATCCGGGGGAAAGGCGCTTTTAGGAACGGAATCTCTATTCGTGTATCGGACAAGAAGGATTTGGCTCATAGTGTATTGGGAACAGGTTTTCCATACGATAAGGATGTAAATCCGGATAACAATGCCGCTAATTTAGCTCGTATTCTTCCGCGTATCCGGGGAATCCGGCGATTGGGATCGGCTGCTTACGACCTGTGTTGTGTGGCTGCCGGTTTTTTGGATGCTTATTGGGAATTGGGACTGCATCCTTGGGATGTATGTGCCGGGGAGCTTATCGTACGGGAGGCCGGGGGAGAAATCCGCTCTTTTCGGGAAAACAGGGGGATTGCCATAATGGCCGGAAACATTCATCTGATTACAAAAATGCAAGAATATGTAAAATGAAAAAACGAGGAGGCTTGCCTCTTCGTTTTTCTTAGAAGGAGATGGCGAATTTTGTTTTCATGTTTTTGATTTTTTCATTCCGAATAAGGGAGAGGGTTTTTCGTATCCTGTTTCGTTTAATGGCCGCAAAAGCATGAAAATCTTTTATCTCGATACGTCCGATCTCCTCTTTATGTAAATTCCCTTTTTGACAGAGGAAACCGACGATATCCATTTTGCTCAGTTTGTCTTTTTTCCCTTTTCCGATGTATAAGGTGTCCCATTCCGGTTTCGGGGGAATCTTATCTTTGCCGGATAAACGATATACCTCCGGAATTTCCGGGAGATAGGCGGGAAATATTTCCGATTCTCCTATGAGTACAAAAGCAGTTCCCGAAGCTTTCATCCTGGCTGTACGTCCGTTACGGTGGATAAAGGCCTCTTCCGTATCCGGGAAATGATAATGGATGATGTATTCTATTTCAGGTATATCTAATCCCCTGGCGGCTAAATCGGTAGAGATTAGGATGGTCGTGCTGCCGTTCCGGAATTTGCATAGAACTCTTTCCCTTTCCGCTTGTTCCAGTCCGCCGTGAAAAAACTCGTTTTCCACCGCCTGTTTCCGAAGATAGGTGCTGATCCGTTCGGCATGTTCTCTGTAATTACAAAAAATAAGGGTCGGGGACCCGTTTAACTCGCCTAACAATCGGTATAGGGTAGTAAGTTTGTCCGGATCTCCTGAATAGACGGTTTTTATTTCTAATTTACCCAAAGGTGTTTTTTCTAAAAAATTAATCGCGTGAGGCGATTTTATCCCGACAAATACGGGGATCTCAACGGCCGAAGTAGCAGAAGTGAGAATCCGCTGCCGAATTCCGTGTAAGCAGGCAAATATTTCTCTCATATCTTCAATAAATCCGAATTCAAGCGATTTATCGAATTCATCCAGGATAATCGTGTGTACCTCTTTTAAATCGATAGTTTGCCGATCGATATGGTCTAATAGTCGTCCGGGAGTACCTATGAGTAAAGCCGGAGGGTAAACGAGACTTCTCTCTTCAACTTGAATATCGTGTCCGCCGTAACAACATACCACCCGATAGGAACTTCTTAGAGAGCGAAATACGGATTCGATTTGGAGTGCCAACTCTCGGGAGGGGGTGAGAATCAATGCTTGTATCTCCTTTTTGTCGCTTGATAATTTTTCTAAAAGAGGAAGTAAAAAAGCTAACGTTTTTCCGGAGCCGGTCGGGGATAACAGAAGGATATCCCTGTTATTTCGTTGAGCTTCGATGGCTTGGATTTGCATCTCGTTTAAGGTTGCAATTCCGAGCGATTGCAATATATCCCGAAAAGTGTCGTCGATAGGTGGCATTAGTATGATATGAATTTTCGACAAAAGTAATATTTACTTTTCGGTTTAAAACAGATACGACTGATTATTCGGTCAGTTTAGTCCTAAAGTGGCCATTGTTTTGGGGCGTTTAAACATAATCATGGCTTCCTTATAGCCTTCGTCGAAAATTTTTTCCGTATTGTTCAGATCGAACATACTGTATTGACTGATATGTTTGGGCATGATCAGAATATCGCAACTTTTAGCATCGATATTCATGTTGGAAAGGATTCCCATGTGGAAGGAGCGCTCTGCGAGATGTACTAAATTTTTAATGTGATCACTGGGTTCAACCGGATCGATATGGACTCCGATAATGATATCGCATAAATCGCGAATCGGACGTACCGGTAAATTCATAAAAACACCGCCGTCCACGTATTGTTGATTGTCGATAACCGTAGGTACGAATACGATAGGGACGGATGAAGATGCCACGACCGATGGAATGACCTTGCCGCTATTGAAGTGAGCGGGAACACCTAAATTCATGTTAGTCGCCGTGACGACTAAAGGAATTTGGAGTTGGTCGAAAGTTTCTACTTGAATGAATTCGGACAATCGTTTTTCCATGCCGCCCATCATCATAACGCCCATTTTGGAGACAACAGGACGAGCGAAGTCTAACATCTTGGTTCCTATAAAGAACGAAAGCGATTCTTCTGCCGTATGTCCGGAGGCGATCATGACTCCGGCAATAGCTCCGGCACTGGTACCGGAAATAATATCGGGTTTGATCCCTAATTCTTGCATGGCCTTGTATACTCCCAAGTGTGCAAAACCTCTTGCCCCTCCTCCACTTAAGACTAACCCCAAATGATAGGGTCTTTTTTCCTTGATTATATCCATAGAATATATAATGTTGCTTATTTACTATACGGGAATGAAAGAGAATGGTTGAAAAAAAGAGCCGGTTTATAACCGGCTCTTTTCGTATTTATTTTACGGTCGCCATATGAGCGATTAATTCGATTACTTTGTTTGAATACCCCCATTCGTTGTCATACCAAGAGACCAGTTTTACGAAGTTGGGATTCAATGCGATACCTGCTTTTGCGTCGAATATGGAAGTACGGGCGTCACCTAAGAAATCGGATGAAACAACATCTTCTTCCGTGTATCCTAAGATTCCTTTTAATTCGTTTTCAGAAGCTTCTTTCATGGCAGCCTTAATTTCATCGTAAGTTGCCGGTTTCTCCAAACGACAAGTTAAATCAACCACGGAAACATCAAGCGTCGGAACCCGAAATGACATACCTGTCAACTTGCCGTTTAATTCGGGAATTACTTTGCCCACGGCTTTAGCTGCTCCTGTAGAGGAAGGTATGATATTACCGGCAGCAGCACGTCCGCCTCTCCAATCCTTGACAGAGGGACCGTCAACTGTCTTTTGAGTTGCGGTAGTGGCGTGTACAGTAGTCATCAAACCTTCAACAATGCCGAATTTGTCGTGGATTACTTTTGCTAACGGAGCCAGACAGTTGGTCGTACAAGAAGCGTTGGATACGATAGTTTGCCCGGAGTAAGATTTATGATTTACACCCATAACGAACATGGGAGTATCGTCTTTTGAAGGTGCTGACATTACAACACGTTTTGCTCCGGCCTTTAAATGAGCTTCGGCTTTTTCTTTTGTCAAGAATAATCCGGTAGATTCTACAACATATTCAGCTCCTACCTCGTTCCATTTTAAATTGGCTGGGTCTTTTTCAGCCGTAACGCGAATAGCTTGCCCGTTTACAACTAATTTGCCGTCTTTCACTTCGATCGTTCCATTAAAACGTCCGTGCATGGTATCGTATCTAAGCATATACGCCATGTACTCCACGTCAATAAGGTCATTAATCCCTACGATTTCAATATCGTTTCTACCCATAGCTGCACGGAAAACCAAACGACCAATACGTCCGAATCCGTTAATACCAACTTTAATCTTTGACATTTCTAATTATATTAATCGGTTAATAATGATGTTATTATTCTTATCATTCTCTTATTTTCATACAAAAGTATGGATAAAAAAATGAAAAACAAAGAAGTTTTGGAATTGTTATACGCGAACGTTTTTTTTCTTAAAAAAATTTGCGCAAACGTTTTAAATTACTATCTTTGCCCACGCAATCTAAGAAATGTTTTTTGCTTTTATAAGTGTAGTAAATTTATTGTTAGTGTGTTAAAAAGAGGCTGAGGCCTCTTTTTTAATTTTTTGCCTGTTTTTCTCCTTGAGGTTTGGCTGAGACTTTTATTATTAAAGCTTTTTTGGTGCCGGGAGTAATTTTATAACGATCGTCCAAACGATGTCCCACGACCCAAACGATGTCTTTTCCGGATTGGATGATAAGGCATTCTTTTTTTTGTTTTGCGCTGAACTTTAAATCGGTAAATAAATCACTCAATTTCTTTTTGCTTCTTTTCATTCCTAATGGACAAAACCAGTCTCCTGTAGCCCAATGACGTACGATAAGAGGATAATTGATTTTATCTAAATCGAAACAGGCGATATGGCTTTCTTTGGGTATTTCAAACTCGGGAGTGATCTCCGTTTCATCCAACGTAAAAGTGACGTTATTTAAATAATAAGTACCGTTGTCGGCCATTAGAGTATGTTCGTCTTCTTTTTCAAGGATATTAAATAATCTCCAGTACGTGCGTCCTTTGGTCAATAAGTACTCTTCCGCTTGAAATTGTTTCCCGGGGATGGAATCGTTACTTTCTAATATATCTTTTACCTGAGTGGTATTAAATCCGTAAGGTTTTAATATCTCGTATAATAAAGTATAAGGTGCAGGTGAATCTAACGTCTGTTGGATATGGATTAGTATCTCTCCGTTTTCTTCGGACATGATTTGTCGTTTCAACTGTTTTATACCGTGTAGATAGATTTGTTCGACTTCCCGCATCGCCTGACAATTTTCCTGTACGGTTTTTAAAAAGGAGGGATTGATGTCTTTGCATACTGGAATAATAAGGTGGCGGATTTTGTTTCGTACGTAATCTAACGTGTTGTTCGTTGAGTCAACACGGTACCCTAACTTATTGAGAGTAATATAATCGATGATTTCATTTTTAGAGCGGTTTAATAGAGGACGTAATATCCGTCCGTTTATCGGACGGATTCCGGTGAGTCCTTTAATGCCGGTTCCCCGGCAGAAATTGATAAAAATAGTTTCAGCCAGGTCATCGGCATGATGTCCCACCACGATATAGTCCATGTTTTTTTTCTGACGGACTTCTTCAAACCAATTGTATCGCAGTTCTCTGGCAGCCATTTCAATACTTATTCCTTTGCTTTTGGCGTAAGCGAGCGTATCGAATTTTTTGACGCTATGAGGGATTCCGTAAGTGTCACAAAATCGCTTGACGAATTGTTCGTCCATATTGGATTCTCTTCCACGCAAATTAAAGTTGCAGTGTAGTGCCAATATTTTGATATTTAGGTATTTAAATGCATGTAGCAAGGCTATCGAATCAGCTCCTCCGCTTACCGCAATGATAAAACCGGCGTTTTTGTCGATGGAATGCTCTTCCAGGAAATGATTAATTGTCTCTATCATGATTTTCTCGTTCTAATGATAGACCAAAATAGCGATTTTTATCGAGATTATGAAAATTAGCATATCGAAAGTTCTGTAAAAAGACGATCGGCCTCCGGCTATCTCGTAAAGAGAAGATTACCAGAAATGTACTTCTCCGTTCTTGTAGGTAAAAGGACGTTCTTCCCGTCCCGTCGTGTGATTTCTTAACCAGTATAAGGCTCCGGCCGGGACGGATTCGTACTCGATATAATGATCGTCCGCTCTTTTCCGTCCCAGGGAGTGCCAACCGTTACGGTCGTAAAAGAACAATTCGTACTCGTTGCCGGGGTATATACCGTTACCGTCGTTTTGAGAAAGATAACCGACGGAAGAGATTTGTACCGGTTCCCCGAAATCCAGAAGGAGATTCCTGTACATGTAAGTATAGGTTAACGGATCGTTGTCGCCTAAATATTCTTCCTGGCGGTTTCTATCCTGAGGAATGGTTTTCCAGGATAAATAATTCCCTTTTGCGTCACGGAATACAAGTTCTGCTATATGAGAGTAATGCGTATTGCTTATTTTCCAGTACCGGTATTTTAAATTCGTATCCACTTTGAATGTCGTGTAATGCATGTATGGGTTTTCGGTAATTTTGTGGATGATTGTCGAGTCTTTAAACGAAAGGGTATTGGAGGCACTGAAACAGTTCCCCTTTAATAGCTCTCCGTATACGGTTTTGTAACCGATAACGGGAAATTTCCGGGTAATCCTGATGGTTTGACGTCGGGTGGTATCCGGAATCAAAAAATCGGTTTCGCCATTCATTTTTAAAATAAACGGGAAGTTTCCGTTCATCAGCTGATTGCCTGAGAAGTAGACCGGAAAATAAACAATACCTCTTCCTAATTTTGGGAATGTTACTTGATCGCATGTTATTTTGCCCCACCCCACGATTTTTAAAGTCAAATCGTTAAACATAGCTATATAGGCGTATTTGACACCGCGAGAAGGAGGAAATAAAAGCTTTACCTTTACATCGGAAGTGTTGAGGTATACATCGGTCACGTCTTTATTAAAAGGATCTTTGAAAAATTCTGGAATAAAATTTTTCCCTTCCGGATCACGCGGGATTTCGTTGATGGAAAAAGTTCTCCGGTACACTTTCGGGGCTGTTTTCCCTTCGACCTGATAGGAGGAAAGGGTTTTGTATTTGGGATCGATAACGACCATCCAATAATGATATCCGTTCATGTCGGCCCAAGCCGGGACGAAATCGATGGTACAGGGAATGCCTACCTTGCGGGTCGCTATTACGCGTAACCGGCTGTCGTTGATACACTCGTAT
The DNA here is from genome assembly GCF_024741215.1 of Gabonibacter chumensis. Taxonomy (NCBI): domain Bacteria; kingdom Pseudomonadati; phylum Bacteroidota; class Bacteroidia; order Bacteroidales; family Porphyromonadaceae; genus Gabonibacter; species Gabonibacter chumensis. The sequence continues at coordinate 298,669 of NZ_JANSKB010000003.1, read as the reverse complement.
TTTTGGTAGGGAATACCGGCAATCATATCGGAAGAGGCTTGTTCGCTGCTATAAAACTCAATAGATGTTTCTTTTGCCAATTGGAACGCGGAATATCTTTGATCGTCACAATAAGTCGTCTTTTCTGTAATTTTATTTTCGTAAATGGGGATAATCGAATCCTTCCAATTGTCGAGTATCTCGTTATCGATACGATAGGGTAATAGATATTCACAAAAATCCTCGAATGGTAAAGATTCCAACCAAGGTTTGGTTTCCAGCATTTTAAAAGCTACGTCTATGTTATGGATCAAATAGTCGGCTTTGATATGTTTGATATCTTCCTCTTCTTGTAGTTGTTCTCTGTACTCTTTATAACGGTAGGGTTGCATTAAGATGATTTTTTTTAGCCAATAGGAATCCGGTAACGTATCGACAATATTTTTAAACTCTCTCAGGTAGGGGCCGTTGTAGGAAAAATGACCAGGCATATTTTCAATGAGGAAAATAGCCGCTTTCCGTTTCAAGCTATCGGCCCGGTCTTGTGAATAATGCTTTAATACTTTTTCTAATTCTTGTCGATTTTTTCCGCTTAATTTTAAGGCATCGTTTAACTTTTCGGAATGTGTACGACAAGAAAAGCATAACGTGGTGCAGAAGATCCACGATAAATAGATAAACTGTTTTATTTTTATCATAGCAGCTATTCGTTTTATTTTGGCAAAAGTAATGAAATTTATCTCGGTTGTAACGTGTTCTATTTTTCATTTGATATCGATCAATAATAGATAAATCTCTTCTTTTATGACTTTTGTAATTCATAAAATATGTGAAATATGCACGAGTCTCTTGTATTATTGAAATAAAAAAAGATAAAAGGTGGATGAGAGAAATAGTCATGAAATTTTTAATAGGCCGATAAATTGTTTTTTTGTTTGAAGCTCTTTGAGGGGGATAAAATGATTTTTACTTAGTGTTATTAAGTATTGCGATTTTTTTTATTGATGGATATGGTTTATCTTTGTATCCGTTTTGAGTGGAAATCAGTCGTAGATATAATTTAAACATAATAATAGAACAAGTTAAAGCATATGGCAGACGATAAAAAAATTATTTTTTCAATGATGAGGGTAAGTAAAACTATCCCTCCGCAACGAAAGATAATAAAAGATATATCCCTTTCTTTCTTTTATGGTGCGAAGATTGGAGTAATTGGATTGAATGGGTCGGGTAAATCTACTTTATTGAAAATTATCGCCGGTTTGGATTCGAATTATGAGGGGAAAGTTGTCTGGTCCAAAGAACATTCGATAGGTTATCTTCCCCAGGAGCCTCTGTTGGATGATACGAAAACGGTGAAAGAGGTCGTTGAGGAAGGAGTTCAGGAAGTGATGGATTTATTGAAAGAGTACGAGGAGGTGAACCTGAAGTTCTGTGAACCGATGAGTGATGAGGAGATGGATAAATTGATGGTCCGTCAGGGAGAATTGACCGAATTGATAGAACATAACGGAGGATGGGAAATCGATCAGAAATTGGAGCGGGCTATGGATGCTCTTCGTTGTCCGGAACCGGATGCTTTGGTTAAGAACTTGTCCGGGGGAGAACGTCGTCGGGTTGCTCTATGCAGATTGCTGTTAAAGGAACCCGATATTTTATTACTGGATGAGCCTACGAACCATTTGGATGCCGAATCGGTCGAATGGCTGGAACAACATTTGCATCAATATCCCGGAACGGTAATATGTGTGACTCACGACCGTTATTTTCTGGATAACGTGGCAGGATGGATTTTAGAGTTGGATCGGGGAGAAGGAATTCCTTGGGAGGGAAATTATTCCTCCTGGTTGGAGCAAAAAGCAAGACGTTTGGAGCAGGAAGAGAAACAGGCAAGTAAACGAAGAAAGACGTTGGAAAGAGAATTGGAATGGGTGAGAATGTCTCCGAAAGCCCGTCAGGCGAAAAGTAAGGCTCGTTTAAAGGCTTACGATCGAATGATGGAGGAAGACGTAAAGGAGAAAGAAGAGCAATTGGAGATTTTTATACCGAATGGTCCTCGTCTCGGAAACAAGGTTATTGAGGCGGAGCATGTGTCGAAAGGATTTGGCGAGAAATTGCTTTTCGAGGATTTGGAGTTCCAGTTGCCTCCGGCCGGAATTGTCGGGGTGATCGGACCGAATGGAGCGGGAAAAACGACTCTTTTCAGGATGATAATGGGATTGGAAAAGGCTGATGCCGGGACGTTTGAAGTCGGCCCAACGGTGAAGATTGGTTATGTCGATCAACAACATGCTTCCATTGATCCGGAAAAGACCGTGTATCAAATTATTTCGGGAGGGAGTGACCTGATAACCGTGGGAGGGCGTGAAATAAACGCCCGGGCGTATGTTTCTAAATTTAATTTTTCAGGTTCCGACCAGGAAAAAAAGTGTGGAGTCCTGTCCGGGGGAGAGAGAAATCGCCTGCATTTGGCTTTGGCGTTAAAGGAGGAAGCAAACGTTCTATTATTGGATGAGCCTACAAACGATATCGATGTGAATACGTTGCGGGCATTGGAAGAAGGTTTGGAAAATTTTGCCGGTTGTGCGGTTGTGGTTTCCCATGACCGTTGGTTTTTGGATCGTATCGCGACTCATATTCTGGCATTCGAGGGTGATTCTAAGGTGGTGTATTTTGAAGGGAGTTACTCCGAATACGAGGAAAATAAAAAGAAACGTTTGGGGGATGTTACTCCTAAACGTATACGTTATAAAAAATTAATCGGCTAAGGTTAGAAAGCGTGCCTAAGAAAAAAGAAAATAATATCGTGAATACTGGTTTTGTTCCCGGTATATATAATTATTGCGATCGTTGGTGTGAACGCTGTAAATTTCAATCCCGTTGCATGAGCTTCACGATGGGGAAAAAATTGAAAGAAAGAGCAAAGGTCGATTTCGATGAGGAGTTGCCGGATGATGATGATGTAGCTCTTTCTCGTTTGAAAAGTATCTTCGATTCAACCTATGAGGTATTACGGGAGTTGGCTGAGGAGAAGGGAATCGCGATTGAAGACATATATCGGGCAGAAAATATCGATAAGGGTTTCTGGGGCGAAGATTATGAGGATTTGGACGATGATGACGAAGAGCTGGCCAGAAAAGTGGAGAGGGAAGATATGATCTGCTGTAACCGGATATATGAGACTTTGGCTGATAAGTGTCAGGAGAGTATATATCAGAAATTGGATGAAGAGGAGGAGAAAGGTAATGGAATAAAGACGAAGGAGGTCGATGAAGCATTGGTGGAAATCAGCTGGTATCTGGATCTGATTCACGCGAAAATGAAACGGGCTTTGTACGGCTTTCATATTTACGCGGATAAAATCAATGCCAAACAGGAAGAAAATGATTATAACGGCTCGGCGAAGGTAGCCTTGTTGGCTATTGAAATTTCTTATCAAGCCTGGTCCGTGTTGAAAAACAAGGTGGTTTATTTTCAACAGGATATAGAACGTATTTTGGTCGTTTTGGAGCAAATGCTGCGGGACCTGGAACATCGCTTTCCGGATGCCCGAAATTTTTGTCGTCCGGGTTTCGATCAATAAAATAAGGCTACTTTTAAAAGCAGCCTTATTTTATTGAGGAGGGTTATTTCTTTTTGAACAGCTTGTCAAGTCCTTTCAGTATATTCTTTTTAACTTCTTTGCCCGCTTCTTTCTCTACGGCTTTTATCGCTTTTGTTAAATCTGGTTTCACGATAGGTTTATCAAGGGTTCCTTCAATCTTTACGTCAACATCCAACGCTTTAATATTGCTTGCTCCCGGGAGTGCGGAGAGTACGTTGTTGATATCTTTTCCGAAATATTTCCGGTCGATGTTCATGGAGAGGGTATAGTCCATCTCCCCGTTTACAGTTTGGGAACCGTAGATTGTCGTCGGGTTTCCTGCTAAATGGGTGGTAAAGGGTTCTATGATAATATTTCCGTGATCCAGTTTAAAGTCTATTTTTAACTTGCTGATACTGATTCGGCTTAATTCGTCATTTTTTAATAAAGTGGCTAATTTCGCCATAGCCGGGTTGTCTTTTATTAAGAATCCGGCCGTGGAAAGACTTCCTCCTCCGTTTACCGTGTTCATGATCGGACTCATCTCCTGATCCAAATTAGCGGAAAATTTCATTACGGTAGAGATTTTTCCGGAACAATTCATCGCCATGGGAACACTTTGTCTGATAAAGCTAAACGCGTGGTAGGCGGCATCGATATCGAAATTGTCTATCCGGAGATTGAAATCCACGAATGGTTTAGCCGGATTGGCCGTGTTATAGGATCCGTTCATGAGTATTTTTCCCTCCAGCATATCCATACTGAGATTTTTAAGGGTAGCCACGCCTCCTGCTGTTTGTATATTTCCGTTAATGTTCTTGGCGGTCAGTTGATCGAACAGTAAGGTTTTAACGTTGGTATTTAAACCCAGTTGGATATTTTTGGGAACTTCAAATACTCCGTTAGGCGAGGGAGAAGCGTTATCCGTTTGTGTTTGTGTGGTATCCGTGGTTATATTTGCCATCAATTCGTTCAGGTTCAATAATTTTGAATTTAAATTAAAATTCCCTTTTAATGTTTGGTTCTTAAATATATAGGGCAGATAGTCGGCCACGTATCCCTCCAAGGTGAGATCGGATGAATTGATTTGAATCGATAGATTCTTCAAATTCAAACGAGCCGGGGTTACGGTTAAATCTCCGGAGGGGATAGCGATGCCTTTTGGAAAATCACTGTTTTTGAACAGAACATCTTTCAATGAAATTTTTCCGGTAGCGGAAAATTTTTCGTATTGTTCTTTTTCGATGTATTGGTATTTTCCGTTGAACGCCATATCTACGGAAAGTATCCCGTTGAGGGTGATGTCTTGTAAGGGAAGGGCTTTTTTAAGACTTTCGAAATTGATGATGCCTTTGGCTTCTCCTTTTAGTGTGGGATCTTCCGGGTCGGAAACCAATAAGCGCATGTCGAACGGATTATCTGCCACGGAAAAGGATAGGGTACGTAAGTCTGCAACCGTTAGAGAGGGAGTTCCTCCCGGATTAGTAATACTTAACTTAAGATTGATCTTTTCGATGGATTCAGGAAGTTCAGGATATTTTAAACTGGCATCCAATATATTGAATTGGATATCGAATTGCGGGAGATGATTTTCATAATATTCTCCTTTTGCCGTGGCATTAAGCTGAAAACCTCCGGAAGTTTTTACTCCTTCAATCTCTTTTTGGAATTCTTTCGGAACCATAGCCAAAAGACTTTCGAATTGGGTGTCGGGGGCGTTTAGCTTCAGATCCATATCGTATTTTTCTTTTCCTATACCTACATTGCCTGTCAAATCTAATTTCAGGTCATTCAACGACATATCGTTTTTCTTGATATGGAACAGCATCTCCTTCAGATTGGCTTCGATATCGGCTTGCCAGTTGAAATTCGTGTTGTTGACCCATACGCTGTTGCCTTGACGGAAACAGATATTTTCCAAATGGAGTAAAATTTGTAGAAGCGTATTTGTTTCGGAAAGATTTCCTTGCAATTTCAGGTTGATTTTATCGATGCTGAAATAGGTGGAAGATTGAAAATCTTTGTAATCTAAATAAAGGTCCCGGATCTCGATGTGATTGAATCTGACCGATTTCCCGGAGGTGTCTGTTTTTGTCTGAATACTATCTTGTGGAGTGGCGGTTCCCGTACTGTCCGATGCAATCATTATGTCCCAGTTTTCCCGACCGGAGGCCGTTACTTGCGGCATCAAACGGCAATCTTTTAATAAAATACGGTTGATGATGATCTCGTTTCCCGAAATAAGGGATTTTAGATTAACGGATGCTTCAAATTCAGGAATACGAATTAAGGTGTCTTTTACCGTTTCCCGGTTCTCGGATAACATGACATCTGTTAATGTAACGCTTAAATCCGGAAAATTTTTGAACATGCTTAAGTTTACGTCTCCGATTTTTAAGTCGGCTTTCATATACTTTGAGGACTGTTCTTCTATAAGCCGGAGAATGTCGCTTTTAAAGAATACCGGAATCGTTATCAGTGCGATAATGAACAGTATAAAAATACCGAGGATAATAATGAATACTTTCTTCATATTTAGTTGTTTTTATGTTTCTGATCAATAATGAGTCCCTACAAAGTTATGTAAATTATTTGAAGTAAGGTTTTATCTTTTTGAGTTTGTGGGGAGCCAATATTTTTTTCTGCTCCAATAGGGAATAGGTAATCGTTCCCCACTCTTTCTTCGCTTTAAAGATCAGTTGCACTTCCCCGTATTCCAAATAAGGATGACTCAATATGTTTTTAAAGCTCATGGTATCCATCTCTTTTTTTGTAATGTGTTTGGGATCGGCATAAAAATGATCCAGCAAAGAGTCTACGGAGAGGTATTTGAAGGAGATTTCTTTCAATTGTAAGGGTGTATGAAAACCTCCGAGGCGTTTTCTGTATTTTAGTATCTTGGAAGCGTAGTAGGGACCGATGCCTTTTATCTTGGTTAAAGAAACACTATCGACCGAGTTTAATTCAAACCGTTTTACCGGGGAGGCCGGATGAGTCGAGACGGGTACCGTGGAATCGGGAATCTCGGCTTGCGTGAGCAGGAAAAAAGGGGTGTCGTCTTCCTCGATTAGAAGAGGAAATACGAAGAAGCCTGTTAGCAAAAAAGATAGCACGATAATTCCTTTTTTCTCTGACGATCTAAGCGGCATATTTATTGTGATTTTATAAATGGTTATAAGTTATGATATTTTTTTGAAATATCAAAGGGCAGGACTATGCCCTATGGAGATTTTGTTTATCAACTATTTAATGTTTTTCCAAGAAAGAAGTATAAAAAAGTCAGGAAAATAAACAAAAATAAATTTGTATGGGATGCAAAAATATATACCTTTGCACCGCAATTGTAAAAAAAACAATTGACGATTCAGTAGCTCAGCCGGTAGAGCACAACACTTTTAATGTTGGGGTCCTGGGTTCGAATCCCAGCTGGATCACAGAAACAACTGAAAATAAGGTTGAAAAAATGCAAAACTTGCCAAATTACTGATTTGGCAGGTTTTTTGTTTTGTCGAAATGACAAGAAACGTATCCTGTAGCTTTCATTTACCCAATTTGACGAGTGGTCTCGCATTTATAACATCTGTGTTGCTTTGTCTACGGTATATCCCGTTGCCACCTTGTATAACGAATATTTCGGTGGGGGTATGAATTCTATCGTTTTCCAAGAACTGCGTGAATCCCGCGGATTGGCTTATTCCGCTTCTGCCAGCTTGGGACAACCTTTCCGCCTGGATAGACCTTATGTCTATACCACGTTTATCGCTACCCAAAATGATAAAATGGGAGATGCCCTGACCGCGTTCGACGAAATTCAAAACCTGACCATGAAAGATGTAAAAGCTTTTCAGGAAAAATGGGTGAAAAATCGTACCTATACCTATTGTATATTAGGAAATGAGAAAGAGCTGGACATGAAGAAATTGTCTTCCTATGGTCCCGTTACCCGCCTCACTACCGAAGAGATCTTCGGATATTAAAAAAGACAAATAAAAAGAATGATCGAAATTTCAATTTCGATCATTCTTTTTATATCATTTCATTTGGTATAAATATATTCGAATATAAACTAACGGTTTAGATGGTTACTAAATAACTCTTATGGATTATTATAAGCGAAAATACGATATTTAGCTTGAAGCTGGTTGAAATATTTGCTTTTTGATCTGCTTTATATTCTTAAAGTTCCGATGTCACTTGCATAATTGTTTCTGTAAATGCGAATCTTGTTGGAATGGCCTATTATTAATTTATAATGAATAGGTATAATTCCCTCTGGATATTTTGCTTGATCGTAAAGAGAAATATCTTGTCCTGAATAATCTATATTAAACCAAAAACTTATTTCTATCCGACCTCGACTGTATTTTCTTTCCTTATAGTCAAAGATTTTGTACTTCATACTTTGCATTTGGTTTGCATAATTTTTCGGGGGAAAATCTTCTTTGTAAGGATTATCATAGCTCATACAAGAGATCAAAGAATCTCCGATGATGTGAATATATCCTCGAGTTTTCGGTAAGAGGATACTTTCGTAATCCTCATAAGTATTCAATCCTATATCAATGATGTAATTGCGGCAATCTATTTTTGCTTTGATTACTTTTGCGATAGCCTCTTTTGACGGATTTTGATTTAACGAGGCACATGACAGTAAAAGAATAAATATGTTTATAGTCAGGAATAATGGTAGATTTGTTTTCATAATAATTTAAATGTTAGCATGTTATTGAAATACTTTCTACGTTAATTTAGATCTTTCTATAAATATATAACTATTTCATTAATAATAAAAATAAATATATACATATTTTTATCATTAATAAAATATGGAATGCTTAATTATTCTATTGTGAAGTTTGTTTACTCAAATATGGTAAGGCGGGTGAGGTTTATGGCATCTATAAGGTCTGAAATTAATACTCTAATCTCTAAATCTCCTAATCTCCTAATCACAGAATCTCCTAATCCCTTAATCTCCAATCGTCACTTCTCTTTGTTTTGATCGAACCGAAACTGATCTACGATCTCCAATAACTTGGCTCCGTAACGCTCGATTATTTTTTTCCCTACACCCGGAACGGTAAGCATCTCTTTGCTGGAAGTGGGTAAGGTATTGGCAATGCCTAAGATTGCTTTTTGATGTAGAATGGTGTAAGCGGGAAGACCTTGTCGTTTTGCCTCTTCGTTTCTCCAGTTCCGTAAGATGTTGTAGAGTTTGGGATACAAAATATCATTGCTGATTTCTGCTTTTTCAGATACTTTTTTTGCCCGGGCCTTGGGTTGTTCTATCATTGCTTTGGCTTTGGCCTGTAAATACACTTTTACGTCAAAGCCATTTTTTACCGCTTCGAGAGCAGTTATTTTTAATTCCGTTACTTGTTGTAATTTCAGCAAGGCTTCTTCAATTGTTTTTCGAACCTCTTTATTATCTATTTCCGGATGTGTATTTTCCAGAAGGGGAGTAATTTGTTTTTTTGTGTTTTCCAAAAAATAGGTAACGCCCTTGTTTACGCGCTCGCAAATTTGTTCGTTATTTTCATAATCTTTCTGTTGACTAATCATGCGTTCTAATTGCACTTGGAAACGATTTCCCACCTATGCCAATTCATTGTGACAAAATTCTCGGGCTACCCTGAATTGTTCCGTTAATTCGGGATAAAGCTTCCATAAATGTTCATAGAACAAGCGGGAGGTGTATTGCAAACGTCGCAATAGAGGTTGATAGTCGAACAAATCTTGTAACAATTGCAGGTAATACGTGCGTCGGGCTTCTGATAATTGATCTTGTCCCGGTTGACGATGCGCTATGTCGTCCGAAAATTGCTTTACGGTATGGTCGTTAACCAAAGTTCCGGGACGCAATGGGGTTCCCAATACGAGTCCTTCCAGAGTTTTGCATCGACTCAAAGCCACGTATACCTGTCCGTGGGCGAATGCGGCTCCGGCATCGACAATCGCTTTTTCAAATGTCAGGCCTTGACTTTTATGTATGGTAATGGCCCATGCCGTTTTTAAAGGGTATTGTTTAAAGACTCCCGCGACGGTCTCTGATATCTCCTGTGTCTTTGCATCTATGCTGTATTTGGTGTTTGTCCACTCCTCGCGGGTAACGGTAATGACTTCTTCATCGGTTCCGCTTTTCACCATGATACGGTCGGTACCGATCGACGTGATCTTGCCGATCTTACCATTGTAATAACGCTTGTCGGAAGAAGAGTCGTTTTTAACAAACATGACCTGTGCTCCCTTTTTCAGTACCAATTGTTGATCGGTCGGAAAGGAGTAGTCCGGAAAATCGTCCTTCACTTCCGCTTGAAAAGTATAGGCCCGCGTATCCAGTAAGTCCAGCTTTTGTTTATTAATCTGTTGTGCTTGATAATTGTGAGTCGTGAGTGTAATGTATCCCTCATTATCGTCCGGGGCAAAACCGGGAATATAGCGTTTGTTTAAAGCCGTGAGCGTTGCCGTATCCGCTTTATTATCCCGGATTTTATTTAAAAGGTGGATGAAAGTCTCATCGGATTGTCGATAGACATGTGTCAGTTCGATGCTGACATAGGGTAAATTCTGCAAAGCCTGACAGGAAAAGAAGAAAGGTGAAGAGTAAACATCTTTCAATAGACACCATTCCTCTTCTTTTACCACCGGGGCCAACTGTTGCAAATCGCCGATCATCAATAACTGGACACCGCCAAAGGGTTTTTCTTTGTTCTTGTAATGCCTGAGCATGTCGCTGACCGCATCCAGTAAATCTGCTCGTACCATACTGATTTCGTCGATAACCAGCAGATCCATACTGCGAATGATATTGATTTTTTCCTTATTGAATTTATGTACGAATCGACTTTTTCCGTCTTGGGCATTATCGATCTGTCCGGGAAGATAGGGTCCGAAGGGCAACTGGAAAAAAGAGTGAATAGTAACACCTCCTGCGTTAATGGCTGCAACACCGGTAGGTGCTACAACGATCATTCGTTTAGGAGAACGTTTTTTGAGTTCTTGCAGAAATGTCGTTTTACCCGTTCCCGCTTTACCGGTCAGAAAGACACTCGTTCCGGTATATTCGAGGTAATTGAAAGCCAGTTCAAGTTGTGAGTTCGTCTCCATAATTTTTAACGCACGAGGATTATTCTACAAAATTAAGAAATTTCACTCCAAGACCGACACTTTCCCACTACAAATTGCAAATTTGTTTTTCGATTGATCTGGAAATAGATGTAGTGATCAATCGTCGTCTAATGATTCGATGGAAAAACCTTTAATTTTTTTCCCGTCCCTTACTAAATGAATGATGTATCTCGGCTTTTGATGGCCACGGTAATTACCGGAATAACCTACTTCCTTAAAATGAATGGCACTTCCCGACCATACATGTTTCAGATCATTTGACTCTTTAAATCAAAGATTACGTTATAGTTGATTTTTTAATCGTCAATGTATCCTTGGCAAGCTTTCTAATCATTTAATATTAAAGCATTAATTTAATTTAGAGCTAATTTTGGATGTATTGTGGGTTTAATAATATTAATGTGACAATAGTAGAAATATATTTTTATTTTATTAATTTAATTTTTACTGTTATATATTTGTACCGGATACAGGGTTGTATATGATTAAATTGATTGACCATAAAGAGGTTTTTGAACAGTTATTCCGGGAGAATTATGTCCGTTTGTATTATCATGCCCTTAGCTTTTTAAATGATGAGGAAACGGCGAAAGATACTGTCAATGACGTGTTTGAAAAGGTTTGGATGAACTTTGAAAAGATCGAGCGTTCCCAATCTCCTTTACCGTTATTGTATACTTTGGTACGTAATCATTGCGTGAGTCAGCTTCGGCGTCGGAAGGCAAAGGAGCGTTTTGCCTTCGAATGGTCGTTAAAGAAGGAGGCGATTAACGAGGACTGCATGGAATATGAACTTTTGATCGAGCGTTTGCGCGATTCCGTCGGAAATTTACCCGGACAAACGAAGACCGTATTCAGGAAATGTTTTCTCGAGGGGAGAAAATATCAAGAAGCAGCGGATGAATTGGCTATCTCTATCAATACGGTTAAGACGCATATAACTAAGGCTTTACGTATTCTCCGGGAAGAGTATTCGAATGATGCACTTTGGTTGCTGATATTTTTTTTGCGAAAAACAAATAAAAAAGTATTATAAGGCATCACCCTTTTTGATACGTAGTGCGTGTTCTTAGAAACAGGAGACGAAAACATGCATAACGATTTTAATTACGAGGATATAGAATTCGCATTATATATTTTACATCATCTGAATTGTTTAGATGATCCGGAGGTTCGAGCTTGGTTGGAGGTGAAGGAACATCGGGATCTGTTGGAAGGATTACGGCGTTGCCGGGAAGCCGGTATGCGTGAGAAAGGAGAGATGGAGGTGGACGAGGAGTATCAATGGTTGTTGTTGGACGAGAGAATAACTTTACGGGCGAGAAAAATACGGATCCGTCGTAGGATGATGAAGTTCGTGGCTTCGGTTTTAGTGTTGATTTCTGCAACGATGGCTGTTTACTATCAACAAAGAGAAAGACAATTTATCAAACCGATGGAGTTAACCCGGGATACGGAGAAGAATACGGTAACGTTGATTACCGAAAACGGGAAAAAGTACTTTTTGGCCTCCGGTACGGGTGCTGAAGATTCTTTAAACATACGAGGGGTGGTTGTTGATTCCGTGGGAGGAATGAAATACATGAGAGTATTGCAGGATGATTGTCGGCCGGAAGAATTTCACACGATAAAAGTACCTCGCGGGGGCGAGTATATGCTGATTTTGGATGACGGGACCCGGGTATGGATCAATTCCGGGTCCGAATTGAGATATCCTTTGGCATTCAGCGGGGCGAAGCGGGAGGTTTTTTTTAAAGGAGAGGCTTATTTCGACGTGAAACGAGAGGTGGATCGCCCTTTTGTCGTGGCGACAATCCGAACCGAGGTCTGTGTGTTAGGTACAGAATTTAACGTGCAGTCATACGAGAACGGGGTAGAGAGTATCACGCTTGTAAAGGGAGTTGTCTCCGTGAAGAAAGAGGGAACGGGAGCGGATCGTGAGGTCGTGTTGAAACCGGGAGAGAATGTCTCGTTGCGTGACGGTTTGTTACGTGTAGAGGAGGTTGACGTGTTAAAGTATACCTCTTGGAAAGAGGGATTTTTCTATTATAATAACGTACGTTTAGAAGACATACTCGACGAGTTGGGCAGATGGTTCGATTTTACCGTGTTTTACCGGAATCCGGAAGCCAAAGATTTTCGTTTTAAGTTTTGGGCTAACCGGAAAGATACGGTGGAACAAGTGATCGGGCGTTTGAATGAGACGGGGAAATTGCGGATGAAGGTAACGGGAAAAACGGTAATTGTTTTTTTGTAAAAGAAAAGTGAACGGGAACCAAATGAGAAAGGGATAGTTGAGACCTATCCCCTTGACATGAATTTGGTTCATCGGACGAATGAACATGTTTAATTCTTAACTACAAATCTATGGAAAAAAAATCGATTTCACCTCATTTTGAGGGGCGAAAAACGAAAAATCGGGTGCAAAACATCACGTGTATTCGCTTGTTTCTGTTTTTAAGCTTCTTTTGTATGACCTCGGTTGTTTTCGGTCAGCAAAAGAAACTGAGTTTCGAATGGGAAAATGTGCCTTTATCGGATGTATTCAATGCCTTGGAAAAAGCGGATGTCTATAAATTCGTGTTTAATTACGAAGATGCAAAACCGTATAAGGTAACATTCGACGTGAAGGAAAAAACGGTATTCCAGATTTTGGATACGATTTTGCGGGATAAGCCTTTTTCATATAAACAGGAGGGTATCTATATCATGATCCGGCGTAAGGAAGCGGAGGTAAAACGGTTTGTCGTGAAAGGAAAAGTGACGGATGAAAAGGGTGTGCCTTTGCCGGGGGTTACCGTGCTGCTGGAAGGAGTGAATATCGGAACGGCTACCGATTCGGAGGGTAAATTCGAGATGTCGGTAACCCGGGAAAAAGGGAGCTTGCTACTCTCGTTTGTCGGGTATAAATCGCAAAAAGTGGCTTATGAAGCGGATAAGGCTGTGTCGGCAAAGATGGAGGAAGAAGTGACGGATCTGGACGAAGTGGTAATTCGGGCTTACGGTACGCAGAACAAAAAAGAGATGGTCAGTTCGATTACTTCGATAAAAGCCGATGAGATGAAAGAGCTTCCTTCGCACAGTATTTTGAGTATGTTACAGGGGCGTTTGGCCGGCGTGGATATCGTGAACCAGTCGGGAGCCCCGGGTTCCGGGGGAAACCGGGTTGCCGTTCGGGGTTACAACTCCTTGATGCAGGAGGGGGCGACCGACGGACAGCCTTTGTACGTGGTCGACGGGGTTCCCATGTTTTCCTTTACTTCTCCGGTAACGGGTACGAATACCTTATCGGATCTCGATCCTTCCATGATTGCTTCCGTGGAAATATTGAAAGATGCCGCTGCTGCCGCGATCTACGGGTCCCGGGCCGGAAACGGGGTAGTCTTGATCACGACCAAGAAAGGACAGGCCGGGAAAACCAAGTTTTCCGTGAATTTTTCCTATACGGCTTCTTTTTTACCCGTTACACCCGAGCAGACGGGAGGACGCTTGGAGAGAATGACCAAGATATACCATATGCGGAATAGCCTGAAAAAGGGATATGATTATATGAACGGGCTTTATTTTTACCCGACTTCTTATGAAGATGCATTCAATAGGGGTGACGGAGGATATGACGGATGGTGGGGAAACGGGTTTCCCGATTCTGCGGGAGAAAATAAAATTCTCCAGGATAGTCTGAATCCCTTCTATAACAACCAGACAAACTGGTATAAATATAGTTTCCGGACGGGTAAGGTGATCAATGCCAATATTCAGGCATCCGGGGGAACCGATAAGGTACAATATATGATCGGGGCCGGGTTTTACGACGAGAAAGGTATTATGTTGAGCAGTAACTACTCCCGGGCAAACCTGATGGTAAACCTTTCGGCCAGGCCTGCTCCTATTTTAACGGCAACGACCCAACTCTACTTGGGGTATATGGATAAAAGCCGAAATCTGAATAACAGGGGAGGAAACCGCGGAATCGAGGGAATGACGGTCGATCCAGCCTCACAGACCACGTTATTTCCCGGACATGGAAAAATAGAAGATAAGTTTTTGGAAAAGATCAATCAGACGGTTACCCGTAATGACAATTATCGTTTGATCGCAAGTTTGGGGTTGGAACTTCAATTAGCGAAAGGATTGACTCTCTCTGGGTTGGGAGCGGTCGATTATGCTCAGTTCAACGTGAACGAATTTATCCCGAGTAACTTGGATGCGGCACAAGGTCTGAATATTTCCATGGGGCAGGTATCCCGGGATATTTCGTTGATGAATGAAAATTTGTTGAAATACAGAATAGAGGGTAATAAACACACGTTGGAGGCTTTATTGGGGATGAGTATTTCCAAAGAGCAGGGATTCGAGAATCAGGGAAGCGGTAACGGGAGTGCAAGCGATAATGTGTATTATTATCAGGGGCCGGGAGGTGTTTATTATACGGAATCGGATAAATTAACACCGAGGCCCAGGACGGATTACCGGTCGAATTTTAATGAAAAGGTCATGTTGAGTTTTTTCGGCCGCTTAAGTTATAATTTCAAAAAACTCTATATCGTGGAGTTTGCTTATCGCCGGGATGGTTCCTCCACTTTCGGAAAGAATGTGCGTTGGGCTGATTTCCCGTCGCTTGCCGTGGGGTGGAATTTTGCGGACGAAGCTTTTTTGAAAAATGCGGCGTGGTTAAACAGCGGAAAAGTGCGTTTGAGCTGGGGAAAGTCCGGTCAGGTATTTCGTGACCCGTACATGGCTTACGGGTTGATGTCCAAAAGCGGAATATTTCAAGGGAATCCGGGGATGACGAGCTTTAATGCCGTTGCGCCCGATTTGACCTGGGAAAAGACCAAGCAGTATAATGCCGGTTTGGATTTGGAATTATTCGATTACCGTTTGAATGTGAAATTCGATTACTATAATAAACTGACCTACTCTTTGATTACGGACGTGCCTACTTTCGGAGATGTACAGGTGATGGACTCTTACAAGAAAAATGCGGGAGAAATTTCGAACGAGGGAGTCGAACTGGAATTGAAAGCCGATATCTTCCGGGATACTCGGGTCAAATGGAGAAGCCGGTTGAATATATCCCGGAACTGGAATAAATTGGAAAAGACCTTTGACGGTAAGGATATGATGGGTAACGTGTTGAAACGGGGTTTGTTCGGTATTTACGTCTTCAATGATAGCGGGTATTACCAAAACGAGAAGGAGGTTCCCGTCTATTACAATAACGAGGGGTTTCCGATCTATATCAATAAGGTGTACGGGGAGATGAGCGGAATGGTAGGAGAGGTGAAGATAGAAGACGTGGACGGCAACGGAGAGATCGGCAATGGAGATTTGTATTACATCGGTAGTGCTTTGCCGTTGGCCTACGGTGGATGGGCAAACGAGATTACCTGGAATAATTTTGACTTGAATATCCTCTTCAATTACTCTTTGGGGCGGAAAATGATAAATGCTGCGCGATACGGGACCCCGATGAGTATTGACGGGCCGATATTCCGGAATTTGAGAGAAACGACTTTCTGGGAGCAAGAGGGAGATAGGACGGATTTACCGCGGATGGGGGCTTCGTTTGTTTTTCCCGAATTGCGTTCGAACGTGGAACGGGTCAATATGCTCCGGTTGAAACAATTGACATTGGGATATAACCTGCCGGAAAAATTTACCAAGAAATTTTACTTCAGCGGTATCCGTTTGTTTATCACGGGAGAGAATATCTGGACCTGGACCAATTATTCCGGTACGGACCCAGAGGTGGTGGATATGGATAGCGGTATCGACGGGGGAAAGGCCTATCCTTTACCCGAAAAATGGACTTTTGGTATAACCCTTAATTTTTAATTAACGATGAAAAGGTTTTATATATATATGATCATGGGAATTCTGTCTGTTTCATGTACCGATTTTTTGGACGTGAGGCCAGAGAATTCAACGACGTTCAATAACTATTTTCGTTCGGGAAAAGATGCGGAAGCTCTGCTCAACTCCATGATGTCGAATCTGCGTTTGGCGGAGAATCAGGATCAAGTACACGCGTGGGCCGGGATGAAGGTGGATAACGTGGCTCAGGATTACCGGGGGAACAGCATAAGGCGTGCCCGGCAATTGGCTCCGCGAACCTATTTTCAGGCGAGTTGGCAATTGTATTATGCTGCCATTCATGATGCCGATCTGCTTTTGGATAATGCTTATCGTTTCCCGATGTCGAAAGAGATCGTGGATATCTATCGTTTACAGGCTTATTTCGTGAAAGGGCTCTGTTATTTTTGGCTCGGACGGGCTTGGGGCGAGGTGCCGATCGTTCCCAACAGCGAATCCGTTACGGAGAAATTAGGAAAAAGCAGTGTCAAACAGGTCTTGGAAGAGGCAACGAAATGGGCATTGTTGGCTATCGATTTACCGAATTACGAAGATTTAAAGGATTATGCTGGAAAGCCCAGAATGACGAAGCAATACGCGAGCAAGGGAGCTGCGGCGGCCCTGTTGGCTAATATCTATGCCTGGCGGGCCAATTTGGAAGATAAAAAGGAGTATTGGGAGGAGGCGGAGAAATACTGCACGATGATTATCGGGAACAAGGCCGGTATCTATGGTTTGGCTGCCGATCCGGAAGAGGTATGCACTCGGGTATTAAAGGGTGGAAGCGAGGAGAGCATATGGGAAATTTACAGAACCTGGACGACGCCGGGAGAGTTTACGGAACGTGCTTTTGTCAGCGAGGAGTTTATCGGCTGGCCGATCAGAACGGATATGGACGTGAGCTTTGCTTATCCGGACGTATTGGAGTTTACGAAAGAGACGGTCAATGAACTTTATCCGCCTGAAGACCTGAGGAGAAAGAGTTATTTCTATGGTATCGATTCGACCGAATTCCACGTGAAGGTCATGAAATACGATTGGCAAACGGGACAGATGGTGGAGGCGATAAAAGTGTATGATTACACGGAAATGGAAAAAGCTTTTGCTAATGTATTCCGTTTTCCATTTTACAATATTAAGAATGATGAAAGTTCGAAACGGTATTTGGGAATGGAGATGAACAAGGTGGTTTGGCGCTTGCCGGATATCCTGTTATTGAGAGCCGAGTGTCGTTTCCGTGCCGGATTTGACGGATGACTTCGGCGGTGATGTACAGCTGTCGATATTCAGGGAGCGGGAACGGGAGTTGTTGTTCGAGGATACCCGCTATTACGATGCTGTTCGAAACGGGTTAGAGTATGTGCGACGAGAATTGCCGGAGGCTTTCGGACGTTTGACTGACGCTGATATCAGAAACGGGGCCTTGTATTATCCCGTGAATACGAGGGCGATGGAAAACAACGATTTGGTTTTACAAAATGTTTACTGGAACACAAAAGTACAATAAAATGATGAAACATATATTTATATTGGCTCTTATATGCTTTATGGTGGCAACGGGAGCCTGTACGAAGGATAATTTTATCAAAACGGGGCTGCATAACGGCCGTTTTGACGGTAGTTTACTGGAGTATTTAAAAGCTCCAGGACACTCTTACGATTGGGATTCGACAGCCAGGTTAGTGGAACAGGCCGGACCGGAAATGGTGCGTCTGTTCGAGGGAAAGGATCCCGAACACCCTGAAATCACTTTTTTGGGACCGACGAACCATTCCATTCGCAGGTATATGCTGTTTGCCGGTTACGAACGTATAGCGGATATGGATCCGGGGGAGTGTGAAATGCTTTTGCTCAATTGCATCATCGATGGAAAGATTTATCGGGACGATGTGCAGAGAGGGAAATACGATGAGAAAGAGGGCGTGCCGGGTGATGGCGGGGATTGGTATGTCACTTTGGGAGGGAATTCGATCTGGTTGTATACCCATCAGGAAACCTTGCAGGGAATTCCGGAAGTAGGTGCGGTTTCCCTGAATGTATATTCCCAGAACGCATTTCGTGAGTTTTCGATCGCCTCTTCGAACATCGAGCCGGATCATTGCGTGGTACACTCTTTGAGCTATCAATTTACCTTGGGTGATTTGTAAAATGTAATTAAAAACAAAATGTTATGAAATGGATCCTATTTATACTGCCCGTTATTTGCCTTTGCTTTATGGCATGTGAAGAAAAGGAGGGGTATTTGAGAACCGAAAATGCCGTTTATGAGCCCGACACGATGGTGGTCCGGCTTGTTCCCGATCCGGAATTGGATGCCGTGCGGATAGAGAATAAATCCCCTTGGCAATCTTTGGCGATGCAGGGATATGAAGGAACGGAACGAATCGATTTTACCGTGGAAGCTGTCTCTTCTACTCTCGGAGAAAAAGCTGCTGTCGTTTTTGCGAACGAGTTAACAATATTGGGCGGGGGTATTTTGCGCTATCCTTATGGAGGGAAATCTCCGGCCGGCCGCTATACGGTGTCGGTGCGTTTGACGGGTCCGGGGTATAGTCAAGTCGTGAAAGATGCTTTTACATTTATCTTAAAATGAAATAGATGAAAAGAGTAAAGTTTATTTATTTATGTTGTGTCCTTGGAATAATAGGTATTCCCGGAGCATTCGCGCAATCGGGAGATAAATTGCTGATGATACTTTCCGGTGAATTGAATGGACATTATCGGGAATTGCAGGGGGAAAAATTTCCCCCCTATTATATGAATTACAGGATTATCGATACTTGGAGTACGACGATTGCGGCCTCGTTCGGGGTATTGAGGGACAATCAGTCCAGACATACCCGGATCATGATTCCGCATATTCGGATAGGGGATTCTCTTCTGGATAATTTCAGCTATTACCCGATGGGGGCGGAAGTCTCCGGGAGTGGAATTTCATATGCGGTATTGCCTATCGATGACGAGAACAACGAGAAAGCCATCCGTCAGGCTATCTGGATGGAGTCTTCTTCCCGGTATGCGTTTGCCTCGGATATATACGAGCGTTCGAAGGCACAAAGTAAAGTGAATGTCAAAAACGAGGATAAATCTCCTTATTTCTCTTCCGCTCCCGTGGAGTCTTATTACGAACCTCCTTTTGCGGCTGATCGGTTGAAGGTTGATACGCGAGCCTGGATTGTCCGGTTGAAGAAAATATCCGATTTATTCAACGAGAACATGTATATGACACGGGGAGATGCGACCTTGACGTATGAGGTCGAGCGCCGTTATTTCGTCGATACGGAAGGACGGAGCGTGGTGGAAAATCTGCCCTATGCCCGGATTATGATTCAGGGGAGTGTTACGGCTTTGGACGGTATGGAACTTCCTTTGCTGCTTTCCTATTTTGCTTACGATCCGGCGGATTTGCCCACGGATGAGCAAATGATTGCGGATACTCGTGAGATGGTAAAGATGTTAGCTGCCTTACGGGAGGCTCCGGTTGCCGAACCTTATACCGGGCCGGCTTTGTTATCGGGAGCTGCCAGCGGGGTGTTTTTTCACGAGATATTCGGACATCGGCTGGAAGGACAACGCATGAAAACGGATGAAGACGGGCAGACATTTAAACAGATGGTGGGGGAGAGTGTATTGGCTCCCGATTTTCAGGTGTTCGACGACCCGACCTTGTCCCGTTATGGCGGAAAGGCTTTGAACGGTTATTATGAATTTGATGATCAGGGGATCCGGTCCAAACGGGTTGACGTGGTTGTCGACGGTAAATTACGTGATTTTTTGATGACCCGGGTGCCGATAGACGGATTTCCCATGACCAACGGGCATGCTCGTGCCAGTGACGGATTCGATCCGGTATCCCGGCAATCCAATCTCTGTATCGAAACGAAATCCCCGAAGACGAAAGAAGAGCTGCGCCGCATGTTGGTCGAAGAGGTGAAAAAGCAGAAAAAGGAGTACGGTTATTTTTTTAAAGAAGTGACGAGCGGTTTGACTTACACGGGTAAGGGAAGTACCAATTCGTTTAACGTAACACCCTTGGTGGTCTATCGGGTTTACACGGATGGTCGTCCGGATGAATTGGTCCGAGGAGTGATATTGATCGGGACACCCTTGTCGATGTTTTCGAATATCGTGTGTGCGGGAGACGATCCCGACGTATTTGTCGGTATCTGTGGGGCGGAGTCCGGAAATGTTGAGGTTACGGCCATATCTCCGACTATCTTGGTTAGCAAAATAGAGACACAGCGCATGGCTAAATCCAGCATTCTGCCTCCTATTCTCCCGAGAGTGTATTTCCCTCAAAAATAGTTGAATGAAAAAATGGAGTTATGGATAAAAATGGAAAAATAATGAAATATGGAGTACTGTTAGCGTTGATTTTGCTCTCGCGAGTCTTGCATGCCCAAAGCCCGGAAGAGATGACTATCTTTACGGCGCTGGGCGATGAACAGATGAGAACGAAAGAGCAGTTGGTACTTCCGATGATGAGCAGGCCGTTCTATGTTTCCTACACTGTCTCTCTTTCCCGTCAGTATTCGGTAGAAGCTACCTTGGGTTCCGTGTTGAACTCGGTTCATTTGCCCCTTCACCTGATGGGAACGGCACAAGTATTGATCGGCGATTACAATCGCACGAATGACTTACGCCACGTGGGACAATTTTTAAGAGTGGATTTAGGAGGAGAAATCGATTATAATGCGATTCGTTTCGGTTTTTGGTTAGCTTCCGATCAGGCGTACAAGATTGCGTTGCAGGAATTTTCGGCCAAGAAAGCTTACCTGGAAGCTAATCCTTACGAGGTTCCTCAGGGGCTTCCCGATTTGTTGCCGACCTCTTCGGTAGAGAAGATGGTTCAGGCAAAGCAACCTTATATTTCCGGTATTTCGGAGGTGGAAACGGTGGCACGGGAATTATCTGCCGTGTTCGGTCATTACAAGGAGATTATCGGATCGAAAGTGGTATTGCAGGGAAACGAGATGACTTTTTATAAACTGACTACGGAGCAGGTAGCAATCAAACAACCGTTGGATTTCGTGGAGTTGTATATGGAGGCAGCCGTTATGACGGCAACCGGGGAATATATCCGCGATTCCTATATTTTGCTTGCGCCCTCGTTTGCAGCCTTACCTGCGGTCGATGATCTCAAACAAGTCGTGGCTGGTTTTGCCCGGCGTCTGATGGATCTGAAAAACGCGGAGGTGTTTCGGGAGGAGTACAATGGGCCGATTCTTTTTGAAAACGAAGCCGTACGGCAGATTTTTGCAGAGAATCTGTTGGGGAATAACGGTGGTCTATGTACTTACCGGATGCCGTTGGGGGAGAGGGAGGCGACGACCTCTTTCGAAGATAAGATCGGGAAAAAGTTGCTCGATTCCCGGTTGAGTGTAGTGAATTACAGTTCCATGACGGAATATATGAGTGTACCCCTATTGGGAAGCTATGTCGTGGATGCCGAGGGGGTGGTTCCTGAAGAAGAGATGCTGCTCGTGGATAAAGGTGTTTTGAAAAAGGAGTTGAACGGGAAGATTCCGACGAATAAAGTGCGTTATTCCACCGGAAGTGCCCGATTTATTCCTGCCCGCGGTGACGTGATCTACGTGACTGCTCCTGGAACGCTCCATGTGAAAGCGAACGACGGGTTAAAATCCGAAGCCATGAAAAAAGCCTTGCTTAAAGCGGCAAAGGAAGAGAAACTGGATTACGCTTATATCGTGCGTCGCTTGTCCGGTAACGCTTCCTTGTTGTATCGGGTGGATGTGAAAACAGGAAAAGAGACCCAGGTCCGATTCGGAAAGGTTTCCCCCGTGAACATGGCTAAGTTGAAAAATATCAGGGCGATTTGTTCCTCGGAGAGGGTAAATAATTTTATACTCGACAAAGGAGCCGTTGTATCTATGATTTATCCCTCTTCCATGCTTTTGGATAATCTGGATATTTCGGTGATGAATGTTCAGAAAAGGAAACTTCCGATTTTGAAGAATCCTTTACAGAAATAATGATTTTTTGGGTTTCGGCTGCCGGATAATGCTTCGTGTTAATCCGACAGCCGAAACTTTTAATTGTAAATACCTTGAGTCAGTCTGGAAATTGACCTGGAAGTGCTATAACAAATGCTTTCATCATTTTTTGGGTATTAAGATTTATAATAACGAACTTGTTGTAAAGTTAGTGAAATTATATGGCATAACGAACAATTATGAATGAAGGGATGAGGTATAGATAACGTACGTGCTTCTTTACTTCCCGGGGATAAGGAAAAGATAATCGAAGAGTAGCAACAAAAAGGGAAAAAGGTGATGATGGTCGGCGATGGAGTAAACGATGCGCCTGCATTAGTCTGTGCGGATATCGGAATTGCTATTGGTGCGGGTACGGATGTCGCTATCGATTCGGCCGATGTGGTTTTAGTGCAGAGTAATCCTTACGACATTATCCACTTTTTATCATTGATCGTGGCTATTAATGCCTTATCGTTAAAAATGAAATAGATAATTTAATCTCGAGGATTATTCTTTCACTTTCACCCACTTTACGGCGTCAGCCACAAGCCCCTGGCGGAAGTCTTTAGTTAAGGTCTTGTCGCTTAATGTTACCCGGGCGTTTTTCGAAAAATCGAACGTTCCTAAGGATACCCAACTCCCTTCTTCCTCCTTGCCTAAGCAAGCTATGACTTCATGCTCTTTTTTACCGTCGAAAACGGTATAGGAACGTAATATCTTTAGATTTTCAGGTACACCCATGGTAAAAAAATCTGAGTCACCGAATTCCGTGTAGTAAAAGAATACCTCGTATTTTCCCTCTTGCGGTAAGGTGACGTTCCACTCCACTTTTTGCTTACCGGAACCGACTATTTTATAATATGCACTTTTCACGGGGAAGCCATAAAAATGTTTTTGAATAGTAAGAATCCAGGTATTCCCCGTGAAAAATTCATGATATTTTTCATGTTTCTTTTCTTTTCGGAATAAAGAGGCGATAAAACTCTCCGGTTTTACCACCTTGAACCCGGGATCTTCATTGTCCACGATAATTTCATTCTCTTTCTTGTCCGCGGGGAACATGGACGCATCTAATTTAAAGACTCCGGTAGTCGTGTCCACGTTGGCGTTTCCCGGATCTTCTGTTTTGAAACGTACAATAGCGGGAATATTTTGAGCCAAAGGTGTTTGCAGAATATTTCCATAATATCGCTGTCCCCGGACCCGTATTTCCCTTCCCTCGCGTGGCGGGATAATCCACCCTTTGTGTTCTCCCGTTTTGATTAGTCCGGGCACGTCACTCCGGTTAAATACCTTGAAGCTATACAAACTATAGGGTGTGTTTGTTTCCGTGATCTTCATGACTCGTACATCCCGCACATCGAGTAAGGGCAATCGATTCGTGTTGTACCAATTCTCCACGAGGGAATCTAACCGGAATCCGAACGTATCGTTAAACCGCCGGAAAAACTCACTCGAGGTGGTTTCCTGAAAAAGGTTATTCTTGGCAAAGTCCAAATAAAATTCTTGAAACTGTTCTTCTTCCACCCGTAACATGATGTATGCCCATAGTTCCTCGCTTTTTTTACGGATGATACTTCCTAACCTGCCCGAGGATAATTCTTTATCGTGTAGGGCATCTTTTAAATTTTTGCCGTTCAGGTACTCGGCAGCGAGGTAATCGTCCATCGGGGATGAGTTATTGTCTTTGAAATCTCCACGTGCCACGTTGGTTAAAATATCGTGAATGATCGGGTATTTGCGGGAGGAAATAAACATTGTTTTTCCGCTGAGCATAGGCTTCACGTCATAACTGCCGTTCTGCTTGATAAATTCAATATCCAGGTTTAACCAGAAATTTGCTGTATCTCTGTCTGTCATTTCTTTAGTAGGTTCTGAAGAACGAATTTTTAGTGAGTATTTTTTTTCCGGTACGAATACTATTCCTCCCTGTACCCGCTCTCCGGTCAATCGCATGATCCCGGGAAAGCAATGAAAGTTACAGGGTACCTCCACGAGCAAGAACCAGCGGTAGGGGTATTTTTGTGTCGGGTCATAGTTATTCTTTTGCCCCAAGGAAGATCTTTTCTTAGATTCGGCAGTTCGTATACATTCGCTTTCAAAAGTTACTTCCTTGATGCTTTTTAATTCCTCTCTTAAGTCTTCTACCGGAAAATCGTCGTGTTTCTCTACAAGATAGTCGTGCCGGGGCAGGTAATATAGTGTCATACGGGTTGAATCTACAGTGATCGTCCGTTTCTTGTAGTTCCCGATACACAGGCTGATACCCGGCATGTCATGGTCGAGGGAGAATATGGTCTCTCCTTCCTTTTCCTTTATGGTACTTCCTTGCGAGATAGCGGTCAACCGGGGATCGTGTTCCACCCGTAACGAGTAACGGGAGAAATTGACGTTCCTGATCCCGGTTTCCCCGTACGGTGGCACGCACACCGGGTACCAGATACACTCCGGTGTAAGCAGCTTGTACCCCTTCCCGCAGAAAGCAGGCGTGTAACCGAAGCGGTATATACCGATATTATTTATCGCCGGGGAATGGTATTTTTCCGAGTCCGTATCTAAAAAGCAGATATCGTTCTCGATGTTTCCCTCGTAATCGATAGTTGCCTCGACCTTTTCCCCGGGTTTTAACTCTTTACCCGTGATGATAGCTTGCTGTTTCCTTTTGAAAGAGGCCGTTTGCCCGTCTATCTCGAGGGAGTTGACTTTGAGTCCCGGGTTGAGATAGATGACGAGAGGTATTGCTTTCGCGTTTCTGTTCTCGATATCCATCCTGCTGTTTACCTCGATATTGCCGTTTTTTTTCTCTTTCACGTGCAAGTCATTCCGAACGATTCTCGCGGCCGGGAGTTTCCCGTGTTCCTCGTACACTCGCTTGTAGGCTTCCCTGTGATTGTCAATTGCCCCGTAACGGGAGGTGAACACGATCGCCAGTCCGCAAGCTAATATAAACATAGCGAATGCAACGTTCAGGCTTTTTTTGAAGGTTTTCCGGTAATTGGGAATTCTGGGGTATGGAATAATCGACAAGGCGAGGAACCCGATACCCGTCAGCAGGATAAAACTTCTTTGCAACAGGTAGTTTCCCAAGTTCACGTGTCCCGTGAAATCGGAAAACATATTGGGGATATAGCTGGCGCACGGGTCGAACATGCCGTTAAACCAATCGGCACCATAATAACCAATGGTACCAAGCAAGAGGAGTAAAATCATCAAACTTAGTCCTTGTTGACGAACGAACCGGGTCACGAGGTAGGAGATGCCGAGGAAGTAAACCAAGGCCGGTAGGTTAAACGTGAGCCAATAAAAGAGATAGAGTGCCAAGTCAAAAGAGCGGGGATAAAAAATGGCGTTGATGAGTATGGAAATGGCGAACACGGTAAAGTTCACCACGGTAAAGAGAAGCCATTTCCCTAAAAAACTTCCGATCACGATATCGCCATTTTCGAGCGGGTGGGTGTGTAAGGTTTCTTTGGCTCTGAACCTGGTGGTTCTCGAGTCGTTAACGATAAAACCGATGACGAAGAACAATTGAACGATGTTAAAATAATAAGCCGTCTTGTAAGGGATGGAGGAGGGTAAGGTTTGTGATACCCAGACCATGGAGAACCGGAACAAATCTTCTATCGAGTTGATACCATTTTCGAACAGGGGAGTGAACTGGTAGACAACGAATCCCGTGATAGATAGAATTGTAAATATTTTGAAAAGGATATTCCTGCGGGAACATTTAAACTCGTACACGGCCTCGATAAAAATATTGTTCTTGTTCATAACGTTGTTTTTGATTTTTATAAAACTACAGATAAGTTCTGAAATATATGCAGAAGATATAAGGAATTAATAGTCTTTTTTAGATTGTTCCGATTTTTGCATTTCGGAACAATCTTTTTAAAGAACGTGGTAGGAAATTAAATTTAACCTCATCTCGTAATTAATTCTCTGTAACTGTTAATTTGCATGTCGCAGATGTTAAACCATAATCGTTTAATGCTTTTATCTCGTATACTCCTGCATGTTCTACTTTTGTGTCTTTGATGACAATGGCTACAATATTTTGATTTGTAGTTATTGTGACCCAAGGTGCCTTGTTGATAAATTCGCCATCATGATAAACGGCAACTTTGATAGGATAGGTTCCAGTAATTTGAGTTGTAATGGTAGTAACAGCACCTTCTTTAACCGTAATATCTTTGGGAGGAATAGAAAATTCTGGCGGTCCCGATGTTGCAGTAGAAGAGAGAGTTTCCATAAAAACAAGACTACTTGCCGCCTTTACTTCCTCTTTATAATTCCCGCTAAGAGTTATAAATAACATCATGATAAGTAAAATTTTCTTTTTCATAGCTAATCATTCAGGTTGTTAATTTATTTCTATAAATTAAAAACAAAATAATTATATATGCAAATATTTGCAGTATTTTACTGTAATATTGTTCATGATTGTTGCCAATAAAACTTATTGTTGTTTTGATATTGTGTTATCTGTTCCCTGTACGATCGTGTGGATCGTGTATGGAAAGGGAGGTTGGTCGCTACCAGGGGAGGAGTTGTGTTGGATCGTAGAAAGAAAAAACAATGGATACCTAAAAAAATACTGACCTTGTTTATAAAGATCAGTATTTTGTTGTAATGATAGGATGGAAATTTATTTTATCTCTTTTTCTTTTAAAAGGTCCCGGATTTCGGTTAATAACTGGATATCGGCAGGAGGAGCGGGAGGTGTTGCGGGAGCTTCTTCTTTCTTTTGAGATAGCTTGCTGATTACCTTTATAAGGATAAATATAGAAAAGGCAATGATTATAAAATCGATGACTACCTGTATAAAATTGCCGTAAGTTAAGGCTACTTCCGGGGAGATAATTTGCCCGTTATCGATAACAGCTTGTTTTAAGACTATTTTCAAATGGGAAAAATTGACCCCTCCCAATGCCAATCCGATGGCAGGCATTAAAATATCGCCGACCAACGAGGATACTATTTTGCCAAAGGCGCCTCCGATGATGATACCGACAGCCATATCCACCACATTTCCACGCATGGCAAAAGCTTTGAATTCTTGTAATACTTTTTTCATTTCGTTTTGTTTTTAGATGTTATTCATGTATATCGTTTGTATGTTTTATTTTGTTCTACTTAAATGATGCGGGATTACTGAAAACGACATGATTTTTAACCGATAAATTATTTTTCCGGTTCATATGATTTCCCTAAATTTTTCCTGTCGTATATTATATGATTTGATCCGTGTATATACAAGCGTTATGAGCCTTTGAAAGGATATAAAGAGCCGGAAAATCTCCTTCTCCGCGAACAATGTGTTCCATGATCTCCTTTTTTTCGGGGCCGAAGATAGGAACTAAAATATGTTTTCCTTGTAAAATGAGAGGACCGGTCATGCTAATTCGTTTTTGTCCGGTGGCAGGATGCTGGGATACCGCGTAACAACGGCGGTCCGTTAACAAGTTGGACGACTCCGGAAAGATGGAAGCCGTATGGCCGTCCGTACCGACGCCGAGAATGATGCAGTTGAAACGGGGAAGATCGGAATAACCGGGGAGTTCCCACTTAACCATTTCCGAGTAACGTTCCGCCTCGATATTGGGATCTTGTTCTCCCCAAATACGGTGAATGTGGTCTATGGGAATTTCCAAAGGACGGAAAAGAAGTTGTTCGGCGTGCTTAAAGTTACTTCCATCATCATCTGGGGCCACGCATCTCTCGTCTACCCAATAGAAACGAAGAATATCCCAGGGAATGCGTTCTTTGTACTCTTTTGTCCATATTTTGAATAATGTTTGTGCCGTTTTGCCGCCGGATAACGCGATATGAAACGGATTTACCCGGCTTTGTCCGATAATAGAGATGAGTTCTTCACTCAGTGAACGTAAGGCCTCTTCAGTTGTAGTTAAAGTTTCTATTTTCATGTTCCATACGATTTATTTCCATGATTTAGGTAACGCAAGTTATGTTTTATTCGTGATTAAAACAAGGGTTGTTACATCTTAATGCATTAAAATGACCTGTTGCCGAATGGAATGAGTAGGTTGGTAACGTTAACTTTTTGATTTATTAATCGTATAAGAAAATTAAGATATGATAGGTAAACAAAAAATATAGATTAATGTAAATCATTGTCAAATTCAAAATTTATTTGTCAAAAAGATTTTTTTTTGAGAATAATATTTCTTAATTTTGAATGTAATTAATATGAAAAAATGAGAAAGATATTGTTGAAATATGTCTCGCTGTCCATGCTTTTGTTTCTGTTTGGCACGGGACTGTTCGGTTTGAATTCCGATAGAGGGGGTGTTGCGGGGAAAGAGATATGCACGGAAGGAGAGAGGGATGATTCAACGCTTTCGACGGCAGAAATAGACCACGGTTGGGCTATAGAGCGATCTCTCGTTTTTTCTCAACAAGAAATTTCTTTTAGTGGTAATCGGGAACATATATCCCTATTATACTATCGGAATATTCAACTTTCTTCTTTAAAAATAGATGTAGCTTTATCGGAGAAAATTCTTTCACAAGAGAATTTTAATACTCTTCTTGAACTTCGACACCAAGAAGGTTTCTATGTCTATCAGCTCTGTAAAATAATAATTTAGCCTACCGTTATTTCTCTGTTCTGACCGATTTGCATTTACAGGGTTAGGTGTAAAGGGTAATGAATGAATGGGTCGATAAGGTTCATTCCGGAACAGGTTTCCCGTGGCATTGATACCTCATCCGGGTATCGAATTGTATCCCCTATGCTTGTGGGTAATTGTAATTGGCATTTCGTGTATTGGAGAGAAAACGGAGAGTCCCGTTTCTGTATTTCACGAAGGGTAACTGTTTTATGTTTTTTAATAAGTAATTATACCATGGAAAAGAAGAAGTTACGCGGGGAATTGGTCCTGCGAAAGTTATATCCGTTTCTTGTGATGGGAGTTGTCTTTGGGTTGGTTTTTTTAGCGTTATATCTGGCATTGTAATATATAAAATTTGAAATTATGAAAAAGAGTAAAAATGTAAATAAAGGAAAAAGGAATTTTGGAATATCCGCGTTTCCGATTATTGTTCTTTGTTTTGCTTTAGCTTTGGTCATCTATCATTTCGTGTTCGGTAATCCTGCAAATTTTGTGAACAATGATCCGAATAATCATCCCTTACCTGGAAATTTGTTAGGAACTGTTTATAAAGGAGGTGTAATCGTTCCTGTAATTCAGACTCTATTATTTACCGTATTGACGTTAAGTGTGGAACGTTTTTTTGCTTTGCGCAAGGCAAGGGGTAAAAATGATTTGAAACAGTTTGTAATAAGAGTGAAGCAATCTCTGGCGGATGGAGATATCGAGGGGGTAAAAGCTTTGTGTGACGAACAGAAAGGAGCCGTTGCTAACGTAATACGGGCATCCTTGGTAACTTATGCCGATGTGAAGGCGAACGATAAAATGCTTAAGGAGGAGAAACAGTTGGCCGTGAGGAAAGACCTGGAAGAGGCGACGATGCTGGAGTTACCTACCATGGAGCAGAATTTACCCGTTATCGCGACGATAACCACGTTGGGGACCTTGATGGGGTTGTTGGGAACCGTCATCGGAATGATCAAATCGTTTGCGGCTTTGTCGTCTGCCGGGGGAACGGATTCCATTGCACTTTCAACAGGTATCTCGGAAGCTTTGGTAAATACGGCTTTTGGTATAGCCACGGGAGCTTGTGCGGTTATCGCTTATAACTTTTACACGAGTAAAATAGATGGCATTACGCATAGTATTGATGAAATAGGGGCTTATATCGTGCAAACTTTTGCCGTTCGCGAATCGCAAGTGAACGTTTTGAAAAAGACGGGAAATCGGGTCGCTCCGACGACCGATCCGCTTTTAGCATAAATGAATACGAAAACCGTTAAAATGAATGGGTGATGAGTCAGAAAATAAAAAAGAAATCGACACTTATCGATATGACGGCCATGAGCGATGTGACGGTCTTATTGTTGACATTCTTTATGCTGACATCCACTTTTATCCAGAAGGAGCCCGTGAAGGTTGCTCCTCCGCAGTCCGTATCGGAAATAAAGATACCGGAAAACAATATTGTATCCATATTGATCGAATCGAATGGAAAGGTATTTATGGGTTTGGATAAACCTCAGGATCGGATGGAAGTTTTAAAGAAAATGGGAGAAAATTATCATATCGCTTTTACTGATCAGGAGTTGAAAAAATTTAGTTTGAATACTTCTTTTGGGGTTCCTATTCAAGGAATGAAACAATTTCTTGCGTTATCTCCGGAAGAGCAGGATAAGCTGATCATGAATTACGGCATACCGTGTGACAGTACGGATAATCAATTTAAGACCTGGATGCAATGCGTGCGGGAAGTAAATAAAGAGTTAGTCATTGCGATTAAGGCGGATCAAAGTACTCCTTATCCTTTGATTAAAGATATCATGAATACCCTTCAGGATCTAAGAGAGAATCGGTATAATTTGATTACCAATTTGAAGAATGCACCTGAAGTCTGAGCAATTTTAAAATAAAAAATTATGGCAGAGATTCAACAAAAAGAGGAGGGTGGCAGAAAAAAGGGTAAACAGAAAAAGTTCAACATTCATGTGGATTTTACACCCATGGTGGATATGAATATGTTACTGATTACTTTTTTCATGCTATGTACCTCCATGAGTAAACCTCAGACAATGGAAATCAGTATGCCTCGGAAGGATTTATTGAATGAACAGGAGCAAAATAAAGTGAAAGCTTCTAAGGCCATAACGATTTTATTAGGGAAAGAGGGTAAGGTATATTATTACGTGGGGGAGCCGAATTATGATGATCCCGATTTGTTGAAAGAGACGGATTTTTCTTCCAACGGATTACGTGCTTTATTGTTGGGACGTAATCGGTTCGTGGTTCAAAAGATTCGGGAGCTGAAACAGAAAAGAGCCAACCTGGAGATTACGAATGAAGAGTATATGAAGCAGTCTTCAGAGATCCGGAAAGATAAAGATTCTCCCGTGGTATTGATTAAAGCGACAGATTTTGCCAGTTATAAGAATCTGATAGATGCTTTGGACGAGATGCAGATTTGCAATATAGGGCGTTACGCTATTATGGATATTACTCCCGGCGATTTGCGTTTATTGCAGGATTTGACGCATGATGGGTATGCGGAAGATTTGAAAGAAGTTGTTCGTTATGTAGAATTAAAACAATAGGTTATGGCGAAAGATTTGGATGTAACCTGCGGAGAATGGTGTGATCTGATCTTCGAAGGAAAAAATAAAGAGTACGGGGCTTACGTGCTTCGTAAGAGTTCTTCCAGACGCCATATTACGGCATACCTGATTATTATCGGGTTGATCGTGTTGTTTATGGTATTGCCGATTTTTATTCGTTTTTTAACACCGGTGAAGGCTCAGGAGAAAATGGTTACGGTAACTGAGTTGTCGAATTTGAAGATGGAATTACCGGAGGTAAAGGAAGAAAATAAGGTGGTTGCGGTAAATGTCCCGCCTCCTCCCACGTTGAAGAGCACGATAAAATTTACGGCTCCGGTAATTAAAAAAGATGAAGAGGTGAGGGAGGAAGACGAGTTGAAAACTCAGGAGGAAGTAACTCAGGCGAAGATGGCGATCTCGATAGCGGACGTAAAGGGAAACGATGAGGAGTCCGGAAAGGATATTGCCGATTTGGAGGATCATAAATTAGTCGTGAATGATGAAGATGCTGTTTTCCAGGTGGTCGAACAGAGTCCGACATTTCCCGGTGGGATGAAAGCTTTGTTGAAATGGCTCGGTAAAGAGATTCATTATCCGCCGGTAGCAGAAGAGATGGGAATTTCCGGTAAGGTAATCGTTCAGTTCGTGATCGGAAAGGACGGGAGTGTCAGGGATGTCGAGGTGTTGCGTTCCGTGGATGCAGATTTGGATAAGGAAGCCATACGGGTAGTTAAGAAAATGCCGAAATGGATTCCCGGAAAACAACAAGGTGTGCCTGTTTCTGTACGATTCACGTTGCCGATCACGTTTAAAATTCAACGGTGATTTATGAAAAAATGGAGTAACTATACCGGGTTCGTTTTTGTTTTGCTGCTGATGGTTGCCTGTAAAGGCAACTCGTCGGCGGGACAGGAAACCTTGTTTAGCGGCGTAATGTCCATAGCTGTCGACCAAACTCTTGCTCCGCTTGCGGAGGAGGAGATAGCCGTTTTCGAATCGCGATACCAATACGCGGGAATACTACCTGAATATACGAATGAAGTAGAAGCGATCAATCTTTTATTGAAGGATAGCGTGCGTTTTGTTATAGCAACCCGTCCTTTATCGGGGGAGGAAACGGAATCGTTTCATAGCCGTAAATTTTTCCCGCGATCGATAAAAATCGCCACGGACGGGATTGCCTTGATCGTACATAGACAAAATGCCGATTCGATTGTCAATTTGGATATGTTACAACAGATCTTTTCAGGAAAAGTGACGGATTGGAAAGAGCTCCCTTCCCGTTCCGCATCGGGAGAGATCCAGGTCGTATTTGATCACCCGAATTCCAGTACGGTTCGATACGTGATCGATTCCATATGCCGGGGAGAACCGTTGTCCGGTCGTTGCCGGGCAGCCGGGACGAATCAGCGAGTCATAGATTATGTCGCACGTACACCGGGTGCTTTAGGGGTAATCGGGGTTAATTGGATTAGCGAAGACCAGGACTCTCTTTGCAAAGATTTTAGGAAGGATATTCAGGTTATGCGTGTTAGTCGTTCTCGACAACCTTCTTGTCAAAACAGTTATCAACCTTACCAGTATTATCTCTATACCGGTCAATATCCGTTGAGAAGAGATATCTATATTTTGTTGAATGATCCCAAGGGGGTTTTACCGACCGGATTGACCTCCTTCATTACGGGAGCTCAGGGCCAGAGAATTATTTTGAAGGCCGGATTGTTACCGGCCACGATGCCTGTGAATATCGTGGATATAAGAAGTGAATTGTGAAATTGATGGATAAAAAAATGTAAAGTCATGGACTCGATAAAATTGATAGGATGTATAGGTTTGTTATTTGCCGGATTATGCGGAAAGGCGGCGGACAATAAAGAGGGTATTGAGTTATATCAATCAGGGATGTATGATGTCTCTAAAATCTATTTTTTGAAAAATTTGGAAACCATAGTTCCGGAACAAAAGATGGAGGCGTATTATTATTTGGGTGAAAATTACGTGATGTTAGGGCAAATCGATTCCGCGCGAATTTATTTCGAAAAGGGGATGGAAATTCAACCGGAATATCCTTATAATCGTATAGGGATTGGCATGTTAAAATTGAAAGAGGCGGAGGAAGAGGCGGAGGATATTTTTAAAGAAGTTCTTAAAACCAAAGGATATAAAAAAGATGTCCGTTTACAGGTGGCGTTGGCCCGGGCTTATTATTATGCCGGTAATAGGGAAAAAGCGATGGAATATATACAACAAGCCAAGGAGTATGATGCTGAAAGCGGATTACCCTATTTATTGGAGGGAGATATTTTGACAAAAGAGGGCCGTATCGGAGAGGCTTGTGCAAAATACGACATGGTTCTTTATTTTTCTCCGGATTGCATAGGAGCTTACCTCAAATTGGCTCGGTTATATATGACGGCCAATTCATCGCTTTCAAAGGAAAACTTGAATCACGTGAAGGAGATGGCTCCTGACTTTTGCGGAACGTATGGTCTGCTTGGCGAGCTGTATGAGATGTCCGGCGACTATAGTAATGCGGCGAAGTATTATGGCGAATTTATTCGTTGCGGGTATAGCGATTCGGGTCATAGGTTACGTTATGCGGGAATCCTTTATTTTAACAAACAATACGAAGAGATGTTTCCGGTAATCAATTCGGTCTTAAAAGAGTTGCCGGATAATAAAGTGGCCAAGAGGTTGTATGCTTATTGTCTATCGAAACTGGAGACGGATGCCAACGGGATAGATGCTATCCGGCATTTTATGGAAACGACTTCCGAAAATGAATGCATCGCGCAGGATTTTTTGTGCTATGCCGAGCAATTAGCATCAGTAGAACGTTATGATGATGCTCTCTCTTATTACGAAAAAGCATTGCTTAAGGATGAGACGAAAAGAGAGCTTTACCGGGAGATGATGGATATATGTATAAAAACAAGGCAACCGGATCGGGCCATTCGTTATTACCGAAAATATACGGAAACGACGGATAACTGCGAACCCGGGGATGTGTTGCGATTGGGAAAATGTTTTTATGACGTGGCATGTCGGGACTCCGTTGCGGAATCTCGAAATAGAGAGTTGATGGTAGCTGATTCTTTATTCCATATCGTGAGCGAAGAGGTGCCGCAAAGTTATGTCGGCTATTTTTGGCGTGCCCGGGCGAATTCCATGTTAGATCCGGAGACGGCAAAAGGTTTGGCCCGTCCTTATTATGAAAAAGTGATTGAAATTGCTTTGGGACAGCCGGAACGTAATAAAAAAGAGCTGATAGAGAGTTATAAGTATTTGGGATACTATTATTATTTGCAAGCGGATGCCATTACGGCTAAAAATAATGGCAATCCCTTACCGGCTAAAACGGAATATGATACTGCAAAATCCTATTTTTATAAGGTGGTCGGGCTCGATCCTTCGGATGAGGTTGCCAAGCAAGCATTGGAACAGATCAAATAGAATCCTGCCGGGAAAACGGAAGGTAATAAAAGATGTCTTTTTCTCCTGATGTAAAGATTGCCT
This sequence comes from Gabonibacter chumensis, assembly GCF_024741215.1. Taxonomy (NCBI): domain Bacteria; kingdom Pseudomonadati; phylum Bacteroidota; class Bacteroidia; order Bacteroidales; family Porphyromonadaceae; genus Gabonibacter; species Gabonibacter chumensis. Next base: position 263,409 of record NZ_JANSKB010000003.1, on the reverse strand, counting down.
CCGTTTTCCGATTCTACGCGGCCTGTGGTGGGTTGCGTTGGAAGATATGGCTTTTTATTTGAAATATGTTGTAATAATTCAAAATTGGCATTATCTTTGATAGTGTATGAGTAGTTATGCAAAGATTGATTTGGATTATATTGATTTTATCGGTGTCCCTGAGTGTCGGGGCAAAACCTTTCCAGAAAGCTATTTATGAGGGAGAGGAGGAAATTTCAATTGTTTCCGAGGATTGTCAGACGAGTTTTTCTTTGCCTGTAACAGTTGATAAATTAATGAATGTTTACGATTGGATAGGAAATTCGTTTGTTTTGACGCCTACTGTTGATTTGCCTGCTGAATCCGAGTTTCAAAAGGGCAAACGGTCTGATCCTTTTGCGAGGAGTAACCGTCAAACGATGATCGCTTTTTTGAGATGTACCGACAGTTACCGGAAGATAGGGGGGTATTTATTCGAGCGGCATATACAAGGATTTTATATCTATATGTTGAGTAAAATGATTATTTAGTTCTATTTGAGCCTATTAAATAGAGGATATTCCTGCCTTGTAATGTTAACGGTATTAGAATAATAACTTTTTTAGTTGAAATACGTTAACATATTGTTCTGAAGTTTAGAGATTTTAAATTGATGTTATGATACAGAAAATTGGGTATGTTACACAGGTAATCGGACCTGTTGTCGATGTTATCTTCGAAAATAAAGAAGGCGAATTACCACCGATTTATGAAGCGTTGGAGATTGAAAGAGATAACGGGCATAAGTTGATCGTGGAGGTTGAACAACACGTCGGAGAAAATACCGTACGTTGTGTTGCTATGGATACGACGGACGGTTTGTACCGGGGAATGAAAGCTATTGATTTGGGTAGGACTTTAACGATGCCTGTAGGGCGACAAATAAAAGGACGTTTGCTGAATGTCACGGGTGATGCCATTGATTACTTGGCTCCTTTAGACTATTCGGAAACGCTTTCTATCCATAGAGAGGCTCCTAAATTTGAAGATTTATCGATTAAGGAAGAATTTTTGTTTACGGGCATTAAGGTTATTGATTTGTTGGAACCTTACGCTAAAGGGGGAAAGATCGGATTGTTCGGCGGAGCGGGTGTGGGAAAAACGGTATTAATCATGGAGATGATCAATAATATAGCGAAGGGACATAATGGTTATTCTGTTTTTGCGGGAGTTGGGGAACGAACGCGGGAGGGAAACGATCTGTTACGGGAAATGATAGCATCGGGAGTTATTGACTATGGCGAAAAGTTTAAGAATGAGATGGAGGAGGGGAAATGGGATCTGAAGAGTGTGGATATGGAAAAAGTGAATCATTCTCAGGCGACTTTGGTTTTCGGACAAATGAATGAACCTCCCGGAGCTCGTTTAAGGGTAGCTCTCTCCGGATTGACGGTAGCGGAAATGTTTAGGGATTCAAACGAGGGAGGACGAGAAATCTTATTTTTCATTGACAATATATTTCGGTTTACTCAAGCAGGGTCCGAGGTTTCGGCCTTGTTGGGGCGGATGCCCTCTGCCGTGGGGTATCAGCCGACGTTGGCTTCCGAGATGGGTAAATTGCAAGAGCGGATTACATCTACAAAAAACGGATCGATCACTTCCATTCAGGCTATTTACGTTCCCGCAGACGATTTAACGGATCCGGCCCCGGCAACTACGTTTAATTTTTTGGATGCCACGACCGTATTAAGTCGTAAGATTACGGAATTGGGTATTTACCCTGCTGTTGATCCCTTGGAGTCCAGTTCTCGTATTTTGGATCCGAATATTGTAGGTGAAGAACATTATAATGTGGCTCAGCGGGTAATAGAGTTGTTGCAGCATTACAATGAATTACAGGATATTATTGCTATTTTGGGCGTGGACGAACTTTCGGATTCGGATAAAATTGTTGTCAACCGGGCGAGGCGGGCACAAAGGTTTCTTTCTCAGCCATTCCACGTTGCGGAACAATTTACGGGAATACCGGGAGTGATGGTTCCCCTGGAGGAAACCATTCGAGGCTTTAAGATGATTCTGGACGGTGATATGGATGAATATCCGGAACAAGCATTTATGAATGTGGGAACTATCGATGATGTGATAAAGAAAGGAAAAGAGATGATGGCAGCGGCCGAGAAGTAGAGGTTTTGTCGAGTAGAAAGGAGGGTATTATGAAATTGAAAATTATTTCTCCGGAAAAAGTAGTATATAAAGGCGAGGTGGAACGGGTCTCTTTGCCGGGAAGTCTGGGATTTTTTACCGTTTTAAAGGATCATGCTCCCTTGGTCTCCTCGTTGGTTGAAGGAAAAATTGTTTATTTAGAAGCAGAAGGAGAGAAAGAGATGGAGATCGAAAGCGGAGTGGTGGAAGTGCGAGATAACGAAGTGATTATTTGTATCGGTTAAGGTTATGAAAAAATGGATTACATATTTCGTGATGCTGTTTTTGTTTGCAGGGGGTATGAAGGTATATGCCCGCGAGAATCCGGAAGTACCGAACGATACTTTGGGAATCGCATCAAGAATGAGTACGGGCGATGAGATCGATCAGGAAGGAAAGAAAGATGTTTTCCAGCCTAAAAAGGTTATTTTTGAGCATTTGGGAGATACGTACGGGTGGGAAATTGCCAGCAATCTGAAATTACCTTTGCCTGTTATTGTAAGAGATGATACGGGTAAATGGCATGTATTCAGTTCGAAGCATATTGAGAAGGGAAAAAAACACGAGGGCTTTTATGTTGCCGGAGAAGGAAAATACGAGAATAAGGTAGTAGGCGAGGACGTTTCGGGTAATTTGTATCGGCCGATGGATTTTTCTATCACGAGAAATGTGATGTCGATTATTCTGACAGCCCTTTTAACCCTGTGGATGGCTTTTGCTTTGGTTCGTTTTTATAAACGAAAGAGATGGAAAGCTCCTCGTAAGATATTGGGATTCATTGAGATGATTATTGAGATGCTGTATCGGGAAGTTATTGTCGGGATACTGGGAGAAGAAGCTAAGCGTTATGCCTCTTATTTGTTGACCGTATTTTTCTTTATTTTCATAGCCAATATAGTGGGGATGATTGCCGTTTTTCCCGGGGGAGCTAATGTGACCGGAAATCTCTCGATTACGTTGGTATTGGCTTTATGTACTTTTGTTATCGTGAATGTATCGGGAACGAGGAGGTATTGGAAAGACGTTTTTTGGCCGGATGTACCGACTTGGCTGAAGTTTCCTCTTCCGATCATGCCTTTGATTGAAATATTCGGGGTATTCACGAAACCGGCCGCTCTGATGATCCGGCTTTTCGCCAATATGCTGGGAGGGCATTTGATTATCATTATTTTGATATCGTTGATATTCCTGTTCGGGGCCATGGGAAGCCTTGTGGTGGGTACGACGACAGTTTTATCCGTTTTTTTTGCCGTGTTTATGGATTTGATTCACGTGTTGATCGCTTTTATTCAGGCTTATGTGTTTATGATGCTTTCAGCCTTGTTTATAGGATTAGCCCGGGTAAAAAAGAGCAGTGACGAATGATCGAATGAAAACAGTTATGGGGTTGTGAAACGATAGATGAAATTAAGAATAAATTAAAAATGAAAAGGTTATGTTAAGTATGATTTTATTAGAAGCAGTAGCCAGCGTTGGTTTGGCAAAGATCGGAGCAGCAATTGGAGCGGGTATTGCGGCAATAGGGGCCGGTATAGGAATTGGAAAAATAGGTTCTTCTGCCATGGATGCCATCGCTCGTCAACCGGAATCAACCAATAAGATCAGAACCAATATGATTGTTATTGCCGCTTTGGTGGAGGGAGTTGCCCTATTTGCGATTATTGTTTGTTTATTGGCTTTATTTGTATAAACGTTAGATTATGTCGTTATTTACACCGGAATTCGGGTTGGCGTTTTGGATGCTGGTTGTTTTTTTGATCCTGTTGGGTATTCTCGGAAAGTTCGCTTGGCCGGTGATCATAAAAAACATGGAGGAACGGGCTGCTTTTATTGATAAAGGCGTGGAGTTCACCCGGGAAGCTCAAAAGGACAGGGAACAGGCGAAAGTCGATGCCCAAAAGTTGCTTGCCGAAGCGCAAAAGCAGCAATTGGAGGTGTTACAGCAAACAGAACGACTGAAACGGGAAAAAATAGAAGAGGCTCGTCAAGAAGCGGATAAGGAGGCTCGTCGGGTGGTGGAGGCGGCAAAATTGGCTGTAGAACAATCGAAGCGGGAAGCTGAATTGCAAATGCGAAGGCAAGTGGGGATACTTTCTCTTCAGATTGCGGAAAAGTTGGTACGAAGAGATTTGTCTACCGATAAGGCTCAGATGGAAATCATCGATAAGTTATTGAACGAGTTAGAGAATAAAGAGTAAAAAACATGGATGAAGGATTGATTGCACGTAGATACGCGAAGGCTCTATTCCGGTACGCGCAAAGTTTAGGAGTAGAAGAGTTGGTCTATGATAAGATGAAGTTATTTCAGGCAAACTATATCTCTCATCCGGATTTGCAAAAGGCTTTGCTGAATCCGATGTTATCGGTTGATGATAAGATACAACTTTTATCGACAGCGATCGGGATAGAGCCGGGACAAGCTTATTTGAGAGCCATTCGGTTGCTGATCAAAAATCACCGGGAGATGTATATGAGATCGATTTGTCTGATGTACCAGAAACTTTATAGAGAGGCTTACGGTATAATACGGGTAAAAGTGGTTACTGCAACCGATCTAAAGGAAGAAGGATTGGAGAGAATCAAGGCATTTGTGAGAAAACATACGGATAAAACGATCGAGTTCGTGCATAAAATAGATCCGGCCATTATAGGGGGATTTATATTAGTAATAGGAACCCGTCAGTTGGATGCTTCATTGCTCAGGGAATTGAAGGATATTCGTCTGGGACTTTTGAAATAGAAATTAATTTTTAAGTGAAAAGTTATGATTAAAGCGGATGAAATTTCAGATATATTAGAGATGCAGCTTAAGGAGGTGGATACCAAAATGGCTTTTGAAGAGGTGGGGACGGTAATGGAGGTCGGTGACGGAGTTGCTCACGTGTTCGGGTTGGATAACGTGCGTTCCAACGAGTTGATCGAGTTTGAAAACGGGGTGCTGGGAGTGGCTATGAATCTGGAAGAGGATAATGTCGGGGTCATACTGATGAATGCGGGAGATAAGGTAAAAGAGAATTTCACGGTAAAGCGTACCGGTAATATAGCCTCTATCAAGGTAGGAGAGGGATTGTTAGGGCGAGTGGTGAATACGTTAGGCGAACCGATCGACGGGGCCGGCCCTATTCAGGGAGATTTGGTCCAACTGCCTTTGGAGCGGAAAGCCCCTGGGGTTATTTATCGTCAGCCGGTGAAGGAACCTCTGCAAACCGGGATTAAAGCGGTCGACTCCATGGTTCCCATCGGTCGAGGACAACGGGAGTTGATCATAGGCGATAGGCAAACAGGAAAGACAACGATAGCAATAGATACCATATTGAATCAGCGAAAGAATTTCGATAAGGGAGATCCTGTCTATTGTATCTATGTGGCGGTCGGACAGAAGGCTTCTTCTGTTGCCATGTTGGTAAATACGTTACGGGAACGCGGAGCCTTAGAGTATACGATCGTATTAGCTGCCAATGCATCGGATTCGGCGGCGATGCGTTATTACGCTCCTTTCGCGGGGGCGACTATCGGAGAGTTTTTCCGGGATAGTGGCCGTCATGCTCTTGTCGTGTATGATGATCTTTCCAAACAAGCCGTGGCTTATCGTGAGATCTCGTTGATTTTGCGCCGTCCTTCCGGACGGGAGGCTTATCCTGGTGATATTTTTTATTTGCATTCCAGGCTGTTGGAGCGGGCCGCACGAATTATTTCGAATGACGAGGTGGCTGCCACCATGAATGATTTGCCGGATGCGTTGAAACCTCGTATTAAGGGAGGTGGGTCTCTGACGGCCTTGCCCATTATCGAAACTCAAGCCGGTGATGTCTCCGCTTATATTCCTACGAATGTGATTTCGATAACGGACGGACAAATATTTTTAGAATCCGGTTTATTTAATGAAGGAGTGCGACCTGCTATTAACGTGGGGGTTTCTGTTTCCCGCGTGGGGGGTAATGCACAAATAAAATCTATGAAAAAAATAGCGGGGACATTGAAAATCGATCAGGCACAGTACCGGGAGTTAGAGGCTTTTGCTAAATTTGGCGGGGATATGGATTCGGTGACGGCTATGGTTATCGACAAGGGACGTAAAAACGCACAACTGTTGATACAGCCTGCTTATTCTCCTATGCCCGTGGAGGAAGAAGTGGCTGTCATATTTTGTGGTACGCAAGCTTTGTTGAAGGGGGTTCCCTTGAAGAATATAGCTGAGTTCGAGAAATTCTTCTTGGAAATTTTGCGATCCAGATACCGGAGAGAAGTACTGGATAAATTACGAGACGGTATTTTGGACGATTCCGTTACTGTTTTGTTGAAAGAGGTTGCAACGGATGTAGCTCAAAAATTTAAGGAATAAACGACATGGCGACGACGCGAGAATTAAAGGGAAGAATTAATTCTGTACATTCTTCCCAAAAAATAACGGGGGCGATGAAAATGATCTCATCGGCGAGGTTGCGGAAAGCAGAAAATGCTTTGTATCATACTCGCCCCTATTTAGAACAATTGCAACGTCTTTTGGAGCGCGTTGCGGGTACGTGCGATTACATTTCTCCATGGAGTATTGAACGGTCCGTGGAAAAAGTTGCCGTTGTCGTTTTCGGGTCGGACGAGGGACTTTGCGGTTCCTTCAACCTCATGTTATATAAAAAATTGCAGGAAGAATTATTGGATAGGGAGAAGGGAAAAAAGGTAGAGGTGTACCCTGTCGGGAAAAAAATTTTGACGGAAGTGAAACGTACGGCAGGTATCGAAATAAAAGAGAGTCCCGGATTGACAGTGCAGAGAGAGCATTCGAACGTTATGTTATCCTTAGCCGATGAACTGATGTATCGTTTCCTGAAGAAAGAAGTTGATCGGGTGGATATCATATACGCTCATTACAAGAGTATCGGTTCCCAGGAAATGACTTGCTTTCAGCTTTTACCCTGGAAAGGGAAAGAGCTTGAAAAACTTTCGGTCACGGAACAGAATAGAATATATATTTATGAGCCGGATTGCGTTTCCATTTTGGATACGGTCTACCCGTTGACGATTCGTTCCACTTTGTATCGGGCTTTTTTGGAGAACCAGACGTCCGAGCAGGCGGCCCGGATTCTTTCCATGCAAATGGCTAATGATAATGCGATTAAGTTACTGGGAAATTTGCAGTTGGAATACAACAAACTTCGACAGCAAGGGATAACGACGGAACTATTGGATATTGCCGGAGGCGTCGTAGAGTGATTTTGGGATACGTTCCGGATAATCCGCATCGAGCAAGGTTGATATCTGCCAGTCTTTGGTTAACGAAAGAGCCGAGCGATCTAAAAAGAGATCCAGGTGAGCGTTATCTTCCTGTAGAATGAATTTGGCCGCGTAATCATCGACTAAATTGGAATCGATTAATATTTCTTTTACGATGGGGGCTTTTTCCGCTCCCGTGATATATAGGCTGATATCACGGGCGTGAAGCGTGGGATTACCGGTTAAGGCTATTCGTTTTTGTCCGGTTTCCGGTTGAAAAGCTACGGCATAATTTTCTTGACAATGGAGAACGGGTTCTTCTCCCGGAAAGATGGAGGAAGTATGTCCGTCATTACCGACACCGACTATAACCATATCGAAAACGGGAATACCGTCTTTGGACGGTAATTGGTCTTTTACCAATTGCGAATAGCGGCAGGCTTCTTCTTCCGGGTCGGCTTCCCCGCGGATACGGAAGATTTGAGATGCGGATAGAGGAATACGGTCTAAAAGCAGCCGTTTAACCAATCCGTAATTACTTGCCGGGTGGGTCGGCGGTACGCAGATTTCGTCTACCCAGTAGAGGCAGACACGCTCCCATGGAATATCTTTTCTGTATTTTCCCGCTAAGGCATTATAAAACGGGATGGGGGTATTGCCGCCCGGTATGGCTAAATGGAAAGTCCCCTCTTTTTCTTTCATCTTTTCCATCAGTTTCCTACATAACGCGTGAGCCGTTTTTCGAGGCGAAGAATATACGTGCAATTTCATTTTCCTGTCAATTGGTTTATTCGTTGTACGTTTACGGCTTTATTTTGTTTACGGGAAAGATAGAGTTAAAGAAAAGAAGCTGCTTTATTAAAGAGACCCTCGAATGATTGATAAAGTAATTCGGGGGCGATGTGCGTATGGGAAGGGAACGGATTCTGATGGTTGTAATCATACGGGAAATCCCATTCCTCTAACATCGTGGTGGCGTTAGATTCTCCCAGGGCTTCGATGACGCCGGACGTCGGCATAACGACATCTTTCTTCAACGTGAGGATTCTGATCCGTTCTCTGTTCTTTTCGAAGAATGCTTCCCTGTACTCTTTGCCGGTTTCGGGAACGAGCATGGCCTTAAAAGCTTTTTCCAGGAAATCTTCTTTACATACCGCGGGTAGCAGCCGGTGATGCTCGTTGTTCTCTAAAAAGTTATGGAGAAAATACTGACGTACGCGTTCATAGGCTTCCTGGTCCATGATATCCCTTGCGTTTCCGTTCATTCGACTGAATATGGAACCGCCGCAGAACATGAATAAGCGGCTGTTTTGAACCAAGTGATCCGGATTGGCTAACAATAAAACCTGAGCAAGAAACGCACCTATCGAGTAAGCGAATATGTTTACAGACGAATCTTCTTTGAAAAGCGGATGTTCGCCATGTTTGATTTCAGATAATAGTTGCCATAGATTGAAAACGGATTCCCTTCCTGAAGCATAAAAACGGATGGGACTTTCGGATAGTCGACTGCTCAGAGCCACGTTGACAAAGGTCGAATTTTGCAGGTCGTTGATCTGTTGTTTGCGTCTAATTACCCAAGGCAGGATAGCTCTTGGGTTGTACCAGTTACTGGGAGTCCTGTTCATGTGAAAGGCAATGGGAAAAAGGATAACGGCTTTTCCGGTTGCCAAAGAGAGAAATTCTGCCCATGTCAGGTATTTTTCCCAGCTTCGTTCGTTTAATCCGTGTAAAAACAGAATCGCCTGGTCGGTTTTCTGCGTTCCTTTGGGAACGAAAATCGTGTATTGGAAATTTTTATTTTCTTCGATACCGTTATCGCGTATCGGGCAAAATTCCGTGGTGGGGATAGACTCTTGGAAACAATTGATTTCGTTTTCCCCGATGCGTTGTATAAAACGATAGGGACGAATTTCCAAAGGTCTGTCTTCGATAGTCGTCTTTTTTTCGTAAGAAAAAATAGTTTTCAGTTGTTGGGTGCGTAACGAAATTTTCATGACTTAGCGTGTTTTCATATACAAACAAAAAAGAGAATACTCTATTTTCCAAAAAAAAGTTTCCGTGCTTCCCGGAAAGGGATAAAAACCGATATAATGGGGTAAAATTCATTTATGCGTGGTGAAAATTTTGGAAAAAAATAACGTATCTTTGTTTAAAAACATGGAAAAATGGGATTGTTGAATCGTAAAATACCGGCTTACATGTACGAGAAATCGAACTTGGTTCGTTTGGTCTTGTTTACAGCTCTTTTTGCTCTTGTATTTATTAATATATATAAACCTTTCAGTTCTTCTTACTGGTATCCTGTTTCCGAATTCAAATTTTTTCTCTTCTCGAGTTTGGTCATTTTGACGGGGGTACTGGTGGTGGTCATCAGTCGTATCATCATGTATCATTATGTAAAGTCTCGTTTTATTTCATACGGTCAATACGGGCTTTGGATTTTGGGAGAAATATTTTTGATGGCTCTTTTTTACACGATATATACGCTCTCGTTAAAAGAAGGAAAGGAGGTGTTGGATGTTTTTAAAGACTCCATGAAGAATACGAGTTTGGTATTGCTCCTTCCTTACGCTATTCTTATGCTTTATTTTTCCAAACAGGAAAAAGAACGTCAATTAAGGAGACTGGAAGAGGGAAGGGTGGATGTCGGCGGGAAGGGAACCGTCCTTTCGTTTTATGACGAGAAAGGAGAGCTGCGTTTATCCGTAAAGCGGAGTAATCTGTTATACATGGAGTCGGCAGACAATTATGTTTTTATCTGGTACCTGAACAAGGGGATCGTGACCCGGTTTATGTTGCGTAATACGTTGAAGAACATAGAAAAACATTTTATCAATACGACCGTATTGCGTTGTCATCGTTCCTATATGGTGAACTTCGAGCAGGTCAAAGTCATTCGACGCGGAAAAGACGGGATATATTTAGAATTGGGAGTGGATAAGGTTCCGGATATTCCGATTTCAAAAACCTATAGTGAGAAAGTTACCCGGTGGTTTATGAGCTACTCCTCCTGAGCGAAGTTGTGCCGAGATTATTTTTAAATGAAAAAGCCCTGAAAGATTCGTTTTCAGAGCTTTATATTTTAGCGGTGCGGACGGGACTCGAACCCGCGACCCCATGCGTGACAGGCATGTATTCTAACCAGCTGAACTACCACACCAAAATATTTCAAAAAAGCGGTTCGGACGGGACTCGAACCCGCGACCCCATGCGTGACAGGCATGTATTCTAACCAGCTGAACTACCGAACCTTTTTGTATAGAATAACCGCTGTTATTCCCAATTGCGGTGCAAAGATATAGACTTTTTCTTATTCTGCAATACCCGTAGGAAGAAAAATGAAAAAAAGTTATTTAAAAAAGGGGAGACAAGTAAGAAAAAAATGATTCCCGTTATTCTCTTCTGAAAAGATACCTTTTGAGTATTAAAATGTTAAATATACGGAGAATAAAATAGAGATGTAAAATATTTGATTACTGTTTTGGAGTTTAATTTTTTGAGTATATTTGTGGCATTAATATACGTCAAATTTAATTTAATTAATAAGATAATGAACGTACCAGCAGAATTAAAGTACACTAAAGAACACGAATGGATTCGTGTTGAGAGTGAAGAAGCATTTATCGGTATAACGGATTATGCGCAAAGTCAATTAGGTGATATCGTATTTGTAGAGGTCGAAACCGAAGGAGATAGTTTGGAGGCTGGAGATACTTTCGGAACGATTGAAGCCGTGAAGACCGTATCGGATCTTTATATGCCGGTTGCCGGTGAGGTGATTGAATTCAATGCTGCATTGGAAGATCAACCGGATTTGGTAAACAAGGATCCTTATGGAGAAGGTTGGATCATCAAGGTCAAAATAGACGATGAAGCTCAATTGGACGGATTGCTTAGTGCTGATGCCTATAAAGCGTTGATTTAAACATATTATGGATGGTAGAGACTGTACCTTTATTCTTGAGTGGAGGTACAGTCTTTTTTTTTGTATAAACAATTATGACACTAATAAAATCTATTTCAGGAATTCGTGGAACGGTCGGAGGGAGGCCGGGTGAAAATCTTACTCCTTTGGATATTGTTAAGTTTGTTTCTGCTTACGCGACTTGGCTGAAAGAGAAAGCTGGAAAGCAAAAGGCAAAGATTGTATTGGGACGGGATGCAAGAGTATCCGGTGATATGTATGCCAAATTGGTAGAAGCGACACTTTCCGCTTTGGGGCATGATGTCGTGAATATCGGGTTAGCGACGACTCCGACAACCGAGGTTGCGGTTACGGCGGAGAAGGCCGATGGCGGTATTATTCTGACGGCGAGTCATAATCCCAAGCAATGGAATGCTTTAAAACTGCTGAATGCTGAAGGAGAATTCCTTTCTGCCGAAGAAGGGGGTAAAGTGTTGGAAATGGCAGAAGAGGAGTGTTTCGAATATGCTGATGTGGATGGATTAGGGATGATCACGTATAAGGATTATACCGATTATCATATTCAGCAAGTTTTGGATTTAAAATTGGTAAATCGGGAGGCTATAGCCAAGGCCAATCTAAAGGTTGTCGTGGATGCCGTGAATTCCGTGGGTGGAGTTGTCATTCCTGCTCTATTGAAGGCTTTGGGAGTAAAAGAGATCATTCCATTGAATTGTGAGCCGACCGGACATTTCAGTCATAATCCGGAACCTATTCCTGAAAATTTAACGCAAATATCAGAAAAAATAAAAGCATGCGGTGCCGATTTGGGAATTGTGGTAGATCCGGATGTCGATCGTTTGGCGTTGGTTTGTGAGAATGGCGAAATGTTCGTGGAGGAGTATACCTTAGTTGCTGTTGCCGATTACGTTTTAAAACATACTCCGGGAAACACGGTTTCTAATCTCTCTTCTTCCAGGGCCTTGAAGGATATAACCCTCGGATACGGACACTCTTATTATGCAGCGGCGGTCGGAGAAGTCAATGTCGTTGCCAAAATGAAAGAGACGCGGACCGTAATCGGGGGAGAAGGAAACGGGGGAGTTATTTACCCGGAGAGTCATTACGGTCGGGATGCTTTAGTCGGAGTAGGGCTTTTCCTTTCCCATTATGTTGCAGAAGGGAAAAAAATGACGGAGTTGAAAGCAGCCTATCCGCGGTATTTTATTTCAAAAAATAAATTGACCCTGTCCCCGAGTACGGATGTGGATAAGATCCTGACCGGATTAAAACAAAAATATGCCTCGGAGGAGATAACGGATATAGATGGAGTGAAAATTGATTTTGCAGAGGGGTGGGTACATTTGAGAAAATCAAATACGGAGCCCATTATCCGGATCTATTCGGAAGCAAAAGACGAGAATTCCGCCAATCGATTAGCTGATGAAGTTATACAAGTAGCCCGGAGTTTAATCGGATAAAAAAATCGGCAAGTGCCGATTTTTTTATTATTCCACGTATAAAACCAGTCCTTTTAAGTACTCTCCTTCCGGGTGGTAGATGTTGATCGGATGATCGGCCGGTTGTGTCAGCTGATGTAAAATCTTTACTTTTCTTCCCGTGTTGGCTGCTGCCGTGAAAACGGTTTGCCTGAAAAGTTCTTTGGTCATCACCTGGGAACAAGAGAAAGTGAAAATGAGACCACCGGGTTTTACGACTTCGATTCCTTTGCGATTGAGTTTCTTGTATCCTTGAATGGCGTTTTCCAGTACATTCTGGTGTTTGGCGAAAGCTGGGGGGTCGAGGATGATGAGGTCGTATGTGTATTTGGATTTTTCCAAGAACTTGAAGGCGTCTTCAACGAAAGCTTCGTGTCTTGAATCTCCCGGGAAATTTAAATCTACATTTCGGTTCGTGAGCTCGATGGCCCGGGCCGAAGCGTCAACGGAGTGTACCAGGCGTGCTCCTCCACGCATAGCGTAAAAGGAGAAACCTCCCGTGTAGCAAAACATGTTCAATACGTTTTTATCTTTCGCGTATTTTTCTAACAAACTGCGATTCTCCCTTTGGTCAACAAAAAATCCGGTTTTTTGTCCTTCGAGCCAATCGACGTTGAATTTTAAACCGTTTTCTATGGCAATGAAGTTTTCAGATGCTCCGTATAAATATTCGTTACGGGGATTTAATCCCGCTTTAAAAGGGAGGGTTCCTTCCGATTTATCGTATATGGCTGATAACTGATCTCCCATAACCTCTACGATTGCTTTGGCTATTTCCTGACGAACTTTATACATACCGACCGAATGGAATTGAACGACGGCGACACCGGCATAAAAATCGACGATTAAACCGGGAAGATCATCCCCTTCTCCGTGTATCAAACGATATACATTGGAGTCGTGGGATTTTGCCAGTCCGATCGTTATCCTGGTATCGTATGCTTGTTGGATACGTTCTTTCCAAAACGCATAATCGATCTCTCTTTGTTCAAAGCAGAGAACCCGAACGGCGATGCTTCCGATCTGGTAATGTCCGATACACATAAATTCTTCATCGTAGTTGTATACTTCGACCACATCGCCTTCCTGGAGATCACGCGGCATTTTAGCTATGGCACCGGAAAATATCCATGGATGCAAACGGAAAAGAGAGCGTTCTTTACCGGCTTTTAATATTATTTTGTTCATAATTTTATTTGTCTATCACCTGTGCGATATCGATTTTTCCGGCGCAAAAGTAGCTAAAAAACGGATAAAAAAATACCGGGAACTGTTTTCATCGTTTCCCGGCATTCAATTTCTTTGTTTACACTTCCAGCATTTCTTTTGCTTTTTCAAGGATTGTCGTGTCGTCTAAAACAACGATTCCACCGTTTGGACCTTGTTCTAAATGAATACCGGCAGAACTACCCTCTTCATAATTATCCCCTCCGAAGTAGTTTCTTACGGTATCGGTACTGATTCCCAATTCATCCGCAATTTTTTGCATGCTACCGTGTGGCAACATATCTTTAATTCTTCTTAATTCGTTGAATGTAATAGTATAAGTCATAACGTAGTAGTTTTAGAATTATTACCTGCAATAAATGTAGAACTTTATTTTGAGAAAAGCAAATAAAATATTCTGTTCTCCGACTCTAATTTGTAGCCGGTCTGAAACATGGATTTGGATAACTCTTTTATTATGAGAGAATATATTTATTGTATTTAGATACATTATATTTTATGGCGGTTGCCTCGTATCGCCTTTGTTATGGAGAATCAACGCGTACGACCGATATCTTTCTTGTAGACAGCCGGAAGGACGGAGAAGCGAAAGAGTTTTCTTGTAATTAAATAGGTTTTTTATTTTTCAGGAGAGATGCTTTTTATACCTTTGTACACTCGATTATTGAGTATTAAGATGAATAGTCCGGTTGTTAGATGAGACTATTTATGAAAGAAGATCTAAATTATAAATCTATTTTAAAGCATGAGTTTTCAGGATTTAAATATAAGTAAGCAGATATTGATGGCTTTGGAAGAAGCCGGATTCGAGACGCCTACACCTATTCAAAGAGAGGTATTTCCTGTCGTTCGTTCCGGAATGGATGTGATTGGAATAGCACAGACGGGAACAGGGAAGACATTGGCTTACCTGATACCGATATTGATGAAATTGCATTACGCTCAGGATGTTTATCCGCGGGCCTTGGTTGTCGTTCCGACCCGGGAATTGGTGGTTCAAGTATGTGAAAGTGTAGAGCTTTTGGCAGAGTATATGGATATTCGCTGTGTCGGGATATACGGAGGAACTAATATTCGTACGCAACAGGATAAGGTGTATGAAGGCGTGGACTTGCTGGTGGCGACTCCCGGGCGATTTATGGATATTTATTATAATGGTATTATTCGGACCAAATTGATCAAAACGGTTGTTATAGATGAAGCGGACCGGTTGATGGATTTGGGATTTTTACCTCAATTGAAAAGTATTCTGGAGGTTATTCCCGAGAAACACCAAACCTTGTTGTTTTCCGCCACTTTTTCGGAGGCCGTGAATATGCTGGCAAGTGATTTTTTGCGTGATCCGGTAAGAGTGGAGGTCGATCGGCAGGCGACCCCGGTGGAACATATCGAACAGATACGGTATGACGTACCCAATATCATGACGAAGATTAATTTGTTGAAGTTGTTATTAGCTGATAAAGAAAGTTTTAAAAAGGTTATGATATTTACGGAAACCAAAAAGAACGCGGATCGTATCGTGGAGCGATTGGCGGACTATTGGAGAAATGAATTAAGTGTAATTCATTCGAATAAGGCACAGAATACCCGCTTGAAAGCCTTAAACGCTTTTAAAGAGGGAACGACTCGAATCATGGTTGCCTCCGATGTGGCGGCACGCGGTATCGACGTACAGGATATTACGCATGTTATAAATTTTGATATTCCTTCTCTTGCGGAAGAGTATGTACACCGTATCGGGAGAACGGCCCGAGCCGGGAAAACGGGAACGGCTATAAGCTTTGTTTCCGAGAAAGAGGAAGAGCGTTTTGACGATATAGAAAAACTGATCTCGCAAAAAGTGAAATTGGCGGATTTACCTGAAGATTTGGAAGTGTCTCAGCTTTTATTGGATGAAGAGCGGATACAGACCAATAATATCGTTTACCAGAGAGGAAAACCGCAAGGGGGAGGGGCTTTTCATACACGGAAGCAAAAGAACAGTTATACGACGGATGACAATCGTAGAAACGTAAAGGCCAAAAGGATGGCACATCGTAAGAAAAGATAGAGATATAAAAAAGATCAAAATTATTTTGATCTTTTTTTTTATTTTCTCAAATTTGCCTGCATGAAAGTAAGAAACGTCATATTGATCAATCAGCTTTTTCTGAATATTAAGAAGCGGGATGCGTTTCTTGTCTTGGCGTGAAGTTTTTTCACGGACTTTCCTATGCAAAAGACCGCTGGGTCTGATTATTTGTGAAAAGAATCAAATAAAATAACTTATATTATTTACCAATTTAAATTTTAGGATTATGGAATTGCCATTTTCAGAATCGTATAGAATTAAGATGGTGGAAACCATCCGTAAAAGTACGCGTGAAGAACGCGAACAATGGATTAAAGAGGCGAAGTATAACCTGTTTAACCTGAAGAGCGATTATGTGTTCATCGACTTGTTAACGGATTCCGGAACCGGAGCCATGAGTGATAAGCAATGGTCGGAATTGATGTTGGGTGATGAGAGTTACGCCGGGGCTCGTTCTTACTATAACATGAAGAACGCGATTAAAAATATTTTAGGTTTTGATTATTTCTTGCCTACCCACCAAGGACGTGCTGCCGAAAATGTTCTTTACTCAACCATTATTAAAGAAGGAGATGTACTTCCAGGTAATTCTCATTTCGATACGACAAAAGGACATATTGAATTTCGTAAGGCTTTAGCCATTGATTGTACGATAGACGAAGCTGCCGATACGCAATTGGAAATTCCGTTCAAAGGGAATATGGATCCGGCTAAGCTGGAAGCCGTATTAAAGAAATACCCGAAGGAGAAAATTCCGGCAGTCGTTTTGACGGTCACCAATAACACGGCCGGAGGACAACCGGTTTCTATGGCTAATATACGTGAGGTTTCCGCTATCTGTAAGAAATACGGTGTTAATCTGCAAATTGATTCCGCTCGTTTTGCTGAAAATGCGTACTTTATCAAAACCCGGGAGAAGGGTTATGAGAATAAAACTATCAAGGAGATCGTAAAAGAGATGTTCTCCTATGCCGATATTATGACAATGTCCTCTAAAAAAGACGCTATCGTGAATATGGGCGGATTTGTAGCGTTCAAAAATGAGGAACTATGGAAGAAATGCCAGATGTTCTGTATCATGAACGAAGGGTTTATCACTTACGGAGGTATGTCCGGTCGTGATATGAACGCTTTGGCTCAAGGTTTGGATGAGGGGACTGAGTTCGATTACCTGGAAACCCGTATCAAACAAGTTGAATATCTGGGGGCTAAATTGGATGAATACGGTATTCCGTATCAACGTCCTGCCGGTGGACACGCTATTTTTGTGGATGCCAAGAAGATCCTGACTCATGTTCCGAAAGAAGAATTCATTGCTCAAACTTTAGGTATTGAGCTTTATTTGGAAGCCGGTATCCGCGGTGTAGAGATCGGTTCGATCTTAGCTGACCGTGATCCGGTTACCCGCGAAAATCGTTATCCGAAATTGGAGTTGTTACGTTTGGCTATCCCGCGTAGAACATACACCAACAATCATATGGATGTGATTGCAGCAGCGTTGAAGAATGTATATGACCGGAGAGAATCAATTAATCGCGGTTACGTGATTACCAAAGAGTTCCCGATTATGCGTCACTTTACCGTGGAATTGGAACCTGCCAAGTAAATTTTGGGGAGTAGAATATGAAAACCGGGTTGGTGTGAGCCAACCCGGTTTTTTCATGTGCGAAAATTGAGTAATTGAATATTAAATGAGTTGTGTCGTAAAGTTTTTCACTTAAAAACTGAACCCACTTTCAAAAATATTAGATTGACTGTAAGGTAGCAGTATACCGGAGAAAGTCAATTGTCTTCCGTTCGTGTTGCCGGTTACCGTTGCCGTCGCGTAGTTACTTCCGTACGAGAGTTGTACCGTAACTTGTGCAAAAATAGCAGCACCCATGACATTGAACGTGTAAGTAACATTCCCTTTCTTGTCTATTCTTTGATGTATACTGGATGGCCAACCGGTAACCGTGATCCCTCCGAGTCCGTTAGGACCGGGATTGAAGCCGTTGAAGGCTAATTGTAAGGAAACCCGATTACGATCCATCGCGATAAAGTTCGTGTTGTTGGTTACGGACATCGGCATGCCGTAATTATTATACAAGGTATTTGCCTGTAATGCCCAACTATTGTTCTTTAACGCTTGTAGTGCATTTTGGTAAGCGATTTCGTTTTGTAACTGGCGAACCATTTTATTATGTGCCCTCATCGCTTGTCTGTGTGCTTTTCTCTCCGCTTTTATCTCTTGTTTTGTTTTGGTTTGTGCTTGAAGACTGAAATCGTAAAACAAGAATGTAGCCATTGCCAATAAAAAAAGTAATCTTTTCATAGCGTCTCTTTTTTATTTTTTTATGTAGTTTAGTTTAACGAATTTATCCCATTCGATACTCCTCTTGTGATGCTAGTCTCTATCCATAAGGAGTAGAATATTGAAATTCTATGGCATATACGTGAGGGATGGAAAGAGGGTTAGCCTTCTTTCTTTAAAAAAGATTAATTTTCTCCTTTTCCGTTAGAATAAATTAGAAAACTTTGAATAAAAACAGATGTGGTATAAGAGATAAGTTGAAGTGTATTGTTTTGATATATAGTGATATAGTTGTCTGACGGATCTTTTGTAAAGACAATCTTTCCTGTTTGTTTCGTTTTTCAAACCGGTGATATTTGTATACTTTTGTAAGCGTTCGAAAACGGAAGTGTATACATGAAATGGAAATATTATGAGCTATTTATTTTTAGAATACCCCAAATGCAGTACTTGCCGGAATGCCAGAAAGTGGTTGGATCAACATCGTGTTTTATATGAGGACAGAGATATCGTTGTGAATAAGCCGACATTTAATGAGTTAAAAGAGTGGATAATCCGGAGCGGATTGCCTGTCAGGAGTTTTTTTAATACAAGCGGGCAATTATACCGGGCACTTCAATTGAAAGATAAATTACCCTTGTTGAGTGAAGAGGAGCAGTTGAAGCTCTTGGCTTCTGACGGAAAACTGGTAAAACGTCCTTTGCTGATAGGAAAAGACCGGGTGTGGGTAGGTTTTCATGTGGAGGATTGGGAAAATATAGGCTGACATGGTCGTACAAATAGAATTTGCACTTCGGGAAAAACCGAGAGGTGTTCATGTGATTACGGATGAAGTTATCTGCCATTTACCTCTTTTGCCGGAAACGGGTATATTGAATTTGTTTATAAAACATACTTCTGCTGCTCTGACGTTGAATGAGAATGCAGATCCCGAAGTCCGGGGGGATCTCGAACGTATTTTTAATCGTTTGGTAAAAGAACGGGAACCCTATTACCGCCATGTGTTGGAGGGGGATGACGATATGCCGGCTCATGCTAAAACAGTCATTGCCGGGGTAACGCTTACGATCCCGATCTCGGGCGGAAAATTGAATCTGGGTACCTGGCAGGGAATATACCTTTGCGAGTTTAGGGAACAGGGGGGAGCACGTCGGCTTGTGGCAACCGTAATTGCTTAGAGATCGTATCTTGGGAAATAAAAAACAGTAGATTGAAAACTTACATTTACTTCAATCTGCTGTTTCGATTTTGCTATTATTCCTTTTTTGGGTGTATTATTTTTTGTTATAGCGTAAGACGGAATCTCACCATTTTGATCCAATGTAAAAATCTGTACTTTTGATGTGGTGCGGGAGTGCACGAATGAATGGATTTATTTTTTACGGATCCCTTTGATTATGTAATATAAAGCGTAAATGACAGCGAAAAAGAATCCGGCAATTATTAACATGGTGACTATGTCTGCGGCATATCCGCCTAATTTATACGCTAAGCTGTCTTCCATCAAGAGGGATTTGAATTACGGAACAAATGTATCTAAATAAACAATAAGAAGCAAATTGAAAACAGCATTCCGTATTCAATAGGCAGAAATACAATTTACAATGGTTAGGTCAAGTACCAGCCGGCAAAATGTAGAAGTGTCGAAAAAAGGGCTGTCCATTATTATCGAGACAGCCCTTGGTGGTCGTTTCGAGAATTATTCCCGTGTGTTGTGTTAAATGAACTTGTAACAAATATAGACAAATTAATTATAAACGAACTATTCTATTTACTTCTCCAAAAATTGTTTGGGGTGCTGCTTGGAATGGAATTAGCTTGTTATTAGGTGATTATTGTATGGGCGATCAATGTAAGTATGAGAATAATAACTACAAATAAGATACGAAAGAACTACAATTGCAGTACATAAAATAAGTTTTGAGAGATTATTTTCGTAAATACTCACAGAAACGAAAAAGTCAAAAAGGAGTGAATTGATATACCTAATTACTTTAAACCGGTAAATAGCTAATTAAATTGGGCAAATAGTGTTTTGGGGAAAAATGTTGAGGGTGGTATGCGAGGGGGTGTTACGTTCTTTATATTTATTTGTCATTCGGACCCTTGGTGCAGGATTAGGTACGGCAACAATTCTGGCTGTAATGTCACCTACAGTAACTTGTGCCGTCGGAAACTCTGTTTGGAATGGAATAATATGATTTGGAATTTGATATTTGAAGAAGACAACGGGGATACATCAAATGTAATTATGAATTTCTTCATGAGTAATTCGGAGGAAAAGAAAAAACTTCTTCGAAACATGGGAGTAGAATTGTATTATGCGGAACATGAAAATGTTTTTTTTGTTTTCTCATTTCCTTATGTTTTTGTAATAATATTATTATGATAAATTATATTATAATAATAAATATTATGCGTGTGTAGTGTGTGGATATAAAAAATAATTGTCTTAATTTTACACAAATATTATTTTTTATAATAATATTTATTCAAATAACCATTTTACTAACCTCTAAAATTAAAAATCATGAAAAAAACGATTCAACTAGTAGTATTAACGTTGATTCTCCTTGTCGGGGGAATATCAACGAGTATGGCACAATATGTACCCATGCGAACTCAAATGTGTTATGAAGGAGAAACCTTCACGGTCAGTTTTTTGGGAGTTACGTTTAATCCTGTGAAAACGATTTGGGTTAGACATCATTTTCTTAATACCACGATTCTAAGCTGGGAGGTGGGGATAGATATAGGTATATTTAATTATGTTGGAGTGACTATAGAGAATAGTGGGATCTATGATTTTGGTCATGATATAGATAATCTCGGTTATATTCATGATGTAAGATTGATTGTGGAACTTATCGTGCTTCAAAAGCCTGACGCTTCAATGGTTGCAAGAATGGGTAAAACGGATGATGTAAGAGGTATCAATCACGGTCTTCTTTTTTCCCGTTTAGCTTGTATCGAGGAAAAAAGTTTAGTTTGGCAATCCAACCTGTTTGTATTAGCGTAGCTTAGAATTAAAAGATAAGATGACATGAACACGAGTGTTTTTTTTCACGTTGCTGAATACGAGATGAAACAGCAGGGCCGAAGTTGGCTTTTCCGTTTTTTCGCCTTGTTCTCGTTGGTGGGGATCGTGTCGTGTCACGTTTACTGGCAGGGTCCTGGGGCGGGAAACTGGAAAATGGTTGCCTTTCCCTGTTCCATGCCCCTGGTTAACGTTTACCTTTATAGCGTTATTCAATCGTTGTTCCTGGTGGTGATGATGTCGGAAATTCCCCGTCGGCTCGATCACCGGGGTTCCCAGGAAGCGTTGTTGGCTCGCCCGGTGAGTAACACGACTTATCTCTGGGGCGTGATCACGGGTCACGTGTTACTTTTCCTTTCGATGAATGTAGTGGTGATCCTGTCCAGTGTTTTTCTCGTGAACTTGACGAGCCTGGCCCCGGTGAGCTGGTCGTGTTACCTGTTTTACCTGTTGACGCTTACTCTTCCTTCCTGGTTGTTTGTAGCCGGTTTTTCCTTCTGGTTAAGCAGTGTCACGGGTTCCCGTTATCTCGCTATCTTTTTTTCCCTGGCTTGGTTGATTGGTTGCTTGTTCTGGCTGCCTTACGTTCAACACGGGACGCTCGATTACACGGGTAGCGGCGTGCCTAATCTATTCTCGGAGCTTGTGGGTCATTTAAACCTTCCCCGTTATTTATTGCATCGCCTGGCTTACTCGTTGTTGGGCCTGGGGTTGTTGGGCTGGAGCGTGAGCCGTTTCAAACGAATCCCGAATTGCCGTTCGACCCGTGAAACTCAGGTACTCGTCGGTTTATTATTTTTGTTAGTAGGATTAGGCTGTACTTTTTTATTAGAGTACTCTTATTACCGTGATCGTTCCGCTCGTGAAGATTATCGTTCGAGTTTCTCCCGTCACTGGCGGGAGGAGACCTGCCGGGTAAAGAAACACGCTATCCGGTTACGGCAGAGGGGTAATAAATTAAAAGTAGAAAGTAATCTCTTGGTTTATAACCCGGAAAAACAGGTTTTGGATCGAGTCGTTCTTTTTCTCAACCCGGGCTTCCGGGTGTTATCGGTAAAATCAGGCGACAAGGAGTTGCCTTACCGTCGAGATCGACAGGTTGTTTTGATCGATCAAACTTTACGGCCCGGAAGTACCTTGCTTTTGAGTATTGATTACGAGGGTACGATTGATGATCGTTATTGTGACCTGCACTTGCCTGATAAGGATTACGAGGCGGTTTTTTATAATGATTATTTTTTCCCGACAGGTCGCCGCGGTGCTTTCGTCGAGAATAATTTTCTCCTGTTGACGCCGGCGAGTGGCTGGTACCTGGTGTCTATTCCCCCTTCTAATCCTTTCATGCCTTTTTCCACGGGTCGTGATTTTACCCTTTTCACGCTGGAGGTGGAAAACCCTCTTCAAAAGACGGTAGTCTCCCAGGGAGTCCCGTGCAAGTTAAATGACGGCATTCGTTTCACGAGTCATAACCCGCTGAACGGGATCACGTTGTACGGGGCTAACACGTTGAATTACACGGCGCCGGTAGACTCGAGTTTCGGTTTCCGTTTTAACCTTACGAGCTGGGGTCGTGACTTGGCGCGGATGTTCTCTGGTATCAGTCAACGTTTTTTCACCTCTTTCTGGCGTAGCGAGACGATCTATCACTGGTACGATTACAGGAGGTTTCCCAGGATGGGCTGGTACGAACCCCGTAACCCTTACCTTCATTTCTCGGAGGTGCCGGTCTCTTTTCGATTGTCCCCCGGGGTGGGTAAACCGCTGGCGGGTTTAACGGAACCGGGAATCGTCTTTTTCCGTGAACGGGGATTCGAGTACCGGATGCTTGATGTTATGACGGGGGGAGAGGTGAAGACGGGGGATGAATTTTTCGCGGTATTCGAACCCTTGTATCATTCCTTGTTCAGCGGCAATTGCCCGGGTGATAATAGTCACCCGTTACGGGGGATCGGGTATGAAGTGAAAGAACCGTATTACACGGGTAGTCAGGTGAAGTCACTCGATGATGACAAGAATGTTTGGGTACATTCTTTAAAATACCCGTTTATGGGGAAAGTTTTCGAGCTTTTACAAAATGAAAGGAGTCTTTTGAAAAGTTTTTCATTTTTGGAAAAGATGTCCGTGCTTGATTATTTACTGGAACATACATTGAGAGATGTTTTATCGGATCCTGATTTGCAAGAAAGTGCTAGGGCAAGAATATTG
The DNA here is from genome assembly GCF_024741215.1 of Gabonibacter chumensis. Lineage (NCBI taxonomy): Bacteria > Pseudomonadati > Bacteroidota > Bacteroidia > Bacteroidales > Porphyromonadaceae > Gabonibacter > Gabonibacter chumensis. The sequence continues at coordinate 239,799 of NZ_JANSKB010000003.1, read as the reverse complement.
TATGATAAAATAGGTGACTTGAGGTCTCGTTTCTCGATACACGTTCCTCGCCGGGCGTGGCGGGGAAGTCTTGATAGCCTTCGCGATCACGGGGAGGTTGATTATGACTCGTTAGCGGGAGCTTGGAGTGCTCGCTGGGGCGTGGACGTGGATAGTATCGTGATGGAGTGGGTACACGCTAAACACCAGCAGTTTTTCAGGGTAAAAAATGATATCAGGTATTACGATCCCGTGATGAAACTTGCGAAAGTGGAGGGGCGGGTCATGAACGCGGGCAAGACGGGAGGGGTAGTCTCCATGGAGTATAACTTGACAAGTGAATATGGCGACGTGGAAGATTTTGCTTGCTACGTGGGCCCCGGGGAGGCGAAGGCGTATACTCTCGTGTCGAAAGGGGTGTTTGGTATATACACGAGATTATCCGCTAACCGCCCGGATGGTTTTATTTTTAATAGTGGTCAAGAGAGAGACGGAACGAGTTTCGGTGAAATAGGCGGGGAATGGCGTTCTATCTCGGTGGAAGAGTTTTTGGCAGGCGAGAACAAGAACGAGTTCATGGTGGATGACCAGGATGCCGGTTTCGAGTTAGTGGACGGTAACCTTACCTTGTTTCAAAAATGGTTCAGGAAGGAACCTCCCTTGCGGAATAATTTTCAACAGGGCGAGACCTCCCGCTGGGAATTCGTTATCACGCCGGAGGCGGAAGGAGACTCGATTCAAGGCTGTTACTGTATCGGGGGAGGAGAGGGTAAATCGACAGCCACGTGGCGGGTAAATCTCCCGGGGGCGGGACGTTACCGGGTCGTGGCAAAAGTGTACAAGCGATCTCTTGTACCTGGGCCGATTTTGCCGGGAGGAGTAATTTATCACTACACGGTTTTTTACGGGGATAAAAAAGAAGAGGTGGAAGTCAATCTTGACGAGCTGCTCCCGAGGCGTATAGACATTCGTGGTTGGGCTTCTTTAGGCGAATACGATTTCCCGGCGGGGGAGGCAAGGGTGGTGCTTTCCGACAAAGACTTCCAAAAACGAAAAGACGTGGCGATCGTGGCTGACGCGGTGAAGTGGATAAAAATAGAGTGATTTACATGGAAAATGGAGTAGAAGAATTATTTAATTGTTATTCATCGGAATCAAAATGTAGAAGATGTAGTGCAGTCTTATTTATATGTGTTTTTGTACTCTTAGTTCTGTTTAGGGATATGATTTTTTTTCATAAAATAACGCTAAAAATGCAATTATCTTATAATTAAACGGTTATTCGGATTGCTTGAAAATTGGGTAACGAGATAGCAACCGTTCGTATTTCTGAGTTCTTCATCGTTATGCTACAATGTGATAACTCTTGACGCTACAAAGGTACAAAAAGAAATGCAGACGAGAAGAGAATGACAATAATTTTCTTTCGCCTGCATTTCAATTATAGCAGTTTTTTCAGTTCTTCGATATCGGGCAATGCTTGTTTCAATTTCTCAGGCATTTCGTCCGAAGTTTTGTATGTTGCAATGCCTAATGGTTTGTCGTAGTCTTGGATTACATACTCAACATACTTTTTATCGGCACTCTTGCATAGAACTATACCGATTGACGGATTTTCGTGTGGCTTACGCATTTGGTCGTCCACTAAACGAAGATAGGTGCATAATTGCCCTAAATAAGAAGATTTGAACGCTCCTTTCTTTAATTCAATCACCACGAGTGCGTTCAGCTCTCGGTTAAAGAAAATCAAGTCAGGGAAATGTTCTACTCCGTACACCTCTAATTTGTACTGATTGCCGACAAAGGCAAAGTCACGCCCAAAGGTGAGAATGAATTTCTTGATATTGTGTATGATTTCCTGCTCTATGACTCGTTCGTCAATATCTTCTTTGTCTCGCTCACCAAGTTCCTCTACATTGATAAAATCCAAAAGATATTCATCTTTGAACATTCCAATGGCTTTCAACGACTGTCGGGCATCGGGTATCTTCTGTATGAAGTTATTTGCAATCTCTCCTTGACGATTAAACAAGTCATCTTCGATTCTTGCTGACAATACCTCTTTGCTCCATTTATTCGCAAGAGCTTGACGAATGTAGAACAGACGCTCTGCAAGTGTTTGGGTCTTGCGAACAATAATCATATGATGTGTGAATCCCAATCCCAAGAATGAAGCAACATCAAAATTTTCTTTTTGAGGGCTTTCGCAAGGAATCAATAACTGGGTATCTATTTCGCTAACCGCAGTTAGCGATTTATCATCCCCTAATCCGCTAACCGCAGTTAGCGATTTCAAATCCTCGCACCAAGTCTCATAGAATTGACGCATAAATTTTATATTCGCAGCAGAGAATCCACGAAGTCCCGGTAATTCTTTCTGTAATCGTTCGCTAATGGTTTCTATTGCACCTTTGCCCCAAAAACCATTACGGGAGTTTTCTGATACATATTTGCCAATGCCATAATATAGCGATAATTGTTCTTTGTTAGCAATGGAAACTGCACGATATTGGCTTTGCAATATCGCCTCTTTGATAACCCTTACAGCTTCGGTGTAAACCTGTATCTCACTCATATCTCCTTAAATTTTCTACAAAGGTATAAAAAGATTCACAGATGAAACTGAAGATGCAGTGTTTTCTTATCGTATGTATATTATTTATAGTCAATTGATAAGCAAAGTAAGTAGTCAAAAGCACTTTTACGACCTCTACGGAAATGATTTTGAAATAATTCCATTACCTTTGCACTATATTTAGATGATTTTAGCTATCACATAAAGGCTACTAACCATATTATGGCAAAGAAAGAAGTAAAAACAGACTTATGGGTATATGAATTGTTGAATGAAGCGGATATTCATTTAACGCCACAAGGCTGTGATATATTAGAGATTAACGAAGCCCTTAAAACTGCATCCAAATCGGGAACAGGAAATGTCGGTTATCCTGAATATTGTGGTGTCGTTAAGGATTTCATTATTGTAATTGAGGATAAGGCTGCTCTTGAAAAGCACTTATATAGAGATAGTAAAAATCTTATATCACAAGAAATCAAGGCTGTTAAGGATTATGCAGTAAATGGAGCTTTGTTCTATGGTTTACATTTGGCTCAGAATACGTCCTACCATAAGGTTTTGGCTTTTGGAGTATCGGGTAATGCCAAAAGACATAAGATAACCCCTATATTTATCAATGAAAGGGGAGATTATCAAGAATTGCAAGATGTTGAAACATTCATATCGTTCAACGAGTACAATATTGATGAGTTCTATTTGAAAGAGGTCCTTAAAGAAGAAACCGATGTTGAGAAGACAACTGCGGAGATTCTTAAAGACGCTGAGAAGTTGCACAATGATTTGAGAAATTACGGCAATCTCACTACAGAACAGAAACCTCTGATTGTATCAGGAATAATGTTGGCTCTTCGTGAAATAGAATTCAAAACATTTTCAATAGAGTCACTTATTGGTGATTCAGTCAATACAGATGGTCAAAAGATTTACGATGCAATAAAAACTAATTTATCTCGTGCAAATGTTACTCCTGACACAAAAAGAGATAAATTATTGAGTCAATTCTCAGTGATTAAAGATACTACCAAAATCAATGAAATTGATGAAACATTAGGGAAAACTCCATTAAAGCATTATACAGAGTTTCTCTATAAGAGCATTTACAAGAATATCCGATACCAAAACTCTGCGGAAGATTACTTGGGTCGCTTCTATGGAGAGTTTATGTCATATTCGGGTGGTGATGGACAAACACTCGGAATTGTACTTACTCCGAAACACATTACCGAATTATTCTGTGAGTTAGCTCAATTGAAACCAACGGATAAGGTTTTCGACCCCTGTTGTGGAACTGCGGGTTTTCTTATAGCAGCAATGCACAAAATGGTAAGGGCAACCGATGATGAAGCACAAAGAAGAAGCATAAGACGCGACCAATTGTTTGGTATTGAGTTGCAACCATATATGTTTACCATCGCCACAACAAATATGATATTAAGAGGTGATGGTAAGAGCAATCTACACAATTTGGATTTCTTAAAACAGAATACGAGCCAATTACAACTGAAAGGCTGTACGGTTGGTATGATGAATCCGCCATACTCACAAGGCTCAAAAGATAATCCAAGCCTATATGAAATCAGCTTCACCGAACACCTCCTTGATTCATTAACAGAGGGTGCAAGGGCTATTGTGATTATTCCTCAATCTTCTGTTACTGGAAAGAGTAAAGAAGAACAGAATATTAAGAATAATATTTTGAAGCATCACACATTAGAGGGCGTGATAACACTAAACAAGACCACTTTCTATCGTGTCGGCACCAATCCTTGTATAGCGGTATTTACGGCAGGTATTCCACACGATAAGAGCCATCTATGCAAATTTATCAACTTTGAGGATGATGGTTTTGAAGTAAGTAAACACATCGGTTTGGAAGAAACAGCGAGTGCTAAGGACAAACGACAGCATTTGCTTGATGTATGGTTTGGAAGAATAGAATCGGAAACTAAATTCTGCGTAGAAACAACAATTGAGGCAGATGATGAATGGCTACACGCTTTCTATTATTTCAATGATGAGATACCTACCGAAAAGGATTTTGAAAACACAATGGCGGATTATCTGACATTTGAATTCAATATGATAACTCACGGTAGAGGATATTTGTTTGAAGAAATCCAAATAGAGAATCAAGATGAATAACTTATCAATAACTAATCGAATATGGAAAGAATTCTTCCTTGAAGATGTTGTTTCCATAAATGGAGGAAAACGCCTCACAAAAGCTGATATGGAGTTAGGAGATATGCCTTTCATCGGTGCTTCTGAAATGAATAATGGTATAACTGCATTCACTTGTTCCACAAATGACAGTCTTGACAGTAATGTATTAGGTGTGAATTATAACGGAAGTGTTGGTTTCTCGTTTTATCACCCTTACAAGGCGATATTCTCAGATGATGTCAAGAGAGTTAAGTGGTTGGACTCGTCACACAACAATAGATATACATTACTATTCCTTTCCTCAGTGATAGGACAACAGAAATGTAAATTTGCGTATGGATATAAGTTCAACGCACAACGAATGAAAAGACAAAAAATACTCTTGCCGATATGTGCAGATGGCTCAATTGATTGGCTGTTTATGGAAGAGTTTATGCGTCTAAAAGAAAGAGAAGTATTAAAACCTACAATTGATAAATTATGCAAACAATTGATAGTCAACGATTTAATGGGGGGGGTAAATCGCTTCACTCTAATTGGAAAGCATTCTATTTTACTGAGGTATTCACTGAAATTCAACGTGGTAAGCGACTTAAAAAAGCAGACCACCAAGTTGGAAATACCCCGTATGTATCATCAACATCATTCAACAATGGGGTTGATGGATTCATCGGCAATGATAGCAGCGTAAGACGGTTTGAAAATTGCTTGACTTTGGCTAATAGCGGTAGTGTTGGCAGTGCATTCTATCACAGATATGAATTTATTGCGAGTGACCACATAACGCAATTAAAAAGAGAGGGATTAGACAAATATGCATATCTCTTTATGATTCCCCTAATCAATCGTCTATCGGAGAAATATAGTTTTAACAGAGAGATAAATGATGAAAGAATAAAGAGGGAAAAATTGTTACTTCCTGTTACTGATGCAGGTGATATAGATTTTCAATTTATGTCCTCATTTATGAAGCAGATTGAAACAGATATACTCGGTACTACTCTCGCAACTTTCAAAAACAGGTTAAAAGATAATCGGCTGAATATCAGTAAATTGGTGGGGTAAATTGGAGTGAGTTCTATATCAGAGATTTATTCCCAAGAATGGAAGTCGGCAAATCAAAAGGACTTAACCATTTGGAGAAGAACGATTTGGGTATAAGTTATTTGGGAGCAACAAACTTAAACAATGGAGTATTATGCTTTGTAAAAGCCGTTGATAATTTCGTCCAAGAAGGAAACTGCATTGCATTTATTCGTAATGGAGAGGGGTCTATGGGATACTCTGTATATAAAGCAGAGAATTTCATAGCAACATCTGATATGACATTGGCATATAGCGAGCATATAAACAAATATACAGGAATGTTCATAACAACCATTGCTGATAGGATACGTGGTAAGTATAATTTCGGTTATAAGAGAAGTGCAACAAGATTGGCAAAAGAAGTTTTGTCTTTGCCTGTAACCCCTACAGGACAACCCGATTGGGAATTTATGGAACAATATATGAGGAATATTGAGAGTACCCAAATATTAAAATATCTATCATCAATCAGTTCTCGAACTGCGTAAAAACAATGAAGTCCGCTATCGCAATTGATAACGGACTTCATTATTTATAATTTCAGCCCTCGATTTTGATTTCTTCTACTTGTCGGTAGTCCCAACGCTTCCATAAACTCATCTTTCTTGCGTCTGAACCAAGAATGGCGTGAAACTCCATCGATGTTAAGGTCGAAATGTCCCTCTCTATCTTGTTTGAGGGAGCAAACTGCACCGTTAGCCGAAAAGGATTGGTTATGTTCCGATGAGTAGAGTTTACCTGTATCAGATACATCCTTGAATGTGCATAATTTCCGTATAAGGTCATCTGTAAAGCCCATCTTTTCGCTGAGGTATTTAATCATCGGCATCAGTTTCTCTACATAGGGGAAGTAGTAGAGAATCTTGTTGATGTAATCCGATTGCTTGCGGTTCTCCTCTTCGTAAGACCTCTTAACCTCCTGCATCTGCTTTTGATACTCCACCTGCATTTGCTTGATATTGGATTGAAGTTGCTCGATGGTTTCATCTCTGATGGCTATCTCATCTCTCAAATCCTCATTCTTGCGTTCCAATGATTTCATCTTACCGCTACCGAAAAGAGAACTCACACCGCTTGCAAGAGCCGTGGCTGCATCGGTGGCCACGCTTTTGAGTTTGTCGGTGCGTATCTCTGATTTCACCTGTTTGAGTTCTTGCTCTGCAAGATCTATCTGGTGTTCCTTATGCTGCCTCTCAGCCTCTATGCGTTCAAGCTCGGCACGCTGCTTCTCGATGATGAAGTCGTTACGCTCCAAATGCACCTTGCCCGTCTCGGCTTTGGATTGCCCTCGCTCCATTGATAGGATTTCAGATAACAATGTCTGCATCTGTGTCATATCATCATCGTTGAGTTTGTAACTCTTTCCCGTTTCGTGATTCATCCAGTCGAATACGATATGTGCGTGGTAGTTCGGCTTAAACCATCTGCCACCGATTTGAAAACTCTCCTTATCGTCTGCATCGGGTTTGCCACTCAGCCAATGCCCCTCGTCTTTGTGCAGGAATATTTGAAGCGGTGTGATACCCCAACGCTCTTGGCACTCCTCACCAAATCTGCGAACATCCTCCAATGTGGTGTCGGACTTGATGAGTAACACGCCCTCACGAATTGGAGAACATCCTGCCACCTTGATAATCTTGCCACTCTTGGTTTTGCGTTCTCGCTCTTTCTCCTGCATTGCTCGCCCCGTTTTTGCCTTAACCATCTGCTTGATGTTGTCATAATGCGTCTGTAAATCGTAGTCACCCAAGCGAGGATTTATCCAATGCTCGTTGTCGGCAACAAGTTCGGGAATAAGGTAGATTTTCGACTCCCCGATGTTACGCATATATTCGGGAGTTCTGAGGTTGTGAGCCTCGCTTGATGATATGTTGCAAGGCTTGATATGTATGCTGCTTTTTATTGCCATAGTTCTTTGATTTTATTGGTTACAATTTCATTTGGTCGTTTGGATGTTTGGTCATTATGTTTCTTGGTCACTTGCTTCCACAGTCGGGGTTCTTAGGGGCAACGCCCATAAGCGGAGTGCAGAGAGGTTACTCTGCCCCACAACTACACATCGGCGAAGCGTGTAGTTATAGTGGGCTATAACCTGAAGCCTCGTTTCTTCTTCGGCTGCGGTTGTGGCATCCGTTTTACGGATTGGACTTGCGATTTCTTTACCGCCTGTTTCGCTTGGATTCTGTGGCGTAGGTAGTCATTCAAATCCTTATGCTCGGCATAGTGTTTCGACATATCCCGAAGCCTGTCTCCAAACATCTTTTTCAGACTCTCCACTGCTGTTTGTCCTGCTTGGTCATTATCGAGGAAACAGCCGATTCTGCTGTATGGCCGTAGCAGTCGTTCCGCTTTTGATAGGTTAGTGACGGAGTTGAGTACCATATAATCCTGTGCCTCGATTCTCGGCTCTTCGGGGTGGTCGTTTACCCGAATGGTAAGATATGAGAGGTAATCCATAAACCCCTCGAAGAGATAACACGCTGCTCGTGGCTCGCCCTGCTGTCGAATATGGGTAATATCCTTTGGAGCGAGACAACCCTTGAAGTAACGGTTGCGAAGTTCATAGCCTCCTGCCATATTCGGAAAGCCGATGGTGAAGTATGGTTTGCCATTATACTCAAATCTTAACTCCTTACACTCTCTTTTGGCGAGTTCGATGTTTATGCCTCGCTCCTGAAAATAGGCGATTAGTGCAGGCGAGGATAACTCGCCAACCTCTATGTTCTCAAAACAATGGTTGGAGGTTTGTTGCTTGCCAAAAGAAAAGGTTGCAGGGCGTATGTATGGTGTCCGTTCCGCTATGCGTGCCAACAGATAAGCTACATTCTCGCTATGGTACAGCTCGGCTGCCAATGCGATGATGTTACCACCCTTGCCGATACCGAAGTCATACCATTGGTTAAGTTCGGTGTTTACCTTGAACGAAGCATCGGTTTCATTCCTAAGCGGTGATTTATACCATAGGCTTTTGCCCTGTTGCTTGATAGGCGTATAGCCTAAACTTTGCAGATAGTCTGCCAACTTGATTTGCTTTGCATCGTCGATTGTCATATTACTACGATTTTGATGTTGATGAAATTTTGTTGATTTGATGAATCGTTGATGTAATATGCTTATATACAGACCTGTAATCTCTCAACATCTTCTCAACAAACCGCTCACCAAAAGAGAAATCCACAAACGGGCGTTGTCGGTCTCTCAACTTATCTTTTGGCTTGTTGAGATTTTGTTGAGAATGTATATTGCTTGTTATCAATGTGTTTATACTCATATTCAACAATTCAACATAAAAATGATGTTGTTACAAGGATTCGAGCTGTTCCCTTGTGATAGTGTAGTAGCGTCCCACTCTCCTTATCGGCTCATAGTGGCAACTTTGGTTGTAGTTGCCTTGATAGGTGGTGTAGGTAAGTCCGTTGGGGGCAGGTGTCAGTTTCCAACACTCCTGCACCACCTTTCGCACTTGGTGTTTCTCAACCTTTACCTGCGAGTGCATCAGCAGCACAATAAAGTCGTTAAGGCAGAATGAAACGCTATCCACATTCATCGTCGCCATAATGTCGAGTAACAGCTCCGACATCTCTATCTCCAATCTGTTGCGGTTGCTGCGGATAATCCTCTGCAATGCTTCGGTATGCAGCAATAAGGGGTTGAACCACATTCGGCTCTCCCTCTCGGTGGATAGTTGGCGATGACTGAGAAAATGAAGAAATGCGGGTATCTCCGCTTTCAAGCGTTGCAGGAAATTGGTATCATCGGACTGCAGGCGGTTTATCTTGCGTACCCAATAGCGTGTTTCTCCTGCATCGATGATTACGGGCAGATACTCGTTGTTGGAGCATAGCACGAATTTGGCAAAGAACGCTATCTCGTCACGGTCTTTGCCTTTGGCTTCCACCTTGTAGGATAATGTGGTGCTCAGATTCTTCAATCGCTCGCTGTCCTCCCTGCGGTTGAGCAGTACCTCATCGACCACGATAAGCAGCTTGCCAGCCCAATCGGAATTGAATTGGCTGCGGAAATCCTCGTTGGTGTTGAATGTGACATTGTTCTGAAAGAGGGCTTTCAGAAAATTGAGGAATGTACTCTTGCCAGTGTTGCGCTCCTCCGATACCAACAATAGGATTGGCAACTTCTGAACGGGTTGCAGGTAGAGCAGTTGCAGATAGTCCATTCCCAACTCATATTGCTCACCGAAGATATGTTCCACTAATGAACGGATAGAGGGGAAATCACCCTCCTGCGGTCGGTGGTCTATCGGCTCGTAGAGGTTAAGGAACTTCCCGATTACAGGTCGGTAGCCGATGTGTTCGGGTACGGTGCAGAAACCGTCATACTTGGGAACGCTGCCGATGTAGTCCTTGCCATAGTCTTGGCGGAGCGTTTCATTGTTCCACGGGATACGCTTCTTTACATATCCGCCACTCAGTCTCGGTTGCTCCACAATCTTGTAAAGCGTGGTGCCGACACGGATAAACTCTTCTTTTGCCATACCACCGTCTGATGGCGATTGATGGCTTGTTGTAACTTTTTTAGCTTCCATATTTCACTCTTTTGGGTTTGAAAAATGTCAGCTACAAAAATATAAGTGATTGACGGATAGGTTGCTACGCAAATTGTAGCAGAATGATGAATAAGATACATTGAAGGTGGAAATGTGAGGGGTATATAAACACCACAAGCCCGAAAACAGGCGGATAACCTATCTTCGGGCTTGTGTTTTCCGATTAATCAGCCGATATGCAGACTTACCGATTTATCGGCTTGTCGGTATGCCTTCACGATATACCCGATGTAGCATTTGCAAGCGAAAAGAGATAACATACTTTCTCTTTTCGTCCGCATATTCTCTTTAACAACTCACCCCGTATCTTCTCCGCACCGTATGAGTTGATGCGGAAAGCGAGGGTTGCAATCATATCCATATTGTAGAGGGTTGCCCAATAGGTATATGGTATCACCTCGCAATGTTGCGTGTGCTCTGCTATCACTCTACTTTTGTGTATGGCTCGGATAGCAGCCTTTAATGTGGGTGTTGCCACATTAAACAACTCCACAAGTTCCGCAAACGACATCCATACATTGCCATCGGGAATATTCACATAGCCCGATTCGCTGATTGTTATAATTGCCCGTTCCATACCTATACATATTAAATTGCAAATCTTCCGCTAACCCTGCTCTCAAACATTGATATATCGTGTTCGAGTTTGGTGTTGGTTACTTTGGCGTAAATCTGCGTTGTCGTAATGTTGGTATGTCCGAGAATCTTGCTCACGCTTTCTATCGGCATACCATAGTTCAAGGCTAACACTGCAAATGTGTGGCGACTCAGATGGAATGAGGTTCGCTTCTCTATACCGCATATCTTGGCAACCTCCTTGATGCGTCTGTTTATCACATCGTGGCTACCGATATTGAAAAGGCTATTGCCTATTCGGTATGGTTCGTATCGTTTGATAATCTGCATAGGAATATCCATCAACTTGATTTGAAACGGCACGCCTGTCTTTTGTCGCTTCGACACTATCCACGGTGCACCGCCCAACATTGTGATATTCTCGGTTGTCAGGTTCTTGATGTCGATGAATGATATACCCGTCCAACAACCGAACACGAATAAATCTCTTGCCAACTCCAAATCAGGGTTGTTCAGTTCAACTGTCGTAAATGTTTGCAGTTCCTCTTCTGTTAGAAATCCTCGTTCTTTGTGGTCTGGGTCAACCTTATATTGAGCAAAAGGGTTTCTTGCTATCTTGCCATTATAGTGAGCTGTTGTTACAATATGCTTCAATGGTATGGAGTATATCCATACTGATGACTGAGCCAATCCAACCTCATTTCGTAGATACAAGCAATAATCTCTAATGAAATCCTCGGTAAGTTCATTCATTGCAATATCTGTACGCTTATAGTGTACCTTGATAAACTCTGCAAGATATTTTCTTACGGTGAGATATTTTTGATATGTACTCAATGAGCGGTCTTTGCCAACTCGTTTAGCAAAGGCTTCATTCTCCTTGTCGAATGCTCGGAGTAGAGTTTCATACTCCGTTCCGATACCCTGATAGGCATTGCGTACCATTTCGGCAGTTACAAACGCCTCACGGTCTGAAAGGCGCTGATAATGTTTGATGATTTGAGCCTTGATGTTATCCAAGGCCAAATTGATGTCTCTTGATTCCTTGCTCTTTCCTTTTGCTCGGTTGCCTTTCACATCCCAAAGGTCTTTGTGGATGCTCTGCTTGCAACTGAATTGAGCCACAGAACCGTTGATTGTCACTCGTCCCATAATAGGAACAATACCGTTTTTCTCCTTGCTTCCGTTCACGTAGAACAGCACCTTAAATGTACTTCGCATAATCTAATCTTTTTTGGGTTACAAAATTAGTTATCAGTGAGTTATACATTGATATGCAAACTGACGCAGAACGATGAAACGTGACGACACATAGAAAAACTTTACTCCATTATCGGGTAATGATTAGGCAACCGTTCTATTTCATTACCTTGCGTTTCTTTGCTAAATTGCTATCGTTACTATTTCTGAGGTTATCTGTTTAATGCGTTATGGCTCAGTTCAAAACGCAGAAATTCACCTTTTTTGCATCGAATACCGTGATTTTTTAATAAAAGCTGTTGAGATATAGATTTACTCTGCAAATTCAAATAAGTTGATATGCTAAACTGTTTTTATATTTCTGAGTTATGTATAGGATAAATTGTAACTAATATTCCTTGTTTAATGATCATTCTGATAGGTATTCCGCTTTTTGTGAATGATTTATAAAGAAAAGTTCCATTTTTAACCTTATTTTGAAATGCATAATCGCATTCTTCAAATAATTGCGATAGTGTCCAATGCATAGGAAAAAATGTTGATTCTTTTTCAAACCATTCCTTTCTTTTTTTGTTGTTTCAGACATTCTTTGCTTACCTGTAATGATTCACTTCGGAGATATCATATTATTAGCTAAAAAGCGACCTGAACCGCTTGACTGGATTATTGTATTTTTTTCTGTCAGTGTAATGTTGCCTGATGAAAAATTAACATTTTAATGTTTTCTGTCTAAGTAATGCGATCCTGTTTTGATTCTCACTCGAACAGAATGAATTAGAAATCATATTAAACGGAATATTGAAGCTTTTTCACTATGCTTCTGCTATGATAGTGTGGATAGAGTGAAGATATTTTGATACGGTAGAGTTGAAATATTCTGGTGTTTCAATATTTTTATATATTTGTGGATTATTTAATGATAATGAACGAATCGGAAACAATATTGGATATATTTAAAGTGGCTGAAAAGAAGGCTTTTCAGTTACTCTATGACATGTATTACGAAAATTTAGTGCTTTTCGCCAATCAGATTATAGATGATTCGCAGGCAGCGGAAGATGTAGTCCAAGATTGTTTGGTAAAGTTCTGGGTATCTAAACGATATCTAACATTGGATGCCGGTTTGGATAAGTATGTTTTTCAGGCGGTTAAGTTCTCTGCCTTGAATTACATGCGAGGAGGAAAGAGAAAAAGAGCTATTCACGAGCATGTTACCCGGGAAATGTTGTCCAAAGAAAGTTTGTCGGATGATGAGAATGCTGAGATATTGGAAGTCGTTTACAAGGCGATCGATCAGTTGCCGGAAGAGAGGCGTCGTATATTTATGATGATCTTCGTGGACGGGAAGTCCTACCAAGAAGTTATGGAGCAACTTCAAATTTCTAAAAATACAGTGAAAACTCAATTAAGCCGTTCCTTAAAATTTCTTCGTAAAAAACTGAAAAACAGGTATAATGAAATTCTTTTGTTTTTTATTTTGAAAAAATAGGTTATTTCTGTCACCCTTTTTTGATTTGGCGGTGATTATAGGGAAATGGTAGAGAGATGAGAGAAATTGAAGATATTTTAGTGGACTGTTTTATCGGGGAAGAACCTTTGCCGGAAGAGATTCTGGTGTTGGAGGAGTGGTTGCAACAAAAAGATAATGCTAAATTAATTCAGGTTTTAAGAAAAATGCAGGTGGGTGCGAAGGTACGCAACTACTTGCGTCAGAATCCTCAACAAGGGATACGTTCAATTTGGCGCAAGGTGGATGTCCATAGAAGCCGAAAGAGATTATTGTATGTATCATTTTCCGTAGCGGTCTGCCTCTTGTTGTTTTTGGGAGGTGCATTTTTGTATTGGGGAAATATGAACAGGAGCATGAAGATTGAATATTTGACAAGCTCCGATTCCATTGTCGGGGGATCATTTGCCCGGCTAAAATTAGCCGATGGCAAAGTCATATCGTTGAATGCAAATCAGAATGAAATTATTGTTGTCGATAGTTTTATAAAGATTGAAAATTCAAACAATACATTGATTTATAATCGAAATGCGGCAAAAAAAGAGGTGAAATTTAATATCTTGAGTGTTCCTAAGGGAATAGAGTATAATGTCGTACTTTCCGACGGCACGAAGGTCTATTTGAATGCTGGTTCGGAATTGCGTTTTCCGGCTGTTTTTTCCGAGAATACACGGGAGGTTTATTTGGAAGGAGAGGGATACTTCGAAGTAGTGAAAGACTCAGTGAGAAGATTTGAAGTACGTGCCTTTGGTATGACGGTTATTGTGCTGGGAACGTCATTTAATGTGAAAGCTTATCGTAATCAGAAACAGGTAGCAACGACATTGGAAAAGGGGCATTTAAAGATTGTGTGTGACAATCAAAAAGAATATGATTTACGACCCGGTAATCAGATCCAATATGATAAAGAGACCCGGGTGGCTGTCATGAAAAAGGTGGATACGAAATACTACACTTCTTGGAAAGATGGTTATTTCTACTATGATGACGTTCGATTAGAGGATATGTTGGATGAATTGGGGGAGTGGTTCGGTTTTACGGTTTTTTACTATGATCCGGAAGTGAAAGATTATCGGTATAGATTTTGGGCGAACAGGAAAGATTCAAAAGAAAAGATACTTGACTATTTACGCGGAATAGGAAAATTACAAATTGAATTAAAAGAAGATAGCGTGATTGTCTCATTATGAGACGATATATAGCGTTGTTAAATAATAGAAAGGATAGCTACGGTCTATCCCTTCTGTGTCAGTTTTGTTCATTATAAAATGAGCCTGTTAAACTATAAATTAATAAATGTATGAAAAAAGAATCAATTTCGCCTCATGACGAGGAGAGGAAAAAATCAAAAAATAAGAAGCATGCAGGAGGGGTTCGTTTGGTTTTATTATTGTGTTTTATGTGTCTGACATCAGTAGTTTTGGGGCAGCAGCGAAAACTGAATTTTAAGTGGGTGAACCTGTCTTTGGCCGAAGTATTTAAAGATATAGAAAAAGTCGATAAGTATAAATTTATGTTTAATTACGATGATATAAAAATTCATAAAATAACGGTCGAGATAAAGGAGAAAAATGTCACGGAGATTTTAGATACTTTATTAAAAGATACTCCTTTGGAATATAAAATTACAGGCAATTATGTGACCATTCGTAAAAAGAAAGTATCCGTACCATCGGATTATGTTACGGGTGTGGTGAAAGATGAGGACGGAATCCCGTTACCGGGTGTGACGGTTGTGGTAAAAGAGTTGAAAGTAGGCACGGTGACGGATAAAGACGGTAAATATCGTGTAAACTGTGGAAACTCGGTAGGAGCCAAAAAGTTAACTTTGGTCTACTCTTTTGTAGGAATGAAAACGCAAGAAGTGGTGTACACGGGAGTGAAAAAAACGATCGACGTGGTATTGAAAGAAGATTCCAAAGCCATAGAAGAAGTCGTTGTGACAGGATATCAAGCTTTGAGAGAGAAAGGGATGGCAGGTTCTTACTCAAAGATCAAGGGAGAGGATTTGATTATGACAGGAACGAACTCCCTGGAGCAGATGTTGCAGGGCATGCTACCCGGTGTGATGATCGTGAATGAAGACGGTTTGACGGGGACAAGACAGAAGGTGAGAGTAAGAGGAGTCTCCACGTTGCTGGGAAATGCCGAGCCCGTTTGGGTCGTGGACGGTATTATTCAAGAGGATAATTTACCTTTTGAAATAACGGATTTTGCAGCAATTGATAATGGTAATGTGGATATGATGCGGGATTTTGTCGGGAATGCGATTTCCTGGTTAAATCCGAACGAGATAGAAGATATTACAGTATTGAAAGATGCTTCGGCGACAGCGATTTATGGAGTGAAAGCCGCCAATGGTGTTATTGTAATCACAACTAAAAAGGGGAAACAAGGGAGATTATCCGTGGGATATTCCGGTTATTTTTCGACGAGTATAAAAATGAATTACAACAAAATGGAGGTGATGAATTCCCAGGAAAGGGTCGATCTTTCCCGGGAAGCTTATTTACGCGGAGGTGAAATTTTCGACGATAAGGTCGGTTACGGAGGTTTGTTGCTTGCTTATCAACGGGGAGAGATCAGTTATAAAGAGTTCAATGATGGTGTCAAGAAATTGGAAACCATGAATACGGATTGGTTTGATATTCTTTATAGAACCCCTTTCAGTCAACGACATACCGTTAACTTTTCGGGAGGGGACGAGCGGTCTACGTATAGGGCTGCTTTCAGTTTTTCGGACACCAAGAATACGGCGAAAGGCAATGAGATGAAGAATTATTCGGCTAACATGAATTTAAGCTCCGTGTTTTGGAAGAAATTGACACTTTCTGCTTTTCTTTCAGCATCGAGAAGGGAAACGAAAGCTTTTGCCTCCGGAGTGAATCCTTACAATTATGCCATTACCACAAGCCGGGCAGTGCCTTGTTACGACGGAGATGATCTTTTTTACTATCTCTATAACGGGTACAAGTACAATATTGTGAATGAAGTGGAAAATTCCGGGAATGAAAATACCCAGACGAGTTTGAACATGAATTTGAGTGCCCGTTGGCGTGTACAGGAAAATTTAAGTGTCGAATTTTCTTTCGGGGCGGCAACGAGTTCCTCTTTTGCCGAAACCTGGTTTACGGAGCGTTCGCACAAAATAGCTACTTTGCGCAGGTATGATTTCGGTAAGTTTACGGTATTGGATGAGGAATTTAAGAATTCAAAATTGCCTTTCGGTGGGGAATTGAGCGTCATGGAGAACCGCAACTTGAATTACACGGCACGCGGGCAGGTCTCGTATGTAAAGGTGGTGGGACCTCACTCGGTAAATTTAGTCGCGGGTGTTGAAGCCAGAAGCAATCAATATAAAGGATATACGCAAATAGATTACGGGTATATGCCGGACCGGGGGATGGCTTTTGTGAAAGTGCCGGTGGAGACCCCTAATGGCCTGATAAATGATAGATTTGCCGTAACCCAACCCGCCGTGGCTAATAGGTTATCCAACTATTTTTCTTACTACGTCAGTACGGGATATATGTATGACAATCGTTATTCGATCAATCTCTCCCTGCGCAGCGATGCTTCCAATCGATTCGGACAAGATCCGAAAAGTCGTTTTCTGCCGGTATGGGCATTGGGTTTGCGTTGGAACGTGACGGACGAACCTTGGCTCAAGAATCAGGATATACTTAGTAACTTGGCTTTCACGGGATCGCTCGGGTATCAGGGAAACGTAACGGAAGCTATTAGCCCGAATTTAATTGCCAGGATGTTACCGGTAAATGAGAAAACCGGCGAGTATGGCATGAGTGTTGTAAAACGTCCGACACCGGAATTGAAATGGGAGAAAACGTTGTCCGTGAATTTCGGTGCTAATTTTGCTTTTTTCAAGAATAAGGTAAATGGTGTGTTTAACTATTATTACAAGAAGACAACGGATTTAATCACGCAAAGAGAAGTCCCCTTGGAAAATGGTGTTAAGAGCATGTACATCAACGGGGGAGATATGAGTAATAGAGGATGGGATTTGGGATTGACGATCGTACCGATACGAACGAAAGATTTTATTTGGAGGATAACCACGAGTTTTTCGAGCAATGACAACAAAATCAAATCGAAGTTGGAACCTTTGTCGGACTGGAAGCAAGCGACAACTGGGAAATATCACAAAGAGGGGTATCCCGTGGGAAGTTTCTGGGCTTTTCGGTTTAAAGGTTTGGATCCGAAAAACGGAGGGCCTTTGTTTGACCTTTCGGGAGCCGACACTCACGAGGGACAAGGGGATGTCACCCAATATATGGTTTATATGGGAACAAGCGAACCTAAAAGAACTTTGGGATTGAATATGGTTTTCACGTACAAGCGTTTTTCTTTTCCGTTGAGGATATACTTGAACAGGGGGAATAAGGTATTCTTGCCCTCACCCTATCGGTCTGCAACAAAGATGGTTGAAGAGACTGCTAATGCTTCGACACAGTTGTTAAAACGTTGGCGTAAGCCGGGAGATGAAAAATACACGGATATTCCTTCCATTCCGGTAAGAGATAATTGTGCGAAGTTGTATCCTTTCGGGGATAATGCAAGGTATTTGCTGCCTTACGAAGCTTGGGCTTTTTCGGATGCACGGGTGGTAAATGCTTGGTTTATTCGTTTTAACGATTTTTCATTCTCTTATAATGTTCCGGAAAAATGGATATCCAGTTTTGCCCAGAGTATTGTTGTCTCTTTCTCGGCGAGCAATCCGTTTCAAATTAAAGGGCGTGATTTCAAAGGAAGAGATCCGGAAGTTGCCATGGGAAAGCAACCCAGACCACAGAACTTTTCCTGGAGTGTAAGTATGAGTTTTTAACAGTAATAAAGATTAAATGATGAAAACGATATATGCATATATGATATTACTCCTTGGCTTCATGGGATGTAGTAATTTTTTGGAAGAATCGAGTTTGGATGAGGTTCATCCTTCTTCGGTGGGAGAATTGGAACAAATATTATTGGGAAGCGGTTATTTGGAAGGAGGAACAACCATTTATAACGCAACGGATTTCTTCACGGATAATATTAAATGCAACGGTTACGTATACCCTCCGGATCAAGGTACGTTGGAGACGATGAAGTGGTATTTTACCTGGGACGATAATATGTTTACGAACGAGGGACGCGGGTATGATCCTGTTTTCTGGGGTACTCCTTATACGGGTATAGGCGTGTGCAATATCGTGTTGGATAATCTTGACGACATGCACGGGGATCCTGCTTTACGCGAGAATATCCGTGGGGAGGCTATGGTGTTGCGCGGTTGGTATTATTTTCATTTGGTGAATTTTTTTGGATTCCCGTATAGTCATGGAGATCCGAAAGAAAATTTAGGTGTGCCTTTGAAGCTGAATTCGAATGTTACCGACGAAACGTTTCCCCGTAACTCGGTAGCGGAGGTGTATGCTCAAATAGAGAAGGATCTTTTGGAAGGGTTTCGTCTGTTAAAAATGCACCACATTGATAGACCTTATTTCCGAATCAATTATTTGGCGGCAAGTGCCATGTTATCGAGGATGTATTTGTACATGGAAGATTGGGATAAGGCATTGGCTTACGCCGATACCGTTTTGCAGGTAAAAAGTGATTTGTTGGATTTGAATAGATTCGGGATACGCATGGGGGGAAAGTCGGTTTATGATCCGAGAACCCCGGATGAAATTATCTGGATGAGGGAATATAATTTGACAAATCTGCCCGGTCATATCGGAGATACACACTATCGTTTCCCTTATAGTTTGGCAGATGATTTGGTAGAACTGCTGGGAGCTACCCAGAAAGAGCACACGGACGGGACATTAAGGGATTTGAGGGGTGGTCTATTTCTGCATTGGGGAGTTGATGATGGGGCGGACGAGAGATACCCGTACGTGCCGTCGAAGGACGATCGCTTCGGGAGATCTCAAGGGATCCGCACGGCAGAGTTATACCTGGACAGGGCGGAAGCTTATGCCCGGAAATATCAAAAAGAGGGTGTTGATGCATACCGGGTATCTGCACTGGCAGATTTGAATACATTGCGACGCAGTCGTTTTAATAACGCTTTCCCGTATGAAGAAGTGGATATAACAAATTCGGAAGAATTGATAGAGTTCTGTTTTCTGGAACGACGGAAGGAGTTGAGTGGTGAAACCAATCATAGGTGGTTCGATTTGAAACGAATGGGTATGCCGGAGATTAAACATGTTTACAAGACGACCCCCAAGGAGTTCGGTGTTGAATATTATTTAACGACCAATAGATATCTTCTTCCGATTCCGGATGAAGCGATGAGAGTGAATTCGAAGCTGGAACAAAATCCAAGGTAATAATTAAAAAAACGAGAATATGAAATATAGCATTTATATCTTACTGGGGTTATTGATCTGGGTCGGTTGTGACGACTCGGAGATATTGGAGCCGACATTAGAACCGGAGCCCGGGTACTTGCTTCCGCAAGGGAATCACGATTACGATGTCCGCATTGTGGATTGGTTTGAGAGATGTGGTTTTTACATTCTTTATAAATATGAACCTCGAGATTTGTATTTTAACATGGGTAAAGGGTGGCTGCAGCTGAGTTCCGATACGCTCGAGAGAACGAAACGATATAGTTTGAACGGAGAGGCAACGATAGAAGGGGATCAAATTACCATTAAGGATAAACAAACTGGACACAGGTACTACTACACGCTGGGAGAACATTACCGGGAAAACGGATTATGGTATAATGCGTCTTTAGAGGATGAGTATGTTGTTATCGAGGAGGAATATATCGATATCAAGGGAGGTGTCGGAGCCTTTGAGGTGTCGGAGCCGGATGAGGAACAGGTAGGGAAACAGTTTCAGTGGGCGGAAGAGATGTTCTTAACTCATTATCAGGATACCGTATGGAAAAAGTATATGCCTTTGAAGTTTATTTTAGGTAAGAATTTGATAATGAATGAAAAAGGAACGGTTGTCCCCAAAGATTACGCCACTATTTCCAATCTTTTTATACTGAGTCATGGGGATGAATCCATGGACACGATGACACGGGAAGAGAAGAGGAAAATAAAAGAGACTCTGAATGAATGGTTTATTTTGCAAAAGATATATGATAAAATAAAATCCATCGTCGAGGCGGGAGAATTTTATAACGTGTCGGATTATTCGGCGTTGACAAGGATTACCGGATTTATGATTCCTCCGTCCGCTTATTATCCTTTGGGAATTCTGAATTATCCGTATTCAACCTGGACGAAGTTTGAGGGAGTAAAAGAGTTTAAGAAAAAAGATTTGCAATCTTTTATAAAGGTTATTATTTCTCATTCTTATAGCATGTTGACGATGCCCGCAACAGACGGAAGTCTTGTGATGAATGATTGTACGAGTGTACTTGATCCGCTAAAAGACGTGAATGGATTGATCCGGAAGAAGTATGATATATTGATAAAGAATTTTGAAGAAGCCGGGATCGATTTGCAAGGTATAGGGAATGCCTTGTACTAGGTCGAACCGGTATATTCTCTGTTCTTCATTTATATATATAAAAACGCGAGAGCATGCAAAGGGGTCGATGATTACCGTGCGTGGGTGAAAGTCGATCCCTTATAAAAAGCAGGGTATGTAAATTTTTAATGATAAAGTATTAAGTTGTATCTAAATAACTGTAAATAATAATTATATGGAAAATCCAATTGTACAGGTAGAACATTTATATCATCGTTATACATCACAGTGGGCAATCCAGGACATTTGTTTTGAGATCAAGCAAACGGGGGTCGTGGGATTGTTAGGCTCGAACGGGGCAGGTAAATCGACAACGATGAACATCATGTGCGGCGTGTTGAAACAAACCTCCGGCGAGGTGTACATTGATGGGATTAATTCGTTGAAAGATCCTGTTACCGCTCGTAAAAATATTGGTTTTTTACCGCAAAAGCCTCCACTTTACCCGGATTTGAGCGTGGAAGAATACTTACGTTTTTCCGCGGATATTCATTTGATAAAACCGAAGAAAGTGAAAATCGCCGTGGAGGAGGCGCTGGAACGTTGCGGCATTACTCATTTCAGGGGGCGTTTGTTACGTAATCTTTCGGGAGGATACCAGCAGCGGGTGAGTATAGCTCAGGCTATTCTGCATAAACCGAAATTGGTCGTCCTGGATGAACCGACAAACGGATTAGACCCCAATCAGATCATAGAAGTTCGTCACTTGATACGTTCGATAGGAGAAGAACGTTCCGTGTTATTATCCACTCATATCTTGGCGGAGATACAGGCTGCCTGCGATTCGATTATCATGATCGAACACGGGCAGGTCGTTTTCACTGGCGGGGTGGATGAATTCTACAACTACATAGAGCCGAATTCTTTCCTGGTGAATTTTGATTTTCCCCCGCAACCGGACGATTTGATGCTTATTCAAGGCGTGAAGCGTGTAGAAATGGTCGGGGAACGGGATATGCGTGTCTTCTATGACGGGGAACGGGAAACGATGAAAAACGTGATAAAGGAGAGTGTGAAACGGGGATGGGAATTAGCGGAGATCGGTTTGGAGAAAAGGTCAATGGAAGATGTTTTCGCGAAATTGTCTGGTAAAAAATAAATGAATAAATTGGATAGATATGAGAATAATATATAAAATAGCCCGGTTAGAATTGGTAAATCTTTTTTACTCTCCCGTGGCATGGTTGTTACTTATTTTTTTAGTATTTATAATCGGTTCTGCATTTACCGATTTTTTTGAAGTAATAGCTCGTTCCAAAGAACTTGGAGGCGGAGGTGGTTATGCTTTATCCGAACGTTTATTTTACGCGAGGGGAGGACTTTGGTATACCGTTAAGACCATGCTTTATTTTATCATGCCTTTGTTGACAATGGGGTTGATCAGTCAGGAATACAACTGGGGGACCATCAAGTTTTTATTTTCCGCACCGATCTCTTCCCGCCAGATTATTTTAGGGAAATACTTGGGGGTGATGCTTTATGGTTTGCTTGTTGTCATGGTGTTGATGTTTTACATGTTTATTGCGTGGTATTATATTGATGCATTCGAGTGGCCGGCTGTACTTTCAGGATTATTGGGCTTATATTTGTTGTTTGGTTTGTATGCGGCGATAGGACTTTTTATGTCGACGTTAACAACCTATCAAATTGTTGCCGCGATTGGAATGTTCGCCGTGCTCGGGCTTTTAGAGTTGACGGCAGAGGTCGGACAGGAATACGCTTTTGTCCGGGATATTACCTATTGGTTGGCCATGGGGCAACGTACTAATAATTTTATAAGTGGTCTGATTAGTAGTGAGGATGTGCTCTATTTCTGTATTGTCGGTACGATGTTTTTGATATTTAGTATTTTGAGGATGCAATTGAAAAGGGAGCGTTGTACTTTCGTCCATAAAACTTTGCGTTACCTGGTCGTCTTTGTGGTAGCCATGCTTTTAGGGTACACGACCTCCTTGCCTAAAATGAAGTTTTATTATGACGCCACGTTTAATAAAATAAATACATTGACCCCCGCGAGTCAGGAAATTGTAGCGAAATTGGATGGGGATTTGAAAATTACTACCTACGTGAATTTATTGCAACCCAGTAGTTTTCGGATAACGCCTAAAGGGATAAAAAGAGACATGGCGCGTTATGACAGGTTCGTCCGTTTCAAACCGGAAACGCAATTGGATTACGTATTTTATTACCATACGGATACGATGGGTAGTATCTATAAACGTTATTTTAAAGAGAAGTCTTTGCAAAAAGCGTTGGAAGACGAGGCCAAGTTAGCAGACACGAAATTGAGCAGGTACACTCCTTTGGATAAGATTCAGGTGCCGGTTGATTTGGCAGATGAGGGTTACCGTTTTCTTAGTGTAATCGAGCGAGGAGACGGACAGCGAACGATTTTACGTTCATTTAACGACATGAGTAAACTGGCTTCCGAGACGGAAATTTCGGCCGCGTTAAAACGGTTGGCGATGAGACTGCCGCGTGTCGGTTTTGTTTCCGATCATCAAGCTCGTTCCGTTTCCACGGACAAGAACAGAGATTACTCGCATATGATGATACAGAAAACCAACCGTTTCGCTTTGATAAATCAAGGTTTCGATGTGCTGGAAATTCGACTCGAGAGGGATAGCATGGAGGTCGATTCCCTGGATATATTGATTGTCGCGGAACCTTTGGAAGCGTTCACAGAAACAGAGATGGAGATTTTGTCCCGTTACGTGGCGAGCGGGCGAAACTTGATCATTGCCGGCAAACCGAAAACGAGCGATAAATTAAAATCCCTGATGGATCTGTTAGGAGTGGCCTTCGAGCAGGGGACATTGGTACAAAAACCCGCGTTTGAGCAACCGATGAATTTGTTGTTGTGTAAGGCATTACCGGACACCTATACTTTTTCCCGGTATTTCGGGATTCTCGTGAGAAGCAACGGGAATATCACGATGCCGGGTGCTGCGGCCATCAACGTCATCGAAAATAAAGGATTTAAAACGACCCCGTTACTGGTTAGTCTGGATCCCGCGTGTTGGAATGAAAAACAAACCGTCGATTTCGTGAATGAAACACCGACATTGGATGTCAAAACGGGAGAAAAAGTCGGTCGGCGGGTAACTATGCTGGCTATGGAACGGAAATGTAATAACCGCGAACAAAGAATTCTTGTAATCGGGGATGCCGATTGCTTTAGCGCCGGGGAGTTGTCAACATTTAGAAGGAGGATTCCCACGTATAACGGGATGTTGATCAATGCTATGTTCGATTGGTTGTCTTATAGCGAGTTACCCGTGAACACGCGGCATGCTTCTAAAGTGGATAACAATACGACTGTCACGATGAAAGCGGCTTCCTGGATGGCCGCTATGTTAAAATGGATATTCCCTTCCTTGATTTTAATATTATGTGTTTTTGTGTTGATTCGTCGGAAGGGAAAATAGTTGTGGCGGATTAGGATGAATGTTGATTTGTAAATCAGGTTAACAAGGTTAATGAACCTTCTTAACCTGATTGTTTTTTAATTTAAAATATGATCCTTTTGAGCATTTTGTTTTTGCATTTAGTTTTGGCTAATAATTTTACTTCGTCGAAGGTTAGATATTCTCGTGGGTTCTTCTATTTCGAATATTGTACGCCAAAAGCGGGATCCCCGGGTAAGATGTGATCTTTGCCAATAGCTTCGGGAATAACGGTTCTAAATTTTTATAAATAAGGAGTTTTCGTGTTCTGAGACAGGAGATTGCCAAATTTAGTTTTTGTATTCGTATCAAGAATAACGAAATTGTAATAAACAAGAGAATAAATACATCTTAAATTGCAATATAGAAGGAGTTTAAATACCCGCTATTTTTAGCGGCATGGAATCTATATTTTTCTTATATTTGTATTTAGAGAATATAAATATTTTGAACTGTAAATGATTGATAATAAAAAGCTAATAGAGATTCATCCTTTAGAACCCTTTTTTCCGGAGGGGGCGAGATTGTTGATGTTGGGGAGTTTTCCCCCGCCCCGGTCCCGTTGGTCCATGGACTTTTACTACCCTAATTTTCAAAACGATATGTGGAGGATTCTGGGGATTGTCTTTTTTCAGGATAAAAACTATTTTCTGACGGAGGACGGAAAACATTTTTACGAGGAGAAGATACGGGCATTTTTGATTGAAAAGGGAATAGCCTTAAGCGATACGGCCACCAAAATTATCCGCCATAAAGATAATGCTTCGGATAAGTTTTTAGAAGTGGTGGAGTCTTTGGACTTGCAAGTCGTTTTACAACGACTTGCTGCATGTAAAGCGATTGTAACCACAGGACAAAAGGCGACGGATACGCTGATCGCGTTAACTGGAACGGAGCAGCCGCCGGTAGGAGGATTTTCTGAATTTTGTTTTCAGGGGCGGGTGATAAGATTGTATCGGATGCCTTCCTCTTCGAGGGCCTATCCCAAACCGGTGGAGGAGAAAGCCTTGTATTACCGGAAAATGATGGAGGAGATCGGATTGTTGAAAAAAGAAAACGAATAGGGGATATGGTTATAAAAAGTTTTATAGATAACGACTTGTATAAATTCACGACGATGAATGCTATTCAAAAGAAGTTTCCGGATGCGGAAGTGGTTTATCGTTTCGTGAATCGGGGAAAAACCTCATTTCCGCCGGGATTCGCGGCTGTTTTGCGGGAAGAGGTCGATCGAATGGAAAGTTTGGTGTTGACGGAAAAGGACGAACGTTTCATGCGTGCAAAGTGTTATTATTTTGATTCCGTATTTTTTGATTTGTTAAAAGGTTTTCGGTTTGATCCTAAGGAGGTTGAAATTTCACAGGAGGGGGGAGAGTTAAACGTGGAAATTCGCGGGTTGTGGTATCGTACGGTACTTTGGGAGGTTCCTTTAATGGCTATTATCTCTGAATTGTACTTTAAAATGATGGGATTAGAGGCCTGTGATGAGGAAAAAAATGCCGTTTATAAAGCTAAAGAGTTCGTGCGCTTAAAAGCAGAGATCTCGGAATTTGGCACCCGAAGGCGTTACTCTTACGAAGTGCAGGATCGAGTGGTCGGTATATTGAAAGAGCATATGGGACGTTTTCTTAACGGAAGCAGTAACGTGTATCTTGCCATGAAGTATGATTTGACTCCTATGGGAACACATCCGCACGAGTGGTTTATGTATCATGGGGCTCACTACGGCTATCGTTCGGCCAACGAGATCGCTATGGCTAACTGGGTGGATGTATATGACGGGTACTTGGGAATAGCGCTTGCGGATACTTATACGTCGGCAGATTTTTTTCGAAATTTCAATACCAAATACGCTAAATTGTTTGACGGTTTGCGATGGGATAGCGGTGATCCGTACGAGTTTACGGAGAGAGCGTTGAAACATTATCGAGAGCATCGGATTGATCCGACGACCAAAACAATTGTTTATAGCGATGCCTTGGATCTGGAAGGGGTGAAGAAGATCAAAGCGTTTGTAAACGGCCGGATTCATGATGTGTACGGGATCGGTACTTATTTGACGAATGACGTGGGTGTAAAACCTTTAAACATGGTGATAAAATTGTTTGAATGCAGGCCCAAAGGACGAGCGGATTTTTTGCCCGTGGTGAAGCTTTCCGATGTGGAGGGCAAACATACCGGAGATCCTCGGGAGATTGATTTGTGTTTGGGTATATTGCGATGATGAAGATATAGAATAACAGAAGGGAAAAATATGTTGGTGACTTATGAAGATATAAGAAAAGACGAGGGAATAAAAAGTTATATAGCGCAAGCGGATAACGTGTTGATAACGTTGGGCTATACGGAACATTCTTTTCCTCATGTGGTGAAAGCGGCCAATACGGCGGAGATGATATTACAGACCTTGGGTTATCCGGAGAGGGTAGCCGAATTGGCCAAAATAGCCGGATATATGCATGATATCGGCAATATTGTGAATCGGGTGGATCATGCCCAAAGTGGAGCCGTAATGGCTTTTCGATTGTTAGATAGAATGGGGATGGAAGCGGATGAGATTGCCCAGGTGATAAGTGCTATCGGCAACCATGATGAAAGTACGGCCGCTCCGGTAAATCCGATTGCGGCGGCATTGATTTTGGGAGATAAGACGGATGTGAGGCGTAGTCGCGTCCGGAATCGGGATTTCGCTAATTTTGATATTCACGATCGGGTAAATTATGCCGTAGAAGAATCCGAAATCTATTTTAACGAAGATAGAAGTGCCGTTATTCTCGATTTGACAATTGATACCAAAATTTCTGCCGTTATGGATTATTTTGAGATCTTTTTGGGCAGAATGTTGTTGAGCAGAAAAGCGGCAGAGTTTTTGAATATTCGTTTTGAACTGGTCATAAACGGTCAACGATTGTTATAGGTGTGGATTTAATTTGCGGTTATGGGAAAAAATATTTTAGTTTTAAAAGGAAGTCCCAGGATGGATGGGAATAGCGATATGTTAGCGGAAGCTTTTGCCGAGGGAGCCGGAGGCCAGGGACACGAAGTCAGCATTATAAAGGTTTCCTGTTACCGGGTAAACGGTTGTTTTGCCTGCGATATGTGTTGGAATATGGGAAAACCTTGCGTGCAATCGGATGACATGGAAAAAATATATCCGGAGATAGAACAGGCTGATGCCGTTGTTTGGGTGTCTCCTCTCTATTTCTTTGCCTGGTCAACCCAATTGAAAGCCATTATAGATCGTTTATATCCTTATTATCTCGATCGTTCTCCTGTTAAGTTGAGGGGAAAAGAGAGCGCTTTATTGTTGGCGGCTGCTACCGATAAGATGGCGGAATTGAAAGGTGTTCAGGAAACTTACCGGATTATGACGGAGTACATGGGGTGGAAGAATCGGGGAGAGATGTATGCCTGTGACGTGTGGGAAAAAGGTGAGGTCCGACATACGGATTATTTGGAAAGGGCCCGGAATTTCGGTGCGAGTTTTTGAATTTAGAAGACAATAGACGCGTGGATACCGGGGTATTTGTCCAGGACGGCGGGAGTGATGCTGATGGCCGTTCTGCCGAACGGTTTGGTGAAGATATAGGTACTGCCTACACCTATAGCCGTTCCTGCAAGTACATCCCACCAATCGTGTTTTTTCCCGTATACGCGACTCCAGGCCACGTAGGCAGAGAGTAGATAGGCGGGTATCCCGAATTTCCATCCGTAACGTCGTTGCAGGAAAGAGGCTCCCGTAAAAGAGATGGAGCTATGGGCGGACGGAAAGGAGTGATCGTCGCTTTTGTCGGGGCGTTCCTTACCGATACTGTATTTAAGAATATAGGTCAGTCCGACAGCCGTAGCACCCGAAAGTACTAATTGTTTGGTTCCCCCGTAATCTTTCTTGAGCAGGGTCATGGTAAAGGCCGTTACGGGAGCGACGAAGAAAAGGGCGTCTCCCGTTGTACGGATAGCTTTACGCTGGGCTTGCAAGGGGTGTATAAAAAAGAGTCCCAATAGGGTTATCGATATGAAAAGATAGCGTATCATTTTTATTGAAATAAAGTGATTAATCGAGGGATGAAAACAAGTAATCCGATAATGGCGGCGACGATAGCGGTAAATAATACGCCTCCGGCGGCCACATCTTTAGATTTACGGATTAGTTCGTTATAGTCAGGCGATACCAAATCTGCTAAATATTCGATGGCCGAATTAAAAGCTTCCGCGGAGAAAACCAATCCGATGGCGAAAATGACAGCGATCCACTCGTAATTTGAAATGTCCAGTAAGAATCCGGCAATAGAGACACATACTGCTGCAAAGAGATGAATACGTGCATTATGTTCGTGGGTGATTAGTATTTTAATTCCTTGAAAGGCGTATTTGAAACTGCGTATTCTGGCTTTTATTGAAAATTTGCGGTCATTCATCTTTCTGATAATTAAAAAGTCGGGACAAACATACGAAAAAATGAGAAATGATACGGGAATTTTTTTGATTTATCGTTTTTATGTTTGAAAATTTGTACTACATTTGCAGCCGTAATTGCCAATTTAGCTCAGCTGGTAGAGCAACGCATTCGTAATGCGTAGGTCTGGGGTTCGAGTCCCCAAATTGGCTCGGAAGGATCGGAATAAAACATTCCGATCCTTATTTTTTTTGTTCTGGGAGCAATCTGATTCTCCATGGGGTATAAAAATGTACGGTTAGATTGTTTAATACGAAATGGATATGTAACAATTAAACATTACTTTTGTCTAAATTCAAATGGGGAAATGATGGAAAAGACGGTGTATTTTTTAGGTTCAGGATTTTCGAAAGAAGCGGGAGGGTTGGTTCAGAATGAGATAATCCGGACGATTTTGGATGAGGAGTTTACCGGTGATAATAAAAAATTGATCCGGGCAAGAGATCATTTTATCGGCTTTTTGAAAGAGGAGTTGCATATATACGAGGATCATTATTGTAATGTAGCTCTTGAGGATGTATTTACCCCCATAGATCGTTGCATTTGGGATGGACTTTCTATCGGTCGTTACAGTGCAAGGGGGTTGGTCGAATTGAGGGAGGAGTTTCATGCCCTGATGGCAGCAGCGGTGAATTATAGCTTTAAAAAGAACAGAAGTTGCGGGGATTACGTGGATCAATTTGCCGAGTATATTAACGGGGTGGCCAAGAAGAGGATGGAGGACGGGGAGGATCGGGTCGCGTTGATTACCACGAATTGGGACGTTCTTTTCGATCATGCCTTGAAGCGGGCCATTGATAACGGGCATCCGGAAAAATTGAGTGTTGTGGACTATTGTTGTTACGTGAGTTCCTGGGAAGCCAATGACGATACGGTGAAGCCCGGTTTGCTGGCGATTGGTTACGGCGGTTACAATATCAAGTATTTGAAATTGCACGGTTCGATGAATTGGTTTCATTGTCCCATGTGTCAACGGATGTACGTGAGATTCGGAGAGGAGATAGAGATGATGGAAGCGGCTTATTGCCGTCATTGTCGCAAGAATTACGGGATAGGGGAGATCAGTTCGATTAAATTAAGGAGTAATTTATTATTGCCTACTTACCTGAAAAATTTGAGTAACATACAGATTAAGTTAGTATGGCAGAATGCAGCTATCGAACTTTCTGAAGCGACAAGAATTGTTTTTATCGGTTACTCTCTTCCCTCTGCCGATTTTGAGATCCGTCAACTTTTGGCTCGTATGATTCGTCCGGATGCAAAAATCGAGGTCGTCATATACCCGTATGGAAATAGGGTGAAGGCCGAAGTCGATCGCTATAAAAATTTCTTCGGTAGCCGGATAGCAGATCGGGATATTATTTTGAAGAGCGTGCCTGATTATGTAACGGGTTTAAGAGACGAAATGAAATAGTACTATATCTCCTTGATAATAGGCATGATATGTCTGTATTCTGATGCGAAAATGACATGGATACGAGTGCGGGTGAGCTCTTGGCTGTCGTACCGGATATTGTTTTCTTCCCTCTTTTTGATCGTGAATAGGAGCAGAGGGGCGGCTATAAACAGGTTGTAATAGCGTCTGATTCGAAAGTTTATTTTAAGACAGCCTCTTTTTTTCGCGTGACTTTTTCTCCCTGTTTGGCGAAAAGATAAAGAATAAGCAGTAAAACGATAAGTCCTGCTAAAAAGTATTGCCATCCCCATCTGTCTAATACGATACCCGTGGCCGATCCCCAGAAACTGGAACCGAGGTAGTAGGCTAAAAGGTAAATGGAGATCGTGACGGAACGTTTCATCACGTTGTATTCGCTGACGACACGGTTGCAGATGACGTGGATGACGAAAAAGTCGAAGGTAAGGATGGCTAATCCTAAGGTGACGATCCAAAAATCAGTGATATACATTAACCCGATGCCGGGAATGGAGATGAGAATTGTCGTTTTCAACACCTGTACGGGATTGAAATAGTAGGTTAGTTTTGCCGTGGCGACGGATCCGAAAATACCGAACAGATACATCAGATAGATGTAATGGATCAGGTCGGGAGAAAAGTTAAAAGGTTCTTTTACCAAATAAAATCCCAGGTAGTTGTATAAACTTACGAATATGCCTAACATGAGGGAACCGATGATATAGAACGGAACCAACTCCTTGACCGTGATAAATTTTAGATTTTCCGTGATCAAGGATTTGAAATTCTCTTTTTTAGGTATAAAATTGGTCGACATCGGACTGAAAAACAGAAATAACAGAGCAAAGAAAGCACATAGAATTCCGATGGATACGGAGGCTATTCTCCAGGAGTATTCTTCACTGATATAGGAAGAGATGACCCGTCCCGCCATACCCCCTAAAGCATTCCCGGCAATATATAATCCGGTGATTTTTCCCTTGTTTTGCGGTAAGACTTCTTCCGAGATATAGGCTAAGGAGACGGAAGTGGCTCCGGAAAGCAGGAAACCTTTAGCGGCACTTAACAGTACAAGGAAAAAAAAGGATGTTGAAAAAGATGAAATGACGGAAAAAATGGAAGAAGAGAGCAAAGCCCAACTGATTAATTGTTTTCTTGGAATACGATCAGCGATAAACATGGCGGTGAATAACCCTATAACCATACCTAACGTGGAGAAAGATATGGCCAAACTGCTATGGCTGGCGGTTAAGGAAAACTCTTTGGCCAGATCGGGAAGAAGCGGTTGAAAATAATAGAGTTGGGCGAAGCAGGAAAATCCCGATAGGAACACACATACTGAAATAACAATGTCTTTTGTCATTTTGGGTTGCAGATAATCTTTGGATTTCATGTACATGTCAGTTTGATCAAAACGCGGGTACAAATATACGTAGTTTCTCTGCTCGATGTCCCTTTTCGGTGCCTTTTTCCGCTTGAAAAATTGATCGGGTAAAAGTCTGCTATAAAGCTGGTTTTTATTATTTTTGTGTCGTTCGATTCCGAGGGAAGTAAATGTTTGTAAGAATTTAATATTTAGGTTAAAATGATGAATGTATTATTATTGGCAATTACGGATTTTTCGCTTCCTTTGGAAGACCCTGTTCTGAAGTTCTTGTTGATTTTGATTATTATTCTGGCGGCACCGCTGCTATTGAACAAATTGAGAATACCTCATCTTTTGGGATTAATTATCGCGGGTGCGATAATCGGTCCGAACGGTTTTAATTTGGTTCTGCGGGATAGCAGTATTATTCTTTCCGGTACGGCGGGACTACTCTATATTATGTTTTTAGCGGGTTTGGAGATTGATTTGGAAGATTTTAAAAAGAATAGCGGGAAAAGTTTGATTTTCGGAATGTATACTTTTCTTATTCCGATGGTCTTGGGAACCGTTGTCGGTCTTTACGTGTTGAATTTTTCCTGGCTGACTTCCATTTTATTGGCCAGTATGTTTGCTTCGCATACGTTAATAGCCTATCCTATTATCAGTAAATTAGGAGTCAGCAAGAATCTGGCAGTTAATCTGACCGTGGGGGGGACCATGATCACGGATACCTTGGCTCTACTTGTATTGACGGTCGTCGTCGGAATGTCGACGGGTAGTGTGGACGATATGTTTTGGTATCGTTTGGCGGTAGCCGTGATGGTGTTCGGTTTGTTCGTCATGTTGGTGTTTCCATGGATCGGACGTTGGTTTTTTAAGCGCTGTGAGGATAGCGTGTCCCAATATATTTTTGTATTGGTCATGGTGTTTTTGGGAGCTTTTTTGGCGGAGGTTGCGGGCATCGAGTCTATTATTGGTGCTTTCTTGGCAGGAATGGCTTTGAACCGTTTGATCCCCAGAACCTCTCCATTGATGAATCGGGTCGTATTTGTCGGTAATGCTATTTTCATTCCCTTTTTCCTGATCGGTGTCGGGATGTTGATTAACTATCGTGCTTTTTTTAATAGTTGGGAAACGATAGAGGTCGGTGTCGTGATGATAGTCGTGGCTACTGTCGCTAAATATGCGGCGGCATGGCTTACTCAGAAAACATTTCGAATGTCGGTAGACCAACGGCGGGTTATTTTCGGCTTGAGTAATGCACAGGCGGCGGCAACCTTGGCGGCGGTGATGGTCGGGTATAATGTGATATTGGGGCATACCGATACGGGAGAACCGGTACGATTGTTAAATGAAAGCGTACTGAACGGTACGATTTTAATGATATTGGTAACCTGTACGATGGCCTCTTTTTCTGCTCAGAAAGGAGCGCAGAATCTGGCTTTGGCCGATATGTCCGATACGGATTCGGATAATAGCGATGAGGTTGAACGAATATTGATTCCGGTAAGCTATGAACATAACGTGGATGAATTGGTTAATTTGAGTACGGTCATAAAATCCAAGAAGAATAAAAGCGGTTTGTATGCTTTGAATGTAGTGGATAGTCGGGAAACAGACGAAAAAGTACTTAAGCGGGCGAAGAAGATTTTGAATCAGGCCGTTGTGACGGCTTCTGCGGCAGATAATCATGTACAGGATTTGATTCGTTATGATTTGAGTATTGTAAATGCCATCATCGGGGTGATTAAGGAGAGGAACATCACCGATCTGGTACTTGGATTGCATAAAGAGAAGGGTATTTCGACTTCGTTTTTAGGTAAAATAACGGAAGGTTTATTGAGTCAAAGTCATACCACGACCTTGATTTATAAACCGGCTCAACCTTTGGCAACTATAAAACGGCATTTGGTTGTCGTCCCGGATAAAGCGGAAAAAGAGGTCGGTTTTACTTTATGGGTGGCAAAGATTTGGCAAGTGGCCAATAATACGGGAGCTAAGATCGTATTTTACGCTTCCGGGCAGACCTTGTCGGCATTGAAGGAGATTTATGCCAAACGTCCTATTGCGGCCGAATTCGTAGAATTCGTAGATTGGGAAGATTTTTTAATTGTGTTCCGGGATATCCGTAAGGATGATGATTTATGGATCGTGTTAAGTCGCAGGGAAGGGCCTTCTTATCATGCTAATATGGGGCGTGTTCCGGGATACCTGAATAAATATTTCCAGGAAAACAGTTTTGTACTTATCTATCCTTCGCAAGCAATGGAGATCTCTCATAACCGATATTTTATTTGATACCACTCTTTTTTTCGAAATCTTATCGTAAGGCGCCCTCGTGACGGATGATAGTGAATATTGGTCGCAGGAATGATGCGTATGAAGAAACTTTTTTCAGACCGTTTCGTTATACCTTATGGCTGTCGTAATGATATGGAGCTGTAGAAAAAGAGGATCAAAACAGTATTACGACAGGCAAAAGAGGAGCTGTTTGTATTTTTCAGACAGCTTTATCTTTCGTCGGATAGAAATTTAATAAACTATATGAAGATGATGAAAAATGGAATTTTGGCGGTCGTTATCGGTTTTTTCGCTTTTTTTGCGGCTTGTAGCGATGACGATCATAACGGAGGGAAAAATACTCCCGGAAAACAGGTTATTGAAGCGTTTCAGGCAAAATACGCGACGGCCTCGAATGTGGAATGGAAGATGGATAACGGGTATGCCCGGGCGGATTTTACGTTTGAAGGAAAAAGTTGTGAAGCATGGTTCTCTCAATCCGGTAAATGGTTATTGACGGAAACGGATTTGTCGTATAATCAATTGCCTTCAGCCGTTAAGACAGGATTTGAAGCCGGAGCTTACTCCACCTGGAAAGTAGAAGATGTCGAGATGCTGGAACGGTTGAACATGTCTTTATCCTATCGGATAGAGGTGGAACAGGGACAACAGGAAAGAACGCTTTATTATGATGAGGAAGGAAATTTGGAGCGGGAGGCCGATGACAACAGTATTACGGATTTGCCGTCGGTAGTGGTCAGTTTTATTCAGAAGAATTATCCACAGTCTGTCATCGTTGATTCCGATTTCTTGATCGATGGGCGTAAGATTGTCACTATTTTGGATGAGGGACGGGTAAAAGAGGTTTTATTCGCATCGGACAACTCGTGGATTCAGACTCAATGGAAAGTACTGTTGACGGAGTTACCTCAGCCTGTCCTTAATACTTTGAAAGGAAATGCTTTTGTAGGGTATACTCCGATCGGAGCCGAATTCAGAGAGTATGCGTCGGGGGATGACGTATACCGGATAGAGTTACAAAAAACCGGAAGTCTGAATATGTTTGTCGAGATTTATGCAGACGGATCTTTATCTCTTGATTGATTTAACAAATAGATAAAAAGCTGCTTCAAAATGATTTTTGGAGCAGTTTTTTTGAGATAAGTTTTCGGTTCGCTCCGTGCATAAACTGACGTTGTTGATTGAAACAAGCCTTATAAAAGGGATGGAAGGCTCTTCATGCGGAAAATTTTTCATACCTTTAAAGTATGAAAGAAAAGGGTATAAAAATTCAATACGCGTCTGATTTATCACTAAATCCGTGCAATAGGTTTGAAATTAGGAATTTGCACGGCAGTTGATGGGATAAGGTAACGATTAGGCGACGGTTCTATTTTCCGCTTCTTGCGCTAACGTTCACCACTTCAAATAACTGATGTAAAAATAGTTAAAATATCCTTGAAAAGCAAATGAAATTTTGTTTTTGAGGAATTTCCGGGGCTTGTTTGCTTTCCTCCCGCCGCAACACTTTCACCTCTCCGATACCTTGCCCCGGCGGTCGGCACGACCGCCACACCCATTCCGCACCCCGGCCTTTTCCAATCGGTAGCGACCAGCAAGAGACAGAGGGTATAAGCTGCAAGGCCGCCCGTGAGGGCGCTCCGTATAGCCTTGCAGCTTATACCCCCTGTCCGTACCTTTGCGTCCGATTGGAATGGGCCTTATCTTTTTTCGCCGTTACATTTTCGGCCCCTGCGATTTCTTTTTGGGCGGAATGGAGGGTACGTGTAGTTCTTCCTTGCGGGAGCGTTCGGGCTTGGGTTCTCTCGGATCGCTCCAGTCCTCTTTATAGGTTTCGTCCGATGGATTCTCTTTCCACAGGTACGGCCTTGCGGTTTGCCCGTGTCCTCCCCACCATTGAACGAGTGCGCGGACTACGAAACCGCCTTTTATCAAATCCCTGTCCATACGGCGCATGGTGTATTTTCCATACTTGACCCACTCGCACGGGTCTTGTTTAACGTAAGCCTTTCCGCGTGTCAGTTTGTCGTCCATAACTAAATAGCCGTCGAAGGTTTCCCCTTCATATTGCATTCCTTTGATGTAAACGGGTTGTCCGTCCTTGATCTCGCGCACCTGTTCGTCCGTAAGCCGTATGCCGAATATACGCGGGTTTCGGTTTATCTTCTCTTGCGATAGCAGTTCCTCAGTCAGTATATCCTGTCCGGATGTGCGGTTTACCCGGAACCGGGACGTATTGCGGTATCCGTTCTCACCGTAACTGCACTTCAATCCTTGCGGCGAGTATAGCCGCCTTTGTTGTTCGGGCGTCAGTTTCATGCCACGTATCTCTGTTCTGGGTTCCGGTGTGGACATCGGTACGGCCTGCGTCTGCTGCTGGTGTTCTGTTTTCTGCCGTTCCCGTTCTGCCTGTTCCGTAACCCTCGCGGCCGTATTTGCGATGAACCGGTTTCGTTCTATAGTCTTCCACAAATTGGCATAACTGAACTTTCGATCTACCTGCGAGGCTTTGAACGTCAGGTTGTCTTTGGTAAAGGTTACGCCCTGTATTTCTTTGGCCGGATCATTACCCCGGTGAATAAACGTCGTTTCAATACCTTTATCCTGCAACCGTTCCGCGAGTTCCGGCAAGGATAGGCAATCCGGCAGTATCGCCTTTACCGCTTCGTAAACGGCATATTTCACTTTATCGGGCCTGTGCAGTTTCTCGGCCTTTACGTTCGCTTTTCCCTCGGAGAACGTAAGACCGTGTTTCTGCTTCATGGCCTTGCATATGGTCGTGCTCCGGATTCTCTCGTTATGGCTCCGCACTAACTTCGCATCGTATCTTACCCGGTTGTAAAGGATATGCAGGTGGGGATGTTCCGTATCGGTATGCCGTACTATCATGTACTGCGTATCGGTTATTCCCATACGCTGCATATATTCATGTGCGAGGTCGGTCATAAATTCGTCCGTAAGTTTCGGCACGTCGTTCTTGTGGAATGACAGTGAAATATGTCCTACGACCTGGGCTTTTTCGGGCCGGGCCTTACGCTGGAAATTGAAACTGCCGATCATGTCCTTTATACTCCGGGTATCTATTCCGTCGCTGTCGAGCATACGGGCATGGCCGCTCTTCTGGGTCAGGTAGCGCACGGCCCCGCCGAACGACTTACCCGTTACTATTTTTGCGATCATAGAAATATCCCTTTATATATTTTGCCAACCGTTCGTAAAACTCGATCAGCGTCATAAGCCGGACGGCAATATCGTCCATTCCTTTTTGGGCGTTGGCGATCCGTGCCAGTTGGTTCAGGTTGTTTCCCTGTCGGGCGAGTTCCGCGACTGCGGCGAGTATCGCAGGCGGAATATGCCGTGGCGGTTGCCCCGTAAGTACCTTTTCCCGGCAATAGGTGGCAAGGTCCGTTCCGGCTACTTTCGCCTCGTTTTGCAGTCTCTCTTTCACTTCGGGCGTAACATGGAATTTGACCTCTGCGGAACGTTTTTCGGCTATGGCTTTGGGCGGTCTGCCGCCTTTGTTCCGGCTGTCGGTTAGGTTATTTGCCATAGCCCGCCCCTCCTTTCTTTTCACTTATGGCAGCGCGTTTCCCGACCGGGCGACCGAGAGGGAGCCGGTCGGCGGCATCCGGGATGCCGAGAGTCCCGAATCCCCTGCGACCGACGGGAGCGGGGGATGTTCCGGCGTGCGACCATAGGGAGTGCGTCGGGCGGGACAGCCCCGCAGGGCAAGGTTGCCGGAGCGTCCGGGAAGCCCCCGGATGGGGGTTTCGAGGGCCTCCGGATACAACCTTGCTGCCTTTGCTCTCGGGAGCGTCCGATGCCGGGGCCGGGGCCCCGATCACGGCACGCCGAAGCTGCCCCGGTTGCCCCGCCGCACAGAGCGGGCGGTGGCAAGGGGCGGCGAGTGCGGGACGCACCGCATCGACGTTCACGCCGGGAAACGGGCGGGTGTACGGAAAGGTTCAGAGGCCGGGAAGGGTCGGATAGGCTGGAACGTTTAGGCGACCTAACGGGATGGCGGCAACGGTCGGATTACTCACAAGGATAATGGACGAACAGGCTGTAACCTGTGGCTGGAAAGTTCAGCGGGGGCGGTATGCGATGCCCCGGCGCGGTAAGGATCGTGTTTTCACGGGCGGTATGATTTACGTTCGGTTGCCAAGATAACGCATTTACCTTTACGTTGTTGCGCCCGGAAGTTCTTTGCCGTATGTTGCAGCGTATTGCACCACTGACAGGTGGCGCATATAGGGAAAGCGAGAGAGTGCGGAGGTAAGAGGCGGGCGGCCGTAAATGAGGATCAGTCACTATACGCACACAGACAGGAAAAGCCATACCCTGACTTCAGGGAAAAAAGGACAAAAGCGCCCCGCCCGTAAACAGGAGGAGAAAGCGGCGGCTTATCCGGGTAGAGGAGCAAAGTAGGTGGCCCGGCAAACGCCGTTGCCGGGCTTTCCGGCCTATTGGTCTTCCTGTTTACATATCATTGCCAGCGCCAACCGACGCCGACCGCTGCCACAAACGGCCATCTGTCCCCCGACGTAAAACATTACGCAAGAAACAACCGTTAAGGGTTTGTAAGGCAGTAATGTTCCGCAATGGGAAACCGGACAGGAGCGGACTATCGGTGACTATCAGTGACATCAGACGGTAAAACGGGACAATCTGCTCGTAACGGATATATATTGCGGGCAGAAAACAATTACTAAAACGTGCAAAGATGAAAAACCGAGCACACCGGATACGGGACGAGTGAAGCGGCCCACGGGAAAAAAGGAAACCGGCGGAATGCCACACGGACGGCGAAGCCGGAAACAGGATGAAGGACGCAACCTACTTTCCGATGCGGATAAGGTACAGTAGGAAACGGTGCGTCACCAAACCGATTATTAACCGAAAAACGATTGAAAAGATGGAACAAGTGATTTGTATCGGGGAGAAAACATGAACGGCCCTCCTCGACAGGCTGAACGAGTTATCCGCCCTCGCCGTGCAGGTACGGCAAAAGTTCGACCCGCAGACCTCCGACGGATGAATCGACAGCGCGGACGTGTGCCGCCTGCTGAACATCACCAAACGCACCTTGCAAACCTATCGGGACAAAAGGATTTTGCCCTACACCAACGTAGGCGGCAAGTTTTTCTATCGGGGGAAGGACGTGGCCGAATATCTCAAAAACAGAACCGTTAAAAATCAGTAGGCCATGTCGTGGGATTATTTGAACAGCGAGAGCGAAGAAGTGAAAAAGGCTTTTTCGCAGATACGGGACACGGAACGGGCATTGCAAAAGGCGATAGACAACTACCGTCCTTCGGTCACGGGGGAATACTATCTTAACGGGGAGGAAGTATGCGAATACCTGCATATCTCCCCGCGCACACTCCAAACCCTGCGAGACAGGCGGCAAATACCCTATACAGTGATTAGCGGCAGAGTGTTCCTCTATCCCGAAACAGGGATACGTGAAGCCCTATATAAGAATTTCAGACCGATTGAAGATCCGTTCTAAATCTACGAATGGGCCAGGCATAACGAAGCCGGGACACAGGGCCTAAACGTTCCTTGCGTCCCGGTTTTTCATTCAGTATGTTTCGTCTATTCGTATCGTATACAAAGTACCACATTAAATCCCATCTCCTCCCAAAGTACTTGCCTATAACCAGAACGGATTCGATAAGGGCACGGGGTTGGTCCATGAGCGGTATCCGCGAATCTGCGGACAGACATTTCAGCATCGCACCGCGGCGTCAGCTACAACAACGGTACCAGGGATACGGTTAAGGAAGTCCTATTCGTATCCGGATCCGATATACGGCCGTTCCACACCGGCTCGGTGATCGGATTATAAATCCGAATGGGTGTCGGGACAAGGATCGTTTAACATATTTGCCTTTCTTTTCAACTCGGCAACCTTTCCATTCACCTCGTATAAATGGAATATACATATTGTTTCCGAAATCTGTCGAATGGTATTTCTGACCATACCATATTGGCTACAGATGGTCGCTACGCTTCATCCTCGGCTCATCAAGGCCACTATCCGGGTTCGGTCTTCGATGAGTCGTTGCAGCTTTTTGCCGCTTCTTTGACGACGTCCGAATGTTGGGCCTTACCCCCCCCATGTGTTTTTGGGTTTGGCACATTCACTCTATATGCGGTCTATTTCTGTTCGCCTAAATCACCCGATTACCTTTATCTCCGAAGAGGCGCCGTTGCCTCCGTTAAAAAAGTTAGAATATGATCATAGGTTATTTGCGAGTGAGTACGGGTAAACAAAATCTGGGTAATCAGCAGGATGAAATCCGGCGTTTTGCCGAGAGCAGGGATTGGACGATAGACCGTTGGGTCACGGAGGTCGTAAGCGGCCGCAAGAACGAGCGGGACCGCAAGCTCGGGACTTTGTTGCGGCGTATGAAACGGGGTGATACGCTGGTCGTCACCGAAATTTCACGGTTGAGCCGCACGCTGACGGACGTCATGGCAATCATGGGCAGATGTCTCAAAAAGGAGATCAATCTCTACACGACCAAAGAGGGTTACTCTTTCGACAATTCGATCAACAGCAAGGTGCTGTGTTTCGCATTCGGGCTGGTTGCCGAAATCGAGCGTAATCTGATCTCGATGCGGACCAAGGAGGCGCTTGCCATGCGTAAGGCCGAAGGCGTGGTCTTGGGGCGACGCAAGGGCAGTTACACGAAATCCAATGTATTGATCGAGAACCGGCAGGCCGTCATCTCCCTGTTGAATCAGGATCGGACGATAAACGACATCTGCCGCCTGTACGGCCTTTCGCGCGATACGTTCGATAAGTTCCGTCGCAGTCAGCCGCTCGTACAGCAGGCCGTTGATGAAAAGGAACGCCGTCGAAAAATAAACTTCAAAAAATAAAAGATATACGTCGGTCGGTCTGCCGACGGTGGGGATGCCGGTTTATATGTTGGTTAAAACGTTCGATTTTTCGGGTATCAGAGAAATCGAATACAAAGGCGGTTATATAGTATTTTAAGGCCAGGACAAATTACTGACTGAAAAATATTTGAAGATTTTTTTGCAAAAAACATTCAGCATATATAATTTTACCGCTGGAAACCAACGAATAAACATACAAAAGAACTTTTTTGTCTGTTTCGATGGAAATATATAGCAACGAATGATTTGTTCAGAAAAAAGCATTTCAGGCCGCGGATGTCGCCCGAGATCGCTCCGCGTGGTTTTTTTGCTCGGCTTCCTGCTGTACGGTTTGACCGTTACGGCACAGGAGACGGGCCGCGATGTGTCCGTCGGCACCCGTGAGGGTCTTCGGCAGAAGACAAGCTCGCTCTCAGAGGGGAAGCAAGATACGGTCATTTTCCGATTCGCTCCGAAACGACGGATGTTCTGGGCCGACTACAAAGGAAATGCGGCTGCTATCGATTCGCTTACCCGATCCATCCGACAACACAAGCTTTCGATCGAATCAGGCGGCGTGAAAGTGCGTGTATTGGGTTTCTGCTCCTCTTACGGCTCTTTCAAAGAGAACCTTGCGGCCGCAAAGAACCGAAGCAATCAGGTTAAATCCTATTTTATCGTTCACGAGGGATTGAAAGAAGATCATTTCAGAACGACGAATTCCACGCGACGGTGGCGTGGAATGACAGATGTGATTGTTGTAGCCTATATGTCTTCGAATGCGAAGGCGGATACGGCTCCCTACATCCTGCCCGAGAGAGACATCGCACCGTCCGATTCTTTGTCCGGAAACGAAAAATCCGAAAACCAACCAGAACCGGAGGTAGTGCTTCAGCCTGAACCGGAACAACCGGTCGTTACGGAACCGCAGGCCGAAAAGCCCGTCCGGCCGGATGCTCCCCGCTACTGCTGGGCCGTCAAGACCAACGTAGCCTATCTGGCCGCAACGGTAGCCAATCTCGGCGTAGAGTACAGTTTCGGGGAGCATTACTCGGTCGATCTGCCGATCATATACAGCCCCTATACCGTAGCCCGCAGCTACCGTCTGCGCTTTCTGGCCATCCAGCCGGAGTTCCGCTACTGGCTCGGCAGTCCAATGAAGGGGCACTTCTTCGGGGCGCATCTCAACATCGGGGCGTTCAACATCTCCGTCGACAAG
The DNA here is from genome assembly GCF_024741215.1 of Gabonibacter chumensis. Classification (NCBI taxonomy): domain Bacteria; kingdom Pseudomonadati; phylum Bacteroidota; class Bacteroidia; order Bacteroidales; family Porphyromonadaceae; genus Gabonibacter; species Gabonibacter chumensis. The sequence goes on along the minus strand of NZ_JANSKB010000003.1, from coordinate 197,556 downwards.
AAGAACCGCTACCAGTCGCCGGACGGCTTCTACGGCGTGGGCCTCAGCTACGGTTATGCGCTGCCTTTCGGACGCCATTGGGGCGCGGAGTTTACGATCGGCGCTGGATATGTCCACACCAAGTACGACACTTATTACAATATCCCGAACGGCGCTCGCTACGAAAAGGGAACCCCGTACAATTACTGGGGCCTTACGAAAGTCGGGATCAATCTGGTTTACCGGTTCGGAAAATAAGGAGGAGCGGCAATGAAAAAAACGATACTATATACTGCGTGCTTGCTCGTCCTGATGATGACGGGCTGCGACAAGATCGTGTTGGAATTTCCCGAAGGCGGGGGCGTCGATCCGACGCTCGTGCAGATGAACCTTTCGCTGGAGGTCGATCCCTCGATCGAACTTTATACCCCCTCGCGCTCCAAAGCCGCAAGCGTGGATGATACCCACCATGTGCGCTGGATCGTCGAGGTGTTCCGTGACGAGATCGGCGGTGAACCCGTCGAGCGGCGTGTCCTCTGCTGCGACAAGGCTGTGAACGGACAGCACACGATCAACACCACGCTGTCGCTTCATGCCGCCCGGTACCATGTCGTGGCATGGGCGGACTATGTGGACAAAGGCTCTATGGAGGATAAATACTATACGGTAAGTTCGCTATCGTCGATTTGCATTCCCGAACCGGGGGACTATATCGGCGACGAGAAGCATAAGGACACCTATGTAGCCTGCAAGGAGTTCGACCTGACGGGCTACCGCGACCGCTGGAACGAGACGGCGGAGTGCGCAATGACGCTCGAAAGGCCGATGGCCCGGATCGAGTTCATCACCACCGATGTAGACAAGTTCCTCGACAACCTCGCCCGGCGCAACGCGAAAAACGCGCAAACTTACGGCGCTGTGGCGGACAACCTGCTGGGCAGCATGCCCGACCTCTCATCCATTCAGGTTACGGTGGAGTACGCGTGTTACTTCCCGTCGGGCTTCAACGCCTATACGAACAAGCCCAACGACGCCTGTACGGGATTGTCGTTCGGCTGCTGCATGACCCCGCTCACGGACAAGGAGGCGCACCTGGCCGGCGACCATATCTTCGTCAACGGCACGGAGTCGGCCGTCACGGTTAACTTGACCCTGCGTGACGGCGAGGGCAACCTCCTGAACCGCATCGAGGAGATCAACGTCCCGATCGTGCGGGGCAAGCTGACCGTGATACGCGACGAGTTCCTCACGCGCAGCTATGCGCCCGGCATCGGTATAGACCCCGGTTTCGACGGGGAGATAGACATCGTAATCCCCGATTAAAACGACTGAACGATGAAAAAGATATTTTTCCTGTTTTTCATTTTGCCTTTTTTGACCGGTTGCAGCAAAGAGACGGCGCCGTTGCCGGAGCCCTCGCCTGTCGGCGGCATCCTCTCGGTTCGTTCGCAGGCAGCACTCTCGAACGAGCCGCAAAGTGCGGCAGAGGTCCCAAGCAAGGCCGCGACCCGCGCCGCCGGCGACGCGGCGCTGACCTACACCTTCGAGGCATGGACACGCGACGCGAATTCCCGCTGCGTACTGCATAAAACGACCAGCGGAACCCTGACGGAAGCAGCCATCGAGATCGCGCTGATCCCCGGGAATTACGACTTCCTCTTCTGGGCCGACTATGGTCTGGGACACTACAACACCTCCGATCTGCGGCAGGTGACGCTCGCCGGGGCGCCGTATGTGCCGGGCAACGACCGGGACGCCTTCGCCTGTGTGCTTAAAGGGGTCGATTGGAACGGCGGCAACGGCGTCGGCGCCACGCTCACGCGCCCGCTGGCCAAACTGACCATGCAGAATACGACGCCATTTACGGACGCTAAAGTGGTATCGGTGGAATATCGGAGCATACCTACCCGCTACGATGTACTCTCCGGAGAGGCCTCCGATCTGCGAACGGTAAGGCTCACTTTCCCGAACACGACGGCCGGATCGGTCACGGTCGGCGAAGACTTCCTGTTCGTGCCTTCGGACGGACAAAACGCAGCCCTTACCATGACTGTAAGCGGCGTGACCAAGACGTTAGATGTCCTGCAACTGGAGCCCAACCACAAGACCAATGTAACGGCGACATTCGAATAGATCAGGAAATTGAATATTAACCTTTAATATACACGAGCATGAAAAAATCGTACCACTTGTTTATGCTACTGGGGTTAATAACGACCCTAACGGCATGTCAGAAAAATGAGATAGACTCCGGAGCAGGAGCTACCGCACAATCCTTCACAGTCACTATCCCGCAAGATGGCGTTCAGACCCGTGCGGTGACAGATGATTTCAGCAAAGGTACGTTCGTGAACCGTTGCATCCTTGAGATTTACCGGGGTGATGCGCTCTATTCGAGAATTGAAAAAGACGTCACGAGCCGTACAGTAACTTTCGACGACCTGCGTCTGGTTGCCTCACAAACCTACGACTTCGTGTTCTGGGCCGACTGCGCCGAGGGAAGTGAAGGTAATTTTACGGACAAAATTTATGTCACCGCGAACGGACTGACGCATATCGCTGAGAAAGGCGAGTTTGTCGGCAACTCCGACGAATGCGATGCCTTCTTCTACTGCCTGTCGAACAAGGAGGTTACCGGAGCATTCTCGGAATCTGTTACGCTCAATCGTCCTTTCGGTCTGCTGACGGTAAAAACCCTCGACCTGAACGAAATCAAGGACGAAAGCCTGAAGCCAACTAAATACACGGTCAACTTCAAGGGGCTGCCCAATGCCTTCAATGCCCGGACAGGCGAGGTAAGCGGCTCGGCAGACGTTACCTACACGGCGGAACTGGCCAAAGCGGACGGCACGATCTCGATGGACTTCCTCTGGGCTACCGACGACAAGGCTAACCTGGCCGACTTCTCGATGACCTTCTACAACGGCGACACGGAGATCGCCGCCAACGATGCTTTCAGGAACATTCCGATCCGTCGCAACTATAAAACCAATGTATCAGGTAACCTACTGACCAAGAAAGGAACGATCAACGTTACCATCAATCCGGAGTTCGAGAAGCCCGACATCATTGTAGTCGCCAGTGCGGATGAACTGATTGGGGCACTGAACGATCCCAATGTGACAAATATCAGCGTAGCATCCGATATCGATCTTTCAACGCAGAGCACTGAGGAGCTGACTTTCTCGACCTACAAGTCCATCGAAATCAAGGAAAACAAGACCATCCAGCTCGGTAATACAAATTGGCTTACGGCGGAAGAAGGCCTAACCCTGACCGGCGGAGGTATCATCGACAACTCCTCGGAGGATTACAGCGACCTGACTGTCGGTGAAAATGATCATTATCAGAAGTCGCTGATTCATGTCACGGGTGGAGATTGCGTAATTGAAGGCGTTACGCTGATCAATGATCCCGATTACCACTGGCACGCAACGACGGCCGATCACCCTTACAACAGCGCGGCCATCGCCTATTGGAACGATGCGAACGTGACCGTCAAGAATGCTCATATCGTCTCTGGGGAGTTCGCGATCTGCGGTATGGGGCGCGGAGGAGCCAATACCGGAAAGGTTACTCTGGTCGACAGCTATTTCGAGTCTACCTCTACGAATAAGAATAATGGTAAACATTGGGCTTACGCGATGCGTCTGTTCGGTTCTGAGGTACTGATCGAGAATTGCGAGGTCAAGGGTATTCAGGGGGCAGTTTCCATCGAAGAGAAAGCCAACGCCGAGATTCGCAGCGGCAAGTTCTATACGGTCAATACCCCTGGACAGAAGGATGCCTTTTATCCGCTGTATGTAAGCAGCGAGTGCGAGGTTACGATTATCGGCGGTGAGTTTATCGGAGCCAACAGCTGGTCCCCTCTGGCCGAAGGCACCAGTGCTGTCGTATCCGGCGACAATGACGCCGGTCGACCGAGCGGAAGCGTCGTCCTGAAGGGTGGCAAGTTCAGCGGCAAGGCCTACAATCACGTAACCAATACCGTTTATGCTCCGGTTGAAGGATGCAAGTGGCAGGCGATTGAAGATGACCCCAGCGGTTTGAAATGGGAGGTTGTTGCCGAATAGCGTTGAACTTACCAACTGTTTTACTAACCATGTAGAGTTTGTACGCGACCCAAGCAACGATGCGTACACGGAACTCAATACGACACTTACGAATAAGGACGGCAACACCGTTCCGGTCAAGAGCTTGTATTGGATATACGACGACGAGTGGTATGATGCCGTATGTTGGATCTGCAAAAGGACGTGTATGCGCTCTTTGCGGAGAATACATGGGGGAGGTACGCCTCGCATCCGCGTTCAATTACCGATGCGCTGGCTTGGAATAACACGAATGTCACTTCCGCAATCTTCAAGAACGGTAATCTGAAGTTATATTCGAGCGCCTCCAGAAATTTTTTCTGGAGGCGTTTCTATTATAAAAGGATTTTCTTCCAGATTTTTTCAGTTCGGCCGTTCTCCCGTTCTTATCGGGCCATAATTATACACGAGTATCACAGACGGTTCTTTGGATTTCCCTGTCCTGTGATGTGCATTTAAAGTATGCAAAACCCATTTCCGGAAAGCCTTTGCCCGGTAAGTTTCGGTGCGGAAACTCATGTAGATAATCGCTTCGAGCCCGTAAAGCGTTCCGAACCCACTCTGCCCGTTCCATGAAGGGTGGGTAACGTCGTGTTCCGACAACAGACGACTTTTGAATAACGCCCGCAGGTTATTGCGGACAGTAGCTTCGTACACCCCGAGCAACCGCGCGATCTCGTACTGTGTCATCCATATGTTGCCATCGACCAGCCGGGCCGTTACCGTACAGTTCCCGCCATCGTCTTCCGTTATCACGATAGAACCGGTATCTTCTATGTATTTTTTCATAGCAAGTGTGGGTTACGCAATCTTGAACTTATCGCCGATCCGCTCCCGCAAATTCGCCATATCCCGCCTTATCTTGTCGTTGGTGATTTTCGCATATATCTGCGTCGTGGTGATATGCTTGTGTCCTAACATCTTCGATACGGTTTCGATCGGAACGCCCTGCGACAGGCAGACCGACGTGGCGAACGAGTGCCGCCCGACGTGCGAGGATGGGACGAACGACAGTCCGGCACGCCGCGCTATCGTCCTCAATGAAATGTTATAAGAGTTACGGCACGGAACGGGAAAGACCGCACCGCCCGGCAGCGAGAGGCGACGGTATTTCTCCACGAGCTGTTTCGCCACGGGCAGCAACTGAACCCGGAACGGCGTGCCCGTTTTCTGCCGACTGTCGATAATCCACATATCCCCGTTAGGGTCCGTATGCAGGTCGTCGTGGGTCAGCTTCTTTACGTCGGCATAGGCAAGACCCGTGAACGTACAAAATACGAAAATATCCCGGACGATAGCCGTTTTATAATGGGGCAGGTGCGCGTCTATGACCTGCTGTATCTCGTTCTCGTCCAAAAAACGGCGTTCACGGGATTGGGGAACGACCCACACGTCCGGAAAGGGGTGTACGCTTATCCAACCTTTGCTAACAGCTAAATAGACCATAGCGTGTAGTTTTTTGAGCGTCTGGAAAATCGTAGTGGAGCGAAGTCCCCGAACGGTCGAAAGGTAGACGACGAACTTCTCTGCAAACTCCCGTTTCAACTCCCGGAACGGAATATCGCTTAACCCGTATTCGTATTGCAGGAACGCGGCCAGACGGTCGCGCCGGGTACGGTATTCCCGCAAGGTTCCCTCGGAACGATCCTTGCCTACGCGCTTACCCGCGAACTCCTGTAAATATTCGTCGAAAGTTTGCAACAGCAGGCGGTGTTCGTCCCCGAAGCCTAACCACGCATTTTTAACCTTCTCGGCAGTGACAAAACTATCCCGGTCGCTGATGCGCTGGTATTGTTTGCCGATGTTGGTTTTGATGTTCTCTAACTTTTCATTGATCTGCCGGGCCTCCACGCTCTTGCCTGCCGCACGGTTGCCCTCGGTGTCCCATAATTTCGGGGATACGGACAGTTTGCAACTGAACTGCGACACCGTGCCGTTGATGGTGATACGGCCCATAACGGGAACCTTGCCGTTTTTCTCGCTTTGCCTTTTCAGATAAAAAAGGACTTTGAAAGTGCTGCGCTTCATAACTCTAAATTTTACTGTTAATAGTACGCTGATTAGAGTTATTTGTTGCAGAGAAAGTCGGCGCAAAATACTGAAAAACAATACAATAAAACAAGTAGGCCAAAATAACGGCAGGTAACGATTTGGAAACTCAAATCCTTCCTAACCATGCTTTTTCATGCGGCTTTTCGCATTTTCGGCAGACGGAAAATAATTGCAAAAGGTTAATTAAGAACTATTTGCGTCCTATCGCACTTATCCCGATTGGGTAGTGGTAAATCATTTTGATTTACATTTGGAATTCAGTCAGAATACAAAGTTTCTGGAGGAGATCCCTTTGATCGTTAGAGGAGATATACTTGTTTTAGCCGGGGATGTTAGCTACATCAAAGATCGGCGTTTGAATCGTCATCCTTTTTGGGATTGGGCTTCTGAGCATTATGAACAGGTGTATGTCGTACCGGGGAATCATGAATTTTACGGGGGATACGACTTGGCGAATGTACTGGAAGGTTTTGTCATGGAAATTCGTTCGAATGTAAGATGGATTAATAATCGGAGTGTACGAATCGGGGAGGCGGAACTTTTTTTTACCACTTTATGGTCATCCGTTCCGGAAGAGATGTTGTGGGATGTCGAATACGGCATGATGGACTGTCAACGGATCTGTTATTCCGGTCGCCCCTTTGCCGCTGTCGATTATGATGAAGTACACGAGAAGTGTTTATGTTTTTTAAACAAAGCATTGGAGAGAAGTACGGCGAATAAAAGAGTCGTAGTTTCTCATCATGTACCGACCTATTGTTGTAATCCACCCCAGTTTAAAGATGGTGTTCTAACCTCGGCTTTTGTCGTGGAGTTGAAGGACTTCATAAAAAAATATCCGATTGATTATTGGATATACGGACACTCCCATGCCAATATGCCGGAAGTCGATATAGAGGGAACAAAATTATTATGTAATCAATTGGGCTACGTGAAATACGATGAACATCTTAATTTTCAATTGGATGCTGTCGTTGAGGTATAATCGCATAAATTTTTTTTGTGCGTTTACTTGTATATTCAAATATATGTTTATATATTTGTATTATTAAATGAAGGAATATACAGATGGAACATTGTTTAACGAGGGAAGAATTAGAGAAGATGGCTTATGTATTGAAAGCTGTCGCTCATCCGAATCGGTTGAATATCATATGCCTGCTTTCGAGAAATGCCGAGTTGAGCGTTTCTGAAATTTGTGAAAAGATGGAGTGTAGTCAGGCATTGGTTTCGCATCATTTGACGGATATGCTGGCTAAAGGGATATTGTTAATTCGTCGGGAAGGACGGAATGCCTACTATCGATTGGCAGATGACCGTATCACGAACGCCATGCGGTGTATGATGAAATGTTCGGAATAATTTTTACCACATTGTATAAATGTATATTTATGTATTTGATATTATAAATTTAAATTAGATAAGGTTATGGAAAAATTTAACGAGTTGATTCAAGGAGATAAATTGGTATTGGTTGATTTTTATGCGACCTGGTGCGGTCCTTGCAAGACGATGCATCCTGTTTTGGAGGATTTAAAAAAGCGATTGGGCGACAAGATAACAATCGTAAAGGTGGATGTCGACGTTCCTGCCAATCGTCAGCCTGTTTATACTTATCATATACAATCGGTGCCGACACTAATGCTTTTTAAGCAAGGACGGGTACTATGGAATAATAGCGGTGTAGTTCCGGTCAACCAGTTACAGCAGATTATCGAGAAGCACTTGTAAGAAAATTATAAATAGGGAAGAAAGTTATGAAATATATTATTATCGGGGGTGTTGCCGGTGGAGCGTCGACCGCAGCTCGGTTGCGTCGGTTGGATGAAGAGGCGGAAATTGTTCTATTGGAAAAGGGAGAATATATCTCCTATGCTAATTGTGGTTTGCCCTATTATATCGGGGATGTGATAGACGAACGTTCCAAGTTATTCGTGCAAACACCTCAGAGTTTTGCTGCTCGTTTCCGGGTAGATGTACGGGTGAAGTCGGAGGTTACGGATGTCTTGCCGGATGCTAAGAAGGTGTTTATAAAGGATATAGAATCAGGAAGAGAATATGAAGAGGTTTATGATAAACTGGTTCTTTCTCCGGGAGCGGAACCGGTTCTTCCTCCGTTGGATGGTGTTCGGCATCCGGGTATATTTACCCTTCGTAACGTAGCCGATACGGACCGGATAAAAACGTTTATAGGGGAACATCGCGTGAAGCGGGCTTTGGTTGTCGGAGCCGGCTTTATCGGTTTGGAAATGGCCGAAAATATTAAAAAACAGGGGATTGAAGTGACTATCGTAGAGATGGCAGATCAGGTTATGACGCCTGTAGATTACGAAGTGGCTACGTTTGTTCATCAGGAGTTGAAGGATCAGGGAGTAAATTTGCGGTTGGGAGAGGCTGTGGTCTCTTTCGAGAAGGAGGGAGAAACTATTTTGGTAACGTTGCGTAGCGGGGATAGATTAAAAACGGAATTGGTTTTGCTTTCCATTGGTGTGCGTCCCGATCATCGGTTGGCTTCAATGGCAGGTTTGAGGGTTGGAGAGACCGGCGGGATATGGGTAAACGAGTATTTACAAACTTCTGATCCGGATATCTATGCTGTCGGAGATGCCATTGAGTTCCCGAATCCCGTTACTGGGCGCCCTTCGTTGTCTTTTTTAGCCGGTCCGACGAATAAACAAGGAAGGATATGCGCTGACAATATGGTATACGGGAATCGGTATTCCTATAAAGGTGCTATTAATACGGCTATTGCCAAAGTGTTCGATATGACGGTCGGCAGTACCGGGGTAGCGGCTAAATTGTTAGAGAAAAATCGTATTCCTTATCAGAATGTGATCATCCATGCTTCTTCTCATGCCGGGTATTATCCGGGGGCTATGCCCTTGACAATTAAAATTAACTTCTCTCCGGAGGGAGGACGTTTGCTGGGAGGACAGGTTGTGGGGTACGAGGGGGTGGATAAACGATTGGAGATGCTGGCCTCGGTCATGCGTGGTGGAGGTAGCGTGTTCGATTTGGCGGAATTGGAGCAGGCTTATGCACCGCCGTTTTCTTCCGCTAAAGATCCGGTAAACATGGCTGGATTTGCGGCAGATAATTTGTGGAGCGGAAAGGTACAAACCATAGACTGGCGAGACTTAAAAGAGGTTCGGAAAGAGGGATTTATTTTGCTCGATGTTCGCACGTCGGATGAATATGCATTAGGAAGTATTCCTGGAGCTATAAATATTCCGTTGGATCGTTTGAGGCAGGAGATCGATTCTATTACCCCCGATCGGCCGATTGTCGTTTTTTGTGCCGTCGGACTCAGGGGATACATTGCCGCCAGGATTCTTTCACAAAGAGGTTTTCGGGTCATGAATCTGAACGGAGGGTTGAAAACCTACAGGATGGCTATACAGGAACAAGGTAATAGAGTTCAGGCGAAGCCAGAAACAAATACGGAAGAGAAAAAAGAAGCGAAAGAACCTCAAACGGTATCGATAGATGCTTGCGGATTGCAGTGTCCGGGGCCTGTGATGAAATTGAAGGGAGAAATTGAGCATCTCAAGGTGGGAGAGCGGATGAAGATGACCGCAACGGATAATGGTTTTTATCGGGATGTGGTTTCGTGGGCCAAGATGACCGGAAATCAGGTGGTAAGTTTGCAACGGGAAAAAGGTATTATTACGGCAGTTGTTGAGAAAGGCGATTCTTTCCGGCAGAAAGAGAGGCTTTTGGCTGATAATAAGACATTGATTGTTTTTAGTGACGATTTGGACAAGGCCATTGCATCGTTTGTCATTGCTAACGGAGCGGTATCGACGGGACGTAAAGTGACGATGTTCTTTACTTTCTGGGGATTGAACGTGATCAAAAAAGAGCATCCGGGAAGGACGGAAAAGGATTGGGTCGGAAAAATGTTCGATTGGATGCTCCCCTCGAGCAGTAAGAAGCTGTCCTTGTCTAAAATGAATATGGGTGGCATGGGAAGCTGGATGATGAGAAGGATCATGAAGAGTAAAAAGATCGATTCTCTGGAGAGTTTAATTCAACAGGCCCGACAAAGTGGAGTGGAATTCATTGCTTGTCAGATGTCGATGGAGGTCATGGGAATAGGGCCGGAAGAGTTGTTGGAGGGAGTGAATGTGGGAGGTGTGGCGACTTATTTAGAGAGGGCGGAGGAGGCGAACGTGAATTTATTCATTTAATGAAGGAACAGGTCAAAACGATCTCGTCTTGACCTGTTTATTGGTTTAACTGATCGATCCAGGCTTTGGTTCCTTTGTATTTACAAGAGAGACTGGCTATTTCGGAAGCTTGTTTTAAAGCTTTTAAAAAGTCGAAGTGCCCTATATAGTAATGACAAAAGGCTCCATGGAAAATATCTCCTGCACCTAAGGTATCGACAACGGGAGAGGCGGGAACGGTAATCTCTGTTTGCAGATTGTTCTCGAAAGCCAGAACGGAGTTTGCTCCACGTGTAAAAGCTACTTTTTGGGGGCCAGCATGGTACAAATAAGCCTTTTTTTCCAAATAGTTATCTGCAACGGAAGGAATACGAAACGTATCGGAACAGATGATGACGTTTATCCATGGTAATAATTTTTCCATTCCTTTTTTCCAGCTTCCCCCGTCTAAAATGGTAGGAATCTTTTGCTGATAAGCTATTTGGGAAAAATGTATGGCCGATTCTAAATAATGTCCGTCAGTCAACAAAATACAGGTATCGGGAGGGATATCTCCGGGTAGTTGTTCCGGCTGTAAAGAACGCGGACCGGAATTGGTTAATACGGCACGTTCCCCGTCAGGAGTGATTTGTATGGAGGATACGGGAAGCGTCTGGGGAGAATCTTTAAAACCATCGATACAAGAGATGTGGAAATCTTTTAGTTCTTTATGAATAATAGTTGAAAGAGAAGAAGTACCTATTCCACTGATCAATAGACTTTTGTTCCCTAATGCCGAAAAGGTGACGGCGGCATTATAGGCTGGTCCGCCGCCGGATAATACAATCTCTTTGGCATTTATCTTTTCATTAGCATATACGGTTTTTTCAACGTAATAAATCAAATCTATGGTTGATAAGCCTATAAATAATCCGTTCATGGAATAATTTTTGTTTTTATATATTCAAAAGTAGTGAAAGTTTTGGTTCGAAAATATATTAAAAGAGAAAACCATAACGAAGCTGATCGCTATTCGGTCAGTAATAGCTTCGTTTTCTACTCGTATCGACGGGAGAGCAAGGGATAAATTACCATACCCGTCCGGATTTTTTCCAACCTTTTTTGTAATAAGGATCACTCAGGTGACTGATGATGACTCCTTTGGATACGCTAGCATGGGCAAAATAACCGTTTTTTAGGAAGATACCCATATGTGTCAGTCTTTTTTTCTTTTTCTTCGAAAGGGTAAAGAAAAGCAGATCTCCGGATTTTAGTTTATGTTTTCCGATACGCCTACAGTCTTTTTGGAAAATATGCGCAACGGTCCTTTCTAATTTTTTGTGATATACATTTTTATAAACGGCCCCGACAAAACCGGAGCAATCAACTCCGGTTCGAGTGGTTCCCCCGTATCGATAAGGTACTCTTAACCAAGTGGTAACCTCTTCGAATAGACGTAGGTCGTCTTTCCGATTCACGGTGAAACCGAGCTTCCGGGACAGTTGTGCCCTTTGTTGTTTATTGGAGGCTAATTGTCGGCTTGTACCGCAAGAAGAAAAAGTGGCCCATATGAATAGAAATCCAATAAATAGTACGTATCTCATGATTTGATCACAGGTTTAGGACAAATGTAATAAATTTCGTTCTTAAAAACGATCCTCTTTCAGCAAGGATTTTTGTAATTTTGCCTCGTTAATGTAAAAAGTATGTTTGAGAAGATCGTGATAGTAGATTCTACCGGATTGAGACCCTGGGCGATACAGGGTTTGAGGAAGTTTGCCCGTCAGGTCGATGAATACGGGGATATACCGGTGAATAATGAGGTTCTCGTAAAGCGTATTGGTGATGCCGATGGGGTATTGGTATCCTATAATACCCGGATTGACAGGGAAGTGATAGAGGCATGTCCTTCTATTCGATATATAGGGATGTGTTGTACTTTATATAGTGAACAAAGTGCGAATGTCGATGTGGTGGCGGCCCGGGAGCATGGAATTGTTGTGACCGGAATTTGCGATTATGGGGATGAAGGGGTTGTCGAATACGTGATCAGCGAATTGGTTCGGCTGTTGCATGGTTTCGGAAAACAACGGTGGAGAGACGAGGCTTACGAGCTGACCGGGTTGAACGTCGGGATAATTGGTTTGGGACGAACGGGAAGTATGATTGCCAAAGGGTTGAAGTTTTTAGGTGCGGAGGTGTATTACTATAATCGTCGTCGTAAACAGGAGGCAGAACAGGAAGGGATAACGTATTTGCCATTGAACGAGTTGTTACGACAGGTGGATATTTTGGGGACTTGCTTGCCGAGGAATACTTTTGTTTTGGGAAGAGATGAGTTTGCTGCTCTTGGAGAAGGAAAGGTATTTTTTAATACATCGGTGGGCCCCACTTTCGATGGTGAGGCTTTGGTCGAGTGGTTGGCAGGGACAGGTAATTTTTACGTGTGCGATCAAGTAGGAATGGGAAATTTAAAAAATTCTCTATTGCCTTTGGGAAATGTTTTATTTACCGATCGGGTTTCCGGACACTCTGCTCAATGCATGGAACGGCTTTCCCGGAAAGTGTTGGAGAATTGTTGTCGTTACATGTAAATCGACGAGTAGATGAATTATTTGGCCCATATACTTTTTTCCGGGGAAGATGAAGACATTCAGCTTGGAAATTTTATCGGAGATGCGGTGAAAGGAAGTTACGATCACTATCCGGAACGTATACGCGAAGGTATCGCCTTGCATCGTCGAATGGATCAATACGCGGATGGGCATCCTTCGGTGCGGGAAGCTGTTTTATTATTGAGACCTGATTTCGGACGTTATTCCGGAGTGTTGACGGATATCTTTTTTGACCATTTCTTGGCTGTTAATTTTGAAAGATATACCTCTAAGTCTCTGCAACGTTTTGCAGGGGGATTTTATTGGAATTTAATAAGGCATTACGCGATACTTCCTCCCCGGATAAAAGGATTCTTATGGCATTTTGTAATCACGAATCGATTGTGTCGTTACGCGTCTTTAAACGGAATACGGGAATCGTTATCTATTATGACAAAATACAGGAACTTCGTCGTGAATCCGGATAAAGCCGTTATTTTTGTAAAGGATCGGTATACGGTATTTAATGATTCGGCTGTTACTTTTTTTGATAGTTATAAGGATAGTATATTAAACAAGGCGACAAGATAATCTTATTTTGTCGTTTTAAATAAAGGTTTATATATTTGTGAAATATTGAAAAGTTTAATGAAGTAAAAATTAAATTATGAATGAGTTTTTGGGTTCGACATCAGCTATGTCATGGGATGTTTTTTTAACTAAAGTGATTGATTTGGGAGTGTCTTTAGGATCAAAGTTATTGATTGCATTGGTCGTTCTTCTTGTAGGGCGTTGGATTGTAAAAAAATTGAATCGATTGCTGGTTACTATTCTTGAGAAAAGAAAGGTAGAAGCTTCTTTATCTTCTTTTGTGAAAAGTTTGGTAAGTATCACGTTAAATTTATTGTTGATCATTATCGTGATCGGGGTGTTGGGAATAGAGACCAGTTCATTCATAGCCCTGTTTGCATCTGCCGGTGTCGCTATCGGTATGGCATTGAGCGGTACATTGCAAAACTTTGCAGGCGGAGTAATGATTTTGTTGTTCAAACCTTTTAAGGTAGGGGATTTTATCGAGGCTCAGGGACAAAGCGGTACGGTAAAGGAGATTCAGATATTCAATACCATTGTAACGACTGCAGATAATAAGATCATTATTATTCCCAACGGGGGACTTTCTACCGGTATCATGAAAAATTATTCTAAAGAGGAGACCCGGCGTGTGGATTGGCAGTTCGGTATTGCGTACGGGGATAGTTACGATAAGGCCAAAGAGGTTATAGGCAGATTGTTGGATGAGGATTCTCGGGTATTGAAAACCCCTGTTTATTTTATAGCTCTTACCTCTTTGGGTGACAGTTCCGTCAATATCGTTGTACGGGCGTGGGTAAACGCCGCCGATTATTGGGGGGTATTTTTTGATATGAACGAGAAAGTTTACAAAACATTTGCTCGAGAGAATCTGAATATTCCGTTCCCACAGATGGATGTTCACGTGCATGGAACAAAATAAAACAACTTGCAGGTTGAGAGGTTATTCATTTACAATTTGTAATCAAAAAGCCGTTCGTTTTGACGAATGGCTTTTTTGTGGGACGATACATCGTATTTTTTCTTTAGATCGTCTATCTTTGTGAAAGAATAAAAACAGGATTATGCGATTACTCTGGTTGGATTTAAACTCTTCGTATGCTCATTCATCATTGGCTTTACCGGCAATTCACGCTCAGCAACCGGGGACGAAGACTGATGTGGAGTGGTGTCGGGTTCCGGCTACGATCAATTCGAACGTGGGGAGTGTTGTGACGGAAATCGTCGGGTATGCTCCGCAAGTTTTGGCGGCCACGGCCTGGCTATTTACTCACGAAGTATTGCGTAAAATTATTATACGGGTAAAGGCTTTGCTACCGGATTGTATTGTTATATTGGGAGGACCGGAGATGTTGGGTGATAACGAGGCTTATTTAAGAACCTATCCGTTTATCGATTGCGTGTTTCGGGGGGAGGGAGAAGTAGGGTTTCACGAATGGTTAGCCGTGTATAAGCAACCGGATAGATGGGAGGAGATTATCGGATTGTGTTGGTTGAATGAAGCAGGGGTGTATCGGGATAATGGTATCGCTAAGATTAAAGCTTTCGACAGTTTGGCTTTGCCGGAGCAAAGTATCTTTTTTGATTGGACTAAACCTTTCGTGCAGTTGGAAACGACCAGAGGGTGTTTTAATACCTGTACTTTTTGCGTGAGCGGGGGAGAGAAGCCGGTACGTACCTTGCCTGTCGAGCGTATTCGGGAGAGGTTGGATCTTATTCGGAAAAGGGGTATCCGGGACATCCGGTTGCTGGACCGTACTTTTAACGGGAGTTCCCGGCGTGCCGTAGAACTTCTGTCTTTGTTCCGGGGATATGCCGGAAAAATGCATTTTCATCTGGAAATTCATCCGGCATTGCTTTCCGAAGAGGTAATGAACTTGCTCCGGGAGATGCCGGAAGGTTTGTTGCATTTGGAAGCCGGAATACAGAGTTTACGGGAAAAGGTATTGAAGACGTGTCAGAGGATTGGGAATATAGGGGCCGCTTTGGAAGGATTGCGTTATTTGTCCTCTCTTTCTAATCTCGTGGTCCACGCGGATTTGATAGCGGGTTTACCTTTATATTCCCTAAGGGAAATAGTTGAAGACGTGAGAACCTTGGTCTCTTTCGGGACAAGCGAGATTCAGTTGGAATTATTGAAATTGTTACCGGGAACGGTGATGCGAGAGCGGGCAGAAGAGTGGGGAATTATCTATTCTCCGGATCCTCCTTATGAAGTTTTACAAACGACGGTCATGTCTGCTGGCGACTTGAGACGAGCCCGCCTGCTTTCCCGTTTGATAGACGGTTTTTATAACGCTTTGGCTTGGCAAAAAGTGATTCGTCAGCTCGTCACCGATCATCCTTGTTTTTTGGAAGAGTTTCTTTTTTGGCTTGAAAATCAGGAACTTTTAGAACAACCTTTAAGTTTGGAAAAACGAGGTGTGTTGTTATATCGATTTTGTAGCGGGGCATATCCCTCTTATTTGCCGAAAATAGCAGTGGCATGGATTGCGGCCGGAATACCTTTTACCAAAGAGCCGAGCGGGCGTTTAGAAGCATGGGATAGTCGTTTGCCGGGAAACCTGGAGGTGTTGGAAGGGGAGTGGACGGAGGTCATGCGTCTTTATCGTCTCCCCTTTGAAACCGAAACGTACTGGTTCGGATTTGACAGGAGCAAGTCACAATCCAAACCGCTCTTTATAGCCAGAAATTAATTATTGGATAATCTCGTTGCCGGATTTAAGAGATCCGTATAAAAATAGTTAAAGAAATTTTATTCATTTTTTAGTGCCTCGGCCGGATTTTTTGTAGCCGACCGAATACTTTGATATAATATAGTCAATAATGCGATGAGTGACGTGAGTAGTAATGAAATGCCGAAAATCCACCAGCTCAGGGTAATGGAGTATTCGAAATTTTGTAACCAATGTCTCATAATAAAATAACTCAGGATAATGCCGATGGGAAATGCGGGCAATACTCGAAGTAGGATGTATTTGTTCAGATCGTATATGATCTCGTTTATTTGGGCTCCCATAGCCCGGCGTATACTGATCTCTTTTCTCTTTTGTCGGGTTACAAATCCGCTTAGAGCCAATAAACCGAGTGAAGCTAAAGTTATCGCCAGGATCGAACCGCTTATTAGAATACGGGATGTGATTTCATCCTGCTTGTACTGGTATCGAACGGCATCACTCATAAGGATGGAGGTATAGGGTGTTTGGGCAAAGTATTTTTCTATAATGCTATTGACATTCATTTTCGTTTTCTGGTAGGTGTCGGGTTTAAATTTTACCGCAAGTGTCCAATAGGTCGTCGCGTAAGCCGTATAAGCTAACCGTTCGTTTTTTTCTCGGGCCGATGTTTTGATATCTTTGGCGATTCCGATAATTTTGAAAATTTGATCGTTGAAAATGATATTTTGTCCTACCGGTTCTTTTAATCCGAGATCGGTTACGGCTGTTTCATTCAGAATCAGACTTTTGGAGTCTGTCTGATTCTCGTAGATAAAGCTACGACCTTCTAAAATCGGAATATGAAATAGACTGAAATAACCGGGACCCGTTCTTCTGTCGCGTATACTCAATTCTTCTTTTTCGGATTGTCCCATTTTTCGGATACCTTCTTCGCTATATCCATCCAAAGGATCTCCTTGACTGACAGAGATGTTTTCTATTTCTGGGCATCGTAGTAGATCGGAGTATAACGCGTTGTATTGGGATAACCGGGAGGTGATGTTTATTGTCAGTATATTTTCAGTTTCGAACCCCAGAGGCATTGCTTTCATGAAATTTAGTTGTCTCCAGACAACGAGCAGGGCTGAAATGCAAAATATAACTACAGCAAATTGTACGACAACAGAGGTGGCTGTTAATTTATATTTTCGTAACGTTGATTTGGAAATTAACTCGACGGGATTAAAGCGAGATAGGTAATAAGCCGGATAACTGCCGGCAATAAAACTTACTACCAGGAAGAGTAGAATAAAATTGCCCCACATAAACCAATCTATACTTATCTCTTCTGGCAGATTGAAATTAAGCAATGAGGTAAACGTACTTGAAAAAGAGAAATATAATATAATAGCAATAAGGAAAGCGATGGATGTAACGATGAAGGTTTCGCCGAATAACATACCGGCAATATGGATTCGGCTTGCCCCGTTTGTTTTACGTATACTGATTTCTTTGGAACGTTTTTCTCCCTGAATGACATAAAGAGAGATAAAATTGGAGAGAGCTATCGCTAAGATGAATAGGGTGATTAAAATGATAAAAATAAGATTGGTTTTATCCGCTTTGCGTTTTAAATCATAATCTGCTTTCGATTGGATATGAATGTCCAATAAGGATTCCATCGCACTTCCGAATTCATAATTATCGGAGATAAATCTTGATTCTAATAACTTTTTATTTATTGCGTTGCATTTGCCGATAGCAGCTTTTTGATCTATTCCCGGACGAAATTTGACATAGGTATGATACGCCAAACCGCCCCAATCGAATTCTGGTAATTTGGTAATCAAATCAAAATTGAAGTGCGTGTTTGCCGGTATATCTTCTATGACGGCTACTATTTTCAGGATTGATTTATTGTCGTCGTCGATTAAACTTTTTCCGATGGGATCGGTCTCTGTACTGAAAAAACGATTTGCCGTGGAGCGGGTAATAATGCAAGTGTTGGGCTCGTCCAGGGCTCCGTTCAGATTCCCGTTTAAAAGTTTGAAATTGAAAATTTGCAGGAAGGTCGAATCTACCATGTAAGCTTTTACGCCTGTTTTTTCCTTGTCTTTGTTTCTTACATTTATTATACCGAGATTGTATAATCGACAGGCAGTCTCTATTTCTGGAACCTCTTTAATGAGTTGAGAAGCTAAGAGGTCGATATTCGTGGCGTAATATTCCGTGCATCCGCTTTCTTTCCATGCACACAATATTTTATAGATCCGGTCCGCGTCCTTGAAGTGTTTATCATATGAAAACTCGAATTTGAGGTATACCAATAAAAATAGGGCTATGGCTAATCCCAGACTTAGCCCGGTAATGTTGATCCATGTCAATCCTTTGTTTCGGAAGATTATTCTGAATGTACGGGTAAAATTAATCATGTACAATTGTAATATATGTGTTCCTGAATATTACTCGATTGCATCAAATGTTGTGCTGTTTTAATTATTGGTTGATAATTAGAATGTTGGGTCTGTGGAGTACGTGTTTGCTGTCTAATTCTTTAACATCGGATGTATGATATGTTTACACTATTGGGATCGCTATTCTTTCCGGAGCGGGACCCTTTTTCCGGAATAAAAAATCTCCAGATCTTTTCGAGTAAAGATTTAGAGACCGGTCTTAATCTGAATGGAACGGTGATTGGTATAACATTGTCATTATTTCTTATCTTAACGCTATATTCCTGTGATACAGTATTACTCGACGTTGCTGTGATTCGGGCTTGGTGCGTGATTGTTTTTGGGGCAACCAATACAACTAATTGAACGATGTCTTCTATGGCGGCAAAATCGGAAATACTGCAACGAATTATGAAGAGTAATAAAATTACTTGTTTAATAAGTAATGTTTTTTTCGTTGATAAATGATTTTTTAATGGTTTATCTCGTCGTATTTGAATCAGGAATAATGTGATTGTATTTAATAAATTATATAATACGAGTGTTGTATAAATATTTATAAAAACAAAACGGGTAAGTATATTTATTGATTTTAGGTGATATACGAGCGAAATAGAATAAGAATATATCTTATTTACGATGTTGACTTTGTGAATTATATGTTTTTTTTAACAATTAATCTATCCAATTGTTTATAATGAGGGGGCCGATGGTAGTGATGATGGATTCGGGGTGAAATTGCAGACCATGAATGGGGAGGGCCGGGTGATAAAAAGACATGATATGTCCCTCTTCATCGATGGCGCTGACTTTAAGAGGAGGAGGGAGGGTAGAAGGGTTTACCGTCCAAGAGTGATAGCGCCCGATAACAGCCTGGGGCGGAAGATTACGATAAATCGGATCTTCGGTATCTTGTATGATTAAAGGGCTTTCGTGTCCGTGTTTGGGAAAGGGCAATCGTTCTAATTTTGCGCCGAAACTTTCCGCGATGGCCTGATGTCCCAGACAGATTCCTAAAATCGAATGAGTCGTTTTGCACTGATTGACGACACGAAGCAGATCCCCGGCTTCAGCGGGTATTCCCGGGCCGGGAGAAAGTAGTAAACCGTCGTATAGGCTTAGTCGAGTGAAATCAACGCTATCGTTTCGAACGATATCGAATCTGCATTTCCCGTTTTCTTTCAGGAGTTGGACCAGATTATACACGAATGAGTCGTAATTGTCGATTACCAATATGTTTTTCATGCTTGAAGCTTCCTTTTACGGGGGACAAAAATAGAGAAAACAGGGCTATTTTTAGTTTTTTTCACCGGTTTAAATGATAAAATTAAATACCTTTGGTCCGAAATGCGGGGGTGATAAAGGTAAATGATGCGATAAATTCGGATTATGAGTAAAAATAAAAATTGGTTGCCTCTCTTTGTTACAAACTATTTGGGGGTATTGAATGATAACTTCCTGAAGACTTTGGCGTGTTTTATATGTATTGCTTGGGTCGGAAAGGAGCATGAATCGATGGTCGTTACTTTAGCATCTGCCGCCTTGGTGATTCCCTATTTGCTGTTTTCGCCTTTGGCCGGTCGGTTGGCCAAGATTTATAAGAAGCGTAAAATTGTCGTGTGGGCGAAATTTGCCGAATTATGGATTATGGCTGTGGCAAGTCTGGGATTATTGATGACATCGACTTCTATTGTATTGATTGCTATTTTGTTGATGGGGTTGCAGAGTGCGCTTTTTTCTCCTTCCAAGTACGGGTTGATTCGGGATATCGGAGGTGAAAAAGGTATATCTTTCGGGTCGGGGACCATGGAGATGTTTGCTTTTGTCGGAATACTATCGGGGACTCTGTTAGCTGCTTTTCTCTCCGAGAGTGTGAGTATTTTAGGATTATGCGGGTTGTTGTTCGTGATTGCCTTTTTGGGATGGGGCTGTAGTTTAGCGATTCGGGTCCGGGAGAGCGAACCGTTGAAAGAGAGTCATGAAACTTTGAATC
Source organism: Gabonibacter chumensis (assembly GCF_024741215.1). Lineage (NCBI taxonomy): Bacteria > Pseudomonadati > Bacteroidota > Bacteroidia > Bacteroidales > Porphyromonadaceae > Gabonibacter > Gabonibacter chumensis. The sequence continues at coordinate 176,998 of NZ_JANSKB010000003.1, read as the reverse complement.
CGGTTAAATTCGTTCGGGATATGTATATCCGTGCGAGGGATTTTAAAGGGTTGAATCTGATTGTCGTGGGATTGGCTGTATTCTGGTTTATCGGTTCGATGATTCAGATGACCTTGATCGTTTATTGTCGGGGAGAGTTGGAGATGAGCGATTCAGAAACCGGTATGGTCATGTCGTTGGCTGCTATCGGAATCGGAGCGGGGTGTTACCTGGCGGGAGTGTTTTCTCACGGGGAGGTAGAATTGGGATTGGTTACGTTGGGTGGGGTGATGACAGGAATTGCTTTTGCCATTATTTTTTTGTTTGATCTGCAAGGAATTGCTTTTGCCTTATTGGTATTTTCAGCTGCTTTTTGCAGCGGGATGTATAAAGTGCCTTTGGATGCCTGGATACAGGCGAATGTGAAAGGAAGGGAGTTGGGAGACATGTTGGCTTATTCCAATCTGATCACCTTTTTATTCATGCTTGTTGCCTCCGGTTGCTTCGGAACGATGGAGATGTTATGGGATACCGAATATATATTTTTGTTTTTAGCTATGTTGACATTTTTCATGACTTTTGTTTTGTATAAGCAGGTGAAAGAGATGAGAGAGAGATTTAAGAATTTAAAAATACGGAAATAATGGTAAGAGTGTTTGCTGCTATATATCGTTATCTGCTGGCATTGAGGTATAGAGTGAAATTGGAGGGAACCGAACTTTTAATCTCTTCTTCAACGAAATTGTTTTTGCCTAATCATCAGGCAACGGTTGATCCTCAATTGATTTTTGCTCATTTATATAAATACACGAAAGCTTCCCCTTTGGTGACGGAAGCTTATTGTAAATTTTGGATATTGAAGCCGATATTTCGTTTGATGGGGGTCGTATCCGTTCCGGATCTGGAAAAAAGCCGGGAGGGGATAGAGGTAGTAGCCAATCTTTATAAAAACGTACTTGAGGCTCTCGCCCATGGTCATAGTATGTTGATTTATCCGGCAGGTCAATTGGCCGGTCAAGGGTATGAACGGATTTATAATAAACAGAGTGCCTGGCAAGTATGCCGGCAATTGCCGGAGAATACCCGTATCATCGGCGTCCGTATTCGGGGATTATGGGGTAGCATGTGGTCCAAGGCTTGGAACGGGGAATCTCCTAACTTTTTATGGACTTATTTGAAGGGAATTTTTTATGTTTTGGCTAATGGCCTGTTTTTTTTGCCGCGAAGGGATGTTACGATCAGTTTTTATGATATTACCGATGCGGGATGCGGGAGAGCGGCAGTGAGTCGTCAGGAGTTCAATCGTTATTTGGAGAGTTTTTATAATGCGGAAGGGCCGGAGCCGGTCCTGTTTTTGAAGCATTTTTTTTATTCTCCCGCTTTAAAACGTAAATTACCGGAACATATAAAGGGAGCAGACCCCCAAAAATATGATGGAATCAGCGAATAAAGTCAAAGAATTAATGAATCGGGCCGGAGCATCCGGATCCTCTTTTCTTTTCGGGGTTGATTTTGAATTGACTCGCGGTTTTTTTATCGAGAGTCCCTTGGAACAACAAAATATTCTTTTTGATGTACGGGGAGTTTCTAACGTGGAGCGTGCTAAGATAAACGGTGAGCAAAAAGCATTAGTGAAAAATCCGATTGCTTTCGAGGAGTACGAACGTAAATTCAGGGAGGTAAGGAAAGGATTGTTGCGGGGGGATTCCTTTTTATCGAACCTGACGGTGGCAACAGAGGTCGAGACCTGTTGGTCTTTGGTGGAGATATTTCATCAAAGTCACGCTTTGTACCGGTTATGTATACCGGAGAATTTTGTTTGTTTCTCCCCGGAACGTTTCGTGTTGATAGAGGAGGGCAGGATCTCTTCCAACCCGATGAAAGGGACTATCGATGCTTCTGTTCCTTTTGCCGAAGAGGTGATATTATCCGACTATAAAGAGCGTTCGGAACACAATACGATAGTGGATTTGATCCGTAATGATTTGAATCGGGTGTCGGAACAAGTAAGACTGGAACGTTTTCGATACGTGGATCGCTTACATACCAGTAATGGGGATATCCTGCAAGTCAGTTCGGAGATTACGGGCCGTTTGCCGGAACATTATGAAACTTTCTTGGGAGATATCGTGTTTGACTTATTACCGGCCGGTTCCATATCGGGAGCACCCAAACCTGCTACGTTACGTATTATATCTCGTGCCGAGGGAGAAAAGCGGGGATTTTATACGGGAGTTTTTGGCTTGTACGACGGGAAGCGTTTGGATACGGCCGTGATGATTCGTTTTATAGAGGAGAAGGGAAGGAAACGTTATTTTCGTAGCGGAGGAGGAATAACGATCAATAGTTCTTGCCGAAGTGAATACGAGGAGGTATTGGAAAAAGTGTATTTACCTTTTTAACGGGAAACGGATGTCTGCATTTATTGAGACCATACTAGTGATTGACGGTGAATTTTGTAATTTTTCATTCCATGTGGCTCGAATGAAAGAGACCTCTGTTGTTTTTTTCAGACGGGAAATCGTTTTCATACCGGATGAATTGATAGTTCCCGAAGATTTACGGGAGGGGGTTGTAAAGTGTCGGATTATTTACGATTATGTTATTCGGGAAGTGGAATTTATTCCTTATCATATTCGGAAAATTGCCAGTTTGAAATTAGTGGAGGACAACGAGATTGTTTACCCTTTTAAGTCTACGGACCGGGATGCTTTAAAGAGATTGTCTGATCGTCGGGGAGATCGTGATGAGGTTTTGATCGTGAAACAAGGGCAGATAACAGACACTTCATTTTCAAATGTTGTCTTTCGAGCCTGCGACGGCCTCTATACTCCTTCCGCTTTCTTGTTGAACGGAACCCGGCGTCAGCGTCTGTTGCGGGAAGGGATTGTCCGTGAAAGAGAGATTCGTGTTGCGGATCTCACCCGTTATCAAGGGGTATTTTTGATCAATGCCATGATCGATTTGTCGGATCAAGTATATGTTCCCGTGGAGCGGATCTACTCTTCTTGATGGTGATATACTCGTTTGCTGTTGATAAAGGTAAGCTCTTTTGTACTGTAATTGATATACGCTTTGTTCCGGTAATTGGTAAGGGGTGTTATTTCTAAAGCGATCATATCTTCGGATAACTGATACCAATACCCTTTTGCTTTCCGGGTAGAGTTAGACAACATGTTGAAAATGGTGAAGGTATAAGTATAATCCGGATGAAGGTTCAGGGTAAATTTATCTGTCGGTTGTTGTCGATTAGGAATTAATGCCACGTATTCACCGGTAATCTTTCTTTGCGGATCGCAATCGTTTACCGTATCGAAACGAATAAAATCGGTCAGTGTCAATTGGAGTGTTTGATTCTTTTCGATATCGTTCGAGAAAGAGAGTGAACCTTCGAACACCCCTAATAGACTTGTGTTTGTACCCTTTTGAATTTTTCGGTATTTTTCGATAACCTCTTTCGCGATGCTGTCCATGGTGATTGTTAATCGGTTTCCTGTGGCACAGTCCGTGAGAACCGGATGTTCCCGTATGAGCGAAAACTCTCCGTTAAAATAATGTGGTATGGATAATTCTGTTTGTGCCGGAAAAGTAGTATGCTTCGGCTGTTCTTCTTCTTTCGTTTTCTGTGGTTTGCAACCCGACAAAAAAAGGGTGATGAAGCAAATGCTTACGATTTGTATTGTATTCATATCATTTCGTTTTCTGGGTATAACGGAATGACAAAAATAAAGTTATACCAGTCCCATTTTCTTTAAAAGAATGGAGGCATTCATTGTTTGGCTGATTCCCGGCTTTAATTTGTAATCGTAACTTATTTCCGTTCCGGAATGTGCGATCTCAAAGCAGTTATTGATAAAGTGCCGAGGAAATACATCCGCCAACTTTCCTAATTCTAAATCGTGGGTTGCAATTAAGCCGGAAACAGGAAGAGATAGCAATTTTTGTAGGAAAAGGCGCGAGCCGTTCAATTTGTCGACCGAGTTAGTTCCTTTTAAAATTTCGTCTAAAATAATAAAGAGTTTATCTTCTTTTTCGGCTGTTTCGACCAATTGCTTCAGACGCAATAACTCTGCGTGGAAATAGGAGGTTCCTTTAGCCAGATTATCGGCAGTTCTCATGCTTGAAAAGATAGCTATGGGCTGAAAACGGAAGGTTTTGGCACATACGACGCAACCGCAATTAGCCAAAATCAGGTTAGTGCCTATTGTGCGTAAAAACGTGCTCTTTCCTGCCATGTTGGCTCCCGTGACGATATAGAATTCATGCAAACGTGCTACCTGGAAATCGTTGACAATCCGTTGCGATGCCGGGAGCATCGGATGACCTATTGCTTCTCCGCGTAAGATAACCTCGTCGTCGGGAATGGGAAAGATGTAATCGGGATGGTTGAAGCGGTAATTGGCGAGACTCACGAATACATCCAATTCTCCTATTGATTCTAACCATTCCGGGATGAAGGAGGCATATTTTTCCTTCCATTTAGTTAATCGGCGGATAAGATGAACATCTTTCATGAAAAGTCCGTTCAACAGTATGGCGGCTAATATATTGCCCCGCTGGTCAAAACTTTCCGATGTTTTGTGAAGCGAACGGAATGCTTCTTCTGCGTTGTATTTTTGCTCGTATAGTTTATAATATATCTCTTTCAGTCGCTCCGAATCTACCTGTTTGGATCGAACGTGTTGCATCAATCGGTGAAGATTGCTGAACGAATGGATAAATTGATCCAGTTGGTGTTGGACCCGGTTTATTTTTTTCGCGGAAGAGAGAACGATCGTTAATTGAATAAACGATAATAAAAGCGGTAAAGAAAAGGGTATGATTGAAAACAGACATAAGCTCCAGCCTGCTATTGTCACTATCGGAAGATAGTAGGATAGTTGGAGCATGGCGGTAGGGAGTCGTAATTGTTCTTCGGACCATTCCCGAATCTCTTTTATGGCGATACCGGATAATTTATGGCTGACACCGATAGCTCTGAAACTGTGACACCAGTCCGGATCTTCGCTTAACTCCTGAACGGCTTGTTGTCTTTGTAGCACTCTTTCTTTAGATTTTAGAGGGGAACACAGCCACTCGGAGAGTTTTTGAGTCCCGTTAGGGGTAACCGTCCGGTTGACGGATTGAAAAAGCGAGTTTTCTCCGAATAGATCCAAATCGTGAGAGTAGGCATGCGATAGATCTTTGAATTTGTCTCCCTTAGGCAGGTGCGTCGAATCTCCCGCCAAGTACTCTACCTCTATTTTTGCACCATGACGTAATTCGGTATAGTAGGTTATTTTTTGTAACAATTTGGTTTCCGTATAATTGATATAGACGAAGAGTATTATGGAAAGAATTCCGGTGTATAATGCAAAAAGGTTTCCCGTCGTAAGCAGGGAATATAAAAAGTAGATGATCAGTAAAAAGAGTATGATCTTGGTAAATGTAATGTAGTTACGCGTTGCTTTCAATTTCTTTACCTGTGAGGTCGCTTCTGCTATTTTATCTTGATAATATAATTCTGCATGCATGGATATGGGATTTTTACAAAGATAATTCAAAATGAGTAATAAATGAGATCAGGAGCCTTTTTTAGCAGGGATACGTTGCAATATCCAGGCCAGGGTAATTCCAATCAGGGCCCCGACGGTCGCTTCCGTAAATCTCAACAGACCGTTTAGCAGGGGAGAAATATCCGGTGACATGATAGAGACAATCATGATTACTACTAAGGTAATAGCGGCCATTTTGCTGCCGTCAGGAAGTCCGATCGCCATACATAACAAATCGAGAATGAGTACGGAGATCACCATTCCTGTAATGGTAAAAGGAAACCAGGTAAGATAGGCGTAAGCGATACAACTTCCGATAAACGTGCCTGCAACTCGCAACCATCCCTGGTGGATGGATGTCTTGAAATCATCTTGAAGCACCACAATTCCGGAAATGGCGGCAAGCATTGCTCCCATATATTTGGAACCTTCATGGAACCTTCCCGTGATGTATGCTCCCAGCAGACAAGAGAGTAGTACCACGATGCCTTTTGCGATAGCCGAACCCGGTTTAATACGGGTTAAGATAGTTTTTACCCGAAGTTTCATACTCTCTTGTATCGTCAGACTTAATGAAAAGTTGCACTTTTTGATCTTTAATCTTCCTGGAGACCGAGAGGATTCGGAATATCAGCGGGTAGAGTGATTAAAGCGGATTTAACCGTAGATACGAATTGAACAGGTACTTCGTTAATTACCTGTTCGGTTCTTTACGAGCAGACTAAAACGTTTCGGAACATCTGTTCTAAAATTCATAACCTGACCGGTTGAGGGGTGAATGAATTTCAATTGACGGGCATGTAAGGCTAAACGGTTAATCGGGTTATTGCGTGCGCCGTATTTGGTGTCTCCGGTTACGGGATGTCCTATTTCTGCCATGTGAATGCGGATCTGATTCTTGCGTCCGGTTTCCAATTCCAGTTCAACCAATGAGTACTGACGATTGGATTTAATTACTTTATAGTGGGTAACGGCCCATTTTCCCCGGTCGGAGGTATAAACATTCATGGCTTCATTTTCTTGAAGATAGGTCGATACCTGATCTTCCGCTTTTTCCGGTTCCCCCTCAATAATGGCCACGTATTTCCTTTCAAGAAGCATTTCGTTCCAGTGTTGTTGCATTCTTTCCTGTGTTTGCTGATTTTTGGCGAACATCATTAAACCGGAGGTTTCCCTGTCTAATCTGTGGATGATAAATATACGATTCTGTGGATCAATGGATTTGACGTAGTCACTTAAAATATGATAGGCTGTTTTCTTTTTTTCATTTTGGGTAGCCATGGAGAGTAGACCGCTCTTTTTATTGATAACAATAAGGTCGGAGTCTTCATACACCATGTCCATATGCGGACTGGAAAATTCAACGTTTCCTTTTTCCATGTTTATGGAAATATAATCCCCCGGTTTTAACGGCTCGTTGAATTGTGTCGTAACTTGGCCGTTCACGTTGACCTGTCGGTTGCTCAATATGGATTTTACGGTTGTTCTGCTCTTTTCCGGGAATTGTTTGAATAGATAGGACAAAAGTTCAATTTCCTCTCCGACCGTAAATTGACGTATCTGAGGTTTGTGTCTTCGGGGATGGTTGGTTTTATTCATGGCGCCTTGTTATTTGCGGCAAAAGTAATAATAAAAAGTGACTTCCCTTAAAGGAAGCCACTCTTTTCAAAATTATTTAATGAAGGCTTACACCTCGATCTCGATTAGTTTACTGCCTGCTGCAACGGTTGTTCCCTCTTTTGTTAAGATTCGTTTAACCTTGCCGGCATAATCCGTGGCAATGCTGTTTTCCATTTTCATTGCCTCGAGTATGAGTACGTTTTGTCCTTTAGCCACGATATCTCCCGGTTTTACCAAAATCTTGAAAATGCTTCCTGGCATGGGAGCTTCAACTACTTTTCCTGTAATCGGTTCCTCTTTTTTCTCCTCGACTGCGGATTGGGTCTCCTCTTGTTTATGAGTAGCCATATAACGAGCCTCTTTTTGTTTGGTTAGGAACGTTTTAGCGACAGCCGGGAAGAGTTCGAGCAGAAGTACTTCTTTTTCATTTTCCGCTAATTTAACACCTCCGAATGCCGTCAACACGGGATTCTCCTGCATTTGGTATTTTGAAGTATCATACGGTGTTTCTTCCCGTGTTCCGGCAATTTTCAGACGAAAAGCGGGATCGACGGGAACCGGAGTTTTTCCGTATTCACCTTTGACAAGAGCAACGAATTGGTTGGATACATTAGAATACATGGGTTTGCCGTTTTTGATATCCAAAGCACAGTTTACGGCTTGTGCTCCGACAATTTGGCTTGTTGGCGTAACCAAAGGAGGAAGACCGGCTGCTAAACGAACCGTCGGGATCAACTTCATGGCATCTTCCAATATATCCATGGCATTCAATTGCTTCAATTGAGCGACCATATTGGTATACATACCTCCGGGAACTTCAGCTTTCTTAACCAATTCGTTCGGTTTCGGGAAATTGAAATAAGCCTCGATGGCATGACAGGCATTCAACAATGCCTCTTCGTTATTCTGTTTTGCGGCTTCGATGGCTTTGTCAAACTCTTTATCCACTTCCGCCGGTAATTTGTCCGTGAGCGGATTGAACGGTTTCGGGAATTGTTTAACAGCGTCGAAAGCTTCCAGTTCTTTACGGATCGTGTAAAGTTCTTTATTGATTTTAGCTACAGCCTCCATGTTTACATCCATTTCTATACCTAACTTCTGACAGAAGATGTAAATCAATTCGATAGCGGGAGCGGCAGGACCGCCTGCGAAGTTCCATATATTGGTATCTACGATATCGGTTCCTTTGACGATAGCCATCAATACAGCTCCCAACCCGTATCCGGGAGTGCAGTGCGTATGGAAATCGACGGGAATTTTCAGATTTTGTTTAAATAACGGAATTAACTCTGCAATCCGGGCCGGGTTGATCAGACCACTCATATCCTTAATAGTGATCATATCAGCCCCGAGAGCTTCCATCTCTTTGGCTTTGTTTAAAAAATAAGCGTTGGTGAACACCGGTTCCGGGTTTTTCTTTCCCTTCAATTTATCCATTAAACTGAGTTTCGGATACTTCGGATCAATGGTGTAGCAAACTGCACAGTCAGCTATACCGCCGTATTTCTTCACGTATTTAATGGTCGATTTTACGTTATTGACATCATTCAACGCATCGAATATACGCATGATCCCAAGTCCGGATTCGATAGCATTTTTACAGAAACCTTCGATGATTTCATCCGTGTATGGAGCATAACCGAAAAGATTACGACCTCTCGACAAAGCGGTTAATTTTGAAACGTCTCCGATACCGGCTTTGATTTTTTCCAAACGATCCCAGGGATTTTCATTCAAGTAACGCATTACAGAGTCGGGAACGGCACCACCCCAAACTTCCATTGCATAGAAGTTTGCATCCTTGTAGTAAGGTAATACCCGGTCTACCTGTTCTTGTTTCATTCGTGTCGCAAAAGCAGATTGTTGACCATCTCTAAGAGTTAAGTCTCTGATTAGTAATTTTTGTGCCATGTTTTATAAGAATTAATTGTTATGTGTTGTATTTTACTATTTCACAAATATATCTAAAGTTATTTTTTTATCCTAATAATTTTCAATGAAATCGAGGAGAAATAATAACAATTCCTTTGTTAATTCAGAAAAATAGTTTTAATTTGTAATATGTGGGGGAAGTTGCTTGTGTATTGTATTCTATGTGTGTGCAAATGAGAAAATTAGGGTTTGTTTTTAATCATAAATGAATTGTAATGGAAAAAATTGCCGTATTTCCGGGTTCATTCGATCCTTTTACCGTGGGACACGAGGAGATCGTCAAAAGAGGATTGAAGATATTCGACCGTATTATTGTGGCTGTAGGTATCAATGCCGTCAAAAGGGAATTTTTGGATATAGATACTCGTATTGCCATCATACAGAAAGTATTTAAGGGTATAGAACGGGTTCGAGTGGAGAGTTATTCCGGCTTAACGGTTGATTATTGTAACCGGATAGAAGCCGGTTTTATCATTCGGGGCTTGAGAACGGCTGCTGATTTTGAATATGAAAGAGCTGTGGGGCAGATAAATAAAGCTATGGATTCTTCCGTTGAAACCGTATTTTTGTTAACTTCTCCGGAACATACCTTTATCAGTTCGACCATCGTGCGGGATATTGTTATGAACGGAGGAGATGCTACCAAATTTTTGCCCACGAATATTACGACTGAAGATCTGATTTGTTTTCAATAGGCACTTAAGGCTGAAGCAGAAAAATGGTATTACGGGGAAGTAGTTCCTTGCAAGGTTTTAAATGGCAATTTAAGATAAAAATAGGATGATAAAGACACCGAAAGTTTATGTTTGGCCGAATAATTAACCGGACGATCAAAAGGTTGGATGTATTCCTCATTTGTCGAAAACACGAATAAAAAAGCTGCTTCAAAAGCAGCTTTTTTATATTCGTATTCGATAATATTACCAAGCGAACATCGGTCTGTCGCTCATCATGGCGTTTACCTCTTTTCTTACTTGTGCAATTACATCGGCGTTATCGACGTTGCTTAATACCCGGTCGATCATATCCACGATGACAGGCATATGTTCTTCTTTCAAGCCGCGGGTCGTAATGGCAGGAGTACCTACCCGCAAACCGGATGTGGAGAACGGGGTACGCGTATCGAACGGTACCATATTTTTATTGATCGTGATGTCTGCCAATACCAATGTATTTTCGGCTTTTTTACCGGTTAAATCCGGGAATTTGGTTCTTAAATCGATTAACATGGAGTGATTGTCAGTACCTCCGGAGATTACTTTGTATCCTTTGTCCATGAACGCTTTTGCCATGGCTTTGGAGTTTGCTAACATCTGTTTGGCATAATTGGTATACTCTTCGGATAACGCTTCACCGAAAGCGACGGCTTTAGCGGCAATCACGTGTTCGAGCGGTCCTCCTTGCTGTCCGGGGAAAACGGCGAAATTAATTACCTGCGACATCATTTTGATCTCTCCTTTCGGTGTTTTCAAACCCCATGGATTTGGGAAATCTTTAGGGAGAAGGATCATACCGCCGCGGGGACCGCGAAGTGTTTTGTGGGTCGTGGTAGTTACGATATGACAATATTCCATCGGGTTATTCAGTAATCCTTTGGCAATCAAACCGGCCGGATGAGACATGTCACACATCAGTAAAGCTCCTACTTTATCGGCAATCTCACGCATACGTTTGTAGTCCCAGTCGCGAGAGTATGCGGATGCTCCGGATACGATCATTTTGGGTTTGTGTTCGATGGCTAATCGCTCCATCTCATCATAATCCACCATACCGGTCTCTTCCTTCACGTGGTAAGCTACCGGATGGTAGTTGATACCTGAAAGATTCACGGGTGAACCGTGGGAAAGATGGCCTCCGTGTGCCAAGTCTAACCCTAAGAACGTATCTCCCGGTTTCATGCAAGCAAAGAACACGGCAGCGTTGGCTTGTGCTCCCGAGTGGGGTTGTACGTTGGCGAATTCGGCTCCGAAAAGTTGGCATGCGCGATCAATAGCCAGCTGTTCCGTTTGGTCGACAATTTGACATCCTCCGTAATAACGCGCTCCGGGGTAGCCTTCGGCGTATTTGTTGGTTAAACAGGAACCCATGGCTTGCATTACTTGATCGCTTACGAAGTTCTCAGAGGCAATCAACTCCAGCCCCTGTTTTTGACGTTGACACTCCTTATCAATGAGGTCAAAAATTTGTGTATCTCTTTTCATTATTTAAATTTTTAATATATAGACATTCTAAAATCTTTGCCAAAATTATATTAATACTCGTTGTAAACAAAGTATTTCAAGTTTTTTTTTAATCCTAAAAACCCTTTATCCCGTAGATTCGTAAGGAATAAGGAAATTGAAATATAAAAGGTAAAATAATGAAGATAGGAGAAAAAGAATTATCCGGCGGCGCTTCTTCCGAAGAAGTGTATGAATTGATGGAAACGGGGCGAAGTTATGTATCGGATAACCGGGAAGGAGGCCGGGAACCGGAAAGACCTGCTTTTTTAACCGTACTTTGTATTCTGACCTTTATCGGTAGCGGATCCACTCTTTTAGTCAGCTTCGTGAGTCTATTGATATCCGGTTACATAGAGCAATTGTTTTGGATGAATGGAATGGTTCCCCAGGAGTATCTTTCCGGGCAAACTGTAATGATGGCTTCTTTTATTTCACTCGTGTTGAGCGGAGCTTCTCTTTATGGAGCACATCGGATGTGGCGATTGGATAAATTCGGTTTTTTTGTATACACGACCGTGCAATTCGTGTCGATATTTCTTATTTATAATGTATTGGGTTTATTGGTCAATGCGGCTTTTGTTTTGATGTATTATGCAAATTATAAATATATGGTAAAATAGTTCTAATATTTTATATATTTGATTTCAAATTTAATTTTGAATACTATGGAAAATCCTTTTGAAACGAGTAAACCGAAACGTTCGGCCTTTTTAACGGTACTTTGTATCCTGACTTTTATCGGGAGTGGCTGGGGAATTTTAAGTAATTTAATGGGATTGTTTACAGCGGGGCTTCAGAATTCTGCAATGGAAATACAGCAGTTGTATCAAAGTAGCGGAAGTTCGGGTTCCGGTTTTCTTAAAGCATGGATGAATTCGAGCATGGATCTTATGCAAGTGACAGCCCTGCATGCAACAGCGATTAATCTGTCCGGTTTGTTTTTGTCTTTGTTTAGTTTGATCGGGGCTATTTTTATGTTTAATTTGAGAAAGGTCGGGTTTTATATTTATTCGGCAGCTCAGATTTTGGCTTTGTTCGTACTTCCTTATTATGCAGGTTTTTCGATGATCGTCTGGGTCTCATTCCTTACTTCCGGCTTTTTTGTCTTGCTGTTTATTGTCCTTTACGCGGTCAATTACAGGCAAATGAAATAAAAGCGGCGATAAAATCTCCCCGGAGACCGTACAATGTTTTGTTTGCCTACATGGTAAATAAATAAAAAAGCCCTTGGGAACAAGGGCCTTTTTATTCATGTTATCCTCCGAAATTGTCGTACATAACGTTTTCGTCGGGAACACCTAAATCGTATAACATTTTCGTGACGGCCTGAATCATCATAGGAGGTCCGCACAAATAGTATTCAATATCTTCCGGATTTTCGTGATTCTTGAGGTATTGTTCGTAGATTACCTGGTGTACGAATCCCGGCTTATAAGCTACTCCAGCCGCATCAGCCACCGGATCCGGTTTATCAAGAGCCAAGGTCCACCTGAAGTTCGGGTTTTCTTCTTGTATCTTATTGAATTGATCCACGTAAGGGGCTTCCTGCAATGCTCGGGCACCATACCAGAAGGTCACTTTCCGTTTCGTGTGCATGGTTTTAAATAAATTGAAGATGTGCGAACGCATCGGGGCCATACCGGCACCTCCACCGATAAACATCATCTCGTTATTGGTATCCCGTAGAAAAAATTCTCCATAAGGTCCGGAAATGGTCACCTTATCACCCGGTTTGCGAGTGAAAATATAAGATGAACAGATGCCCGGGTTTACATGGGCGAATCCACCTATTGCTTTGTCGAACGGGGGAGTGGCAATACGGATATTCAACATGATGATATTCCCTTCTGCCGGGTGGTTGGCCATGGAGTAGGCTCTGTAAGTGGCTTCCGGATTATGCATTTTCAAATCGAACATCTTCATGCGTTCCCAGTCTGCCCGGTATTTCTCGTTTACCTCAATATCTTTGAAATCAACATCGATGGCCGGTACATCTATTTGAATATAACCTCCCGATTTGAATTTCAAAGTTTCCCCTTCCGGCAATTTCACGACGAACTCCTTCAAGAAAGTTGAAATGTTGTTATTGGAAACGACTTCACATTCCCATTTTTTGATACCCAATACGGATTCGGGAATTTCCATCTCGATGTTTTCTTTCACTTTTACCTGGCAGGCCAGACGCCAGTTATCGTGTTGCTGTTTATAGGAGAAGAAGCCCGTTTCGGTGGGAAGAATGGATCCCGCACCCGATTCTACCTGACAACGGCACATGCCGCAGGAGCCTTTTCCTCCGCAAGCCGAAGGAAGAAATATTTTATTATTTCCGAGGGTGGCCAATAAGGTTGACCCGGGTTCCGTTGTTATCTCTTTTTCGCCATGATTGATGCTGACCTTCACTTCCCCCTTGGGAGTTAGTTTTGCTTTGGCAAACAGGAGCATGCCCACGAGAATGAGTGTTACGATAAGGAACACGATTACTCCTGCCGTGACGATCGCTGTATTTATTACTAATAATGTCATCTTATTAATTTTAGATTTACTGATAAAGTGATCCCGTGATTTTAGATTCTGTGATTAATCGTCACTGAATCGGCAATCTCTAAATCACTGAATTGTTTTACAGATTGATACCCAAAAAACTCATGAATGAAATAGCCATTAATCCTGTCACGATAAACGTAATCCCGATACCTCGCAGGGGAGCGGGGATATTCGAGTATTTTAGTTTTTCACGGATAGCAGCGATTCCCACGATGGCAAGTAACCAGCCGATACCGGACCCTAATCCGAATGCAGTGGCTTCCGCTACGTTTGCGTAGCCTCTTTCTTGCATGAATAATGATGCTCCCATGATGGCACAGTTAACGGCAATCAACGGTAAAAATATTCCCAATTGATTGTATAAAGTCGGTGCGAATTTCTCAACGACCATCTCCACTAATTGTACCATCGCGGCGATAACGGCGATAAACATAATAAAACTTAAAAAGCTGAGATCGATGTTGGCCGCACTCTCTCCCAGCAACCAGGTCAATGCTCCGGCTTTTAGCACGTAGTTGTCCAACAAATAGTTTACCGGAACGGTAATCAGTAACACGAAAACGACAGCTATACCCAAACCGAAAGAAGTTTTAACGGTTTTCGACACGGCCAGATAAGAACACATACCCAAGAAGTATGCGAAAATCATGTTGTCGATGAATATAGAGCGAATGAATATATTTAAAAGGTTTTCCATATCTTCATTTTATCTTTTGGTTAACTACTTCTGTTCGATTAAGTCTTTATTCCTGGAACGGTGTATCCAGATAATGATTCCCACAATGATCAGGGCCATCGGAGGAAGAATCATCAAACCGTTATTCATGTATCCCATATCGTAAAAAGCCTGTGGTACCACTTTGATACCGAAGAGTGTTCCTGAGCCGAGTAACTCCCGGAAAAAAGCCACGATAACCAGGATGATTCCGTATCCCAAACCATTGCCGATACCGTCGAGGAGGGAAGGCCACGGTTTGTTTCCTAAAGCGAAAGCCTCGATTCGGCCCATGATGATACAGTTTGTAATAATCAAACCGACGAATACGGATAGTTGTTTACTTACATCGTAAGCATAGGCTTTTAATATTTGATCCACGATGATTACTAAAGCTGCGACCACAACCAACTGCACGATAATACGGATACGGGTCGGGATGGTATTTCTCAACAGCGAAAGGATCACGTTAGAGAAGGCGGTTACGGCAGTAACAGATAGTGCCATAACGATGGCCGGTTCTAATTTTGCCGTAACAGCAAGAGCAGAACATATTCCCAAAACCTGTACGAGGATCGGGTTATTCTTGCTCAAAGGACCTAACAGTAATTGTAGGTTCTTAGCTGAAAATAATGCTTCTTTTTCGCTCATCAGAATTATTTTTTTAAGAATTGTTCGTAACAGGTTAAGTAATTTTTAAGCATGCTTTCTACTCCTTTGGAGGTGATGGTTCCCCCGGAGATGGCATCCACTTCATGCGGGCCGGTAGCTCCTCCGCCTTTTTTCACGAATATGGAGACCAGATTACCGTTATCAAAGATTGTTTTTCCGTCAAATTGACGACGGAATTGATCTTGAGTAATTTCTGCTCCAAGGCCGGGAGTTTCACCTTTGTGATCGAAAACGGTTCCGTAAACGGTATTTTTATCCTCGTTTAGCGAAATATATCCCCAGATGGGTCCCCATAGACCGGTTCCTTGTAACGGCAAGATGTATTTGATCACGCCATCGATATTGGCCACGTAGACCGGAAGCTGTCTATCTTCGCACGATTTTTTCACTTCCTTGCTGAGATCAACCGCGAAAGCGTTCCCCGCCACTTCTTCTCCTTTCGAATTGACAATAAATTGTTTGGTAATGTATTTGTCGAATAGTTCTTTGGAGTTTTCCGGGGTGGAGGTAATATTCACAGAACGCAGTATGTTCTGTCTTTTTTCATTCTCTATATTTTCATTTTGGGTAGGCTGTAACCACAGGGCTATCACGGACAGCAGAACGGCAACGATGACTACCAGTATAATGGAATATATAAAGGTGTATGTATTTCCTTGTTTATTCATCTCTCTTTGATTTAGAATTAGATCAATCTACCATGACTTTTGCCCTTTTCAACCGGCGTTTAATGTTGCCTTGCACAACAAACCAGTCGATAAGCGGAGCGAACGTGTTCATTAACAAAATGGCTAACATCATTCCTTCCGGATACCCCGGATTCAAGGTCCTGATTAGAATTGCCATTACTCCGAGAATAAATCCGTAAATCCATTTTCCCTTTTCGGTTTGAGCTGAAGTTACCGGATCTGTCGCCATGAATACGGCGCCGAAGGCAAACCCTCCCATCACCAAATGATCGATAGCATCTACGGCTGCATACGGGTTTGTTTCGGGTAAGGTTAGGTTTAACAAGTAAGCCATGCAGAATCCTCCGATAAAAGTGGATAGCATGATTTTCCAACTTCCAATTCCTGTTGCAATCAATAAAATAGCACCCAGTAAAATACAGAAGGTCGAGGTCTCTCCAATGGATCCCGGAATCAACCCCCAAAACATGGTGCTGAAGTCTGCGGTTAGAGGTGTGCCTTGGGCGGCCTGAGCCAACGGCGTAGCCTGTGAAAAACCGTCAGGCATTCCTGCGATCCATACTTTATCGCCGGAGATCATAGAAGGGTAGGAGAAAAAGAAAAATGCCCGAGCCAATAGAGCCGGATTCCAAATGTTCATCCCGGTTCCTCCGAATATTTCCTTTCCGATGATGACCGCAAAGGCTGTAGACACGGCAATCATCCATAACGGTGCGTTTACCGGCATGATTAACGGAATCAACAAGCCGGATACAAGAAAGCCTTCGTTAATTTCATGCCCTCTGATTTGTGCCACGGCGAATTCTATACCTAACCCGACCACGTAAGAGACGATGATCATGGGAAGAACTCTCCATAGACCGTAAAAGAATAGTTCGAAGAATCCGGTTTCCGCTAATGAACCGATTGCTTTGAAATGCTGATAACCTACATTGTAAATACCGAACAGTAAAGCCGGGATCAGGGCTATGACCACGATGATCATGGTTCTTTTTAAATCAACGGCATCCCTGATATTGCAACCTGAAGTCGTTGTGCGATTGGGCACAAAAAGAAAAGACTCGAAACCCGTGAAAACGGAGTGCAACTTGTGCAGTTTACCTCCCTCTTCGAATTTAGGCTTTTGCTTATCTAAATAATTTCGTAAAAAGTTCATTTTCTATTGTTTTGAATTTATGATTTATGATTTTTGATTTCCGAAATCTAAAATCTAAAATCGTCAATTAACTCAGTTCTTTCATCATCAGTTCAATACCTTGCTCTACGATTTGTTGTACCGGAGTTTTAGAGGTGCAAACAAATTCACAAAGAGCCAAGTCTTCCGGTGCAATTTCATACATACCCAATTGCTCCATCTTATCCAGGTCTTCGGCTAAAACGGCTTTTAGCAGGTAAACCGGCAGAATGTCCATGGGTAATACTTTCTCGTATTGTCCGGTGACGACAAACGCTCTCTCTTCTCCATGATAATTCGCGTTCAACGCGTATTTCTTGTTGGGAAATAAGAAAGAGGGGAAGGTTTTGGACATGGAGAATTTGTTGAATCCGGGGGTGGCCCAACCTAAAAATTCGTATTCGTCTCCCTCCGGAATGACGGTTACCATATTGTTGTAATAACCCAAGAACGATTCCGGGGATACTTTATAACCCGTGAGAACATTTCCGGAAATGATCCGTTGGTGTACTTGGTTCTTCAACTTGTTGTTAACGATACAACCGATATTTGCGCCGAGGATTGTTTTATAGTATGCTGGTTTTTTCACCTCGGAACCTACTAAGGCAATAATTTTACGCGCATCGAAATGGCCTGTTAAAAATAACCGACCTATGATGGCAACATCCATGATATTGACAACCCATACGATATCTCCTTTATTGATCGGATCCAAATGATGGATTTGTATGCCTACGTTCCCGGCTGGGTGGGGACCGCTGAAATAGTTGATCTCAACGTTTTTTAGTTTTGCAAAAATGGAATGGGAAGGAGTTCCTTCTCGGAGATTTAAATATACCTTTTTATTGCAAAGCTTTTTCAGGCAATCGATACCCGTCTGTAATGCCTCTTCTTCTCCTTGTAAGGCGAACTCGAAATCAGGAGCTAACGGAGCCGAGTCAAAGCCTGAGATGAAAATGGCTTTCGGTGTGGTTTCCGGGTTTGCAATTACGTCGTAAGGACGTTGTTTGATCATGGGCCATATTCCGCTTTCAAGTAATTTGGAAATGATCTCCTCCCGGTTTAATTTGTTCACATCAGCCTTACCGAAATCTTTGTAGCTGATTTCTGCATCCGCTTTTATGACAATCTCTAATAATTTTCTTCTTTCACCTCTGTTTACCGTATCCACGATACCGCTAACCGGGGCCGTAAACTGGACTTCAGGTCTGTATTTATCCGAGAATAATACGTCGCCTGCTTTAACTTCATTGCCTGCTTTTACCATTAGTTTAGGAGTAAGCGCTCGGAAATCGGTAGGCTTTACCGCGTATAGGTTACATCCCTCCACGGAGGCCACTGTTTTTTCCGCCTCTCCTTTTAACTTGATATCAAGGCCTTTTTTCAGTTTTATTACCTTGGACATTGTTCTTTTATATTTTTGATATGTAGATAATTATTTATTAATCTATCGTAAAACAAACGTTTTCAAAATACCTGCAAATATATAACCTATTATTGAATTTTATCCGTAATTGTCAGGTTAATTCTTACGATGACTTACTTTTTTTTTCGTGAGCTTTTTTTTGTTGTTTTTTTGACGAAATGAACCTTTAAACGGGTTATCGATTGTTTTGGCATGTAATTTGTATAAATACAAGAACTAATCAAAGGTTAATCAAGAGTATCCAAACAATAGAGAAAAGAAATATGAAACAAATCTTGTTTTTTTGTCTGGCGGTATTAGGGGCTGTCTCGTGTAAATCGGCTAAGGAAAATTTGCCGTTGACGGGAGTGAATTGGGTTGCCGAAAGTTTGAACGGTAAAGAGTTAAAAATGAAAAATAGCAACCAACAAGTCAGTATCACTTTTGAGAAGGCGGGGAAAAAGGTGGCGGGACAAGCCGGATGTAACCGTTTTTTCGGGACCTATGCCACGGAGGAGGATAAATTGACCTTTAGTCAGATGGGAGCGACCAAGATGGCCTGTCCTAATATGGATATCGAGGTAACCTTTTTTAAGATGCTGGACGAAACGAATCGTTTTGTAATTAAAAACGATAAATTGAGTTTGAAAAACGACGGGAATGTGATTGCTGTTTTTAAAGCGGAAAAAATAGAAAAGAAAAAGTGATTGAAATAAATATTTACAATTGATTCTTCAGTACATAGAAAAAACATCCGGTATTTGCCGGATGTTTTTTTATACGATTTCGGCAACGACAAAAGTGCTTCCGCCGATGTAAATCATGTCCCGGGGTGATGCTGCTTTTTGTGCGGCTCGATATGCGGCATCTACCGTGGGAAAGGTTTCTCCCGTTAATCCGACAGACCGGGCTTTTTCTGCTAAAATTTTTTCGTTCATGGCTCTTGGAATGGAAGCTTTACAGAAGTAGTACGCGGCATCTTTGGGCAGGATATGCAAAACGCTGTCGACATCTTTATCGTTTACCATACCGATGACAAAATGTAGTTTTTCGTATCGACAAGCATTTATTTGAGCGACAACCTCGGTCAATCCGTCTATATTATGTCCGGTATCGCATACCGTGTACGGATGTTTCTTTAATTCCTGCCAACGTCCTAACAGACCGGTATTTTGTATCGTACGGGCGATCCCGGCGTAGACGGCATGATCCGGGAGAGACAACCCTTGTTCTTTCAGTGTTAGAACGGTTTCTAATACGGTCGGAATATTTTTTCGTTGGTAGAACCCTTTTAGATCCGGTTGGATATTGTCGAATAGGATCCCGTTTCGACGGTGAAGGGTATAGGTGTTTGTAGAATTCCGGTTTACTTCCCAGTTGTCGGAAGCAAATTCAAGAAGCGATTGGCATTCGTCCGCTTTATCCTCGAAAACGAAATCCGTTGCGGTATCCCGCGTACCGATAATTACCGGGACTTGAGGTTTTATGATACCGGCTTTTTCGCGTGCTATTTTCTCGAGCGTGTCTCCAAGAAGAGCCATGTGATCGAAAGAGATGTTCGTAATGATAGAAGCCAAAGGCTTAATGATATTGGTGGAATCGAGCCGGCCGCCTAACCCGACCTCGATGACGGCTATATCTACTTGTTGATCTGCGAAGTATTTGAAAGCCATGGCAACGGTCATTTCAAAAAACGAGGGTTTTATCTCGGCAAAAAGATCCCGGTAGTCTTTTACAAAATTCACGACGTATTCTTCACTGACCATTTCGCCATTGATTTTGATCCGCTCGCGGAAATCTTTCAAGTGGGGAGATGTGTATAGTCCCGTTTTATATCCGGCTTCCTGAAGGATGGAGGCCAGCATATGCGAGACGGAACCTTTACCGTTCGTGCCTGCCACGTGTATGGTTTTGAATTGACGATGAGGGGAGTCAAAATGTTGATCCAACTTTAAAGTATTATCTAAATTAGCTTTATAAGCAGCTTTTCCTTCTCTTTGGTACATCGGTAGTTGAGTAAAAAGCCATTCTAATGTTTCTTTGTAATTCATGATAGATACAAAATCTTTTTATTGAGCGTGCAAAAGTAACAATAATCACGGTAAAGAAGAATACGAAATCGGAAATTTCAGCGTGCGGCTGGTGCTATTTTCGCTTCCTGCAAATTTTAAAGGATGGGGTTATTTACAGGAGAAACATGTTGTAAGAGATGGGAGGGAGAGGGAATGGGCATGGAATGTTAAAAAAGAAATAGTATGATTTTTTGCAGATGATTCGCGAAAAGATGTACCTTTGCAGAAATTATTGAACGCTTTATGAGTAGTGATAATAAAATAGTTCCAGTGCCCGTATTGAGGCGAATGCCGGCTTATCTTTCTTTTGTGAAGACTTTACAAAAACAGGGGGAGAAATATGTTTCCTCAACGCGCATTGCTGAATACATGGAGATTGATGCGACGCAAGTGACAAAGGATTTGTCTCATACGGGAATATCGGGCAAGACGAGAGTAGGATACGAGGTGGATAATTTTGTCTGTATTTTGGAAGATTTCTTAGGGTTCAATAAAATCAATAACGCTTTTCTTGTCGGGGTAGGTTCTTTGGGTAGTGCGTTACTTCATGATAAAGGTCTGCGTAATTTCGGGTTGAATATAGAGAAGGCATTTGATGTGGATCGTTCCAAAATCGGAACGAAGATTAATGACATTGAAATTTATCACATCGATCAATTTCGCGGAATGCCTGCCGAATGTAACGTGGCCATAGGAATTATTACGGTTCCCGCCGAATGTGCCCAGGGAGTAGCCGATCTGATGGTTGCTTGGGGAATAAAAGCCATATGGAACTTTACTCCGGCCCGTATAAAAGTTCCTTCCCATATTGCCGTGCAGAACACAACCATTTACACGAATTTGGCCATATTGTTTAATAAGCTCCATGCTCAAGAGTGACCAATGTCTTTTCATTGCCGTTTTTTTTGTTTTTCCGTAAAAATTTTTACAGACAAGAGGATTCCAAAATCGTTCTTCCATGTTTTTAGTGTATAAATCCCCTGTCCGTTTTACCCCGAACCATTTTTGAAATAACGTCTGATTGGCTCGGTCGTCATACGAGAAATCGGGGTCTAAATTGTCCACGATGATTTCTTTGTGAGACGGTTGGAAAGCGGAGGTGTCCATGTCGATCCACCCGGCTGGGTTTTCGACTTTACTACCGGAATAGGGTAACTCGTTATATATGAAAGAGAATTCATTGGGACGGTTAATGGCCATGCCTGTATTTAAAACAGCCGACGGATAATACAATCCTTCTGCTGTTGAGATCGACCTGAAGGCTTTAGCCTCTCCCGGTTTAATATAACAACCGTAATTTTCTTTGCCCCGGCCCGTGATTAGCTTCATGAAAACAAAGCCGCCTTCTTTGCCCCGATTCATTACTTTCCCTTTTATTTCAACCCATCCGTTCGGATGGTCTTCGTCTCCGGGGTAAAAATTGCGTGTTAAATCTTTTACAGCGAAATATTGATTATGTCCACTTCTTAACCATTTGTCAAACACATCCCGTATGTTTCCTTCTATCTTCAGCTCTTTTGCCAATTGCTCGAGGCTGATAATGCCTTGTTGCTTGTGATAGACCTCTTCCAATCTCATGAAAAGAGAGTCCAAAGAAATCTTTGGACCCAAGTAATTGGTTAGTTCAAACAGGTTCTCGCGAACGGTATGGTATAAAATGTTGGGAGCGACTTCCCGGTCCTGCAAAGCGTTTTCTAAACTGTGATACCGTATGTAAGCCTGCAATTGTTTCTCGTTTCTACCTGAAAAATTGTAAATAAAGGGTTTTGCAAGACGGCCGGATACAAAATGCGATTTGTCGGAATATAAAGTTCTAAACAGAAAATCTGCAAAGGGGTACTTTGCGGAATATACATTTGAACGAGTGTCGTAAAACATCGCCATGGCATTCCAGAGAGTGTATTTCCACTTTCCTGTTTTTCTCCATTTCAATAACGGATGACTGATCTGTGCATCGGCTCCTACTGTTTCTACTGCCATTTTTAAGGCGATGGATTGTCCGATCTCGTGGAAATATTCACTTTCCGTGTCGTATGAACCGATGTATCTGACTCTTCTATTGTCTTTTTCTCCTTTTGAGGAAATGGGAATGTTCAGTATTCCCATCAATTCCATGCCGAACCCTTTTTTCCGGTAAAAATGTCATTCCTGGTTCCACTTGTCCACTCATGAATTTTCCTTCATTAAACTCCAATAAAAAAGATACCGGGGTTTCGATAAAACGGACATGAGCTACTCCATGCTCAGCCCAGCTTAAATCGGATAATTTTAAATCCGGATTAAAATAAAAATCACTTTGGAAATACGCTTTAATTCCTTTCGGTTTGGCCTGGGCAAAGTGTTCTAAAAATACATCCGGTTCTTGAAACGTGTTCAATGAAAACTTCAAACTGTCTATATCTAATATTCGACTCGTAAAATTACCACCCGGATAAGTAACTCGATGGTTCAAAAACGACAGAATCTTTACCACGAAACTTTACTCCCTGCGAAAAAAGAACTCGTTGATTCGGACGAATAACCACCGTACGAAATTTAGTCATATCGCGCCCGCTATACATCGGGCGGACGGGATTTACAGGAGGTAGGCCTGCCGGATACCATGCCGTAGCCGGGGTCAATAATAAATAATTATCTCTTACGAAGGCGCTTCGTCTACCCGTCGGAAAGAAAAAATCTCCTCGGAAACTGCTCTCGTATCGATTGTCCGGGAGTTGCAAATCCGTGTAACGTTCATCGATGTTTCCTTCGTAATACATTCTGATGCACAAAGAATCCCCCGTGGGTAGTTTTCGGTCAATAATAATCACCTGGTTGTCGCGATCGAATGGTACGGTTTGGCCGTTTTCTTTCAATGATTTCACTTGCAGGCCGGGATTCAGGAAGAGTAACGGTTTATTTACCGTGGATTCGTTTAAGTTCAATAATGTTAAATTACTCTCCATCATTAATCGGTCTCCCTGCTGTTTTGCGCGAATTTCGTGACGTTCCACGTGACAAGGAGTTCCCATCCAATGGTGTCGAAAACTTTCCCGGTAATTTTCTCGGATTTTTCGAGTCGGGAAATAACTGCCTTCGAGTAATAGGCCACAAAATATACCCGTTGCGATTAATGACAACCATTTGATAACGTACGATTTGACTTGTAGAGGGTGTCCGGTCGGCCGGTTCATCTTCCTTGCACTATATGACACGAATCCTAATCCTACTAATAAAAAAATAGAACGATGCAATAAGTAATACCCTAATCCGACGTGTCCCAGCAAGCCGGAAAACAGGTTGGGAATCCCCGTTGCTAAAAAATCGAGGGTTCCGTGTAAATGATAGGGTAACCACGATACGGATAGCACGAGCCAACTTACCAATAACACTCGTGTCAGGTAACGATTCTTTACTATTCGTGACGACCACAAACTCAAGCCTGTCATGAACAACAGTGACGGAATATTCAAAGTTAGAAAATAAAACAGATAAGATTTGAAATCAATAGATGCAAGACTTTTCAAATTCACAAACAGCACGCAAGCCAGTATAACGAAAATGTTCACGACAGCGAAAAGTGACATGCATCCTAATACCCGTCCCCAAGTATACTCGTCGTTTTCCATCGGGCGGACATAAATAGATTCTAAACTGCCGCCCGTATTTTCCCGACGAGGGAAATCTGTTATTACGATGATAATGAATAACGACTGAACGACGCAGAAAAGATACGCGTTTACAAGTGGCACGGAACAAGGCAATGCTACTAATTTCCAATTCTCACTATATCCTTGTCCTTGTAAAAGTACTTGCCATGAGATAATGCCAGCTGTAGAAAAAAGGGTAAATAACCAAAATACCCAATCGCGAACCTGTTGCTTGGCCTCGTAACGAGCCACGTGAAATACATAACGTGTATTCATAACCGATAATCTTTGCAGTATATATAAGGCGGATTTAAAACTTTTTAAATATAATGATGTTTTGTGATTAAAACAAAAAATCTATTTAAAATATTGTCGTATTGTTTTAACAAAGAATCATTTTTGGATTATTGATTCGGGCGAGGAAAAAAACAGGAGAGAATTCTGAGGATTGTTTCGGATTGATTTTGTCGATATAGATCGTTTAATTGGAAGGCTTTTTCTTTTGTTATTCCGATGGTTTTTGCTACTTTTGCAAATTGTAAATTACATCAATAGTAACTAAAAGAGAGCGTAAATGGTAAAGATTAAATTTCCTGACGGGAATGTAAAAGAGTTTGAATCCGGGATCACCGGTTTGGACATAGCGAAGTCGATTAGCCCGAAGTTGGCTAAGGAGGTATTGTCAATATCCGTAAATGGAGTCACGTGGGACTTGACGCGGGGAATTACGACAGATGCCGAGATTAAGCTAAACACGTGGGATGATGAGGAAGGACGCCATGCTTTCTGGCACTCGTCTGCACATCTTATGGCAGAAGCTTTGCAAGAACTCTATCCGGGAATAAAATTCGGGATAGGCCCTTCTATCGAAAACGGTTTTTATTATGATGTAGATCCGGGAGAGGGTGTATCCATTCAGGAAAAAGATCTTGTGGCAATCGAGAAAAAGATGTTGGAGTTAGCGAGAAAGAACGAAGAATATTGCAGGATAGATGTGAGCAAGCGGGAGGCGTTGGATCATTTTTCATCTTTGGATGAAACCTATAAGGTCGAATTGATCAATGATCTGGAGGATGGAACGATCACCTATTATCGACAGGGGGATTTTACGGATTTGTGTCGCGGACCGCATCTGCCCAATACCTCCTATATAAAGGCTATTAAGTTGACCAGTGTTGCCGGCGCTTATTGGCGGGGAAACGAGCACAACAAGATGTTGACCCGCATATACGGAATCACTTTTCCGAAGCAGAAAATGTTAGAGGAGTGGGTACAGATGATGGAGGAGGCTAAATTACGGGATCACCGGAAAATAGGTAAAGAGATGGAGTTATTTACTTTTTCTCAGGCCGTGGGTTCCGGTTTACCCATGTGGTTGCCGAAAGGGGCGATGCTCAGGGATCGTTTGGAAGCGTTCTTGCGGAAAGTACAGAAAAAGTATGGATACGAGCAAGTCATTACGCCTCATATCGGTAATGTAAATTTGTATAAGACTTCCGGACATTTTCAGAAGTACGGAAAAGATAGCTTTCAAGTAATCACCACTCCGCAGGAGGGAGAGGAGTTCATGTTGAAACCGATGAACTGTCCTCATCATTGTGAGATTTATAAATTTAAACCTCGTTCCTATAAGGATCTTCCGGTGCGTTTTGCCGAGTTCGGTACGGTATATCGTTACGAGCAAAGCGGGGAGTTGCACGGGTTGACACGGGTACGCGGATTTACGCAGGATGATGCGCATCTGTTCTGTACTCCGGATCAGTTAAAAGAGGAATTTAAAAAGGTAATCGATATTATTTTCATTATATTTAAGGCTCTCGATTTTAAGGATTATACGGCTCAGATCTCTTTACGGGATCCGAATAATAAAGAGAAATATATCGGTACGGATGAGAATTGGGAGAAGGCCGAACGAGCTATCATAGAGGCTGCCGAGGAGAAAGGGTTGAATACCACCGTAGAGTTGGGAGAAGCTGCTTTTTACGGCCCGAAGTTGGACTTTATGGTAAAGGATGCCATCGGCCGGAAATGGCAGTTAGGAACGATTCAGGTGGATTACAACTTGCCGGAGCGTTTCGAATTGGAATATACCGGAGCCGATAATCAAAAACATCGTCCCGTTATGATTCATCGGGCGCCTTTCGGAAGTATGGAGCGTTTTGTTGCTGTTTTGATCGAACACACGATGGGGAAATTCCCCTTGTGGTTGACTCCGGAGCAGGTTGTTATTCTTCCGATCAGTGAAAAATACAACGAATATGCTCAAAATGTTTTGAATTTGTTAAATAATTACGATATTCGCACCGTCTTAGACGATCGTAACGAAAAGATTGGTCGGAAGATACGTGATAACGAGTTGAAAAAGATCCCGTATATGTTGATTGTCGGGGAACAGGAAATGAACGAGCATAGGGTTTCCGTGAGACGTCAGGGAGAGGGAGATAAAGGATCTATGACACCGGAAGAGTTTGCGACAATGATAAATAAAGAGGTAGAATCCCAGTTGGACTCTATCTATAATTACTAATAAAGGAGGATTAATTATAGCACGAACAATGGAAAGTAGGGGCTTTAGAGGTCAAAATGACAAGCCACAGCACAGAATAAACGAGCAGATCAGAGCTGCCTCTGTGAGAGTCGTTGGAGAAAATGTAGAACCGGGGGTTTATTCTTTGAAAGAGGCCTTAGCGATAGCGGAGGCCGCGGGAGCCGATCTGGTAGAGATTTCTCCTAATGCGGATCCACCTGTATGCCGGGTGATTGATTACAGCAAATTTCTGTATCAGTTAAAAAAGAAGCAGAAAGAGATCAAGGCGAAAAGTGTTAAAGTGGTAATAAAAGAGATTCGGTTCGGACCGCAAACGGATGAGCATGATTTTAACTTTAAATTAAAGCACGCCAAAGGTTTTTTGGAAGAGGGGGCGAAAGTGAGAGCATACGTGTTTTTTAAAGGACGTTCTATATTGTTTAAGGATCAGGGATCCGATCTTTTAGAGCGTTTCATCAGTGAATTGGATGATTACGGGAAGGTAGAGTCAGCTCCGAAATTGGAAGGGAAAAAGATGATTGTGGTTATTGCTCCTAAAAAGTAATTTTGATCGATATTTTGTAATTATATTTTTCTGAAACACAATTAAAATTAAAACAGATGCCAAAGATGAAGAGCGTAAGTAGCGCGAAAAAAAGGTTTACCTTGACCGCTACGGGGAAGATTAAAAGAAAACATGCTTTTAAGAGTCATATTTTGACGAAAAAGAGCACAAAAAGAAAGAGAAATCTTACTCATTCGACAATTGTAGATCAAGCGAATGTAAAGGGCGTGAGAGAGATGCTTTGCATGTAAGATTATTTTAGATTAAACAGTTATTAACCAGAATGTTAAGCCTAAATAGAAGTTTCCATTGGAACGCTAACATTCAAAAAACAAAAGAGTATGCCAAGAGCTAAAAATGCCGTTGCTTCGAGAGCACGCAGAAAAAAGATTTTAAAACAGACCAGAGGAAACTTTGGAGCAAGAAAGAACGTTTGGACGGTTGCCAAAAACACGTATGAGAAAGGTTTATTATACGCGTACCGTGACAGAAAGAAGAAAAAATCAGAATTTAGAGCATTGTGGATTCAGAGAATTAATGCTGCTGTCAGAATGGAAGGTTTGTCTTATTCCAAATTTATGGGCTTAGTTCATAAAGCAGAGATCAATATGAACCGTAAAGTTTTGGCTGATTTAGCGATGAATCAACCGGAAGCTTTCAAAGCTGTTGTTGCGAAAGTGAAAGAGTTAGCATAGTGATTATGAAATATCGATTAAAAAGGCTGCCGTAAGGTGGCCTTTTTTATTTTTAAATGTTAACTTTGTAGCGTAGAGTTCCGAATAAAGCAATGGTACTATGGAAGGGGGGAATCCGGGGGCAGGTAAAATTTTTAACATGATGAAAATAGCGTTATTGGGTTACGGTAAAATGGGAAAGGCGATCGAGCGTATGGCTTGTGGGAGAGGACATGAAGTGGTTTTTATCGCGGATGATCGTGACCGTTCTGTCGAACAGGGTAAGCGGTTACGCGAAGCGGATGTGGCGATTGAGTTTACGATGCCGGCTGCAGCCGTGGATAACTACGCCTGGTGTTTTCGTAACCGAATCCCCGTGGTTTCCGGCACGACCGGTTGGTTGAGTCGTTGGGAGGAAGTGATTGGCATGTGTAACGAATCGCAGGGTAGTTTTTTTTATGCTTCTAATTTCAGTATCGGTGTCAATATATTTTTCCATTTGAATCGTTGGTTAGCCAAGACGATGTCCCGCTTTGAAGGTTATAAAGTTTTCGTGGAAGAGACGCACCATATTCATAAGTTGGATGCTCCGAGCGGAACGGCCATTGCCTTGGCAGAGGGGATCATGGAACAGCACGGGAAATATTCTTCGTGGAAGTTGGGCGGAGAACCGGTAAGAGAGGGGGAAATCCCTATTACGGCAAAGCGGGAAGGGGAAGTGCCTGGTATACATTCGGTAACGTATAAATCCGATGCGGATGAGATCGAAATTTGTCATTCGGCTTTTTCAAGAGAGGGTTTTGCGTTGGGGGCCATAATGGCCGCGGAGTTCTTGGTCGGCAGAAAGGGAATCTACGGAATGGAAGATTTATTGCAGTTGGACAATAATAAATAATGGGCGGTTTGTATGCACTTTTCCGTTTGGACGGAGAAGGAGTAGATCGTAAATCTAAATAGAAAAATATGAGAGATATCTTAATAAACAAATGGTTTAAATTCGGGATCGTTTTATTGGTATATTTATTGTGGACTTGTTGGGTAAGTTCCTGGTGGCTATTATTAGGCGTACCTGTTATTTTTGATATTTATATTACGAAAAAAATACATTGGGCGTTTTGGAAGAAGAGAGGGGTAGAAAAACAAACAAAAGTGGTGGAGTGGATCGATGCCTTGATTTTTGCTATTGTTGCGGCTACCTTGATTCGTATGTTTTTCTTTGAAGCCTATACCATACCCACTTCCTCCATGGAGAAATCGATGATGGTCGGAGATTATCTTTTCGTGAGCAAATTAGCTTATGGTCCTAAATTGCCGAATACCCCGTTGTCGATACCTTTTACTCATCATACGTTACCTTTTACGACATCTGCCAAGGCGTATTCCGAAGCCATACAATGGCCTTATAAACGAATTGCCGGTACGGGAAAAGTTAAACGGAACGATATTGTCGTGTTTAATTTTCCGGCCGGAGATACCGTGGTACTCGGCATGGAGAATCCGGATTATTATTCTCAGGTAAGGGACGAGGCCATAAAGGTTAAAAATGCAGGAGCGGGTTTAGGATACATGTTGTCCGACGAGGAAGCCGCTTTGTACGCGGGAAATGCTTTGAAGAAAAAATACCGGATTATAACTCGTCCCGTGGACAAGAGAGAGAATTATATTAAACGGGCGGTCGGAATGCCGGGGGACGTGTTGGAGATGAGAGATGCTCAACTTTACGTGAATGGAGAGAAAGCAGAGGACAGCAAAGGAATGCAATACAAGTACATCATAAAAACAAGTCGTCCTTTGGATTTGGCTAAATTGCACGATATGGGGGTTTCTTACGAGGATTTGAGGATGAATTACGGAGATGTTTACATTGTGCCTTTGACCGTGGAGATGTTGGAAAAGGTAAAGGCTCTTCCGAATGTGATTTCTGTGACGAGAGAGCGGAGTAACGAGCAGGTATTTCCGTATAGTTCCGATTATCCATGGACAAGAGATGATTTCGGCCCTCTTCCCATACCTAAGAAGGGGGAGACTGTAACTTTAACTTTGGAAAATTTACCTCTTTATAGACGGGTGATCGGAGCATACGAGGAGAATAAATTGGAGGTGAAGGATTCCGTCATTTATATCAATGGTCAGCCGACTGACCAATATACATTTAAGATGGATTATTACTGGATGATGGGAGATAACCGACATAATTCGGCGGATTCCCGTTATTGGGGATTTGTTCCGGAAGATCATATCGTCGGAAAGGCGTATTTTATCTGGCTGTCTTTAGATCCTGATAAATCATTTTTGAGTAAGATACGATGGAACAGAATGTTCCGGTTTATTCATTAAAAAACGGCTTAGCCGTTTTTTTTATACGATTAAATTTATTATTTTGTCGGTGTAAAAAATACATATACAATGACTGCTAAAAATAATAAAAAGACATTTGTATTAGATACGAATGTTATTCTTCATGATTACAAGTCAATTTATAATTTCGAGAATAATGATATCGTTATTCCTATTGTCGTGTTGGAGGAGTTAGATAAGTTTAAACGGGGAAACGATCAGATCAATTTCCATGCTCGCGAATTTGTTCGCGAATTGGACCAGATTGCGGGGCAGGATTTTTTCGTAAAGGGAGCTTCTTTAGGAAAAGAGAAGGGAAGATTGTTTATCCAACCGGGAGTCCCTTTTTCTGACGAGATGAAAATTTCTTTTAGCGATGATATTCCTGATCACCGAATATTGGCCGTGGCTGAATATTTAAGTAAAAAGAAAGAGGACGAGAAGGTAATCTTGGTCACGAAAGACATGAACCTTAGGATGAAGGCTAAATCTTTAGGTATTCAGGCTGAAGACTATAAGACCGACCAGGTAAAAAACTTAGATACTTTTTTGAATAAAAGCGTTGTTACGATAGAGGATTTTTCACCGGAATTGATCGCCAAACTGTATGAAAACAACGGGGGAATTCCCGTTGCTACTTTTTTCCCGGGGCAGGAGATTAAAGGAAACCGATACTATATTCTGAAGAACGGCAGTAATTCGGTGCTTGCCTGTTATGATCCCGTGAAACAGGTAGTTCGTAAAGTGGAAAAATTGAACGCTTTCGGAATATACCCGAAAAATTCGGAACAGGCTTTTGCCATGGATGCTTTACTCAATCCGGATATATCCTTGGTCGCCCTTAGCGGGAAGGCCGGCACCGGAAAGACTTTGCTTGCCTTAGCTGCCGCTTTGCAACAGAATAAGAATTTCGAACAAATATACCTGGCCCGTCCTATCGTGGCTCTCTCCAATAAAGATCTGGGTTATTTGCCCGGAGATGCGACCGAAAAAGTCAGCCCTTATATGCAACCTTTGTTCGATAATTTGGGGGTGATAAAACATCGCTACAATATGCATAGTCAGGAAAGCCGCATGATAGACGATATGCTGAAAGATGAAAGGTTGGTGATTTCAGCCTTGGCTTTTATACGGGGAAGGAGTTTGTCCGATGTCTTTTTTATCGTGGATGAGGCTCAAAACCTGACCCCCCATGAGGTCAAAACGATTATCACCCGTGCCGGAGAAGGGGTAAAAATGGTATTTACCGGAGACCTCGATCAGATCGATTCTCCATACTTGGATCGGCAATCCAATGGTTTGTCCCATCTGTTTGACCGGATGGAGGGACAAGATATTTTCGCTCATGTACATTTGGAGAAGGGGGAGAGAAGTTACTTAGCCGAGGTGGCGAGTAATTTGTTGTAACCTGTCGTCACGCGATCGATAAAGAAAAGAGGCGACCGGAATCCCGGTCACCTCTTTTCTTATATAAAAATTATTGTTACTCAACAATGTCCATAAAGACGGTCTCCTGAGCGTACGGATAGAACTCTCTGTCGGTAGTAGCTTTTTCCTTTAATTGAGGATCCATTTGAATGGCTTTTTGTAATGCCATGGCCATGGCAGAGGTATCCTTTACTCTGGCGGCAGCGATGGCCATCAAATAGTATTCATAACCGTTTGTCAAATTTAATTTTTTGAACGTATCTAAAGCGGCACGATTATCTCCGGCCATTAATTGGGAATAAGCTAAGTTGATATCCGGCATCTCTTTCAAATAAGGGATGGCTTGTTTATAATTGCCTTCCTGCATGAGAATTAATCCCATATTGTATTTAGCTTCTTTTTTGACGGAGGCCTTACCGAACATCTCTTTTGCTTTTGCTTTGTTGCCTTCTTGCATATAGGTTATACCCAAATTATTGTATGTTTCCGGTTGTTGTTTCATAACAAGGGCTGATTCCAATAATTTTTTGGCTTTACCGTATTCTTTATTCTGGATGGCCATTGCGGCTAAATCGTTTAATAAGTTTGCATCCGTTTGTGAAGAGAGTACGGAATTTTCCTGCAATTGAGGTAAATAATAAGCCGTTACCTGATTTTCAACCTGAATGGTTGCGGGTACCGTGTAGAATACGAAAAAGTCAGCTCTGCGGAGTACGGGAAGAATGACATCTTTCAGTTGCGGAACTTTTTTGATGTATGATTCCAATAGGGTTTCGCGTTGGGCATTGGTCGTGGCATTTTTCATCTCTCTTACCATCATCTCCTTATCCTTGATGTTAGAGTCGTTGAGTAATAAGTAAAGACCTTCCCAGTTTTCGTTTACCGTATTAGCTACTATGAATTTGGAATTTTTAGCCATGGGGGTATTGGTAAAGCCTAAGTCCTTTTCGAAGAAGGCTTTTGATGTTTTAAACCGGTTGGTCGTCAGGTTCTTGTTTAACCTTTCGGCTCCTTCCGGAGAGCTGGAAACGAACATGATCATATTGGTAATTCGAGCGTTTTTATCTGCCAAAACTGCTTTCATCTGTTTGCTTGCCTGCATCATGATGTTTGATTTTTTCTGTGCATCAGGAATAACGGATTGTGCTAAGGGGAAAAGTACATAACCGCTTACCACTCCGACACCCGTAGCCGGGACATCCTTTACGAATGTTTCCGTGAATAGGGGGATTGCGTTAGGATCGGAAGGAATGGTATAAGCATATGTTTTCCATACTTTTACTCCATTGGAGTTTAAAATAGCGGGAGTCAGGGTTACCGACTTGTCGCCCATCATCGCTTCGATGTCTGCCATCAATACGCCTTTTTGCATCCCTTCTTTAAACGGGAAGGACAGGTTGTGAGTGGAGAATGTGTTCCCTTTGTATTCTATCACCGGATAGTTCGTACCTTTTACTTTTTCTCCCTGGAAGTAAAGGGGAGATAAAACTTCTTCACCGCCGGGATATTGCATTTTGGGCGTCACTTTTAACGTCAATTTTTTATAGAATTGTTTCGGTGCGAAGGCAATATTGTAGTTGAAGTTTACAGTCCCGTCCACCGAAATGAGCTGTTCCGGACTTACCTGTCCTATAACGGCCGTTTCGATGGCTTCTCTTTCCAATTTTTTCATGGAATTACAGCTTCCCATTAGGAATGAGAGTGCAAGAATGAATGCGCTACTAGTTATTAAGGTTAGTTTTTTCATAATACTCTTTTTTTAGTTTAACTTATTTTCTTCATTTAATTCTTCTATTCACTATTTCATAATCACTCTAACGAATTTAAATGAATAAGGTTTGTAAAATTTATTTTTATCTTTGTCCGAAATTTTGATTTTTGAATAGATTGATGATGGAAGATAGAGTTAAACCTGTCTATATAGAAAAACTTTTTGAAAGTAAGAATCCTAAATTGGCCAGATGGATTCCCGGTTTTGTGTATTCTTTTTTAAAGAGAGTTATTTGCCAGGATCAAATAAATGATTTTATCTCTAAATACGGGGATCGGAAGGGACTGGATTTTTCCGACGGCATATTAGAATATTTGGATATATCCTTCCAGGTAGAGGGTGCGGAGAATCTGCCGGATCCTGACGGGAGATATATTTTTGCCTCCAATCACCCTTTAGGAGGACCTGACGGAATCATTTTAATCTCTTTTTTGGGTCAGAAGTATCCGAATTTAAAGTTTCCGGTCAATGATTTGTTGATGAACCTGAAGAATTTGAACAATATCTTTTTGCCGGTTAACAAGCACGGAGGGTTGGCGAAGGAGGCTGCTGCGGCTATCGATGAGGCGTATGCTTCCGATTGTCAGGTGATCATGTTTCCTGCCGGTATGGTAAGTCGTAAGTACCATGGTGTGATACAAGATCCTGAATGGCAAAAAAGTTTCGTCAGTAAAGCGGTCAAACATCATCGGGATATCGTGCCGATACGGGTTGTCGGAAGAAATTCGAACTTTTTTTATAATCTGGCGAATTTTCGAACCAGGATCGGTTTAAAAATAAATATAGAGATGATGTTTTTGCCGAAAGAAACCTTTAAAAAGAGAGGAGCCTCCTTTACGATAAAGATAGGGAAGCCCATACCGTGGCGGACTTTAGACAATAGTAAGACCTCTAAAGAGTGGGCAAAAATTATTCGGGATATGGTTTATCGGATGTAGAGGTTCGTTTTGACAGGCAATTAAAAGTCTGGAATGAAGGGTAAAAACTCTATATTTTTTTTATTTTTGTACGTAGATAAATCGTGATACCATGCAACCGGTTATATATCCTGTGGAAAAGGCGAAACTGATCGCCGAGTTGACGGAAGACAAGTTTGTTCGCAAGACGAATAAGGGAGGGAATGAGATTTACTCTTTGAATGCTCATAACGCTCCTTGTGTCATGCAAGAGATAGGTCGTTTACGCGAGTTGACCTTTCGTACGGCAGGAGGAGGAACCGGTAAGGCTGTCGATATCGATGAGTTTGATACGGACGAGGGCACACCTTACCAGCAATTGATTGTTTGGGACCCGAAGGAGTGTGAGATATTGGGAGGGTATCGCTACATATTGTGCGATAATCTTTCTTTGAACGCGGAAGGAGAACCGAATTTAGCTACCACTGAACTTTTTAGATTGTCGGAGAAGTTTAAGAAGGAGTACCTGACGAAGATGATCGAGTTAGGGCGTTCTTTCGTGCAACCGCTTTATCAATCAACGAAAATGGGACGCAAGTCTTTGTTTGCTTTGGATAATTTGTGGGATGGTTTGGGAGCTTTAACCGTTGAAAATCCCGAGATGAAGTATTTTTTCGGCAAAGTGACGATGTACACGAGTTTTAACCGGGAGGCCCGGGATCTTATACTTTACTTTATGAGGAAATATTTTAGAGACCGGGAAAGACTTGTAGAACCGATTCACCCTTTAGAGATTCATATTGACGAGAAAAAATTCAGTCGGATTCTGATCGGGGCCAATTACGAGGAGGATTATAAGATTTTATCCAAATGTGTTCGGGAGCACGGAGAGAATATCCCGCCTTTGGTGAACGCTTACATGAGTCTCTCTCCTTCCATGAGGACTTTCGGTACGGCCATTAACCCGACATTCGGAGGGGTGGAAGAGACGGCTATTATTATTAAAATCGAGGATGTTTACGAGACGAAAAAGGCTCGCCATATATCAACCTACATTCCGAGAATATTGCGTTTAAGGCGTTTTTAGTATGAGATGCCGACGAATATGAGGCTGATGCCGATGGCTAAGTAGACGAAAGATTCGATGTAATGCATGGCTAAGGAGAAGTATTTCTGTTGCATCAGGCGACGGGATAGTCTGTCTGAGAGGATAGCCACGAACGAGAATACGAGCCAGGCCTGAAGCATGAATAGGACTCCGAGGAGGAGAACTTCCCCCGAGACGTTCGTTTTTGTCGGATTTACGAATTGAGGAAAGAAGGCTATAAAGAAAAGGAGCACTTTCGGATTCAAAATATTCATTAATATCCCTTTCTTGTATAATTTTTGTTCTGCCTGCTGATGCCGGGGCATGGCAAGTGTGTCCGAATTCCTGTGAAGGAAAGATTGGACACTCAGGTAAATCAGGTAGGCGGCTCCCATGAATTTCAGTATGATGAATGCTATCGGAGATTTGTATAACAAAAGGGAGAGCCCTAAACTTACGGCTGCCGTGTGGACGATCAATCCGGTACACAATCCCGTGGCGAATATGATTCCCGCTTTTTTTCCCCGGAGGATACTTTGCGTGATCACGAACAATATATCCGGTCCCGGCATTAAGGTCAATAGAATGGAAGCACTTAAAAATCCGATTATGTTCATGTTTCCCTCTTTTACGTTCGTTTAAAAGCTGTCAAATCAGTTTATCCGGATTCTGCTTGATGAAATCACCCCAATCCTTGCATTTGGAACCTCCGGTTGTGGGCAGGGAGCCTTGCAAATGGTGACAATAGGCGATGGCAATAGCGTCCGTTTCGTCCAACGTGGAGATCGTATCCGGCATGACCATGAATTTGCCTAAAAGCAAGGCGATTTGTTCTTTAGAAGCTTCTCCGGTTCCCGTGATGCTCATTTTAATTTTTTTAGGAGCGTATTCGAATATGGGAATATTACGTTGTAGGGCCGCAGCAATGGCAACCCCTTGTGCGCGTCCCAATTTTAGCATGGATTGAATATTTTTCCCGTAGAATTGGGATTCAATGGCTAATTCATCCGGGTGATAACTATCGATGACTTGTAGGGTACGTTGAAAAATACGTTGTAGTTTAAGATAAGGATCTTCTACTTTTTTCATATCGACGACTCCGGAAACGACAAGTTCCGGCCTGCAATTTTTCCCGGTAGTCCGAATGATGGCATACCCCATAAAATTAGTGCCCGGGTCGATTCCCATTATGAGTTTTTCCATGTTATATTTCCTCCAATAAGGTGCTGAAATAGAGAACTTGTTGATCAAATTGATCGAGTAGCTTTTTCAATAACTCCTCCTGATGTTTTTCGAGGAAAGCCTGATAATCTTTTTCCGCCGGAAAGATCAATTGCAAGGAGAACGATTTGCCTTGCGGTTCTTGTGTTTTTATCCGGGTGAACAGTATATCGCTACATAATCCTTTCTCCCGAATAGCGGGAAGGTGATGATTTTGCATCCAGTTGATCAAGGAAGCTTCTGTGTCGTTTTCCACGTGGAAGGTGGTGTTGTAAACGTAGCGCATGGATGATATAGGAATGAACTGTTTACCTCTAAAAGCCCGATTACGAACAATTCGGCTTTCAGAGGTAATGGTTATTATTTTATCAAATCGGTTTGCATAAACGGCTGCAATACTTCCGGCACGCGAATGCCTTCGGGACTTTGGTTGTTTTCCAACAAAGCGGCCACGATACGGGGAAGGGCTAACGAACTGCCGTTCAGAGTATGCGCCAACGTTGTCTTTTTGTCTCCTTTGTTTTTAAACCGTAATTTCAAACGGTTGGCTTGGAACTCTTCGAAGTTGGATACGGAGCTTACCTCTAACCAGCGGTCTTGTGCTTTCGAATAAACTTCGAAGTCATAGGTTAAAGCAGAGGTAAAGCTCATATCTCCGCCACAAAGACGAACGATCCGATAGGGAAGGCCTAATTGGATCAATAAACTTTCCACGTGTTTAACCATACCGTCCAAGGCTTCGTAGGATACTTCCGGACGAGTAATCTGGACGATTTCCACCTTATCGAATTGGTGCAGGCGGTTCAGACCGCGCACGTCCTTTCCGTAAGAACCGGCCTCCCGCCGAAAACAAGCCGTATAGGCGGTATTTTTAATCGGCAATTGTTCCGCATC
This sequence comes from Gabonibacter chumensis, assembly GCF_024741215.1. NCBI lineage: Bacteria > Pseudomonadati > Bacteroidota > Bacteroidia > Bacteroidales > Porphyromonadaceae > Gabonibacter > Gabonibacter chumensis. The sequence goes on along the minus strand of NZ_JANSKB010000003.1, from coordinate 139,411 downwards.
CAGAATCACGTCACGGTACAGGTTGGTAACGGGAACCTCCGCCGTCGGGATAAGATAAAGGCGATCCTCGTTAACGTAATACATCTGTCCCTCTTTGTCCGGCAATTGTCCGGTTCCGAACCCGGAATCTTCATTGACGACCAAAGGAGGCATGACCTCTTCGTATCCTGCTTTTGTATTTTCTTCGAGAAAGAAATAGATTAATGCTCTTTGTAAACGGGCCCCTAATCCCTTGTATACAGGAAATCCGGCTCCCGTGATTTTTACGCCCACCTCGAAATCTATCAATTGATATTTTTTTGCCAACTCCCAATGAGCTAATTGGCCTTCCTCGTGGGTCGGGATATTATTGCTGATCTTCACGATGACGTTATCGTCCGCGTTTTTACCGGGAGGAACACAATCGTGCGGAAGATTCGGGAGTCTGACGATAAATTCGTTCAATTCTGCTAATGTGTCGCTGTGTCTCGCCGTTAAAGCAGCAATCTCTTCCTTTAAGCGGGTGGTTTGTGCTTTAGCCGTCTCGGCTTCGGCTTTTTTCCCCTCTTTCATGAATAGACCGATCTGTTTGGAGATCGTGTTCATTTCTGCCAGCTTATCGTCCGATTCTTTTTGAAGATTTTTTCTCGCATCATCGAGATATATGATTTTTTCCACCAATTCCTTTGCATCAAAGTTCTTAACGGCTAATTTTCGAATAACCGTCTCTTTGTTCTCTTGAATAAATTTTAAATTCAACATATCGATTCGATTTATAATTTACGTTGGATTCCGATCATTGAGTTATCGATCTGAAACTCCTGTTTGCGGTTGTAAAAATAAAAAAAACTCCTGTCTTTAAGAGGCAGGAGTTTAAATATTTTGCATTTTTCTATTTATTCTGCAATAGGTTCTATGGAGACATAAGATTTATCTCCTTGTTTTCTGGTGAAAACAACGTTTCCGTCAATCAAAGCAAATAAAGTATGATCTCTACCCATGCCCACGTTTAATCCCGGGTGATGTTGGGTTCCTCTTTGACGAACGATAATATTACCGGCTTTGGCAAACTGTCCGCCAAAAACCTTCACTCCTAATCGTTTACTTTCAGATTCACGACCGTTCTTAGAGCTACCTACTCCTTTTTTATGTGCCATATCGTATTAAAATTTTAGAAGTTACAAAATAAATTAAGCATTGATCTCTTCAATTTGAAGCTGAGTCAAATATTGACGATGACCTTGTTTTTTAGCGTAACCTTTTCTTCTTTTCTTTTTGAAAACGATTACCTTGTCCCCTTTTAAGTGGGATAGTACTTTGGCCGTAACCTTTGCTCCCTCCACGATAGGAGTTCCGACTTTTACCTGACCTTCGTTTTCCACCAAGTATACTTTGTCAAATTCTACTTGTGAGCCTTCTTCTGCTTCCAGTCTGTGTACATAGACTTTACGGTCTTTTTCTACTTTGAACTGCTGTCCTGCGATTTCTACAATAGCGTACATTGTTTTTATTATTAAAGTTAATACCATGGGGTGGGATGATTCCGCTTTTCATACCCCTGAGGTTAAATTTTCGCTCGGCAAAGGTAATAATAGTTTTTTGAATAACAACCTTTACAATGAAAAAATCAAAACTGACATGACTCTTCGTTTGTACCGGGAGAAGTGTTGGCCGTTGATGCGGTGAAACGGGTTAGGGTAGAGTGAGATTTGCCTCGAAAATGATTATATCCCGGAGAAATCGATTTTATCTCCGGGATTTGTTTTATTTTTGCATGGGATTAGTTTTATAAATGGTAATGGTATGAAATATATTGCTCGTTTTATCATGATGCTTTTCGGTTGGAAAATGGTCGGAGAGTTGCCGAAGGATAAGAAAGCCGTGGTTATTTCCGTTCCTCATACTTCTATTATGGATTTTATTTGGGGAAAGTTAACTTTTATGAGTAAGGGGATACCCACGTTTATATTGATGAAGAAGGAGTTTTTCTTTTTTCCGTTGGGAATGATATTGCGTGCGATGCATGTAATACCGGTAGACCGGGGAAATAAGGACAACCATTTGGTGGAGCAGATGGTGGAGGAGTTTAAGAAACGAGACACCATGTATTTGACGATTACTCCGGAAGGAAGTCGAAAAAAAAGAAAAAAATGGAAAAAGGGTTTTTTGGTAATTGCTAAACAAGCCGGGGTTCCGGTTTATTTAGGACGTATCGATTACAAATACAAGTATTGTACGTGGGGAACCCGCTTTGAGCCGTCGGATGATCCGGATGCCGATTTGCGTTATATCATGTCGACCTATAAGGATGCTCACCCTCGTCATCCTGAGAATTTTTCTACTGGCGATTGATTATGAGAGAAAAGGTGAATATTGCTGTTATACAAGCCCGGTTGGCATGGGAGGATGTTCCTGAAAATTTGAGCTGTTTTGAGGAGCGGTTAGAGCGTGTATCGGGGGCGCAGATCATTGTTTTGCCGGAGATGTTTTCCTCCGGTTTTACCATGCAGGGCAAGGAGAAGATAGCTCCTTTCTACGAAGAGACTTTCTCGAAATTATTGGAATGGGCTTCCCGGAAGAAGGCTTTAATTATGGGATCGGTTATCTTTCGCGAGGAGGAGCGTTTTTATAATCGCTTATTGGCTGTTTTTCCGGATGGGAAGGTAGAGTGGTATGATAAGCGTCATTGTTTCACCATGGGGGGAGAAGACAAACATTTTACGTCCGGAAATAAAAAATTGCTCATTGAATACGAAGGGGTGAAAATAGCACCTTTCATATGTTATGATTTGCGTTTTCCGGTGTGGAGCCGGAATACGGAAATGTACGATATGGCTGTTTACGTGGCCAATTGGCCTGCCGTCCGGCGGGAAGCGTGGCAAATATTGTTGCGGGCGAGAGCGATAGAGAATCAATGTTATGTAATAGGTGTGAATTGTGTCGGGAAAGACGGGAACGGATTGGAGTATTCCGGTGATTCTGCGATTGTTTCTCCCAAGGGAGAGGTGCTGGTGCGATGTGAGGCTTACGAAGATGATATTCGTCAGATGGATATCGATTTGGTCGGTTTACGGGAATTTCGGAAGAGATTTCCCGTACTGGAAGACCAGGATAAGTTTATTATTCAGAAATAGTAGTAATTTTGCGTGTATTGTAGATCATAAGTAGTAATAACAGTTAACGGCAACGGATTTTGTATCCGAAGCTATTAAAAATGTAAGAAATGAAAAAAATTGGGTTAACCTTAATGGGATTGTGTATGATGTTAAGTTTGGCTGCGCAGGAAAAAATTTTGACAATGGAAGAGGCTATCGTGGGATATCACCTCTATCCGCAGTCGAAATATATCGCGTGGCAGGGAGAGAGTAATAATTATACTTATCTTTCCGACAAAAATTTGATAAGTGAAAATGCGGCCACGGGAGAAAAAAGGGTCGTATTGACAACGGAGGAGTTGAATCGGATTTTAGGAACGGAATTGAAGGGATTTCCTCAGTTCTCCTGGTTGGATGAACGGACATTGGCCGTTCGACGTCAAGGTAAGGAGTTCCAGATCGATGTGGTCGGTAAAAGGTTGAAAAATACCGTCGTGTTTCCCAAGGGTGCTGCTAATATAACTTATTGTGCACCGGCTGAGGCTTATGCCTACACGGTGGATAATAATCTTTATTATGTCGATAAGAGAGGAAATAGTTTTGCCGTGACAGAGGATGAGGATAAGAATATCGTGAACGGGCAGTTCGTGAGCAGAAATGAATTTAATATTAACGAGGGGATATTTTGGGCTCCTGACGGAAAAAAAATGGCTTTTTACCGTAAAGACGAGAGTGAAGTAACCTCTTTTCCCTTGTTGGATATCGAGAGCCGTACGGGTACGTTACGTGAGATTAAATACCCGATGGCCGGAATGAAATCGGAGCAGGTAAGTTTAGGTATATACGATATGGCTTCCCAACGTATCGTGTTTTTGAATGCGGATGATTTTGGTAGGGAACAATATCTGACTAATATTACATGGAGCCCCCGAGGGGATGCCATTTACGTGCAGGTCTTGAATCGGGGACAGAATCATATGCGCTTGAATAAATACGATGCGTCAACAGGTAAATTGATAGCGACTCTGTTCGAGGAAAAATCGGATACTTACGTGGAGCCGCAGGATAAATTGCATTTTGTCAACGGTTCGGATCGTTTTATTTTCCGGACGAATAACCGGGACGGTTATTTTAATCTTTATCTGCATGACGGGAACGGAAAATTACTTAAACGTTTGACTCCGGTGGAAGCTGATGTAGAGTTTGTCGCTATGGATAAGGCGGGCAAATATGCATACTATCTTTCGTCCGAGATCTCCCCGGTTGAGAAACAGCTTTTCCGGGTGGATTTGAAAAGCGGAAAAAGAAGTCGTTTGACTTCCGCCGAAGGATGGCACATGATTAACATGAGTAGCGACTGCTCCTATTTCGTGGATAATTACAGCAGCCAATATGTTCCCCGGATCATTGATTTGGTAGCTAATAACGGGAAACAGATGCGTCGTATTTTGACGGCCGAAAATCCGGTGAAGGACTATAAATTCGGAGATATTACTCTGGGTAAGATAAAAGCGGCTGACGGAAGTGATCTGTACTATCGTTTGATCAAACCGATCGATTTCGATCCGAATAAGAGATATCCGGTGATCCATTATGTGTATGGAGGGCCGCATCTGCAGCTGGTTAAGAATTCCTGGAATGCCTCTTTGAGTATGTGGGAGATGTATATGGCCCAACGGGGATACGTGGTGTTTATATTGGATAATCACGGAACACCTAACCGGGGAAAAGCGTTTGAGGATATCATCCATCGGCAATGCGGGCAACAAGAGATGGCCGATCAGATAGAGGGAATTAAATTCCTGACTTCTCAGCCGTGGGTGGATTCGGATCGTATCGGTGTTCACGGATGGAGTTACGGAGGATTTATGACTATATCGTTGATTACCAATTATCCGGATATCTATAAGGTAGCAGTGGCCGGAGGTCCCGTTATCGATTGGAAGTGGTATGAAGTGATGTACGGAGAACGTTATATGGATAGCCCTCAAGAGAATCCGGAAGGCTATGAGAAGGTAAGTCTTATTCATAAAGCGAAAGATTTAAAGGGAAAATTATTGATTTGCCAAGGAGCGGTCGATCCGGTAGTTGTGTGGGAGCATAGTTTGAGCTTTATCCGGGAGTGTATTAAAAATAACGTACAGGTGGATTATTTTCCTTACCCGTGTGCCGAACACAATGTACGGGGCCGGGACCGGATTCATTTGATGCAAAAAGTGACGAATTATTTTGAAGATTATTTGAAATGAAATACGGAACAGGAGCCGGATAGCGGTTCCTGTTTTTTTATCTAAGAAATCGGTCCGCGAGGAAAGTCCCGTTATAGGAAGTCGACGGTATGTGATATTTTGAAACAGGTGGTATCTCGAAGGTATATAATTACATTTACGTAGTTTATTGTTTCTGTTTCTTTGCGTACTAATGGCTTCGATGTCGGAATCGAAATTTTTGTAGGGAGTAGTTTTCTGTCAATATTCAAGGGGAGGACGATGGTAACTTATAGAGCGATTTTTTTGAGGAGGGTATTTGTTGGAATAGGTTCTTTAGAGTCTATGACTTTCTCCGTATATTTGCCTCGAAATGGAAGGCTGTTTTCAACGTTCAATATTATTAATGTATGCGTATAGATATTTTAAGTGTAGTACCGGAATTAATGGAGAGTCCGTTAAATCATTCCATTATTAAGCGGGCGAAAGAGAAGGGAATTGTGGAAATTTTTATCCATAATATCCGGGATTGGTCAAGAGACAAACATCGGAAGGTGGATGATTACTCGTTCGGGGGAGACGCGGGATTGGTTATGATGATTCAACCGGTTTTTGATTGCATTCGGGAGTTGACCTCCCAACGTCAGTATGACGAGATTATCTATACGGCTCCCGATGCTCCGACATTTAATCAACGAATGGCTAATGAATTGTCGTTAAAGGAGAATATTATGATTCTTTGCGGACATTATAAAGGGGTAGATCAACGAATCCGGGATTATTTGATTACCAGGGAAATATCTGTCGGTGACTATGTGTTGACGGGTGGGGAATTACCTGCCTGTATCATGACCGATGCCATTGTTCGTTTGATTCCCGGGGCTATGAATGACGAGAGTTCGGCATTGAGCGATTCGTTTCAGGACAATTTATTGGCACCTCCTGTTTATACCCGTCCGGCGGATTTTAACGGATGGAAGGCTCCGGAGGTCTTGCTTTCAGGTAATCACGCGTTAATCGACAAATGGCAGGAGGAGCAGGCATACGAGCGAACCAAGTTATTGCGTCCGGATTTGCTGGAGGAAGATGAGTCTTCCGAGTGAATCCGCCTTGTCTGTATTGAGGGTTTTATCGTATATAATGAACCCGAGAAGGAAAACGGGTGTAAGGTTGGCGTGAAAAAACAGAATGAATAACGAGTTGAAATGAAGAATCGCTGGCCGATGAATAAATAGCCCGATGGTAATAACTATCAGGCTTAATGAAATGTACGTATCATGATTCCAATGATATTCCCGAATAGATACCGTTATTGTTTGTAGGGCGGTACAGATAGCCTCCAGTGAATCGATTTGTCTGTTTGGGTATCCCCTACAACAATGAAAATAACGCTAAACGATTAAAAAAATAAAAAGACAGGTTTCCGTAAAGGAGTGGTCACAAACAATAAATATATGATTCCTACCAGTATTACGATTATTGAAATTTAAAAATAATATCTCATCCAAGTCGTTTTAAATTTAATTCGAGTCACGGTCCGGATATGCCGGATGTTTATCATGAACAGAACATGTTCGTGTCAATTAATAAGCTTTTAATAGAAATGAAGTGGTACCAATTCCTTTCGCTGGAATGTGTATTGAGTTCGTTTCCGGAAAATTAGCAACCCAATCGGTAGTTTCTGTCGTATCTTCACGTAGGGTGATGGTGAACGTGGCACTACCGGCGTTGGGTACGAATATGGCTGTTTCTGTCGTTTTATAGCCGATGAATGAGATTCTCAGTTTATACTCTTTCCCCATAACGGGTATGTTAAATTCGCATGTACCGTCCGCGGCGGTACTTGCCGTTGCAACCGTATTTCCTGTTTTGACATCTATCAATTCAACGGAGGCTCCTTCAATTGCTTCTCCGTTTGGGGCTTTAATTACGACTTTAACACTACCGGCTAAACTTGGGAGATAGATAAATGCCGTTAAAAAAATCATTAAAATTGTTTTCATGGTGGTTTAATTTTTAGTTAATATTAAGGCCAACGATTCTAAATTTTTTCGAAGATAGTAAATAATATTTAAATTGCAAATTTGAAACAGTACGGTTGAGAACGGATAAAATCGTGTTTTCGAGTACCACTTTTTTGTAAAATTCATTGTAAGCTAAAGATTTATTTGTATTTTTGCGCCCGTTATTAGAAAACATAATGTCTAATTTATTAGCAGAGAAAGAATTAATCATGACAGAAGAACAAAAAGAAATGCAAGTAGAACTTGCAAAAGAAGAAGTAAAAAAAACGGCGCCGGCAGTGGCAACTGCTGAGGCTGACGAGGATTTTGATTGGGAGGCTTATGCGAATGATGATGTGATTTCTGCATCAGAAAAAGAAGAATTAGCAAAAAAATACGCCGACACTCTTTCTTCCGTGGTAGAAAAAGAGGTAGTTGAGGGTACTGTTATCTCTATGAACAAGAGAGAGGTTGTAGTAAACATCGGTTACAAGTCAGACGGTATTATTTCGTTGAATGAATTCCGTTACAATCCGGAATTGAAGGTGGGTGACAAGGTAGAAGTATACGTTGAAACTCAGGAAGATAAAAAAGGCCAATTGACCTTGTCTCATAAAAAAGCGAGAGCTTTACGTAGTTGGGATCGTGTGAACTCGGCATTGGATAACGATGAGGTGATCAAGGGCTTTGTAAAATGTCGTACGAAGGGTGGTATGATCGTGGATGTATTCGGTATTGAGGCTTTCTTGCCGGGATCTCAGATCGACGTGAAACCGATTCGCGATTACGATGTATACGTTGGTAAGACCATGGAATTCAAAGTGGTTAAAATCAATCAGGAATTCAAAAACGTTGTTGTTTCTCATAAAGCTCTTATTGAGGCTGAGTTGGAACAACAGAAGAAGGATATTATTTCTAAATTGGAGAAAGGACAGGTACTTGAAGGTACTGTTAAGAATATTACCTCTTACGGAGTATTCATCGACTTGGGCGGTGTGGACGGATTGATCCATATTACGGACCTTTCTTGGGGGCGCGTAAACCATCCGAATGAGATCGTTCAATTGGATCAGAAGTTGAATGTGGTTATCCTTGACTTCGATGATGAGAAGAAACGTATCGCCTTAGGTTTGAAACAGTTGACTCCTCATCCGTGGGATGCTTTGAATGCGGACCTGAAGGTCGGTGACCGCGTGAAGGGTAAGGTCGTTGTTATGGCGGATTACGGAGCTTTCGTAGAGATTGCTGCGGGTGTAGAAGGTTTGATTCACGTATCGGAAATGTCTTGGTCTCAACATCTGCGTTCTGCTCAAGATTTCATGAAAGTGGGTGACGAGGTAGAAGCTGTTATTCTTACCTTGGATCGTGATGAAAGAAAGATGTCTTTGGGTATCAAACAGTTGAAAAACGATCCTTGGCAAAATATCGAAGAGAAGTATGCCGTGGGAACAAAACATAAAGCTATTGTTCGTAACTTCACTAACTTCGGGGTATTCGTAGAAATTGAAGAGGGTGTAGACGGACTGATCCATATCTCTGATCTTTCTTGGACGAAGAAAGTGAAACATCCGGCAGAATTTACTCAGATCGGGGCTGAAATCGATGTGGTCGTTCTTGAAATAGACAAGGAGAACAGAAGGTTGAGTTTGGGACACAAACAATTGGAAGAGAATCCTTGGGATGTATTCGAGACTATCTTTACCGTTGATTCCATTCATGAAGGAACGATTACTGAAATTTTCGATAAGGGGGCGGTTATCGCATTGCCTTACGGTGTGGAAGGTTTCGCCACTCCACGTCATTTAGTAAAAGAAGACGGATCTCAGGCTCAGGTAGATGAAAAATTGCCGTTCAAGGTAATTGAGTTCAACAAGGGTGCCAAACGGATTATTCTCTCTCATTCCCGTATTTTTGAGGATGAGCAAAAAGCCGTAGAATCGGCCAAGAGAAAAGACGAAGCTCAAACCACGAAAAAAGCCGTTAAGAAAGTGAAAGAGAAGTTGGAAAAAACGACTTTGGGAGATATCACCGAGTTGGCTGCTTTGAAAGATCAAATGGAGGCGAAAGCTGAAGAAGAAGCTAAAAACGAAGAGGCGTAATTGATTCGTGAAATTTGAATTAACCATATTGGGGTGCGGTTCTGCCGTGCCCACTCTTCAAAGAAATGCTGCCGCTCAAGTACTTAATGTGCTTGAGCGGTACTTTCTTATAGATTGCGGTGAAGGTACCCAACATCAGCTCCGGCGTTTTAAAGTGCCTTACAATAAGATCAATCGTATTTTTATTTCTCATTTGCACGGAGATCATTTTTTCGGTCTGATTGGGCTGTTATCTACTTTTTCCATGCAAAACCGCAGGGGCGAGTTACATGTCTATGCCGACAAGCGATTACAGGAGATAATTGAATTTCAATTGAAACTCATGAACTCCCGCTTAAATTATCCCCTGATCTTTCATCATTTGGGACGGGAGCCGGAATTGATATACGAGGACAAGTTGGTTACCGTTCGCTCTTTTCCATTAAAACATCGGTATGAAGCTCCGGTAAACGGTTTTCTGTTTGCCGAGAAAGAGAGGCAGAGAAGTATCTGTCGGGAGATGGCAGAGGCTTTTCAGGTTCCGGTGGCTTTTATGCATCGGTTAAAAGAGGGAGAGGATTTTATAACTCCTGAAGGAGAGATTATTCCTAACGAACGTCTTACGGCGCCTCCGCCGGCACCTCGTTCTTATGCCTATATGACGGATACTCTTTTCCGGGAAACTTTTGCCGAATACGTGCGAGGTGTCGATCTTCTATATCACGATGCCACGTATGGAGACGAGTACGCGGATCTGGCGAAGGCGACTTACCACAGTACGGCGACCCAGGCAGCTCGAATGGCCGTGCTGGCCGGGGCCAAACGGCTTTTGTTAGGACATTTTTCATCCCGTTACATTGATCCTTCTCCTTTATTGGAACAAGCTCGTATCGTTTTTCCTGATACCGAACTTTCCAAGGATGGAGCTGTCTTTGAAATTCCTTTGATAAAACGGGCTCGCCTTTAATTTTTATAACAATTCGTTTATACCTGTACGGACTACGGGAAATTTTTATTGCGACTACATTCAACTTGGGAACCTCGATATTCAGGGAGAGCGAATCTTTGTAGCTTATTTTAAAAATTCTTTAGGAACAATAGTACCAACAACGATTTTGAGTATTCTATATACGTGGTAAAAAGATAAAGTCATTTATTCAAAACTATGTTTATATGGAAGAATCAATTGTGAAGGTGGAACATTTGTCCCATCGTTATAGTGTACAATGGGCTATTCGAGACATTAATTTCGAGATAACCCGTAATGGTATTTACGGTTTGTTGGGTTCTAACGGAGCCGGGAAGTCTACCACGATGAATATTATGTGTGGGGTTTTGAAGCAGACGGAGGGAGAGATTTACATTAAAGGAATAAGTATGCGGGAAAATCCGGTAGAGGCGAAGAGATATATCGGATTCCTACCTCAGAAACCTCCGTTGTATAATGATTTGACTGTAGAGGAGTTTTTGACGTTTACGGCTAATATCCGAAGAATTCCGGATAGTGAAGTGGCCACGGCGGTGAAGAGTGTAATGGGGCGTTGCGGATTGACTCATTTCAGTAAGCGTTTGATCCGTAATCTTTCCGGCGGTTATCAACAGAGAATAGGTATTGCGCAAGCTATCATTCATGATCCTGCATTTGTGGTATTGGATGAACCTACCAACGGGTTGGATCCGAATCAAATCGTGGAGATTCGCCATTTGATAAAAGAGATAGCGGAAGACAGAACGATTATTCTTTCTACTCATATTCTGCCCGAGGTACAGGCTACCTGTGACTATATACGGATGATAGAAGAGGGGCAAGTGGTCTTTGCCGGAACCGTGGAAGAGTTTGATAATTATATCGTGCCCAGCAGTATATTTACTTCTTTGGCTTCTACGCCCGACGTGGAGGATTTAAAATCTCTTCCGGGAGTGGTCGGTGCGGAGCATTTGGGAGGTATCAATTATCGTATTCAATTTACGGATGCGAGAGAGGCCATTTCTCATGTCGTCCAAGCCAGTGTGGCTAATGATTGGCAATTATTGGAAATCCGAATGGAAAAGAGTTCGTTGGATAACATTTTTGCCGAATTATCTACCAAAAGTAAAAAATAAAGAGATTGCGTATGAAGATGATATTTAAAATAGCCAAGACTGAATTGCAGTCTTTGTTTTATTCTCCTGTGGCTTGGCTGATTCTGGTTATTTTTACTTTTCAGGTCGGTATGGTCGCTTCTGCTTTGTTTGAGGAGACGGTCCGTTATCAAGCCATGGGCTATACCGGCGGAGGTAAAACTTTTTTATTCGGGAAAATATTCACTGTCGTGCAAAGTTATCTTTATCTCTACATCCCTTTGTTGACGATGGGAGTCGTAAGCCGGGATTTGGGGGGCGGCACGATTAAATTGTTACACTCGTCTCCATTGCGTAACAGTCAGATCATATTGGGTAAATACTTGGGAGTAATGGTCTTCGGTCTGGCTATGATGGGAGTATTGGTGTTTTATACCGTTTTGGGACTTTGTACGATCCGTTCGATGGATCTTCCTTACGTGTTGTCCGGATTATTGGGGTTGTTTTTGTTGTTGGGCGCTTATGCGGCTATCGGTGTTTTCATGTCCAGTATTACTTCCTATCAGGTCGTGGCGGCTTTGGGCACGTTAGGCGTTTTATCCGTGTTGAATTATGTAGGCATGGTATGGCAAGATATGGAATTTATACGGGATCTTACCTACTGGTTATCTATTAGGGGACGGACGGAAGAGTTTATCCGGGGCTTGATATGCAGTGAGGATGTGATTTACTTTTTAGTCGTTATCGCTTTATTCCTCACTTGGGCTACCCTTCATATACGTTACCGGGTACAAAGGAGTCGTTGGTCCGTACGTTGGGGAGCCTATGTCGGGGCATTGATTTTTGTCATGCTGGTAGGTTACCTCAGTTCCCGGCCGAAATTAATGTCTTATTACGATGCCACCCGGACTAAACGAAATTCGTTATCGGTTGCCAGTCAGGATATCGTTGCCAGAGCGGAAGGCGGGCTCACGATTACGACTTATACGAATATTTTGGATAAGGATTTCTGGTCGACCTTACCCGGAAGAATAAATAGCGACAAACGGGAATTCCGCGAGTTTGTTCGTTTCAAGCCGGAAATGAAATTGAAATACGTTTATTTCTATGCTGATGCGAATAATGAGGAGTTGGATCAGCGTTTTCCGGATTTGAAGGATAAAGAGAGAGCGGAAAGGTTGTGTGATCAGTTGGAGTTGAATTTTTCGAAGTTCCGTTCGCCTGAAGAGATGCAGGATATAGAGGATTTGAGTGAAGAGGGAAATCGGACCGTACGGGTCGTGGAACGGGAAAACGGACAAAAAACTTTTTTGCGTTTTTACGATTTCGGCGGTTTCAGGATGGGACCCGGGGAAGCTGAGATTTCTGCTGCAATCAAACGCTTGGTCATGAGATTGCCTCATGTCGGATTTCTGAAAGGACACGGGGAGCGAAGCATACATAAGGAGGGAGATCGGGAATACAAGCGTTTCTCAAGTGATAAGAGTTTTATGTCGGCTTTGATAAATCAAGGATTTGACGTAGAAGAGGTAACATTGGAAAAGGAGATTCCTGTCGAAATAGATATTTTGGTTATTTCTGAGTTGAGGTCGGCTTTGACTTCGGCGGAAAAGGCCTGTCTGGATCGTTATATCGAAAGAGGGGGAAATTTATTGATTTTGGGAGAGCCGACAGCACAAGATCGGATGAATCCTGTGGCGGAATCTTTTGGAGTTCAGTTTATGTCCGGAAGATTGGTACGACCGTCAGAGGTTTATCAAGCGGATTTAATTCAAAGTATTCCTACGGATGCCGGAATCGCTTTGTGGGATGGGTTGGCGTACATGAGAGAGAGGGAGGGGTGTGTGGCGATGCCCGGGAGTGCGGGGTTGACTTATACGCCGGATAAGGGGTACTCCATGATTCCTATTTTGGTCAGCGATACGGTCGGGTGTTGGAATGAAGTCGGAACGAAAAATTTTATTGAAGGGACGATTACCTATGATTCCTTATCCGGGGATAGGATGGGACCCTTTATTACGGTAATGGCTTTAACCCGCCAGGTGAACGATAAGGAGCAGCGGGTGGTTGTCGTGGGGGATTCCGATTGTATCAGCAACGGAGAGTTCGCTTCGGGGCGAAAAGGCGTACCTGCCATGAATTATACTTTAGTGCGGTCAGCTTTTTATTGGCTTTCCTATGAAGAGGTTCCGGTGAGAATAACTTATCCGGAGTTAATCGATGACTACCTTTTCGTGAGTGAAGACGGCATGGAGTTTTTGAGCGTTCTATTCATGGGAATATTACCGGCTTTGCTGGCTATTGCCGGTATGATTATTTGGATACGCCGGAAAGGCCGGTAATTTGTTAATTATTTATGTTTTGATGTGATGAAAATGATAATGAAAATCGCAAAAACCGAGTTGCAGATGTTATTTTACTCGCCTGTAGCCTGGTTGATTCTTATAATTTTTACCTTTCAATCGGGTTTGGTTTTTTCCGAAGGAGTTTCGCGGATGGTTTTGGAAAAGACGATGGGGTGGAAATTGATGGGCGTCAGTACGAATATTTTCGTTCAGGTACTTTATTCGATGCAGGAATATCTTTTCCTGTATATTCCTATTTTGACCATGGGATTGGTGAGTCGTGATCTGGCTGGCGGAACCATGAAATTATTGCACTCTTCTCCCATGACCAACGCTCAGATTATTTTAGGGAAATATCTTTCCATGATGATATTTGCTTTGGTATTGGTAGGTATTTTTTTAGTCTACCTGCTTTTTCTTTTGTGTTTTGTCGAGAATGTCGATGTGTTGACCATTCTCTCGGGAATTTTTGGCATTTATTTGTTGATATGTACTTATGCGGCTATCGGACTTTTTATGTCGTCAGTCTCTTCCTACCAGATTATCGCTGCTATCGGTACGCTGACCATCTTGTCTTTCCTGAATTATATCAACCAGATGTGGCAAGAGATTGCGTTTGTGCGGGATGTGACTTTCTGGTTGTCTATTCGCGGTCGGACAGGCGGGCTTATCGGGGGATTAATTTGTAGCGAGGACCTTATCTACTTTATTATGGTTCCTGCCATGTTCGTCACTTTTGCGATCATACGTCTCTCTTCCCGGGTTAAACACGTATCGTGGGGAAAAAATGCCATGAAATACGCGGGAGTATTTTTAATTATTGCTTGCGTGGGCTATTTAAGTTCCCGTCCCCGTTTGATGGGGTTCGTGGATGTTTCCCGGGAGAAGGGCAATACGCTGACTCCCCATAGTCAGGAGATCGTGAAACTTTTGAAAGGGGGATTGACGATTACCACTTATAATAATCTGATGGACCGGGATTACATGAAGGCATTGCCCCAGTACGTGAATTCCGATAAATACTCTTTCTGGAGATACATACGTTTCAAGCCGGAGATTAAATTGAAATACGTCTATTATTATGATACGGTTGTAAATAAGCAAATGGAAAACTTTTACCCGGAACTCTCTTTTGAAGATCGGGCCAGAAGGTTTGCAGGAATTCATAAGTTGAAGTTTTCCAGGTATTTATCGCCTGAACAGATCAGAAGCGTGATCGATTTACGTCCGGAGGGTAACTATTTTGTTCGGCAAATAGAGCGGGAGAGCGGAGAAAAAATGTTTTTACGCCTTTACAATGATATGTTCAGGGATCCCGGTGAAGCGGAGATTTCTGCCGCATTCAAGCGTATGGTAATGGAGTTGCCTACCGTGGGATTTTTAACGGGACATGGAGAACGGAATATTAACCGGGAAGGAGACCGGGATTATATTCGTTTCGCTCAGGATAAATGGTTCCGTCAGGCTTTGGTTAATCAGGGATTCGATGTGCAAGAGGTCGAACTTACCGGAGAAATACCTGCCGTCATTAAGATCTTGGTGATTGCCGATATGAGGAAGGAGTTGACGGATGAGGAGAGAGAAAAGCTGGATCGTTATATCGAGAGGGGGGGAAATCTGGTACTTATCGGGGAGAACGGATATCAAAGGTATATGAATTCGTTGGTCGAACCTCTGGGAGTTTCTTTCGTGAACGGAGTATTGGTACAACCCTCGGAAAATTATTCTCCGGATATGGTGTTGAGCAGACCGACTCCGGAATCATGGGAGTTGTCTTATTATTTTAAAGGGATGGCCAAATGGAACTCCTGTGCCACAATGCCGGGATGTATGGGACTGGAATATGCTACCGATAAAGGGTTTACGGTAACACCTCTTTTAGTGACCGATTCGACAGGCGTATGGAATGAATTGGAAACGACTAATTTTATAGATGATACGGTAAAATTGAATCCGGCGGTCGGAGAGAGAGAGCAACGTTATGTAACGGCTTTAGCCCTATCCCGGAAGATCGGTGAAAAGGAACAGAAGATTGTCGTGTTGGGAGATGCTGATTGTATCAGTAACATAGAGTTATTTAAGAGAAGAGAGGAGATACGCGCTGAGAATTATTATATTATTTTAGGGTCTTTCCATTGGTTATCGGATGGGGAAGCTCCGGTTGATGTTCGCCGTCCTCTTCCCATAGATAACGATATCTTTTTGGGAAAGGAAGGTGCTAAGATTACTAAAGTCGCTTTTACCTGGGTAATCCCCGGATTGATATTACTGTTAGCTCTTTTGGTCTGGATCAGAAGAAGGAGCCGGTAGGTTTAGTTTCTTATATTTTCATGGTGTCGTTTGGCGACACCATGTTTTTTTGATTAATATAAAAAAATATAATAATTAAGAAGAGGGAAATGAGGTTCATAATTTTATAATTATTATTGTCTTTCGGAATCGTTTAAAGTGGAGGTGAATGTATGCGTGATAAGTTTTAACAAAAAGATTTGTTAAATCGATAATACCAAAAGGATACATACGTATTATTTAATTAGTAAAGGGTAAGTGAGTGCTTGTAGGTGTTTTTTTCGTTACAAAAAACGATCAATTAATTATGATCCTTGAAAAGCCTTTAATACTCTTGTTTTGAAAGTTCTTGATTCTAAGAATCAATAGTTTAAAATTTTTATAACAATCTGTCCCGTATCATTAAAAATCGATGGTTTTTTGATAGGGGTAGGGAAATGTACGTTGATTTTAAATTTAAAGTGTGCTATAATAATTAAAGGGGGGATTCCAACAATGATAAGATTAGAAAGCATTTTGGAAGGGATTAACAGGAAGGATGAACGTAGCTGGGAGCAATTGTATGCAGCCTGTTATGCGGCTTTGTGTACCTATACGGAATCCTTCGTGTCCGATATGGATACGGCTAAAGATATTGTGCAGGAGTTGATGGTGGGCATATGGAATTCGGATGCTCATTTCTCAACCTCGGCAGAGTTATTAAGCTATTTGTATAAGTCTCTACACAATAATTCTTTGATCTACATAAGGAATAAAAAAACGCGGGAACGGATTTTAGATAAATTGATAAAGAACGAAGAAGAGGAGGATGATCATGATTTTTCAATCAGAGTCGTGCGGGAAGAAGTTACGAGATTGTTGTATATGCATATAAGAACTTTACCTCGGATGCGAAGAAAGATTGTTGAGTTGAGTATAAATGGTTTTTCGGGAAAAGAGATCGCAAATAAATTGGGAATTAGTATTAATACGGTGAAAGTTCAGAAAAATAGAAGTATAAAGTATTTACGTGATTGTTTAATAAATGTGAAAATGGAATACGAACTCTGATTTTTTGAAAAAAAAGAGTAATACCGAGTAAAGATTTAAGTATTCTATAATTGATATGAAGGAAGAAAAGCGATATATAGAGTTGATTCTTAAGTCCTGGGCTGGAACACTAACGTTAGCGGAAAGACGAGAGTTGGAAGAGTTATTGAAAAAGGAAGAGTGGGCGGAATTGAAAAGTGAGTTGGAGAATGACCGCATTTTGATGGGGCGTTTCAAGGAGTATGAAAAATACGATACGACAGGAGATTTTTTGTTGTTTTTGGAGCGGGTACGCAAGAGTAAAAAAACGACGAAAAAACAGAGGTCTATGTCCCGAATGTTTGCTTACGCGGCTTGTTTCGCATGTTTGATCATGGCTTCGTGGATATTTATTCATCAAGGATTCTTACCGGTTGACGGAAGCGTCGCAAAAGTTCCGTCGATGGAACCTATAGACCGGAATAGAATCCGTTTGATTTTAGACAATGATTCCATGATTGCTTTATCGGGAGAAGCAGAAGCTAAAAAATTGGATACGTTAGGAGTTTCTTTCATGACGGGTATACAGACTTTAGATTATACTCGGGTGAAGCGGGATACGTTGGTCGATTCTATGACCTATCATACTTTAATCGTTCCCAAAGGGTGTGTATTCAACATCGTTTTGGAAGACAGTACGAAAGTGTATCTGAATGCGGAGACCGTGATAAAATACCCGAGGTTTTTTGCTGGAAATAGGCGGGAGATCTATATAGAGGGGGAAGCCTATTTCGAGGTTAATAGAGATGAGGAGAGACCTTTTATCGTAAAAGGAAATAATTTCTTCGTGGAGGTGTTGGGAACTTCATTCGATGTGATGAATTATGAGAATGAACACGAATCGCGGGTAACCTTACTATCCGGTAAGGTAAGGATGTGTACCGGAGATACCTCTTTACAATTGATGCCCGGGGAACAGCTCTCTCTTTCTGTTGCCAACGAGATAAATGTACGTCGTGTAAATACAAAAAATGTGATATCATGGATGGAGCGTAAGTTCAATTTCGAAGGAGAGACCTTGGAAATGATTATGAGAAAAATTTGTCGATGGTATGACGTGGAAGTTCTGTTTGAGAAACCTTCTTTACGGGAATCGCGTTTTACGGGGACACCTCCGAATAATATTTCGTTACAGGAGTTATTGGATGAATTTTTAAATTATACTACGGATATAGAATTTACATTACATAACGGTGTGATTAGTGTAAAAGAGTTAAAGCATATTTAAATTTATTGGTAATTAGTTAATTGATAGAGTCAGGAGATATCTAAAAGGGGAATTTATATTTTGAACTGTAGTTTTTTAATTAAAATTCATATTGTAAAATAAAAATATATAATAATTAGTTGAAAAATCTAATATCAATTTTCGGCAAATTCTACAACCAATCTACAAACAGCGGTGAAACCCGCATAAAAGGAGGCAAACGAATGGAAGGCGGGTTTCATTTTTAGTAATTTAAAACTAATCTACATGAAAAAAAAGAAGTCAAACTTATTGATGATGGGAAAAAAGATAAGTAGGATCTTATCTCTTTTTATCTTGCTTCAAGTGTTCGGGTTCGCAATTTGTCGGGCACAGTCATCGACAGAGCCTAAGTTAACCGTGGAATTCGAGAAGTCAACGTTTATGCAGGTGTTGGATTACATTAAAGAAAACACCAATTACGATTACATGTGTAATAATGAGGAGATGAAAAAGATTCCTTTGATTACGCGTTCTTTTGAGAATGCCCCGGTTTCTGAAATTCTCGAAGTGTGTTTAAAGGATACGGAATACACTTTCGTTATTACCCGAAACGTGATTGTTATTCAAAAAAGACAGTCGAAAACTGCCGTTTTGGAACAGGTTACTATTCGTGGAAAAATTTTCGACGAGAAAGATCAGCCTCTGCCCGGTGCTGCGATTGTTGTCAAAGGAACCCATTTGGGGGTAACCTCCGATGTAGATGGAAACTTTAGTTTGTCTCTTCCCAGGAAGGATACGGTTCGTCTGTTGGTAAGTTTCGTGGGAATGATTACCAAAGAGGTAACCGTTACGGATTTTCAAAAAGAGGTTATAGTTAAGATGGAGCTCGAGGTAAAACAGGTGGAAGAAGTTATTGTTACCGGGTACGGTAATATTCGGAGGTCCGCTTTTACGGGGAATGCGGTGAGTGTGACTCGCGAAGAGCTTTTGAAGGTTTCCAAGACGAATGCCGTTGCCGCTTTGCAGGTTTTCGATCCCTCTTTCCGGATCATAGATAATAATTTATGGGGTTCGGACCCGAATGCTTTGCCGGAAGTACGGCTCCGCGGCCAGGCCAGTATCGGTGTGAAAGATTTGGATCGGAGCAGTGTATCCAAATCGGTATTGCGTAATAATCCGAATCTGCCTCTTTTCATCATGGATGGATTTAAGGTATCGATCGAGCGCGTATACGATATGGATCCGAACCGTATCGAAAGTATGACTATTTTGAAAGATGCGGCAGCCACGGCGCGATACGGAGCTGAAGCCGCTAACGGTGTTGTTGTTATCACGACAGTAGCTCCTAAAGCCGGAGAAGTTCAATTTACCTATAATATGACGGGTATTTTGGAAATGCCTAATTTGCACGGTTATAATCTGATGAACGCCGAGGAAAAAGTGGAGGCTGAAAAAGCTGCTGGTTTGTACGACTTTACGGATCCCGTTTCTCGAACTTTGTATAACGAGAAAATGAAACTTTTAGCCCGCGGCGTCGATACCTATTGGTTGAGTAAGCCTTTAAGAAACAATTTCAACCATACTCATAGTTTGACGGTGGAAGGCGGTTCTAAAGAGATGAGATACGGACTTAATTTTGCTTTTGATGATCAGAAGGGGGCGATGAAGGGTTCTTACAGACAAGGGCTCGACGTCTCTTTTGATTTCCGCTATTTGACGGAAAAGGTACAGGTCTCCAATTTGATCAGGTATGGTGTCGTGAAAAGTCATGAATCTCCCTATGGAAATTTTTCCGATTATACGACCTTATTGCCTTATCTCGAGTATAAAGATGCTGACGGAAAGTATGTGAAGTCATTGAAGGATTTTGACTTACATTCAGATCGTTTTAATCCGAATCCTTTGTATGAAGCGAATATAGGAAACTATGACAAGTCTAAATACAACGAGTTGACCGAACAATTCAGTATCAGATGGTATATCTATCCTACACTTCAATTGGAAGGAAGATTGCAGATAAATCAGAGGAGAGACAGGGGAGATAAATTCACCCATCCGGAGTCTTTGTATAGCGAAAGAGAAGCGGGCGACGATATGTCTTTGCAAGGGCAATTAAGTCGCACCGACGGCGATGATGTTTCATGGCAGGGGCGTGTTTCTTTAACTTATAATGAGTTGGTAGGTAAACATAATATGAATCTTTCCGCCGCAATGGACGTTTCAACTTCCAAAAGGGAGAACAATGCAGCTGTTTACAGGGGATTCCCTTCCGGGGAATTTACCTCTATCAGTTTTGCTAAAGAGGTGGTGGATAAGCCGACTTCAAGCGATGAGAAGAGAAGAACGCTCGGTTTTACCTTGATGTTTAATTATTCTTATAATGATATCTATCTGGGGGATGTCTCTGTTAAGATGGACGGTTCTTCCGAATACGGTTCCGATCGTCGTTTCGCGCCTTTCTGGGCATTCGGTGCCGGTATCAATATTCACAATTATCCGTTTATGAAAAATTCCGTTATTTCTAAGTTGAAACTTCGCGGATCTTACGGAACCGAGGGATCCTTGAACTTCCCTTCATATGCAGCGATTCCGATGCACGAGATTGATATTTCTCGTTGGTATGCAACAGGTCCTGGAGCGTCTTTGATGAGCACGAGAGGTAACACGGACTTGGAGTGGCAAAAAACAAAATTGTTTGATGTCGGTCTCGAATTGGGAATTTTAAATGATCTTATTTACATCCATCCTTCTTACTATATAAAGATTACCAACGGATTGGTGGATAATGTTACGCTACCTTCTTCAACCGGTTTCAGTACTTACACCAGTAATGTGGGTAAAACCGAGAATAAAGGTTTCGAGGTAGAATTGAGAAGTAACATCATTAATCGTCAAGATCTCTATTTGGCCGTATTTGCCAATTTGGCTCATGTGACGAATAAGATTAAGAAGATCTCGGATGCTTTGAAGGCTTATAATGATAAGGTAAACGAATACTATTCGGATCAGGAGAACGATGTAACCCGTGTATTGACCAAATATGAAGAGGGACAATCCACGACGGCCGTTTACGGAATGAAATCCTTGGGTATCGATCCGGCGACGGGTAAAGAACTTTATGTTTACAAAGACGGGACTGTGGGGTACGAATGGAAAGCCACGGAGATGAGTGTTATTGGAGACAAAACGCCGAAAGCGGACGGTTCGTTCGGTCTTAACTTCAGGTATAAAGGATTCTCTTTGTTTACGGCCTTTACTTATAAGTTCGGAGGAGATTTTTACAATACTACATTGATATCGAAAGTCGAAAATGCCGATTTCAAAAAGAATGTGGATAAGCGAGCCATGGAATTGCGTTGGCAAAATCCCGGTGATATCACCATGTATAAGGATATAAAAGATCGTGAAGTCGATACGAAACCTACTTCTCGTTTTATGCAGCGTGATAATGAATTGAAATGGAATTCCTTGACATTGGAGTATGATTTCTCGGGAGAAAAATTGCAGAAATATGGTATCAATATGTTGCGGTTCTCTGTGGGAACGACAGATATTTGGAGACTCTCTACGGTGAAGACAGAGCGGGGAACGAATTATCCTTATGCGAATTCAGTGAACTTCACTTTAAATATTGGTTTCTGATCGATGGATTAAAAGTTGCAAAATATGAAAAGAGTAAAATATATATTATTTCTTATAAGTATCATCACCTTCATGTCATGTGAAGATTGGTTCGATGTAAAACCTGATAATCAGGTGAGTAGTGATGATCTGTATTCAACGGGCAGCGGTTATCGGATGCAGTTGAATGGTATCTATATGGGGTTGTCAGAAACTTCTTTGTATGGAGAAAACCTGAGCTGGGGGTTTATGGATATTTTAGGACAATACTATACGGAAGAGTGTCTGACGGATGATCAGAAAGATATCAATAATTTTCTTTACAAGGGAAATGTCGTAAAAAGTCTCGCCAGTACGATATGGAGTGAGATGTATCATGTGATAGCCGATTGTAATGACTTGATCGACCATGTATCCAAAGAGAGTGCGAGTGCTTTTGAATTCGGAGAGATAGAGAAGGCAAAAATTTACGGAGAAGCTTTAGCCATGAGGGCGTTCGTGCATTTCGATTTGTTGCGTTTGTTTGCTCCCGCTAAAGATGACGGTAAAAGATACATTCCTTATGTGACGGATATTAACGGTACGATAAATATACCGTTAACCGTGAATCAAACGTTGGAAAGAATCGTGAACGATTTGAAAGAAGCCCAGCCTTTGTTGGTACAATGGGATTCATCCTATGTTATAGAAGATGATCGATCTGTTGTGCGTATAGGTAAAGTTTTAAGAGATACCAGGTTTACGTTGTTTTGGAACGAATACGAGACGAAGGTTGTTTCTTACTTTGAGAAACGCCCGGGATATCGTATGCATTATGCTGCTGCAAGAGCTATTTTAGCCCGGGTTTATTCCTATATGGGATTGCAAAAAGAGGCCTATGACGAAGCCTATGCCGTGTGTAACTTGAAAGAGGATAGGTGGTCGAACCCCTTTGACTTTAATTACGAATGGGATATAGATGGAACAAGTGAAAGTGGAAATAAAAAATTATTAGGTGATGTTATCATGGCATTTTATAACGAGAAAAATGCGGATAATTTTAAACCTTACCTGAGTACGACCCCTCTTTATTACAGGAATCTGAATGGATTGTTCAGCGGAGATGCTTTGGGAAGTGACGTGCGTTATCTCTATCTGACTATGAATTATCGGGACGGTGGTCGTGTTTCCGTGAAGAACAGACAAGGAACTACCGATGTAGAAGCTATTCCGGTGATTCGTAAGGCCGAATTGTATTATATCATGGGCGAGTATTTGGCATCGCACGGAGACGTTGAGGGAGCCTGTACGTTGTTGCAGGAGATTAAAGAAAGGCGGAATGATATCACCCTTTGGCCGAATATCAATAACGCCACGGAGTTCATGGACTTTATGCTGATTGATGCCCGGAGAGAGTTTATGGGTGAGGGACAGTCTTTCTTTATGTACAAGCGATTAAATCGTTCCTTGTGGGACGGTGCCAGTTCGATAGATCTGACAGGACGGAGCTATTTACCGATACCTGATAGTGAAAACGTATTATTATGACGTTAATTAATAAATTAAAATGTAGTATTATGAGATATATATTCATATTAACAATACTGTTTTCCGTTTTTTATTCCTGTAGTGAAGATAAATTGGATACATACGATGCGGAACGGTACGTTTATTTTTCCAATACTTCCGCTGATAGTATCGTAGAATCGTTTTTCTTTTATCCCGGGGCAAACAGTCGAGAGGTAAAGATAGAGATCGGTTATGCCGGGAAAGAGATTACGGGTAATTGTAAGTATCGGATAGAAGTAGATCAGGATTTGACGACTGCGGCTGCAAATGACTATAGTTTCAACAATGATCAAGTCTGGGAGGCCGGGAAGGATAAGGATACCCTCGTACTTACGTTAAACAAGACTCCTAATTTGGACAATAAACGCGTACGTTTGGTTTTGAAGATTGTTGCAAGTGATGATTTTCATGTCGGTCCTCTCGCGAATACGAGGTTGATCGTCAATTTTACCTCGATGGCCATTACACCTACCTGGTGGGATGAGCGTATCAGTTCTTCTTATTTGGGCAGATATACGGAGACTAAATATGCCGAGTTTATCAAAGCAACAGGTATAAGCAGCATGGAGAACATGAGTGCAAGTGACAAGAGGTATTATTCATTGAAGTTCAAATATTATTTGATTAATATCAAGAATGAGACGGGTAAGCCGGTTATGGATGAAGGAAATGTAGAGATGACAGTTCCTGTTTTGGGTTAATTATAAATTGATATGATATGAAAATGAGAATATTATTAGCCTTATTCCTTTTTGTTTCTCTTTATAGCTGTTATGAAGATAAAGGGAATTATAATTACAAGGCCATCAATGAAGTTCAAATAACGAGTTTTATAACGAATGAATCGGATTACGATTCTGAGGGGGGGTATTCGATCGGTTCTACGGTAAAAGTCTCTCCCGAATTGACATTTGCATTGGATGAAGAGAATGTGCGTTTGGGCTTTCAATGGGTTTTGTTCGGTGAAGTGGTTAGCAGGGAGAGAGAATTGGTGTGGATTGCCGATACGGCCGGATGGTTTTCTGGGAGAGACTGTTATCTTATTATCCAGGATAGCGTGAGCGGTTTGGAATTCGTGTCCGGTATATATTCCAATGATGCAAATGCAGGATTGCAGTTGTACATTCGGTCGGATGATTTGACGGGCGGATGGATGATTGTAACTAAACGGAACGGTGACTACGTGATTGACTATGCCAATATCGAACATCGTCGTGATCCGGTAACAGGTGAGTATGTTGCCGTACCTTATACCATCGAAAATGTTTTTGCGGAACGAAATATGGGATTGGAATTGGGCGGAGAGATAAAGGATCTCGAGTGTTTCTTCGTGGAGCGAGGTTTTATGACGCCTTGCCAGGTTTTGATCTTGCAGGAGGGGGGTATCGGACCGGTTTATGTTGACGGTGCGACTTTCCAAAAGAGTATATCCTTGGCAGATGAATTTGTGGGAGCAAGTTTACCGCAGGGGGTGAATTTTGCCAGGGCTTACGATAAACCGAAAGGAACTATTCTGCTTACCGATGACGGACAAGTGTATTTGAGAAGAAAAGATGATCCGGATGCTTATTTCACCGGAAAATTCCCGGATTTTTCTGTAGCTATCGAAAAAGGAATGGATGCCGGCCCGTTTGCCTCTTATCGCTATGATGAGTTGGTTGGTTTGACATTCGATAAGAAAAACAATCGCTTCCTGATGTTACAGGATCGTTTCGAATATTATGACGGAGCTGTTGAGGGCGGTGTGATTTCTCAGGTGTATCAGGCACCGTCCGAGGAGTTTACCATGATGAATAATATGGGTGATGTGGAGATGCTTTATTACGGTAGTTATAAAGATGGGGACGACTTGAGATATTTCGTTATGTATAAAAATAACAATCCGGGAAAGGATGGAAAATATTACTATATGATATTCAAGTATCATAGAGATTGGGAAACCGGATTGTGGGAAGTAATTCCGTTGATAGAAAAAGTTTTCCCGAGTAGCGAGTTGTTAGATGGAAAGAATGTATTCGCAATTTCTCCTCGAGAGAAACAGTATTTCCTGTTTTCGGGAGGTGATCAGCATGATAAGTTGTATGGTTATATGTTTTCGGGAGACGAGGGTGGTGTTGCCAACGCAAGATTGCTTTATGACTTTAAAGGAGCCACGATTAAAAGTATCGAGGTAACTGACCTATCGAGTCGGGCCGTGTACATAGGAATTGGTTTGTCGAACGGGAAATTGTGTGAAATGGGCATTGCAGCCGATGCTTTTATCAATGGTGTTACAGAGGATTACATTGATTTTTATCCTCAAGATTTCGGTGATATTCAGTTTATAAGACAATTAAGAACAAATAGTAATCAGTGGTAAAAATAGAAGGGAGAGAGCTTTATGCTCTTTCCCTATTTCAATATCGGGTGCGTGTATGTTATGTGAATCGATTTTCTGGTAATAGAACCGGAATTAACTGTTAAAATTATTAAATAAAAAAGTATGAGGAACAAGACGATTTTTTTTCTGATCGTTGCATTTTTATTGCCCTGTATCGGTATGGCAGGTAGTAAAAAAGACAAAAAGACTAAAAAAGAGACTCCTTACCAACGGCTATTTAAGGATAAAAAGTATAAGACGGTAAAGGGGGTGATTACTATTCACAAAATGGACGATAAGGTCTATTTTGAAATTCCTTTACAGGTATTGGGGAGAGAGATGTTACTGGGCTCCACGATCACGGAGATTACCAGTAATTTATTCGGTAGTGTGGGAGAGAAACCTTTCGATCCGCTTCATGTGGTGTTTGTAAAGGATGATTCGGCCACCGTCAGTTTACGGGAGGTTAATTCTATTCAGACTACCAATACCGAGCGGTACAAGAAATTGATGAGCGAAGGAAGTATGCCGGCAACCATGGAGAGTTTTGAAGTAAAAGCTTATACTCCTGACAGTTCTGCCGTCGTCATAGATGTGACGCGATTCCTGCTTAGCGATAAGGGGGAGTTGAGTCCTTTTACTCCGTGGAGTCCGATCTTGATGATGAATCGGGATATGAAGATGGAAAAACAGTATAAAAATCAACTATCCTGTGTCGGTGAGGTTAAATCTTTTGAAGATAATTTTAGTGTTCAGTCTTTGTTGACTTACGAGATGAGTGTGCGGGACAGATGGTTTTATTATTTATACAAGATGCCTTTTTCGGTCGTTATGACCCGTAGTTTTTTGTTTTTACCGGAGACTCCGATGCGTCCTCGCCCGGCTGATCCTCGTATCGGTATTTTCGTGGGAGGGAAATATGCTTTTAACGAGGGAGAACAGACCCAAATTGATTATTATGCTACTCGTTGGAGATTAGAGCCTAAGGACAGGGAGGCTTACGAGAGGGGAGAGTTGGTAGAACCGATAAAACCTATTGTTTTTTATGTGGATAACGCTTTCCCTGAAAACTGGAAAAAGTACGTGAAAAAAGGAGTGGAAGAGTGGAAGGCTGCTTTCGAGAAGATCGGTTTTAAAAACGCTATTGTAGCCAAAGATTTTCCGACAGACGATCCGAATTTCGATCCGGACAATCTGAAGTATTCCTGCGTGCGTTATTCTCCTTCGCCGATAGCTAATGCTATGGGACCTTCTTGGACAGACCCGAGAAGTGGCGAGATCATCCAGGCTAACATTTCGGTTTACCATAATTTGATCCAGTTAGTTCAGGATTGGCGTTTTTTGCAGACAGCCGCAGCTGATCCTTCGGTCAGAAAGGTGGATATGGATGAAGAGACATTGGGAGATTGTATCCGTTATGTTATTTCTCACGAAGTGGGACACACTTTGGGATTTATGCATAACATGGCTGCCTCGGCTGCCATTCCGACGGACTCTTTGCGTTCTCCGTCTTTCACGCAAAAATACGGTACGACTTATTCTATTATGGACTACGCCCGTAACAATTACGTGGCACAACCGGGCGATGCCGCCCGCGGCGTGCGGATGACACCTCCCGTATTGGGACTTTACGATTATTACCTGATCCATTGGTTGTATACACCTATATATTCAGCTCGATCCTCAAAAGAAGAGGTTCCTGTACTGGACAGATGGATTTCTGAAAAATCGGGAGATCCTGTTTACCGTTACGGGAAACAACAGATTTTAGCGCATTATGATCCGAGTTCCTTCGAAGAAGACTTGGGTGAGGATCCAGTTAAGTCGGCTACTTATGGTGTGCAAAATTTGAAGTATATCCTAAAACATTTGAATGAATGGACGGCTGCCGATGATAAGGATTTCAGTTTCCGGCAAAATATGTACAACGAGTTGTTGTATCAATATATCCGTTACATGAATCATGTATTGGCCAATATCGGTGGAGTATATTTGAACGAACGTTATGACGGAGACCTGCGTCCGAGTTTTGCTATCGTGGCGAAGGAGAGACAAAAACAAGCCCTTCGTTTCATGCTCGAACAAGTAAGGGATATGGAGTGGATTGACGATAAGGATTTTCAGGCAGAGATGCCGATTATGGGGACTTTTGCGCAGACCATTCAGGATATCGTATTGCCTGCCGTTTTGAATCGTACTGGAATCGTGGCTTTCGGGACGAAGTATACGAAAGAGATTGAACCCTATACTCCTGAAGAGTATTTCAATGATATTTATGAATTTGTTTTTGCCCCGACGAAAGCAGGTAAAGATTTGACCGGGGCGGAACGGAAACTTCAAATGGCGTTGTTGTCGGAATTGATCAAGGGATCCGGAGCAACAAGCACTCAATTAGGATCCGGTGGAGGCATAGGATTCCGGGATCGGAATCTGATCACCGTTCCGGAAACTATACTTGCGAAGAGCAGAGATACCTATGGATTTACAGGGGAGTACGATTCGGGATTGCTGCGGAATCGTTTCATGGTAAAAAATGAGTTGCAGAATCGGTTCGATACTCCTCGGGTGGGAATAAATGGATTCAGTTTTTGGGTTCAACTGCCTATAGAGAACTATTCAATGGAACCTCTTTATTTGTCGACTTTGCAACAAACGTTAAGTTTATTGAAAACCAGAGCGAATACAGGTTCAAAAGAGACCCGGCAACATTACGAGTTACTGATTCATAAAGTAGAACAAGCTTTAGGCAAATAATCATCGAATAGATTCAGCAGAGTTTGATTTTTCGGATGAATGCGAAAAATAAAGTGAATAAAATAAGTAGAAATTATGAGAAAAGTTATATATGTCATATCTCTTTTTGCTCTTCTTTTTGCGTTTTCAATGGAAGTCGACGCGAGTAACCGTAAAAAGAAAAAAGAGAAGAAAGATAAAGAGCAGGTAGAGGAATTGACTCCATACCAGAAATTATTTAAAGATAAGAAAGTAACTACCGTAAAAGGATTGATGACCGTACACCAGGTAGATAAAAAGGTGTACGTGGAATTTCCTCTTCGCTTGTTGGAGAAAGATATGTTATTGGCTTCTACTATAGACAAGATTACCGATAACGGCGAAGGTTCCGTGGGAGAATTTGTCGGAGGAGGTTTTACCCTGCGTTTTATACGTCGGGATTCCGTTATTCAGGCACGGATGGCTGTTGAAACGGATTTTTTACCGGTAGCTCCTTCCAATAGCAGTAAAGATCCGGCTATAGAGAAAGCCTTGGAGCAATCCTCCTTACCGGGAGTCTTTGGTACGTATAAGATCGAGGCCTGGACTCCGGATAGTTCGGCCGTGGTTATCGAATTGACCCCTTTGTTTACGAAACATTCCATTTATACCAATCCGTTTCCTCCCTATGCACCGAATGCGATGTTCGGTTTTATCGGGCGGAGACATAAGTTGCAGGAGAACCGTACGCGTTTGAAAGGGATTAAAGCCTATGACAGCAACATCGTGGTAAAATGCGAACAGGGATACGATGTGGATTATTTGGGATTTTTCGGTGGTTATCTGGCACAGGACGTGAAGATTTCGGTAATTAGTAACAAAATATTGATGTTATTGCCGGAAGAACCCATGATGCCTCGCCTTTCGGACTCCCGTATCGGTGTAAATTACGTGATGAGTAATGATTTTACCAGTCCGATGAAGGGATTGGAAAGGGTGTATTATACCAGTCGTTGGCGGATTCTGCCTTCCGATCCGGAGGCTTACAAAAGAGGCGAATTGGTAGAACCTACGAAACCGATTGTATTTTATATGGATACGATTATGCCTCAGGCATGGAAAAAATACATCAAAGCGGGATTGGAAGAGTGGAACGGAGCTTTTGAAAAAATCGGTTTTAAAAACGTGATAGAGGTTCGGGACTTCCCGAAAGACGATCCGGATTTTGATCCGCTTAATATTGAATATTCTGTAATTCGTTATGTTCCAGTTAATTGGTTTGTGGCAATGAACCATAGGGTCGTGGATCCCCGTACGGGAGAAATTTTAAGTATGTCTATTTGTATTCCGGATAATTTTATCGGTGGTTTGTACGGAGAGAGGGTTCTTTCCACGATGAATGCGGATCCTTCCGTACGTCGGGCGAAACTGACCGAAGAGCAGTTGGGGGAGATGATTCGTTTGGAGATGGCTTCTATCATGGGATTTAATCTCGGTTTAATATACAATTGTGCGGCCTCTGCCGTCTATCCTGTCGACTCTTTACGTTCGGCTTCGTTTACGCAAAAGTACGGGTTGAGTCCCTCCGTTATGGATATCGTTCCGAGTAATTATATCGCTCAACCGGGAGATGTCGAGAAGGGGGTAAGGATGACGAATAAAGGTATCGGCGAATACGATGAATATGCTATTAAATGGTTGTATAAACCGATAGAAGGAGCCCGGACCCCTCAAGATGAAAAGGTTACTTTGGACCGTTGGATCAAAGAGTCCAGGAATAATCCGAATTGCCGTTATCGTTTGTTTGAATATTACGGTGCTTTTGATCCTTCCGTGTTCCTTTCCGATTTGGGAGACGATCAGGTTAAGGCGTTCGAGTATTTTCTTCAGAATATGAAAGGGGCGCTGGCTCATTTTTACGAGTGGTATAAAGAAGATGACAGGGATATGTCGAAACGGGCAGGTATTTATGAAGGTTTGTGTTCGAATTTAGGTGGAAATCAACTGGTTCAATTATCCAGTTTTATAGGTGGAATCCGGATGATTGAGGCCAATGCGGATGAAGATGTGAAGAAATACGAAATGCTTCCGAAAGAAGAACAACGGAAGATGGTGCACTATTTATTGAATTTCTCTAAAGATCTTTCCTGGCTGGAAGATCTGGATCTGATCCGTCAAATGGGACCGGGGCGCGGTTCTATGGTGGATGCTATGCATAGTACGGTTTTCGGTCTTCTCTATTCTAAAATGGGGCGTTTGAAACTATGTGAAGCCAAGTTCGCGAATGCGTATACTTCGAATGAACTTTTGAAAGATATTTATCAATTCGTCTGGGAAGGGACTTTAAAGAATCGTCCTTTGACCAAAGAGGAGATGAAATTACAAACTTCTTATTTGGCGATGGCATTGAAGAATTCGACTTTGGGCGAATCGGCTGCAACCTTGAAAGCTTCAGGCGATAGGTTATTTACAACAAACCAGTTGGCCTGGAATACCAGTTTGAAAAACGAGATGCGGATGAAAGGAAATAGTCCTATTCATAAAAATAGATTCGAAATGGAAAATCCGGTCCGTGAAGTAGGGGCTTATTGGCTGCCTTGGTGGATTCGTGTTTCGGATTACCCGACTTCTCATGAATTTTATGCGATGGTTTTGCAGGTACAAGACTTATTGAAAAAGGCGAGCGTAAAAAGTTCGGGAGAGACAAAACAGCATTATGATTACTTACTCTATAAGATTAAGAAATCTTTAGAGAAGAAATAGTTAACGGGTAAAATGTTTAAATAAATGAACAAATGAGAAGCAGAATAATATATTTATTGGTAATTGTTTTGTTACTGCCTTGTATGGCGCATGCTCGGAAGAAAAAGGAGAATCCGAAAGAGGCAGTAACGGAAAGAAAAGACAACCGTTACGAGGAGTTATTCAGAGATAAGGCCTGCGAAACGGTGAAAGGCTTGCTTACTTTGCATAAGGTAGACGGCAAGATCTATTTTGAAATTCCCACGAAATTGATGAATCGGGAAATGTTATTGGGATCCACGATTTCGGGAACCACGGACAATATGTTCGGTAGTATAGGAGAACGCCCTTCAGATCCTCTGTTGGTAACCTTTACTCAGAAAGATTCGACCTTGGTCAGTTTGGGTTTGATTCAGACGACTTACATGACCGAGAATGAAAAATTGAAGGATCGTATGAATCGGGGAAATATTCCGGCGGTCATTAAAAACTTCGAAATTAAGGCTTATACTCCGGATAGTACGGCAGTTGTTGTCGATATGACGGATTTTTTATTGAGCGATGACGAGACATTACCCTCTTTTTCTCCCTGGTCTCCGATTTTGTCCATGATGTGGGGGAGCCCTCTGAATAAGAATTTTATGCGGGAAGAGTCTCAGGTATTGAAGATAAAAGCTTTCGAGGATAACGTAACGGTTCAATCCCAATTGGCATTCCGCTTATCTGCTGAAACTTCGTATTTCCGTTATTGTTCGGACAAACCGGTTACGCAGATCATGACTCGTAATTTTATCCTTTTGCCCGAAACTCCTGCACGTCCTCGTTATGCAGACCCGCGTATCGGTGTATTCTATCAGGGAATGTATGAAATGGGAGATCCGAAGAAAGGAATGGATGTTTTGTATTATGCCACCCGTTGGAGATTGGAACCTACCGACGAGGAGGCTTTCCGGCGGGGTGAGTTGGTGGAACCTAAAAAGCCGATTGTATTTTACGTGGATAATGCCTTTCCCGATCAGTGGAAAAAATACATTAAAGAAGGTATTTGCGAGTGGAATGCTGCTTTTGAGAAAATAGGGTTTAAGAATGTAATGCGTGCGGAAGATTTTCCGACAAACGATCCTGATTTTGATCCGGATAACCTGAAGTATTCATGTATTCGTTACTCTCCTTCTATCGTTGCGAATGCCATGGGGCCCTCCTGGACGGATCCTCGTACGGGAGAGATTTTAAATGCTTCCGTGTACGTGTATCATAATTTGGTGGAGCTGGTCCAGGATTGGCGGTTTTTACAGACTGCCGCCGCAGATCCTTCCGTCAGAAAAATCCGGTTGGATGACAAGGATTTCGGTGAATGTTTGCGTTATGTATTGGCTCATGAAATCGGGCATACGTTGGGTTTGATGCATAATATGTCTGCTTCGGCAGCTATTCCGACGGACTCTTTACGCTCTCCGTCGTTTACACAGAAATACGGAACAACCTATTCTATTATGGATTATGCCCGTAATAACTATGTGGCCCAGCCTGGAGATGCCGCTCGCGGCGTGAAAATGACACCTCCGCATTTGGGATTGTATGATTATTATGTTATCGAGTGGCTATATAAGCCCCTGCTTGATATAAGGACTGCCAGAGAAGAGATTCCTGTTTTGGATCAGTTTATTACGGAAAGGTCCGATAATCCTGTTTATCGTTATGGTAAACAACAATTTTGGGATTATTACGATCCTCGGGCCATGGAAGAAGATTTAGGGGAAGATCCCGTGAAATCTGCCACTTATGGAGTAAAAAACTTGAAATATGTTTTAAAGCATATGGACGAATGGGTAAAGGATGAGGATAAGGATTACAGATTCCGTAAAAATATGTTGAATGAAGTGCGTTATCAATTTGCCCGTTATTTGAATCATGTGATGTGTAATTTGGGTGGTCTTTATTTGAACGAAAGATATGAAAACGATAAGGTCCCGGCTTACGGTGTGGTATCCCGGGAAAGACAAAAGAATGCCTTGCGTTTTATGCTGGAACAGGCCCGGGATCTTTCCTGGTTGGATGATATGAAGGAATTGCCTTTAGGACGGGAAGTTGCGGAAGAGTTTCAAAAAGATATTCTTCGCGGTCTTCTTATGATTATCCATAAGGTTGCGATGACACAAACCTTTTCCGACGAAAAGAAACCTTTCAGTAGAGAGGAGTATTTGAACGATCTGTATGATTTTGTAATGACTCCGACCTTGCAAGGGAAGAAACTCACGAAGGGTGAACAGAGTCTGCAAAAAGGTTTGTTAGCGGCATTGCTGGAGGCATCCGGTGCACAGAAAAAAGACATGGGGATGAATCCTTTCGGATGGAACCTGAAAACGCCGTTTGTACGGGTGCCGGAAAGCGTAAAAGCTTTGAGCAGGGAGAAATATGGGGAGATCGGAGAGGATGTGATGGGACGTTTCACGAACAGAAGAACATGGGGTGAACAACGGAATATGCAACGTCCGGCAGAGGTTTCCGGATTTGGAAATCCTTTCTTCCTCTTTAAAACTTTTCCGATGGAACCGGATAATTACTCTTTGTTACGGAAAATGTATTCCGCTTTTAAGGGTAAACAAAACGTAGGGACTCCTGAGATGCAACAATACTATAAATTAATGGTGCGTCAAATGGATAATATTTTCAATGATTGAGGTATAAAATAGAAAGTTATGAAAAAGATCATATATATACTGTTTCTTTTTACTCTTGCGTTTGGCGTGTGTGATGCTTCTGCCGGGGAACGAAAGAAGAAAAAAGAAAACAAAAAGAAAAAAGAGTTGACCGCCTACCAGAAACTATTCGATGGTAAGCAGGTTCAAACGGCTCGTGGTTTAATGACCCTTCATAAAATCGGCGATAAAGTTTACGTGGAATTTCCGATGAACTTGTTGAATAAGGAGATGTTGTTTACCTCTTCCGTGGAAAGAATCAGCGATAGCGGAGAGAGTGCCGTGGGAGAGTTTTCCGGCCCCGGAGTACCATTGAAATTTACCCGTATGGATTCTGTTCTTCAGGCCAGGTTATTGCTTATGAATCCTTTAAGAAACATGACGGACGATTTAGGTGTCAACGAAGCCTTTAATCGCTCGGCGATGCCCGGAGTATACGGGAGTTATAAGATCGAAGCGTGGACTCCGGATAGTAGTGCCGTAGTGGTGGATATGACTTCATTGTTTATGTCTCACAGTGTTTATACGACGCCCTTTACGGACTATGCCGGAAATTCATTTTTTGGTTTTGCCGTGCGGGATCATAAATTTCAGGAAGATCGTAATTTTTTGAAAGGAGTAAAAGCTTATCCGACGAATGTTGCGGTGACTTGTGAGATGGGATACAATGTGGATATTTACTTTTTCGGTATGTTCCTTATGGCAAAAGATATGAAGGTATCTATCGAGGCCAATCGGATATTGATGCTTTTGCCGGAAGAAGTGATGTTACCTCGTCTGGCGGATTACCGTGTAAATGTGGAATATAACCGGGAAAGCGGTTTCGAATCTTCCATGAAGGGCGTGAAATCGGTATATTTCACGAATCGTTGGCGTATGGAACCTTCTGATCCGGAAGCTTACCGGGAAGGAAAGACGGTGGAACCTAAAAAACCCATTGTTTTTTATATCGATACGTTAATGCCTGAATCTATAAAACCTTACGTGATAGCCGGTGTTAAGGAGTGGAATGCAGCTTTTGAGAAAATCGGTTTTAAAAATGCGATTCAAGTGAAAGATTGTCCGAAGGATGACCCTGATTTCGATATGGCAGACGTGAGTCATTCTACTATTTTGTATGCTCCGATTAAGATGTATGATGTAAAATCTCAGAAATATTGTGATCCTCGTACGGGAGAGATTTTATCGGCTTCTATTCTTATTCCGGTGGGTTATGTTCCTACTTATGAATTGAAAATGAGTATGATGTCTGTCAATCCTCAAGTTCGTAATAATTATATTCCGGTAGAGGTTTATGGAGATGTGATTAAATCCGATGTAGCTAAACAGATGGGGATTTGTTTAGGATTTACTGATAATTTCATGGCTTCTTCTGTCTATCCGGTAGATTCGTTGCGTTCTGCGACGTTTACTCAAACCCACGGATTGACGCCTTCCGTTATGGATCTCGTGGCTTGTAACTATATCGCGCAACCCGGAGATATGGAAAAAGGGGTCCGTATGTTTTCCAAAGGAATAGGCGAGTTTGATTATTTTACCGTTAAATGGTTGTATCAACCTATAGACGGGACAGTGAAACCGCAGGATGAAACAGAGGTATTAAACCGGTGGATTATCGATGCTAAAAAAGAACTCAATTATAGGTACAGTCCCATGATATGGAGTTTCTACCGTTTGTTGGGAGATCCTCGCCGAAACTGGGGAGATTTGGGAGACGATCCGATGAAATCCCTCGAATACAGGATCAGTAATGTCAAATATGCCATGAAACATTTCAGGGAGTGGTTCAAGGATGATGATAAAGATTTGCGTATAAGGACTTCTCTTCATTCCTCTTTTTCCAGTCTGATATCGAATGAAATGAATAACTTATTGGGATACGTGGGGGGAATCTACCTGAATGAGGTTACTGCAGACGAGGATATGCCGACTTTTACCGTTGTGCCCAAGGAGCGTCAACAAGAGATCGTACGTTATGTTTTGGATATATCTAAAAAGTTCGGATGGATGGATGATAAAGAGTATATAAAAGAGACCGGATTGGGTTATGCAACGGTTCCTTCCCAGGAGATACAGTTAGCTATTATCGGTGGTTTGCTCGGTAAGGTCGGTGATCTGAAATTATGTGCTGAAAAATCGGACGATGCTTATACTCCGGATGAATTTTTGGATGACCTATATGCCTATATTTGGGAGGGAACGTTGAAGAAACGTGTATTGACAGAGGATGAGCGATTTTTACAGAGGAGTTTTGTTGGTATGGTTATGGCTTCTTCCGCTGTTGCTGAATCTCCGGCTTCTTTTGAAAAAGAACAACAGAGATTCCCCTTTATTACCAGTCAAAACTTGGTTTGCTGGAAACCGGATACGCGAGAATTTAATCGAATGGAGCAAAAGTGGAGGAACAATTATTTGCCATCGCAACGTAGCGGCTATCATGGTTATGTCGCAACAGCGAAAGGATACAATGCGGCTCCGGAATATTATTCTATGTTGGTGCGAATCCAAAAATTATTGCAAGGGGCTGTTCTTTCCAGTAGCGGCGATACGAAAGCCCATTACGAATACTTGTTATACCGTATTCGTAAAGCCATGTCTAAGAAATAAACAATAGGTAATAAAGTTAAAAAAAGAAATATCATGAAAAACAACACGATTATTATACTGTTAGTTGTTTTGTTGATGCCATTCCTTGCAGAGGCTCAGAAAAAGAAGGGGAAGAAGGGTAAAGGAGAAATAGAGCAAGAGGTAAAAGCACCTAAGAAGGAATCGGCTTATGACAAACTTTTTAAGGATAAAGCTCACGAGAGTGCGAAAGGGTTGATGACGGTTCATAAAATAGACGGTAGGGTTTATTTTGAGATACCTTTGAATTTGTTGGGTAAAGAGATGTTGATCGGATCTGCGATTGCCGAGAATTCGAGTAGTTTGTTCGGGGCGGTGGGAGAAAAACCGCATGAACCTCTTCACGTTGTTTTTACTCGTACGGATTCTTTATTGAATTTACGTGAGGCAAACTCCATGCATACGACGGATAACGAACGGATGCGTAAAAACGTGGAGTTAAGTGCTATTCAGGCCGTTATTAAGAATTTTGAAATAAAAGCTTATTCTCCGGATAGTACGGCCGTGGTCATCGATATGACGGATTTTTTGACTAATGAAAATGAGAAGTTGGATCCTTTTTCTCCATGGATGCCGATTTTAATGGAGTATTGGAGAGATGCCAGATTGGAAAAAGAGTTTCAGCAAGAACATACCCAGATCGGGAAAATCAGTGCGTTTGAAAATAACGTGAACGTACAGACCTCTTTTACTTATACGGTAAGTATTAATGCCGATAGCTGGTATTGGCTTTATAAAATGCCTTATACGGCAACCATGAGCCGGACGTTCCTTTTGTTACCGGAACAACCGATGCGTTCCCGTATTGCCGATCCCCGGATTGGAATATTCTTCGGAGGAAAGTATTTGTATGGAGATAAGGATAGGGGGGTGGAAGTGGTTTATGATGCCAATCGTTGGCGTTTGGAACCGAAAGATGTGGAGGCTTATAAACGGGGTGAGTTAGTTGAACCGATAAAACCCATTGTTTTCTATGTGGACGATAATTTCCCTGCGACGTGGAAGGAATATGTAAAGGCTGGTATCGAGGAATGGCAGGCGGCTTTCGAAAAAATCGGTTTTAAAAATGCGATTATTGCCAAGGATTTTCCTAAAGACGATCCCGATTTTGATCCGGAGAATCTGAATTACTCGTGTGTACGTTATTCTCCTTCCTCTGTTGCCAACGCCATGGGGCCCTCTTGGACAGATCCGAGAAGCGGAGAGATCCTGCAAGCTAACGTATCGGTGTATCATAACCTCATCCAATTGGTGCAGGATTGGCGTTTCTTACAGACGTCTCCGGCGGATCCTTCTGTCCGTAAGATGCAATTGGACAACGCTACAGTTGGAGATT
This sequence comes from Gabonibacter chumensis, assembly GCF_024741215.1. NCBI lineage: Bacteria > Pseudomonadati > Bacteroidota > Bacteroidia > Bacteroidales > Porphyromonadaceae > Gabonibacter > Gabonibacter chumensis. The sequence continues at coordinate 101,455 of NZ_JANSKB010000003.1, read as the reverse complement.
GTATTCGTTACGTAATTGCTCATGAGATAGGCCATTGTTTAGGATTAATGCATAACATGGCAGCTTCGGCGGCTATCCCGACGGATTCTTTGCGTTCCCCGTCATTCACGCAGAAGTACGGCACGACTTATTCTATTATGGATTATGCCCGTAACAATTACGTGGCTCAACCGGGAGATGCTGCTCGTGGTGTGAAGATGACACCCCCTAATTTGGGATTATATGATTATTATGCCATCAAATGGTTGTATACGTTCCTTCCGGATGCCCAAACGGCTAAGGATGAGCTTCCGACATTGGAACGTTGGATTTCCGATAAATCGGGAGACCCGATTTATCGTTATGGAAAACAACAAATTTGGGCACATTATGATCCGAGTTCGTTCGAGGAGGATTTGGGAGACGATGCAATCAAATCAGCGACTTATGGGGTAAAGAATCTTAAATATGTACTGGCTCATTTAAACGAGTGGACGGCCGGGGAAGATTTGGATTACTCTTTCCGAGAAAGGATGTATAACGAGATCGTATACCAGTATGTACGTTATCTGAATCATGTGGCTGCCAATATCGGAGGAATTTATTTGAATGAGAGTTATCAGGGAGATAAACGTCCGAATTACGCTTTTGTTCCGCGTGAGAAACAAAAACGGGCGTTGAGATTTTTATTAAATCAGATAAAGGATGCCGGATGGTTGGAGAATCCTGATTTTCAAAAAGAGATGCCTTTGATGGGAAATATTTCCAGGGAGTTGGAAGATAAAATTATGAGCGGGATTTTAGGACGATTGGAGGCTGTCGCTTATTGTGCGGAGAAGGCTCCTGCCAATCAGGTATACACGTCTTCAGACTATTTAAACGATTTGTATGATTTTATTTTTATGCCTACCAAACAAGGAAAAACCTTGTCTAACGTCGAAAAGAAAATGCAATTGGCTCTTTTGAGTCAGGTGATCGGCGGTGCCAACGTGGAAAAAAACTCTAAAGATGGAGGAGGTCGCGGGCGCATGATTGTAGAGGTTCCCGAGAACGTTAGGGCCAAAAGTCTGGAATATTACGGGCAGGTGATGGGAAATAAAGGGCCGGCGGATAAGCAGGGATTCAGCTATTACGTAGATATTCAGATGGGTAATGCGGATATGGCTCCTTACTATTACGATTTAATGAAAAAGACGTTGAATCTGTTGAAAAACCAGGCGATGACCGGTTCTTCAGACACTCGGCTTCATTATAAATTACTGATCCATAAATTGGAACAGGCTCTAAATTAATGTTTCTTCTTTAGTTTTTCCTTGTCGTTATTCATGAAATTTAGAATGACGACAAGGAAAACCCGATGAAAGGATGTTCAATAACTAAAATTTAATAATTGTATGGAAGAATCGATCGTAAAAGTTGAAAATTTATCCCATCGCTACACGGTTCAGTGGGCTATCCGGGATATTAATTTTGAAATCAATACTAATGGTATATATGGTCTTCTCGGATCCAACGGGGCCGGAAAGTCGACCACGATGAATATCATGTGTGGCGTTTTAAAACAGACGGAGGGAGACGTTTATATAAAGGGAGTCAGTATGCGGGAAAATCCCGTAGAGGCTAAGAAACATTTGGGTTTTTTACCGCAGAAACCGCCTTTGCATATGGATATGACGGTAGAGGAGTACTTAACCCATTGTGCCAATATGCGTTTAATGCCATCTAAGGAAGTGAAAGATGCTGTAAAAGATGCTATGGGACGTTGCGGTATTTCTCATTTTAATAAGCGTTTGGTACGTAACCTTTCCGGGGGATACCAACAACGATTGGGAATAGCGCAAGCTATTATTCATAATCCGGAATTTGTAGTGTTGGACGAACCGACGAACGGGTTGGATCCGAACCAGATCGTGGAAGTGCGTCATTTGATCAAAGAGATTGCAGAGGAACGTACTGTCATCCTTTCGACACATATCTTACCGGAGGTTCAGGCTACCTGTGATTATATCCGCATGATTGAAGAGGGTAGATTGGTTTTTGCCGGGACGGTAGACGAGTTCGATAATTATATCATACCGAATACCATATTTGTTTCATTGATCGCTCCGCCTGCCGTGGATGAATTGGCTAAGGTTCCGGGAGTAGTTAACGTGGAGGAGTTGGGAGGAACGAAATTCAGGTTACAATTTTCCGATAACCAGGATGTTATCGAACGTGTGGTAGAGACAAGTGTGGCCAGAGGATGGCGATTGAATGATATACATCTGGAGAAGAGCTCATTAGATGCCGTATTTGCCGAATTATCCAAAAAGTAAGAGACGATGAAGACCATATATAAATTGGCGTTGGCGGAATTACAAACGTTATTCTACTCACCGGTAGCCTGGTTGATTCTGATTATTTTTACTTTTCAGGCGGGAATGGTCTATACCAATCTTTTCGGAGGCTTGGTACGTGCCCAATCATTAGGTTATCCTGTGTACAATGTTACTGCGGGAACTTATTTTCCATTTTTCAGAGCCATGCAACAATATCTCTATTTTTACATTCCTTTGTTGACCATGGGGATCATGAGTAGAGAGTTGGGGAGCGGTTCGATTAAATTATTGTATTCTTCACCGGTTACCAATACTCAGATCATATTGGGAAAATATCTTTCCCTTATGCTTTACTGTTTCGTGTTGATAGGTGTTTTGATCGTATTTGTCTTTTTTGGTGTATGTACGATTAAAATGGTGGATATTCCATATATGCTCAGCGGTCTTTTGGGACTCTATCTGTTGTTGTGCGCTTATGCGGCTATCGGGCTTTTTATGTCCAGTATAACTTCGTATCAAGTGGTTGCCGCTATGGGAACTTTGGCGGTTCTTGCCGTGTTGAGCTATGTAAAAGGAATGTGGCAAGGCATAGAGTTTGTAAAAGATATTACATTTTGGTTATCCATAGACGGACGGGCGGATGAATTTATCGGCGGGTTGATATGTAGTGAGGATTTTCTCTATTTTGTCATTGTGATCGCAATGTTTTTAATGTTGTGTATCCTGCGTTTGCAAGCCAGAAGACAAAGGATATCTTGGATCGTTCGTTGGGGGAAATACCTGGGTGTTGTCGGTATTGCCATGTTGTTGGGATACCTCTCTTCCCGTCCCGTGTTTATGAGTTATTACGATGCTTCCCGGACAAAATTCAATACACTGACGCCCAATAGTCAGGAAATTGTCAAAAAATTGGACGGGGGATTGACGATTACTACTTTTACCAATATTTTGGATAATGATTTTTACAGTACTTTACCCGAAAATGTTAATTGGGATAAGGAGGTTTTCAAACAATACGTGCGTTTTAAGCCGGAGATAAAGATGAAGTATGTTTATTTCTATGCTGATGCTCAAAACAAAGAGTTGGATAAGATGTACCCGAATATGACGGATAAGGAGAGAGCCCGGAAAATGATAGAGTGTTGGGGGATCGATTCCACGATCGTACTTCCTCCGGAAGAGATAAAGAAAATTATCGACTTGGAAGCGGAGAAAAACCACTCTGTTCGTTTGGTGGAACGGGAGAACGGACAACGGATCTTCTTGCGTTTTTACGAGGGATTTGATCGGAACCCGCGTGAAGGGGAGATTTCGGCGGCCTTCAAACGTCTGATCATGAAATTGCCCATTGTCGGTTTTTTGCAAGGACACGGGGAACGTGATCCGAAAAAGGAGGGAGACAGGGATTATAATCGTTTTTCTCAGGATAAGTGGTTTCGTTATGCTTTGATCAATCAAGGTTTTGATGTTGCGGAGGTAACTTTGGATAAAGATATTGCTCCGGATATAGAGATACTGGTGATAGCCGAGATGAAATCAGCGCTGACTCCGGAGGAGAGAATGAGATTGGATGCTTATATCGAAAGGGGAGGAAATTTATTGATTTTAGGGGAGCCGAGACGTAGGGATATTATGAATCAGATTGTGGAACCCCTGGGAGTAAAATTTTTACCTGGGGTTTTGGTGAAGCCTACGGAGAATTTTCAGGCGGATTTGATCATTACGACTCCGACAAAAGAGGCGGGTGAACTCTCTTATCCTTTCCAGACGATCATCGATTATGAAGGATGTGTAACGTTTCCGGGAAGTTCGGCCTTGGCTTACGCGGCGGATAAGGGATATAGCGTGACTCCTCTTTTCATGAGCGATACGGCGGGGAGCTGGAATGAATTGCAGACGACCGATTTTATCGATGACGTCGCTACCTTGAATCTTTTGGAAGGAGAGAAAGAGGAGAGCTTGCCGATAGCCTTGGCTTTGTCTCGGAAAGTGGGAGAAAAGGAGCAAAGAATTATCATTTTCGGTGATGCCGATTGTATCAGTAACGGAGAGTTGGGTATGCAACGGAAAGACGTTTGGGCAATGAATTTCAATATCATTACAGGATCTTTCTTCTGGTTGTCGCATGAGGAAGTTCCTATTGATATGCGACGGCCGACTCCTCCCGATAATGCCGTTTATGTTGGTGAAATCGGGATGTCTGTTGCGAAAATCGGATTTTTGGGAGTTTTTCCTGCCATTTTAATATTCTTCGCTCTGTTTATTTGGATACGTAGACGGGGAAGATGATACCGTAGGTGTTTTTGTATATAAGTTTCCGGGAAAGTGCGTGATCCCGGAACTTATTAGAGCTTCGGTTGTTGTGAGATAAAAAATAAAATTATTAATTAAAACAAAGTTGATGAAGACAATCTATAAATTAGCGATAGCAGAATTGCAGACCCTCTTCTATTCGCCTGTGGCTTGGTTGATTCTGATTATATACACGTTTCAGGCAAGCATGATGTTTACTGAAAGTATATCCGGTATGGTACAAAGTGTCTCTTTGGGTTATCCTTTGAGATCTGTAACAGGAAGAGCTTTCGGGTATATGTTATGGCAAATGACGGAGTACCTTTATCTTTATATTCCGTTGTTAACCATGGGATTGATGAGTCGTGAATTGGGGAGCGGCTCTATTAAATTATTATATTCTTCGCCCGTGACCAACGCTCAAATTATTTTGGGAAAATTTCTTTCCATGATGATTTACGCCTTGGTTTTAATCGGTGTTTTATTCTTGTTCTTCCTTTATGGTGTGTTTACCATTAAGGATATGGAGATCGGAACCCTTTTGACCCAGTTCCTGGGAATTTATCTGTTAATCTGTGCTTACGCGGCTATCGGACTCTTTATGTCCAGCATAACTTCCTATCAGGTCGTTGCGGCAATGGGAACCTTGGCTATATTGGCTGTTTTGAACATGGTGGGAAATTTATGGCAGGATATTGATTTTGTAAGGGATATTACCTATTGGTTGTCCATGAGAGGACGCGTCGGTACTTTCCTGAGGGGAATGATATGCAGTGAAGATTTTCTCTATTTCGTCATCGTAATAGCCATGTTCTTAATGCTCTGTATTTTGCGTTTGCAAACACGGAGACAAAAGATTTCTTTCTGCGTTCGTTGGGGCAAATATGTAGGAGTGGTTTGTATCGCTATGTTGTTGGGGTATTTTTCTTCTCGTCCGGTATTGATGGGGTATTATGATGCTACCTCCACCAAAAGTAATACCTTGACTCCCAATAGTCAGGATATCGTGAAGCGTTTGAATGGCGGTTTGACGATCACGACTTACGTCAATCTGTTGGATGAGGATTACCGTTTCGGTCTGCCTCGAATGATGAATATGAACCGGGGACATTTTGAAGACTACGTGCGTTTTAAACCGGAGATTAAAATCAAATACGTCTATTATTACGATAAAGCGGAAAACAAACATCTGGACGAGCGTTATCCGAATTTGAGCGATAAGGAACGGGCTAAGAAGTTGTGTGAGATTTGGGATTTGGATTCCAATATGTTTTTACCGCCGGAAAAGATTCGGGAAATGGTGGATCTGCAACCGGAAGGAAATCGGTTCGTGCGTTTGATAGAGCGTGAAAGCGGAGAAAAGACGTTTTTGCGTGTTTATGACGATATGCGGAAATTCCCGGGAGAGAGTGAAATTACGGCGGCGTTGAAGCGACTGGTAATGGACTTGCCGACGGTCGGCTTTGTGACAGGACACGGGGAGAGGGATATCAACAAGGAGGGAGACCGGGACTATAAACGTTTTGCCCAAGATAAAAAATTCCGTTATGCTTTGATCAATCAAGGTTTTGATGCCAAAGAGGTTACGTTGGATCAGGATATTCCGGACGATGTACGTATTTTGGTGATAGCCGAAATGAAACAGGCGCTTACTCCGGAAGAAAAGGCCAGGTTGGATGCGTACGTCGCGAGAGGTGGAGATTTGTTGATCATCTCGGAACCCAAACGTCGGGAGTTTATGAATCCGATAGTTGAACCGTTTGGCGTTCAGATTTTACCGGGAGTATTGGTGAAAAAAAGCGAGAATTTCCAACCCGATTTGATTATGGTAACTCCGACCCAGGCAGCTTGTGAGCTATGTTATCATTTCGACGGGATTCGGAGATGGGAAGGGTGTGTGACCATGCCCAGTAGTAGCGCTTTGGCGTACACGGAAGATAAAGGATACACGGTTACACCTCTTTTCATGAGCGATACCGTGGGAAGCTGGAATGAGTTGCAGACCACCGATTTTATCGATGATATTCCTACCATAGATGAAAAAACGGGAGAGACGGAACAAGCTTATCCTACCGCTCTTGCTCTTTCAAGAAAAATAGGAGACAAAGAGCAGCGTATTGTCATTCTGGGGGATGCCGATTGTATCAGTAACGGAGAGGTCAGTATGAGCAGGAAAGACGTGAGAGCCATGAATTACTCTGTCATCATCGGTTCTTTCTATTGGTTGTCTCATGAAGAGGTGCCGATCGACATTCGCCGTCCGAGCACGACGGATACCGAATTATACGTGAGTGAGGCCGGTGCTATTGCCACGAAGATCGGTTTTATGGGTGTGTTGACCGCCTTCCTGATCTTTATGGCCCTCTTTATCTGGATCCGCAGGAGGGGAAGATAAAAGTTAAATCGTGCCGAAAATAATTTCGGTTTTGAGTAAATGATGAAAAACGGAATAGAACCGGAATTCATTTTTGGCACGTTTTGTTTTATAGATAATTTAGTGTTGGATAGGATGATTTGAAAACAACAAATCATCCTATTTTTTATTTACATCCATTTATCCCAATCTTTCCATACCGGTTCATAGCCTTGTGCTTTGATGGCTTCCACCATCTCCTGAGGCGTACGGCTGTCGTTAATGGCAAATTGTTCCAACTCCTTATGGGGAACGACATACCCTCCCGGTTCGGTACTCGATCCGGCACTCATGGAGGTTGCGCCGAGGTGCATGACATGGTCTCTGAATGCTCTGCTTTCTCGGGTAGATATGGATATTTCCGCTTCTTGATCCAACAGGCGATAGGCACATATTAATTGGACCATCTCCCTGTCATTGATCGGATCGTTGGGCGTAAAAGCTCCTGCATGTGGGCGTAGACGGGGAAGAGAGATAGAATACTTGGTTCGCCAATAGGTTTTTTCCAAGTATTTCAAGTGTAATGCCGTGAAAAACGAATCGGTTCGCCAATCTTCTAATCCGAGTAAAGCCCCTATTCCCATTTTTTGAACTCCGGCTCGGCATACCCGATCGGGAGTTTCCAGACGATACCGATAATTGGCTTTTCGACCCTTAGGATGATACAGAGGGTATTGTTTCTCGTTGTAAGTTTCTTGGTATACGCAGACGAAACTGAGTCCGGCTTCGGCTAAACGGGCGTATTCAGCTTCTTCTAAAGGTTGTACTTCCAAGGCTATCTGTGAAAATTTATCCCGGATGGAACGGATTACTTGTTCGTAATAATCAGTGTCGGTTTTGGCGGGAGCCTCTCCCGATACGAGTAAGATATGTTTAAATCCCCATCGGGTGATTACTTGGGTTTCTGCTTCCACCTCTTCTAATGTTAACATTTTGCGATGAAGTTCGTTATCGTGATTGAATCCGCAATAAACACAGAAATTGGTACAGTAGTTGGAAACATAAAGGGGAATATAGAGTTGGATCGTATTTCCGAAACGGGCCAATGTCAGTCGATTGGCTTCCTGTGCCATATCTTCCAGCAACGGAGCCGCTGCAGGAGAGATAAGAGCCATAAAATCATCCAAGGTGCGGTGCGGGTTGTTGATGGCGTCTATGGCATCGTTTTTCGACTTGTCCATGATGTTTTTTTTCACATCTTCCCAGTCGTAGGTTTGTAGGGTATCATAAAAAGACATAATTGATGCTGTAATTTAGTGATTCTGGCAAACGTTTATAGATTCAGGAATTCGGTTAACGGTGAACTGGCTTGTGCGTGTCGGTATTGTTTGGCTAACTTGGCTTCGAATGCCATCCGGCCGGCTTCCACGGCTAATTTAAAAGCCCGCCCCATCTCTACCGGGTTGGGAGAGACGGCAATTGCCGTATTTACCAATACGGCCGCTGCACCCATCTCCATGGCTGCCGCCGCATGGGAAGGAGCTCCGATTCCGGCATCCACGATCACCGGAATATTACTTTGTTCGATGATGATCTCTAACAGGTCTTTCGTGACTAACCCTTTGTTCGTGCCGATAGGAGCGCCCAAAGGCATAACAGTGGCTGCTCCGACCTCCTCTAAGTGTTTGCAGAGTACAGGATCGGCTTGAATGTAAGGAAGAACGACAAAGCCTAATTTTGCCAGTTCTTCGGTTGCTTTTAAGGTTTCGATGGGGTCCGGTAACAGGTATTTGGGATCCGGATGGATCTCTAATTTCAACCAGTTCGTTCCCAAGGCCTCCCGGGCAAGTCGGGCGGCGAAAACAGCTTCTTTGGCCGTTCGAACCCCTGATGTGTTCGGTAAAAGAGTGATATGGGGAGCTTTTAAATGCATTAAGATATCGTCCTCTTTTTCTGACATATCTACTCTTTTAAGAGCAACCGTTACCAATTGGGACTCGGATGCTTTAATGGCTTCTTCCATTAAAGCGTTGGACGAGAATTTACCGGTGCCGGTAAATAATCGTGAAGTAAACACTTTATCAGCTATTTTAAGTGGTTCCATGCCGCTAAATTTTATTGATTATAAGATTTATGATTTCTTCTGTTTTACTTGTTAGATTCTCACTGTTTTTGATGAGAGAGGAGAGAGCTATTCCGGATATACCCGTGGAAAATAAAGGAGAAATATCTTTTTCTTTGATTCCTCCGATAGCATATACCGGAACGTTTATTCCTGCTTTTCGACAAGATTCCATGATGTTTCGATACCCTTCCAATCCCAGAACAGGACTTAATTTTTTCTTGGTCGTAGTATAGGTAAACGGCCCTAAACCGATGTAATCGACCCGTTGAACGGAGCGGGTCATTATATCTTTGAACGTGTTGCACGTGGCTCCGATTATTTTATCGTTTCCCAGTAACTCGCGGGCCTCGAGTGGGTTCATATCTTCCTTCCCCAGATGTACCCCGTCCGCATCTAATTCCAAAGCTATATCGACCCGGTCGTTGATAATGAGAAGGGCGTTGTATTTTTGGCAAATGGCTTTTACTTCTGATCCGGTTTTTATGTATTCGGATCGATCGGTTTCTTTCATCCGCAATTGAATCCAGCGTATTCCTCCTTTACATGCGGCTTCGACCTGCTCCGGGATACTCATCCCCTCTTTGAAGTCGGTGATGTATTGTAGCGGAATTCGGCGTAGGTCGGTTTTAAAAAGGGGAGCATACCGCGAAGGGTGTACTCCTAAACGGGTATCGTTGGATTGAATGAAATCGGAGACATATAGTTGTCCTTCCCGGCAGGCTACCGGTAAGGAGTAGCCTTGTGCCAATCGGGAAGCGATAACGGCCGAAAGAACACATCCCGTACCGTGCTTGTCGTGTTTGTTACGGGAAACGGAACCCGAGTATTCATGCGTCGTCGTTATCAACCGATCGGTAGGGTATTCTTCCCGGTTATGACCGCCTTTCCATAAGATGTTTGTTCGTAAGGAATGACAAACAGTTTGCAATCGGGTGATATGCTCGTTATAATTTTCTGCCGGAAGAGAGAATAATTTACTTAATTCTTCTGCGTTGGGGGTAATTAAGTAAATTTTTCGCAAAATACGCATCAATTTTTTGCGGTCGTCATGCCGGTGAAATTCGAATCCGGCGCTGGCTTTTAGAATGGGATCCCAAATTATTTTTGTCTGGGGAAGTTTTTGCTTCAAGTAAGTGACGATCTGATCCAAAAGATTAAAATCTTTAATCAGTCCGATTTTGATAACCCGAGGTGAGAATTCTTGTAGAATGATATCGCATTGTCGGGTGATCTCCTCGAATGTCAACCAATGGGTTCCAAGGTATTCGTTTTGATTCTGAAATGTGATGGCCGTACAGATTCCCAGTCCGTATACCCCGCAATTTTCAAACGTTTTGATATCGGAACTGATTCCGGCTCCGGAACTGGGATCGAATCCGGCCATACTTAGTACCGGAGTGGGGAATAATTTCAGGAAGCGAAAAATGGCTTCTTCGGGTTTATTCCATAAATAGCCCAACAGGGCTACACCTGCGAAACCCATTTGGCGGCAGGATGAAACACGATCCGCATCGACTCCTCCTAAAGCTATGATCTGTTTGTCCGTGGAGTTTAGGAAGCTTTTTAAAGTATCCGGATCAAACTTTGACCGATAACCGTATTTCGATATACTGTCGAATATGGGACTTAAGAAGAGGTAGTCAGTGTGAAACGGTATGCGGTCTACTTCTTCCACGGTATGGCAGGAAACACTAACATGATGATACGCGTTTTTCTCTTTCCATTGAGCGACTTGTTCGTATTTTAAGTGAACACCTTTTAGCCCGTATGTTTTTACCAGACCGAAATGGTCATGAATGACGATTCTGTTCCGAAACGCGGGAATAATTTTTTGGATGAAATTTTCGTAATCCTCGAGGCTTCCTCCCGGTTTTCTCAGGTGTAACAGATGTAATCCGTTTTCAAAAAGTCTGTTTATTATCGACTCTTCGTGGGGAATAAATTCGGGAGGAGTTATAACAATAATCATAGAGTTTTCCTTAGGGAAGGAGAGATACATATGATTGATATCTCTCCTTCGTTCATGTTATTGATTTATTTTCTTTCTTAATTTTTCGCTTGCCCTCATGGAACAAAAATGTTCTCCGCACATGGAGCAGAAATGAGCCTCTTTATGACCTTCGGCCGGTAATGTCTCATCGTGAAAACGTAAAGCTTTCTCCGAATCTAAGGCTAAATGAAACTGGTCTTTCCAACGGAATTCGAAACGAGCCTTGCTCATGGCATAATCCCGCCAGTAAGCGGCGGGATGTCCTTTGGCTAAGTCTGCCGCGTGAGCGGCTAATTTGAACGTGATAACACCTTCCTTGACATCGTCCCGGTTGGGTAAACCGAGGTGTTCTTTTTGTGTCACGTAACAGAGCATGGAAGTTCCGTACCAGCCGATCATAGCACCGCCGATAGCGGACGTAATATGATCGTATCCCGGGGCAATATCCGTCACGAGGGGACCGAGTGTGTAAAAAGGAGCTTCGCTGCAATAGTCCAGCTCTAATTCCATGTTTTCTCGAATTTTTTGCATAGGAACGTGTCCCGGGCCTTCGATAAGTACTTGTACGTCGTGCTTCCAGGCAATTTTAGCCAGTTCACCGAGTGTTTTTAATTCGGCAATCTGTGCCTCGTCGTTGGAATCTGCAATACATCCCGGACGGAGTCCGTCTCCGATGGATATACCCACGTCGTATTTAGCCAGAATCTCGCATATATCTTCGAAATGGTCATATAGGAAACTTTCTTGTTTGTGGGTGGTACACCAATGTGCCATAATCGCTCCTCCCCGGGAAACGATTCCCGTAAGACGCTTTAGGGTAAGCGGTACGTGATGCCACCTTAAGCCGGCATGGATTGTAAAGTAATCGACTCCCTGTTCGGCTTGTTCTATCAGGGTATCGCGGTATATTTCCCAATTTAGCTCTTCCACTTTTCCCCGTACTTTTTCCAAGGCCTGATACAAGGGTACGGTCCCCACGGGAACCGGGGAGTTCCGGATGATCCATTCCCTGGTTTCATGAATGTTTTTGCCGGTGGAGAGATCCATGATCGTGTCGGCTCCCCAACGGAAAGCCCATACGGCTTTTTCAACCTCTTCCGAAATGGTCGATGTGATCGGAGAATTTCCGATATTGGCATTGATCTTGACAAGGAAATTGCGACCGATGATCATCGGTTCGCTCTCCGGGTGATTGATGTTGGCCGGGATGACGGCTCTTCCTGCCGCTACTTCCTGCCGAACAAATTCCGGCGTGATGTATGCCGGAACGTGAGCCCCTAAAGGTTCTCCTTTCTCTCTTTTATAGTTTTCCCGGATTTGGTCTACCTGTTGATTTTCCCGGATGGCAATAAACTCCATTTCCGGAGTGATGATTCCTTTCTTGGCATAATACATTTGCGTTACGCTCTGACCGGGCTTAGCTACTCGCGGATGCGTATTCACGTGTTCGAAACGAAGGTGATCCAGCGAGGGGTCGTTTTGCCTCATTTGTCCGTATTCGGAGCTTAATCCTTCTAATTGTACGGTATCGTTTCTTTCTCTGATCCATCGTTCCCTGATTTTCGGGAGACCTTTATTCAGGTCGACTTTGTAGGCGGGGTCCGTATAGGGTCCGGAGGTATCGTACACGACAACCGGTTCGTTTTCTACTTTTTGGCCATTCAAATCTATGGTCGGGGAGAGATTGATTCTGCGCATGGGTACTTCAATATCGAATACCTCTCCTTTCACGTAAAATTTTTCAGATCCTGGCAGCGGACCGCAGGAAACTTCCATTTCTTTTTCCATAATATGATTTTGATTTGATGATTTTTCTGTTTTGGTCGATCCAAGGATATTCTCAGCCGCCTTGTACGGCTTTGATGATGATGATCTTATTTCCGTCTTGTAGTTTCGTATTTTCCCATTCGGTTTTGGGAATAACGGAAAAGTCAATGGCAACGGCAATATTTTCGAATGGAATACCGTTGTTGCTCAATACCTCTTTTAAGGTGTTTTCCGGAGAACAATGTGTTGCTTTGTCGTTGATGAAAATTTGCATAACCTCGTTGTTTTTGTTCGGTTGAACGTGAGTTCCGACCGTTTTTTTATTAATTAAAATTCAAAAAGGGAATGCACTCTACCTACGCCGGCATTACCCGGATCAGGTTATAGGGTATAATCTCAGCCCGTTGTATTGATCTGTGTTTACAGATAGAAATGAAATTATCTCATTTCTTAGGCACCCCTTGTTGAAAAATTCAAGACAAAGCTAAGCATAATTTTATTAAAAAAGCAAGAAAAGGAATATTTAACGAAAGAATTGTTCAGGGAGGATATCTCCGGATAATTTTCGTATTTTTGTATATCTGAAAAACGAGAACGATGGAAATAATCTGAATATGAAAAAAGTGATTTACCTGGCTTTGTTTTGGTCTCTGTTGATCGTATTTGGGGCGGGCGGTTGCCAATCTCCCGGTAAGATTCAAACGCTTAGCGGCGTCGTTTTTGATGCATCGATGAATAATATTATCGTGATTACGACGAAAGGCGATACGGTCGATATCAGTACGATGGATGCAGATCCTGCCAAAGTTCCTGGAGTACTGATTGATGATTCCGTCAAGATCTCTTACCGGAAAGAACGAATGGGTAACGGGACTGTTTTAAAGGCTCGGCAACTTATCGTGACCGCACATTCGCCATACTATTACATTCAGGGAACCTGGCTCGAGCCGAATCCGATAGATGCTGATGATCAACAGGGGTTTACGTTGAATCAGGACGGGACCGCATCCTCTATCGGTATGGCTACCTTAGAGATAAGGAATTGGGGTCTGAACGATGGAGTGTTGATATTGGGATACGAGAGTGTAGGTAACGGACAGACAATCGAAGGACAAGATACGTTGAATATTATAAAACTAAATGCAGATTCGTTGGTTTTGTCAAGGAATAACGCAATACGCTGGCGTTTAGCTCGTCGAAAATAAAGTGATCAATTTTAACGCTTCTAAACCGGAAATGTCGTTAACTCCTGTTATCTTTGCTACATATCATTAAGTAATAAATCTATGAAACAGCTTTTATTTTTACTTTTGTTTGTGCCGACAATACTTTTCGCACAGGGAAAAACCGATAAAAAATACTTGGCCGGAGCGGTTCCGGTAGTAGATGGTATGGTTACTTTTACCAAAGTAATTGAAGCGCCCGGACTTACTCGAGATCAAATTTATGAAAAATTAAGTCAGTGGGCGGAAAAACGATTCGTAGCCGATAAAGAGTTGGAGAGCCGGGTTTTATATATGGATCCTCAGGGTGGGACTATCGTTTGTCAAGGACAGGAGTATTTGATATTTGCCGATAAATTATTAGCGTTAGACCGTGCGGTAATGACTTATCAGGTATCATTGACGAGTTTCTCCGGAAATTGTTACATGAAGATCAGCTCTATTATCTATTCGTATAATACGGGACGTACGAACGGTATGGAGCTGTTGCGGGCCGAGAGTACGATCACGGACGAGCATACCTTGACCAAAAAGAAAGATAAATTAATTCGGGCGACCGGTAAATTTAGAATTCATACGATCGATTTGGTGGATCGTATGTACGACGATATCGTAAAGGTATTGGGAGGTAACGTCGGTGAGACGAAAACAAACGCCAATACTTCGTTGAAGGCGGTTGCCCCGGTCGAGATCGCCAGGGAGATGGAGGCAGACATGACCCGCTCGTCCAGTCAATTGGAGGGGTATAAACAGATCGCTCCGGATAAAATTCCCGGAAATATAATCAAAATGCTTTCAGAAGGTTGGTCTTTGATTACAGCCGGCAATGACGAAAAATTCAATATGATGACGGCCAGTTGGGGCGGTTTGGGTTATCTGTATAATAAACCTGTAGCGTTTAGTTTTATATATCCTACTCGTTATACCTATCAACTGATGGAAAAAGGAGACACTTACACGATCTCTTTTTTCACGGAGACTTATAGGGAAGTTTTGGAATATTGTGGGAATCATTCGGGAAAAGATGCCGATAAGGTTAAGGAAAGCGGATTAACACCGATTACAACTCCTTCCGGGAGTAAGGCATTTTCCGAGGCGTGGATGATTATCGAATGCCGTAAGATGATTTCTCAGTCTATAACTCCGGAAGCTATCTTCGACGAGCAATTGAAAGAAAAATGGGCGGGTAAGCAACTGCATAAAGTTTATATCGGCGAAATCGTAAATGTATGGGTGAAATAATCAGTTGTCTAAATACTCTTCTTTGAATATATTTACGCAAAGAATAAAGATAGATAAGAGAAGAGGACCGAAGATTACGCCCATAAAGCCGAATAAAGAAAGGCCGATAACTACTCCGAATATGGTAATTAACGGATGGGTATCGGCCATTTTCTTTTGTAATACAAAACGGATCAGATTGTCCACGTTAGCAATGACGATGATGGCGTAAACGGTTAATCCGATCGCGTGTCCCCAGTCTCCGCTTAATCCCATGTATAGGGCTAACGGAATCCAGATCAATGCTGTACCTATGACGGGAATGATCGTCGCGAAGCAACTCAGTATACCGAATATCAACGGGCTGGGGGTTCCGAAGATATAATATCCTAACATGGCGATAGCTCCCTGAATGACGGCTAATAGAGGAATTCCGAGCGCGTTTGATTTTACGATCATGTTGATTTCATGCAATACATTCCGGGAATTCTTTTTGTTGAAAGGAAGAATATCATTGAAATAGGCTTCCATTTTGGTTCCGCCGATTAACATGAAGTAGAGCATGAAAAGCAAAACCAATACATTCATGGTAAAACTGCTGATACTTCCCATGAGAAATTGTCCTATTTTGGGTAAAATAGAGACCATAGAGGCGATATTGTCTTTACTTAAGGGGTAATAGCCCGTGTGTTGCTGGATGAGATCCGCCAGCCGTTCAATGGGGGCGATAAGCGTTTGGGGGGCGAGATTTATGGCGTGCGATTGATTTACAAGTAGCCAGATAACCAGAAATAGCGGAATTAAAAAACAAAGGATGGTTTCGCATAGCATGAGAAATGCCATTAGCCCTCGTTTCATATGTTTTTTTTCTGTCAGGTACAACATTTGTTGTCTGAGAAGAATATATATGGTTATCGCACCTAAAATACCGCCTAAAAAGGGAATGAATTTGATAAACAAGATGATTCCTAACACGAGGATAATGATGATAAGCGAATATTTCCAGTATTGTTCTTTTATATTACTCATAAGTGTTTCTGTTTATTTTAATGAATATCGACTAATTAACGATAAACGAAAGAAAAAAGTTATACGGATGTATTAAGAACTGTCAAATCGTCATTTGTTTGGATTTGGCATAACAATTGCCGGAAAGATTGCGTAAATTCAAGAATAACTAAATTAAAAATATAGAACTATGTCAACAGGAAAGATTGGTGTTTCAACGGGGGATTTGTTCCCGATTATCAAGAAATTTTTATATTCTGATCATGATATTTTCTTGAGAGAGATTGTCTCTAACGCGGTGGATGCTTCCCAAAAATTGAAAGTGTTAGCCACAAACGGAGAGTTCAAGGGGGAAATGGGAGAGTTGAAAGTAAGAGTGAAGGCTGACAAAGCGGCAGGAACATTGACGGTTTCCGATAATGGTATCGGAATGACGGGAGAAGAGGTCGAAAAGTATATTAATCAGATCGCTTTTTCCGGAGCGGAGGAGTTTATGGCAAAATACAAGGATAACGGGGCAGCAATTATCGGTCATTTCGGATTGGGCTTTTATTCTTCCTTCATGGTGAGCGATAAGGTGGAGATTATCACCAAATCTTATAAAGAAGGGGCAAAAGCCGTGAAATGGTCTTGTAACGGAACTCCCGAATACACGATGGAGGAGACGGAGAAGACGGAGCGGGGTACGGATATTGTCATGCATATCAATGAAGAGGAGAAAGATTTTCTCGAGGATAATAAAATTAACGAATTGCTGACCAAATATTGTAGGTTCCTGCCTGTCGAAATTATCTTCGGAAAGAAAAGAGAGTGGAAAGACGGAGAATACAAAGATACGGAAGAGGATAATGTAATCAATGATATTAATCCGGCCTGGACACGTAAACCTTCGGACTTGCAAGAGGAGGATTACTTGAAATTTTATCATCAACTGTATCCGATGGCCCAGGATCCGTTGTTCCATATCCATTTGAACGTGGATTATCCGTTTAATCTGACGGGTATCCTTTATTTTCCTAAAATTGATAATAAATTCGAAATACAGAAAAACAAGATCCAACTCTATTCGAATCAGGTTTATGTAACCGATTCGGTCGAGGGTATCGTTCCCGAGTATTTGACTTTGCTACACGGGGTAATCGATTCTCCGGATATTCCTTTGAATGTTTCCCGTTCTTATCTGCAAAGCGATCGTAACGTGAAAAAAATTTCCAATCATATCACGAAGAAAGTTGCGGATAGCCTGAGCGATATTTTCTCGAGCAACAGGGAAGAGTACGAGAAAAAATGGGATGATTTGAAGATTTTTATCCAATATGGCATGCTGACGGATGAAAAATTCGATGAGAGAGCCAAGGCTATTTTTCTTTTCAGGGATACCGACGGAAAATATTTCACGCTTGAAGAGTACGAAAATTTGATCAAACCGAACCAGACGGATAAGGATAATAAGATCGTTTATTTGTATGCTACGGACGTACATGAGCAATATACTTATATTGAAAAAGCCAAGAATAGAGGATACAGTGTGCTTTTGATGAACGGTCAGCTGGATACCCATTTTATCAATCACCTGGAGCAAAAAAATCCAGATCATCGTTTTGTACGGGTAGATGCGGATGTCATAGATAAATTGATTCAAAAATCCGAGACGAAAGAGACGACTTGGAGTGCTGTCGAACAAGAGGAACTTCGCACCGTTTTCTCTTCGCAACTTCCCAAGGATAACGGTATGTTCATGGTCTCTTTCGAAGCTATGGGAGAGGATAATGAACCGGTTGTCGTTACCCGTGCCGAATTTATGCGCCGGATGAAAGAGATGGCTGCCATGAATCCGGGAATGAGCTTTTACGGGGCGATGGGAGACCAGTATACTTTGGTTGTAAATACGGACCATAAGTTGGTCAACGAGGTTTTAGAGGAAGAGAAAAAGGCGATGAATGCTAAATTGGAACCCTTGGACTTCGAGATCAAAGAGACCGAAAGCAAGAAAACGGAGTTGGATGAATTGAATAAAGGAAAAAAAGAGGAAGAAATTCCTCAGGTGGATAAAGACCGGAAAACCGAATACGATAAGGCCATTGCCGATTTAAAGAAACAAAAAACGACTTTGTTGGAAGAGTACGGACGCGGGAATAAGATCGTGGGGCAGTTGATAGATTTGGCTCTTCTTGCCAATGGCCTGTTGAAGGGTGAAGCATTGAATAAGTTTGTAAAAAGAAGCATAGAATTGATTAAATGATCAGAATAAAGAAAGAGCCGGATAAAAATCCGGCTTATTTTTTGTTATGGGAAAACAAAAAAGAACTATCTTCGTTAAACATAATTGATGTCATTTTATACATAACTCTATGCAGATTATTTATTCTTCAACAAGCTACAAAAGATCGGTAATAAAGTCAATTATCGCGATCGTTT
Organism: Gabonibacter chumensis; assembly: GCF_024741215.1. Taxonomy (NCBI): domain Bacteria; kingdom Pseudomonadati; phylum Bacteroidota; class Bacteroidia; order Bacteroidales; family Porphyromonadaceae; genus Gabonibacter; species Gabonibacter chumensis. The sequence continues at coordinate 82,761 of NZ_JANSKB010000003.1, read as the reverse complement.
TAGGACTTATTCTGGTATTATGGCCTACGGAGGTGTTGAACTATACGGTGAAAATTATCGGGGCCGTATTTTTTATAACCGGATTGGTGTCACTGATTGTCTCCTATAGAGACAAGGGTGAAGATTCTCCAGGCGGATTGACATCCTTTAATGGAATCGGAAGTATTATTCTGGGCCTTTTGTTATGGTTTATGGCGGATTTCTTTACCAATATGTTGATGTATTTGTTGGGATTTATTCTGCTTGTTGCCGGTATCGGACAGTTGGTATTATTGACGTCCGCACGGAAATTCGGTCCGATTTCTGCTGTAAATTATTTGTTTCCCGTGTTGATTCTGTTGGCCGGATTTATTGTATTTGCCAATCCATTCTCGGCCAAAGAAGGGATCATCACTTTCTTCGGAATTACCACTGTCTTTTACGGAGTGACCGATTTGATCAATCAGTATAATATTAATAAACTACGTAAGCAGAGACAAGAGGAAGAACAACGCCAGAAGATGGGTGGCGGGGAGATCGAAGATACGGATTACGAAGAGATCAAAGAGGATAACTGAATTTTTCACGTTCTCGAATTTTATTGTTTTCTTTGTGGCAGAATAAAAAAGATCTACAAAGTATCATGGTAAAGGTAATCAATGAAGAAAATTCTGTTTATAATCGTTTTTTGGCAGAGTTACGGGATATAAACATTCAGAAGGATTCTTTGCGTTTTCGTCGGAATTTGGAACGGGTGGGGGAGATTATGGCTTACGAGATCAGTAAGACCTTTCGTTACGATACGTATAAGGTACGTACTCCGATTGATGTGGCTGAGGTTATGTTGCCGACGGATAAGGTTGTTGTTGCTTCTGTCATGAGGGCGGGACTTCCTTTTCATCAAGGCTTTTTAAACTATTTCGACAGTGCGGAGAATGCTTTTATTTCGGCCCGACGTGCTTACCGAGGTGATCACAGCTTTGAGATCCGGTTTGATTCGATATATACGCCGGATCTGAGAAAGAAACAACTGTTGTTGGTCGATCCTATGTTGGCCACGGGAGCCTCGCTTGTGGTTGCTTATCGTGAGTTGTTGAAACAAGGCGGAAAACCCGATCATACCCATATCGCAGCAATTATAACCAGTAGACAAGGGTTGAAACATGTGACCGAAGCGTTAAAAGAGGAACCGGTTACTTTGTGGACTGGGGCTATCGATGAACGGTTGACCGATAAATCATATATCGATCCGGGAATCGGAGACGCGGGGGATTTGGCTTTTGGAGAAAAGTTATAAGAAGGTGAAGCGATTTTTCTCTATCTTTTTTTGTTAACGTTTAGTTTTTAACTTTATTGTATTATCTTTGGCTTGTGGAAATGAATAAATACCTGTTAGCAGCACTTTATGTCGTGGCCGGATGTGTCGTGACAATACCTTCCGGTGGACGTAATGAAAGTGTACCTGTCGGAAGGGATGGTTACAGGTTATTGATATCTTCTACTCAAAAGATTATTACCGTTGCATTGGAGAAGAAGTCAGTTGATGAACTGGCTTTTGATGTGTTTGGAACCCAAAGCTTAACGACAATATCCGATTTGATTGCAGATCGTTTTTCTTGTTCGTGGGTTGCGCTTCCCGGATTTAAGTCTCCTGATGTGGCGGCCAATCCGATCCGGGCACCCGGGAAGACACGGCAATCCAAGGTTTGAGTCTTTATGGTTTTCGATTGCGATAGGTGATGCGATCGTGTAGAGCCATCTTAAATATAAATAATCAGTTTTCATAAATACAAAAGAAATATGGGTTTTAATGATATATTAAAACAACTCTTCGGTAATAAATCGGATCGGGATTTAAAAGAGTTGTTGCCTATTGTGGCTAAGGTAAATGTCGAGTGGGAAAAGGTAAAAAAATTAAGCGATGATGAGCTTCGTGCACTTTCGGCAGACTTGAAGGCCAAGGTACACGCCTACGTGAAGGAGGAAGAAAACGAGATTGCAACGTTAAAAGCAAAGATCGAAGATGAGAAACCTTCCATAGAAGAACGGGAGGATATCTACACGAAGATTGATAAGTTAGAGGAGCAGATCGATAAAAAGATAGAAGAGGTTTTAAACGAGATTATGCCGACGGCTTTTGCCGTCATGAAAGATACGGCCCGACGGTTTACCGAGAATAAAGAGATTGTGGTCAAAGCGAATGATTTCGATCGCCAGTTAGCCGTTACGAAAGATTTTGTGGAGATTGACGGCGACGAGGCTATCTATTTCAATTCTTGGATGGCAGGAGGAAACGAGGTTACCTGGGATATGGTACATTACGATGTGCAGTTGATCGGTGGTGCCGTATTGCATCAGGGAAAAATTGCGGAGATGGCTACCGGCGAGGGTAAAACTTTGGTGGCAACCCTACCTGTTTTCCTGAATGCTTTGACCGGACGGGGGGTGCATGTCGTGACCGTGAATGACTATTTGGCTAAACGTGACTCGGAATGGATGGGGCCGCTCTATATGTTCCATGGATTGTCCGTGGACTGTATTGACAAAACGGAACCCAACTCTTCGGAACGTAGAAAGGCGTATCAGGCAGATATTACTTTCGGAACGAATAATGAATTCGGTTTCGATTATTTGAGGGATAATATGTCTATTCATCCCGAAGATCTGGTACAAAGGAAACACAATTATGCCATTGTCGATGAGGTAGACTCCGTGTTGATCGATGACGCCCGTACCCCGTTGATTATTTCGGGTCCGGTTCCCAAAGGGGATGATCAGATGTTTGACGAGTATAAGCCTCGCGTGGAGAAGTTGGTTAAAATGCAGAGGGATTTGGTAACCCGTATTTTCAATGAGGCAAAAGTGCTTTTGGCCAGTGATGATAAAAAGAAAGTGGATGAAGGAGCCATTCTTTTATTGAGGGCTTTTAAAGGATTGCCTAAGTATAAGCCGTTGATTAAGTTTTTGAGTGAACAGGGAAATAAGGCGATTTTGGTTAGGACGGAGAATATCTATATGCAGGAGAATAATCGCCGGATGCCGGAGATCACCGATGATCTTTATTTTGTGATCGATGAAAAACAGAATTCCATTGACCTGACAGATAAAGGACATGATACGATTACGGCTGCGGGTGAGGATCCTGATTTCTTTATTTTGCCGGATATCGGATCGGAATTAGCGGAGATCGATAAGATGGGATTGTCGGACGAGGATAAGATTGCTAAAAAGGATGAGCTGATCCAGGGATATGCGGCCAAATCGGAACGAGTGCATACGGTAAATCAATTATTGAAGGCCTACACCTTATTTGAACTTGACGTGGAGTACGTGGTGATCGATAATAAGGTGAAGATCGTGGACGAACAGACGGGACGTATTATGGAAGGACGCCGTTATTCGGACGGTCTGCATCAAGCTATCGAAGCAAAGGAAAATGTAAAGGTTGAAGCTGCTACTCAGACATTTGCTACCATTACGTTACAGAATTATTTCAGGATGTACCATAAGTTGGCCGGTATGACCGGTACCGCAGAAACGGAAGCGGGAGAGTTCTGGGATATTTATAAATTGGATGTAGTGGTTATTCCGACCAACCGTCCGGTGGTCCGTAAGGACGCCAACGATTACGTGTATAAGACCAAACGCGAAAAATACAATGCCGTTATCGATGAAATTACCCGTTTGGTAGGAGAAGGACGTCCGGTATTGGTCGGTACGACCTCGGTAGAGGTTTCCGAATTACTAAGCCGTATGTTGAAATTGAGAGGTATCAAGCATAATGTATTGAATGCCAAGTTGCATCAACGAGAGGCAGAGATTGTGGCGGTTGCAGGTCAGTCGCAAGTGGTTACCATTGCAACCAATATGGCGGGGCGTGGTACCGATATCAAATTGAGCCCGGAAGTGAGGGCTGCCGGAGGTTTGGCTATTGTGGGGACGGAACGTCATGATTCTCGTCGCGTTGACCGGCAGTTACGCGGTCGTGCGGGACGTCAGGGAGATCCGGGGTCTTCTCAGTTCTTCGTTTCCCTGGAAGACGATTTGATGCGTTTGTTCAGTTCCGAGCGGATTATTCGGGTGATGGATCGTTTGGGACATGAGGAGGGAGATGTGATTCAACACTCCATGATTACAAAATCTATCGAGAGAGCTCAACGAAAGGTGGAAGAGAATAACTTCGGTATCCGTAAGCGTTTGTTGGAGTATGACGACGTGATGAACTCACAACGGGAAGTTATTTATAAAAAGAGACGTCATGCGTTGTTGGGCGAACGGATTGGAGTGGATATTGCCAATACGATGTATGATGTTTGCGAGGGATTGGTTGAGGAATATAAAGAGGCAAACGATTTGGAAGGGTTCCGTTTAGCCGTGTTGAAGAATCTTTCCGTCAACTACGAGATCACTCCTGAAGTTTTCCAGAAAAAATCGGTAGCTGATATTACGGAAGATTTGTATCGGCAGATGCGGGAAACATACACCCGGAAAGTGGAAAGTATCTCCCGTCAGGCTTTCCCGGTGATTAAGAATGTATTCGAACAGCGGGGAGAGTTGTTTAAGAATATTATAGTGCCTTTCACGGACGGAATGAAGATGTATAATGTCGTTACCAATTTGGAAAAAGCCTATCATTCGGGTGGAGAAGAGCTGGTTCGGGCATACGAGAAATCAATCATGCTTGCCCATATCGATGACGCGTGGAAAGAGCATTTGAGAGAGATGGACGATTTGAAACAATCCGTGCAGAATGCTACTTATGAACAAAAAGATCCGTTGCTGATCTATAAATTCGAGTCGTTCAACCTGTTTAAATCCATGGTCGACAAAATCAACAAAAGCGTGGTTTCCACACTGATGAAAGGACAGATTCCTTTCGAAGCGCCGGAAGATGTACGTCAGGCCGAAGAGAGACGTACGGATTTGAGTAAGATGAAAACCGGACGTTCGGATATGGCTCCTCAAGCCAACCGGGAACAACGCAAACAGGAACCGGTACACGTGGGGCCGAAGGTCGGACGTAACGATCCTTGTCCTTGCGGGAGCGGCAAAAAATACAAAAATTGTCACGGGAAAGAAGAGTAATAAACGAATGAGGAAATCCGGAGGTTGGTTTATTGATCTCCGGATTTCATTCTCTATATAATCTTTAAATCGAAAACATGATTTCACTTTATATTGATTGGAACGTAAGTCCGGAGATATTTAATTTGGGAGGCATTTCTGTCCGTTATTACGGATTATTGTTTGCCTTAGCCTTTATATTTGGCTATAAGGTTGAAGAAAAGATGTTCCAATCGGAAGGTCTGAGTCAGAAATGGCTGGATAAGCTATGGATATATGTTGCCATAGCCACGGTGATAGGTGCTCGTTTAGGGCATTGTTTTTTCTATGATTGGGATTATTACAGCAGTCATCCTCTTGAGATCATTCTACCGGTACGTTTTGAGGGTGGATTCCATTTTACGGGATACCAAGGACTGGCAAGTCACGGGGCTGCTATCGGAATTATTGTCGGATTATGGTATTACTCTAAGAAGGTAAGTAAAAAATCCATATTCTGGATATTGGACCGGGCTGTCGTGCCGATTGCGTTAGCAGGATTCTTTATTCGGATGGGAAATTTTATGAATTCGGAGATTATCGGGGCTCCGACAGCCGTACCCTGGGGATTTCATTTTTTGCGGGTGGATGATAGCGAGTGGATTAAGGCCGTTTTTTCCACGGAACAGATTGCACACTACCTGAAGGACGGGATTATTGCCAAGACCCGTACGGGTCTTCATTTCCTCAGGCATCCGGCCCAGTTGTACGAAGCGATCTGTTATTTGATTAGTTTTGCCGTACTTATGCATCTCTATTGGAAAACGAAGGTGAAAGAGAGGGAGGGGTATCTTTTCGGGATGTTTCTCGTATTGATCTTTACGGCTCGTTTTATCATCGAATTCTTTAAGGAGGTACAGGAACCCTGGGAGGCGGAAATGGCATTGAAGATGGGACAATGGTTAAGTATTCCTTTCGTCCTGTTCGGAGCATTTATGATATGGTACAGTAGCCGGAAAAAAGGTAAGGCAAAAAATTGAATTAGTTCGTTTTTATATGTAAATTATTCATTCATATGGCTGCATACAATAAAGAGTTTATGAAAGAGGCGATTCGTATAGCCTTGGATAACGTGAAAAACGGAACGGGAGGACCTTTCGGGGCGGTTGTCGTACGTGACGGAATAATTATCGCTACATCCGGTAACACGGTTGTTCCGGATAACGATCCGACAGCTCATGCCGAGGTGAATGCCATACGAAAAGCTTGTAAGCAGTTGGATTCTTTTCAATTGAAAGGGTGTGATATTTACTCCAGTTGCGAACCTTGTCCGATGTGCTTAGGAGCCATCTATTGGGCACGTCCCGATCGTCTTTATTATGCTTCTACCAAAGAAGATGCGGCCGACGGCGGATTCGACGACTCTTTTATCTATAAAGAGATAGCCTTGGACGGTCCCGATCGTTTTATTCCCTTTATCAATAAACGGGAGGAGGGAAGCGGAGAGGAGTTCCGGCTATGGAAAGAGAACGAAAATAAAACAGTCTATTGAGAAAGGTGCTTTTAAAAAGCACCTTTTACTTGTTGATTTCATCCAGAATGGTCTGGATTTCATCTTGACAGCCACCGCACCCACATCCTGCATTTGTAGCGTCACCGACTTCTTCTACTGTTTTTAAACCTTGTTCCCGAATCGCTTTTACGATATCGGCCTTTGATACTTGAAAACAGTTACAGGTTATTTCCTCGCTCATAAGATTATATTATTTTACTGTTTTGTGTGCGTTTCAAAGATAAAGTATTTTTTTTAAAAGATTCATATAAGATTCGATATTATCTATTTATGAGGGGATAGAGAAAATCTATTTACAGCGAAAACGGGATCGCTTGTAGGATCCCGTTATATAATGTCGAAGAATTCGGATTATTTTAAGTTATTATAGAAGAAATTCCAAAGGTTGTCTTCCAATGGCGGGGTAGCCGTGATGGTGATCATCTCCTGTTTCACGGGATGCATAAAACTAATGCTACGAGCATGTAAGCTGATGCCTCCTCCGGGATTGGAACGAGGTGAACCGTATTTCAGGTCGCCCTTGATGGGACACCCTATTTTAGCTAACTGGCAACGGATTTGATGATGTCTGCCCGTGCAGAGTTTTACTTCTAACAGGAAATAGTTTTGGCTTCCGTTGATTAACTTGTATTCCAAGATAGCCTCTTTGGCTCCTTGACGAGGGCGGGTGTACACGGAAGATTTATTTTTCTCCGTATCGCGTACTAAATAATGGACTAAGCGTGCTTCGTCCTCTTGCGGCAGTTCGCTTACGATCGCCCAGTAAATTTTAGTTATTTCGTTATCATGTTCCTGGAACATTTTATTTAAGCGGGTTAGGGCCTTGCTTGTTTTGGCAAAGAGGACGACGCCGCTTACGGGTCTGTCTACCCGGTGGGGAATTCCGAGAAATACATCTCCCGGTTTGTTGTATTTCTTTTTGATGTATGCTTTTACCTGCTCGCTGAGAGGTTCGTCTCCGGTTTTATCCGCCTGTACAATGTCGGAATTTTTTTTATTGACGGCAATGATATGATTATCCTCGTATAAAATTTCCAAACTCATTTTTTCTATTCTTTTCAAATTTAATATTGCTCCCTTTCGTTCGGGAAGTTTCTGCTTTTTACATCGTTGATGTAATTGCTTACAGCTCCGCTGATCTCCGCGTACAGATTGTGATAGCGGCGTAAGAAACGAGGGGAGAATTCCTGATTGATACCTAACATGTCGTGTATAACCAATACCTGACCGTCAACACCACCGCCAGCACCGATGCCGATAACCGGTATCGTTAACTCTTTGGCGACGCGGGCGGCTAATTGGGCCGGTATTTTCTCCAAAACAAGTGCGAAGCATCCTGCCTCCTCCAACAAGTGGGCGTCTGCTACCAATTTTTCAGCCTCGTCATTTTCTTGAGCCCGAACTACATAGGTTCCGAACTTGTGAATACTTTGTGGGGTTAATCCCAAATGTCCCATAATAGGTATTCCGGCAGAAAGAATGCGGGCAATGGATTCCAGTATCTCTGCACCTCCTTCTAATTTTACGGCATCGGCACTGGTCTCTTTCATGATACGTATGGCGGAGCACAAGGCCTCTTTACTGTTTCCCTGGTAGCTGCCGAAAGGCATATCGACAACAACCAGAGCGCGGTCTACCCCTCTGACCACGGAGGCTCCGTGGTAGATCATTTGATCGAGAGTGATCGGTAAAGTCGTTTCGTGTCCTGCCATGACGTTCGAAGCCGAATCTCCGACAAGGATAACGTCTATTCCTGCATGGTCAATGATTTGGGCCATAGAGAAATCATAGGCCGTCAACATGCTTATTTTTTCGCCCTTTAGTTTCATCTCCGATAAAACATGGGTAGTGACTCTTTTTACTTTCCTTTGAACTGACATTGCATTCTGATTTGTAAATCCGCTGACGTATCACTTGGATTCAGGGTTCTGAAATGTTCCGATAAGTGTTTGTGAACCGGTCACTTTCTGACCTAATTTTACGTTGATTTGGGTTCCGAGAGGTAAAAAAAGATCCACTCTTGAACCGAATTTAATAAATCCTGCATGTTCGTCTTGGCGAGCTTCTCCTCCCACGGGGGCATAAGAAACAATTCGTTTAGCCATGGCTCCCGCGATCTGTCGCATAACGATCTCTTGCCCGTTTCGAGCCTCGATGGCAATGGTTGTCCTCTCGTTTTCCGTGGAAGATTTCGGCAGGTAGGCGGCCATGTATCTTCCTTGATGGTATTTAAAATATTTGATGATGCCGTTTATGGCAAACCAATTGATATGCACGTTAAAAATATTCATAAAAATAGATACTTGAATACATCGACTTTTCAGGTATTCAGGCTCGTATGTTTCTTCTACGACCACGATTTTTCCGTCTGCGGGGGCTAAAATCGTGTTATCGTTTACTTGAATATGCCGATGGGGAAATCGAAAGAAGTTTACGATCAGCAGGTATATGACGGCGCTTAATACAAGTATGATCCGAAAAATAAGACCACTTGGAATGAAGACATAGATCAATACGTTTATAAAAGCAATAAACACGAAAACTTTGAATAGTAACGGATAGCCAGCCTTATGTATTTTCATCGGGTAATATTTTAGTTCGCAAAGAGCGATTGGTCTTTATTAGTCTTATTATGATTTTATATCAAAACAAGTCGCAAAGTTAATACATGAATTCCATATAAACAAAAATAGCGGGGATTGCGAAGATAATTGCATCGAATCTGTCCAAAATCCCCCCGTGTCCCGGTAATATATTGCCCGAATCTTTTATCTCGATGCTTCGCTTAAAAAGGGATTCCAATAAGTCCCCGTATATTCCGAATACGACTACGATACAGGCTATGATGGCCGTATCTATGATGGTATATCCTTCGATGTGTGGGGCTATACAAAGAGCGGCAAGAATGGTAGTGACTCCTCCGCCGATAGCTCCTTCCCAGGATTTTTTAGGTGATATTCTGGGGAATAATTTATGTTTCCCGAATTGAGAACCGAACAGGTAGGCGAATGTATCGTTGATCCACACGAGCAAGAATGGGAAAAAGATAATTTCCGGCATCCATTGACCGGAAGTCATGTAAGGAAGGTAGATCAATAGAGTGAAAGGCAGACTGATATACAATAAGGCGTAATAGGAAAAAGCTATGTTCTGAAAACCGTTTCCTTGTTTTCGGTATAATTCCCGGATGGCCATCAGAAAGGTCAACAGGAAAAAGAATAGATATCCGTCTTTATAATCAATGTAGTTATGCAGAAATCCTACCGTGAAGAGTACGCTGCCGCACAGGATGCAGAACGGAAAATTAATGTGGATGTTCATTTTTTTTGCCATTCTTCCGAATTCGATAATCCCCAATATATTGATGATAAAAAAGAGTATATAAAAGCAAATGGGGTGTATGAAAATACACCCTGTTAAAATGAATACGAACAACAGTCCGCTAATGGCTCTTTTCCAGAAATTACTCACGATCGTTCTTGTTTTTAATTACTTTTTCTGCCTCTTCTTTATGCTCTTTGTTCACCATTACATTTATCTCTCCGAGCATGATATAAGAAGAATCCTTTTGGTTTAAAATCACGGCAGGAATGTTCGAATCGCTTAATAGTTCTGTGATCCTTTCCGCCTCAAATTCTTCATTTGTTGTAAAAACAGATACCCAATTGTCCATGGATTTACATGTTAAATTAGTCTATGTTGTCATTGGGGTCTTCTTGCGGCTTCACCTCTTCCTCCTCGTCAGACCAGGGACGTTTTCCTAAAATATTTTCCAAATCATCGCTGAAAATTACTTCCCTTTCGATTAATAATTCCGCTACTTGTTTATGTTGCTCCTGATGTTGCCTAAGTAACTGTTTGGTGCGTTCGTAGGCAGCACTGACCATCTCCTTCACTTCGGCATCGATAAGTTCTGCCGTCTTTTCGGAATAGGGTTTTGTAAAGCTGAAATCGCTTTGTCCCGTGGAGTCGTAAAAACTTAAGGTCCCGATCTTGTCGCTCATACCGTAGATAGATACCATCGCATATGCTTGTTTGGTAGCCCTTTCTAAGTCATTTTGGGCTCCTGTCGAAACTTGCCCGAAAACGAGTTCTTCCGCGGCCCTTCCTCCCAGTACGGAACACATTTGATCTAACAACTGCTCTTTCGTGGTGATTTGTCTTTCCTGGGGTAAATACCAGGCAGCTCCTAAGGCCTTGCCCCTCGGGACAATGGTCACTTTCAAAAGGGGATGAGCATGCTGTAATAGCCAAGAAACGGTAGCATGACCGGCTTCATGGTAAGCAATCGCTTTCTTTTCGCTGACTTTTATTACTTTGCTCCGGTTCTCAAGGCCACCTACGATTCGGTCGATGGCATCCAGGAAATCTTGTTTTTCCACGGCGGATTTATCTTTTCTGGCTGCGATAAGAGCGGCTTCATTAGCCACATTGGCGATATCTGCGCCTGAGAATCCGGGAGTTTGTTTAGCCAAAAAAGAGTAGTCCACATTATCAGCCAATTTCAAAGGTTTCAAATGAACTTTAAATATCTCTTCCCGGTCTTTTAGTTCCGGTAGGTCAACGTATATCTGACGATCGAAACGTCCGGCTCTCAAGAGGGCACTGTCCAAAATATCGGCCCGGTTTGTCGCGGCGATGATGATGACTCCCGAGTTGGTTTCGAAACCGTCCATTTCCGTCAACAGTTGGTTCAGTGTATTTTCTCGTTCGTCGTTTGAACCCATGTTGGGATTTTTACCCCGGGCACGTCCGATAGCATCGATCTCGTCGATAAAGACAATGCAAGGAGCTTTTTCTTTAGCTTGTTTAAACAAATCCCGAACGCGAGAAGCTCCGACGCCGACAAACATCTCTACGAAATCGGAACCCGACATGGAGAAGAAAGGTACGTTTGCTTCTCCGGCCATAGCTTTTGCCATCAACGTTTTACCTGTTCCCGGAGGACCGACCAACAAAGCTCCCTTGGGTATTTTCCCTCCTAATTTCGTGTATTTGTCCGGACTCTTCAAAAACGAGACAATCTCTTCAACCTCCTGTTTAGCTTCCGCTAATCCGGCCACGTCCTTAAAGGTTACTTTCACGTTGGATTCTTTGTCGAAAAGTTTCGCCTTTGATTTTCCCACGTTGAAAATTCCTCCGCCTCCTCCGCCTCCGGCGTTTTTGCTCATTCTCCGGAAGAAGAAAATCCAAATAAAGATTAAGATAGCCAGAGGAAAAATAATGGATATGACATCACTCCACCAGTTGTATTCTTGTTTATAGTCAATGGTAACATCCATGGCTCCGGGGATCTCCTTGCGAGCTTCCTCCATGTTTTTTTCAAAGGTTTCAGTCGAACCTATTGAAAAATAAAATTGAGGACCGTTTTCATTGTTTTTGAATCCTTTGGAAACTAATTTACTGTAATTTTCAATCTTGTCAGGTTGTAAGTATACGTTTACCCGTCCCGTGTTGGTGATCACCACGAATTCCTTAACATCCCCTTTTTCCAACATTTGAGTTTTGACCTCTTGCCAAGTCGTCCTTTCCGGACTGGTAGGCATGCTGAGGAAGTTGAAACCGATAATGATAGCGGCGATTATAATATACATCCAGTATCCGCTGAATTTGGATCCTTTATTGTTTTTTCCTCCTACGGGAGGAAAGTTAAATCCTTCATTTTTATTGTTTTCTGCCATAATTTATTGTTAAATTCTCTTCTAATCTTGTTATTTTTGCGTCCACCCAAAAGTCCTCCAGTTGGTAATAGTCCCGTTGCTCTTTTTGAAAAATATGCACCACGACATCCCCGTAATCCAGTACGATCCATTGGGCTTGATCTTCTCCTTCTTTATGTATGGGCGTTTCTTTCAGTTCCTCTCGAACCGAATCGTGAACATAGTCCGCTAAACTCGCGACATGCGAGTTTGATGTTCCATGACATATTACGAAGAAACTACAAAAACAGTTTTCTATTTTTCTTAGATCAATTTTAACGATATCGACACCCTTATGATCATCCAGTGTTTTTACTACATTCTCCACAATTTTTTCTGCTCCACTCATTCTAAAAATAGTTTTAAAATCCAGTACAAATATACATTTTTATTTAAACTTAAAAGGTTTTGGAGGGACTCTTCTTGATTTCTATCAAAAAATGTACCTAAAATTATTTCCTCATTTATTCTGACGATTTGACAGTAAAATAAGTTATAGAAAATGGGGTTGAAAATAATATACAAATTGTTAAAGTTTTTGGAGAGAAGCCGTGTATTTAACAAATCTTATTTATAGTTTTGCAAACCTGAATAGAGAAAATAGGTGAACTTATTTTCTCGCATTCTTAAAGAATGACTCGAAATATTGTCGTTTTAAGTTTAAATGAAAAGAAATGGAGAAATATCTTATACCATTAGTGCCGGGGCCGGTTTCAGTTCCTAAGGAAGTTTTGAATGTTGCGACCTTTAATTACGGTTCTGCCGATTTGGAACCGGAATTCTTGACCATGTACCGGGAAACGGAAAGATTGCTGCAGAAAATGATGAATACGAAAAATCATGTCGTCATTCAAACGGGAGAAGGTATGCTGGCTTTGTGGACAGCATTGAAAAGTACGTTAGTGTCAGGAGATCGGGTATTGGTTATTTCTACGGGTATCTTTGGTTATGGTTTTGGCGAAATGGCGGAATCCATTGGTTGTGAAGTAAAAACTTTGGCTTTTGGATTCGATGAAACGATAACGGATTTTGATTTGATTGAGAAGGCAATAAAAGATTTTCAACCTAAAATGATCACTTTGGTGCAAAACGAAACTCCGAGCGGAACGATGAATCCGGTCAAAGAGATTGGTGATTTGAAGATGAAATACGATGTCCCGTTGTTGTGTGTTGATATCGTATCCGGTTTGGGGGGCTCCTGTATTGACGTTGACGGTTGGAACGTGGACTTGGCGTTGGGCGGTTCACAGAAATGCTTATCTGCACCGGCGAACATGGCATTCCTCTCCGTGAGCGAAAAAGCGTGGGAAATTGCCAAAGAAGTCGCTTATCCCGGTTACGAGGCTTTATTGCCTTTTCTGAAAGCAGTTGAAACGGGGTATTTCCCTTATACGCCTTATTGGCATGGTATTGCACAGTTGCGTAAGGCATGCGAATTAATATTTGAGGAGGGGCTTGAAAATTGCATTAATCGTCATCATATGGTGGCGGAATATTGTCGGGGACGGATTAAGGAGATGGGGTTGAAGCTTTATCCGCTCGAAGATGCGATATGTTCTCCTACGGTTACGGCCGTTTATGTTCCTGAACATATGACGTGGGAAAAATTGGATAGCGAATTACGTTTACAGAATATGGTCGTGGGAGGAAATTACAGCTGTTTGGCCGGCAAAGTATTTCGTATAGGACATATGGGATCTCAGGCTAATATGAATTTGGTGAAAGAGGCTATGGACATATTGGAGACGGTTGTTCACAATATATGATATCGGCCTTTGAAGCGAGTTTGTAATGACGGAGTGGTTTGAAGTACATCAATTGTCATGCTGGATAAAGGCATTATGCGGCATGGATTGTCCCGGATGTGGTTTTCAGACAGCTATGTTGTTATTGATGAAAGGAGAGGTATCGGAGTCGATCGTAACCTATCCGGCATTACTTCCGTTTATGTGGTTTATCTTGCTGATTATAGGAAGAATAGTAGGAATAAAGAAAATTGAGACAAGCCTATTAAAAATTAGCGGGTTTGCTTGTTTGATTATAATTTTAATATCATATTTGTTTAAATTAATGTCTATCTAAAATACAAACGAATGGAAGTAGAGGAATTGAAAAAAATGAATTTGCCTAATGCGACGGCAATATTGGTTTTGGGGATTTTATCACTTATATTCTGTTGGATGTGCTACGGGAGTATAATCGGGGTCATACTGGGTATTATTGCTATCGTTTTGGCTTCAGAACCTCGTAAGATGTATCTGCAAAACCCGCAGCTTTATACGGAAAGTTCTTATAAAAATTTGAATGCAGGAAGAGTATGTGCTATCATAGGGCTTTGTATCTCTCTTGCTATGGTTGTGTTAATAATTCTAATGGTGTTGGGAATAGCCGCAATAGGCTTGGGTTCTTCAATGATGTAGGATAAATGAAATAGAATATGGATTACAGATTTGAAATCAGCTTACCGAATAGTTCGGATTTTAGATGTGAAATCGCAATTGGTGGAGACCAAACGTTTCAACAGTTTCATGATAAAATCGTGGATGTATTGAATTACGACAATTCACAAATGGCTTCTTTTTTTACGATTGACAAAATGGGGAATAGGGGAAAAGAGATAGCGCTAATGGATATGGCGACGGATGAAGAAGAGAGTGATACCTTAGTGATGGATAGTACGAAAATCAGTGATATCATAAAGCCGGGTTGTTTAGAGTTGGAGTATGTTTTTGATTTTTTTACGAATCGTTATTTCAGGGTGGAGTATGCCGGGGAATATGTTCGTGATTCTTCCGATGTTATGCCCGTGTGCGTGTTCTGTGACGGGGATATTCCGGAACAATTTTCTTTTGATGAAGGTAATGATAATTGGGAGTTCGATAAGCCGGAGGAGGAGTTTGACGATGAATATGACGATAGCTTCATGGAAGAGTTCGGGAACGATAGTTACGGGGATGAGGACCGGGAAGATCGGGGATACGACGAAGAGGATTTTCGGGAAGATCGTTACGAGAGTCTGGATGATTATATTGACAGGCTTTAATTATTTCATCGGATGAAGAAAACGTTGTTAGTGATACTCGGACCGACAGGGGTGGGAAAAACCGATCTGAGTATAGAGCTGGCGACTTATTTTCAGACGGTTATTATCTCGTGTGATTCCCGGCAATTATTTAAAGAGATGCATATTGGAACTGCCGTGCCCGATCAAGAACAATTGGCGGCGGTTCCTCATTTTTTTGTCCAGTCTGTTTCTGTAAAAGATTATTTTAATTGTTGGGAATTCGAACAACAGGCTTTGTGCCGGATAAAAGAGCTTTTCTTGGAGAGAGACGTTGTTGTTATGACAGGGGGCTCTATGATGTATATCGATGCTGTGTGCCAGGGAATAGATGAGATTCCTGATGTGGACCCGGAGGTTCGGCAATCGGTTATGCAGATGTATCAGGAAAAGGGACTGGAATTTATGCGACTCTTGTTGAAAAGATTGGATCCCGTTTTTTACGGTATGGTCGATCTGAAAAATGCGAAGCGGGTAATGCATGCCGTCGAGATCTGTTTGACGACGGGCAAGTCTTATTCTTCCTTACGTACCGGAATTCGGAAAGAACGGGATTTCTCCATTATAAAGATAGGACTGAATAGGGATAAGGATGAATTATATGCCCGCATTAATGCCCGGGTCGACGAAATGTTTAGACAGGGCTTGGAAGAGGAGGCTCGTTCTTTGTATCCTTTGAGGTATTTAAATGCTTTGAACACGGTAGGATACAAAGAGTTATTTGATTTTTTCGATGAAAAAACCGATCGGGAAGAAGCTATTCGTCTGATCAAACGGAATACTCGTCGTTATGCCAAGAAACAATTGTCTTGGTTTCGCCGGGATACGAGCATCACTTGGTTTCATCCCTCTCAAAAACAGGAGATACTTGATTTTGTTGTAAATCACTTCATCACGTAACCTCAAAATCTTCTATTTGTAAATTGATTCGTGCATAAGGTCTGATCTTGTCGTTTTTAAGTTGGAAATTAAAAATTCGAGATCGTCAATGAGCACTTCTTTTATTTTGCAATTGTCGTTAGGCAATTTTTTAATTTGTCATATATTGCTTTTGATCCCGTTTCGGGGGCGTGATCAGGATTAAAAATGATCCGAAAATAATGACTCCGGCCAAAATAAAATCCTTTGTGCTTAAATCCGGACGCATGGCGAAATAATAAGTAGCGGCCCAGACTTCTAAGCTATAAGTGAGCATGGGCTGAAAAGCTCTGAAAGTCATAAAGGTTTCGGCTGTAGCGGTTTGTAGGGTTGCATAATATAAGTAAGTGGAAAGTGATGTGAGCAAGAGGCCGGTGAGACATGCGCTTATGATACCTGCCGGATTAATGATATCTTTTATTTTGGGCAGGTAAAGAGTGGATAAGGGGAGGTTCATTAAATCTTTCGCGAAGAAATGCTCGAATAAAGCGATACCGCTTAATATGCAAATAACCGAAAATCCGCCCCAAAACATCGTATAACCGGATATACCGCATTTTTGACGTGTGGTCGTGTTGGGACTCGTGATGGTCGTTTTTTCTACGATTACGGCCCGGATGCAACTGGCAAAAGCTGCTAAAACAACAAGTATTGCTATTTTCCCTCGAATGGCTTCGGGAAGAGACAGGAGAAAAAGAACGATTCCGGTGAGGATAACCAGCATGCCGATGATATCGCTGCCATTAGGTGTGCGTTTGAATAAAAAATAGGTCAAAATGGTCGTGATAATTACTTCCAAATTGATCAGTAGACTGGTTTCGGTACTGCTGATATATAGATAAATGGCTGCTAAAAAGAAATTCCGGAAAATTTGTAGCCAAGTGTACAACCATGAGTATTTGACTCCGGATTTCCAACTTTGCGTGGTGACCGGTTCCCGGATAATAAGTAAGGCTACTCCTCCGGAAAATATTTGTAGTGATGTAAACACAAGTATGTTAATATCATAGTTTAGCAGACAATATCGGGTGACGACACTATTGACGGACCAGGTAATCACGCTTAGTAAAGCGAACAAAGCTCCTATTTTCATAGATTATTCATTAATTCTCAATTAAGTGTAAAGGGCTTTTACATTCAAAACTCTTTATCTATTTTTAACTGTAACGATAACGCGAGGAAAAAGTTTTTTACTGTCAAAGTAAAAAAAACAGGGTATTTTATGTAAAAAAACTTTTGAAATCATATCTTTGTTAAATAAGATCCGTATAATTTAAGGACGAAATCAGCTATATGACAGAAGAACGGATTCAAATAGAGAGTAAGAGGGCATATTATGCAACCGGTGTCACGCGTGATCTTAATTTCAGGGTAGAGGCATTACGACGCTTGAAGAAAGTGATTATAGAACATGAACATGAGATAAGCCGCGCCTTGTGGAGCGATTTACATAAATCGGAAGGAGAGGGCTATCTTACGGAAACCGGAATTGTTTTAAATGAAATCCGAGATTGTATAAGGAATTTACGTCGATGGAGCAGAGAGCGGAAGGTAAACACTCCATTGTTTTTATTTCCTTCGCGGGGTAGAATATTGTTTGAGCCTTACGGAATCGTATTGATTATTGCCCCATGGAATTATCCGTTTCAGTTGTTGATGATGCCTTTGATCGGGGCTATTGCTGCCGGAAATGTTGCGGTATTAAAACCTTCGCCTTATGCTCCTGCCGTTTCGAAAGTGATCTCTCGGATTCTAAACGGGGTATTTCGACAGGAACACGTTTCTGTTTTCAATGGAGGGGAGGAAGAGGTGGAGGCTTTGTTGAAAGGACGTTTCGACTATATTTTTTTTACGGGTGGGATTCGTTTTGGACGAAAAGTGATGGAAGCTGCTGCCAAGCAATTAATTCCTGTCACACTGGAGTTAGGGGGGAAGAGTCCTTGTATTATAGGAGAAGGATGTAATATGAAATTAGCGGCTCGCAGGATTGCCTGGGGAAAATTTTTGAATGCAGGACAAACTTGTGTTGCTCCCGATTATGTATTGATTCCCAGTCATTTGAAAAATAATTTTATAACACAAATGAAATCGGCTGTTTTCTCTTTTTGGGGAGAAGAACCGAAAAATAGTCCGGACTACGGTAGAATAGTACATGAAGCCGGGACAAAGAGATTGATTAATCTGATGCACTCTTCGGGAAAAGTTATATACGGAGGAGAATATAGTATAGTCGATAGGTATATTTCCCCTACATTATTAGATGAAATAGAGCCGGATAGCCCGATTATGCAGGAAGAGATATTCGGTCCTTTATTACCGATTATCGGATACGAATATATAGGAGAGGCCATTGAATTTGTCAATAAGCGGGATAAGCCTTTGGCTTTGTATTATTTTGGTAATGAAAAGGAAGGAAAACAGGTAGTGGGTTCGACATCTTCCGGGGGAGGATGTATTAACGATACGATTATGCATTTGGCTAATTCTCATTTACCTTTCGGTGGAGTCGGGAGAAGCGGAATGGGAAAATATCACGGGAAAGCCAGTTTTGAGTTATTCAGTAATCGTCGGGCAATCCTACGTTCTTTTTCCTGGATGGATATCCCTTTACGCTATCCGCCGTATAAAGTGAATTGGATAAAAAAATTTTTAAATTAGCAAACGGATAGTTAACTATCCATAGTAGAAACCTTATAAAAGAAAAGCGTTATGAAAAAGTACATTTGCACTGTATGCAGTTACGTTTACGATCCGGCAGAAGGAGATCCGGATAGTGGTATAGCACCCGGAACGGCATTTGAAGATCTTCCCGATGATTGGGTTTGTCCTTTATGCGGGGTAGGCAAGGAAGATTTTGAGCCTGTGGAAGAATAAAGAGATTTTTATCTTGTGTAATTCTCACCTTAGCTTTCAAAAGCTTTGGTGAGATTTTTTTTAGAACAACTGAAAACAAAAGAAGGTAAGCGAAATAATAAAAATGCTGTTCGGAAATAGAACAGCATTTTTATCTATAAACTTTAGATTGTAAATGTTATTGCCTAATCACCTAATTTACATCGTCAATGTGACCACTCTGCGAAAAAATCATTTCCTTTGTCGTCCACAATGATGAAGGCAGGGAAGTTTTCCACCCGGATTTTGCGAACGGCTTCCATGCCGAGTTCTTCAAAATCGACGATTTCGACGGATTTGATGCTCTCTTTTGCTAAAATGGCTGCCGGGCCGCCGATGGAACCGAGGTAGAAACCTCCGTGCTTTTTACAGGCGTCAGTGACGGCTTGTGAACGATTTCCTTTGGCGACCATGATCATAGAGGCCCCGTGGTCTTGGAACAGATCCACATAAGGGTCCATGCGGCCTGCCGTGGTAGGTCCGAAACTACCGGAAGCCATTCCTTTGGGGGTTTTAGCCGGTCCCGCATAGTAGATCGGGTGTTTTTTGAAATATTCGGGCATGGGTTTGCCTTCATCGATCATTGCTTTGATACGGGCATGGGCGATATCGCGTGCCACGATCAGGGTTCCGGATAGGTTTAGACGGGTTTTGATCGGGTATTTGCTCAGCTCTTTTAAAATATTCTCCATCGGCTGATCCAAGTCGATGTTTACCGCGGGAGCCAGATGGGGAGCTTCAGCCGGTAAAAAACGGGCTGGATTTTTTTCCAGTTGTTCCAGGAAAATACCCTCTTCCGTAATTTTGGCCTTGATATTCCGGTCTGCACTGCAACTTACTCCGATGCCCACGGGACAGGATGCGGCATGGCGGGGAAGACGGATTACCCGTACGTCGTGTACCCAATATTTTCCGCCGAATTGAGCACCGATACCCATATCCTGGCATATTTTCTGGATTTTGGCTTCCCATTCCAAATCTCGGAAGGCCTGACCTCCCTCGTTTCCTTGTGTCGGAAGATTATCGTAATATCCGGCAGATGCTTTTTTCACCGTGGCAAGGCAAGCCTCGGCAGAAGTTCCGCCGATGACAACAGCAAGGTGGTAAGGAGGACATGCCGATGTTCCCAAGTCTTTTACCTTTTCCTTGATGAACTTGGTCAGTGTCTCTTCATTCAATAGAGCTTTCGTCTGTTGATACAGGAAAGTTTTGTTGGCAGATCCCCCTCCTTTGGTTATAAACAGAAATTCGTATTTGTTGCCTTGCGTGGAGTAGATGTCGATTTGTGCCGGTAAATTAGTACCGGTATTTTTTTCTTCGGTCATAGTGAAGGGAACCACTTGAGAATAGCGTAGGTTCCTGTCCCTGTATGTTTCAAATACCCCTTTGCTGATAGCTTCGGCATCGTTACACCCGGTCCATACGTTTTCACCTTTTTTACCGATCGCGATGGCTGTTCCCGTATCTTGGCAGGTCGGAAGTTCTCCTTCCGCCGAAACGACCTGATTCAATAGCATCGTATGGGCAACGAATTTATCATTGTCGGTAGCTTCCGGGTCTTTTAGGATATCGGCTAATTTTTGTAAATGAGAAGCACGTAAGTAAAAAGAGACGTCGGCGTAGGCTTCGCGGGCCAATAGTTCCAAGCCCTCTTTTTCAATTTTTAATATTTTTCGTCCTTCTACCTCTACGGTTTTTACGTAATTCTTGGTTAACAGACGGTATTCCGTGCAATCTTTTTGTATCGGAAACGGTTCTTGATACTTGAAATCTGCCATGATCGTTTATGGTTTAAAGTGTTTTTGTATTTTAGATTTCCATAACGGAAAAATTTCTCTAATTCGGCAACGAAATTAAAATTAATAAACGAGAAGTCCAACTGCTTCCCGGATAAAATGAACGAAAAAGAGTTTTCGTCCGATGGTTTAAATAAGATCTCGTAAGGGAGGGGTAAAACTGAAATCCCGGATAACAAATCGGTTTATTTTGTATACCTTTGTCTATCGATTAAAATACAAGGATATGACGTCTGATTTGATATTTTTAATAATTGTACTTTTTCTTTGTTTTGATTTTGTATGGGAGAGAGGGTTGGAATACGTGAATCTGAAACATATGTCTCCTTGTTTGCCAAAAGCTTTGATCGGAATATACAACGAAACGGAATACCGTTCTTTTCAGGATTATGAACGGCGGAACGGCCGGCTGGATTTCTGGAGTTCGGTATTCGATTTTGTAGTTATGATCTCTTTTTTGGTATTAGGCGGTTTCGGGTGGTATAACGGTTGGGTAGTATCCCTGACGGGGAGCGTCATAGGACAGACGGCTATATTTATATTGGGAGTGTCTTTGGTAGCCTCGGTATTGAATATTCCTTTTGATTATTATGCAACCTTCAAGATCGAAGAGAAATATGGTTTTAATACTTCTACAAAAACTCTTTTTTGGACGGATAAATTAAAAGGAATATGTATTTCGCTGTTAATGGGGGGAGTCGTGTTGGTTTTGATTACCTGGTTCTACACGTGGGCCGGAGTATATTTTTGGTTGTATGCCTGGGGAGGTATTACTCTCTTCTCTTTATTTATGTCTTTGTTTTATTCTCAGTTGATTGTTCCGTTGTTTAATAAACAAACCCCGTTGGAAGAGGGAGGCTTGCGGGATAAGATCCAATCGTATGCTGAAAGGGTAGGGTTTAAATTGGATAATATTTACGTGATCGACGGATCGAAACGTTCCACGAAAGCCAATGCCTATTTTACAGGTGTCGGTCCCAAAAAAAGGGTCGTTTTGTATGATACGTTGATCAAAGAATTGACAGAAGAAGAGATCGTGGCCGTATTGGCTCATGAGATAGGACATTATAAAAAGAGACATACCTTAAAGGGTATGTTCGTATCCGTTTTGGAGATGGGAGTTATGCTGGGGCTTTTTTCTTTTTTCGTGAATAATACTTCTTTGTCCCTGGCCCTTGGGGGAGACCGGGCTTATTTTCAATTAGGGGTAGTCGCGTTTGCTATTCTCTATTCTCCGATCAGCACGGTTTTAGGGATTGCCATGAATAGCTGGTCGCGTAAGAACGAGTACGAGGCGGATGCTTATGCTGCCGTAAGTTATAATGGAAATGAATTGATTTCCGGTTTAAAAAAAATTTCGGTGAAAGCGTTGAGTAATTTGACACCTCATCCGTTATACGAATTTGTCTATTATTCGCATCCCTCGCTTTTGAAAAGGATTGATGCGATTTCAAAAATAAACGATCATGTATAATATAAACAGAACGGATGAGATCCGGTTTGTTTTCAAATTTCAAATCATATGGATGCAATTGTTATTACTATCGGGGATGAGATTTTGTTGGGACAGATATTAGATACCAATTCGCAATATATCGCGAAACAGTTGACCCGTCTTGGAGCGGAGGTGGTGGATATATTGTCTGTTCCCGATCAGGGAGATAAGATCAGGGAATGGATCGATTACGCGATGCGGCATGCAGAGTTAGTTGTCGTTACAGGCGGACTGGGGCCGACGAAAGATGATGTTACCAAAAAGGTGTTGGCGGAGTATTTCGATACGCATCTGGTGTTGAATGAAGAGGTTTATTCCTGGATCGAGAAATTATTGCGAAACGGAGGGATGAGGATGAATGAAAATAATAGAGGGCAGGCTTTTTTGCCCGAAAATTGTAAAATATTGCTTAATCATAAGGGGACCGCTTCCGGAATGTGGTTTGAGCGGGACCGCAAAGTTTTGATCTCGTTGCCTGGAGTTCCTTTTGAAATGGAGGACCTGATGACCCGTACTGTTATTCCGGAATTGAGGAAAAGGTATCCTCATTTAATGCTGGAATACAGAATGCTGAAGGTGTACGATATTCCGGAATCGGAGCTGGCGATTCGTTTGGAAAGCTGGGAGGAAAAATTGCCGAAAGGGTTGGGATTAGCTTATTTACCCTCTCCCGGCTTTATTAAATTGCGTTTGACGGCCAAGGGAGAGGGGGTATATAATCTGGATCTTTTTTTTGAGACTTTAAAAGAGGTGTTACAAGGGTTACGCTTTACGATCGGGGAAGAAGATTGTATGGAGAGAGAGTTGGGAGAATTACTGTTAATAAAGGGAAAGACTATTGCTACCGCGGAAAGTTGTACGGGAGGAAATGTAGCCCAACAGATTACGTCAGTTGCCGGAGCGTCGGCTTATTTTAAAGGGTGCGTCGTAGCTTATGCCAACGAGGTAAAGGAGCGGGTGTTAGGAGTCGATCCTCATGCTATTGATGCTTACGGGGCTGTTAGCGAACAGGTCGTGGTGCAGATGGCGGAAGGCGTACGTCGTCTTATGGAAACGGATTATGCCGTTTCTACTTCGGGAATAGCCGGTCCGACCGGAGGAACTCCGGAAAAACCGGTAGGTACGGTCTGGATCGGATTTGCGACTCCGGAAAGAACGATTGCACGTAAGTATGCTTTTTCCTTTACCCGTGAACGGAATATCGGAAAAGCGACGATGAAAGCGATAGAAATGGTTATTGAAGAGATAAGGAATAGATAAAAAAGCGGTGATTTATTCACTGTTTTTTAAGGATTTAGGTTGATTGAATCAGAATTTCTTTGCGCGTATTCGACTTAGATGTTCGGATGTTATTCCTAAATAAGAGGCAATGTGTCGTAATTTTACCCGTTGTAAGATTTCAGGTTTTTCATGTAAAAGTTGTGAGTAGCGTTCTGATGCGGGTTGAGATAATATGGAAATGAGATGGTGTTCTGTACGGACAAACTCTTTCTCGATCAACTGTCGTGCCCAGTTACACATTTCAATATCTGATTGATACAGCTTAGCTAATGAAATCAGATTTATTTTAAATAAAACGGAATCTTCTAATAGTTCCATTGTCTCGTATCCGCTTTTTCCGTTTACGTATCCGTTGGCAGACAGAATTATATCGTGTTCTTGCCCGAACCAGATCGTGATTTCTTTCCCGTCTGTTTCAATAAAAGCTCTTGCAGTGCCTTGCCGTATGATGTATATGTTGCGTTCCACTCTGTTGCTATTGAATAGGATATGTCCTTTGGGGTAGGAAATCTCTTCGCCAATAAGCTTGAGCTTATCTTCTATGGCCTTGGAAAATGATGTTATGTTCATGTACGACCGTTTTGTATTGCAAATATAACTATTTTATATTTAATTGATTTTTATCAATTCATTTCCTCCGTTAATCCCGTAACTTTGCTGAAATAGTAATGGGTCGGATATGGCATGGATGTTATTATTAGTAGCCGGAATATTAGAAATAGGATGGCCTTTGGGATTTAAATTAGCGAGTACACATGAAAAATATTTCTGCTTTTTCATCGCTTTCTCTGTTATTTCGATGGGTGCGAGCGGATTTTTTCTCTATCTGGCACAAAAGACGATTCCTATCGGTACTGCTTATGTTATCTGGACGGGGATTGGCGCTGTAGGGACTGTCTTTATAGGAATCCTCTTTTTTCAGGATGCCGTAAATTTATTCAAACTTCTGTTTGTATCATTGATACTGATAGGGGTTATAGGATTAAAATCTGTGCATTGATTATTCATATGCTTCCATTTGCTCGTTTTTTTGTATCGATATGTCGAAAATGAATGCGGGACGTGTGAATGATTCGCAGGTCCCGCGTGTTAGTATTTTTGAAAAGTTTATTTTAAACTTGCTAATGCCTTATCGTAATTGGGTTCCTGTGCGATTTCGGGTACTAACTCTTCGTATATGATTTTTCCGTTTTCATCGATGATTACTACTGTGCGGGCTAAGAGACCGGCCAAAGGGCCATCGGTCATTTCAACTCCGTATCGGTCGCCGAAGCAACAACTTCTGAATGCAGAAAGCGGAATAACCTTATCGATGCCTTCCGTCGTGCAGAAACGGGCGTGAGCGAACGGAAGGTCTTTAGAAATCGCCAAAACGACGGTGTTGTCCATTTCGGCTGCCAATTTGTTAAAGGTACGAACAGAGGTGGCGCATACGCTTGTATCCAAACTGGGGAATATATTCAATACGATCCGTTTGCCTTTTAAACTATCAGAAGAAAGTTCCGATAGATCCGTTTTAACCAATGAAAATTCAGGAGCGACCGTACCTACCGCGGGTAGGTTTCCTTTCGTGTTGATACTGTGTCCTTGTAATGTTATTTTTGCCATTGTTTTTGATTTTAATATGTCATTAATATGTATTCAAATGTACTGCTTTTATTTCTTTTTTGCAAAATCACAATTATTTCTAATATTACGTTTCGAACCATTAATAGGTTAGTAAATAAAGGATTATTTTGCATCTATTATTTTTTATGAAAAAGCATTCGGCAAAATTTGTATTTATCTTGAAAACCCCTATATTTGCACCGTCAAAATAGAAACGACAACGGTTCGGTAGCTCAGCTGGATAGAGCAACGGCCTTCTAAGCCGTAGGTCTTGGGTTCGAATCCCAACCGGATCACATTATGCAATCGACCCCTTGTAAGCTTTTTGTATACAAGGGGTTTGCATTTATTGTTTTATCGTATAAAATTGGTCATTATTGCGGGTTCTTTTTTCGGTATTTCCTGTTTCCCGTTTTCAATACTTTTAAGTAGCCAGGCCATGTTATTTCCCAGTGTCCTCATGGTTTGCAGACCTTCCGCATCCAGAGAGGCTTCTCCGGGCAACATACCGTGAACGCTATTCCAATATTGAGAAGAGACTACAGGCATATTGTTTATAGTGAAGTATTTATTTAAACGGTCATAGGTGGCGCTTGCTCCTCCGCGACGGCAGACTGCGACGGAGGCAGAGGGTTTGTATTTCAACAGATCGCCGCAAGAATAGAACAAGCGGTCTAATAGGGCGCATAAAGAACCGTTAGGTCCGGCATAGTAGGTCGGAGATCCGATAACGATTCCGTCTGCTTCTCCGAGTTTTGCCCTAATACTGTTATACAGTTCATCTTTGAATACGCACCTGCCTAATTCCTTACATTTATTGCAAGCGATGCAACCTTGTACGGCTTTGGTTCCGATGGAAACGATTTCCGTTTCGATGCCAGCTGCTTCTAAGGCAGCAGCGACCTCGGATAATGCGATATAGGTATTCCCGTTCTTTTTTGGACTACCGTTAATCAATAATACTTTCATGTTATTTCTATATTTTGTTTTTTATTTCTTATTACGCTAATTGATACCTGTTGGTTCCTTGTCTTTTGATGTAAAGATAGAGTTTGGCAGGTAATATTACAAGCACGATTTACTTTTATATACTTACCTGATTATTGAGTCTCCCTTTTTACGGGTATAAGATAACTTTTTTGAATGGAAGCGGATGGAAATTTTTCAAAATATTGGACAATCGGAGAAAACTCTTACCTTTGCATCCGATATAAAACCAAAGAGAGTTTTGTAATCCTCATCGGAGGGCATAATAGAATGCCGGATAAGATGACTGGGTAAAACCAATCGACTTATCCGGTATTTTTATGTGCTCCGGGCGGGTAGATAGTAACTAAAGTCAATAGAAGTATGGAAAGAGATGCTATTAATTTGGAGACATTGAAAATTTCGACATTATTCGGCAGGTTGTTTATACCTACCTTATTGGGGATGCTCAGTATGTCGGCGGTTACTGTTGCAGATGGAATTTTTGTCGGGCAAGGCGTGGGGAGTGACGGAATCGCTGCTGTCAATATTTGTATACCCATGCTGATGCTTTTTACGGGGATAGGTCTTATGGCAGGGGGCGGAAGTTCGGTTGTTGCTTCCATCCATTTGTCGAAAGGCAAAGTGAAAGCTGCCCGTTTGAATGTAACCCAAGCTCTGTTATTCGTAACGATCGCTACTTTGGTACCTTCCGTACTGATCCTGATTTTCCCGCGACAAACAGCTTATTTGCTCGGTTCGTCCGAACATTTGCTGCCGATGGTGACGGATTATTTGTTATGGTTTGTCCCGTCGTTGATTTTTCAAATGTGGATAGCTGTTTCTTTGTTTGTTATTCGGTTGGACGGCGCTCCTAAATTAGCCATGTGGTGTAGTGTCATATCGGCTTTGATTAATGTCGTTTTGGACTGGCTATTCATCTTTCCTTTGGGGTGGGGAGTGATGGGAGCCGCTTTTGCCACGGCAATAAGTATCACGGTAGGCGGACTTATAGCGATCTCTTATTTACTGTTTTTTGCCCGTCATTTACGGTTATATCCTGTCAAACGAAGTCGTAAAAGTTTACGGCTCTCACTGCGGAACATCGGTTATCAATGCCGTATCGGTTTTTCCTCTTTATTGGGAGAGGCGACCTTGGCAATGCTTATGTTTACGGGGAATCAGGTATTTATGCATTATTTGGGGGACGATGGAGTAGGGGCGTTCGGCATTGCTTGTTATTATGCCCCATTCGTGTTTATGGTTGGTAATGCTATTGCCCAATCGGCGCAACCTATCATCAGTTATAATTTTGGTATGGGGAATGTGGGACGGGCTGTATTGGCCGGGAAAATTTCTCTTGTCACAGCGGTTGCCTGTGGTACGGTGGTTATGATTGTTTTTATGTTTTATCCGAACGTGTTAGTCGGATTTTTCCTCGCTTCCGATAATGCGGCTGCCCGTATTGCCACGGAAGGGTTTCCGTATTTCGCCATGGGATTTGTATGTTTTATTGTCAATTTGGCTTCGATCGGTTATTATCAGAGTCTCGAGAGAGTGAAACCCGCTACCTTGTTCGCTTTGTTACGCGGTTTTATTTTTCTTGTCCTGAGTTTTATATTTTTGCCGGAGTGGATGGGTATTGTCGGAATCTGGTTATCTATGCCGTTGTCGGAGGCGTTAACGACTGTTATTATCATAGGGTATTACTTGTTTCGTAAACCTAATTGAATGGATCGTTTGTAAAGAATAGACTTAACGTGGATGTATTATTTTTTGGGTAAATATCTTCTGGAGATTTGATTTGCCCAACTGACAGCCAGTATATAAGCGATGCCTGTCCCGACGATAAATTCGATAATGAATAAAAAAAGATATGACACGGATAGTTTCATTTCTCCGTATTCATTCCACAGGAGTAATATACACATCATCGGTAGCGTATATTGGAAAAATATTTGCCGGGTGAGTTTTTGCGGTATTTTGTTTTTCTTTTTCATTCTGCTCGTTTTAGGATACGGTGTAAAAAAATATCGGGTATCTATAAAAATATGATTCTCTCCTGTAAGATGCTTGCTAACTGCGATTTCAACTGTTTGGCATTAATCGGTTTTGCCATATAGCCGTCGAAACCGTTCGACATGATCTTTTGTTCGTCGGAAGCGTAAGCAAAAGCGGTCACCGCAATGATCGGAACTTGTGTGGATAATTTACGGATTTCGCGTGTCGCATCGTAACCGTTCATTTCAGGCATGTTAATGTCCATGAGGATGATGTTAGGATGGTGTTTTTTGAATAGTTCCACTGCTTCTTTGCCGTTCCAAGCATGGACGATATGGTATTCGGACCGGAGGATCGATTCGAAAAGCTTGTAATTGCTCGGATCATCCTCCGCAACCATGATTGTCAATTTACTCTTTTCTATTTTTACAGGCTCTACCGTTTGTTCCTGTTTCTTATTTATCGTTACCGGATGGTAGGGAACGGTAAACCAAAACTTGGAGCCTTTTCCTTCTTCCGATTCAACACCGATAGTTCCTCCCATATGCTGAACGATGACCTGACAAATGGACAGCCCGAGTCCCGTTCCCTGGGCAAAGGTGTTGAGTTTTACGAAACGGTCGAATATTTTTTCTTTTTGTTCCTTGGCGATTCCGCAGCCCGTGTCCGATACATAAAAATAGAGAAACTTATCCTGAATTTCGTAGCCGAATCGAATACTTCCCGCAGTGGTAAATTTGATGGCATTCGCGAGTAAATTCGTCAATACCTGGGTGAGCCTGTTTTTTTCCGTGTTGATTTCACACGCGGGCAATCCCGGTTCGAACTGCAATTTAACGGCTTCCGGGTTTATTTTGGAAAATTGAGTTTGTTCCAAAGTGCCCATGAGTTTGTTTAACTCGATATCCGAATAGATAAAATCTAATGTTCCTGCTTCGATCTTGGAAAGATCGAGAATGTCACTGATCAGTTGCAGTAACAGTTCATTGTTGTTTTCTATGATATTGACGTATTCCTGTTTCTCCTTTTCTTCTTCAAGGGTTGCCAATATACCGGAAAAACCGACGATAGCATTCAGAGGTGTACGGATTTCGTGGCTCATGTTTGCCAGAAATGCAGACTTCAGACGATTGGATTCTTCGGCCCGGTCTTTCGCGGATATCAGCTCTTGCTCCATTTTTTTGCGTTCTGTGATCACGAGTGAAGAGCCTACTAATGTTAAGGGTGCTCCTTTTTCATCCCTGGAATCCACGGTCGCTTGTGCTTCGACCCAGTCGATTCGATGCCCGTTATGGTCGGAAGTTACCACCCGGTACTCTTCTTTGATCTTGTCAATTTTCCCTTCAATCAGAGATTGATAGGTTTTTTTGACTCTTTCGCGGTCTTCTTTAATGATTTTGGAAAAATATTGAGAATCCGGTACGGATAGATGATCTTCGTTGATATTATGCTTTACGTTGCTTAACTCTATGGGACGATTCACATCGCAGAGTATGGTTTTTTTACGTAGGTTCCATTTCCATGGAACGATATTGGCTACTTCCAAAGCCATTGCCAGCTTATGGTTCGTTGATCTGAGTTTTTCTTGAGCCTGATGGAGTTCCGTGCTGTCCAGGCAAAAAATATCGATGGTATCCGGCTTGTTGGAGTAACTTATAACCACGTCATAGAAAATGCCGATTCCCTCGAAATAATAGGGGAACGTGATGGTTCTTCTTTCTGTTATCGCTATTTTGAAGAACGGTATAAACGTGGCGAGGGACTCGGGGAAAAGCTCGCTGACTTTTTTGCCGATAATGCTTTTTTTATCTCCGAAACTTTTTTCGAAAAATCGATTTACTTCAACAAAGACGGAATCGACCGGGTTGTTTTCCTCGTCTAAAATGATCTTCTCTTTCATGTAAAGAATTGGCATGTTATTGAAGAGATTCAGATAATCGGAGGCGTATTCGATCTCTTTTTGCTGCATCTCTTTTAATCTGTTCAGTACGATAATACGACCTTGTTGAATTAAAAACAATAAAGTAACGACGAGGAATACGATTATTCCGATCAGGAGGTATTTGTATTGTTCCCAGAAAGTTACCGGTTTGTTATAAAACACGCTGTCGGGAGGACAAATGTCGGGAGATATGCCTTTCAGGAGTAACGTGTTGTAATTGAACGTAGGGGCTGCTTTTACCGGGTAATAAAAGGGAATGTCTTTCGGTTGTGTACCCGTTAGGACTTCGGATATCGTTTTTATCAATTGGTTTTCAAAATCAGTGTCGTCATACATATACCCTCCGATCATTCCCCCGTGTTTCATGAAGGCGTTTCTCAAAGTAAAAATGGGAACGGAGGAGTTGGATATGATTTGGAAGGAGTTAATCATTAAGAGTGTTCTTCTGTTAAATTGCTGAGCATGGAACCAGGAAGAAAATAAGACTCCAGTGGTCGCTTTGTTTACCAGTTTTAAAGTGTCGAGAAGTTGATTTATGCTTGTTTCTTCGGCATATATGGTTTTGTATTCTACGCGAGGATAATGTTTTTTTAATATTTCGGATATTTCCCATTGGATTTGTTGATTGACATACCTTTTGTCCATGAGAATCAATAGCTTCTGCATATCGGGAAGCATTTCATTCATTAAATCTATATTTTCTTTGGGGTATAGTCTTGAATAGAGTAACGTGAGGTTATATTCGTCGACCAATGAAGCGAGAGAAACTCTGTCTTCGGGTTTAATGATGGTTTTGTTCAAATAATTTTCCGGTGTTCCAAGGTAGTCCTGTTCCGCACAAACGATAAGGGGGATATCTCTCCATCTATTTCGGATTTCGTCTTTCAGGAGTAAAGCAAAATTCCCTACCACGACTAAAAGTTTTGGACGTTTTTCCGAATATTCGGAAAAAAGAAGTTCTGTAAATTCATTTAATTCTTCCTGCTTGTTGACAACAAACATATTCATATGTTCGATGTATATATCCAACTTTTGATTCTTGGATACCATTTGTATGATGGGATCAATGATAAAAGAACTCCATGGGGTCGTTTCCGTGTAACTGTTAATTATCAGAATATAATCGTTTTTGGATGGAGCGTTTTTTTGAGCAAAAGAAGTAGAGATATACATACAAAGTATGAAAATGCAGAAAAACGGTTTATTTATAAATACGCTCCGAAAAATAGAATTGATTTTAGACATACCTCACACAGATAAATAAGTATTGATTTTGTAGTTTTATAACACAAAAATACGAATTTGTATTGAAAAAGAAACTATTTTATTAATTTATTATCTATTTTAAACTCTTTTTCGATGGAGGTGAACACGAGGCGTAAATAATTGTTTTATAGATAGATATATTTCGTATGTTTTGTTTTTCTATTTTTAGAATAATCTTGTAAAATTGCCCGTTACCCGTCTCTTTTTTTATAATTTTGTAGATAAGAATGTTGAAGATATTGGTTTGTAATTAAAAGGTTCTTATGGTAAGAGATAAACTTTTTTCAGCGGGGTTCTGTCATATTCTTGCTGCTAATTTTTTGCTGTTTTTTGCCTTCTATTTGTTATTGCCCGTGTTGCCGTTCTATCTGAGAGAGGAGTTTATGGCTGGTAAATCCATGATCGGTTTTATTTTATCGTGTTATACAATAGCCTGTTTATCTATTCGTCCTTTTTCAGGGTATATGCTGGATACGTTTAGCCGTAAACCTTTATACCTGTTGTCGTATTTTATTTTTACCTTGATTTTCGGGGGATATATGATAGCGACCGCTCTCTTTCTTTTTATTTTGCTCCGGATTATTCACGGTCTGGCTTTCGGCATGGTTTCGGTGGCGGGTAATACGATCGTTATTGATATTCTTCCTTCTTTTCGGAGAGGGGAGGGATTAGGTTATTACGGTCTGGCCAATAATATCGCCATGAGTTTTGGGCCTATGGTCGGGTTATTTATGCATGGTCATTGTCCTTATGAGGTTATTTTTGCCTGCTCTCTGATTTCCGGAGGTTTAGGTTTTGTGATGGCGGGGTTGGTTAAAACTCCCTATAAACAGCCGGTTAAACGGGAGCCTCTTTCTCTCGATCGTTTTTTTTTAGTAAAAGGACTGCCTGCCGGGATTTCACTTCTGTTGCTTTCTATTCCTTATGGTATGACAACCAGTTACGTGGCCATGTATGCCGAAGAGATCGGCATTCAAGGTAATTCGGGACTCTATTTTACCTTTATGGCGGTCGGTTTGGCTGTTTCCCGGATTTTTTCAGGAAAACAGGTAGACAAGGGTCGGATAATACAAATTATTTTATTAGGAATGTATTTGGCCGGTATAAGTCTTTTTGCCTTGTCTGCCTGCGAAGAGATGATGAAATGGAATGCCCGGGTGACTTCTGGACTGTTTTTCTTTATTGCTTTTATGCAAGGGGTGTCGTTTGGGACGATGTTTCCGGCCTTCAATACCCTGTTCGTTAATTTAGCATCTAATAATCAGCGGGGAACGGCTACTTCCACCTATTTGACCAGTTGGGATGTGGGTATTGGAGTCGGGTTAATGTGTGGTGGTTCTATCGCTCAGGCTTTTAGAGGTTTTAGTCATGCCTATTTCTTCGGTGCCTGCCTGACGGTTCTTTCCCTTTTATTTTTCCAATTTAAAGCCGGACCGCATTTTAATCGCCATAAATTACGTTGAGTGTTAGGGTAAAAATCTTATATTTGTCGGATAACGTTATTTCGGTATGAGAAATTTTGTTTTTGTTTTAGTGGTAATATTTGCCGGATTAACGGCTTGTTCTTCGGGGAAACGTCCGGCCTGTGTAAATCCGGTTGGCAAATTGTGTTTCAGTACGGATAAACTGGAGCTGGGAGATATCTATTGGAACGAGGAGTACCGGGATACGATTATTGTCCATAATCCCACGGAGAAGACGATCCGTTTGGGGGGATGGGGATATACCGCGGGAGTGCAATGTAGGATGTCGGGAGGAACTCTTCAGGAATGGCAGTCGGGCGATGCGGAAATTGCGGCACGGGGGCAGGATACCTTGCTTGTCGTTGTACAAATGACAAAAGATAGTCAATTGGGGTATTTTTTTACCTTTTTACGTTTTTCAATCGATGGGGTGCTGGTAGATCCGAATCAGGGAGTTTCGCTTGAGGCGAACGTGATCGAACATTTTGATACGGTGTCGACAGGGAAATTGTCACTACCTAAAATTGTAGCGGATAAAAAGGAGGTCGATGTTGATACTATCGTCCAAGGTGAAAAAGTTGAGGCGGCTTTCGTGTTGAGAAATGAAGGAGATAAAGATTTGATTATACGTAAAATAGAAACGACTTGCGGGTGTACGGCAGCTGTTCCTGAAAAAAGGATAATCTCTCCGGGTGAAAGCGTAAGAATGAATGTTGTTTTTGATTCGGAAGGCAGACGCGGAATGCAGCGTAAGACCGTCACCGTGATCTGTAACGATCCTCGGCATGCTTCATTAAAATTGGTTTTGAAAGGGTATGTAAAATAATCTTTTTTATGAGACTGCTCCAATATTAGACTTATTTGGTATTTTATTTGTTTATTTTATAAATAACATTCGATTTTTTTCTATTTTTGCCCTATAGCGGTAAAACAATGATCGATAACCTTCAATTTTTGCATGGAGTAAATCATAAGGAGGATGCGGCTTGGGAAGAGTTGTATCGTTATTACTATGCTCCTTTATGCAGTTATGCCGCTAAACTTACCGGAGATTCGGTTGCGGCCGAGGATATTGTTCAAAACGGTTTTATCAAATTGTGGAATTCCTCTTTTGATTTTTCGGATATAAAGGCGATTACTACTTATATGTATCGTTTCACTTATAACGGGGCGTTAAATTATATCCGGGATAAAAAGTCGTCTGATGCGATTCATAGAATATGGGTCGACCGGCAGATTGTCGATGAGGAAAAGGGGAAGGAGATGGCTTTGGAGGAAGAGACTATTTCCCGTTTTCACGAGGTATTGTCTCTGCTTTCGGGTCAACAAAAGGAAATTTTGTTCGGTGCCTTGGAGGGAGCTACCGTGAGAGAAATTGCAGGGCGGTTATCTATTAGCGAAAATACGGTGAAGACACAAAAGAGGAGGGCTTATCAGGCCATTCGGGAGCATTTGGGAAAAGTTTTTACATCCGTTTTCCTCTTATTATTTGCGAGATTAAGAAACGTTGCGAACAATTATCTTGCCTGATTCTAAAATAATAGATCACTTTTTTTGATTTTTTGTCACCCGTTTTCGGGTTCGGCGTGTTTGTTTGTACATTTTAAGTCATTTTAAGATGAAATGGGAAGATATACATGCCAACTCTATACGAATCGTAGGTTGCTTAATAGACCGATTGAGAGAACATAATGCGGAGGAAAATTATCCTGATAATGTTCGGGATGTTGCGGAACATTTGAAGGTTCGGAAATTTTTTGAAAAAGAATACGCGGCAAGACAACGGTATGATTATAGGAAAGCCTGTCGTAATTTAAAAATCCGGTCGAAAAAAAGGTATATGAAACATGTACTTGTCGGTAGTGTTGCCGCGGCTTGTTTTATCGTTATAGGTATGCTGGCGTTGGTTTCCGTGCCCGAAAAAAAGAGGTCCGCGTTGAGACGGGCAGAACAGCGGTTCTATTCTCCGGTAAAACCTGGAGAGAGAAGGGCCGTTTTAACTCTGTCCGGAGGAAATAGCGTAGAGTTGGGTAAGAGTTTTTATCAATTTAAGGAAAAAGGAGAGGTCTCCGTCGTCGTTGATTCGACAGGGGTTGTTTACGGGGAACTCCCTCGTTTGACGGAAACAGATGTCCATTCTTATAATAGCTTGTCTGTTCCCCGGGGAGGAGAGTATTGTGTCACCTTGGTTGATGGAACACAGGTTTGGATGAATGCGGATACCCGTCTTCGCTATCCTGTCGTTTTTACCGGGAATCAGCGGGTGGTTGAGTTGACAGGAGAGGCTTTTTTCGAAGTGGTTTCCGATTCGACTTCACCGTTTATCGTGAAAACGGGTATCGGGGACGTGCGAGTGTATGGGACTCGATTCAATTTGAAGTGTTATGCGGAAGAGCACCGGATTGCTGCTACCTTGGTCGAGGGTGCCATCTCTTTTTCAAACGAACGGATCGGGGAGGTAAAGCTTGTTCCTGCCGAACAGTTGAGTTATAGGGAGGGAGAAAGTGTAGCGGACATTCGTAAAGTAAAGGTTCAAAACTACGTGTCGTGGAGGCAGAATTTGCTCTCTTTTGAAAATGAAACTTTGGAGGAGATAATGAAAACCTTGTCTCGCTGGTATGATGTCGACATCGTGTTTGAGGATGAGCAATTGAAACAGCTGGTGTTTAGTGGAAATTTGGATAAATACAGTCGCATCGAAACCTTTTTTCAGTTTTTCGAGGCCGGAGCGAACGTGCGTTTCGAATGGGTCGGGAATAGGATAAAGGTCGGGAAAAAATAAAAAACAGAGGATACGAATCCCAAGCTACCAACTTTGTTTCGCATCCTCCCTTATTACATATCTTAAAAACATGTAACATGAATGACAAATTTATGAAAAAAAATTTACCGGACCGATGGAAATTGCCGGCTAAATGGAAAAAAACAATTTTAGTGATGAAATTGAGTCTTATTCTGATGGTATGGTTGACGATTTCGACATCGGCTGCCGTCTATTCCCAACACGAGACCGTAACCCTCGATGTAAAGTCTTCCACGTTGATCGAAGTATTGACCCGGATTAAGGATCAAACGGGAGTAAAGATTCTCTATAACGTGAGCGGTCTTCGCGGAATTACCTGTAAGGATATCGTTTTGAAAGATGTACCTGTTGAAGATGCGTTGCGACGAGTTTTGTCGGGTACGGCCTTCGATTACGAGCGAATTGAAGGAGTCTTTGTTATCAAGGCTGTTGCGAAAGATGAAAAAAAGTCGGTTACGATCCGGGGGTGGGTACGGGATAAAAAGGATGAACTTTTGCCGGGAGTTACGGTAAGACTCCTCGGCACGAGTTTAGGAACGTCGACGGATACGAAGGGGTGGTTTGCCATTACCTTACCCGTTTTGAAAGGAACGTTGGAGTTCTCTTTTATCGGTTATAAAAAACAGAAGGTCGATTTCACTGAAAAAAACGATACGCTTCGCGTTGTTATGGAAGAGGATGTGGCCGCCTTAGAAGAAGTGGTGGTTCGGGCCTACGGAACGCAGAATAAAAGGGAGGTCATAGGGGCGATCTCTTCCGTGAAGGCTGAGGAGATGAAGGAATTACCGACGGCCAGTATCGTGAATATGTTGCAGGGACGTTTGGCGGGAGTCAATATCATTCAACAATCTGGAGCACCGGGCAGTGCTTCGGTTATTGCCGTGCGGGGATTTAATTCCTTATTGGTCGACGGGGCCAGTGACGGACAACCTTTGTGGGTCGTCGATGGGGTCCCGATGCACTCCTTTGTTTCACCCGTTACGGGAACGAATACGTTGGCCGATTTGGATCCGGCCATGATTGAATCCGTGGAGGTTTTGAAAGATGCTGCTGCCGCCTCCATTTATGGTTCCCGGGCCGGTAACGGGGTCATCTTGATCACGACTAAAAAAGGAAAGGCCGGTACAACCAAATTTACGGCGAATATCTCTTATTCTGTTTCTCAGGTACAGGAATATCCGTTACAAGTAGGCGGCCGTATGGAGCGATGGTTTCGTAATCAGGTAATGCGAAATAAGCTGGCAACCGGTTATGATTGGAACAAACAATTGACGTACTATCCTTCTTCTTACGAGTCGGTGTATTTAAGCGGAGGGACTTATGACGGATGGTGGGTAGACGGTAGACCGGATCTTTTGGGTAACCCCGTATTGCAAGATAGTTTGAATCCGTTTTATAATAACTCGACCAATTGGTGGAAACATATTTTCCGTACCGCAAAAGTAGTCAATGCCAATTTACAGGTTTCCGGCGGATCGGAACGGTTTCAGTATATGATCGGGGCCGGATGGTACGACGAAAAAGGAATCATGCTGAATTCTGACTATTCGCGGGCCAATATGTTGATCAATCTACAAACCCAACCGACGAAAAAGATACGGGTGGATGCCCGGGTGATGCTTTCCTACGTGGATCGTAGTATCAGCAGGGATAATGGGATGGGAGGAACGAGACGGTACGAGGGGATTACCGTGGATCCGTCGAAACAGAGTACGACTCTTCCGAACGATGGGCTGGCGGAGGATGAACTATTGAAAAATATCAATCTACAGAGAGACAGAACAGATGATTACCGGGCTATGGCCAGCATGTTGGTACAGTACAACGTTTGGAAAGGGATAACCTTATCGGCTTCCGGAAGCGTGGATTATGCCCAGGGAAATAAAAATCAGTTTAAACCTTCCGTATTGAATCCGGACGAGAAAGAGAACATGTCGGATGGCTCGATCGGGAGAGCGGTACGGTTGGAAACGGAAGAGTTGTTGCATTGGAGAGAGAGCATCAACGAGGCTCATAATTTCGATCTTTTAATAGGATTGAACGTAAACAAAGAGCAACAATTTCTGATCGCCGGTTTCGGGAAGCGGGGGCCAAGTGATAAGATCTATTATTATTCGCCTCCTTATAATCCTATATTCAATTATGGAACCGAAACAAATCCCGACTGGAGAGCAACGACTTCCTATAATTCGGATTTCAGGGAAAAGACCATGGTCAGTTATTTCGGGCGTTTGGGGTATAATTACAAACAACGTTACTTGGTCGAGGTCGGTTTCCGTCGGGACGGATCTTCCACTTTCGGCGAGAATCACCGTTGGGCCAATTTTCCCTCTTTTGCTCTGGGATGGGCCTTTTCGGAAGAACCTTTTATGCGGTGGGCCTATTGGTTAAACTGGGGAAAACTGCGCGGCAGCTACGGGACTTCCGGACAAATATTCACGAGTGAGTATATGGCTTACGGTTTATTTGTGACAGGTACTTCTTTTAACGGTAATCCTTCCGTAATTCAAGGTAAGCCCGTTAGTCCTAATTTGACTTGGGAAAAATCCAGTCAGTACAATATCGGTTTGGATTTGGATATGTTCGATTACCGTTTGAGCGTGAAAATGGATTACTATTTTAAGTATACCAGCTCCCTTTTGTACAAAGTGATCCTTCCCGGAACTTTATGGGGTGCGGAAGATCGGGATGAGAATGCGATGGAGGTCTCCAACGAGGGAATCGAATTGGAATTGTTAGCGCATATTTTACGATCCAGCAAATTGGGATGGCGTATGAAACTGAATGTTTCCAGGGATTGGAGTCGATTGGAAAAGACTTATACCGGTAAAGATATCGGGGGAGGATATAGCGGTTTTGTAATCGGGCGTCCCTTGGGATCTATTTACGCTTTTAACGATACGGGGTATTATCAAAATGAGGGAGAGGTACCCGTTTATACCGATATTAAAGGAAATAAATTGTTTTTAGGTGGCGTCGGAGCTTACACGGGTGTCAGCGGTTTGCTCGGTACCCAGCGGATCTCGGATGCGAGCGGAGATTACGATATACAGCCGAAGGATATGTATTATTTGGGATCGGCTTTGCCCTTGGTGTATGGAGGGTGGGTAAACGAGTTGACCTATAAAGATTTCGATCTGAATATTTTATTCAATTATTCCTTGGGGCGCAAGATGATCAATATGCGAAATGCTTCTTTGTCGGATACGGACGGGCCCGTGTTTGCGGATGTAAGGAAACTGACCTTCTGGCAGAAAGAAGGGGATCAAACGGATATGCCGGCGATAGGTCGACCGTATTATCCCCAGGTACGTTCTAAAATGGAGCGGGTAAATTTGTTTAGTTTGAAACAGTTGACCATAGGATATAATATGCCTAAAAAAGTGATGGAAAAAATCGGTTTTTCCGGGGCTCGCTTTTTTGCTACCGGCGAAAATCTGTTCTATTGGAGTAATTACTCCGGCGGAAATCCGGAAGTGGTGGATATTTATAGCGGATTGGATGGTGGGACGGCTTATCCTTTACCTCGAAAATGGACTTTAGGTTTAACGCTTAATTTTTAATACATGATGAAAAAATACATAGGGATCGGATTGATCGTGCTTTCCTGTTGTTGGGGGTGCACGGGGATGTTAGACGTGAGACCGGAAAATTCCGTCACCTTCAACAATTACTTTGATTCGGAACAGGATGCGGAATTTTTGTTAAATGCCCTGATGGATCAGGTCAGAACCTGTTTGTTAGGTGGTCCCGGGTTTCACGCGATAGCGGGAGCAATTATGGATACTACCAGTTTTCCGGATTATTACAATGCTTTGAATTTGCGTCCGGATACTTATAAAAATTCTGTATGGACCTCTTTTTACTATGCGATCGATAAGGCGAATTTAATTCTGGATAACGCGCATCGTTTCCCGTTTTCGCAAGAGAAATTGAAACCTTATTTGTTACAATGCTATTTTGCGAAAGCACTCTGTTATTTTTTTCTGGCACGGGATTGGGGTGAGGTGCCTATTATCAGGGGAGAAAAATATACCCCGTTGGCTAAAAGCCCTGTAGCGGAGGTGCTGAAGGAAGCCGAAGAGTTAGCATTGAAAGCCATGGATTTGCCGATTTTTGAAGAGTTGAAGGATTATGCCGGAAATCCCCGTATTTTGAAGCAATACGGATCGAAGGGAGCTGTCGCCGCTTTATTGGCTCATATTTGTGCCTGGCGGGCGGGAGTTTTAAATGAACCGGAATATTGGGAAAAAGCGGAAGAGTATTGTTCCATGATCATTGACGGAAAGGTCGGTTTTTATGATTTGGAGTCGAATCCCGAACTCGTGGCGGAGAAAACAATGTATCGCAATAGTAAAGAGAGTATTTTTGAGATATTCCGTTCCATACAGGAAGGGATGGAGCGTGCTCCCTATTTCGGTACGCAATATGTCGGTTGGCCGGTTCGTTTGGATCGGGAGACTGAACCGAATTGGGTTTATTACGCGGAAATTTTTAAAACGACCGTAAACGATATGTATGATTGGGAAGATTTACGCCGCGATAGCTGGTTTTGGGCATTGGATGCCGATACGATTTACTTGAAACGTGTTGACGGTAAAATCGAGGCACATTATTCCGGGGAAAGAGACTTGAACGAAAAGCCTTTCTTTAAAATTAACTTAGCTTCGTTAGGAGGGAAATACCGGGTGCTTGCCCGGGCTTCGGACACGACTGGTGGTTTGCAAGATTCAACGGATTGGCCCCAGGATTCGATCCCGATCGATACCTCTTCCGTGGATACCTTGCCGTCCGATATCATTCGATTATATGACAACAGAATGATCGAAAAGGCATTCGTGAATAAATTTCGTACTCCCTATTACAAACAGAATGATTATGAAGCCGAACCGATGTTCAGCGGGTTGGATATGAATAAGGTAATCTGGAGATTGGCTGATATCGTATTGTTAAGGGCTGAATGTAGAGCTCGGCAGGGGAAAGCCGGTGCGGCCGAAGATCTGAACCGGATACGGGAACGGGCATACGGAAATCGAAATCACGACTATTCGGTTGCGGAAGGAGATTTACAATATGCTATTTTCAAAGAACGGGAAAAAGAGCTGATTTTTGAGGATCATCGCTATTACGATGCGGTGCGAAACGGTTGGGATTACGTGCGGCGGGAGTTATCGGGAACGTATAGAAGGTTGACGGATGAAGAGTTGAAAGACGGCGCACTTTATTATCCCGTATTTGGCGGAGCTTTCGTGAACAATAATTTGATGCGACAGAATACGTATTGGAATAAATTGATACAGTAATAAATTGATACAGTAATAAATTATGAAAAAAATATATCGTTTGTTAGGATTAATAAGTGTCGTTGTATTGATGGCTTCCTGCCTGAAGGATAACTATATCGACACGGGATTGAGTAACGGGCGTTTTAACGGAAGCCTGTTGGAGTACATGGAAGCGAATGCGTATGATTGGGATTCCACGGTACTTTTAGTTCGTCGTGCAGGACCTCGTATGGTTCGTATTTTCGAGGGAAAAGACCCGGAGTTTCCGGAGATTACTTTTTTAGGACCGACCAATCACTCCGTTCGTCGGTATTTGATACAAAACGGGTATGAGCAGGTATCCGATTTGGATCCGGAATGGTGTGAAGACGTGTTATTGAAGCATTTGCTTAAAGGAAAGATCTATTTGGACGATATTCCGGCGGGACGCCCTACAGAGCAGGGAGAGCCTATAGGAGTGGGAACCGGGGGTGATGATTACACGACGCTGAGCGGCCAGACGGTGTGGTTGTTTACGATCCGCGGGACGTATGGCGGTTTGCCGGAAAAAGGAGCGAAGCAGATACAGGGATTCACGGTTTACAGTTGGAAACGTATTTTTATAGCCTCCAGCAATATAGAACCGGATCATTGCGTGGTGCACTCTCTTTATTACGGTTTTACTTTAGGAGATATGTAATTTTAATTTAAATGGAAAAGAGATATGAAGATGAAGTTAATCATAGGGAGTGCCTTGTTGCTCCTGATATGCAGTTGTCACCAGAAAACGATCGGCTACCTTCTAACGGAAGATGCCGGATATCTTCCGGATACCATGGTGATCCGCAAAACATTGGACCCGCAATTGGATTCTATTCGTATTGAAAGTCGGGCTCCTTGGGTTAGTCTGGCTATGCAGGGGTACGAGGGTACCGAGTTGATCGTTTTTTCGATCGAGAACATCACTTCGACTGCTGGAGAGGAAGCTATTCGTTATTTTAAAGAAAATTTGTCGATCCGAGGAGCCGGTACGATGCTATTTCCTATCGATAACGATGCTGTTCCGGGGCGTTACGTGATTTCCGTACGGTTGACCAATCCCGGTTATACTCAGGTGGTAAATAATGCTTTTACCTTTATCGTCGAGCCTTAATGTTTTGAATACTAATAATCGTATGATGCTATCTGCGAAATTGACGGACAGCATCATATACGCTAAAAAATAAAAGAATGAAATGGATAAAATGTTATTTGACGGCGGTAGTTGCTTTTCTGGCCGCATCAGCCTTCGGGCAGGGTATTGAATTTATAGAGGGGGGCTTGGATGCCGCTTTAATAAAGGCCCAGAAAGAAAATAAGGCTATTTTTGTCGATTTTATGGCAACCTGGTGCGGCCCGTGTAAGCAGTTGTCAGCCGAGGTGTTTCCGGATAAGAAATTGGGTGATTATTTCAATACTCGCTTCGTTTCCTGTAAAGTAGATGTGGATAAAGAGAAAGAGTTGGCTAAAAAATACAAGATTACGGGGATGCCGACTATGGTTTTTCTGGATAAAGAAGGTAACGAGTTAAAACGGGTGATGGGATTGATACCGGCAACCCGTTTGTTGCGTGACGCGAAGGAGGCCCTGGGAGAAGCTCCTGTTTTTGAAGCCTTGTGGGAACAGTATAAAAAGAACAAAAGCGATCTGACCGTTCAACAATCCATTTTGTTGGAAGCTCCGGATTTTGTACGGGGGAAGCAAGGAAAGGAGGCCGAGTTATGGAAAAGTCGGGTGGAAAAGTTGTTTGATTCCTATGTAAAAGTTAAAGATCCCGCCGATTTGATTAATACCGAAGATTTCAGGATTGTGACCGCCTACAATCAGAAAATAGAAAAAAATAATACCGTTTTCAATCTTATCGTAAAGCGTATGGAGGAGTTTAAGGCTGTAATCCCCTTGGAGATCTTGGCTAACTATATCGTGACTTACGAGAGTTCTTTGATCAATGAACTGGCCATGAAAGGAGATTTGGGGTATAAAGAGGAGATCGATCGGGTAAACGGAGATCTGAAACCGTTTTTTGATCTGGTAAAAACTCGTAAGATTCCGGTATATGACGTATTGACGAGTGAGGCCGATGCCCTCTACCAGATTTATGCTAAAAAAGATCCGGATGCTTACGTGAAAATTAAAAATGCTTTTTTGGAACGGATGGGGGAGGATGCCGGTCCGAACGAATACTATGGGACGGTGATGAATCTGATGGGGCCTACGCGAGGGAAAATTACCAAAAATGCAGCCGAACAATGTATCCAATGGTTACAAAAATTGTTAGGTTATAAACTTGGGCCGGATAACCAGGGACAGGTGATTACCACCATGGGGGATTGTTACCTTATATTGAAAGATAAAGAGAAGGCAAAAGAGTGTTACAATCAAGCCTATCTTTTAGCCATTCAATTGAAGAGCCCCCAGATGCAAGCGTTTATAAAAAATAAATTGGCAGCGCTTGACGATTAAAGAATGAAAAGATGCTGTGATTAAAGGATTTAGTGAGTAAGAAATTAAATAAAATAGATATCTGATTAATTTGTAATTATTTTTCAATAAAAGAGTTGTGGTGTGTTTTTGTCGGGTTAGTGTCTTCTCTTTACGAGAAGGCACTTTCTTCTTAGTACTTGGGGACGGGGTAAACGTGCCAATTCGATGTTTCGATTGTACAAAAATGATAGTAGGTTCTGAATCATAAATTATACGATGACTGAACTTGACGTGAGTGAGATTCGTAAAAATAAAATATCTTTGTTTGGAACAAATTCGGATAAAGATGAATTTATTTCTAATGTTATCGGTTATGCTTGTTTTATTTACTCCTGTTGTTTCCTGTTCTTCCGCATCGAAGGGTTTTACTTCCTTATCCGGAGAGCAGAAAGAGGTATTGGCATATCTGCCCCGTGATATTGTTATTTCACACCGTGGTACGACCTATTGGGCCCCGGAAGAGACGGAGGCAGCCATGCGTTGGGCTCGGAATGCGGGAGGTGATTATTTGGAGTGTGATATACAACGGACAAAAGACGGGTATTTGTTAGCCTTGCACGATGAAAATTTGCAACGGACAACGGATATAGCCGAGAAATTCCCGGAGCGGAAAAATGCTCCGGTATCTGAATTTACCTTGGAAGAGTTATTGACGCTGGATGCCGGGAGCTGGTTTAATAAGGCCTATCCGGAACGGGCAAGGAGAGGTTTTTCCGGATTGGATATTTTAACCTTGGAAGATGTAATCCGTATTGCGGAGGGGAACCGAATATTGCGGGATGCGACCGGAAAGCGTCTTTACCGGAAAGAAAATGGGAAAATTATCATGCAGTACGAGAAAGATCCGGCAGATAGCGGGAATCGTCCCGGAATCTACCCGGAGACCAAAGAACCTCGCTTGTTTCCCGGAATAGAACGGGATTTGCGAAATGAATTGGAGCGGTTGGGATGGTATGCCGTCGATAAGGATTCTCTGAAATCGATTGAAATAGTGGAAGGAAAAGTGGGGATTGCCAATACTCCGGCACGCGTAATTTTGCAGACTTTTTCTCAGGAATCGTTGCGAAAATTGCGGGAAGCTTTTCCCCG
The DNA here is from genome assembly GCF_024741215.1 of Gabonibacter chumensis. Taxonomy (NCBI): domain Bacteria; kingdom Pseudomonadati; phylum Bacteroidota; class Bacteroidia; order Bacteroidales; family Porphyromonadaceae; genus Gabonibacter; species Gabonibacter chumensis. The sequence continues at coordinate 38,099 of NZ_JANSKB010000003.1, read as the reverse complement.
TTTGATCCCTACCTGTCAGCTCTTGTGGTTAGGGGATTCCGATATGAAGAGTGATGATCCGAAGACTTACGCGAAGTGGGTCGATTACGCGATTAAACAGGGGGCCGTAATTATAGGCCCCAGTATCGGGGGCGAACCGAATAAGTACGATGACTTGTTAAAGCCCTGGATGGCCGCTCTTGTTTTTAGTTCGGGAATGCAAATACACGCGTACTCTTTCGACACGAAGGAGCAGATGAGAAAATACTTGGAAAATGAATATGATTTAACGGGGGTCGGAAAGCGAAATTTAGTAGACGGGCTTTTTACAAATTTAACGGATGAAACGATTCTTTTTTACAAAGAGCATATGGATTTTGATAACCGACAGAAAAATAAGCCGTTGGAGCCTTCCGAAAAACTCCTTGAAAATTTGGGATATTAGCTTTACTCTATAGCACACGGGGACGGGCACAGAGGGTTATTTATTTACGATTGTATAAAAGGATTTTGTGATCGGGTGTTTCCGTGATTAGTTGGCAACGCTTGAAAGAGATTAAGAAACTGATATATGATTTTTATATAAGATCATATATAATTAATAATGTTAACTTTATCTTGTCATGATGTTTGTGATTTAAACGTTATTTTTGACAAATTCATGAATAAAATGTACGGGTATGAACTTTTCTAACATCAAAAGAGTCGCTCATTATGAAGCAAAAATATTAAGGCGTACTTGGTCATTTCTATTACTTGCTTCATTCTCTTTAGTGGGTGTTTCAACTTTTCAGGTGCTGGTGCAAGGTAATATAAGGCAATGGACTTCATGGAATACGATTGCGTTATCTTCCTATGTTCCTTATTTTAATGTTTATTTATTCGGCATCGTTCAGGCTGTGCTTGTTGTTTTTTTTACTGTTATTCTGTGGGATAAGGATCGGAATAGGATAGAGACTGCGTGTGTTTGTTCATTGAGTAATGCGGATTACATGATCGGTAAAGCTTGTGGGATGATTCAGGTCTTTATGGCTTTATCTTTGTTATCCCTTTTATCGGGAGCTATTATAAACATTTTTTTCACAAATGCTCCTTTTAACGGGTGGATGTATTTGTTTTACTGGATCGTGTTTTTGTTCCCTTCCCTGGTGTTTATTATTGGTCTTACTTTTTTATGTACAGGTTTGGTTTCAGATAAACCGTTACTTGTTTTAGAGTTGTTGTCATATATCTTTATTACTCTATATTATTTGGACGACTACTGCCAGGGGCTTTTCAATTTTTTAGGAGGGGGTGTGCCTGTCACGTTATCGGATATTTCGGGTTATTCGGATTTAGGTGGTGTCATGTTACAACGTTTGAGTTGGTTGTTTTTGGGTATGGGATTTATCGGTTATTCCGGTGTTTTTTTTAAGTGCATTCCGATTCGAACGGGGCGTGTTGCTGGCCTCGGTGTGTCGACATTTATTGTTGTACTGGGGCTTATTTGTGGTTTTTCGTTATGCATGCGGCAATATCGAAATGTCACTCTCCGGGACGACTACAGAGCGACTTACGAGAAATACCGTTCGAATCGTAAATTGACGCAGTGTAATCAAGTTATTACTTATCGACAAGAGGAGGACCAGTTGACGGTAAAGACACGACTTCGTTTAAAAAATGAATACAAGGAAACGGTGAATCCGGTGCTTCTATACTTGAATCCCGGTTTGCGGGTTAGCCGGATATGCATAGACGGTGAGAGAGTTGATTTCTACAGGGATAATCAAGTGATCGTGCTTAATGAGGCGGTGGAAGGAAAAGGTTTATTGGACTTGGAAGTAGAATATTCCGGAAGAATAGATGAATCTATTTGTTATCTTCAATTATGTGACGATTACGTGGCGAATACATGGAATATCGGCTCTGAGCTTTTTCGTTCTGGTAAGAGATACGCTATATTAGAGAAAGAGTATACTTTACTCACTCCGGAGTGTATTTGGTATCCGGTTTCAGTTCCCCCGGTAAATCCGTCCGATGTTTATGCGGTGGAAAAAAACTTCACGAAATACGGTTTGAAGGTAGTAGGGGAGACCGATCGCACGGTTTTGTCGCAAGGGGACCGGATCGAGTCGAACGACACGTTAATTTTTAGGAATGAACATCGGTTGCCCGGAATATCTTTGTGTATCGGCGATTACAAGCGTTATCAAATGCGGGTGGACTCCGTTTCCTATGAATTTTTTGTCGTGGAGGGACATGATGATTTTATGGAACATTTTAATTGGGTAAAGGATTCTATGACTGGTATCATACGTGAGTTTAGGGATAAAATTGAAAAGAAAAATAATAGAAAGTATCCTTATGAACGTTTCATGATTGTGGAGACTCCGGTTGCTTTTGCCGCTTATTTCCAAAGCGAGAGAGGAGGTGGTGGAAAGGTACAGCCCGAGATGGTCTTTTTACCGGAAAGGGGTGTCGGTTTCAGAAACATGGATTTGGCGAAAAATAAGCAGACATACCGGAAAATAACGAATGAGGAAAAGATGGAAAATGTAGAGAGGAGTGTATTGACACAATTATTAAATCATATATTTATATCGGAATACGGTAGTTTTATGGAGGAAAACCCGTTGATGAGACTTTTCTTGCCCTATTCTTACGGTAGTTATACGTTAAGTGGCAGTCCGTTTACTCTTACTCCGTTGTTTTATAATCATGTGAATCAATTGTATTCACGGGAATACCCGATCTTGGATGCCGTGTTAAATAGTTTGTTGAACGGGGCGGATACGGTGCAATTGGGTTGGATCGATAATCTCGAAGTCGGTAGTCGTTCATATCAATTGGCCGTAAATTATCTTAAAAGTCATAGTTTGAAGGAAGCTTTAAGAGATCCGGAAGTCACGTCCGATGTTTTATATCAACTTATAAAATTAAAATCTGTTGCTTTGAGAGAAAGCTATCTGGGGCTGACAGTCTCTTATTTTGATTTTAATGCGTTTATAAGACAATATTGGGAGGATCATAAATTTGAGAAAATTGATTTTACCTCTTTTGACAAAGCATTTATGGAACGATTCGGGATAAGCTGGTGGAGAGTACTACCGGAATGGTACACGGTAAAGCGGATACCCTCTTTCATGATCCAAGATGCATGCGTGGAAGAGATTGCAGAGAAGGAAGATAGGAGTTCGGTGGATCGGCGTTACCGAATCCATGTGGATGTCTATAACGAAAGTGAGGTGGAGGGGGCGGTTGTATTGACTTATGCGAAATGGCCGAAAATGGGGAGTAACAGTAAAATGATGTCGGTGTATACGAAAAACGTTTTAATAGAAGCTAAAAAGGCGAAAGAAATTGTTATCGTAACGGAAGGCAAGCCTACATCGGTTTTTTTGAACACGATTCTTTCCGGGAATATACCGGCCTTAATCCCTATAGAATATTCTGGGAAGGTGACACATGAAGCAGACCCAGGGGTACGAGATATTGATGTCTCCCGTTTTTTCCCACGGGAGGGAGAATGGATTGTAGATAACGAATCGGGGGGATTCAGCATATGGCAGGCAGCGACGGGAGATCGTACGCCTGGATGGTTGAAACCTGTTTCTTTTGCGGATACTTATGACACGTATAATGTTATGATGGCGTCGGGGGTGTGGTCGCTAGTGACACATTATGGTTTCTACGGGAGACGGGTAAGGAGCGGTTGGATGAAAAATTGCGGGAGTGGGGCATCTAAAGCGAAGTGGTCGGTGAAAATAGAGAAATCCGGATATTATGAAGTTTTAGTCCATATACCAAAATACGTTAGTTTGCAACGGGTGGAGAGATTGCCGGGAGGTTTTTTTATTCCCTCGTCAATTTCGGATAGAGAGTTGAGACAAAATTACATTGTACGGCATGATGGGCTGGAAACGGAAGTTTCGGCGGCGATCGTATCGTTGGAGGACTGGGTTTCTTTGGGACGTTTTTATTTCTCATCGGGAGAAGCCTCTGTCGTGCTGACAGATCAAGGAAGTGCCGATGACCAGATTATATATGCGGATGCCGTGAAGTGGGTTTTTAACGGAGAAAATAAGGTACCCGAAAAGTAAAATATTTTAATGCGATTTTGAATGTTCTTTGGACTGAAACCAGTATGATCTATTATTTGTAGAATTTTTCTTGTCTGTTGGCATTATAATTGGGTAAAATACGGAGAGGATCGAATATACGAAGAGATGGGGTATAATTATGAATTCGATTCTGGAGATATTCTATGAGTATGATAATTTGTTAAATCGCAGATACGGGTCTTATTTTTAGCTCAGGGATATGGAAGTATGATTACTCTTTCGTAACGAAAGAGCAGACAAGAAAAACATTTGGAGAGTAGTGATGTTTTAATAAAGAGTTGGTGAGCGAAATCTGGTAGATATTATTTTGTAAATTTAACAAATTGAATAGTTCTTTTTTATCATAGCTGTATTTGTATTTAGTAATATACAGAAAAACAATATTTTATAGTGTTTTGTGAAAATCATCGATAATTTTGCATATTAACTTTTCTTTATCAAAGTATTAATAATTAAAACGTTATTTTTGGTGAAATCCTAAAAATAATGCACGATTATGAACTTTTCTAACATCAACACGGTTGCCCGTTACGAGGCAAAAATTTTAAAACGCTCTTGGTTGTTCAGGGTATTGGCTGTACTTTCTCTTGTAGGTGTCATTGCTTTTCAAATCATGATTCAAGGGAAGTTAACTTTTTGGACTTCATGGAATCTGATTGCCATGTCTTCCTACATTCCCTATATGAACCTGTATCTGTTTGGCATGGCAATGGCCGTGACAGTGGTATTTTTGGGTGGAGAGCTTTTGAACAGAGATCGTAAGTTGGACACGATGGAGATCATATATGCTCGGTCTATGAGTAATGCTGATTATGTTATCGGCAAGAGCTGGGGAATTATTCGTGTATTTATGGGTTTGGCCTTGATATCCTTGTTGTTGGGAGGAATTGTCAATCTTTTTCTTAGCGATGCTCCTTTTAACGGGTCTATCTATCTTTTTTACTGGATTGTTTTTTTGTTTCCCTCGTTGGTATTTATCTTGGGATTGACTTTTTGGATTACGAGTGTTGTTCGTAATAAAGCATTGACGATATTATTTTTATTGGGTTACGTGTTCTTGACGATCTTTTATCTGAGTGAAAGAGGGCAGGGGCTTTATGATTTTTTGGGTTCGACGATACCCAATACATTTTCGGATCTGACAGGCTACCCCAATCTGGGCTCGGTATTACTACAACGTTTGGTTTGGTTATCACTCGGGATGGGACTTACAGGCTATTCGGTTACTTTATTACGACGAATTCCGAATCGTCCGGGGCGCAGAATAATACAACACGGTCTTTCGACTTTGTTCGTATTCGTGAGTGTCGTATGCGGTTTAATGTTGTATTTTTCTAATTATCAGGAGAGAGAGAGACGTTCCGCCTATCGGGCGAGTTACGATCGGTATCATGCAGGTGATAAATTGACGCTTGATAGGGAAACGATAACCTATCGCCAGGAAGGAGACGGAATAGAGGTACGAGCTTTCTTGAAACTCGTAAACCTACATGACAGGGAGGTTGGTTCCGTCGTACTATATTTGAATCCCGGCTTGGAGGTAAAACGTTTGACAAAGGGAAGTCAAGAGTTATCTTTTTTAAGGGATAATCAGGTAATTGAAATAAAGGAGAGGGTTGCTCCCGGTGATTCTCTTTTACTTGCTTTGGAATACGCGGGACGAATCGACGGTTCGATATGTTATTTGGATGTGGATGATAAATATATCTTCGATACCCGTACGACGGGTTCTTCTATATTTCGTTCAGGAAAGAGATACGCTCTCGTGGGAGAAGATTACACCTTATTGACTCCGGAATGTCTTTGGTATCCGGTATCGATACCTCCGGTAAACCTGAAAAACGGATACGATATTCAGAAAAATTTTGCGGACTATCGCTTGAACGTGGTGGGAATGGGAGATAAGACGGTATTGTCCCAAGGTGTGCGGGAAACTTCGGGTGATACATTGATTTTCCAGGATGAATATCGTTTGCCGGGAATTTCCCTGTGTATAGGTTCTTATAAAAAGTATGCGGTGACGGCGGATTCGGTTTCTTTTGAGCTTTATATAGCGGAGGGACACGATGATTTTATGTCCAGTTTTACCGAAATACAAGATTCGATGGCGTCTGTTTTGTCGGATTTGAAATATAAAACGGAAGAGAAAATGAATCGTAAATATCCCTATCGTCGTTTTATCGTAATAGAAAGTCCCTCTTCTTTCGCTTCGTATTATCGGAATGAACGGGGAGGGAGTGAGCGAATACAACCGGAAATGGCTTTTTTGCCGGAGCGGGGTGTCGGATTCTGGGGTATGAATTTTAAGAAAACATTGGAAGGGTATGCCTGGATGCAAAAAGTGAATAAGACGATGGGGTCGATGTTGGATGGCGAGCGTCAGGCGTTCAAACAATTTGTCCAAAGTGCATTTATGAGCGAATACGGTAGTTCTATGGAAGGGAATCCCCTTAAAAGACGTTTTATGCTAAGTAAGATGAGTTTTGACTACGAGTTGAATGGAAACCAATATGATATTTCTCCATTATTCTCCAATTATGTAACTTATATCTATTCTTCAGAATATCCGATTATGAATATCATATTGAACGGTCAGTTAAAACGGGGAAAATCACAGGGGACGGCTTATTCAACATATAGTACTTCCTATAAAAAAGCAATGCATTATCTGAAGAATCATAGTATAAAGGATGCTCTGGAGAATTCCGAGCTTACTTCCGATGTTTTATATCAGATTGTTAACTTAAAAGCTTTAATATTACAACTACAATATTTTGGCTTGACGATAGATCAGAAAGAATTCAATGATTTTATCAAGCAGTATTTTGATGAGCATAAATACAAACAGGTCGAGTTTGTCCGTTTTAACGAAGACTTTATTAAACGTTTCGGGATTGACTGGCTGAAAGTATTACCGGAATGGTATACGGTCAATCGGGTTCCTTCATATATAATCAGAGAGTGCTTTGTTGAGACGGTTGAAGGGGATATGAAAGAACCGGACTATAGCAAGAGGCGTTATCGCATTCGAGCGAGTATATATAATAATAGTGATGTGGATGGAGTAGTTTCGCTCAATTATTCCCTAATGCCCAAAATGGAGGCCGGAACGGTAATGATGGCATATACCAGCGAAGATATGAATAACCGGAGCCAAAACGTTTTGGTGGAGGCCGGGAAGGCTAAAGAGATTATTATTCTGTGCGAAGGACAATTGGCGCAAGTTTCATTGAATATGAATATTTCCGGGAATCTTCCTTCCGTTATTTCCCTTTCTCCTTATGGTTCTGGTAGGGAAACACGGGAAACCTCTTCGGGTATAAAAGATATAGATCTTTCCCGTTTTTTCCCGAAGGAGGGGGAACTAATCGTGGATAACGAGTCGAGCGGCTTTCGTGTTTTAAACGTACCTTCCGGTAATCAATTGCGCAGATGGTTTAAAACGAGCGATACAACGAAATACAAAGATTTTTATAAAGCGACTTTTGCTGAAGAGTGGATCCTTAGCGTTCATGACGGTTTTTACGGGGGACATATACGAAGTGGTTGGAGGAAAGAAGGGGGAGACGGTAGCTCCAGAGTGGAGTGGTCTACGCGGATAGAAAAGGCCGGATACTATGAAGTTTTTGCCTATATCCCCAATCAGTTGTCTTTGGTTCAAATCAAAGCATCCCATAGTGTTGTTTTCGGGATTCAGAAACAAACACCGATAAAACAGCTGTATCTCGTTCGTCATGATGGAAGCGAGTCGGAGGTGGAGTTGGAAATTCCTTTTGTTCAACGGGAGTGGTTATCATTAGGACGTTTTTACTTTTCTCCCGGAGAGGCGTCGGTTATTCTGACGGATAAGAATTGTACTCCGGATCAGGTGATATATGCTGATGCGGTGAAATGGGTTTATGAAGGAGAAAAATAGATATCGAATTTTACTTTGGGATAAGCTTCTAAACTATACATACAAATATGAATATTCATAATATAAATACCGTAGCCCGTTACGAGGCAAAGATACTGAGACGCTCCTGGTTGTTCAGGATGCTGGCCATTCTTTCTTTGGTGGGGATTACCTTTTTTCAGCTGTTGGTACAGGGGAATATGGTACGATGGACATCATGGAATCAAATCGCGTTGTCTTCTTACGTTCCTTATATGAATGTCTATCTTTTCGGTATCACGTTGTCGATAACTGTTATCTTTTTGGCGGGAGAGCTTTTAAATAAAACCCGTAAAGTGGACACGATGGAGATTCTCCATGCTCGTCCGATGAGTAATGCGGATTATGTAATAGGGAAAGTTTGGGGAAGTGTTAGAGTATTCATGGGATTAGCAATTGTCTCTCTGCTTTTGGGAGTCATGGTAAACCTTTTTTTCAGTGATGCTCCCTTTAATGCTTTCTTGTATCCTTTATATTGGGTATTGTTTCTGTTTCCTTCCTTGGTGTTTATCTTAGGATTAACCTTTTTAACAGTAAGCATCTTGCGTAATAAAGCATTGACAACTCTTTTTATGCTTGGGTTTGTTTTTCTGACCCTGTTTTATTTAAGCAATATTCATCGGGGATTTTATGATTTTTTAGGTACGACCATTCCGAATACCTATTCCGATATAGCGGGGTATCCAGAGTCGGGCTTTGTAGTTTGGCAACGTTTGACGTGGTTATTCTTGGGAATGGGCTGTATCGGTTATTCGATTGCTTTTTTACAGCGAATCCCAAATCGTCCGGGACTCAGAATGAAGCAACGGATGATTGCGACAATACTGGTTGTGCTCGGTGTATGTTGTTGGTTTGTCCTGTTTTCCTCTACGCGGAGATCCATGCATGACCGGGAAGAGTACCGGAGGAGTTATAACCGGTACGAAGCACGCCCTAAGTTGACTCAAAAGTCTCAGGTTTTGGTTTATAAACAAAAGGGGGATCGCATAGAGGCGACAACGGAGATGCAATTGGTAAACCCTCATGATCGGGAGGTGAGTGCTGTGCTATTGTACCTAAACCCCGGATTGAAGGTAGACAAGATATTAAAAGAGGGAAAAGAGGTCTCTTTTTCCAGGGATCATCAGGTATTAATCTTGGACGACAAAATAGAAAGTGGAGATAGCGTGAGGTATGTTTTGGATTACGGAGGACGGATAGACGAGTCGATTTGCTATGTCGACCAGCCGGACGAACTGGTATTCGACAGCAGAACCATAGGCTCCTCTCTTTTTCGCTCCGGGAAAAAGTATGCGATGGTCGAACCGGATTACACGCTTCTGACACCGGAATGCTTGTGGTATCCGGTTAGTATTTCTCCTGTGAATTTGACGAATAGGTATGATGTTCAGAAAAATTTTGCCTCTTATGTTTTAAAGGTTGTCGGTTGGGGAGAGAAAACGATATTGTCTCAGGGTGATCCGGAACCATCCGGCGATACACTTATTTTTCGAAACGAAAACCCTTTGCCGGGATTATCCTTGTGTATCGGTTCGTATAAGAAATACTCGTTAACAGCGGATTCGGTCTCTTTTGAACTTTACGTGGCGAAAAGGCATGATGATTTTATGGCCTATATAAGTCATGTGCAAGACTCAATGAAATCGATATTATCCGATATGAAAGTCAAGATAGAAGATGCAAAGGGCCGTAGGTATCCTTATCGCCGTTTTATGGCCATAGAAGCCCCGGCTTCTTTCACCTCTTATTATCGGGATGAAAGAGGAGGGAGCGAACAAGTTCAACCGGAAATGGTTTTTTTGCCGGAACGTGGCGTGGGATTCTTCAGTATGAATTTTAAAGGGTCCAGCAGATCTTACGCTAATAACGTACGGATGATGAAAGGGACGGAATTGGATTGGGTCGCCATGGAACGCTTGTGGGTTGAACAATTTATTCGAAATACGTTTATGGGTGAATACGGATGGTTCGGAGAAGGAAATCCTTTGATGAGGCGTCTTCCCCGGAAAGGTGGGATAAAAGGGTATAGATTAAACGGTAATCTGTTTGATATTTCTCCCATGTTTTTTAGTTATTCGGGTTATTTATACTCCTCCGATTATCCGGTAATGAATTTGATATTGAATGGTTTGATGAAACCGGAAGAGGGACAGCAGCAATTTACCCCGGTATATAGCAGTTCCTACTGGAGAGCCGTTCGTTATCTTGAGAATCATAGCGTAAAAGAGGCCCTTGAAGATCCGGAGATCCCTTCGGACGTGTTGCGTCAGGTGTTAAGTATGAAAGCGACGGTTTTGCAAAAACAATATTTAGGTAGGGTCGTGCCTTCTGCCGAATTGATAAAGTTTATCAACGGGTATATGGAGCAACATAAATACCGGCAAGTGGATTTTTCCGATTTTAACCGGGAATTTGTAAAGCATTTTAAGATGGATTGGCTGGAAGTATTACCCGAATGGTATACGGTAGATCGAATACCCGCGTTTTTGATCCGGGATTGTCTTATTGAAGAGATCGAAACAAAAGATAAAGATCGCGGTCACAGGAGATATCGTATCCAGGCAAGTGTATATAACGATAGTGATGTGGACGGAGTGGTTACCCTTAACTATGTTGTTATGCCCTCGCGGTTGAAAAACGTGGGTGGAGTAGTTATAATGAATGCCGGTCAAACGAATGACAATAGTAAGAGTAAAAATGTATTGGTAAGATCTAAGGAGGCCAAAGAAATTGTTGTTATATGTGAAGGCAATATCATGTCGGCTACATTGAATACCAATATTTCCAGAAATATTCCCGCTATAATAACCATTCCTCGGAATTATCGGCAAAAAACGAAAGAGCCTTCAGAAGGAGAAAAAAGGATAGATACTGCCCGTTTTATGCCCGAAGCAGGGGAGTTGATCGTGGATAATGATTCGAAAGAATTCCGGATATCGGATTCTTCTTCCGATAGTTCAATACGTAAATGGTTTAAAAGCGCCGATACATCCGAAATCAGATACAATAATTTTATGGCTACCAATAAGTGGATGCTCGTCACTCATTCGGATCTATACGGGGGATATGTGCGTAGCGGTTGGATGAAGAAGAGCGGGGAGGGGAACAGTAAGGCCGAGTGGTCTGTGCAAATAGATAAAGCGGGATACTATGAAGTTTTTGCCTATATTCCGGATAATATGCAGTTAACTCAATATCAATACAAAGGAAGTGGCGCCTCTGTTATATCTGCTTCGATGATTACAAGAACGGGAAAGGCGGAATCTATAAAGCAATACTATACCGTTAGTCACGAGGATAAAGAGTCAGAAGTGGAAATAGAGATACCTTTCTCCGGGAGAGGCTGGTTGTCTTTGGGGCGGTTCTATTTCTCCTCCGGTGTGTCCTCTGTCGTGCTTAGTGATAAGGGAAGTTCGGACAATCAGGTAGTGTATGCCGATGCGATAAAATGGGTTTGGGATGAGGGAAAAGAGTATTAAATGACCGCGTGAGTGAGATAAAGGTTCTGTGATTTTGTTGCAATGATTTAATCTCGGTAATTTTGTAATTACGGACTCCATATATGTTTTTTTGATTGGAAACCGGAAACTGTACTTCCGCTATTTCTCTTCCGGTGAAAAAACGTATCTTTGCGGAAAAGAGAGATTATGACTGATAAGAGTGTAATATGTGCCGTTGCAACGGCACCGGGAAGCGGTGCTATTGCAGTTATACGGTTGTCGGGAGAAGGGGCTATCGCTTTATGTGACCGAATTTTTCTGTCGCCTTCCGCTAAGAAATTGACAGACGTACAGCCTAACACCGTACATTTCGGGCGTGTAATGGAAGGTACGGAGTTGGTGGATGAAGTTTTACTCTCTGTTTTTCACGCACCTCATTCGTTTACCGGTGAAGATTCGGTGGAGATATCCTGTCATGGTTCCGTGTATATTCAACAGCGAATATTGCAGTTGCTTGTTTCCCGTGGAGCTCGTTTAGCTCGTCCCGGCGAGTTTACGCAGCGGGCTTTTTTGAACGGGAAAATGGATTTGTCGCAGGCGGAAGCGGTGGCCGATCTGATCGCTTCCTCTTCTTCTGCCGCTCATAAAATGGCGTTGAATCAGATGCGGGGCGGGTTTTCAAAGGAGTTGATAAAATTGCGTGCGGAATTGCTTCATATCACCTCCCTTTTGGAGTTAGAGCTTGATTTTTCGGAGGAGGACGTGGAGTTTGCCGATCGGGCGGAACTTCGTGCTATTGCCGTAAAAATAGAAAATATGATTGCCGAGTTGTGCAACTCCTTTTCACTCGGGAATGTCATTAAAAACGGCATTCCGGTGGCCATTGTAGGGAATACCAATGTCGGGAAAAGTACGCTTTTGAATGCTTTGCTGAAAGAAGACCGGGCCATCGTTTCTGATATAGAGGGAACGACTCGCGATGTAATAGAAGATACCATAAGTTTAAGCGGTATGCTATTCCGTTTTATCGATACAGCCGGTATACGTCATACTTCCGACACGGTTGAAAGTCTCGGTATCGAACGTACCTTTGCTAAAATTGCCCAGGCGAAAGTCGTATTGCTTTTGCAGGATGTAAACCGGAGTAGCGACCAGTTTATTCCTTACTACCGGCAGGTGAAAGAACGTCTCTCTCCCGGTGCTAAATTATTGATTCTATTAAATAAAATGGATCAGACGGAGGTACTGGATGCCGTTAAGGAGGAGATAGAGACTCAGATTTCCGGCGAACCGATTCTTCCCATTTCTGCTAAGAAAGGTTATAATATGGATGCCCTTGTCCGTTGGTTGACCTCCTCCGTCAATACGGAAGCTCTTGGCAATGTCATTGTCAGTAATGTTCGGCATTACGAAGCCCTTATACACGCTCTCGAAGCTATTCGCCGAGTTACCACCGCTCTCGATACCACCCTAAGCGGCGAATTCATTTCCCAGGATATCCGGGAATGTCTCCACTACCTCGGCGAAATCACCGGCGAAATTACCACCGACGAAGTTTTGGGTAATATTTTTAAGAATTTTTGCATCGGAAAGTAACTTGTATAATGTATTGATAGTAAATATGTTGATAAATATAATAATTAAAAGCAAAAGCAAATTAAAACATTATATTATACATATTGAGCAATAATATATAATTTCATCATGATTGTCAAAAATTCAGTTAACTGACGGTGAAAGTTTACAAAGTGATCTTCCGTAGAGAGACATGGACGAGGATGATTTACAATGGGCACGCAGATGCGCTCGTGCTGCCAGTCGCCTATTGGGAAAGGAACCGAAAACCGGATTAAAACGATGACTGAACATGAAAAAGAAATTCGACTTTTCCGCAGAAATGGCTGAAGCGGAAGCCATAAAAGCCATTCCCAAGAATGAATTTCTATAGGAAGAGAAACAGTTACTCAACCTGAATATAAAAGAACTTGTCAGCTTGAATGACAATGTGCATGAAATGAGTGTAAATCTGGTAATTTTACTAAAATCTATACGGGAATATAAATTGGTTATTACCCAAGAAACGCAGGAACAAGCCGAAAAATTCGGGCAGATCGTCCTTGATAAATTCCTTCATCAGATTCAATACAAATGTAATGAAACTGAACGGAAAATCTGTAAGGTCGACAACCATATTTTCATACCATATACGACATTTTATATCTTGATTATCATACTGGTAGACCTATTTTCTTTTTTCGTCAGCATGATTATAGTCAATGCCGAACTATTACATTCAAGTCTGATTTGGAAAGCTGTTGCCTACTGTACCCTTATTGCTATTATAGGAATTGCCATGGTGATAATCATACCGAAAATTTTGGATAAGTAAAAATGAAAGAGTCTCAACCGATGATAGCTTATTCGGTTGAGACTATACTTGGGGTATCATCGTTAATTATTCAAAACTACACTCACCAGTAAAATGTTATTTGCCAAGCGACTTGAACATCTTGGCGATGCAACGCTTTTTCTGTTCCATATTTGGATGGACATAAAGATTGAGCGTGGTGCTGATATTTGAATGTCCCAGCAATACACTGACTGTTTTATAGTCGCAATTGCTTTCTATACAGCGTGTAGCAAAGCTATGGCGAAGCCCATGAAACTTTAATTTGGGAATACCAAGTTGCTCCATCAACCGCTTGTAATAATTGCGATATGTTCGTGGTTCTGTGGGCGAGGGTTCATTGGTGAGTATGTAGTAATCCGCATTTACCACTTTTTTCAGTGGTTTCACCAAAGCAAGCAACTCCTTGCTCATAGGAATTTCACGGCAGGAGTTCTTTGTTTTAGGCGTATTGATAATCAGCTCAGTATATTTCTTTTCACCTTCAATAATATAAATACGCTCTATGGTACGCTGAACGCTGATAGTTCCGCTATCTACATTGATGTCACTCCAGCGCAGAGCACAAACTTCGCCAATACGAAGCCCAGTGCTTAAACTAATATAAATGCCCAAATTACGAAATGTGAAATTTTGACGGATATAGTCCAATATTTTTTTGTGATGGGCTACAGTCAACACCTCCAACTCTTTGTTCTTTTCAGTTGTAGGATATTTTATGTCCCATTCTGAATAGTTCATCCACTCGTGTTTTACTCCGAACTTCATCACCATTTTGAGCACGATAAGAATATCCTTTACCGATTTTACACTCATGCCACCATTGAGTTTTTGTAGTACAAAATCTTGTACCGTTTTCTCACTTAACGCCTCACTCTCGCCAAAATATGGCAAAAGATGGTTTTCCAGAATCAACATATAGGCGGCAAATGTTGATTGCTTCACATATGGACGCTTGTCCTCTCGCCATGCTTCCGAAATTTCTCTAATTGTCTTCTGAATCATAATCTTAAAATCAATAGTTCTAATAATTAGAGAAATATAATAGATAATGTTCCAAATCTGAGATTCCCAGAGTTTACGGATGAATGGAAGAGATCTTCTTTGGGTGAGGTAACAACTTTCGTAAAGGAACGAATTGGTGCAGATAAACTCACCAGAAACAATTATGTCTCAACAGAAAATATGAATCCGGATTTTGGTGGCATTAATCAAGCATCATCTGTTCCAAACAACACAAATGTAATACACTATCAAAAAGGAGATGTGTTACTATCCAATATCCGTCCTTACCTGCGTAAAGTTTGGGCAGCAAGCAGTGATGGAGGGTGTAGTGCGGATGTGTTCGTGTTTAGAGCCAAATCTATTTCTTCTTCATTTCTACATTACATAATGGCAAATGATACTTTTATCAATTACGTTATGTCTGGAGCTAAAGGCGTGAAAATGCCACGCGGGGACAAAGAGCAGATATTGAAATATATTTTTTCAACTCCAAATATAGAAGAACAGAATAAAATCAGCCATTTGCTACATTTGTTGGACGAACGTATTTCTACCCAAAACAAAATCATTGACAAGCTACAGTCCTTAATTAAAGGACTTACGGTTACACTAACGATTAAAGGAAAGCCGAATACTACAATTTCTAAATGTTTAGCGTGTCATAGCTCAACACTTCAAGAAAGCGAGGTTTCATCTAATGGATTGTATAAAGTATTTGGTGCAAATGGATTAGTCGGTTATACAGATGTGCCACAAATGAACGGTGATGCGATACTAGTAATCAAGGACGGTTCGGGTGTTGGTACAGTTACCTACGTACAAGGCAAATTTTCGGTAATTGGCACACTCAACTATCTTACAGTCATAGGCAACAATGATTTGCGATATCTGTACTTTGCGCTGTCAGTGTTCAACTTTCAACCGTACAAAACAGGAATGGCCATACCGCATATCTACTTCAAAGACTATGGTAATGCGAAAATATATTGCCCTCCACTTACCGAACAAAAGCGTATTGCAAATGTGCTTGGCAAATTGGAGAGCAAACTCTTATTGGAACAAGAACTTATTACATTGTTCAACCAGCAAAAGCAGTATCTGTTGAGACAGATGTTTATATAAACATCTGTTGGAGTAGATATGATTTAATATGACGAAAATTTTTGAGAATCGTAGTTTGTTGATGTAGCTTTATTTCCAAATTGCACATTAGGTTCGCTATATGATTTTGACATTTTTTTGATGGCAAGAAGATTTTCATCTCAGCCAAAGTCGACATGACAATGTAAGGAGTATTACTTGTGCTTTTTTCGATAGCTATTCTTTTAGGCAGCATTACCTTTAGTACGCATTTGACAAAATGAATATTTTCAGTAAAAGCATCCAATACATAAGTACGTTGATAAGCATTGAAACGTCCGTTATAATAGTTGATATAGCCAAGATTTGCACCATTACCTGAAATAAGTAATGCTTCAGTATCAAAGGCATATTCATTAATCGCAAATGGAATTTCAGCACATGTATAAAAAGGGTATTTTCCTCCTTCTACCATAGCATTTGCATCTAGCTTTCCCGTGGTGATATGACATATGTCTTTGAGTGTCACCCATTTCCCGATATTATCTGTAAATACAACACATGAACGTCCAATTCCTTTAATTAAGGATTTGGCATCAGTAATGTCTGCAATNTTGGCATCAGTAATGTCTGCAATAAGTGCAAAATTATTCTCTCAAGAACCAATAGTATGGAATAGATTAAATTCTTACTTTGTTAAAGGAAAAGCTGGAGGGACACCCACATCTACAAATAAGAAGTTCTATGACGGAGATATACCTTTTTTAAGTATCAACGACATTACTAAACAAGGTAAGTATATTTGGCAGACAGAAAACCATATAAGTCAAAACGGGTTAGACAATTCTTCAGCTTGGATAGTACCGAAACATAGCTTAATTATGTCAATGTATGCTTCTGTAGGGCTAGTCACCATAAATCAAGTTCCCATAGCTACAAGCCAAGCAATGTTTTCAATGCTATTGAAAGACATATCTCTGTTAGATTATCTATATTACTATTTGTCCTATTTTAAGCGCAGGCATATTCATAAGTATCTTGAAACAGGAACACAAAGCAATATCAATGCCGATATTGTTCGTGGAATAATGATACCTGATTATGAGTATCGTCACAACATTAAGATTGCTTCTATGTTACAAAGTATCGATGTAAAACTTGATAACGAATCACTCATACTTAACCAATACAATCAACAGAAGCAATACCTGCTCTCGCAAATGTTCATATAAACATTTGCGAGAGTAAATATTGTTTCTGCTTTGTATACTCGGCGAGTAAACTATTATGTGTGGTCAATAGTTTTTGTAACTTCCTGAAAATGATGGAAATTCTTTTCTGTTCATCCAATTTTGGCAGACGTATTTGAATGTTTCCCATTGTATTGTTCATAAGTTTTGGATTAGCTAAATTTATAGAGACATATTTATTTGTAGCTTCTGCCAAAACCAATGAAACAAAATGAGTATCAAACCCTTTTCTGAGTTTTAACAAACCACAAACGTTAGTGCAATTAAATTTTCCATCACGATAAAATACTGTTCCTGCATTTGCACCGTCAGTTGTCCAACTGACGTATTCACCCTCAAACATATAATCGTCAAGGTAGCCCATAATACCATCATTTGATGTTTGAGAGGAGTATACTGGATATGTAGGATTCTTTTGCTGGCTAATTTCTATGGAGCTAATAACTCTACCACGTCCTATCTTTGCTATATCTTTGATTTTGAATTGTTCCCAAGTATCAGAGTAAAGCACATTCAAACTAATTGCAGACATTAGTTTCTTCAAATCCTCAATGATTTTGATTTGGGTAGCAATCCGCTTGTCTATGGCTATTAACAGTTTTGCAATTTTGGTTTGTTCTTCTTTCGAAGGAATTCCGATATATACTTCATCGAAATTACGAATACTTATAGAAAACACCTTTGTGCCTTGAGCAATTCTTCTAATCTGTTTGTGAAATGAATTAGAAGCAAATGCATAACCTTTATAGCCAACAATAGTCAAATTGGAATTATCCCGTCCATGGATTGTGTGTAGCCCTGAAACAATTTGCTGATTAGCGCAATTAACCATTTCAATGGCTTTGGCTACATCGTTCGTGTCTTCCGAAGCATCTGCAAATGCTACATCTCCCTCTTTGAAGAAAGTGTATGATTTAGGTACAGCACCTTCTTTGATGTAGGGAAGACTGTCGTTAGCTGCATCTACCATGGTTGGCACTCCTTTATGAATCAAACCATAATGCAAGTTTTTGATTTTACCACAGTCATAATCCAATTGTTCCCATGATAGTGAGTTCGTGGAATAGAAATATAAAATGTCAGATACTTTAGCTCGCTTCCACTTCCCTTCAAACTCAGGAAAACGCAAAGTTGGAACATTGAGGACTTTATTTTCGTTATTATTTGCCATAATCATGATTCTTTATCAGGGTTAATATCAAACGGCAACAATTTGTCACCATTATTAAACCGGTCGAAATCAGAGATAAAAGAATGGTCTTGAATCACTTTATATTTCTCGTACTCACCATACGCCTTCTCTCGTGCTGCTTCTTGTGAAACTTTGCCAGCTGTATCTTGTGCTTTATAATCCATTGTGACAAGAAACTGTTCAAGACGTTGCTTCCAGTCTTCCATCGTCGTGATGATGTGACGTTGTGCACGAAGCTCTGCAAATTCAAGGAATGCGTTAGTTATGCCGTTGAGTTCGGAAACCTCTTTATCTGACAAATAGTTCTTTGCCACAATCGTATCGGACTTTTGGACTCTACCATCGGGAGTTTTCTTCCAAGTGGTCAATCCCATGTGGGGCATTTCAGAGTCGGCACGTTCATATACAATTTCGGCAGCGGTACGATTAGTTACAGCCAAGTGCATCATATTTTGCACCATCTTGAAGAACAATTGGGTACAATCCGATTTCGGATCGTAATCGGCACTGCATTCCGCATAGATGTCTGTTATCTTTTGATAATATCTTCGCTCTGATGTGCGTATTTCACGAATACGCTCCAGCAAATCATCAAAATAATCTTTGCCAAAATGCTTCCCTTCTTTTAGGCGTTCATCATCAAGTATATACCCCTTAATGACAAATTCTTTCAAGACAGATGTAGCCCAAATACGAAACTGTGTGGCTTGATAGCTATTGACACGATAACCTACCGCTATGATGGCATCCAAATTATAGAACAACGGAGTACGCTCCACATCCCGTTCTCCCTCCGATTGAACTATCCCAATTTTTCGGATAGTTGCCTCTTTGGTAAGTTCACCGGATTCATAAATCTGTCCAAGATGATAGTTGATGGTTCGTACATCCACGCCAAATAAGTCCGCCATGCGCTTTTGCGACATCCAAAATGTTTCGCTATTGAATATTACTTCTACTCGAACTTCACCTTGTGCGGTTTTATATAGTAATAGATTGGAACTAAACGAATTTAACACCAATTCGTTGGTAGATATGGTTTGAGAAAAGTAATCTCTTGCCTGTTGTACCAATACTTTTTTTGCATCGGCATTTTCAGCAATAATCATACATGCCATACGAGACAAGCGGAAGATACTGACTTTACGGAATGAGCCACTACCTATCTTCACCATATCAACCGCTTGGTTGAAATGGTCATCCACATTCATGCCTTTTTCGCCAGCTACTTTGATTGCTTTGTCTACGACTTTTTGGAATTTCCAATAAGCCGAATAGCCCATAGCAACGCAGAGGTCACGTGAACTCCAATATTCATTTTCGTTCTCATCGTGACGACGGATATTGTCGAATGAAGGACGCATTTCAGGTATGTTGTCTATCTCTGCCATAACACTACTATTCAACCAGTCCCAATTCTTTCAGATATACTTCAATCTCCTTATCGAGTTTGGTACGTTTGGCTTCCAGCTCTTTGATTTCTGCCATTACAGCTTTAATATCAATAGGTTCTTCCTCTTCAAAGGTATCTACATAACGAGGGATATTCAGATTATAGTCGTTATCAGCAACTTCCTGTAAAGTGGCAAGATGGCTGTACTTTTCTATTTCTTTTCGCTCGCGATATGTGTCAACAATCTTGTCGATATGTTCTTTACGTAGTTTGTTTTGTGTCTTGACTTTCTCAAACTCTTTGCTCGCATCGATGAACAGGATGTTATCATCTTCCTTACGGCATTTCTTCATCACAAGGATACAAGTAGGAATACTTGTGCCATAGAAAATATTAGCCGGCAAACCGATAATAGCATCGATATAGTTTTTCTTTTCTATCAGGAAGCGGCGTATTACACCCTCAGCATTACCACGGAACAAAACACCATGCGGAGCGACACAAGCCATCGTACCACCTTCGTTCAAGTGATAGATCATATGTAGAATAAAAGCATAATCTGCTGTCTTCTTTGGCGCAAGTCGCCCTGCTTTGCTGAAACGGTCATCGGTATTGAATTTGTCGGCAGCACTCCATTCGGCAGAGAAAGGAGGATTTGCGACCACTGCATCAAACTGAATGTCTCCAAAGGCATCCCATTCAAGCGTATCGCCGTTTTCAATCTTGAAGTTACTGAATCTGATACCGTGAAGCAACATATTCATTCGAGCAAGGTTGTAGGTCGTCGGATTCTTTTCCTGTCCGTAAATATCAACAGCATTTCCAATACTTGCAGCACGAAGAAGCAACGAGCCACTGCCGCAAGTCGGATCATATACATTGCGCAAACGCTTGTGTCCGATGGAAACAATCTCAGCCAAGATACGGCTGACTTCCTGCGGAGTATAGAACTCTCCGGCTTTCTTTCCGGCTCCTGCCGCAAACTGCGAAATCATATATTCGTAAGCATCACCCAAGATGTCAATTTCCTGTGATGCCTCTACACCAAAGTCTATATCGTCCAATGCGAGAAGCACATTGCTGACGAGTGTATTTTTATCATCGGAAGTTTTACCCAATTTAGGTGAAGCCAAGTCAATATCTGAAAACAATCCGCCAAAATCTTCTTCGCTGTCCTGTCCAAGAGTGCTGTCTTCGATACGCTTCAATGAACGTTCAAGCATTGGTAAAATGTTTTCTTTCCGCTTAATGGCCTCTATTACGGACGAAAACAAAAATTTCGGTTCTATGAAGTAGCCTATATTTTCTAAGCATTGGTTCTTTACTTCCTCTTGTAACTCGACCGCATCGGTATCATCCATTTCCCACAATTCCTTAAAGGTTATTTCATCATCCACTAAGGCATTGTTAGCATACTTCTCTATTTTCTCCGATAAGTATTTATAGAAAATGAAACCTAATGTAAAATACATAAAGTCGCTTGCCGACATATTGCCTCGCAAACGGTTTGCGACCTCCCAAAGCTGGTCACGGAGTTTTTGTTGCAGTTCTTCGCTCATATCTTTATTACTCAATATTATTCTGTATTACATCACTTTCCGGCAATGGTATATTGCTCTCTATTATGCTTCTAAGGTCATCTAACACATTCCCTTTATATGAGAAATATTTTGCCCCTTGATATGCACCTGACATATTTCGTTTTTCTTCTGGCATAAATGTACCGACAAAAGGGGACAATTTATAAATACGACCTTCGTATTCAACGGAATCATCGCTTGCCACTTTAACTTCCGTATTCGTAGGAATAAAGGTAACGCATTCCCCTATTTTAATACCTACCATACTGAATTTGAAACGTCCTCGCTTTACAGTTCGTTTATGTGCGACAGGCAATGATTCTTTTTCATTATGACAAATAGGTTTATTATCAACATAGACCGTAACAACTGCATCATCAATCATCTTGGCTATGTCATTGAATATATCTAAAGCTACTTGCGGCGGTACATTGAAAAACTCTCGGTTCTGACGAATACGCAAATCCGTCAATCGATCAATAGTTTTATGTACATGCTTTTCAACATCGTTATATTTGACCGTATGAATGGTCGCATAAATCTCAAAAGGTAATGGAACCGCCGTATTGTCAAGTTCCTTAGAACGTATGTCAACAGGTCGTGCACTTTTACCAATTTTGACCCAATCCTCACGAAAACTTGGATTAGTCAAGATATACACATATCCCGGTTCGTTTGTCTTTACCATATCTCTATTCCTTTTAATCCCAACTGAAAGTATGTATAATATTACGCAATCTGTCTAAAATCCTCGTCAATGCTTTTCTCGTCTTAATCAATCCGAGATGCTTTTCTTTCAATGCCTTTTGTATGATTTCCGGCTGCTCTTTTTGCAGGTAATCATATTCTTTTAGGAAGTGATTCAATACCGATGATGATATTTCCTCTTCCTCAGCCAATGACTTAACAGCATTTTCTCTCTCAACAGCAATATAGCGGTTCAACCGTTCTTCCAAATCGCTTGTTCCGTCAACCTTGCCTCGCTGCATCATGAAGTTCTCCTTATCATCATCCACATTCTTTTGAATGAAACCATCAATAAGTTTGGCTTTGCTACGCATTTCAGCATCTTTAATCATCGTGTCAATGATATTCTGACGGCGCTGCGCATAATCAGCACGATATGGATCAAGTTCCGCAATGAGTTCAAGAATATATGCCACATTGATAATGTCGCTATGCAAAAGCTCAAGGCAGAAATCTATATCTTCCAATCCTTGATTGTTCCCATATGGGACAGGATCTTCCGCAATGACTGATGGGGTCACAGGCGGTTCAATAAACCCGACCGTAATGTCAAGATACTTACTCTTATAGTCGTTGAATTGCTGTTCAGTCATACCGAGGTCTTCCGCCTCCTCGCTATAATCTTCGTATATCTGGATTTCCGCATGTTTACGGATAATATCACGAAATGCAAGCACAAAATGTTTCTTGTCATTTTCGCTTTGAAGAAGATCTATACTTCCGGGAGTAGGATATTTTTTCAGGAACTCTGTTGCCAAGTATTTATATTCCTTTTTTACATCCTCAAACGGTGGGCGTACTATATCTTCGGGATTATCTGAGTTGCTGAACAATTTGATCGCTGTATCAACGTTGTTTTTCAAATCACGGAAACAAACGATTTTACCAAAACGCTTCTTCTCGTTCAATACTCGGTTGGTACGACTGAACGCTTGCAGCAAACCGTGATATTCCATATTCTTATCCACGTAAAGCGTATTCAGTTTTTTACTGTCGAAACCTGTAAGGAACATACCTACAACAAGACAAAGGTCAAGCGGTTTCATATCCGCTTTCTTCTTTTTCATGCGCAGATTGATGTCATCATAGTAGGCACGGAAATTTTCTGTAGTAAAGGATGTGCCGAAGTTTTCATTATAATCGTCCATGATGGCTTGCAGTTCATCTGCATCACCCACACCCTCTTTTACATACTGCCCTGTACCCATACCTGTCTGTTCATCGTCCTGACTGTTATTGGCAGCGTAGGTAAACACAGCACCAATACGAATTTTGGGATTCAACGATTTGAAAATCTTGTAATAGCGCATAAGCATCGGCACGGATTGCACAGCAAACAAGGCATCAAATTCTCCGTCGAATGTAGACTTGTTGAAATTGTTAAGGATGAATTTTGCAATTTCCTCCATACGAGTTTGGTTGTCATTGTCAACAACTTCGTTGCCATGATAATACTCTACGAGGAAACCAAGCACGTTTTCATCCGCTATTGCATCTTTAATAAGATATTTATGCAGACAATTTCCGAATATCTCTTTAGTAGTATGTCCATCCACCGCATTTTCGGTAAAGATAGGCGTTCCCGTAAAACCGAATATTTGAGCATTGTCAAAGAACTTCATAATCTTCTTGTGACTATTCCCAAAATGACTGCGGTGGCACTCATCAAATATCATCACGATACGTGAATGACGAATGGTTTCAATCTTGTTGCTGTACCACGTCTTGCTGACTGCGGCATTGAGTTTCTGAATGGTAGTGATGATAACCTTGGAATTGCTTTGAAGCCGCTTCACAAGCTCGTCTGTATTGTCAGTACTATCCACTGCACCCGGCTCAAATGCCTCATATTCCGATTGTGTCTGAGTATCGAGGTCGTGTCGGTCAACAACAAACATAACCTTATCCACATCGTCCAATTCCGATACAAGTTGTGCAGCCTTAAAAGAAGTCAATGTCTTTCCGGCTCCTGTTGTATGCCAGATATAGCCGTTATCGTTAGAGTTCTGCACACGATCCAGAATCTTCTCTACGGCATAGAACTGATAAGGACGAAGCACCATCAAGCACTTGTCGCCCTCGTGTAGCACGATATATTTTCCTATGATTTTGCCAAGCGTACATTTTTCCAAGAAAAAGACAGCAAACTTATCCAATTCATTAAATGGATGATTGGCTGCATCCGTCCAGTTAAATGTGAACTTATATCCGCCATTGGGATTATTGGCGAAATAACGAGTGTTTACACCATTGGAAATGACAAACAGCTGAATATAGTCAAACAACCCATGAAAGGATGTCTTGTGATAGCGTTGTATCTGATTGTATGCCTGTTTGAGCTCTACACCTCGACGTTTCAATTCAATCTGAACCAAAGGGAGACCATTGATAAGAATCGTCACATCATAGCGACATTTCTTTCTCCCTTCCACCGTGATTTGGTTCGACACCTGGAACTCATTTTGACACCATTGGGTACGATTAAGGAATTCCACCCAAATGCGCAGTCCATTCGCCGTATCAAGCGGATATAGGTCTCGAAGTTTCTTAGTCTTTTCAAAGCGAGTGCCACCTTCCAGATATATCAATATCTTCTCAAACTCTTCATCCGTAAATGAGTTACGACCAACTTCCGCCAGTTGTTTTTTGTTGTGAATCTCCAACTGCCGTTTGAAATTGGCATAAAGATTATCTTCTTCGGTAATTTGGACATACTCGTAGTCCATTTGCCGAAGTGTGGCTATCAGTCCGGCTTCCAATGCCGCTTCGCTCTGTATTGACATATTCCCGTGCCCTGTTATGGTATTATTACTTATTTATTCCGGCTTGCAGTATCTTGATGTCTAATGCACTTTCTATTTTGCACAAAGTTTCCAATGACAAATTCTCTCGACCTTTCAACACTTTAGAGACATATTGCTGAGTACAATTCATTTTCTCAGCCAGCACTCGCTGTGTCATGCCAAGCTCTCCCATTCGGTTCGACATGATTGCTGCTATAGCCTGCGAATGACAAATCCAATCTTCGCTTTTGCTTTCCACTGTTTCCTCTTTTACTTCCAATGCGTTGTATATCTTTTCTTCAGCCATTGTATAAATCAAAAATACCTTTGCCTGCAAAATAAAACAAAGGTACTATAAATAATTGAGATGGCACAACTTTCAGGTTGTTGATCAGTTCTTTTTTGCGCAAAGAATATTCCTATTTAATTGCTGTTACTCTTAAATCATATCTACGGCTACCTGCGTCAAGATCAACATCATACTCTTTTAGTCCTTTTTTAACTGCAATCTGATTCAATTCTTGCTTATCCTTTTGTGATATATCTGGACCATAATAGATTGCTTTCAAGCATCCAACATCCGGAATTGCAACATAATCATTCTCATCTTCTAAATTATAGTAAATCATTCTCCATTCATGTTCGTGCTCGTATTCTTTTCTGTCCTTATAAAGATAAACTCGATACCAATATAATTGATTAACAGATATTATAGACGACAAAAAGTTTAACCAATTTTTATCTCCAATTTGCTTGAAATATTCGTAAGTATGAATATTTCCCTCATCTAATGTAACGTCCGGCCTTAAATCTGTATAAATCACAGGAAAGAGATTAACATTCATTCCTAAGGAATTATATTTAAAAATGCACTGTCTGAGATCATATTCTAATGCAAACCCCTTATATCCATCTGCATATCTATCCCACATATACTTAGACTGTACACTTTCTGTAAAACAGGCAATTTTTGCACTATTTCTTGGATATCTAAAATGCGATTCTTGTTTTTTTATCGCAGCCCCAATATTATTGCAAAAATCAACATAATCATCTGTCAATATTTTATCTATAATTTGTTCATCCGTATATCCGCATTCTCTATAATAACATATTTTCGTCGCTTTTTCCGCCCTTATATCAGGGGATTTCTGTGTTATATGCGACAATGTTATACGTAATGCATCTTTCAATGCAACTTTTAGAGCTTTGTGAATCTTATCTTGATCTATATATAAATATATACTTATCCGGAAACATTCCTGCATGGCATAATGAAATAGTTTCAAATTTAAATGATTCAATAGTATAGCCATTATCGTCTATTCTATGATATCTAAAAAGTTTTTTCGGTATATTAGGAAGTACTAACTTATAAATATTACTCCATACGTCAGAAGTCGCAGTTTTATCTATATTGAAAGGAATATAGGATTGTTCTATAATCTCTTGAAATTGTTTTCTAAAATCCAACATCTGCAAATCACGAATTTGTTATTTCTTTATCTCATTAACTCAACAACATTTTCCGGCAACATGGCATTTCCTACATCATCTTTCGGAGCATTCTTAAGGAACAGCATCGGAACGATGGTATAGTTCTTGGCAAATAGCAACAGATTAGCTTTGCGGAGAAGTTCGGCTGTTAGCTGTTTGCCATTCTCTTGAGTTGTCCATTTACATTTGCCAACTAACAAATATTTTTTATCAAGCGATTCTGCCATTACATCAAATTCGACTTGTTCAGGCTTCTTGTCTTCATTGAGAACAGAACCCCACCAGCGTTTTGCCTTACCATAAACCACTCCACCCACAAGATTACCTGTTACAGCATCTCGGCATAGTTTTTCCCATTGCATACTCACATACTCAGAGAAATGAGCGTTCAAAGCCTGTTCAATGGGCAAGCGACGACCAAGTTCAATGAACGAGCGATTCGGAACAACAAACTGATAGTAGAATGCCATAAACGGATCGGCTATCTTATAGAGACTCTTTTTCGCATTTTTTTCATCAATCCCGAATGGAACATCTTTTTCCAAGAATCCGAGATCTACAAGCTTCTTCAATGGTCGCGACAAATTAGTTGCCGGTTCATTGCATCGTCCAGCAATCTCAGAAAGACGATTTGCACCAGTCCCAATATAAGACATTATTGTCGAAGTCTTGACAATATCCTTCACATCATCCTGAAAGAGTTTGACTGGTTCCTCGTAAAGTGTTCCATTTACAGAAAGGATATTGTGCCACAATGCATCATCAAGCGAACTTCTGTTTTCCCTTAATTCCCAGTAACGCGGTACACCTCCCCATACGGAATACTCTTCAATGGCATCCATCGCATCAAGACTCAAAGCGTCCTGAATATACGGCAAACGTATCGGCGCAAGCCTCATTATCTCATCAGCACGACCATATAGAGGCGCAGTAGAATCAAGGAATAACCCATACATCATATTTTGTGACGAGCCACAAAGCACAAGGTCATACTTCAACAGCTTCTCATCAACAAATTTCTGCAACACAGACGGCAGTTCAGGAGATTGTTCCACAAGATACGGAAATTCATCCAAGCATAGAGTAAAACGTTTGTCTGTTCGATAATTGACCGCACGAAACATAGATTCCCAGTCCGGATATGTTAACTTATCGAAATCCGGAAACACTTGTGCTATTACTTTAGCAAGTAACGCTCTCTGATGTTGGCCTTCAGAACGGTCGGCGAGGAAATAAACATCCGTATTCGACAACATCCTTTTGATAAGTGTCGATTTTCCCAATCGTCTGCGACCGTACATTACGACTAACGAGGACTTCTCTCTCGCAAGAGCATCCTTCAGACGTGCTGCTTCATCTATTCTATCAACGAATTTCATATGTCTCATTTATTATGCAATGCGAACATAATGATTTTACAGCATAATACAAAATTTCAAGTCTTGTTTTTATCCTAATAGAACCATTTTCGATTTATGTGTAGGAAAACATGAGTTTTATCCCTTTTTCGAGGCTCGTTTCCTTGTCTTCAAACTCAAATCCTGTAACGCTTTTCCCAATTTATCTTCTTTGGCCAGCCATAGAAGATCATCATCAAGCTGTAAGGCATACAGCACACGCAAAATCCGTGAATTCAATACCTAAATTCCGATTGTGGCTCTTACGGCTAATGCTTTTGATTCCGATCGAGTTAGTGCTATTGAGGCGGGATGTAATGCCTTCTTTGCAAAACCCGTGAAAATGAATCGGTTGCTCGAACTATTTTCTAAAAAATGGTAACTGGTGATATACAAGTTAAGGCGGACGAATTATACCCTCATGGAAAAAAAGCTGAAAATAGTTAACAGTTGGTAATTGTTTTTCTGAGCTTATTCATTTATTGCAAGTAGGGTTATTCATGACCTTACTTTTTTATATTGCATTCTTTGGATATTTATAATATATATTTATTTTTGAATTCTCAATCCGGAATAAATTTTTAGGAAAAGAAAAACAAAAGGGTCAGCTCAAAGGTTATTTGTGTGTCAAATGTGAATTCACGTTTATAGATAGTTGGATGATTAACAGTTATTCAGATGATAAGGAACTGCAATGTTCTTTGAGAAAGG
The DNA here is from genome assembly GCF_024741215.1 of Gabonibacter chumensis. Classification (NCBI taxonomy): domain Bacteria; kingdom Pseudomonadati; phylum Bacteroidota; class Bacteroidia; order Bacteroidales; family Porphyromonadaceae; genus Gabonibacter; species Gabonibacter chumensis. The sequence continues at coordinate 9,604 of NZ_JANSKB010000003.1, read as the reverse complement.
GTACGATTTCAGCTTTCGTGTATATCTACACCACGTATTACGATGCGTTATTAAATTATGCTGATCGTTTGTTAAATGATGTGGAAACAGCCCGGGATGTGGTTCAACAGGTATACTATAAGATCTGGGAAGGCCGGGCCGTGTTGGTAATTACTCTTTCCGTTAAGGCCTATCTTTTTAAATCGGTTTATTACGGTAGCTTGAATACGTTGGCTCATAAGAAAAATATAAAGAAATACGAACGGGAACAATTGTCGGATTTCTATTTTTCTACTATCATACAGTCGCCGGAGGTTGAGATGGAATTATGGTCGTCCGATATCGGCCGGGCATTGCAGGAGGCTATAGACTCTTTACCGGAGAGATGCCGGGAAGTATTTTTATTGAGTAAGGTAGAAGGATTGAAAAACAGGGAAATTGCCGAGCGGTTAAATATTTCTGAAAAGACCGTGGAACGTCATATGTCTATAGCCTTGAGTAAGTTAAGAAATGATTTGGATTGGTTGCTGCAGTTGATTTGTTTTTTTTCTTTTTTTCATTGGGGGTAAAATCATTTTTAACTGTCTTTGGGGTATGAAGACAGAAAAGATGGAGTTCAAAAATTTGAATATAGATCGGTTGTTGGTTCGTATTTTGTCGAATCGAGCGGATCGGAAGGAGATTATTTCCTTTTTCCAGTGGATAAGCGAGGAAGAAAACCGGAAGTATTTCGAAAAATTCAAAAAAATATGGCATTTGACTTCGGGGATACATGCCAATGGGAGATTATTAGAGATCGGATTAGAAGATTATCGTCTTTTTATGGAAAAATCTTTGCGGCGGAAGCGACAACTGAGACGGGTGTTGTGGCAGGTGGCAGCGGTGATCGTGATTGGATTGATAGGTGTCGTTTCGGTCATTTGGTTGCATAGAGATACGATGCCCGAGAAGATGGTGAAGGTAGGACGGGATAAAGCGGTTGTCCTGACCTTATCTGACGGAAGGGAGATCGACGTGATGCAGGATTCTTTGTTGGCGATAAAAGAAATAGGGACATCAGCCCAGCTACATACAATAAATCAACGAAGAATCGTGTACGAGAGGCAAGATACTTCGGGGTTTATCGATTCTGCCGAATTAATCTATCATGAGATTAGCGTGCGTGCGGGAGAGCGTTTTTTCGTACAGTTGTCGGACGGGACGAAAGTATGGCTCAATTCGGAGAGTTCATTGCGTTATCCGGTTTGTTTCAGTAACGTGAACCGGGAGGTTGAGGTTCAGGGAAATCTCTACTTTGAGGTGGTAAAAGACTCGACTCGTCCTTTTATTGTCGTTGCTCAAGAGATAAAAACCGAAGTGTTGGGGACCTCTTTCGAAGTCAATACATACGGGGATAAGGACGAAGTGAGTACAACTCTCATGGAGGGGTGTGTGAGGGTATATGCGGGTAATTGTATCGAAACGATTTATCCCGACCAGAAATTCCTTTTTCATACGAATAGCGGCAAATTCGAGATTCTGAAGGTGGATGCTGCTAATAAGGTACGATGGAAGGATGGTGTTTTAGTGATCGATAACGAATCGTTTGACAATCTTGTCCGGAAATTGGAGCGTTGGTATGGTATAGATATTCAAAATAATACCGGAGTGGTCTTTACTCAGTCGTTTAGCGGAGAATTTGACAGGGAGAATGTCCAGCATGCTATTGAGACTATTTGTGAAAATCTGAATATTTCTTATTCTATGGAAAAAGGTAGAATTTTTTTGAGCAGATAACAAAAGGAGTATCCGTCGTGCGCCAACACATTTAGATACTCCTGATGTTAAGCGTGTATTTAATATAAACTTAACTTTACAAAATTATGAAAAAAAAGCGGTATTCTCTGTCCGCGTCGGTAAAAAATGTCTGTTGGATATTTTTATTGGCTTTCTTATGGACAAATTTATTGTGCTTTTCGGCAAAAGGTAATCCGATCGAACCCCAGCGGGTGACCTTGGATTTGAAAGATGTTTCTCTTTCCATGTTGTTTCAGGAAATAAAGAAACAGACCTCGTACAAATTTTTTTATAACGACGAGCAGGAAAAAGCATTGGGAAAAATTTCGGTCTCCGTAACGAATGAAACCTTAGACAAGGTATTGGATAAGGTATTTGAGGGGACGAAATATACCTATAAAATTTCGGGTGAACAGGTGGTTGTTGTCTCTCGAGTGAGTGTACAAGCGACTACAGAGAAGCAAATTAGAATTCAGGGAAAAGTAACGGATGAAAAGAAAAATCCTGTTCCCGGTGTAACGGTTGTGGTAAAAGGGACAACTTTGGGAGTATCTACGACTGCCGATGGAAATTACGTGTTGACCTTGCCTGAGATGAAGGATTTTTCATTGGTTTTTTCTTTTATCGGAATGGAAACTCAGGAGATTAAGTACGCGGGGAAAGATACGGTCAATGTCGTGATGAAGGAGGAGGATGTGAAGTTGGAGGATGTTATTGTAACGGGTTACGCGAACGTGAAGAAATCCAGTTTTACCGGTTCGGTTACTCAGGTAAAGAGAGAGGAGTTGATGAAGGTGGGAACCAGCAACGTGATGGATTTGCTTCAGGTGTTTGATCCCTCTTTGAGAATCGTGAAAAACAACGAGATGGGATCCGATCCGAATACGTTGCCGGAATTTTACGTGCGCGGTCGGTCCGGAATTTCGCAAGTGAAAGAGCTGGATAAATTGCAAGCCGGGGATGTTTCCGAATTTGCGTTGTCTACGAACCCGAACTTGCCTATCTTTATTTTGGACGGATTTGAGGTAAGCGTGGAAAAAGTGTATGACCTCGATTTAAATAGAATAAAGGATATCAATATTTTGAAGGATGCGGCTGCTACTGCTATTTACGGTTCTCGTGCGGCTAACGGTGTAATTGTGATCGAAACGGTTCCTCCCGCTCCGGGGGAAATGCGTATCTCTTATAACGGAAATTTGGATATCACGGCTCCGGATTTGAGTAGTTACGATTTGATGAATGCGGAGGAGAAACTGGCTGCAGAGTGGGCTGCCGGATTATTTCAACCGAGGTTACAAAACTTGGGTTCCGTAAGTGAAGAGTCCGAGTTAAACTCTTTGATGGGATATTATATAGAGAAAAGAAATCGGATTTTACGGGGTATCGATAATTATTGGTTATCTCAACCGTTGACCACGGAGGTGAATCATAAACACAGCGTGTATGTAGAGGGCGGTACCGAAAGTATCCGTTTCGGTGTCGAATTGCGTTACGACAAACAAAACGGGGTTATGAAGGAATCCTATCGTAATCGTGTCGGAGCCGGATTGACGTTGGATTATCGTTACAAAGGGTTGCAAATAAAGAATCAGATCAATTACGACGTGGTGAAGGCGAAAGATTCTCCTTACGGTAACTTCAGGGATTACACCAGTAAACAGCCCTATGACTTATGGGCAGATGAAGAGACCGGAGAGATGCTTCAGAATACGACTCAGTGGGGGAACTATGGCGGTAGCTCCAAAAATCCTTTGTACGAGGCCGTACTCGGTAATTTTAGCAAGAACGGCTATAAAGAGTGGACCAATAATCTCTCTTTAAATTGGTATATCAACGATTATTTGTTAATTAAAGGACAGTTGGCGCTGACACTTAAGGAAGCTAATACCTCTTCTTTCACGGATCCTCTTTCCGGAACTTACGGTAGGGAAGATCTTTTCAAAAAAGGAGATTTATATTTGTCGGAGACCAGTACCAATACGTTAAACCTTAACTTGTTCGGTGCTTACAACAGGTCTATCGGGAAGCACAATATAAATTTCAGTATGGGTATTAACCTCCGTACGACTAAGGATGAGTATTCGAATTCTCATTACAGAGGTTTTCCGGATGCTGACCGACATGAGCCTGCTTACGCTTATGAAGTCGTGACGAAGCCTTCTTTTTCGGATAACGAGACGCGGTTGTTAGGTGGTTTCGCCACGTTCAACTACAGTTACAATAACATTTACCTTTTGGATGGATCCTATCGTTTCGACGGGTCTTCCGAATTCGGAGCGGATCGTAAATGGGCTCCTTTCTGGTCGGCCGGTGCCGGAATAAACATGCACAATTACGATTTTATGAAACAGCTTAACTTTGTCTCCTTATTGAAATTGAAAGGAAACGTGGGAGAGACCGGTAAGGCTAATTTCCAACCCTATATGGCGAAAAATGTTTGGGATGTGATGTTGGACGACTGGTATCCGACTGGAATCGGTGCGGCTCCGATGGCAATGGGTAATAAAGATTTGACTTGGGAAAGAACGCTTTCGTGGAGTATCGGTGCAGAAGTAGGCTTGTGGAATGACCGGATTCAATTCGATATCGATTATTACAACAAAACAACCAAAGACGGTATTACCGAGGTTTCTCTTCCTTCTTCTTCCGGGTTTAAGACTTACATGGATAACATGGGAGAGATTCAAAACAAGGGAGTGGATGTTGTGTTGAATGTACGCGCTTATACTTCGAAAAATTTGGATGTGAATCTTTTCGCGAACTTATCTCATAACAAGAATAGGATTACCAAAATTTCGGATTATCTGAAACAGTATAACGAGCGGGTGAATGATTATTACGAGGAGTATAATCATGAAAATTATACGGGTTCTTGGGTATTACAGATGAGCAATAGCAATAAAGAGTATGCCAAACCTCTTTTGAAATACGAAGAAGGAGCTTCATTGACAGCTATTTACGGAATGAAATCTTTGGGTATTAATCCGGCAAACGGTAAAGAAATATATCAAAAACGAGACGGTACCATTACTTACGACTGGAGTCCTCAAGAGCAACAGGTAATCGGAGACGAAGAGCCCACCGCTCAAGGTGCGTTCGGAGTGAATGTCCGTTATCAACGATTCACGTTGTATACTACGTTCTTGTATGAATGGGGAGGGGATAAATACAACCAAACCTTAGTCGATAATGTTGAAAACGTGAATTTGAATGATTATAATGCGGATCGGCGCGTATGGACCGATAGATGGCAGCAGGTGGGAGACGTGACCCCGTTGAAAGCTATTCAGGATCGGTATTACGTGACGCGTGCCACTTCTCGGTTCGTTCAAAAAAATAATTATCTGACTTTCAACTCTTTATCTTTAGCTTATGACTTTAATCCGACTTTGATCAACAGGATTGGTTTCAGTATGTTAAGATTACAATTTAACATGAAAGATATAAAGACGTTCTCTACGATAAAGCAGGAGATGGGATTATCCTATCCTTTTGCCCGCACCTTTACGTTCACGTTAAATGCCAGTTTTTAATGCTAACAAAGAGAGATTATGAAAAGAATATGGATTTTTATACTATTACTCGGGTTTTTGACCTCTTGTAATGATTTCTTGGATGTAACGTCCGACACGGAACTTGTCGAAGAGGATTTGTACTCGGATATTACGGGAGTAAGAATGGCGGTAAACGGTGTTTACAAGTCATTGTCTTCTACCGATTTGTACGGTAAGAATTTGACATGGGGGTTTGCCAGTGCTATCGGACATAATTATGAGACCAGCAGTACGACTTATCTGCCGACCTCTTTATATTACGCGGCTCAATTCGATTGGGAGAACGCCGAAGACGTTACGGAACAGATCTGGAGTAAAGCCTATAATACTATTGCGGCTTGTAACGATATCATTCAGCACGTGGAAGGGAAAGATACGACTTTCTTCGAACTCGGAAGTATCGAGAGAGACATGATATTGGGAGAAATGTACGGTGTTCGCGCCATGTTGCACTTCGATATCTATCGTCTTTTTGCACCGGCACCTGTTACGAATTATAGCGGAACAACGATTCCTTACGTGACCACCTATCCTGATCATCAACCGGTGCACAAAAATGCCGAAGAGGTAAAGGCTTTGATCATCGAGGATATGGAACGTGCCAAGGCTCTTTTGACTAAAGTGGATACCGTTTTTTGCGCATCCTGGTGTAAATCGACTTCCGCTCGCTTACGTCAAACGGGTTCCTGGACGACTGCTCCGCCAAACGACTTTTTCAGCTATCGCGGCCATCGGATGAATTACTGGGGTGCTACGGCTTTGTTGGCACGTATATACCTGTACATGGGAGATGAGGATAATGCTTACAAGAATGCATCGATCTGTTATAGTTTTCATAAACGGAACTGGTTTCAATGGACCTCTGCTTCTTATTTGGGTTTGATAACGGACAAAGATTATATTTATCCGAAAAAACCGGACGAGATCTTTATGGCTTTCTCCAATAATAATAATTATGAGAATTGGGAGAGTACGATCGGAACGAGTAACTATGCTTTTCGTATGAAAAATATGTCAGATCTATTCAAGGGGGATGAAGATGATTATCGATTGGTCGGATATTACAATCGGTATGGTTACCAGAGGTATCTGACCTGGATCAGACCTGCCGGAACTTCTTATACGGCTACTTCTACAGCAGAGAATCAAGGTCCTTACCTTCCGATTATCAGTTTCCCGGAGATGTACCATATCTTGATCGAGTGTATGATCAATAAAAATCAGATTGCTGATGCTGTCGGGTTGTTGAATACGATCAGACAAAAAAGAGGAGCTAAAACGACTATTCCGGAAACGATAGCTGCAGACCAACTGAAAGAGAGGTTAGTGACGGATATTATCCGGGAGACCTTGACCATGGGACAGACCTTCTATATGTTTAAACGGTTGAACCGGGATATTTTTAACGGAGAGGAAAATATAAAGATGAGTTCGGAAAAATGGACTGTCCCATTACCGCAAAGCGAAACAGATTATCAATTCTAATGCAGAAACTATGAAAAAAATATACACGTTATTACTTGTAGTCGTTTGTTTTGGGATGACTCTCTCTTGTAACAGGGATGACATCATGCTATACGACTCCAGCGATTATATTCAGTTCGTCAAACGTCTTACTGATTCTTCGACATGCTCTTTTTTAGCTTACCCGAACGATAATCAATTGCGTTTTCCTGTGGTTGTCGAGGTTATAGGCAAGCCCTCCACACGGGACCGGAGTTATAAGGTTACAGTGGCCGACGAATACACGAACGCTACGACTGCTAATTATGATTTGCCTGCCAGTTTTGTAATGAAGGCCGGAAAGGTAATCGATACCTGTTGGGTTACGTTTAAGAAAACGGACGAACTTAAAACCGAGGCTTTGAGATTGGCTTTAAAATTGGAAGCGACGCCTGATTTCATGTTGGGGCAAACGGATTGCTTGGGAAACATCCTTTATGTCACCAATAGGGTATCCAAACCGGATTGGTGGAATTCGACCGTGACTGGTAGTTACCTTGGAGATTATTCGGATAAAAAGTACACCTTGTTTATTCAGGAGACCGGTGTTGCGGATTTGGACCCAAATAATGCGGATGAATTGCGTTATTACACGATTATATTTAAAAACTATCTGTTGAGGGAGAAAGATAACAATCGTACGGTAAGGGAAGAGGACGGAACAGAAATGACGGTTAATCTGATAGGTGGATGATTTTAAAGATTTGAATTATGAAAATAAGAATAGTAATTATAGCATTGTGGGCGTCTTTATTGGCCGCTTGTTATGAAGATAAGGGAAATTATGATCTCGTGGATTACAACAAGATTACAATTGCCACGGTTGCTGCAGAAACGAAAACAACCGTTGTTTTAGGCGAGTCCGTGAAGATAACTCCTAAAATAACCTGGAAATACCCGGAACGGGATACGACCGAGAATGCGTTCGATTTTGTTTGGGTGCATACCTGGGGTGGCGATACCATAGCTAAGACCCGGGTGTTGGAATACACCCCGGATGAGTGCGGTAATTTTCCTTGTTATTTGTATGTTACGGAAAAAGCGACCGGAGTGGTCACCCGCTATCAAACTTCGGTAACGGTACAATCTCCTTATTTGAAGGGTTGGTTTATTTTAAGTGAGAATGGCGGTAAAACCAATTTGAATTTTGTTCGTCGCGATTCCTGGAAAGACGACGATAATAAAACTCATTATTATTGGACCGATTTTATCGATTTGTACTCACAGTTGCATCCGAATGATCCTTTGGCTTCCGAAGTTCCTGTGAGATCTGATGTATATGTAGTTGGCAACGAGGAAGATGAGGTCGTTGTGATTTATGAAGGAGGAAGGGCCAGCGTGTTGAACGGTTTGGATTTCTCGAAAGTATTGGAAATTAAGGATGAATTCCCCGGAGGGGCTTATCCTGTCGGGTTCGAAGCCAAACAGTTTATCCGGGGCGGGTATTGTGATTTCGTGTTAGGAACCGACGGAAAACTTTATTGGAGGAAAAATGCAAACTCTACAGAAATGAAACATGAACAGATGTTTATGGACGTGGCTGTTTATTTCCCCGGTGGAGGAGCGGATATTTCCGAATTTTTCAATATTAACGTATACGCGGCTAACTTTATTTTGGGATACGACCAGCTTCATAAGAGGTTTGTAGCTTGCTACACGAGTTTCAACTCCGGAAACTCCTATTTGGGAGGAAAAATGGATATTATTAATCCGATTGATCCGACCACGTTTGTCGATATTTTGAATCTGGAGGGGTATAAATTACTCTATTGCGGAGATTTCACGGACGGGACGAATTACGTGAATATTTTGAAACAGGAAAGTACGGGTAAGTATTTGATGCAAACGTATAAGTTATCCGGAGGGATGAATAGCCTGAGTGTAACGAATGCTTCTCAGGAAGAATTTGCCGGTAGCGATAAAATTTCCGATAATACCGTATTTTGGAAATTGCGTAAAGCTTCTTACCTCTATTTCGGAGAGGGCAACCGGTTGTATTTCTACGACATGAGCACGAAAGCGGTGAAGTTATATGCTTCTCTTCCGGACGGCGGTAATATAACCCATTTGATGGAGAGTCCGTCATCCGGTGGCGACTATCTGTTGGGAGTTGCCACGGATAAGGGTTATTTCTACCTGATCAATGCTACCGATGCCGAAATCTTGGGTTCTCCGGATCCCGGTGCCGTCGGTATTCAACACGAGGTATCAGGATTGGGGAATATTAAAAGTGTCTCCTGGAAGTGGGGTGGTTACTTTAACTTAGTATTTGATCGTTATTAATGAGTATTTGTTTTGGATGTGGATTTAAAATCTACATCCAAAATTTTAAAATGCGGGACGTTTTTATGCGTCGTGTGTGTGTATTGTGTAAAATCAATAATTATGAGGATGATCGATAAGTATTCTCTCCTGTTTATAGCATTATTGCTGATCTTCGGAGAGAACGGCAGATCGGTTAATGGACGAGTAGCGTTATCGAGCGCATGGTAATGAAAAGGCGGTAGACGAACAAGTACCGATGCTACCAAGTCGCCTTACGAGTATATGTTGTATAAGATGCATAAGTTGTTGAATAATAAATAATTGATTTTGTGTTGATTTTTTGTGAAAAGTTTATCGTTTTTCTCGAAACGAATAACACGTGAGTTATATATTAAAGTAAATCTATTGTATGGAAGAATCGATTGTAAAAGTAGAAAATTTGTCTCATCGTTACACGATCCAGTGGGCGATCCGGGATATCAATTTCGAGATCACCAAGAACGGTATTTACGGTTTGCTCGGCTCCA